>NZ_CP154857.1:1410656-2821313 GCF_039614715.1 Microbacterium sp. AZCO | reverse complement strand
GCCACAGCTGTGCCGGGCGCCTCCCGGGCGAGATCCACGAGCGCGAGAAGAGTGTTGGCGGCGGAATGCCCCGCGCCGACGACCGTGACACGCCGACCCGCCAGGGTCTCCCGTTCCCGCCCGCGCACATCGGGAAGAGCGGGCAGGACCTCGGCTGCGATCTCCTCGAGGCCGAGCAGCTCGAGGCCGTTCGAGGAGAGGGAGTTGGGGGCGAGATAGGTGCCCGAGGCGTCGATGACCGCGCGGGCGGTCATCTCTTCGACGTCGCCGTCCGCGCGGCGGAGGCGAAGGGCGAAGGGGGTCTGAGAGCGGCCGCGTGTGCGCGTGCGGTCCATCCCCTCGCGCGCGACGCCGGTGACGGTCGTTCCCGTGCGGATGTGCGGCGCGATGCTCGGCAGTGCGGCGAGCGGTTCGAGGTAGTCGCGGACCAGCTCGGCGCCGGTGGGGGCCCGCTCGGGGGCGGGGAGGCGCCACCCGGTCTCGGCGAGAAGGCGTGCAGCGGCGGGGTCGACCAGGTGCTTCCACGGCGAGAAGAGGCGGGTGTGGCCCCATGCCCGCACGCTGGCCGCGGCATCCCGTCCCGATTCGAAGATCACGAAGGGCAGGTCGCGCTCGACGAGATGCGCGGCTGCCGAGAGGCCCACAGGCCCGGCGCCGATGATCGCGACGGGGAGCGTCGTCATGCGGGGGCTCGCGGGAGCGGGCCGGGTCAGGTCGAGGAGCGTCACGTCAGCCTCCGGATATCGATGAACATCGATGCGATTCTGCTCACCGTATCGATCTTTGTCAATATCGATTAGCATCAATGCATGGCGACGCTCCTTCCTCTCACCGACGTCTCGCGTTCCTCGGCGGACGTGTGCTGCTCGCCCCTCGTCCGCGAGCCACTCGGTGCCGAGGAGGCGGAGCTGCTCGCCGCCACCATGAAGGCGCTCGCCGACCCGGCGCGCCTGCGCCTGCTGTCGATCGTCGCCGCATCCGAGGGAGCCGAGGCGTGCGTGTGCGACCTGATCGAGCCCGTGGGGCTCGCGCAGCCGACCGTCTCGCACCACCTCAAGGTGCTGACGGCGGCCGGCTTCCTCACTCGCAGCAAGCGCGGGACCTGGGCGTACTACGCGCTCGTCCCCGACGCGCTCGACCGCATCGCCCAGGTCCTCACGCCCTGAGCGGCGAGAATCGCGCTCAGCGCGTGCGCATGCCGTCGAGTGCGATCGTCACGACGTCGTGTGCGAGCTGGTCGCGATCGATCGGGCCGCCCGGCCGGTACCACTCGACGAGCGAGTTGACCATGCCGAAGATGAGGCGGGTCGTGACGGCGCCGTCGATGTCGGCGCGCACGAGCCCGGCATCCTGCGCCTCCTGGACGAGGGTGGTGACGCGCTGGTCGAACGCACGGCGGCGCTCGAGGGCCGCGCGCTCGGTGTCGCTGTTGCCGCGCACGCGGAGGAGGAGCGTCACCGACGGCAGCCGGTCGCTGAGCACGCGCACGGCGCCGCGCAGCACCGCCTCGAGGCGCTCGGCGGGTGAGCCGTCGGGCTGATCCAGCACCTCTTCGAGGGCGCCAAGAGCGTCGTCGAGCGCCTCCGCGAGCAGCTGCTCCTTCGAGTCGAAGTGGTGGTACAGCGCCGACTTCGTCAGGCCCAGCCGGGCGGCGAGATCCGCGACGGAGGTCGCGTCATACCCCTGCTCGTTGAAGAGCGCGACCGCGACCTCGAGGATCTGGGAACGGTCGTAACCGGGACGCCCGCGCCGCGCGGGCGTCGCCGACGCGGCGTCGGTCGCGGGTGTCACGGTCATGGCCCCAGTCTCCCATCCGCGGGCGGGGCGCCTCGCCGGGCGCACGTCTCTTGGCGATCTCCGGCCAGTCTGACATGATTACTGAACGATCGGTCAAGTATTCCAGCAACGACGCGGAGCGCATCTCATGACGGACGGCATCCGGCCCTCCCTGCGGGTCGAACGACGCGACGATCGGGTCGTCGCGATGCTCGATCGCCCCGAGGCCCGCAACGCCATCGACCTCGCGATCGTCGACGCGCTGCACGCGCTGTGCGTCGAGCTCGAGCAGGACCCGCGCATCCTCATCCTCACGGGTGCGGAGGGGGTCTTCGCGTCCGGCGCCGACATCGCACAGCTGCGCGACCGACGCGCGGCCGATGCGCGGCAGGGCATCAACACGCACGCCTTCGAGCGCATCGCCGCGCTGCCCATGCCCGTCATCGCCGCCGTCGACGGCTGGGCGCTCGGCGGCGGAGCGGAGCTCGCGTACGCCGCCGACCTCCGCATCGGCACCCCGCGCACGCGCATCGGCAACCCCGAGACGGGGCTCGGGATCATCGCGGCCGCCGGTGCCACGTGGCGCCTGCCCCGCATCGTCGGCGACGCGCGCGCCGCCGAGCTGCTGCTCACGGGCCGCATCCTCGACGCCGACGAGGCGCTGGCGTGGGGCATCCTGTCGTCCCTTCACGAGCCCGATGACCTGATGGATGCCGCGCACGGCCTCGCCGACCGCATCGCGGCCCACGACCCGCTCGCGACCCGCCACACCAAGACCGCGCTTCGCGCGCCGGCGCACGCGCACCCCGCGATCGAGCTCGAGCTGCAGGCCGAGCTCTTCGAGCGTCCCGAGAAGATCGAGCGCATGACGCGCTTCCTGGAGAGGAGACGCGGATGACGGATGCCTCGACCGCGGTCGGCGGCCGGCTCGCCGACGCCGGCGGCCTGCCGACGCGCATCGGCGTGCTCGGCGGTGGGCGAATGGGTGCGGGCATCGCGCACGCCTTCGTCCTCGCCGGCGCTCAGGTCGTCGTCGTGGAGGTGGACGAGGCCGCCGCCGACCGCGCGGCAGAGCGCATCGCGGAGGCGCTGCGGCACTCGGTCGATCGCGGTGCGACGCAGCGCGGGCTGGACGAGCTCGAGGCGACGGTGTCCACGACGACGGAGGCGGACGCGTTCGCCGGGTGCGGCCTCGTCGTCGAGGCCGTCCCCGAGGACCCGGCCCTCAAGCTCGACGCGATCGCGCGGGTCGAAGCCGCCGTCGACGACGACGCCGTCATCGCCTCCAACACCAGCGCCCTGTCGATCGATGCGCTCGCGGGCGCGCTGCGCCGCCCCGAGCGGTTCCTCGGGCTGCACTTCTTCAACCCCGTGCCGGCTTCGCGGCTCGTCGAGATCGTGGCGGGCGGCGCGACGGCGCCCGCCGTGCTCGAGGCGGCCCGCGGGTGGGTCGCGGCGATCGGCAAGACGCCGATCTCGGTGCGCGATGCGCCCGGCTTCGCATCGAGCCGGCTGGGCCTCGCGCTCGGGCTCGAGGCGATCCGGATGGTCGAGGAGGGCGTCGCGAGCGCCGCCGACATCGACGCGGCGATGGAGCTCGGGTACCGGCATCCCGTCGGCCCCCTGCGCACGACCGACCTCGTCGGCCTCGACGTGCGCCTCGCGATCGCCGAGGAGCTGCACGAGCGGCTGGGCGAGCGCTTCGCGCCGCCGGCACTGCTGCGCCGGATGGTGGCCGACGGGCGCCTCGGGCGCAAGACGGGACGCGGATTCTACGAATGGAGCGACGAATGACCGGGATGCTGCCGAGCTACCTCCAGGGCGAGTGGTGGGTGCCTGCGGGCGAGCCGTCCGACGCCTCGGGGACGGAGGTGCGCGACCCCTCGACGGGTGAGCCGATCGTGCGGGTGAGTGCGGAAGGCGCCGACCTCGCCGGCGCCCTCGAGTACGCGCGCACCGTGGGGCAGGCATCCCTCGGCGCACTGACCTTCCACCAGCGTGCCCTGCTGCTCAAGGAGTTCGCGCTCGCGCTCACCGACCGCAAGCAGGAGCTGTACGACCTCTCCGCGCGGGCGGGTGCGACGCAGCGCGACTCGCTGAGCGACATCGACGGCGGCATCGGAGTCCTGTTCACGTACTCCTCGAAGGGGCGACGCGAGCTGCCGAACGGGCAGGTGTACCTCGACGGACCCGTCGAGCCGCTCGCGAAGGACGGATCCTTCCTCGGCCGTCACGTCTACACGCGGCTGCCCGGTGTCGCGGTGCAGATCAACGCATTCAACTTCCCGGTGTGGGGCGCGCTCGAGAAGTTCGCGCCGGCATTCCTCGCCGGTGTCCCGAGCCTCGTCAAGCCCGCGACGCCGACCGCCTACCTCGCCGAGGCCTGGGTGCGGATCCTCGTCGAGACGGGTCGTGTGCCTGCGGGGTCGCTGCAGCTCGTGAGCGGCAGCGTGCCGGGCCTCTTCGACCACCTCGGGCTCGGCGACACCGTGTCGTTCACGGGGAGCGCCTCCACGGCGGCCCTCCTGCGGGATCAGGCCGCGCCGGGCGTCCGCTTCACGAGCGAGACCGACTCGATCAACGCCTCCGTGCTCGGCCCCGATGCCGTGCCCGGCACGCCGGAGTTCGATGCGTACGTGCGGCAGCTCATGGTCGAGCTCACGACCAAGGCCGGCCAGAAGTGCACCGCCATCCGCCGTGCGATCGTGCCGGAGGCATCCGTCGACGCGCTCGTCGAGGCCGTGCGCGCCGCCATCGCGCAGCGCGTCGTCCTGGGCGACCCGCGGGCCGAGGGCGTGACGATGGGCCCGCTCGTCTCCACGGAGCAGCGCGACGAGGTGCTCGCCGCCGTCGGAGCGCTCGAGGCCGCCGGGGGACGGCTGCTCCTCGGCACGACCGACGCCCCTGAGATCGTGCGCGCCGACGGCTCGACGGGTCGTGCGCCGGAGGGCGCGTTCGTCGAGCCCCTCCTCGTCGGATTCACGGATGCCGCGGCCGAGGCGGTGCACGAGATCGAGGCGTTCGGACCTGTCGCGAGCGTCCTGGCGTATCGCACGTTAGACGAGGCCGCCGCGCTCGTCGACCTCGGCGGCGGGTCGCTCGTCACGAGCGTCGCGACCAACGACCCCGGTGTCGCGACGGAGCTCATGAGCCGCATCGCGGCGTTCAACGGCCGCGTGCTCTTCCTGAGCCGCGACAACGCCCGCACGTCGACGGGGCACGGCTCGCCCGTGCCGCACCTCGTGCACGGCGGCCCGGGGCGGGCGGGCGGCGGGGAGGAGCTCGGCGGCATCCGCGCCGTCCTGCACTACATGCAGCGCACGGCCGTGCAGGGCTCGCCCGAGATGCTCACGGCGCTGACCGGCTTGTGGCACCAGGGCGCCGCGGTGCAGCAGGGCAGGCATCCCTTCCGTAAGTCGCTCGCCGAGCTGGAGCTGGGCGACCAGGTGGTCTCGGCCTCCCGCGAGGTCACGCTCGACGACATCGAGACGTTCGCGCACTTCACCGGCGACACGTTCTACGCGCACATGGACGAGGCGGCCGCCGAGGCGAACCCCTTCTTCCCGGGTCGCGTCGCCCACGGGTACCTGCTGGTGTCGTGGGCCGCGGGACTCTTCGTCGACCCGGACCCGGGTCCCGTGCTCGCGAACTACGGGCTCGAGAACCTCCGCTTCCTCACGCCGGTGTCACCGGGCGACACGATCCGCGTGATCCTCACGGCGAAGCAGATCACGCCCCGCGAGACCGACGAGTACGGCGAGGTGCGATGGGATGCCGTCATCCTGAACCAGCACGACGAGCTCGTCGCGACCTACGACGTCCTCACCCTCGTCGCGAAGCAGCTCCCCGTCGCCGAGCCTTCCGTCGCCGGGCCCGTCGGGGCGGCGTCCGCATGACCGAGGAGCTGCGACCCATGCTGCAGCGCGACCGGGCCTCCGCGGCGCTCGGCATGCGGGTCCTCGCCGACGAACCCGGCCACGCCGTCGTGTCGATGACCGTGCGCGACGACATGACGAACGGCTTCGCCATCACGCACGGCGGCTTCGTCTTCGCCGTCGCCGACACGGCGTTCGCGATGGCCTGCAACGAGGACGAGTCGGTGACGGTGGCCGCCGGAGCCGACATCGCGTTCCTCAAGGCCACCGCCGCGGGAGCCGTGCTCACCGCGGACGCGCGGCGACGCACGCGGTCGGGCCGCACGGGCATCTACGACGTCACCGTGACCGACGAGACGGGAGAGGTCGTCGCGGAGTTCCGCGGGAGATCCCTCACGACCAGCCGGCCGCCCCTCACCTGAACACCCTGGAGTCCGCCATGTCGACGATGACAGCGAACCGCACCGCCCCCGCCGCCCACGAGAGCCTCGATCCCGAGGAGCGGATGACACGCGCCGAGATCGAGACGCTGCAGCTCGAGCGCCTGCAGTGGACGGTGCGTCACGCGTACGAGAACGTGCCGCTCTACACCCGCAAGCTTGACGAGGCGGGCGTCGCGCCGGGCGACATCCGCTCGCTCGACGACGTGCGGCGGCTGCCGTTCACAACGAAGGAGGACCTGCGCTCGACGTATCCGTTCGGGATGTTCGCCGTGCCGATGGACCGCGTGGCGCGCATCCACGCGTCGTCGGGGACGACCGGCCGGCCCACGGTCGTGGGCTACACCGTGGGCGATCTCGACAGGTGGGGTGCGCTCGTCGCGCGCTCGCTTCGGGCGAGCGGTGTGCGGCCCGGCATGAAGGTGCACAACGCCTACGGCTACGGCCTGTTCACGGGCGGGCTCGGCGCGCACGCCGGCATCGAGAAGCTCGGTGCGACGGTCATCCCTGTGTCCGGCGGGCAGACGGCGCGGCAGGTGCAGCTCATCCGCGACTTCGAGCCCGAGGTCATCATGTGCACGCCGAGCTACCTGCTCACGATCGCCGACGCCATGGAGGCGGCGGGCATCGATCCGCGGTCGACGTCGCTGCGGATCGCGATCCTCGGTGCCGAGCCGTGGACCAACGAGATGCGCGGTGAGCTCGAGCGGCGACTCGACGTGGATGCCGTGGACATCTATGGCCTCAGCGAGGTCATGGGCCCCGGCGTGGGCAACGAGTGCGTCGAGACGAAGGACGGCCCGCACCTCTGGGAGGACCACTTCCTCCCCGAGATCATCGGGGCCGACGGCGAGCCGCTGCCCGACGGCGAGCGCGGCGAGCTCGTCTTCACGTCGCTCACGAAAGAGGCGTTCCCGGTGCTCCGGTACCGCACGCGCGACCTGACGCGACTCCTCCCCGGTACGGCTCGGCCCGGCATGCGGCGCATGGAGAAGATCACCGGCCGCAACGACGACATGATCATCCTCCGCGGGGTCAACCTCTTCCCGACGCAGATCGAGGAGCTCGTCCTCGGCATCGAGACTCTCACGCCGCACTTCATCCTCGAGCTCACGAGGGAGGGGCGGATGGATGCCTTGACCGTCCGCATCGAGCGGCATCCGGCTCTCGATCGCGACGTCTGCGAGGCCGCCGCCGTCGTGCTCGCGCAGCGCATCAAGACGCACGTCGGCTCGACGGTGGCCGTGAAGCTCGAGGAGCCCGGTGCCCTGCCGCGGAGCGAGGGCAAGTACAAGCGGGTCTACGACCTGCGCTGAGGAGGCGTGCCTCGCGGCATCCGTCCTCGCGTTGTAGACTTACTGAACGAACGGTCTGTTATTGAGGAGTCGACGATGACCACCGAACTGCTGATCGACGAAGCCGCCGAGCAGGAGGCGTTCGACGCACTCATCGCGGCGGAGCAGCGTATCGAGCCGCGGGACTGGATGCCGGCGGCGTACCGCAAGACGCTCATCCGGCAGATCTCGCAGCACGCGCACTCCGAGATCATCGGGATGCAGCCCGAGGGCAACTGGATCACGCGCGCGCCGAGCCTCAAGCGCAAGGCGATCCTCATGGCGAAGGTGCAGGATGAGGCCGGCCACGGGCTCTACCTCTACTCGGCGGCGCAGACGCTCGGCATCACGCGCGACGAGATGACCGAGCAGCTCATCGAGGGCCGCGCGAAGTACTCGTCGATCTTCAACTACCCGACCCCGACGTGGGCCGACATGGGCGCGATCGGCTGGCTCGTCGACGGCGCCGCCATCTGCAACCAGGTGCCGCTGTGCCGCGCGTCGTACGGGCCGTACGGGCGGGCGATGGTGCGCATCTGCAAGGAGGAGTCGTTCCACCAGCGGCAGGGCTTCGAGATCCTGCTGACACTCATGCAGGGGACGCCGGCGCAGCGCGAGATGGCTCAGGATGCCGTGAACCGCTGGTACTGGCCGTCGCTCATGATGTTCGGACCGCCCGACGACGCGTCGCCCAACTCCGCGCAGTCGATGGCGTGGCGCATCAAGCGCTTCTCGAACGACGAGCTGCGGCAGCGGTTCATCGGGATGCTCGTGCCCCAGGCCGAGGTGCTCGGGGTGACGCTCCCCGACCCGAACCTCCGCTGGAACGAGGGGACGGGGCGCTGGGACATGAGCGAGATCGACTGGACCGAGTTCCAGGAGGTGCTCGCGGGACGCGGGCCCTGCAACGCCGAGCGCCTCCGTAACCGCCGCACGGCGCACGAAGACGGCGCCTGGGTGCGGGAGGCGGCCGCCGCCTACGCCGCCCGCCGGACTCCAGTCGCCGACCTCGTCGAAGGGTCGGCGGCATGAGCGCCCCCGGCGGCTCCGACCGCGAGACGTGGCCCCTCTTCGAGGTGTTCGTGCGCGCCAACCGCGGACTCTCGCACGTGCACGCCGGGTCGCTGCACGCGCCGGATGCCGAGATGGCGCTGCGCAACGCGCGCGACCTCTACACGCGCCGCGGCGAGGGGACGTCGGTGTGGGTCGTCCCCGCCGACGCCATCACGACGAGCGACCCCGACGCGAAGGGCGCCTTCTTCGAGTCGCCCGCGGGCAAGAACTATCGCCACGCGCGGTACTACACCGCGTCGGAGGGGGTGCCGCACCTGTGACCCGATCTCCAGGTCAGGAATCGGTCGCTGAGCTTGTCGAAGCGTCGAACCCAAGCGCTGCGCGGCCGCCGGACTCGACCCCTCGACAAGCTCGGGGACCGGGCGCCGGCGTGCCGCACGGCGACGTCACGGTCGACGAGGTCTCGCTCTCCGCCGAGCTCGCGGGCGGCGACGCGCGACCGGCCTCGGGCGAGATCGCGGAGTACGCGCTGTGGCTCGGCGACGACGCCCTCATCCTCGCCCAGCAGCTGAGCGCCTGGATCTCGCGGGCGCCCGAGCTCGAGGAGGACGTCGCGCTCGGCAACATCGCACTCGACCTCCTCGGCCACGCGCGCTCGCTCCTGCGGTACGCCGGCGCGTGGGACGGTCGCACCGAGGACGACCTCGCGTACTGGCGCGACGAGCCCGAGTTCCGCAGCGCATGGCTCTTCGAGCAGCCCAACGGCGACTTCGCGCAGACGATCGCCCGGCAGCTCGCGGCATCCGTCTACTGGTTCGAGCTCTATTCGCGGCTGCAGGCGTCGTCCGACGCGACACTCGCTGCCGTCGCTGCGAAAGCCGTCAAGGAGGTCGAATACCACCGCGACCACGCCGTGCAGTGGACCCTGCGCCTCGCGGGCGGCACCGATGAATCGCGACGACGGATGCTGCGCGCCGTCGGCGACGTGTGGCCCTACGTCGGCGAGCTCTTCCGGGACGAGCCGCTCACCGATGCGCTTGCCGCATCGGGCGTCGCCGTGCGTCCGTCCGAGCTGCGGCCGGGATTCGACGCCGTGGTCGCGGCCGTGTTCGCGGAGGCCGCGATCGAGGTGCCCGCGGGCTTCGTGTCGTCGGGCGGCGGCCGGCACGGCAGCCATGCGGCGCCCCTCGGATATGTCCTCGCCGAGATGCAGGTGCTCGCGCGTCAGCACCCGGGCGCGACATGGTGACCACGACGACCGGACTGGACCTCGCGCGGGCGGTCGCGGCATCCATCACCGATCCTGAGGTGCCGGTCCTGACGATCGCCGACCTCGGCATCCTCCGCGACGTCGAGGTCGACGGCGACCAGGTCGCCGTCACGATCACGCCGACCTACTCGGGGTGCCCCGCGGTCGACACGATCCGCGACGACCTCGTCCTCGCGCTGTCGGCCGCGGGGTTCGCGAGCGTCGAGGTGCGGCTGACGCTCGCGCCCGCGTGGACGACGGACTGGATGAGCGACGAGGGCAGGCGCAAGCTCGAGGAGTTCGGCATCGCACCGCCGACGGGTCGCGCCGCGGTGCGCGGGCCGATCCCCGTGCGGCTGAGCGTCCGCTGCCCGCGGTGCGGGTCGCTCGACACGAGGGAGCTGACGCGCTTCGGCTCGACGTCGTGCAAGGCACTCTGGGAGTGCCGCTCGTGTCTCGAGCCCTTCGACCACTTCAAGGCGCACTGATGGGGCTCGAGGACGAGAGGATCGCCGAGTCGTTCCTCGCGAGCGCCGTCGGGGGCCCGCACGGCAGTCGCCGGCGCGCGCGCTTCCACACGCTCCGCGTTGCGGCGGTGCGGCCGCTCACTGAGGCCTCGATCGAGGTGACGTTCGCGATCCCGGAGGAGCTCCGGGGCGAGTACGACTACCTCGCCGGCCAGCACGTCGCGCTGCGCACACAGCTCGATGGGCACGAGGTGCGGCGTTCGTACTCGCTGTGTCGCCCCTCGACAGGGTCGGGGGCCATCGACGCCGGCGGCGGGGGAGACGGACCGCAGACCATCAGCGTCGCGATCAAGCGCGACCTGGGCGGAGCGTTCTCGACGTGGGCGCAGACCGAGCTCAAGGTCGGCGACCAGCTCGACGTCATGAGCCCTCAGGGGAGCTTCACGTCGGCGCTCGCCGACCTCGACGGCCGGCACGTCGCGGGCATCGCGGCCGGGTCCGGCATCACGCCGCTCATGGCCCTCGCCGCGACGGTGCTCGCGCGCTCCGAGACGTCGCGCTTCACCCTCGTCTACACGAACCGCTCGACGACCGACGTCATGTTCGTGGAGGAGCTCTCCGAGCTCAAGGACCGCTACCCGACGCGACTCGCCCTGCACCACGTGCTCTCGCGCGAGCAGCGGACGGCGCCACTCCTCTCCGGGCGCCTCGACGAGCCGCGCCTGCGCCGGATCCTCGACGAGCTCGTTTTTCCCGAGACGGTCGACGAGTGGTTCCTGTGCGGCCCCTTCGACCTCGTGCAGCTGTGCCGCGACACCCTCGCCGACATGGGGGTCGAGGCATCCCATGTGCGTTACGAGCTCTTCACGACGGGAGATCCGGCACCGCAGGCCGGGCGCCCCGTGGTCGTCCGCGAGGACGCCGAGGTGTATCGCCTGGAGTTCTCGCTCGACGGCCAGTCGTCGACGGTGGAGAGCCCCGTCGACGCGCACGAGTCGATCCTCAACGCTGCGCTGCGCGTGCGTCCGGACGTGCCGTTCGCGTGCGCGGGCGGCGTCTGCGGCACGTGCCGCGCGCGCCTGATCGAGGGGTCCGTCGCGATGACCGAGAACTACGCGCTCGAGCCCGACGAGCTCGAGCGCGGGTACGTGCTGACGTGCCAGTCGCACCCGCAGACCGACCGCGTCGTCGTCGACTACGACGTCTGAGCGAGCAGAATCGCGGAGATGAGCGAGATGGCGGAGCGATCAGAGCCCCTTCTTCCGCGTTTCTGCGCATCTCCGCCGAAACCGATCAGCAAGGAGCCCGCATGATCGATCTCGAGATCGCCGACGACGTCGCGCGCATCGTCCTGAACAATCCCGCGAAGCTCAACGCCCTCGACGAGGAGGCGATCGGGGAGCTGGATGCCGCGTATGCGGCGGCGGAGGACGCCGGCGTTCGCGCGCTCGTCCTGCGCGGCGAGGGCCGCGCGTTCTGCGCCGGCCGCGACATCTCCGGCGTCGACCCGCGGGACGACGACGTCATGGGCTACCTCGGCGGGCTCGTCACGCCGCTGCTGCAGCGCATGTCGCGCTTCCCCGCGCCGACCTTCGCCGCCGCGCACGGCGCGTGCCTCGGCGTGGGGCTCGGGCTGCTCATCGCGACCGACGTCGTCTATGTCGCCGACACCGCCAGGATCGGGTCGCCCTTCGCGGCGCTCGGGGCGACCCTCGACTCGGGCGGGCACGCCCTCTTCTTCGAGCGGCTCGGCGCGCACAAGACGCTCGACCTCGTCTACACGGGCCGGCTCATGTCGGGCACGGAGGCCGTGCAGTCAGGGCTCTTCTCGCAGGTGCTCCCCGCCGACGACGTCGTGGCGGCGACGACCGCGGCCGCCGAGCGCGCCGCGCAGGGCGCGACGGGGGCGTTCCTCGCGAGCAAAGACCTCGTCCGCCGGCTCCGTGACGAGCGGCTGGGACTGTGGGAGTCGGTCGACGTCGAGAACGCGGCGCAGGCGGCGCTGTGCGACTCCGACGACTACCGGGAGGGGTTCGCGGCCTTCCAGGAGAAGCGGGCGCCGCGGTTCACGGGACGGTAGGCGGGTCGACGGGGTCTCTCGGCGGGTTCTCCCGATCCTGCGGCGGCGGCGGAGCCGTGGCATCCCGGATCTCGGTCCCGTGAGCCTCTGTCGCCGCAGCCAGCGTGTCCTCGACGATCTGCTCCTGCACGGCCGCGGGGCGGCGCGCGACCTCCACGACGATGTCGAGCACCTCGGGGCGGTCGAGCAGCCGGAAGTGACCGCCTTCGGCGATCGTGATGTTGTTGGCGCCCTCGAGTCCGACGATCTTCGGGATGTGCGGATCGAACACCCCCGCGATCGTCGTGATGCGGGCGTTGACCTCGAGGTTCTCCAGCAGCTTGAGGGTCGTCGGATCCTTCGGTGAGAACGCCCTGAGGCTCCGCACGGCCATGAAGCGGGCGTAGTCCGAGCCGGCGAACGGCGTGCAGATCGCGATCATGCCGGTCACGCGGCGGTCGGGGTCGAGCTCGCTCATGACGTACTTGCCGATGAGCCCGCCCTTGCTGTGCGCCACGATCATGACGTCGCGGAGGTCGTGCTCGCGCAGGAACTCCGCCGCCGTGCGGGCGGTGTCGGCGACGGGGCGGCTGTTGCGTCCCAGCGCCGGAACGACGTGCACCGGGTGACCCGCCCCGTGCAGCCGGTCGATGACGGGCCGGAGGAATCCCCACGGCTCCCACACGCCGGGGAGGATCAGGATCGGACGATCGGTCCCCGAGCCGAAGTCCTCGCGGCGCCCCGGGCGCAGCGTTCCGCGTACCTGCCAGTAGGCGGCGTAGGCGTAGTCATTGCCCCACCACGAGAGGATCCGCCCCAGGCTTGCCACGAGACGGAAGAATACTGGGCATGACTGCACAGCGCGTCCTGTTCCTCGGCGGCACCGGCACCATCAGCTCCTCCTGCGTCACAGACGCGGTCCGCGCCGGCTTCGACGTCACGGTCCTCAACCGCGGCACGGGACGGAGGGATCTGCCCGACGGCGTCCGCGAGATCGTCGGCGATGTGCGAGACGCGGCATCCCTGAAAGAAGCGGTGGGGGATGCCGAATTCGACGTCGTCGCCGAGTTCCTCGCGTTCACGCCCGAGCACGTGCAGACCGACCTCGACCTGTTGGAGGGGCGCATCGGCCAGTACATCTTCATCAGCTCGGCGTCGGCCTACGACAAGCCTCCGCGCTCGCTGCCGATCCGCGAGTCGACGCCGCTGCGCAACCCGTTCTGGCAGTACTCGCGCGACAAGATCGCGTGCGAGGACCTGCTGGTGGATGCCTACCGCGACCGCGGACTGCCGATCACGATCGTGCGCCCGTCGCACACGTACGACCGCGGCCTCCTTCCGAACACAGGGCACTGGACCGACATCGCGCGGCTCCGCGCAGGCAAGCCCGTCGTGATCCACGGCGACGGCACGTCGCTCTGGACGCTGACGCATGCGCGGGACTTCGCCGTCGGCTTCACGGGGCTGCTCGGCAATCCCGCCGCGATCGGCGAGGCCTTCACGATCACCGGGGACCACGCGCCGTCGTGGAACCAGATCTACCAGTGGCTCGCGGATGCCGCGGGGGTCGACGATCCGGAGTTCGTGCACGTCGCGTCCGAGACGATCGCCGTGTTCCATCCGGAGGTCGGCCCCGGGCTCGTGGGCGACAAGGCCCACACGGTGCTCTTCGACAACAGCAAGCTCAAGGCGCTCGTGCCCGCGTTCGGGACGACGATCCGCTTCGACGAGGGCGCGCGCGAGATCATCGAGCACCACGACGCCCACCCCGAGCTGCAGACGGTCGATCCCGAGTGGGATGCCGTGACCGACCGGATGGTGGCCCACGCCCGCTCCGCCGGCTGACACCCGCGGGGTCCCCGCCCTTCCCGCGCGGTGGTCCACGAGCTTGTCGAGGGGTGGTCCCCGAGCTTGTCGAGGGGTCGAGCCGAGCCTGCGAGAAGCGTCAGACCTCGAGTGACACCCAGCCCCCGGCGGGCAGCGAGGCCGTCCGTTCCTCGCCGTCGACGACGACGGTCGGCTCGCGATCGTCCCGGTCGAGGTTCGCCAGCAGCAGCGTCCCGCCGCCCTTGACGGCCCACACGAGCCCGTCCGGACTCGCCGCCGACTCGGCCGGCAGACCCGACAGCGCGGCGAGAGCGCGGAGCGCCGCGGCGGCGGGCCGCTCCGTCCCGTCCGCCCGGACGACGCCGCGCGGGCCCCACTCCTCGAAGTAGGCGACCGACGCGACTCCCGGCACCGCCAGAGCCGCCGCGCTCGCGATGGTCCAGGCGGCGAGCTGCGGGGCATCCTGCCGCTCGTCCTCGGTGTCGGCGAAGTGCGCGCCGTAGCCGAGTGAGAGGTCGGTCTGCGGGGGTGGCGCGGGGAGCACCGTCGCGACGTTGTTGAACCTCGGTCGCAGCGTCACGGGTCCGACGTGCACGGGCGTGCCGCGCGCGATCCGCACCGCCTGCTCCGCGACGAGCCGCTGCATCCCGACCGCCTCGATGAGCTGCTCGGTCGTGCGGCTGTGGAAGAGCGGAGTGACGCTGAACACGACGCCGTCGACGTCGTCCGCGATGCTGTCCTGCTCGCGATTGAGTTCGGTGAAGTGCGAGCGCGCACCTCCGACGATCGCGACGTCGAGGCCCGCCCGCGCTGCCGCCGCGCGGACGGCGGCTGAGGCATCCCGGTCCGTCACGTGCGTGTGGGGATCGAAGGCGCCGAGTCGCACGACGGGGAGTCCGGACAGCCGGACGACCAGGTCGTCGAGCGCGTCCGGGCGGAGCGGGTCCAGGACGAGCCGCACGTCGAGCGGACGACCGGATGCCGCGGCCCGCGCCAGCGCCGCGTGCCGGTTGGGCGCCGCCAGGTCGAGCTCGACGAGGAGCGCCTGGCCGATCGGAACGAGCGGGGGAGCGGGGTCGGGAGCCGTCGAGGCCCCGACGGAGATCGCGGGGAACGCCCCGCCGCCCGCGAGGACGAGCCGGTCCCGATCCGTTACGCGATCGGGCGGCGACAACGGCGCGACGCGCACGGCGATGGACTGCCGCACGCGGTCGCCGGCCGCCAGCGCGTAGGGGAACGGCAGCGCGAGCGGGCGGCTGTAGGTCTTGTACGAGGCATCCGTCCAGTTGCGCTGATCCTCCATCTCGAACACGTCGCCCGTGAAGCGCACGTCGACCTCGAGACCGTCGTCGTGCCACGCGAGGCCCGCGATGTCGTCGGCGGGCTGGTGCGGGCTGATGCTCCGGGGGAAGGTGGATGCCTCGACCGAGGCATCGCTGTGCGTGATCGCGAGCGGCGCTCCGGCGATCTGGGGCGGGTGCAGCACGACGAGCCCCGTGCGGTTCGTCTCGAACGGCGTCGTCGAGACGGCGTCGAAGCTCACGACCAGCAGGTCGCCGGAGACGTCGACGCGGACGGTGCCGCGGAGCTCGGCGCCGTAGCCGTCGCTGTGGAGGAGGAGTTCGAGGGTCGAGTCGTCGGAGGCGACCTGCTCGAGGACCCACTCGGCGGTGTTCCAGTCGCGGTCGCGGACGACGGCGCGGATGCTGCGGAGCACCCGACGCCCGTCGAAGGTCAGGTCGGCGAGCTCGTCGTCGCGGAGCTCGAGCGCCCACGGCCCGCCCCGCCAGAGGCGGGACGGGCCGTGAGATGCATGCCAGGCGTCGGTCATGTCAGAGCGAGGTCATGCCGCCGTCGACCTGGAACACCGCTCCGGTCGCGAACGAGCCGTCGTCGCTCGCCAGGTAGACCATGATGCCCGCGACGTCGTCGGGGGTCCCGGCGCGGCCGATCGGGATGCGGCTGATGATCGCGGCGCGAGACTCCGGGTCTTCGCTGATCGCTGCGACGAGCGGGGTCTCGGTGTAGGCGGGCTGCACGGTGTTGACGCGGATTCCCTTCGAGGCATATGCCGCGGCCACGGTGCGTCCGAGGCCGTGGATGCCGGCCTTGGACGCGCTGTAGGCCGTGAAGTCCTTGCCCTCGCCGTTGACGCCAGTCGGGCTGCCGGTCAGGATGATCGACCCGCCGCCCCGGGGCAGCATCGAGCGCACGGCGTGCTTGACCGTGAGGAACGTGCCCGTCAGGTTGATGTCGATCGTGCGGCGCCAGACGTCGAGGTCGAGGTCGGCCGCCTGCGCGTCCTGCCCGAAGAGCTGCACGCCCGCGTTCGCGACGACGACGTCGGGCACCCAGCCGTCGGCTTCGAGCTCGGCGAACGCCGCCTCGACGGCGGCCTCGTCCGAGATGTCCATCGTCACGGCGCGGGCGTTCGCGCCGATCCCGGCGGCGGCGGCCGCAGCCCCCTCGCCGTTGCGGTCGGCGATCACGACCCGCGCGCCTTCGCGCGCGAAGCGCTGCGCCACGGCGAGGCCGATGCCGAGAGCCCCGCCGGTGATCAGGGCGGTCTTGCCGTCAAGCTGTCCCATGTCTCTTCCCTTCGGCCGCGTGCGCGAGATCAGCGCTCGATGTGGTCGAGGTGCAGCATGCGCGCGAGGTTCCTGTCGAGCTCGTCGTCGCGGAAGATCTTCTTCCAGTCCTCCTTGATGATGCTCTCGCGACCGTAGTCCATCGCGATGAGGCAGGCGTCGCTGAACGGGTTGTCGCCGCGCAGGCCGTTGGCGAGAGCCACCTGCGTGTGGCCGTACAGGATGCTGCGCGCCGCCGCCTCGGGGACGCCCATCGTGTGGATCGCCTCGTCGAGGGCCTCGTTGAGCAGGGCGCCGATCATGCAGGCGACGGTCTCGACGAGGGTCGGCTCGAGCTGCGCGAGCTGCTTGACCGTGACGAAGTGCACGTCGATGACGGGCGCGTAGATGGCGCGGACCGTCGCCTCGACGATCGCCTTGTGCGCGGGGTCGTCGCTCTCGACGGCCGCGATCGCGTCCTGCGGCGCGGCGATGCCGCCGAACGTGTCGGCCCACTCCTCCTTCGTCGTGCGCTCGAGGAACACCGAGGGGTGGCAGGGGTGCGCGACGGCCTGCACGACGTCGTCGCGCGTCGTGAGGAGACCCGCGTAGGCGGCGGCGGGGTCGAGCGTCAGCACGATCGCGCCGGACTTCAGCTGCGGCACGAGGTCGGCCGTGACGGGCCCGAGGGCGAGGTCGGGCACGGCGAGCACGACGATATCGGCGTCGGCGACGGCGGTCGCGGCATCCGTCAGTTCGCGTCCGGCGTCGAGCGTGCGCTGCTGCCCGGCGGGCGAGTTCTCGACGTACCAGACCGTGTGGTCGGTCTTCACGAGGTTGTTGGACACGCGCATGCCCATCTTCCCGCCCGCGCCGACGACGGCGATCTTGTAGCTCTCGGTTCGGGTCCCGGTCGGGGTCGCTGAGCTTGTCGAAGCGTCGATTGTCATGGTGTGCTCCTCAGGTGTTCGATGGTGGTGCGGGTCCATTCCCGCTCGGTTCGGATGGTGGTCTCGTGGTCGCCCTGCCAGGGCAGCCAGTGCTCGACGATCTCGTCGATGCCGCGATCGCGCGGACGCACGGTCTCGAGCAGGTGCGAGTAGTCGTGCAGGCCGTCGCCCATGCGCGCGCCGCTGTAGGTGAAGCCCACCCAGCCCGGCTGACGGGCGAAGGCGAAGTCCTTGACGTGCACGTTCGCGACGACGTCGGCGGCGAGCTCGACGCAGTCGCGGGGGAGTTCGAGGCGCGCGACGACGTTCGCCGGGTCGAGGCAGATGCCGAGCTGGGGGCTGCCGAACGACTCGACGAGCGACACGAGGTCGGCCGTCGCGACCTGCTCGTAGGTCTCGAGCGCGAGCGTGACGCCGGCGGCCTCGAAGGCGGGGAGGGCTTCGCGGAGCCAGACGGATGCCTCGGTGAGCGTCGGTCGCGACTCGGGGCCGTACAGCATGCTGCGGACCAGCCGGGCGTCGAACGCCTCGGCGAGGCGGAGGTAGCGAGCGAGGCGCTCGGGCTCGATGCCCTTCGTGCCGAGCTGGACGGCAAGGCCCAGGTCGCGTGCCGCCGCCGCCGCATCGGCGATCTCGGCGTCGGTCATCGCGTCGAGGGGCGCGAAGTCGCAGATCTGGAACAGGTCGACGCCCAGTTCACGGGTCGCCTCGAAGGCCCCCTGCAGGCTCAGCGGCTCCGGCACCCGGTCGGAGTGCTGCCAGAAGAACGCGTACGTCCCGAGGCCGATCATGCCGGACCTGCCTCGTCGGTTCTGCTCGACCCCTCGACAGGCTCGGGGACCGGGGGAGGGGTTGCCTGAACTGCGGTCGCCGAGCTTGTCGAGGCGGGGAGGCCCGCGCGGGCGGCGGCCTCGTCGAGGACGGCGAGGAGGTTGTCGACGTCGTGCGCGAACCGGCCGAGGAAGAGGCCGTCGACGGCATCGCCGAGCTCGGTCAGGAGGCCCGGCCCCGCGGAGCCGCCGTAGATCACGACGCTGCCGGCGCGGTCCGGACGCGCGTCGAGTGCCTCCCTCAGCGCGCGTGCGACGGCGACGATGTGCTCGGCCGGAGCCGGCTCGGGCGCGCCGATCGCCCAGACGGGCTCGTACGCGACGATGACGGGCCCCGCCGGCGCGCCGGCGAGGTCGGCGTCGAGCTGAGCGACGGTCGCGGCCGCGGCATCCCGTCCCGCACCGCGCTCGGACTCGCCGATGCAGAGCACGGGTGCGAGGCCGTGGCGCAGGGCGGCGGCCGCCTTGGCGGCGACCACCTCGTCGGTCTCGCCGAAGAGGCGGCGGCGCTCGGCGTGCCCGACCTCGGCGACGCGGACACCGGCCTCGACGAGCTCCGCCGCGGTGACCTCGCCCGTGTAGGCGCCCGGCTCGAACGCCGAGACGTCCTGGGCGCCGATGAGCACGGGCGTGCCCTGGAAGGCGGTGAGGGCCGCGGGGATCTGCAGGTACGTCGGGATCACGAAGAACCGCACGGACCCATCGGTCACGGCGGGGTGCGCGGACGTGCGGTGTGCCACATCGGCGAACCACGCACGCGCCCGCTCATGCCCGAAGTAGGTCTTCAGGCTCACCCCGACCGTGACCTCGGCCATCAGCAGGATCCCGTCGTCTCGAACTGGTCGATGACGGCGACCTTCTCGGCGGAGGCGGACGTTGGGTCGAAGCGGTAGGTGAGCCACTCGCGCACGAGGCGGCGGGCGAGCTCGAGGCCGACGACCCGCTGACCCATCGTGAGCACCTGCGCGTCGTTGGAGAGCACGCTGCGCTCGACCGAGTAGCTGTCGTGGGCCGTCACGGCGCGGATGCCGGGCACCTTGTTCGCCGAGATCGCGACGCCGAGGCCCGTGCCGCAGATGAGCAGGGCGCGGTCGGCCTCGCCGTCGGCGACGCGCTGCGCGGCCTCGATCGCGACCTTCGGATACGGCGTGTGGCCGTCGCTGCCGACGCCCACATCGACGACCGATGCGACGCCCGGGTTGCTCTCGAGGTCCTTCTTGAGGGCTTCCTTGTACTCGAAGCCGGCGTCGTCGCTTCCGACGACGATGCGGAGGGGTTCGGTCATGTCAGTTCCTTTCGAGGGTCTGTGCGGGGTCTGCCGCGGCCGTCCTGAGGTCGGCCGCGACCTCGGTCGCGATGAGGGCGAGCGAGACGGCGCCCGGGTCGGGCGTGCCGACGCTGTTCTGCCCGTGCGTGCGGGCGCGCCCCATGCGCGGGAGGAGATCGGCGGTCGCGCGGGCGGCACGGGTGGCTGCCTCGGCGGCGACCGTCCAGGCGTCGGCGAGGCGGGCGCCGGCGTCGATCTGCTGCGTGAGGGTCGAGGAGAACGGCACGAGCGCGTCGACCATCGTCTTGTCGCCGACCTCGGCCTTGCCGTACGCCATGACGCCGGTGGATCCCGCCGCCACACCGGACGCGACAGCGGCCGCCGCGGGCCGGCCCTCGTCGCCGAGCGCGCCGGCGACGGAGGAGAGGATGACGCCCCACAGCGCGCCCGACGTGCCGCCGGCCTTGTCCGACCAGCCGTCGGCGGCTCGCGCGAGGGTCGTGGCCGCGCCGGCTCCGGCGAGAGCGGCCGTGCGCGCGGCGGCGAGGGCCGCGTGCGAACCGCGCTGCATGCCGATGCCGTGGTCGCCGTCTCCCGCGATCGCGTCGATGCGGCCGAGCTCCTCGACGTGCTCGTCGATCGTCCGGACGATCGTCTCGAGCGCGGCGACGACGGTCTGCGCGACGGCGCGGGATTCGTCGTCGGCCGGCGGGACGGCCTCGATGTCGGCGGCGACGGCGGCGGAGGCATCCCGGATCCGCTGCGGTGCGACCGATCCGCGGCGGTATGCGGGAGTGTCGACCGGGGTCTCCCACAGGGAGGCGAGCTCGTCGTCGAGCCAGAACAGGGTCAGCGAGACGCCGGCCATGTCGAAGCTCGTGCAGTACTCGCCGACATGGGGGTCGACGAGCTCGATGCCCTTCGCCTCGAGCAGCTGCGCGACGCGGCGGTAGATGACGAAGAGCTCTTCGTACTTGACCGATCCCAGCCCGTTGAGCACGGGCACGACGCGCGCCCCGTCGGGCGCGTCGACGCCGTCGGGGAGCTCGGTGAGGAGCCGCTCGACGAGCAGCTCCGCGAGGCCGTCGGCTGTGGGGATCTCCGTCTCATCGATGCCCGGCTCACCGTGGATGCCGAGGCCGATCGCCATGCGCCCCTCGGGCACCGTGAACAGCGGCTGCTCGGCGCCGGGCAGCGTGCAGCCCGTGAAAGCGACGCCGAAGGAGCGCGTGCGCTCGTTCGCGAGGCGCCCGACGCGCGTGACCTCCGCGAGGTCGTACCCCGCTTCGGCCGCGGCCGACGCGGCCCGGAACACCGTGAGGTCGCCCGCGATGCCGCGCCGCCGGTGCTTCTCGTCGACGGGGGCGCTGTAGATGTCGTCGGTGACCGTGACCGTCTCGCACGCGATGCCCTCGGCGCGCAGTCTGTCCTGCGCGGCGTCGAAGTTGAGCACGTCGCCGGCGTAGTTGCCGTAGCTGAAGAACACGCCGCCGCCGTTGTCGGCCGCCTGGGCGACCGACACGATCTGCTGCGTCGACGGCGAGGCGAAGAGGTTCCCCATCGCCGCACCGTGCGCGAGGCCCGGTCCGACGAGCCCGCCGAAGGCGGGGTAGTGGCCCGAGCCGCCGCCGATGACCACCGCCACCTGGCCCTCGGGCGACACCGTCGACCGCACGACGCCGCCCTGCACACGGCGCACGTAGCGGCCGTTCGCCGCGACGAAGCCGTCGATCATCTCGTCCGCGAAGGCGGACGGCTCGTTCCAGAGCCGGGTCATCGCTGTCCGGCCTCCTTGGTCTCGGCGACCTCGACGTGCGCGTCGGTGCCCGCCTGCTCGTCGACGATCCGCTCGACCGGCGCGATGCGGTTGCTGCGGGCGAGGAGCAGCATGAGCGCGGCCGAGAGGAGCATGAAGAATCCGACGATGAACATCGGGACCTCGTAGCCGCCCGTCCAGTCGTGGACGGCGCCGGTGATGTACGGCGCGCTGAAGCCGGCCAGGTTGCCGATCGTGTTGATGAGCGCGACGCCCGCGGCCGCGGCGGCGCCCGTCAGGAAGCGCGTCGGGAGCGTCCAGAAGTTGGGCAGAGCAGCGAAGATCGCCGAGGCCGTGATCGTGATGATCGCCATCGTCGCGACGGGCGACCCCGCCAGGAGGGCGATCGGGATGCTGATGCCGCCGACCAGCGCCGGGATCGCGATGTGCCACGTCTTGAGGCCCCGCTTGGAGGCATCCCGCGCCCAGAAGAACATGATGATCGCGGCCGGCAGGTAGGGGATCGCCGTGATGAGACCCTTCTGGAGGAAGTCGAAGGTCACACCGGACTGCGCCTGGAATCCGTCGATGATCGTCGGCAGGAAGAACGCCAGGGCGTACAGGCCGAAGATGAAGCCGAAGTAGATGAACGACAGCACCCACACGCGTCCGCTCCTGAAGGCGAAGCGCACCGACACGTGCTTCTCGCGGGCCTCGGTGGTCTTGCGCTCGCTCTCGAGGGCGTCGGTGAGCCAGACCTGCTCATCGGGCGTCAGCCACCCGGCGTCCTTCGGCTTGTCCTTGAGGTAGAACCAGGCGATGACACCCACGACGATCGCGGGGATCGCGACGCCGAGGAACATGAAGCGCCAGCCCTCGAGGCCGCCGACCTCCTGCTGGATGAGCCAGCCGGCGAGCGGGGCGCCGATGACCGTCGTGAGGGGCTGCGCCAGGTAGAAGAGCATCAGGATGCGGCTGCGGTACTGCGACGGCACCCAGAGGCTCAGGAAGAGGATGGCGCCCGGGAAGAAGCCCGCCTCCGCGACGCCGAGGAGGAAGCGCAGGAAGACGAGCTGTTCGAAGTTCTGCACCCACGTGAACAGCAGCGCGACGATGCCCCAGCTCACCATGATGCGCGAGAGCCAGCGGCGTGCGCCGAAGCGGTGCAGGGCGAGGTTCGAGGGCACCTCCAGCAGGATGTAGCCGATGAAGAAGACGCCCGACGCGAAGCCGAACTGAGCCGCGCTGAGGCCGAGGTCTTCGTTCATGCCGTTGGGGGCGGCGAATCCGATCGCCGTGCGGTCGAGGTAGTTGATGAAGAACATCAGCGCCACGAACGGAACGAGGCGCCACGCCACCTTCCGCACTGCTGAGCGCGCGACGTCCGTTCGCGCGGGAAGGGTCTGGTCCACGGTGACTCCGGTTTCGAATCGACGGCGATTGCACGAGGGGATGCCGAACAGTATGACAAACCGGTTGACCAATTGCAATACCGATCCCGGAGTCCACCGTGTACCGTGAGGTCATGCCCGCGTACCCCGGCGACCGATCTCGCGAGATCAGCGCCGCCCTCGGCGCGTTGCCCGCGGGCACGCCCGTGTCGGAAGTGGCCCGCCGCCTGCTCGACCTCTTCACGAGCGGGTCGATCGAGCCCGGTGAGCGGCTGCCGCCGGAGCGGCAGCTCGCCGCGACGCTCGAGGTCGGCCGCTCGGCGGTGCGGGAGGCGCTCGCCGCGCTCGAGATCCTCGGCATCGTGCAGGTGCGCCCGGGATCGGGCACCTACCTCCGCGGCAACGCGAGCGAGCTGCTGCCGCAGACGCTGCGCTGGGGCCTCCTCATCGGGGAGCGCAACACGGCCGACCTGCTCGAGCTGCGCTCGGGCCTCGAGATCTACGTCGCCCGGCTCGCCGCCGCGCGGGCCGAGGCATCCGATCTCCAGGCGATCCAGACGAGCCTCGACCGCATGCGGCAGAGCGTCGGCACGCTCAAGGCCTTCGCGAAGGCCGACCTCGACTTCCACGACGCCCTCGCGCGCACGGCCGACAACCACATGCTCGTCGACCTGCTGCACGTCGTGCGATCGCTGCTGCAGGTCTACGCCGACCGCGCCGTGCATGACGAGGCGGCTGCGAACATCGCGATCGACGAGCACGACGCCGTCTTCCGCGCGCTCGAGCGGGGCGACGAGGACGGCGCGGCCTCGGCGATGGCCGTGCACATGGCGACGGCGTCGGCGCGAGTCGCCGCCGAAGCCGCCCACTGATCACACCGGCGGAAGCCGGAGAGGGGGACGGATGCCGCGCAACTGGGCAGGCACGTACGAATACCGCGCACCGCGCATCGAGCGGGCGACGAGCGAGGCCGACGTGCAACGGCTCGTCCGCGAGAGCGGACCGGTGCACGCGCTCGGCACGCGCCACTCCTTCCACGATCTGCCTGACACCGACGGCACCCTCATCGACGTCTCGGGCCTCGTCGACGGCTTCGACCTCGACGAGGCGGCCCGCACCGTGACGGTCGCGGCGGGCACGCGCTACGGCATCGTCGCGCGGGCTCTCGACGAGCGCGGCTGGGCCCTGCACAACCTCGGATCGCTCCCGCACATCTCGGTCGGCGGCGCGACCGCGACCGGCACGCACGGATCGGGCGAGGGCAACGGCGTCCTCACGACGGCCGTCGCTGCGCTGCGCTACGTCGGAGCCGACGGCGAGGTGCACGAGGTGCGCCGCGGCGACGCCGACTTCGCGGCGCTCGCCGTGGGCGTCGGCGCCTTCGGCATCGTGACGGCGGTGACCCTCGACATCGAGCCCTCCTACCGCGTCCGTCAGGACATCTACGAGGGTGTCTCGTGGGATGCCGCGCTCGCCGACCTCTCCGCGCTCACGGGCGCGGGGTACAGCGTGTCGCTCTTCACGCGCTGGGATCCGGACACCATCGAGGCCGTGTGGGTCAAGACCCGGCTGGAGTCCGACGACGACGCCGTGCCCGACACGCTCCTCGACGGCCGGCGCGTCATCGGCGTCGAGGGCCCCCTCGGCAGTGGCGACAACATCACCGAGGTCGGAGGAGTCCCGGGACCCTGGATGCTGCGCCTCCCGCACTTCCGCCTCGACAGCGAGCCGTCGTTCGGCGACGAGATCCAGACCGAGTACTTCGTGCCGCGGTCGCGGGGAGCCGAGGCGCTCGACGCGGTGCGCGCGCTGGGCGACAGCATCCGGCCCCATCTCGTGTGGAGCGAGATCCGCACCGCCGCACGCGACGAGCTGTGGCTCAGCGGCGCGTACGAGCAGGACGTCGTCATCATCCACTTCACGTGGTTCGATCACCCGGTCGAGGTCGGCGCGCTGCTGCCGTCGATCGAGGAGGCCCTGCGCCCCTTCGGCGCGCGCCCGCATTGGGGCAAGGTGCATGCGTTCACCTCCGAGGACATCGCTCGTGTTCACCCGCGCGTCGCCGACGCCCGCGCCGTGTTCGAGCGACTCGACCCCGCCGGCCGCTTCACGAACGCCCACCTCACCCGCGCCGGCCTCCGCGACCCCCGCTGACCCCTCCGCTTCGTCGTCGCTGCCCCGCCCCTTCTTCGTCCATAGCCCGTGCTATGGACGAAAGCCCACGATGTGCACCGGGTGAAACACGGGCGCTCGGCGAGAGCACAGGCTATGGACGCGCAGGGGGCGTGGGAGAGCCGCATGCGCTCGGGGCGACGGCGGCTTCAGAATGGGAGTCGACCCCGGGAGGCTCAATGACCGACACCTCGCCCGCACGCATGCACGCCCTGTCCGACGAGACGCGCTCGACCGTCGACGTCGTGCTCGACTACGCCCGCCGCCGCGCGCTGTACCAGGACGTGCCGCTCGACAAGCCGCTGAGTCCGCGCGACCTCGCCCGGCTCGCCTCGGGCTCCATCACGCCCGAGGGCATCGGCGCGCGCCGCGCGACGGCGCTGTTCGAGAACGTGCTGGCGCCCGCGTGCGTCTCGACGGACCACCCCGGCTACCTGTCGTTCATCCCCTCGGCGCCGACGAAGGCAGCGATCGCGTTCGACCTCATCGTGTCGGCGTCCGCCATCTACGGAGGGTCGTGGATGGAGGGATCCGGCGCCGTCTACGCCGAGAACGAGGTGCTGCACTGGCTCGCCGCCGAGTTCGGGCTCCCCGCCGGCGCGGGCGGGGTGTTCGTGCAGGGCGGCACGATCGGCAACCTGTCGGCCCTGGTCGCGGCTCGGGATGCTGCGCGCCGGCGCAACGCGGAGGCAGGGCGAGCGAACCCCGCCCGGTGGCTCGTCGTGTGCAGCGCGGAGGCGCACTCCTCGATCGCGTCGGCCGCCGCCGTCATGGACGTCGACGTCGTGCTCGTCGCGCCCGACGCGGCCGGCCGTCTGCACGGCGACGGCGTCGCTCAGGCCCTGGACGAGCACGGCGACGCCGTGTTCGCCGTCGTCGCCACGGGCGGGACGACGAACTTCGGCATCGTCGACGACATCGCCTCTGTCGCCGCCGCGACGAAGGAGCGCGACGTCTGGCTGCACATCGACGGGGCGTACGGGCTCGCCGCGATGCTCGTCGAGCGCCTGCGGCCGGCGTTCGCGGGCGTCGAGCTCGCCGATTCGGTCATCGTCGATCCGCACAAGTGGCTCTTCGCGCCCTTCGACGCGTGCGCGCTCATCTACCGCGACCCGTCGCAGGCGCTCCTCGCCCACACGCAGAAGGCCGAGTACCTCGACACGATCACCGAGAAGGCGGACTGGAACCCGTCCGACCTGGGCGTGCAGCTGACGCGTCGCGCGCGCGGCCTGCCGCTCTGGTACTCGCTCGCCACGTACGGCACCGACGAGTACCGTGCCGCGATCGAATACGGCATCGATCTCGCCCGCCGCATCGCCGACGAGATCGAGTCCCGCGACGGCCTCTCGCTCGTGCGCGACCCGCAGCTCTCGGTCGTCGTCTTCCGACGTGAGGGCTGGACGCTCGCCGACTACCAGGCCTGGTCGGACCGCCTGCTCGACGACCAGCTCGCCTTCGTCGTGCCGAGCTCGCACGCCGGCGAGCCCGTGCTGCGCTTCGCGATCATCTCGCCGCTGACGACGTACGAGCTGCTGATCGAGGTGCTCGACACGCTCGCCTGACCCCCCAGTCCCCCGTAGGTCGTGGCGTCAGGAGACGGGGATGTCGCGGGCCAGGCCGTCGATCACCTCCGCGCCGGGCAGCGCGCCCAGCACCGCGCCGGGCACCGAGAGCTTCGCGCCGCGGATGCCGGCCCCCACGATCGCCCAGTTCAGTGCCGCAACCCGCGCATCGACGAGGATCGCCCACTCTTCGGGCAGCCCGATCGGCGTGATGCCGCCGTACTCCATGCCGGTCAGGGCGACCGCATCCTCCATCGGCGCGAAGCTCGCCCGCCGCGCGCCGAGGAACCTTCGCACCACGCCGTTGACGTCGAGGCGCGTCGTGCCGAGCACGAGGCACGCCGCGTACGACGTGACGTCGCCCCGCGTGCCCGCCACGACGATGCAGTTCGCGCCCTCGTCCAGGCCGACGCCGTAGGCCTCGCAGAACGCGGCCGTGTCGGCGAGCGACGGGTCGATCGGCGTCGCACGCACGGTCGCCGCCATCCCCGGCGGCAGCGCCTCCAGGCCGCGGCGCACGGGGTCGGCGAGCAGGTCGGGTCGGTCCAGCGCGGGGGAGAAGTCGAGCGACGGCACGGATCGACGCTACAGGCGGGGAGTGCGCGGCGGCTCGGTGCGCCGCGCGCCTGTCGCCTCGAACGCCGCGGCGAGGGAGAGCAGCGCCGTGTCGTCGTACGCCCGGCCGGCGAACGTCAGGCCCACCGGCATCCCGATGTCCGCCATCGTCCCGAGCGGAACCGTGACCGTCGGGATCCCGAGGTGCCGGATCGCGAGGTTGCCGTTCGCGACCCACACCCCGTTGCGCCAGCCCAGATCGGCGGATGCCTCCACCCGGTCCATGTCGGCGGGCGCGACGTCGGCGACCGCCGGGAAGACGACGGCGTCGAGGCCGAGGCCGTCCATCCACTCCTCGAGGTCGATGCGCCGCGTCTCCTCGAGGCCGCGGAGGCCGTCTTCGAGCTCGGGCATGTCCGTCCACGGCGATGCGCCGGGGTGCGAGCGCACCCAGCCCGGGTACTCGGCGATGTCGTCGTCGAAGCCCGTGTAGCGGTCGGGCAGCGCGCCCGCGGGATGCGGGAAGATGCGGGCGCCGTCGACGTCGGCGAGCGTCGAGAGGGCCGGGTCGCCGTTGGCGGCGAGGAAGTCGTCCCAGCCCCAGGCGGAGAGGTCGACGATCTCGCGCTTCAGGTACTCGGGGGTGACGAGCCCGCGGGTCGCGATCGTCGGAGCGCCGGCGCGGTCGCCCTCGTAGTTCGACACGATCGGGAAGTCGACCTCGACGACCGTCGCCCCGGCTTCCTCTAGTGAACGGCGAGCGGCCTCCCAGAGTGCGATCACCGAGGCGCGCGTCTCGATGCGCTCGCCCGTCGGACCGCCGATGCCGGTGCCGGTCCCCGCCTCCGGGTCGGCGTTGATGTACATGCGCGGGATGCCGATCCGCCGCCCCGCGAGCGCTTCGACGCCGCCGAGGGCGGAGTAGGAGGAGGGTCGCACGTCCCTCACCGCGGGCAGCGGCACCCACGGCTGGGCGCGCCAGAAGTCGCCGCGCGTCTCGGCGTCCTCCGCGACGATGACGTCGAGCACCTCGAGCAGGTCGGCCATCGTCCGGGTGTGCGGCACGACGACGTCCATCGTGGGCACGAGCGGCCAGTTGCCCCGCGTCGAGATGACGCCGCGCGACGGCGTGTACGCGCACAGGGCGTTGTTCGAGGCGGGACCGCGCCCGCTCGACCAGGTCTCCTCGCCGAGGCCGAAGGCCGCGAAGCTCGCCGCCGTCGCCGTGCCAGAGCCGTTGGACGAGCCCGAGCCGAACGGCGCCGTGAGGAAGTCGGCGTTGTAGGGACTCTCGGCGCGGCCGTAGACGCCGCGCTGCATGCCGCCGTTCGCCATGGGCGGCATGTTCGTGAGGCCGAGGCAGATCGCGCCGGCGCCGCGCAGGCGCTCGATCGTGAACGCGTCGCGCTGTGCGACGAGGTCCGCGAACGCGGGGCTTCCGGCGGCGGCCGTGAGTCCGCGCACGAGGTAGCTGTCCTTCGCGGTGTACGGGATGCCGTCGAGCGGCCCGCGCACCTCGCCGGCGCGCCGGCGGGCGTCGGAGGCCTCCGCCTCGGCGAGCGCCTCGGGATTGCGGACGACGACGGCGTTGAGCGCCGTGTCGGTGTCGGCCTCGTCGTACGCGTCGATCCGCGCGAGGTAGGCCCGCACGAGGTCGACGGCCGTCGCCTCCCCGGATTCGAGCGCGGCCCGCAGTTGAGCGACTCCAGCTTCGACGACGTCGATCACGCGGTCACCGCCGGCTCCTGCTGGGTGATGCAGTGGATGCCGCCGCCGCGGTCGAAGATCGGACGCGCGTCGACCGTCACGACGCGACGCCCCGGATACGCCTCGGACAGGATCTCGCGGGCCGCGGCATCCGCTCCCTCCTCGCCGAATCCGCACGCGATGACGCCGCCGTTGACGACCGTGTGGTTGACGTAGCTCCAGTCGACGAAGCCCTCGTGGTCCTTGAGGGTCGCCGGCGCGGGCAGGTCGATGATCTCGAACGGGCTGGCCGCGGCATCCCGAGCCTCGGAGAGCGTCTCGCGCAGCGAGCGGGTCACGGCGAAGTCGGGGTGGGCGGGGTCGTTCTGTGCGTGCAGCAGCATGCGTCCCGGCGAGGGGAGTGTGGCGACGATGTCGACGTGGCCGTTCGTGCCGAAGTCGTCGTAGTCGCGGGTGAGCCCGCGGGGCAGCCACACGAAGGCGGTCGCGCCGATCGTGCGGGCGAGCTCGGCCTCGACGCGCGCCTTGTCGGCGAACGCGTTGCGTCGCGGGTCGAGCTGGACGGTCTCGGTCAGGAGCACCGTGCCCTCGCCGTCGACGTGGATGCCGCCGCCCTCGTTGACGAGGAGCGAGCTGATGACCTCGGCTCCTGCGGCGGCGCCCGCGATACGGCCGAGCTCTGCCGACAGCCGCCACTCGGCCCAGCCGGGAGCGCCCCAGCCGTTGAACGTCCAGTCGACGGCCCCGAGCGCGCCGGGACGCTCGTCGTCGACGACGAAGGTCGGGCCGACGTCGCGCATCCAGAACTCGTCGAGCGGGGCCTCGAGGATCTCGATCTGCGACCCGAGCAGATGCCGGGCGCGGTCGGTCTCGGACGGGTCGACGACCATCGTGAGCGGCTCGAACTCGGCAACCGCGTGGGCGACGGCGGTCCACGCCGCGTAGCCCTCCTCGCGCAGCGCATCGGTGTCTCCGAGCGTGAGGCCCTCGCGGGGGAAGGCCATCCAGGTGCGCTCGTGGCGCGCGGTCTCGGCGGGCATGCGCCAGGTCATGCGAGCACCTCCGTGGTGTCGTGGGGAAGTCCGTGTCGGCGTTGACTTGTTGATCACACGATCAATAAGATGAAGCGACCATAACCGCCGAGGAATGACGATGTCAAGCACCGCCCGCAGGAGAGCCGCCCGCAAGTCGCCGGCCGAGCGCGCCGGTGAGATCGCGACCGCCGCACGCGACCTCGCGCTCGAGCACGGACTCACCGCCGTGACGCTGCGCTCCGTGGCATCCCGCATCGACGTCGCCCCGGCGCTCGTCGCGCACTATCAGCCCAACATGGACGCCCTCGTCGCCTCGACCTTCGCGGCGATCGTGGCCGCCGAGCTCGACGACATCCGCGCCGTCGTCGCCGCAGCGGCCTCTCCGACCGAGGGCATCGCTGCGCTCATCGACACGCTCCTCGACGGCACGCGCGAAGACGTCACGGTGATCTGGGTCGAGGCCTGGGCCATGGGCCGCCGCAATGACACGCTCGCCGAGAGCGTGCGAGAGCAGATGGATGCCTGGCAGGCCGTCGTCCGCTCTCTCGTCGACGACGGTGTCGCCTCGGGGGAGTTCGAGACGATGGATGCCGCCGAGACGGCGTGGCAGCTCCTCGGCATGATCGACGGGCTCAACGCGCAGGCCCTCGTTCGGTGGAACGACGAGCGCGCCCGCGGCTCCGCCCTCCACCGGGCCGTGGAGGGGATGCTCGGCCTCGACCGCTTCGCGCTCGACCGCCCCTGACGCCCGCTGGTCCCCGCCGTCCCCCGCCGCCCCACCGGTTCGCCGAGACAAGGGATTTCGCCGACGCAGGGGCGCACGTCACCCGGTCTCGGCGAGATCCCCTGTCTCGCCGAGGAAGGGCGAGCGGAGGGGGTTCAGCCGACCGGCGCGACGTCGACGTTCACCCGCAGACTCGACTTCTTCGATTTCGTGAAGATGACGCCCTTGACCGGCGAGACGTCGCCGTAGTCCCGGCCCCACGCGACGGTGACATACCGCTCGTTCGCCCACTGGTTGTTCGTCGGGTCGATCGCGAGCCAGTCCGGCGAGCCCGGCATCCACACCGAGAGCCAGGCGTGCGAGGCATCCGCCCCCACGATCCGCTCCTTGCCGGGCGGCGGCTGCGTCGCGAGATAGCCGCTGACGTAGCGCGCCGCGATGCCGTGGCTGCGCAGGCACGCGAGGGCGAAGTGGGCGAAGTCCTGGCAGACGCCGGCCCGCTTGCGCAGCACGTCGGCGACGGTCGAGGTGACGGTCGTCGCGGTGCTGTCGTAGTCGAAGTCCGCGTAGATCCGGTGCATGAGGTCTGTCGCAGCCTCGCCGATGGGCCGGCCGCGGGTGAGGGATGCCGCGGCATACTCCGCGACGCCGGGGGCGTGTGCGGCACGCGACGACTCGAGCGCGAACTCGACGGCGGCCCACGCATCCGGGTCCTCCGTGTTCACCAGGGGGCGCGCGCGCTCCCACGGCACGGCGAGGGCGTCATCGTCATAGCGCGGCTCGACGACGGTGACCTCGCTCGTCGCGTCGATGACGAGCTCGCGGTGCGCGTCGGTCACCTGGAAGTAGGTGACGGCGTTGCCGTAGCAGTCGGTGTCGCGGTGCATGTCGAGCGGCAGCGGGTCGACGGTCACCGTGTGGCTCGCGACGTCCTGCCACGGCAGCGCGCGGGGCGACAGGTGGTAGAGCCCGCGGCTGTCGCGGACGGGCGCCGTGTAGGCGTAGGCGGTGCGGTGCGAGACGACGTACTTCATGATGCCTTCGTTCCCCGCAGCTCGGTCAGCGACAGCGACGACAGGCTCTGCGGCGGCGGACCGCTCGCGAAGTGCACGTCGCCGATCGAGTCGGCGAGCTGCATGAGCTGCGCCCGCGTGCCCTCGAAGAAGCGCTGCAGCCGCGGGCGGCGGGTGCCCGTCGGCGTGGCGAGGGCCGTGAGATCGAGGTTGTCGACGGCCGTCTCGAGGTGCTCGAGCAGGCGCTCGGGCCGCGTCGATCCGGTCGAGGCGGGCATGGCGGCGAGGTGCGTGCGCAGCTCGCGGAACGCGAAGGCGAGCGATCGCGGGTTGTCGCGGTCGACGAGCAGCAGCTCGAGCACGCCGCTCGTGCGCACGTTGCCGCGGTAGCGGCGGCGGAACGTCACGGAGCTCTCGGCCGCCGTGAGGACGCCCTCGAGCACGCCCCGGTCGCCCGCGATGCCGTACCGCTCGGTCGTCGTCGAGCTGAGCAGCGTGCACAGCTGCAGCGCCCGCTCGAGATGGCGGCCCGCCTCGATCATGTGCCAGCCGGGATCGCGGATCATGCTCGCCGTCACGCCCTGCAGCGACAGCACGGCCGTGAGCATGCGACCGGCCGACTCCGTGATTCGGTGCGAGCGCTGCGACGACCGGAGGGCCTTCTTGGCCCGGTCGGTGTGCGCGAAGACACGCCACGTGTCGTTCGACAGCTGGTCGCGCACGCCCTCGAGCGCATCGCGCAGACGGTCGAGCGACTGCGCCGCCGAGCCCGGTCGGTCGCCGTCGAGCAGGAGCGAGCGGAACTCCTCCTCGGGCTCGGCGGAGCGCCGCCCGGCGAGGCGCTGCAGCACGCCCAGCAGGGCGCGCGCGGCGACGCCGTGCTCCGAGTCGATCGGCGCCGCGAGCTCCTCGAAGTGCGCGTCGGTGGTGAGGAGCAGGCGCAGGAGGTCTTCCGCGCGCTCCGCGTAGCGGCCCGCCCAGAACATGTCCTCCAGCGAGCGCGGCGAGAGGGCCGGGATGCTGGGGCGGAACTCCAGCGGAGCCACGTCGACGATCCCCTGATCGGGATCCTCCGGTGCGCCCTTGACCACCCAGACGTCCTTCGTCACGGGGGAGGCCGCGGTCGTCATGACGGTCGCGAGGCCGCCCACGAGGGGGCGGAACGCCGAGCGGTAGCGCACCGTGAACGCGCGCACGACGACGGGCTGGGCATCCGCCCGCCCCTCGCCCGACCACACGGGGGCCTGGGAGAGCGGCAGGCGCTCCTGGCCGACGAACCGGTGGGGCGCCGCGAGGATGCGCGCCCGCAGCTCGTCGGGCGTGAGGTCGGCGTGGACGCTGCGCGACTCGTCGATGCTCCGCACAACGAAGTCCTCGCCGGATTCGCCGAGCCGGCTCAGCACGATGTCGAGCCCGGCGCGGTCGCCGCACCACCACGTGGGCAGCGACGGCAGGCGCAGCTGCTCGCCGAGGAGCTCCTGGCAGATCGCGGGCATGAAGGGGAGCAGCGCCGGGTTCTCGAGCACGCCGGCGCCGAGGCCGTTCACGACCCGCACGCGCCCGCGGCGCACAGCCTCCGTGAGCCCCGCGACGCCCAGCCGCGAATTGCCCCGCATCTCGAGCGGGTCGGCCCAGTCGGCGTCGACGCGACGCAGGATGACGTCGACCCGCTCGGCGGGAGCCGACTTCGGCCAGCCCGGCGGCTTGATCCAGATCCAGCCGCCGCGCACCGTGAGGTCGCTCGCCTGCACGAGGGGGAAGCCGAGGGTCGACGCGAGCGCCGCCTGGTCGTAGGCGGTCTCGGAATGCGTGCCCGGCGACAGCACGACGACCCGCGGCTCGGTGACGCCCTCGGGGGCGGAGTTGAGGATGGCCGACCGCAGAGCCGCGAAGTAGGGCTCCATGCGGTGCAGGTCGCCCTCCTGGTAGAGGGCCGGCATGACCTGCGAGATGACGCGGCGGTTCTCCATCGCGTAGCCGAGACCCGACGGCGCTTGCACCCGGTCGGCGAGCACGTTCCACTCGCCCGCCGCGTCGCGTCCGAGGTCGGTCGCCGACAGGAGGAGCGGCTGGGGGTCGTGCGCGCTCGCCCGGGCGAGCGGCCGCAGGTAGCCCGCGTGGGCGAAGATCGCGGCGGAGGGGATGACGCCGGTGCGCAGCAGCGTCTGGTCGCCGTAGAGGTCGACGAGGAGCGCGTTGAGCAGCTCGGCGCGCTGCGCGAGACCGACCTCGAGCCGCGCCCACGCCGGAGCCTCCATGACGAGCGGCACGGGGTCGAGCTGCCAGGGCTGGGCGCCCGTCCCGCGCTGCACGTAGCGCACGCCGTGGTCGGCGAGGAAGCGCGTGATCTCGCCGTTGACGCGCTTGAGCTCGTCGGGCGTGAGGCCGAGCGCGGCCTCGGCGATCCCCTTCCACGCGGGCCGCAGCGTGCCGTCGGGCGCGACGACCTCGTCGTAGCGCGCCGCACCCAGGTCGCCGCCGCCGAGGGGGAGCGTGGGCTGCGCCAGGGTCGTGGCGTAATCGCGAAGCACCGTCACGGCTGAGGCACCCTCCGTAGGTCGAGGGTTCGAGGATAGTCGGGGCTCGCGGCCCGTCGGGCCGTCTCGCGCAGAGCGGACACGTCGACCGTGCCCGGCGTGTGGCCGTGCCGCTCGAACCGGCGCGCGCGTCGCGCCTCGGCCTCGTTGGCGTTGACGGGGGGATGCTCGTACGACCGTCCGCCGGGATGCACGACGTGGTACGTCGCTCCGCCGAGGCTCGCCGCCGCCTCGACATCGATGACGTCGAACGTGAGCGGGGCGTGGATGGGGATCATCGGATGCAGCGCCGACCACGGCTGCCACGCCCGGTAGCGCACACCGGCGTAGTACTCGCCCTGGTGCCCCGTCGGTGCGAGTGGCACGGGCACCTGGTTGCACGTCACGAGGTGGCGGTCCGGGTCGATGCCGTGCACCTTCACCTGGACGCGCTCGGTCGACGAGTCGACGTACCGCGCCGTTCCGCCCGCGGTGGCCTCCTCGCCGAGCACGCTCCACGGCTCGATCGCCTGGCGGAGCTCCAGGTCGACCCCGGCTCCGGCCCGGGTCGCGATGCGCGTCGCGCCGATCCGCGGGAACCGGAACTCGGTGAACGGGTCGAGCCACGTCTCCTCGAAGGCGATGCCGTGCGCGCGCAGGTCGGCGACCACCTCGCGGATGTCGCGGATCGCACCCTCGGGCAGCAGGAAGTCCTCGTGCAGGCGCGTGCCCCAGCGGATGAGCGGGGCGACGAGCGGCTTCTCCCAGAACATCGCGATGAGCCCGCGCACGAGGAGCGCCTGCACGAGGGCGAGTTCGGGATGCGGCGGCATCTCGAAGCCGCGCAGCTCGAGCAGGCCCAGCCGCCCGCGGCTCGAGTCGGGGCTGTAGAGCTTGTCGACGCAGAACTCGGCGCGGTGGGTGTTGCCGGTGAGGTCGGTCAGCAGGTGACGCAGCGACCTGTCGACGACCCACGGCAGGAGGTTGCCGCCGTGCGCGGCATCCATCATCCTTCTGATCTCGCCGAGCGCGATCTCCATCTCGTGCACGGCCTCCGGGCGGCCCTCGTCGAAGCGCGGAGCCTGGCTCGTCGCGCCGACGAAGCGTCCCGAGAAGAGGTACGAGAGGGAGGGATGCCGCTGCCAGTATGTGATGAGACTGGGAAGCAGGTCGGGCCGGCGCAGGATCGGGGAGTCGATCGGCTGCGCGCCGCCGAGGGTGAGGTGGTTGCCGCCGCCGGTGCCCAGGAGCGTGCCGTCGACGGCGAACTTCTCGGTCGTGAGCCGCACCTCGTGCGCCGCGTCGTAGAGCGTGAAGGTCAGCTCGCGCTGTTCGGCCCACGATGACGTCGGCTGCAGGTTGACCTCGACGACCCCCGGGTCGGGGGTGACGACGAGCTGGCGCAGCCGCGCGTCGGGCGGCGGCCCGTAGCCCTCGAGCACGAGGCTGACGGAGGTGTCCACCGCTGCCCGCTCGATGACGTGCAGCAGGTCGGCGTAGGCGTCGAGCTCCTGCGTCGGGGGCAGGAACACGTGCACATTTCCGTCGCGGGCCTCGACCGTGAGGGCCGTCGCCACCGCGCCGTCGGGCGAGACGACCCTGACGGGAGGGATGCCGGGCTCGAGCGGGGGTCCTGCCTCGAGGTACGACGGCTCGCCCGTCCACTCCGGGTCGTGCCACGACACCGAGTCGAGCGGCAGCCGCAGCCCGACGGGGCTCGAGCCGTGCAGCAGCACCAGCCGCCCGCGGCGGAACCGCCACGCGGGACTCGTCCACTCGCCGTCGGTCGTGAGCGGCAGCGCCCACGCGACGGGCCGGGACCCGGCATGCTCCACCTCGGCGAGGTGCCCAGGGTCGAATTCGTCGGCGTCGGGCCGGGCGCCTTCGGGGCGGCGCAGCTCGGCGGAGAGCGCCCCGAGCGGATCCTCGAAGGCCGCGAGCAGCTGAGCCGGCGGCAGACCGAGCACCTCGGTGATGCGGCGCGCGAGAGCCTCGGCATCGGCATCGGCGTCGGGATCGGCATCCTGATCCCACGGATCTGCGAACAGCTCGGGATGCCGCCACAGCGGCTCGCCGTCGGTGCGCCACTGCAGGGCGATGGCCCAGCGGGGGAGGGCTTCCCCGGGGTACCACTTGCCCTGCCCCCGGTGGATCGCGCCGCCCTCGGCGTAGACCTCGCGCAGACGCTCGGCGAGGCGGCTCGCGAGCTCGCGCTTGTGCGGGCCGTCGGCGTCGATGCGCCACTCCGCGCTGCGGGGGTCGTCGAGCGAGACGAACGTGGGCTCGCCGCCCATCGTGAGGCGCACGTCGTTCGCCTCCAACCGCTCGTCGACGGCCTCACCGAGTGCGTCGATGCGCTCCCACTGCGGCCGCGTGTACGGCCGGGTCGTGCGCGGAGCCTCGTGCACGCGGCGCACCTCGTTGCGGAAGGAGAAAGCGACCTCGACGGGCTCCGTCGTGCCGGCGATGGGCGCCGCGCTGCTGAAATGCGGCGTCGCCGAGAGCGGGATGTGGCCCTCGCCGGCGAAGAGCGCGCTCGTCGGATCCAGGCCGATCCAGCCGGCGCCCGGCACGAAGACCTCGGCCCACGCGTGCAGGTCGGTGAAGTCCTGCGCCGGGCCGTCGGCGCCGTCGGGCGCGAGCTGCACGAGATAGCCCGACACGAAGCGGGCCGCCAGGCCGTAGGAGCGCAGGATGCTGACGAGCAGCCACGCGCTGTCGCGGCACGAGCCGAGCCGGGCGGCGAGCGTGTGGTCGGGGGTCTGGACGCCCGCCTCCATGCGGAGGCTGTACGCGACGTCCTCGTAGACGGCGCGGTTGAGGTCGGAGAGGAACCGCACCGTCGGCACGCCGTCGTCGGGCAGGGGCGGGAGGTGCGAGATCCACCCGTCGACCGACTCGCTGCCCGCCACGGGCTGGAGGTACGGCGCGAGGTCGGCGGCGAGGGCGGGCGGGTAGGTGAACGGGAAGCGCTCGGCGTACGACTCGACGAAGAAGTCGAGCGGGTTGATGACCATCATGTCGGCGACGAGGCCGACCGTGATCTCCAGCCGGCTCACCTTCTCGGGGAAGACGATCCGCGCCACCCAGTTGCCGAAGGGGTCCTGCTGCCAGTTGACGAAGTGCTCTTTCGGGCTGATGTCGAGCGAGTAGGCCTCGATCGGCGTGCGCGAGTGGGGAGCGGGGCGCAGGCGCACGACATGCGGCTGCACGACGACCGGGCGCGCGAACTCGTACGCCGTGTAGTGCTCGAGCGCGACCCTGATCGACATAACCCCACCCCGGCCGGCGACCGTCGCGCCCGCTACGCCACTTTATCGAGCGGGCGCAGCCCGCCCCCGCCGCTGGGCCGTCGCCTGCCGGAACGACGCATTGGCCGACGGCGTGTACAGCAGTACGAGCCCGAAGACGGCGAGCACGGCGGCGGTGACGGCGGGCGTCGCGAGGAAGCGCAGATCCGTGAGCGCGAAGACGACGGCCGCGATCTCGAAGAGGAACACGATCGTCACGACGACCCGCGCCGCGCCGCGGGCCCGGAAGATGCCCAGGCACACGGGGAACGTCACGACGCCCACCAGCAGGTGCAGCCACCCCGTCACGGGGTGGCTTCCGGCGATGAGCATGAAGACGCCCGCGAAGAGCTGCAGGATGCCGGAGATCCAGGCGAGCACGCCGACGAGCACGACGCCGCCGGCGGGTCTCGTGCGCATGGCCTCTCCTCTGCTGCCTGCCCGAAGCGTACTGCGTCAGCTGTGCGCTGCGAGCTGGAGGGCGACGACGCCGAGCGCGAGGGCGGCCTCGGCGCCGAGCGCGATCAGCCGCTGCCACCACTTCAGGGGGACCTTGCGCACCGCGACCCATCCGATCACGACGAGCGTGGCGACCAGCACGATGATGGACGCCCGGATCGCGGTGTCGATCTGCATGACGCCCAGGGCCGCGAGCAGGAGGAGGATGACGGGCACCGTCACGGCGCTGAGCGTGCCGAAGCTCGCGAATACCGCGTGGCCGCGCTCATCGGCATCCATCGCCCGTTCGTGCGCGACGACGAACGAGATGACGTCGGCGACGAAGACGGCGAGGAGCGTTCCGAAGACGGTCACCAGGAGCGTCACAAGAGCGTCGACCGGCTCGGGATGCCCGTGCAAATTGATCGCGAGCAGCACCGCGAGAGCGGCGAACGTCAGGTAGATGCGCTCCTTGAGATGGTCGGCGCGGCGGCTGCGGGCCGCGAAGTCGGCGTCGGGCACGCTGTCGGCGGGTGCGGACACGAATGCTCCCGGAGGTCGGAGGGACGGATGCCGCGAGCCTACCGGGGACGGTCGACGCGCTCCGCGGTGGGCTACCGTGGACGGGTCGGGAGGGGCGCGATGTCGCTGGTGGTCATGGGAGTCTCGGGGTCGGGCAAGTCGACGGTCGGCGCGGAGGTCGCCGAGCGCGCCGGCGCGACGTTCATCGACGGCGACGACCTGCATCCCGCGTCGAACGTCGCCAAGATGCACGCCGGCATCCCCCTGACGGACGAGGATCGGATGCCGTGGCTCCGCGCCGTCGGCGAGACGATCGCGAAGCACTCCGGCGAGCGGGTGGTGATGGCCTGCTCCGCGCTCAAGCGCGCGTATCGAGACGTCATCCGCGAGCACGCCGGCCCGGTGCTCTTCGCCGAGCTCGAGGGCTCGCGCGAGCTGCTCGCCCAGCGCATGGGCGCCCGCCACGACCACTTCATGCCGCTGACGCTCCTCGACTCGCAGCTCGCGACGCTCGAGCCCCTGCAGCCCGACGAGGACGGCGTTGTCGTCGACATCGCCCTGACGCCCGACGAGATCGCAGGCCGCATCCTCTCCCGCTGGCTCGCCACCCCCTGACGCGGCGCGTCCGCCGTCCCGTATCTCGGCTGTCTGATGCGGGAGTGGCCTCCGGCGACCGAAACCGCCGCGTGTCGTCACAGCCCGCCGAGATGCGGGACGGTTTCGCACCGGGGCGACCGGGTCAGCGGCGGCGGCGGAAGAAGCGCCGCGGCGGGGGAGTCTCGGCGGTGCGGGCCTCGGCCTCGGCGCGGCGGCGGGAGTCGCGGCGCTCGTGCCACGCCGCCACCTCTGTCTCGACGTCGCGGGTCGGCGTGACGACCGGCGGGCCGCCGAGGAGCTGCCGGCGCGCCTCGATCACGCGCCGATTGAAGTCCTCGACGTACTCCCGCACCTCGGTCTCGCGCGAGAGGTCGTCGAGCCGCGACTCGAGCTCCGCGTGCTCGACGCGCAGCATGAGCGCGGGGGGCCCGAGGCCGCGCAGCTGCTCCTGCTCGATCTTGCGGCGGATCCACCAGTCCGGGTCGTGCCGATCGCCGAGACCCTCGAGCGGCTTGCCGGCGCCCGGAAGGTCGTCGAACTCGCCCCGCCGGATGGCCTGCTGGATCGCCGTCTCGACGAACGCGGCCCGATCGGCCGCCGTCGAACCCCGCTGCGGCCCGGTCCCGGGCGCGTTCCCGGGCGTCGGCTCGGCATCCCGGTCCAGCCCCTGCTCGCGCTGCCACTTCTCCAGGCGGTAGCGCTCGGCTGCTTCGCGGGGATCGTCGGTCATGGCCTCACACGTGGTCGCGCCAGGAGTGCTGCGGGTCGAAGCCGAGCACGCGCCGGGCCTTGTCGATGGAGAGGAGGGTGCCGTGCTCACCCAGGTCGCCCCTGAGCGGCACATCGGGGAAGACCTCGGCGACGAGCTCCGAGTTGGGGCGGCTCATGACGGTGTCGGCGGCGGCGATGATGAAGCGGTCGAAGCCGGGTGTAGCATCCAGTGCCTTCTCGATCGCCTGCGCGCCGTCACGGCCATCGATGTAGCCCCACAGATTCCACTTGCGCAGCGTCGCGTCGGCGTCGAACGACGGGAACTCGGCGTAGTCGTCGGGGTTCATGACGTTCGAGAAGCGCAGGGCCGTGATCGAGAGATCGGGATGCCACCGCACGAGCTCGATCGCGAGCTGCTCCTCGAGGTGCTTGACGAGCGAGTAGACCGACTCGGGGCGCGCCGGATACTCCTCGTCGACCGGGATGTAGGGCGGGTCGATGTCGAACGGCAGACCCTGGACCGTCTCGCTCGACGCGTAGACGATCTTCCGCACGCCCAGCCGGACGGCGGCCCAGAAGACGTCGAACGTCGTGAGGATGTTGTTGCGGAAGGTCGCGATGTCGCTGCGGATGCCGTCGGCGGGAATGGCCGCGAGGTGCACGACGGCGTCGAACCCGCCGGTCTTGCCGCGCACGCCGGTGAGGGCGTCGACGACCTGGCCGTAGTCGGTCAGATCGACCTGGAGGAACCCGGGCCCCCGGGGTCCGACGACGTCGAGGCCGACGACGTCGTGTCCCGACGCGCGGAGCTCACGGGCGACGACGGTACCGAGCTTTCCGGACGAACCGGTGAGGGCGATGCGCATGATTCCAGCCTGTCATGCGCCCAGGCCATCGGGGCCGCCGCGCTCCAGGCGACGGAGCCGCACCCGGGCCCGGTCGTTCGCCCGCGGACCGCCTGAGTTCAGGGCGCGGTCGATGAGCGCGAGGCCGAGGCGCGTCGTGGTGACGACGGGAAGCGGCGCGCGGCGTACGCCGAGCAGCCTCCGGTACCGGCGCGGGATCGTCGCGACGGCCGATGCGAACAGGAGGCGGTAGCCCACGCCCATCCGACGACCCTGGAACGGCGGGCGCCGGAGGAAGCGCACGACCTCGTGGACGCGCTCATCGCCGCGCAGCTCGCCACGGGCGAGATAGCCGTCGATGCGCGCACGCAGCTCGGCCTTCGACGTCGGCGGATGCTCGACGCCCATGAGCCGGCCCGCGAGAGCCCACTCGGCGACATAGGCGTCGGGACCGCCCGGGATGCCGTGCCCCCACGTCTCGTGGCACGTGAGGAACGCGTCGGTGAAGGCGAGGTGCACCCAGTCGGACAGGCCCGGATCGGCGGCCGTGTAATCGCGGACGTGTCCGGCGCCGTCGACGTACTCGCCCTGGACGCGCGAGTGGAACCGTGCGACACGAGCCGTCTCGGCGTCGGCCTGCGCGCGCGAGCCGTACGTGAGGCAGAGGATCCAGCGCACCGTGCCGGACAGGCGTCCGAGCGGATCCTCCCGATAGCGCGACCAGTCGTGGACGCCGGCCAGCGGGCCCGGATGCAGCGCCTGGAGGAGGAGCGCGCGGATGCCGGCGACGAAGGTTGCCGGCCCCTCGTGCACGGTCCAGGCGGCGCCGTCCTCCGGGAAGTAGCCGGCGTCGTCGCCGTCCTCGAGCGCGCGGACCCACGCGGGCGAGCCCTCGGGGTCACCCGACACCGCGGTCAGCAGCCGCCTGCGCAGGGGGCCGAGCGGGTCGCGGCGCCGGGGCGCGGCATCCACGGTCCTGGTCGCATGCATGCCTCCAGCGTCGCACGGGCGGAGAGGCACGAGACGCGGAGAGGCCCCGCCGACCTTTCAGCCAGAGCCCGTGCTCTCGCCGAGCGCCCGTGTTCCGCGCAGTGCGTACCGTGGGCGCTCGGCGAAAGCACGGGCTACGGACGCTCGGACGAGAGGACGGGGGCGGGACGCAGACGCGGAGAGGCCCCGCCGGATCGCTCCGGCGGGGCCTCTCGTCTCAGACCGTGCGCGTCAGCTGCACGCCTTCGCGGCGTACGAGGCCGTGACGGTCTTCGTGGCGCCGTTGGCGGTGGCGGTCACGCTGATCTGGCCCGGCTGCGTCGACGCGAGGCGCGTCGTGAACGCGTACGACGTCGAGGCGCCGGCCGCGAGGGTCGCCGACTTCGTGCCGTAGGCGGTCGTCACCGCGATGTCGACGGGCGTCGCGGAGCCGTTGGCGAGCCCCGTGGAGAGCACGACCTTGCCGGCGACGCAGCGCGTCTCGGCGGTCACCGAGACGGTGATGGCAGTCTCGACGGTGACGGTCGCCTCGACCGGCTGGCGCGAGGCATCCTGAGCCACGCCCTTCACGGTGAAGGTGCCCGCCGTGGCGTACTTCGACGGGGCGACCGTCTCCCACGTGACGGCGGCCGTCTCCTGCGAGCCGTCCTTCTTGGTCAGCAGCGCCGTGGCGGGGAGCGTCGGGGCGACGCCCTCCTTCGTGGTCGCCGCCAGCGCGCCGACCGACGTCACGGCGATCGCCGGCGCGTAGGCCTCGAGCACCTTCTGGTACTCCGCGCGCGTCACGGGGATGACCGTGCCGTGGCGGGGCTTGCCGCCGTCGGAGTTCTGCGGGAGGTTGGCGCGCAGCTTCGCGCCGAAGGGCAGCCAGGAGTCGCCGTTGGTGATGTCCGTCGTGCCGAACGGAATGTAGTGGTTCGGTCCGCCGTGATAGTCGGGCTGGTCGATGAAGAGGTACCAGCTCATGTTGTTGACGTCGCCCGGGTTGGCGGGGAAGATGCTCGGTCCCTCACCGCTCGAGTAGACGCCGCCCGGCTCGCCGTTGGGAAGGCCCGTGGCGACCTTCTCCTTGATGAGCGTCCACTGGTCGGCCGGTCCCGTCGTGCCCGGGAGCGTGCCGCTCTCGGTGGCGAGCAGGTTGGTCGACTTCTCCTGGCGGATCGTCATCGACGCTTCGTCCTTGGTGAAGCGGTAGTACACGTCATTGACCTTGGCGACCGTCGAGTCGATGAGACCCAGGCCGTTGCCGCGCTTGACGTCGCTCCAGATCTTCGGCTCGGAGAACGTCACGAAGTCGTCGGTCGTCGCGTACATCATGCGGTTGTACGTGACGGCCGTGCGGTCGGCCGTGTTCGCCGTCGGGTACAGGTTCGAGGCCCAGAACACGACGTACGTGTCGAGCTCGGCATCCCAGTACGCCTCGGGCGCCCACGTGTTGCCGGCGAAGTCCGAGGACACCTTGACGTGGCGCTGGTTCGACCAGTGCACCAGGTCGTCCGACTCCCACACCTCGATGTAGCGCGAGCCCGAGATCTGGGCGGTCGTGAAGCCGCCCGCGAGCCCCGCGACCTTGAGGTCGGTGGCGAGCATGTAGAACCGGTCGCCCTCGTGGGACCGGATGATGAACGGGTCGCGCAGACCCGTCGTGCCCTGCGTCGAGGTGAACAGCGGCTGGCCGCCGTTGAGGGTGTTCCACGCGAGTGCGTCGTTGCCCTTCGAGGCGGCGAGGCTGACGCGCTCTGCGCCCGCGCCCTCACCCGTGAAGAAGGCCCACACGTACGCCTCGGTCGCGTCCGTCGCACCCGGCAGCGGCTGCACCGTGACGCGGAACTCGCGCGTGCGCGTGGCCGTGCCGTTGGTCGCCGTCGCCGTGAGGACGACGTCGGCCGCGGTGCTTCCCGTGGGGCGGCTGACGTCGACGGTCGTCGACCCCGCCGTGACGCCCGCGCGGAGCGAGGCGAAGTCGCCGCCGCTCGTCACGGCCCAGCTGATCGTCGATCCCGCCGCACCGGTCGTCGGCACGGAGAAGTTCGTGCGGACATCGTCGATGTTGGCGATCGCGATGGCGTCGATGTCCTGCTGCGCCTTCGTGGCGTCCGAGACGTCGGCCGGCACTGTGACGACGTACGTCTTGGTGCGGGTCTGCCCGCCGGCGGTGAACGTCGCCGTCAGGGTGACGCTCGCGTCGGGCTGGCCGGCGGCAGGACGGGTGACGGATGCCGCGCCGCCGCTCACCGCGATCGCGGCGTTGTTCGAGGCCCACGAGACCGTCGTGCCGTACGTCGACGTCGGGAGCGTGAAGCTCGCGGTCGCGGTGGCGGGGACCGTCACCGAGCCGACGGCGCGGTCGAGCGCCTCGTCCGAGAAGAGCTGCTGCACCTTCGTGGCGTCGAGCGCCTGGCCGTAGACGGCGTAGTCGTCGACGTCGCCGTTCCAGGCGGGGTCGTTGTAGGTCGAGCGCCCGAGGTACGACACGAGCGAGGAGCCGAAGGACGAGACGTTGCGGGCGATCGTCGTCGTGGTGACGATCGTGCCGTTGACGTACGTCCGCAGCTGGCCGTTGGTGCCGTCGATGACCGTCGTGTAGAGCGACATGCCGGCCGGGGTCTTGATGCCCGTGGTCGGAGCGTTCGACGACCCCGCGCCGACCTCGGTGGACCACGGCGCGGTCGCGCTGGCCGTGTTGGTCACGACCGACTTCACGTAGCCGCTGGGGTTGGTGAGGTTGAGGAGCCAGTAGGCCGACGAGTAGGAGGCCCCCGAGGCGACGGGGGCGCCGATGAAGGCGGCGGCGAGGTTCGCCGGGCCGGACTTGTTCGACATCCAGGTCGAGATCGTCAGGTCCTTCTTGCCGACGAGTCCCGCCGTGGGGATGTCGACGTAGGCGCCGGTGCCCCGCGCGCCGCCGGGAAGGGTCAGGACGCCGTTCTGGAACGTCGCGCCGGACTGCTGCAGCGTCGCGTTGTAGCCGTTGCCGCTCACATCGGGGATCGACGTGCCGGACGTCGAGTCGAACGTGTAGTGGATCAGCGGTGCGACATCGATGGCCGCGCTCGCCATCGTCGCGGGGGCGACGGCGCCGGCCAGGGCGAGGGCGGTGGCGGTCGCGACCGCGGTGCCTCTCGACAGGAATCGGGATCTGGTGCGCGCTCGCATGCGCTCGTGCCTCGCTCTCGCGGCTGCGGCGACACGACGACCGCCGAGCATCGACGTCGCCGTCGCGTCGGTCATGTGCGTCTTCGCGCAGTCCTCGTCGGCCCCTCGGGGCGCTGGTGGGGATGTTACCGAGAACATCCAGGGTGGCATCCCACGCTAGAAGTCACAGCGGATGCGTGTCAAGGGAATTTCGCGGGTGGTTTTCGAAACTAGTTACCGCTAACGTGAGCGCTAACAGCCTGTCCGACGATGTTCAGACACTTGATGGAGAGTGGAATGAGACTGTTCCCCCCGCGCAAGGTCGCCCTCGTGGCCACCGCGATCGGCGCCATGGTCCTGGGGCTCGGCGTCACCAGCGCCCAGGCCGCCGCGCCCGACCAGGGCCTCATCGCCCAGTACACCTTCAACCGCACGTCCGGCACCTCCGTGCCCAACTCGGCGCCCGGTTCGACCTTCGGTGACGCCACGGTGCAGAACCTCCAGGCCTCCGACTGGACCGGCTCATCGCTGACCCTCCGCGGCGGGGCGAAGACCTCGACGGGCGACTGGGTGCGCCTGCCGAACAACCTCCTCTCCGGCAAGACGTCCACGACGGTCGTCGCGGAGGTCAAGGCCTCGCAGACGTCGCTGAGCGGCTTCCACTTCCTCTGGAACATCGGCAACGACTCGTCCGCGACGGAGTACTTCTTCTCGTCGCTCAACTGCGCGTCGGGTCGCTCGCCCCTCGTCGGGCTGAAGTCCGGCGGCACCGAGCGGCTCATCCAGTCGGGGTCGTGCGGCGTCACCGCCGACCAGTGGGTGAACGTGGTCTCGGTCGTCGACGGCGCCTCGGGCACGGCATCCCTCTATCTCAACGGCGTGCGCGCCGCGCAGGGCGCCATGCCCGTGACGCCGGCGAACGTCGTCGACCAGTCGCTCAACGCGATCGCGCGCGGCCCGTGGCCCGACCCGCTGTTCCAGGGCGCGATCTCGTCGTTCCGCGTCTACGACCGCGCGCTCAGCGCCGCCGAGATCGCCGACGTCTCCAACGCCGACGCGCAGGCCCACGCCTCCGAGCTGCAGGCGCAGGCGCAGGCGATCCTCACGAGCCTCAACCTCGCCGACATCCAGACGAGCACCGACATCGACCTGCCGACCTCCAACGGGCGCGTCACGTGGGCCTCGAGCAACCCCGCCGTGGTCGGGACCGACGGCACGGTCACGGCTCCGCTCGCCGGACAGCCCTCGGTGCAGGTGCAGCTCACGGCGACCGCGAATGTCCGCGGCGTGACGGCGACGAAGACGATCACGGTGACGGTGCTCCCGTCGACCGAGACCGCGGCGCAGCGCGTGGAGCGTCTCGCTCAGCGCTTCGTGATCCCCGCGGTCCTCGAGTCGGGCACGGCTGTGCCCGCGGCGCCCGACGGCACGACGATCGCCGTCATGGGCGCGACGGGCGGCGTGACCGTCACCGACACCATCGCGACGACGTCGGCGCAGCCCGTCGACTCGACGATCACGGTCCGCGTCACCGACGCCGCGACGGCGGCCACGACCGACCGCGCCTTCGCGGTGCGCGTGCTGCCCGCCGCGACGACGTCGCAGCTGCTCGCGTACAGCCGCACCGCCACGACGGTCGGCGAGGCCAACAACGCCGACGTCGCGCTGAGCATGCACCTGGCACTCGAGAACGGCACCGGCTGGACGCCGCTCAACGAGAACTACGGCATCTTCTTCGCCAAGACCTCCACGACCCCGCCGGCGAGCGGCACGACGGACTCGATCATCCGCAGCCTCCGCAACCCGCACCTCTTCTACCTCGCCGACGGAAGCTACGGCATCGTCTCGACCCGCACCGCCCGCGGTGGGGCGTCGGACGGCACGCAGGCCTCGAGCCTCCTCTTCGCCAAGAGCGCCGACCTGCTGAGCTACCAAGAAGTCGGCCTCGTGAACCTCGGCGTGACGAGCGGCGTCAACGAGCCCGCGGTCGTCTGGGACTCGGCATCCCGCCGGTATGTCGTGTCGTGGACCTCCGACGCCGGCGCGCCGTACTACACGACCTTCGGCGACCTCGCGGATGCCTCGACGCGCGGTGCGGTGCTCCGCGGCACGGTCGGCAGCAATGCCGGCAACGCAGGCACGGGTGTTCCCAACTACGCGTCGGGCAACTCCATCGCCGTCGCGAAGAACGTCGTCGACGCGCTGAAGGTGCGCTTCGGCCGCATCGCCAACACGGGCGTCACGGCGCTCGATGGCGTCGCACTCGAGCAGGGCGACGCCTTCTCGGCGGCCGACCTGCCGAAGCGCGCCGAGCTGTCGTACGACGACGGCACGAAGGCGACGCGGGCGATCGCGTGGGATGCCGCCTCCCTCGCCGCCGTGGACACATCCAAGCCCGGCACCTACCAGGTGACCGGTGCCGTGAAGCAGCCGCAGTACCCGACGCCGTTCGCCGACGAGCGCGCGGACCCCTCGGTGTTCCGCTACGACTGGAACGGCACGACGAAGTTCCTCATGATCGCGACCGACGACCTGCGCGGCAACAACATCGGCTCGGCGCACATGCCGATCCGCATCGCGAACACGATCGAGGACCTCTCCGACGCCGCGATCGCCGCCGGTCGCAACACCGAGATCGACCTGCTCAAGCGCGGAGACACGGACGCCGACGGCGCGGCCATGACCGGCTGCTTCTGGGCTCCCGAGTTCCACGTCATCGGCGGCAGGCTGTCGATCCTGTTCATGCCCTGCTACAACACGAACGGCGCACCGGACATGTGGACGGGCCGTGCGAGCATCATGCAGCTCAAGCAGGACGCGCAGGGCGAGGACCTCGACCCGGCGGTGCCCTCGAACTGGACCAAGCCGCAGAAGGTGCTGCGCACCGACGGCTCGATCCTGAACCCCATCCAGAACATCTCGCTCGACATGACGTACTTCCAGGACAAGGGCCAGTCGTACTACGTGTGGCAGATGGTGGGTGCGCTGTTCATCGCCAAGATGGATCCCGCCAACCCGACGCGCCTCACGTCGGCTCCCGTGCGCATCGGCGTGCCGGAGTACGCGTGGGACAACACGATCGCGGAGGGTCCCAACGTGCAGGCGCACGACGGCAAGCTCTTCCTGATCTACTCGGGCTCGACCGTCGGCGACACGTACACGACGGGTCTCCTGACGGCCACCTCCGGCGCCGACCTCACGGACCCTGCGGCATGGGCGAAGCTCAACTACCCGATCCAGAAGTCGGGCCTGTTCAACGGCTCCTACCAGCTCGGCACCGGGCACGGCATGTGGTCGTACGACGAGGACGACAACCTCATCTACGTCTTCCACGCCCGCACCGACCACAACAACCTCTCGGGTCGCGACATGTTCGTGCGCCGCGTGCACTGGGCGGCCGACGGCCTCCCCGTGTTCGACATGGAGGAGAGCGAGGAGGTCGCGCCGGCGAACCGCACCGTCACCGCGACGGTCACGGTCGCGGCCGCGCCCGACCTGGCGTACACGGTGACGACGACGGCCCGGTGCGTCACGGGCAAGGTCGTGCAGAACGTCACGATCACCAACGCCGAGGACGTCGCGCTCGCCCTCGACACGACGACCGTCTACGGCACGAAGTCGACGTCGTCGCTCGCGCCCGGCAAGAGCGTCTCGTACGCCTTCACGACGCGCCTCGGCACGATGCCGTCCGGCAGCGTGAAGGTCGACGCGCACGCGGCGGTGGGCGGCAAGACGCTGTCGGCGAGCCAGACCGTGGCCTACCCGCAGACGGTCTGCGGCTGAGCCGGAGAGGACGAGAAACGATGAAGCTGCGCACGCGAGCGCTCCTGGGAGGCGCCGCGTGCGCAGCCCTCATCGTCGGGGTGGCCCAGCCGTCGACGGCGGCAGGGCCCCTCGACGGCGTCGCCGCCAACGGCCTGATCGCCGCCTACGACTTCTCCGAGACGACGGGGACGGTGCTCACGGATGCCGCGACCGCCGACGGCGCGCAGAACGGCACGGTCACCGGCGGCACGGCGTGGGATCACGGCGCCATGCGGTTCACCGGCGCGAATTACGTGAAGCTGCCGAACGGCCTCCTGACCGGCAAGACCGCGGCGACGGTCGCGGTCGAGATGAAGCCGACGGCGGCGACCCTCGCCGGCAACAACTTCGTCTGGAACCTCGGCGGATCGGGGGAGGGTGCGACAGGCCAGTTCTTCCTGCACACGCCGGGGCACCGGGCATCCATCTCCAAGACGAACTGGAGCGGGGAGCAGACCGCGACCGCGCCGTCGGCCTTCACCGCCGAGAAATGGCAGTCGGTCGTCGTGACGATCGCGCCCAACGCCGGTGCGACGACGTCGACGCTCGTGCTCTACGTCGACGGCGTCGAGGTCGCGCGAAAGAGCGACTCGGCCACGGGCGTCGCCGACCTCGCGACGCAGACGAACAACCTCATCGGGGCGTCGGCCTACGCCGCCGACCCGAAGTTCACGGGTGCGATCAGCACGTACCGGCTGTACGACCGCGCGCTCACCGGCGCGGAGGTGAGCACGCTCTCCCAAGTGGATGCCGCGTCCGCCGCGCAGGAGACGGTCGACGCGATCGCCCTCGGCGATCTGTCCGCCGTCTCGCAGAACCTCACGCTGCCGACGAGCGGCGGGGTGACGTGGGCGACGTCGAACGCTGCCGTCGTCGAGCCGAACGGCACGATCCACCGCGTCGAAGGAGCGACCCCGTCGGCGACGCTGACGGCCACGGCGACCGTGCGCGGCAAGACCGCGACCCGGACCTTCGCCGTCACGCTCGCGGCGCTGCCGGGAGCCGACGGGCGTGCGCAGGCCGACCTCGACGCGATCGCGATCGGCGGGGCGAGCGGGCTGGGCGATGTGCGCGACAACCTCACCATCCCGATCGCGGGCGCGACCTACGGGTCGGCGATCACGTGGACGTCGAGCCCCGCCGGCGTCATCTCGACCACGCCCGAGGGCGGCCGCGCACCGGGCCTCGTGACACGGCCCGCCTACGGGCAGCCCGACGCGCACGTCACCCTGACCGCCACGGTCGCCGGGACGACCGCGACGCGCACCTTCTCGGCGACCGTCCGCGCGCTCCCCGAGCCCGAGGACACCGCCGCCTATCTGTTCGCCCACTTCACCGCCGGCCGATCGCCGGCCGCGATCAACGAGCAGATCTACTTCGCCGCCAGCGAGAACGGCGCGACCTGGACCGACCTCAACGGCGAGCAGCCCGCGCTGCAGTCGACGGTCGGTGAGACAGGCGCGCGCGATCCCTTCCTCGTGCGCGGGCCGGGTGGCGACAAGTTCTACCTCATCGCGACCGACCTGAGCACCGCGAAGTACGGCTGGCGCTTCACGCCGGACAATCCCGGCAGCCGCGGCCTCGTCGTGTGGGAGTCGAACGACCTCGTCACCTGGTCGGCCCCGCGGCTCGTCGACGTCGCGTCGAAGATCCCGCAGGCGGGCAACGCGTGGGCGCCGGAGGCGACCTACGACCCGGCGACCGGGCAGTACCTCGTCTACTGGGCGTCGTCGACCGGGGCGGGCGCATCCGATCCCCTCGGCAACACGTACGGCGACTACATGAACATGTACTACGCCACGACCCGCGACTTCGTGACGTTCTCCGATCCCGTGAAGTGGATCGACCGCACGAGCTCGATCATCGACACGACGATGATCGAGGTCGACGGGGTCTTCTACCGCGCCTCGGGCGACGGCCAGATCACGCTCGAGCGCAGCACGAACCCGTACGCCGTCACGGTGGCTCCAACCGCTCTGGACAGCAACCCGGGCGGCTGGGAGAAGGTCAGCACCCTCCGGGACATCTTCGGCACCGACAACTACTCGGGCGCACGCCTCGAGGGTCCGGAGCTGTTCGAGTACAACGCCGATGATCGGGTCGCGAACGCATCGGGCCAGAAGGTGCCGACGTGGGGCCTCATCGCCGACCGCTACAGCGCCGGCACCGGGTACATGGCATTCCGGTCGACCGACCTGTCGAGCACCGCGCCGACGACGGCGGGAGGCGGGTGGTCGGTGGGAACCGACATCAGCTGGGACGCCGTCCTGAAGCGGCACGGCACGATCGTGCCGGTCACCCAGAGCGAGTACGACCGGCTGAGCCAGCGATTCGGGGATGCCGCGACCAAGGTCACCTCGATCGCGGTGACGGCCGCTCCCGCCAAGACGCAGTACACCGTCGGCGAGGCGTTCGCGGCGGACGGGCTGAAGGTCACCGCGACGACCGCGGCCGGCTCGACGCGGGTGCTGGCCGCTCGGGAGTACACGCTGTCGGGCTTCGACTCCTCGACACCGGGGACGCGCACCGTGACCGTCGCGCTCGACGCGGCGCCGACGATCGCGACGACCTTCACGGTGTCGGTCGCGGCCGCCCCCGCGCTCGGCGTCGAGGCGTCGGTCGTCTCCCGCTGCGTCGGGGGCAAGGTCGTGCAGGGCGTCACGGTGACGAACACCGACGACGTCGCGGTCTCCGTCGCCCTCAGCGGGCCGTTCGGCGCGAAGACGCTCGCGGTCGCGCCCGGCACCTCCGCCTCGGCGAGCTTCACGACGAAGGCCGTCTCGATCGGGGGAGGCTCGATCGCCCTGACCGCCACGGCCACGATCGACGGCAAGCCCGTCTCGGTGTCAAAGCAGCTCCCGTACCCCGCCGCCGCCTGCGGCTGACCCGGACCACGAAGCCGGGCGCAGACATCGGTCGCGCCCGGCTTTGTGCATGCCCGGGCGGTCGGTCTCGCGCCGCGTGACCCCTTCCCCGAGGGCCGTCGTGGCTGCCGGCGGGTTCGGGATCGCGATGTGCGGTGACTCGGCGTCGCGATTGCAGTGACTCGGCCTGGTTTCGGCAGAACGGAACCCCGAACTTCCTGGCCGGCAGGCCCGGGGTCCGCGACCTCACGAACGATGGCCGTCCGACCGCCCCCACGGTCCCCGGCGAGCCACGAGGCCCGAGCCGCGAGCCGCGAGCCGCGAGCCGCGAGGCGCGAGCCGGGAGCCACGAGGCCCGAGCCGCGAGCCGCGAGCCCCCGAAACGCCGAACGGCCCGCGGTCCGAAGACCGCGGGCCGTCCGATCCAGCCGGGGGATCAGCCGCAGCTGGCAGCGGCGTACGAGGCCGTGGCGTGGACGGTCGCGCCGCCGGCCGAGACCGTCACGTCCGCCGATCCGGCCGTGACCGAGACGGCGCGCGTCGTGAACGCGGCGGACGTCGATGCGCCCGGTGCGAGCGATGCCACCGACTTCGTGCCGTAGGCGGTGTTCACCGCCAGCGCCACCGGCGAAGCGCCGTCGTTCGTCACCTTGACGCTGAGCACGACCTTGCCCGCGACGCACCGCGTCTCGGCGACGGCGGTGACCGGGAGCGGTGCGGCGGTCACGACGACCTTCGCCTTCACGGTGATCGCCGTCGAGCTGAACAGGGTTCGGTCGGCAGCGTTCCATGCCGTCGACCCGCCGGCTCCGGCCCACTGGTTGAGGTTCGCACCGATGGTGCGGACGGTGCCGGTCACGTCGTAGGTGCCGGGGGTCGCGGCATCCACTGTCGACAGGTTCCAGTCCACGGGCCGCGACGCCGTGCCGCGGTTGTACGCGAGCGTCACGCCGGCGGTCGCCGGCAGCGCAGTCCGGATCGCGTCACCCGACGCGTCCTCGGTCACGGAGACCGAGCCGAGGTCGCTCGCGACGGCCGCCGCGGCGTCCGCCGACCGGATCGTGTCGTACTGCCCGCGCGTGATCCCGACGATGCCGCCGTGCTTCGTGCTCGGCGCCATGGAGAAGCTGCTGCTCACGAGCTGCGACCAGCCGGCGTCGAGGTTCGTCGTCTGCATCGGCCGGTACCCGGTCGAGGGGATGACGTCGACGTACAGGTACCACTTGTCCTCGCCGTGACGGCGGAAGACCGCGGGTCCCTCGACGCCGCCGGCGTTGCCACCCGCCCAGACCGCGCCGATGGCCGTCTGCAGGCGCGTCCAGGTCGCCGCGGGCTTCCACCACTCGGCGGCCGCCGTCGACTCCATGTAGATGCCCTTGCCGGCCGAGTTGTCCTTCGTGATGCGGTAGGTCTTGCCGGCGTTCTGGATGATCGTCGTGTCGATCGTGTTGCCGCCGGCGTCGATGAACGTGCCGCCGTACTGGTAGGTGCCCTGCGAGAAGTCGGTCGTCGCGCCCCACAGGATGCGCGAGTACGACGAGCCCGAGTGCGCGGCGTCGGCGTAGACGTTCGATGACCAGTACAGGACGAACGCGCCCCGGCCGTCGCCGTAGTAGTTCGGCACCCAGGTCGCCTCGGGCGCCCACGCCATGCCGAGCTCGGCGACCTTCGCGCCGCCCGAGACGGCGACGTCGAACTGCTTCGGGGCGCTCCACGAGACGAGGTCCTTCGACTCCCACACGTTGAGCTTCGTGCTGCCCTTCGAGCTCCAGTAGCACCACGAGGTGCAGCTGCCGGAGCCGCCGTCGCCGCCGAACACGCGGAGGTCGGTGGCGATGATGTAGTACGTCTTCGTCTCGGGGTTGTAGGTCAGGTACGGGTCGCGCACGCCGGTCGTGCCGAGCTGCGACGCGAGGATCGGCTTGCCGCCGTTGAGCGGGTCCCAGTACTCGGGGTTGTCGCCGCGCGAGACGTCGAGGTAGATCTTCTCGGCGTAGCCGGCGGAGTCCTCGATGAAGTGCACCATGACGTAGCCGTAGGGCGTGTCCACGCCGGGAACGGGCTGGATCGTGACGGGCACCTGGCGCGTGACGCTCGTGCCGCGCACGGTCGCGGTCGCGGTGAGGGCGGTGGTGATGGATGCCTGTCCCGCCGCCGGCTGCGCCGCGGTGACGGTGACCCCGTCGGCGCCGACCGCGAGGCGGGCGTCGCTCGAGGACCACGTGACGCGTCCGCCGTAGTTCGGGAGTGTCGTCGTGCCCTCGTCGATCGTCACATTCGCGACGCCGTCGGCGATGACCTGCGCGGCCTGCTGGAACGATGAGGCGTGCAGCGCGGCATCCGCGTTCGACACCGCTCCCACCTCTGCGGCCGTGAGCGCACGGTCGTACACGCGGAACGTCGACACCTCGCCCTTGTACATCGGGTCGGGCCAGGGGGAGCGCCCGATCGCGTTGAGGCTCTGGTTGGTGATGGATGCCGGGGTGAGCGTCGTCGCCGCCGAGCCGACCTGCTCGCCGTCGACGTAGAACGTGATGCGTCCGCCGCCGATGACCGACGTGAGGCTGTACCAGCGGTTGGCATCGAGGCCCGTGGCGCTGCGCGCATTGACCTCGCCGCCGTTCGAGGCCGTCGTGATCGCGGTGCGCGCGGTGTCGCGGACCGAGGCGAAGTAGTACTGCGTGGTCGCGTCGTTGCCGATGTTCCAGAGGAAGTTGAAGCTGCTCTTCATCGACGCGTCGAACCTGGTCTCGACGGTGATCGTGGCCGACGTCTTGCCGCTCAGGAGCGAGTCGGGCAGCCGCACCCAGCTCGCCGACGTGCTGGTCTTGGCGCCGCCGGTGAAGACGAGCGACGACCCGGTCCACAGGCTGTCGGTGCCGTTCACGACGGTCGCGGGCCCGACGGATCCGGGGGCGGTGTTCGGCACCGACGACCCGCTCGTCTCGTCGAACAGGTACTCGGCGAGGAGGCCGCTCGCGGGGACGGTCGAGTCGGCGGATGCCGTGCTCGCGCCGAGCGGCACGAGCGCGCCGATGGCGAGCGCGGTGCCGGCCGTCGCGGCGAGAAGGGAGCGCAGCCGGCGGGGGGAGGGCGGCGGCGCGAAGCCCTCCGGGGTCGATGGGGGCGTGAGTCTCACTCCAGCTCCTTTGCTGTTCAGGATGGATGCCGCACGCAGAGCGCATGCGCCTCGAGCGCGATGTTAGCGCTCACGTTGTGGAAGGGCAATGAAGATTCGAGTGTGTTCGTTTCCTTGACACGCCTGATGAGTGCGCGCTAACAATGCGAGTGCGGCTTTTCGGGTGAGCGCTAACACAGCGCAGGCCGGCCACGGGTCGCGAGGGGCACGCAGCAGTGCCCAGGGACGAAGGAGCCCTCACCATGACACACAGCACCAGCGCACTAGGCGCGCCCACGGCATCCCGCCGTCATTCCCTCCGTGCCGTCCGGCGGGCCGTCGCCGTGGCGACCGCTTCGGTCGTCGCCGCGGCCGGTCTCGCTTTCGTCGCACCCACCGCCGCCTCTGCTGCCGACCTGTCGATCGAGAGCAAGAAGGTCCTCGATCTGGGCTTCGACGGCAGCCTCACCGATGCGGGCCCGAACGCCGCCCCCGTAAGCCTGCAGAAGGGCGCCGCGGCCTATGGCACGGGCGTCCGCGGACAGGCGTTCAACTTCAACGGATCGACGGCGCTGAAGCTCGGCACCGCCGCGTACCTGCAGCCGCAGGACCTCACTGTCTCGTTCTGGTACAAGCCGAACGCGACGATGACGGGGGAGCAGGTCTTCGCGTGGAGCAAGACCGTCTACAACTCCGACGGCTGGTATCTCACGTCGGAGAGCGACACGTCGTCACTCGCGCTCTCGGTCGGCCCCTCGAGCGGCCAGCCCTACAAGGTCGCGGTCGACGCGCCGCGCGCGACCTTCTTCCCCGCCGGCCAGTGGACGCACATCGTCGTCACGTACGACAAGACGACGAAGGTCGTCACGTTCTACCGCAACGGCGTGCGTCAGACCGCGACCGTGAAGTATCCGGTCAGCGCCACGGCGTCCGGCGTGCTGGGCTCCGAGAGCACGTCGGTGAAGACCCTGGGGTACAACGGCCCCAGCTACAACGGGTCGCACCTCAACGGCCTGCTCGACGACTACTCGCTCTACAACGGCGTCGCCAGCACGACCGACGTCGTCACCCTGACCCAGCGCGGCAACCCGTCGTTCGATCCCGCGACCGTCGCCCGGTCCGACGCCGACGCGCTCTCGGTGCAGACCACCGCCGACGCCGACTTCACGCTGCCCGTGCAGGGAGCCGGTGGCAGCGCCATCACGTGGGCCTCGTCGAATTCCGGCGTCATCTCGACCTCGGGCGGCGACGCGCACGTCACCCGGCCGACCGGCACGACGGCGTCGACCGTGACCCTCACAGCCTCCGTCAGCTACGGCGGCAGCGCCCCCGTCACGAAGAACTTCCCGGTCAGCGTGACCCCCGTCGGCGCGACGACCCCGTCCATCTATCTCGAGGAGGCAGGCCTGGAGAACGTGCTCGTCGAGGACGACTACCTCGAGAACGCCAACGCCAAGACCGTCGCCTACCTCCTTTCGCTCGACCCCGAGAAGTTCCTCTACTCCTGGTACGTGCAGGCGGGTCTCACCCCGACGACGACCTCGGGGTACGGCGGGTGGGAGGCCACGAGCGGCACCCGCTTCCAGGGCCACTTCTTCGGCCACTACATCTCGGCGCTCTCGCAGGCGTACTCGACGGCTACGGATGGCGCGACCAAGGCGCAGCTGCTCGCGAAGCTCACGGCCGCGGTCGACGGTCTCAAGAAGGCTCAGGATGCCTATGCGGCGGCCAACCCCGGGAACGCCGGCTTCGTCGCCCCCTTCAGCATCAGCGTGCTGCCGAACGGCGGGGGCGGCCTGCTCGTGCCGTTCTACAACCTGCACAAGGTGCTCGCGGGCCTCCTCGACGCCTACGAGTACGCACCGGCTCCCGTCGCCACCAAGGCGCGCAGCGTCGCGGCCGCGTTCGGCACGTGGGTCAAGAACTGGGCGGGAAGCCTCGCCAACCCGGCATCCATCCTCACCACCGAGTACGGCGGCATGAACGAGGCGCTGTACGAGCTGTACAGCATCACGAAGGACCCGAACCACAAGCGGGCGGCCGAGTACTTCGACGAGACGACACTCTTCCAGCAGCTCGCGAACGGGCAGGACGTGCTCAACGGCAAGCACGCCAACACGACGATCCCGAAGCTCGTCGGCGCCCTCAAGCGCTACACGGTCTTCATGGACAACCCCGACCTCTATGCGACGCTGACGGCGGCCGAGAAGGCGGCCCTGCCGATGTACCGCACGGCGGCGGAGAAGTTCTGGGAGATCGTCATCCGCGACCACACGTATGCGGGCGGCGGCAACAGCCAGTCGGAGCACTTCCACGCCGCCGACACGATCTACGCCGACGCCACCAACGGCACGACGAGCGGCTACGGCGAGAACTCCACCGTCGAGGGCTGCAACGAGTACAACATGCTCAAGCTCAGCCGGCTCCTCTTCCAGGTGACGAAGGACGTGAAGTTCGCCGACTACTACGAGTCGACCTACATCAACACGATCCTCGCCTCGCAGAACCCCGAGACGGGCATGGTGACGTACTTCCAGCCGCAGACGGCGGGCTACGCGAAGATCTTCGGCACGCCGCTCGACCAGTTCTGGTGCGACCACGGCACCGGCATCGAGAGCTTCACGAAGCTCGGCGACTCGATCTACTTCCAGGACGACACGTCGGTCTACGTCAACATGTTCCGATCGTCGGTCTACACCTCGGCCGATCAGAATCTGAAGCTCACGCAGACGGCCGACATCCCGAACACCGACACGGCGACGTTCACGGTCGCCTCGGTGGACGGGGGAGCGCTGCCCGCCGGCACGACCGTGCGGCTGCGCGTGCCGTCGTGGGTCGCGGCGACACCCACGCTCACGGTCAACGGCGTCGTGAAGGATGTCGCACCGCTCACGGGCGCGGGCTACATCTCCGTCGTGGTCGCGGCGGGCGACACGCTCACCTACAAGCTGCCCGCGAAGGTGTGGGTGGATGCCGGCACCGAGAACCCGAACTGGGTCGCCTTCAAGTACGGCCCCGTGCTGCTGGCGACCGAGCTCAGCCGCGTCAACGCGAACGCGAGCTACACGGCGGGAGTGCTCGTGCAGATGAGCACGGCCGACAAGTCGCTCAACGGCAACATCACGGTCGACGACGCGGCGCAGTGGAAGGCAGGCATCGCGTCGAATCTCGAGCGCATCCCGAACGGCCCGAACAACAACGGCATGACGACGATGCGATTCACGCTGCACAACGTCGACTCGAAGTCGGCCGCGCTCACCTTCGAGCCGTACTACAGCCTCTACAACGCCCGCTACGCGCTGTACATGACGCTCGTGCAGCCCGATTCGCCGGAGTCGCAGGCGCAGATCCTCAAGGAGAAGCAGCAGCTGCGCATCTCCGAGACGACGATCGACTCGCTCACGTCGTTCGACGACAACAACAGCGAGGCCGGCAAGAACTACAGGTTCAACAAGTCGGGCGTCGGCGTGTGGCTCGGCCAGGGTTACCGCGACGGCCAGATCGCCACCGACGCGTACTTCCAGTACGACATGGTCGTCGACCCGTCGCTGCCCAAGAACTACCTCGGCGTGCGGTACTTCGGCGGCGACAACGGACGCACGTTCGACGTCTACGTCAACGACGTGCTGCTCAAGCACGAGCGGATCACCAACGCCGCGGGCTCGACCACGTGGTACGTGCAGTACGACGAGATCCCGGCATCCATCCTCTCCGGCATCGCCGCGAAGGACAGCTACAAGAAGGACACCACGGGCGCCTACGTGCTCGACGCCAAGGGGCAGAAGATCCCCGTCGTGACGGTGCGCTTCCAGGGCAACGGAACGAGCTATGTCGGCGGCGTCTACGGCGTCTACACCGCCTCGAAGACGACGTATGCGACGGATGCCGACCTCTCGGCCCTGTCGTTCGACGGGGGCCGGCTCACGCCGTCGCTGGCGAAGGGCGTGTACTCCTACACGGTGACGGTGCCTCAGGATGCCTCGTCCGCGACGTTCGACGCCGACCCTGCTGTTCCGAGCGGACTGGTCTACGTGGGCGACGTCCTGATCGACGACACGAAGCCTCGCACGGTGCCGCTGCAGGCGGGCGATCAGCCGACCGTCCTGACGCTGCGCACGACGGCGCAGGATCACACGACGTCGGCGACCTACACCGTTCAGATCGTCCGCGAGGAGCCCGCGCCGCCGCTCACCGTGACGTCGGAGGCACTGGCGCGATGTGTGGCCGGCAAGGCGGTCGTGTCGGTGCAGGTGACCAACACGTCCACCGTTCGCGTCGCCCTCGCGATCACCACGCCGTACGGCGCGAAGCAGGTCGCAGAGCTGGCTCCCGGCAAGACCACGTCGCAGGCCTTCACGACGCGTCTGGCGACTCTGCCCGCCGGCGAGACATCCGTGAAGGCGTCGGGGACAGTCGACGGCAAGGCTGTCTCCACGACTGTGGCAGCCCGCATCCCGACCCTTTCCTGCGGCTGATCGAGGGGGTTGTTTCCGCTAACAGTTCCCGCTAACATCGCGTGAAGAGCCCATCGGTCCACTGCCGGATCCAGAGCAAAGGTGCAAAATGCTCACCCACTTCCGCCGCCTCCCGCGGTGCGGCGACGTGACCGCATCGCCCCAGCGCCGGGCTTGCAGCGCCACCTCATCGTTCGTCGTCAGCGCGGTCGTCTCCGCGCCGACGGCGACTCATCCCGAGCGGTCCGCGCTCAGCCTCGGCTGACGCCCCGCGAGATCCGACGACCGGACGGCCCGGTCGCTCGCCGAATCCGGACCGGATGGAGATCCGGCCGAGAACTGGAGAAACGAATGAACAAGCGAGCACTCATCGCCCGCACCACCGCCGGTGCGCTCGGCGGCCTGCTGCTTCTCGGCGCGGCCGGTGCCGCCATCGCCGACGAGATGGACAACGACAATGTCGACGTCAACGTCACCATCGAGGCACTGCCGCCTGTCGGCGCCCTGACCCTGTCGGTCGACCAGGCGTCGACGACGCTGACCGAGGGTGACTCGGGCGACGCCGACATCCGCCAGTTCGACGGTGTCCTCCCGACGGTCACCGTCACCGACGACCGCGAAGAGGTTCCGGCGAACACCTACTGGTACGTCACCGGCAAGACGTCGGACTTCGCCACCGCCGGCGGCGCCAAGATCACGGCGGGCCACCTCGGCTGGACCCCGCACCTCCTCACCGACGCCAACGGCGAGGTCACCGAGGGCGGCCCGGTCGGCACGGTCCTCGACCCGCAGGACCCCAACAGCCAGGCGCCCAGCAACACGGGCATCGGCACCGGTGAGGACCTCCTCGCCATCGCGTGGGACGCGACCACGGCGCACCCGCAGGGCGAGTGGAAGGCGAACGCCGACCTCACCCTGAAGACGCCCAAGGACGTCACCCCGGGCACCTACTCGGCCAAGCTCACCCTCTCGCTGTGGGAGGACCAGATCTGAGCTGACCGCATCAGGTCTGTGTTGAAATCGGGTCGGGGCCGTGATTCACGGCCCCGACCCTGACGTTTGGAATCCGATCGTGCTGCACCTCACCCGCCGCTCATCCGTCCTGGCCCGGGCCGGGGCGGCGCTCGCGGCCGTCTTCGCCCTCGCCGCGCTCTCCGCGACGCCCGCCGTGGCGGCCGACGACCCGACCGCCCCTCCGCCCGTGCGGTGGTCGGTCACGCCGTCCGACGCCACGGGTCCCGATGGGCGGCGGGCGGTCGAGCTCGAGCTCGACCCCGGCGCGAGCGCCGACGACCGCTTCGCCGTGCGCAACGTGGGGGAGAACGAGGTCACCTTCCAGCTCACGGCCGCGGACGGGTACTACACACGCGGCGGCCGCTTCGACATCCTCTCGGCGGACGAGAAGTCCAAGGATGCCGGCACGTGGATCACGATGCCCGAGACGGTGACGGTGCCGGCGGGCCAGACGGCGATCGTGCCGTTCACCATCGAGGTTCCGGGCAACGCCGAGCCGGGCGATCACGCCGCCGGCATCACGGCATCCGTCCTGTCGGTCCAGTCCGCGAAGGACGGCACGAGCGTCGGCGTCGAGAGCCGCGTCGGCTTCCGGGTGCTGACGCGCGTGAAGGGCGAGATCACGCCCGCCGCCTCCGTTGCCGACATCACGACGTCGTACGCGACGTCGTGGAATCCCATCCGCCCCGGTGAGCTCACGGTCACCTTCGACGTGTCGAACGACGGCAACACGCGCATCCTCGCCGCGGGCGTCGTGGAGGCGGGCGGTCAGACGGTCTCCTTCCCTGCTGAAGGCGAGAGCCCGCAGGAGCTGCTGCCGGGCGACGAGCGCACCATCACCGTGCTCGTGAAGGGTGTCTGGCCGACCTTCGTCGTTCCCACGACCGTCACGCTCAACGCCACCTCCGCCACGATGGACGGCGGCACGCAGGACCTCGATCCCGTGCAGGCCACCACGGTGGCGTGGGCCATCCCCTGGCCGCAGCTCATCCTCCTCGCGGGCATCGCGCTCATCGTGCTCGCGATCCTCTGGAACCGCATCCGATCCCGCCGCAAGCTCGACACTCTGCTCGAGCAGGCGCGGGAGGAGGGCCGCAAGGACGCGGCGACGACGGTCCCCGCGCCGTGAGGCGGCGATGTGCGCCGGAGCGGCATCCATCCGGGCGGGAGCCTTGACCGCGCTTCGGCGCCGCGCCCGCGTCCCCACCATGGCGGAATGGCCGGATCGGATCGCCGCCACCGCTTACGATGTGGTCAGCGATCGTCGGCAACGCCCGGCGGACGTGGAGTCACGCATCCCGAGCATCCCGTCCGCGCCGTCGGCAGGCGGTGCCGACCGAGACGAACGAGGTGATCCGCAATGTCGGACGAAGTGACGCGGGGCTGGCAGCGGCCCAGCATCTACGACGTGGCCCGGCAGGCGGGCGTGTCCCACATGACCGTCTCGCGCGTGCTCAACGGGCACCCGAACATCCGGGAGTCGACGCGAGAGCGCGTGCTGCAGGCGATCGACGAGATGAACTACACGCGCAGCTCGATCGCGCGCGCACTCGCGACCCGGCGAGCCATGCGCATCGGGGTGCTGGTCGACGGCCCCGTGCAGTACGGCCCCAACAGCACGCTCCGGGCGATCGAGAGCGCCGCGCGCGACGTCGGCTACGCGATCAGCGCCTTCTCGATCTCCGACGACGAGGAGTCGCAGATCGACACGGGAGTCGTCGAGCTCGTGACGCAAGGGGTGGACGCGCTGTGCGTCATCGCGCCCCGGGCGTCTTCGCTCGACATCCTGCGCAAGCAGACGACGGGGCTTCCCACCATCGTGATCAAGGCGGAGCCGGATGCCGCCTGGCACACGGTCGCCGTGGATCAGCGGGCCGGTGCGACCCTCGCGGTCTCCCACCTCATCGAGCTCGGTCATCGGCGCATCCTGCACGTCGCCGGTCCCCTCGACTGGTACGACGCGCGCGAGCGGCAGGAGGGCTGGAGCGATGCCCTGAAGGCGGCAGGACTGTCGGCCGCGCAGCCGGTGGCGGGGGACTGGACGTCGGACTACGGCTACGAGTTCGGCTCGTCATACGACTTCGCCGACTTCACCGCCGTCTTCGCCGCCAACGACCAGATGGCGCTCGGCCTCGTCCACGGGCTGTCGGACCGCGGCCTGCGAGTGCCCCACGACATCAGCGTCGTGGGCTTCGACGACCTCCCCGACGCCCGGCACTTCCTCCCCCCGCTCACCACCGTGCGGCAGGACTTCGCGGCCCTCGGCGAGCTCGCCCTGCGCCAGATCATCGCCGCGATCGACAGTGAGGAGGACGGCGTGCAGCACGACAGGATCGAGCCGCGCCTCATCGTGCGGTCCTCGACGGCAGCGCCGCGCGACTGACCGTGCAGAGCGCAGCGACGGGGCATCCCGTCCCTTCCACGCGCCCTCGCGGTTGTTCGCGGTAACGGAAAAGTAACGAATCTTTCGGAAAGAGTTGCGCGACGGGATTGTTAGCGCGCACAATGAGTCGACAACACCCGAGGGTGTCCCGCACCGGGACACGCATCTCTCTCCGACGAGGAACGCCGGAGAGTCTCAAGGAGGAGATCACATGGCAAATCGGAAGCGCATGCTGGGCCTTATCGGCTTCATCGGCGCAGGGGCTCTCGCACTCGGCCTGGCCGGTTGCTCGGGCTCGGCGGGCGGCGACAGCGACGCCAGCGGCGACAGCGGAAGCGGCGACCTCACCACCGTCGGCTTCGTCGCCGTCGGCCCCGAGGGTGGTTGGCGCAACGCCAACGAGCAGGCCATCAAGGACGCGTTCTCGGAGGACGCCGGCTTCGACCTCAAGTACGCGCCGGCCGCGAGCCCCACCGACCAGAAGTCGCAGATCGACGCATTCAAGACGTTCGTCAACGACGAGGTCGACGTCATCCTCCTCACCGCGACCGAGGCATCGGGCTGGGACGACTCCCTCAAGCTCGCGCAGGAGGCCGAGATCCCGGTCATCCTGCTCGACCGCGGCGTCGACTCCAGCGACGACCTCTACGTCACCCGCATCGCGCCCGACAACGTCAAGGTCGCCGGATCGGTGGGCGACTGGGCGGTCGAGACCTACCCGAGCGGCGCCAACTACTACACGCTCGAGGGCGTCCCCGGCCTCTCGGTCGTCAACGAGCGCAACGAGGGCTTCGAGGCTGCCATCGAGGGCAAGGACGGCTGGAACAAGATCGGCGCGCAGACCGCGAACTGGACCGCTGACGAGGGCAAGTCGGTCATCGAGACCGTCCTCAAGGAGCACCCCGACCTGCAGTTCATCTTCGCCCAGAACGACGAGATGGGCATCGGCGCCGCCGCGGCCGTGACCGCTGCGGGCCTGAAGCCGGGCACCGACGTCAAGATCGCCACGATCGACGGCACCACGCCGGCCCTCGAGTCGCTCGCCAAGGGAGACCTGAGCTTCGTCGCCCAGTACAACCCCTTCTTCGGCGACCTCGCCGTCGGCGCCGTCAACGACGCGCTCGCGGGCAAGAAGGTCGAGAAGACGATCGTCGTCCCCGGTGAGACGTTCGACTCGCCCGAGGCCGGCCAGGCCGCGATCGACGCGGGCAAGGGCTTCTGATCCGACTCAGCGTCGGCTAGAAGAGGATCAGTGCGAGCGGGGGCGGCCGTTCTCGGCGGCCCCCGCTCGTCCCTGTCATCTCCGGCGAATTCACGCAGGCAGCAACAAGGAGTCACCCAGCGATGATTGAACCGATCGCGATCGTCGAGGTCCGCGACGCGTCCATAACCTTCCCGGGCGTCAAGGCACTCGATGAGGTCAGTTTCCGGCTCCTCCCCGGCGAGGTCCACACCCTCATGGGCGAGAACGGCGCCGGCAAGTCGACGCTCATCAAAGCGCTGACCGGCGTGTACCAGATCGACTCCGGCGAGATCGTCGTGAACGGGCAGGTGCGCAGCTTCTCGGGCACCGCCTCGGCGCAGGAGGCGGGCATCTCCACCGTGTACCAGGAGGTCAACCTGTGCACGAACCTGAGCATCGGCGAGAACGTCATGCTCGGCCACGAGGTGCGCGGTCTCACCGGCGTCAACTGGCGCAAGACCCACGCCCGGGCCCGTGAGGCGCTCGCGCGCATGGGACTCGGCGAGCTCGACCCGCGCGCCCCTCTCTCCTCCATCTCCATCGCGATGCAGCAGCTCGTCGCGATCAGCCGCGCGATGGTGACCGACTCGAAGGTGCTCATCCTCGACGAGCCGACCTCGAGCCTCGACGCGAACGAGGTCGAGGTGCTCTTCGGCGTCATCCGGCGCCTGCGCGACCAGGGCGTCGCCATCCTCTTCGTCTCCCACTTCCTCGATCAGGTGTACGCGATCAGCGACCGCATCACGGTGCTGCGCAACGGCCGCTTCGTCGGCGAGTACCTCACGCGTGATCTCGACCGCACGCAGCTCATCTCCAAGATGATCGGCAAGGACTTCGAGTCCCTCCGCGCCCTCGGCTCCAACCGGCAGACGGAGGTGCGCGACCGCACGCAGACACCGATCCTGGCGGCCGAGGGCCTCGGCCGGAAGGGCTCGATCGAGCCCACCGACGTCGAGGTGCACCCCGGCGAGGTCGTCGGCTTCGCGGGCCTCCTCGGGGCCGGTCGCACCGAGCTCGCGCGCCTCATCGCCGGCGCCGACAAGGCCGACTCCGGCACGGTCAAGGTGCGCGGCAAGAAGGTCAACCTCAACTCGCCCGTCACCGCGCTGGCACACGGCATCGCCTACTCCACCGAGAACCGCCGCGAAGACGGCATCGTCGGCGACCTCAGCATCCGCGAGAACATCATGCTCGCCGTCCAGGCCCGCCGCGGCTGGCTCCGCCGCGTGCCCGCCCGCGAGGTCGACCAGCTCGTCACGACCTACATGGAGCGCTTCAGCGTGCGCCCCAACGACCCCAATCGACCCATCCGCCTCCTCTCCGGCGGCAACCAGCAGAAGGTGCTGCTCGGTCGGTGGCTCGCCACCAACCCCGACCTCCTGCTGCTCGACGAGCCGACCCGCGGCATCGACGTCGGAGCGAAGGCCGACATCCAGGAGACGGTCGCCGAGCTCGCCGAAGGCGGCATGGGGGTCGTGTTCATCTCGTCCGAGCTCGAAGAGGTCGTGCGACTCTCCGAGCGCATCGTCATCCTCAAGGACCACCAGAAGGTGGGCGAGGTCGTGAACGGCCCAGAGGTGACCGCCGAGAGCATCGTCTCGGTCATCGCCACGGAATCAGGGGCGGAGGCGGAGGCTCAGGCCGACGTCCTCGCCGAGGAGGTCGCCGAGGGCGACGCCGCAATCGAAGGGAACGCGTCATGAGCCGCGTCAAGACCGCGTTCAGGACCCCGTGGTTCTGGGCGCTCGTGGGCATCGCGGTGCTGCTCCTGATCAACACGATCAAGAACCCCGCCTACCTCGCACTCTCCGTGAATCCCACGACCGGGATGCTCACCGGCAACGTGCTCGACATCCTCCGCGTCTCGGCGCCGATCATCATGATCGCTCTGGGCATGACGTTCGTCATCGCCACCGAGGGCATCGACCTCTCGGTCGGATCGATGATGGCCGTCGGCGGCGCGGTGGCGATGCAGACGCTGTCCACGATCAACGACCCGAACTCGGTGAGCGCGATGCTCACCGCGATCGGCCTCGCGCTGGCGCTGGCCATCGTGCTCGGTGCGATCAACGGCCTCCTGGTCGCCGTGGTCGGGCTGCAGCCCTTCATCAGCACGCTCATCATGATGATGGCCGCGCGCGGCATCGCCCGCGTCATCACCGACGGGCAGAACACCAACGCGACGAACGAGCCGTTCCGCCAGCTGGCCAACGGCCAGATCCTCGGCCTTCCGACGAGCTTCGTCATCGCGATCGCGATCGTCGTGATCATCGCCTTCTTCATGCGCCGCACGGCGCTCGGGCTCATGATCGAGTCGATCGGCATCAACCCGCACGCGAGCCGGCTCGCCGGCATCCGTCCCCGCCCCATCCTCTTCGGCGTGTACATCCTGTCGGCGGCCCTCGCGGCGGTCGGCGGCCTGTTCAGCGTGTCCGAAGTGATGACGGTCAGCGTCTCGGGCACGGGAAACCTCATGGAGCTCGACGCGATCCTCGCGGTCGTCATCGGCGGCACGTCCCTCGCCGGCGGCAAGTTCTCGATCCTGGGCTCGACCATCGGTGCGCTCCTCATCGCGACGCTGAACAAGACCGTGCTGTTCCTCGGCATCCCGGCCGCGGCCACGCCCGCGTTCAAGGCGCTCGTCATCATCGCCCTGGTGCTGCTCCAGTCGGAGCGGGTCCGGTCGCTCGTCTTCGGACGCAAGAAGTCCGGGGGGACCCCCGCCGCGCCGGTGAAGCCGGCCGCGGACCCGAGCGTCCCCGTTTCGAAGGAGAAGGAGGTCGTCGCATGAGCGCCCCGCGCACACTCGCCGAGTCCGTTCCGCCGGCAGCCGATCTCCCCGAGAGCAGGCAGCCCCAGCAGGTCAATCGATTCTCCGGGCTCTGGGAGCGCAGCCAGACGCTGATCCCGACGCTCGCCGCCCTCGTGCTGCTCTTCGGCATGCTCATCTACGCCGAGATCGCCTACGGCCGCGTCTTCCACGCCGGCACGATGTCGAGCCTCCTCGTGAGCTTCGCGCCGACGATCATCCTCGCGGTCGGCATGACGATCGTCATCATCTCCGGCGGCATCGACCTGTCGGTCGGCGCCGTGGTCGCCTTCACGTCGGTGGCCGGCGTCATGCTGATGAACATCGGCGTCAACGGGTGGCTCGCGATGTTGCTGATGATCGTGTTCGGCGGCCTGTTCGGCCTCATCTCGGGCGTCATGATCCAGTACTTCAACGTGCAGCCGTTCATCGCGACGCTCGCGATGATGTTCCTCGCCCGTGGCCTCGCCTCGATCCTGTCGACGACGCCGGTCATCGCTCCCGAGGATTCGCCGATCCTCCTGCTCGCGACCGACTGGAAGATCATCGACGGGCCGAAGGTCAACGACTTCACGATCACGCCCGGCCTGCTCATCGCGGTGCTCGTGGTCATCGGCGGCATGTTCTTCATGCACCGCTCGCGTTCGGGCCGCACCGTCTACGCGATCGGCGGCAGCGAGTCGTCGGCCAAGCTGATGGGCCTCCCGGTCGCCCGCACGCGGGTGTGGATCTACGTCGTCTCGGGCGCTCTCGCCGGCCTCGCGGCCATCGTCTACACCGCCGAGGTCGGCGGCAAGGCGCAGAACGTGACCGGCATCGGCTGGGAGCTCGACGCCATCGCCGCGGTCGTGATCGGCGGCACGCTCCTCACGGGCGGCTACGGCTACGTGCTCGGATCGATCGTCGGCGTCTTCGTGCTCGCGGCGCTGCGCCTCATCATCACGAAGGACGGCACGATCAACCCCGAATACCTCACCATCATCACCGGCGCCGTGCTGCTCGTCTTCGTGCTGCTGCAGCGTGCGCTCACCCGACGAAGGACCAGTTGATGTCGAACGCGGAAATCGAAGCGGCGATCCAGAAGGTCCGTGAGGACGTCTCGGCCCTGCACGCGGAGCTGGTCCGGTACGGGCTGATCGTGTGGACGGGTGGGAACGTGTCGGGACGGGTGCCCGGTGCCGACCTGTTCGTGATCAAGCCGTCGGGGGTGTCGTACGACGACCTGCGGCCGGACAACATGATCCTGTGCGATCTGGACGGCAACGTCGTTCCGGGCACGCCCGGCAGTGAGCGGTCGCCGAGCTCGGACACGGCGGCGCACGCGTACGTGTACCGCAACATGCCGCAGGTCGGGGGAGTGGTGCACACGCACTCCACTTATGCGGTCGCGTGGGCGGCGCGGGGCGAGGAGATCCCGTGCGTCATCACGGCGATGGCGGATGAGTTCGGCGGGCCGATCCCGATCGGCCCGTTCGCGATCATCGGCGACGACTCGATCGGCCGCGGCATCGTCGAGACCCTGACCGGGCACCGTTCGCGGGCGGTGCTGATGCAGAACCACGGGCCGTTCACGATCGGGGTCGACGCGAAGGACGCCGTGAAGGCGGCCGTCATGGTCGAGGACGTGGCCCGCACGGTGCATCTGGCGCGGGAGGCGGGTCCGCTCATCCCGATCCCGCAGCAGGCGATCGACAGCCTGTTCGACCGCTACCAGAACGTGTACGGGCAGAGCGGGGACGCGCGCCGATGACCGCTGAGTTGACGACGGATGCCGCGGCCGCGGCGATCCGCGAGGGCCGCACGGCGCTCGGCATAGAGTTCGGCTCGACGCGCATCAAGGCGTGCCTCGTCGACGCAGACAACCCGGCGACCGTCCTCGCCGTGGGTAGCCACGAGTGGGAGAACGAGTTCGTCGGCCGCAGCTGGACGTACTCTCTGGAGTCGGTGTGGGCGGGGGTGCAGGATGCCTACGCCGGCCTGGTCGCCGACGTGAAGGCCCACTACGGCGCGACCCTCGAGACGGTCGGCGCGATCGGCGTCTCCGCAATGATGCACGGCTACCTCGCGTTCGACGAGGCGGGGGAGCTGCTGGTCCCGTTCCGCACGTGGCGCAACACGAACACCGAGCGGTCGGCGGCGGTGCTGTCGGAGCTGTTCGGGGTGAACATCCCGCTGCGCTGGTCGATCGCGCACCTGTACCAGGCGGTCCTCGACGAGGAGCCGCACATCGGCAAGGTCGACTTCTTCACGACCCTGGCGGGCTACGTGCACTGGAAGCTCACCGGCCGCAAGGTGCTCGGTGTCGGCGACGCGTCGGGCATGTTCCCCATCGACCCCGCCACTCGGAATTACGACCAGGCGATGGTGGAGAAGTTCGACCGGCTGGTGTCGGAGCGCGCGTACGGCCTGCGGGTCACCGCGCTCCTCCCCGAGGTGCTGCTCGCGGGCCAGGATGCCGGAAGCCTCACGACGGAGGGTGCGGTCCTCCTGGATCCGACCGGCGCGCTGCGGCCCGGGTCGCCGCTGTGCCCGCCCGAGGGCGACGCCGGCACCGGCATGGTCGCGACCGAGTCCGTCGCGCCGCGCACCGGCAACGTCAGCGCCGGCACGAGCATCTTCGCGATGGTCGTGCTGGAGCGCCCGCTCTCGCGCGTGCACCACGAGCTGGACGTCGTGACCACGCCTGCGGGCGACCCGGTCGCGATGGTGCACTGCAACAACGGCGCAAGCGAGCTGGCGTCCTGGGTGGGACTGTTCCAGCGCTTCGTCGCCGTCGCGGGCGGCGAGCTCGACGCCGACGAGGTGTTCGAGGTGCTGTTCCGCGAGGCGCTGGACGGCGACCCCGACGCGGGCGGCCTGCTCGCCTACAACCACCTCGCGGGAGAGCCGATCGCTGGCCTGCCCGAGGGTCGGCCGCTGTTCGTGCGCACACCCGAGAGCCGGTTCACACTGGCGAACTTCATGCGCGCGCAGCTGTACGGCGTGTTCGGCACCCTCGCGCTCGGCATGCGCGTACTCGAGGGGGAGGGCGTCGCGCTGGACCGCATGTTCGCGCACGGCGGCGTCTTCCGCACCGCCGGCGTCGCGCAGCGCTTCCTCGCCGGTGCGCTGGGCGCGCCCGTCGCGGTCGGCGAGACGGCGGCGGAAGGCGGAGCGTGGGGCATCGCGGTGCTCGCCGCGTACCTCGGCTCGGCATCCGACCTCGACCTCGGCGCCTACCTGCGCACCCGGGTGTTCGCGGACGCGGCGATCGACGTCGTCGAGCCCGACCCCGAGGACGTGCCCGGCTTCGCGGCCTACCTCTCCCACTACCGTGCAGGCCTGGCGGTCGAATCCGCCGCCGTGACCGCTCTCTGACATCCACCCGATCCCTCGCAAGCACCCTCAAAAAGGAAACGACCCCCATGTCCCGTACACCTCTGTCCACCTCGCTCGACTCGTATGAGGTCTGGTTCGTCACCGGCAGCCAGGACCTCTACGGAGAGGAGACGCTGGCGCAGGTCGCCGAGCAGTCGCAGGCGGTCGCGCAGGGGCTCGCGGGTCTTCCGGTGAAGGTCGTGTGGAAGCCGGTGCTGAAGGACTCCGACTCCATCCGCCGCCTCGCGCTCGACGTCAACGCGCGCGACGAGGTCATCGGCGTGATCGCGTGGATGCACACGTTCAGCCCCGCGAAGATGTGGATCGCGGGCCTGGATGCGCTGCAGAAGCCGCTGCTGCACCTGCACACGCAGGCCAACGTCGAGCTGCCGTGGGCGGACATCGACTTCGACTTCATGAACCTGAACCAGGCCGCGCACGGCGACCGCGAGTTCGGCTACATCCAGACCCGTCTCGGGGTGGCGCGCAAGACGGTCGTCGGGCACGTGTCCAACCCGGCCGTGCGGCAGCAGGTCGAGGACTGGCAGCGCGCGTCGGCCGGCTGGGCCGCGTCGCGGTCGCTGAAGCTGGCCCGGTTCGGCGACAACATGCGCTACGTCGCGGTCACCGAGGGCGACAAGACCGAGGCCGAGCTGCGGTTCGGCGTGCAGGTGAACACGTGGGGCGTCAACGAGCTCGCCGAACGGGTCGCCGCCGCGACGGATGCCGAGATCGACCAGCTCGTGCAGGTCTACCTCGACGAGTACGACGTCGTGGACGAGCTCAAGCCGGGAGGGGAGCGGCACCAGTCGCTGCGCGACGGCGCGGCGATCGAGGTCGGGCTGCGCTCGTTCCTGGAGGAGGGCGGCTTCGGCGCCTTCACGACGTCGTTCGAGGACCTCGGCGCGCTCACGCAGCTGCCCGGTCTCGCGGTGCAGCGGCTCATGGCCGACGGGTACGGGTTCGGCGCCGAGGGCGACTGGAAGACCGCGATCCTCGTCCGCATCGCGAACGTGATGGGGTCGGGTCTGCCCGGCGGCGCATCGCTGATGGAGGACTACACCTACGACCTCGTCGCCGGCGACGAGAAGATCCTCGGCGCGCACATGCTCGAAGTCGCCCCGACCCTGAGCTCGCAAAAGGCGCGGCTGGAGATCCACCCGCTCGGCATCGGCGGCAAGGACGACCCGGTCCGCCTGGTGTTCACCGCCGACCCCGGCCCCGCCGTCGTGGTGGCCATGTCGGACATGCGCGACCGGTTCCGGCTCGTCGCGAACGTCGTCGAGAACGTCGACGCCCCCGACCTCCCCAACCTCCCCGTGGGCCGTGCCGTGTGGAAGCCCGCCCCCGACTTCGCCACCAGCGCCGCCTGCTGGCTCGCCGCCGGCGCCGCGCACCACACCGTCATGACCACCCAGGTCGGCATCGAGGTGTTCCGCGACTTCGCCGAGATCGCCGGCACCGAGCTCGTCGTCATCGACGAGGACACCACGGTCCGCGGCTTCCAGCGCGAACTGCGCTGGAACCAGGCGTACTACCGACTCGCCCAAGGCCTCTGACATCGAGGTCGGCGCGCCCAGTCTTCGGCAGCGCCTGAAAACCACTGAGAGAAAGGTCTCGCAGATGAGATCAGGATCCACGACCATACGTCGGAGAACAGGGCGCAGGGGTCGCCGCGCGCTCGCGTCGACCCTCGCCGGCGCCGTCGCGATCACGGCGTTCGGGCTCGCCGCCCCGACGGCGGCGCAGGCGGTCGACGTCCCCGCTCCGAGCGCGCACTACGACATGTCGCACTCGGGCACGAGCCTGCTCGACGTGTCGGGCAACGGGCGCAATGCGACACTCACGAGCCTCACCGACTCGTCGTTCGTCAAGGTCGGTGCCAACGACGACGTGCTGCGGTTCAAGGCCGACGGGTACGCATCCCTGCCCAAGGGCCTCGTGACCGGCACCGACAACGACTTCACTGTCGAGTACACCGTCACGACGCAGACCGCCGCGAATCACTTCGGCTGGGTCATCGGCGACGGCGTGGGTCCGTGGAACACGACGACTCTGGGCAACCACGTCTTCCTGAGCCCCGACTCGGCCCAGGCCGGTTACACCAACCAGGTGCTCGCGGCGATCCGCGTGAAGGGGACGGACAACGGCGAGTCTCGGATGCCTGCGGGCGGGGGCCTCAACCCCGGCTTCACGACCCTCACGATGGTCGGCTCGGGCAACACGCTGACCCTCTACCGGGATGGCGCGGTCATCTCGACGCTGACCCACACGAAGTCGATGAGCTCGATCATCCCGTCCGGGAACGTGCTCGGCTACCTCGGCCGCTCGCTGTACCAGGGCGACCCCCTCCTGCGCGCCGACGTGACCGACGTGAAGTTCTGGGACTCCGCTCTCAGCGCCGGCCAGGTGACCTCGAGCATGCCGACGGCGACGGAGAAGGCGGCATCCACCGACGGCATCATCCGCCTCGACATCACGCCGACCGTCCTCGGCCCGAACCCGTCGCTCGACCAGGTGACGTCGAACCTCTCGCTCCCGGCATCCTCCAACGGCATCGCGCTGACGTGGGCGAGCTCGAACCCCGCGGTCGTGTCGACGTCGGGCGTCGTCTCGCGCTCGATCTCGAGCGACACCCCGGTGACGCTGACCGCGACGACGTCGCTCGGCACGACCATCCCGCTCGACGTGGTGGTCAAGGCGCCGAACGTCGCGGCCGACCTCAGCGCGATCAGCCTGGCGACCCGTACGACCGAGAACCTGCCGCTCGCGATCAAGGGCTCGGCCAACGGCGCCGCGATCACGTGGACCTCTTCCGACCCCGCTCTCGTCACGCCGACGAACCCCTCGTACACGGCGCCCGCCGTCGGGGCGGCCGACCCGTTCGCGGGCGGCGGCATCGTGACGCGTCCCGCCTACGGCTCGGGCGACAAGAACGTCACGCTCACCGCGACCGCGACACTCAACGGCCAGACGCAGACGCGCACCTTCGCGGTGACCGTCGCGGAGAAGGGTCGCTCGGCCCCCGACGCCGGCTACGCCTCGGCGTACTTCAAGTCGGACTCGGACGAGAAGATCTACCAGGCGGCGACGTCGGGCAACGACTTCTTCACGTTCTCGCCCGTCAACGGCGGAAACGCCGTCATCACGTCGACGGCCGACACGAAGGGCCTCCGCGACCCGTACATCCTCCGCTCGAAGGACGGCGACAAGTACTACATGGTCGCCACCGACCTGTGCATCAGCTGCGGCACCGGCTGGGGACCCGCGCAGTCGGCGGGCAGCCTCAAGATCGAGGTCTGGGAGTCGACCGACCTCGTGCACTGGGCGCGCACCAACGGCGCGAACACGGGCATCACGATCAACAAGCCCGAGGCCGGCATGACCTGGGCGCCCGAGGCGTACTGGGACGACGCGCTGCAGTCGTACGTCGTGTTCTTCTCGTCTCGCATGTACGCGGACTCGGCGCACACGAACAGTGACAACCTCTACGCCCGGGTCTTCTACGTCCTGACGCGCGACTTCAAGACGTTCACGTACCCGCCCGCGTCGTGGCAGGACACCGGCTACGCGCGGATCGACTCGACCGTCACGAAGATCGGCGACTACTACTACCGCTTCACGAAGAACGAGGAGAGCGGCGCCGCGGGTGTGCTGGAGGCCGGCAAGGACATCTTCCTCGAGCGTTCCAAGGTGCTCACGGCGCCGACGACGCAGTCGAACTGGTCGGCCGACCCGAACTCGACGTGGCAGCTGCTCGACACCCGCATGACGAGCCTCGAGACGGGCCAGTCGGGCGAGGGCCCCGAGATCGTCAGGCTCAACGCGGGCGACCCCAACAACAATGCGGCCGGCGACGGCTACGTGTTCCTCGTCGACAACTACGGCGCCGGCGGCTACCGGGCGTTCGTGACCAGCGGCTCGGCGATCTCGTCCAGCACGCAGGCGAACCGCCTCTCGCAGCGTGCCGAGTGGAACGTGCGTCCCGTCGGCGGCCTGCCCGCGAGCCCGCGCCACGGCGCGTTCGTGAGCGTCACGCAGTCGGTGCTCGACGCACTGCACGGCTGGACGAACGTCGCCGCCGTCGGCTCGACCACGAAGCTCACGGCCGACGGCCGCGCGCTGACCGCGAAGGTGACGGCCGCGGACGGCGGCCAGGTCGTCGGAACCGTCACGTTCTCGGGCGGCTCGTGGAGCAAGACGGTGACGCTCAGCAACGCGAGCGCCTCGGTCGAAGCGCCCGCGGGCGTCGGCAGCGTCACGGCGCACTACGACGGGTACAGTGACGGGCTCGTGAGCGCGTCGACGTCGTCGGCGGTCTCGCTGTCGCTCGACATCTCGGCGACGGCGGTGACCCGCTGCGTCACGGGCAAGGTGACCGAGGGCATCACGGTGACGAACAACGACGACGTGACCGCGACGATCACGATCGCCGGCGCCTACGGCTCCAAGACCGTGTCGCTCGCGGCCGGCAAGAGCACGTCGGCGACCTTCGCGACGCGTCTCGTCTCGATCACGGCCGACCAGGTCTCGATCACGGCGCAGTCCGCCGACGGTCGCAGCCTCAGCACCACCGTCACGGTGGCGGCCGCCGCCTGCAGCTGACGCAGGGCGAAGGGTCCGCGCTCCCCGCGCGGGCCCTTCGCCATGCACCCGGCTCTTCAGGCCCCAGTACTCTGAACAACGCCTCACCCACGACTCACGAGGAGCTCGACCCATGGCACGCACCCCGATCTCCGGCACCCAGCACACGCTCCGCGCCGGACCCTACGAGGCCGTGATCGCGAGCATCGGCGCGTCGCTGCGCATCCTCCGCCACGAGGGCCGTGACCTCGTCGTGCCGTTCGAGGCCGACGAGCTGCGGCCCGGCTACCGCGGCACGACGCTCGCCCCGTGGCCGAACAGGGTCGTCGACGGCGTGTACACCTTCGCCGGCGTCGAGTACGAGCTGGCGCTCACCGAGCCCAAGCGCGGTCACGCGCTGCACGGCCTCGCGTCGTGGCTCGACTTCCAGGTGACCGATGCCGGGTCCGACCACGTCACCCTCGCCGCGACCGTCGAGCCCCAGGCCGGCTACCCGTGGCGGGTCGAGGTGACGACGACGTTCGCGCTCGGCGCCGACGGCCTCACCCAGACCGTGCGTGCCCGCAACGACAGTGCCGAGCCGGCGCCGTGGGGGACCGGCCCCCACCCCTATCTCGTCGCGGGCGAGTCCGCCCTCGACGAGTGGACGTTCGAGCTGCCGGCGGAGGAGGTGCTCCTCGTCACGGACGACCGTCTCATCCCGACGGAGCTTCGTCCCGTGGATGCCGACGACGCCGCGCGCTTCGATTACCGCGACGCCCGCCCGATCGGGGCCGCCGAGATCGACCACGCGTACTCGGGGCTCGTGCGAGACGCCGCCGGCTTCGCGACGGTTCGATTGACGGATGCTGCGGGCACGGGCGTGCAGCTCGTGTGGGATGCGGCCTGCCCCTGGGTGCAGATCCACACCGCCGACCTTCCGGCCGGCCCGAGCCACCCGGCGCACCGCGCGGGTCTCGCCGTCGAGCCGATGACGTGCGCCCCCGACGCCTTCAACGCCGCGGACTACTCCTACGACGCGGGCCTCATCGTGCTCGAGCCCGCGGCGGAGTCGACCGCGTCCTGGCGCATCGCCGCCCTCTGACCCGCCGCGGGTCCCCGAGCTTGTCGAGGGGTCGTCCCTGACCCCAGCCGGCGTCGGTCAGTGCACGTGTCCCGTTCCGACGAGCTCGTGCACGCTGTGGTCGGGCGCGAGCCGCCCGGCCTCCGTCGCGGCGAGAGCGGGGGTGACGATCGCTGCGACGATGACAGCAGCGACGATCAGCCCCGGCATCCTCGGGCGCCCGGCATCCCCTCGACGGATCGCGAGGCCACACCCGATTCCGGCGCCCAGGAGCAGCATCCATCCCGCGGAGACCGCGACGACGCTGGTGCGTTCCGGGTCGGTCGACAGGGCGACGGCCCCGACCACGAGGCCCGCGAGAACTCCCGCGAGCGTCGTTCGAGGCAGGACGACCCGCCCCTTCGCGAGCGCCGCCGCCCCCCAGGCGAGGGCGGCGGCGCCGAGCGCGACGAGCGGCACACCGACGAGGAACTCCCCGGCGGTCAGCGCTCCCGCGCCGAGCGCGAGCTGGATCAGACCCGCTCCCCACGACGCGATCGCGGCCCCCGCGACCGGCGAGGCATCCCGAGTCCCCCTCCGGAATGCCGCCGGCGTGCGATCTGCGGTGGAAGCGGCCATCTCGGCTCCCGTCGTCAGGCCGTGCGGCCCGACAGCTGCGGCCCGCGATCGGCCGCGAGCCCGACACCCAGCAGCACGATCGCGCTGGCGAGGTGCAGGAAGTGGTCGGGGGTGTTGAGCGCGAGCACGTTGAATGCCGTGCCCACGAGGAAGAACCCGACGATGCCGAGCAGCAGGTAGGCGGCGCCGACGACGATGTTGACGACCTTCGCCCCCTTCACCGACAGGAGTCCCGCGGCGAGCAGCGCGGCGCCGATCAGCAGATGCGCGACGTTGTGGAAGGGGTTGACCTCGAAGATGCCGAGGAGCAGTCCACCCTCTGTCGAGATGAAGGAGACGGTGGGTGTGACGGCGAATCCGAGCAGTCCGACCAGAAGGTAGACGGCGCCGAAGATCGTGGCGACGAGCCGGTTCGGTGACGAGCGCATGGGAGAGACCTCCTGTCGGGCGGCTGGGATGCCGCGTATGGAGGTACTTCGGAGCGTGCTCGGTATCGGTTTGTCCGGGCATGACAGAGGGCCCCGGGATGCATCCCGGAGCCCTCGAGAGGTCGCCGCGGCCGAGCAGCGTGCAAGGGCCGCGGCGGGTCTGTCAGCGGTCGTCGCCGCGCAGCGACGCCTTGAGATCGTTGCGCTTCTCGACCGAGTCCCGTTCGGCCTCCGCCTTCTTGACGTTGGCGTCGGCCTTCAGCTCGTCGATCTTGTCGCCGATCCGGTCGGTGGTGTCCTCCCACGCGTCCTGGATCTTGCGGCCGGCCGTGTCGGCCGTGTCCTTTGCATCGTCAGCGAATCCCATCGCGCGCTCCTTCCGTGAAGGGATGCCTCGGTTCCCCGGGCGGTGCTCCGACGGTACGCCGATATCCGCTTTCCGCCGGAGCCCTTGCGCGCGACGCCTCCCGTTGCTAGTCGTGCCAGACTCGACCCCGTGCGATTCGAGACGACGATGGCCGTGATGGGCAACAACACCGGCATCCCGGTTCCTCCCGAGGTGATCGAGGCGCTCGGCGGCGGCAAGCGTCCCGCCGTCCTCGTGACGGTGAACGGGTACGAGTACCGCAGCACGGTCGGCGTGATGGGCGGCCAGTCGCTCATCCCGTTCAGCTCCGACAAGCGAGCCGCGACGGGCATCACGGGCGGCGACGCGATCACGGTCGACCTCGAGCTCGACACCGCGCCCCGCACGGTGGAGGTGCCGGACGACCTCGCGGCCGCTCTCGCCGCAGCGGGACTGCGCGACGGGTTCGACCAGCTCTCGCCGAGCCAGCGGAAGGCGCACGTCACGAGCGTCGAGTCGGCGAAGGCGCCCGAGACGCGTGCCCGTCGCGTCGACGCCGTCGTGGCGAAGCTCTCCGCCTGACGCCTACGCCACCGGGGTGCGGGTGTCGATCGCGGCGCGCAGCGGCCGGCGCATGAACGACCAGTAGCCGTTGGGCGTGACGCGGGAGAGCACGTCGACGAGCCGAGCCTCGCGCCCGACCATCGTTCTCGCCTTCCGGCCGATCGTCGCCTCGACGATGCGGCGCGCGGCATCCTGAGGCTCCGTGTGGTACATCGCGGCCGCTGCTTCTGCGGCCCGCTGTGCGACCGCCGGATCGATGGATGCCGCATAGCGGCCGCGCAGGACGATCGCCGTCTTGACCCCCGCGGGGTAGATCGCGCCGACGCTCACGGTCGAATCCTCGAGCTCGTGCTTGAGCGACTCGGTGAAGCCCCGCACGGCGTACTTGCTCATGGCGTAGGGGATGCGGCCGGCGGGGGCGGCAAGCCCGTAGATCGAGACGAGGTGCGTGATGTGCGCCGCGGGCTCCCGCCGCAGGGCCCGCAGCAGCGCCTTGGTGATGTTCACCGTGCCCCACAGGTTGACGTCCATGAGCCAGCGCATCTCCTCCATCGAGAGCTGATCGATGTCGCCGAGCATCGAGGATCCGGCGCACGTGACGAGCGCCTGGACGTGGGGATGGGATGCCTCGATCTCGTCGGCGAGCGCGAATACGGCCGCATCGTCGGTGAGGTCGACGGCGTGGGTGGTGACGACGGGCTCGGCTCCGCGCGTCGCCTGCGGAGAGAGGGCGATCTTGGCCCTGAGGGCGTCGAGCCCCTCGGCGTTGCGGTCGATAAGGGCGAGGTGCGCTCCGCGATTCGCGAGCTGGTATGCGACCTCCGCTCCCATGCCGCTGGCCGCCCCCGTGACGACGGTGGTCCTTCCGCGCACGTCGAGCCGCTGCATCCTCGCCATCGTGGTTCCTTCCGCGTCGTCGCCGGGCCGTCCTCGATTCTCGCCGATCCCTCGGGTCGGTCGTGACCACTGTGCACGGTAGTTTTGATGGGGGAGGAGGTGCGCCGGCATGGGCAGAACCGCAGAAGCGATCGACGAGGGACTCTCGATCGCTTCGGCCGCGGCCCGACTCACCGTCCGCAACCACATCCTCGTCGAGGCCATCGCCAACGACTCGCCCTACGACCCCGAGAAGGTCGGGGCATTCGCGCGGGCGACGCTCGTCGCCCTGGCAGACGAGCAGCGGGATGCCGCGGCCCTCGTCCGCCGCCAGCGCAAGGCCGCGTGGGGCAAGTACAGCGACTCGCACGGCACGCACGACTATCGCGACCGCGACACCCGCAATCTCCGCCGTCGCGAGCGCCAGTACCTGGGTGTCGCGAAGGAGCTGCGCCGTCGCGCCGACGACCCGGAGAAGGTGCGCGAGCTCGTCACGGAGGCCCGCGATGCCGCGTGGGGGGACGTCGAGTCCAACCTGCAGCGGCGGCTGCGGGTCGAGGGCATGCGGCCGGAGTACGACCCCGACTACGCGACGATGCGGGATGCCCGCATGCAGGCCCTCCGGCTCGTCGACCTGCCGCGTCTCGGCGCGCACCGCCGTCGCCTCGCCCAGGCCGTGCCCGAGCCCGAGTCGGACTGACTGGCCATCCGGTCGCACCGCGCCACGCCCGGGATGCGCCGCAATCGCCCTCGATTCGCGCCCTCGCGAAGCATCGGCTAAGCTCATCTAGTGCCTCCGCGCCGACTCGTGCGGAGGCCGTGCGCCCGTAGCTCAATGGATAGAGCATCTGACTACGGATCAGAAGGTTAGGGGTTCGAGTCCCTTCGGGCGCGCACTGTGTTGAGACAGTGATCATCGAAAACCCGCGGATCTCCGCGGGTTTTCGTGTTTCCGGGCGTCCTCCTACACTCGGCTCATGGACACGCTCGACGTGGTCGTGATCGGTGCCGGACTCGCGGGTCTGCGCTGCGCCGCGGAACTCGCGGCGCGCGGCCGCCAGGTCGTCGTGCTCGAGGCCGCGGACCGGGTGGGCGGACGCCAGCGGACCGATCGCCTGGACGGCTTCACGCTCGACCGCGGGTTCCACGTCCTGAACACGGCCTATCCGGCCGTCCGCGCGTCGGTCGACATCCATCGCCTCGGCGTGCGGAAGCTGCCGACGGCGGTGCGCGTGCGCCGCCCCGATGGTTCGATGACGACGCTCGCCCACCCGCTGAGGCATCCGGGCCTGATCCCCGGGACCCTCGGAAGCGGTCTCGTGACGCCGCGGGACCTCGCCGGGCTCGCGCGGTGGCTCGGGCCCGTCGCCCTCCGTCCGCGCGCCGCGGTCGCGCGCCCCGACCGCACCGTCCGCGCCGGGTGGGACGACGCCGGACTGACCGGCGCCCTGCGCACAGAGGTGCTGTCGCCGTTCTTCTCCGGCGTTCTCGCGGACGCGTCGGAATCGACGTCCGACACCTACGTGCGCCTGCTCGCCCGATCGTTCCTGCCGGCCGGGGCGGGGCTGCCCGTCGCGGGGATCGGCGGTCTCCCGAGAGCCCTCGCCTCGCGGGCTCGTGCCGCGGGAGCCGACATACGACTCGGCCGTGCGGTGAGCCGGCTCCGGCGCCGCGAGAATCGGTGGGAGATCCGCGCGCTCGGCGAGGGTCGTGTTCTCGCGCGCGACGTCGTCGTCGCCGTCGGCGCGGAAGCCGTCGGCCTGCTCACCGACGTGCCGGTCCCGTCGACCAGAGGGCTGCAGACGTGGTGGTTCGGCGCGGACGAGGCCCCGGCATCCTCCATCCTGACTCTCGACGGAAGCCGCGGAGGGCCGATCGTCAACTCGCTGGCGATCTCCGCCACGGTGCCGCAGGCGGCGCCGCCGGGTCGCCACCTCATCCAGGCCACCTGCCTGTGGGCTCCTGAGCGTGTCGCGACCGAAGGGGAGGTGCGCGCCCAGCTCTCCCGGCTGTGGGGTCCCGCATCCGGGTCATGGGAGCTCCTGAGGCGCGACGACATCCCGCACGCACTTCCCGCGCTTCCCCCGCCCATGCGACGCCCGTCACCGGCGCGGATCGGCGACCGACTGCACCTCGCGGGCGACCACCGCGAGACGCCCTCGATCCAGGGTGCGCTGATCTCCGGGATGCGAGCGGCCGCCTCTGTGCTGGCGGCTCAGACGAGATGACGAGGCGTCCGCAGCGGATGCGACCTCTGGCTCACCGCTGCTGCGCGCCGGCCGCTCCCTGGTCGTGACGCACACGAGCGATCGCGGTCGCGCCGAGGATGAGCACGACGGCGATGACAGCGGCGATCGCCGTGATCGGTGAGTACGGCTCATCCGTGAAGCGGGCGACGGCCACCCAGGCGATCCCCCAGCACAGCGAGAGCGTGGGCGCGATCCGCCCCCCGCCCCAGAACGCGAGTGCGATGCCGATGGCGGCGGCCGCCGCGAGGACGAGGGACGACCAGAACTCGGGCGCGATGCCGAATCCGTCGAAGCCCGCCGCGACGAGGATCGCAGTGGCGTTCGCCGCTGTCGCGATGATGACCCAGCCCAGATAGAGGCCGATCGCGCCGTCGGCGACGATGACCTCGACCTTGTTCTTCGGCCTGGTGCGTCGCAGGATGACGAAGATCCGGCACAGCACGATCAGGAGCAGCACGATGACCGGCAGGCTGAGGAACAGCAGATCGGCCTGCACGACGCCGATCCAGACCGCGTTGAGGATCAGCGATGCCGCCACCCACCAGCCGATCCGCACCTGCCGCTCGTCGCCGCGCTGACCGGGCAGCGCCTGCCAGATGGCGTACGCGAGCATGCCGGTGTAGATGACGCTCCAGATGCGGAACGCACCGGTGCCGGGCGCGATGAGGGTCGAATCGGCGTCGAGGAAACCGCCCGCCGCCTCCTGGATCGGAGTGCCGAAGAATGCGCCCGACCCGACGAAGGCGGCGACGATGGCGAGCACGGAGCTGACGAGGATGAGGATCTGCCTCGCGATGTCACGCGTGCGGGTGCTGCGATCGGTGGGCTTCGTCGTTGTGACCGACACGGTTGTCTCCTAGGGCTCGTGGCGAGGAACGCTCGTCAGTGCATTCCGAGCGGAGGCGCCGGACGGATGCAGTCCCGACAGGATTCGTCCCGACGCGTGCGGCAGCTCGCGCCTCGCGGCGCACGAGTACGATCGCGGGATGACGTCAGCGTCGCCCGCCGTCCTCGAGCCCGGCATCTACCGGCACTTCAAGGGCGCTCTCTACGAAGTGATCGGCACAGGGCGGCACAGCGAGACCGAGGAGCACCTCGTCTTCTACCGCAAGCTCTACGACGACTACAGCTTCTGGGTGCGACCGCTCGACATGTTCGTCGAGTCCGTCAGCCGTGACGACTACGAGGGTCCGCGGTTCGTCCGGATCGCTTGACGACGCGGCCCCACGCGTCCTCACAACGCCGGACGGCGCATCCGGTTCGACAGGCTCGACCCCGCGAGGACTCCGAGTGCGATCGCCACCATGGTCGCCAGCGTCGTGACGAGGGAAGCGGTTCCGGCCGAGTCGCCCCCCAGCACGTCGGCGACACTGACGAGCCCGATCGCGCCGGGCACGAGCAGGGCGAACGCCGGAGTGAAGCTCACCAGAGCGGCGGGGCCGGAGGGCTGCCGCGCGACGAGCGCCGTGACCGGGGTCACCACGAGTGCGCCGACGAACGCGGAGAGCACTCCGCCGACGAGGAGGTCGCCGAGCACCTGTGCGGCGTAGGCGACGTAGAGGACGAAGAGGATCCAGGGGATCGACTTCCTCGGCGCGGACCGGTGCACGCAGATCGCCACGCCGAACACGGCGACGGCGATCCACGGCGCGACCGGGCCGAGCAGGTCGGGCTGCTTGCTGAAGTCGAAGTCGGGCACGCCGACGATCGCGCCCGCCGTCACGATCCCCGCGCCGAGGAGGATGAGCTGCATGCCGCCGGCGGCCGCTCTGCCCGCTCCCGAGATCATGTGCCCCATCGACAGCTCGAGCACCGCCGTCGTGAGCAGCGCGCCCGGCAGCAGCACGACGAGGGGCGCGAGAAGAGCCGCCAGGATGCCGCTGCCCCACCCCATCCGGACCAGCAGCAGGACGACGGCGGCCACCAGGAATGCCAGGGCGACCGTGATGAGCGCGCCGTACCGTCGGGGCACTCGTTCGCTGAGGAGGAGCCCGGCGCCCACCACCAGTCCGAGGGCGACCGAGAGCGACACGCCCAGCCATGACGCGCCGAGAAGAACCGAAAGCGCGCCGCTCAGGAAGCCGTAGCCGACCACGCGCAGGACCGGGCCGTAAGCCGGTTCGATGAGGCGGATGCGGCGGATCCGCTCGGCCGTCGAGTGCGGGTCGAGAACGCCCGTGCGCGCGGCATCGGCCGTCCGCTGCACCTCATCGATCTGCGACAGCAGAAGCTGCCCGTCGGCCCCCGCCACGGCGCCCGTCTCGCGCCGTGTGCCGTCGCGCGCGGACATCAGCACGGCATTGGGGAAGACGAGGACGTCGCTCTCCGGCACCCCGTTGACGTGGGCGATGTCGCTCAGCACGTCCTGCACCGTCTCCACGGTGAAGCCCGCCTGGATCATGGCGCTGCCGACCGCTTCGGCAGACACCACCGCTCCCGCAGCATCCGGCTCAGCATCCGGTCGGATCGAGACGGCTCCCGTGATGAGGGCGGCGCGTGCGCTGACGGCGATGTCGCGCTCCCCGCGGTGCCGGAAGACGAACAGGAGGATCGCCGCCACCACCAGCACAGCGACAGCGATCAGCGCCGAGATCACGTCATTCCGCCTTTCGCCGGTCCGACATCGTTTCGAGCGATTATCGCCGACCGCACCGCCATCACTTGGCGCGCTGACGCGGAGACGCCATCATCGACACATGGCCGAGACCCCGAAGATCGTCGTTCGAGCCGCGATCCCGTACGTCGCCATCACCGCCGACGTCACGATGGACGACCTGGCGGCCGTGGTGCCGCCGCTGACGGGCGAGGTCTTCGCCTGGCTCGCGGCGAGGGGCATCCAGCCCGCAGGCGCCCCGTTCTGGAGATACGACGTCATCGACATGGAGCGCCGCCTCGTGATCGAGACGGGCCTCCCGCTCGCCGCCCCTGTCGACGGTGACTCCCGTGTCCAGTCAGGCGTGCTGCCCGCCGGTCGCTATGCGACGGTCGTCCACGTCGGCCACCCGCAGACGCTGGTGGACGCGACGTCACGCCTGCTCGCCTGGGGCGAGGAGCAGGGCCTCAGATGGGATGCTTCGCCGACACCCGACGGCGAACGCTGGGGCTGCCGCCTCGAGACGTACCTGGATGACCCGGACACCGACATGGATCACTGGCGGACGGAACTCGCCTTCAAGCTCGCCGGCGACTGACCACCGTTTCCGCGAGGCGACGTCGCGCGGTCGTCAGTGGCGCGGCTTGCGCGGCGGGCGTTCGCTGTCGCGGCGCGCTCCGCGCGACGGTCCGCCCGTGTCGAGTCGCAGCTCGATGAGCCGGCCCGAGATGCGGGTCCCCTCGAGCCGGTCGAGCGTTGCCCGCGGAAGGTCGGCGGGGAGTTCGACCAGGGAGAAGTCCGGCCGGATCTGGATGGCTCCGAAGTCGTCGCGTTTGAGGCCGCCCTCGTTCGCCAGCGCGCCGACGATCTGCCGGGGCTCGACACGATGGCGTTTCCCGACCGCGATCCGATAGGTCGCCATCCCCTCACGAGGCACCCGAGGGCGACGTTCGCCGCCCTCGCGGTCCCGGTCGAAGCGTCCGGGCCGGTCGCCGCGGTCGCGGTCGCGATCGCCGCGGTCGCGGCGCGTCGGCTCCGGGTCGGGTTCGAGGAGAAGAGGCGAATCGCCCTGGGCGACGACCGCGAGGGCGGCCGCGACGTCCACCTCAGGAACGTCGTGGTGCCGCACGTAGTGGGCGACGATGTCGCGGAAGCGGTCGATGCGCTCCGTGTCGCCGAGCGCAGCCGTGATGCCGTCGTCGAAGCGCGCGAGGCGCGTCACGTTGACCTCGTCCACACTCGGCAGCGGGATCTCGGTGAGCTCCTGACGCGTGGCGCGCTCGATCGCTCGAACGAGCCCGCGCTCGCGGGGCGTCACGAAGCTGATCGCGTCACCCGACCGTCCCGCGCGACCCGTGCGGCCGATGCGGTGGACGTAGGACTCGGTGTCGGTGGGGATGTCGAAGTTCACGACGTGCGAGATGCGCTCGACGTCGAGGCCACGCGCGGCCACGTCGGTCGCGACGAGGATGTCGAGCTTGCCCGACTTCAGCTGGTTGATGGTCTTCTCGCGCACCGGCTGCGCGACGTCGCCGTTGATGGCAGCGGCGGAGTACCCGCGGGCGCGCAGCTTCTCGGCGATCTCCTCCGTGACGCTCTTCGTGCGGCCGAAGACGATGAGGCCGTCGAAGTTCTCGGTCTCGAGAATGCGTGTCAAGGCATCCATCTTCTGCTGGAAGGAGACGATGAGGTAGCGCTGCGTGATCGTCGACGACGTCGTCGTCTTGGTCTTGACCGTGATCTCTTCGGGGTCGTTGAGGTACTGCTGCGAGATGCGCCGGATGGCCGCGGGCATCGTCGCCGAGAAGAGCGCGACCTGCTTGGTGTCGGGGGTGTCGGCGAGGATCGTCTCGACGTCTTCCGCGAAGCCCATCTTGAGCATCTCGTCGGCTTCGTCGAGCACGAGGTACTTCAACTCGGTGAGGTCGAGCGTTCCCTTGTCGAGGTGGTCCATGATGCGTCCGGGCGTGCCGACGATGACGTGCACACCTCGGCGCAGGGCCGACAGCTGCACGCCGTACCCCTGGCCGCCGTAGACGGGGAGCACGTGCACGCCTCGCAGGTGCGACGCGTACTTCTCGAACGCCTCGCACACCTGCAGCGCGAGCTCGCGCGTCGGTGCGAGGACGAGCGCCTGCGGCGTCTTCTGCGAGACGTCGAGCCGGTCGAGGATCGGCAGGGCGAATGCCGCCGTCTTCCCCGTGCCGGTCTGGGCCAAGCCGACGACGTCGCGACCCGCGAGGAGGGTCGGGATCGTGGCCGCCTGGATGGCCGACGGCGTTTCGTACCCGACGTCGCGCAGCGCCGCGAGCACCGAATCACCCAATCCGAGGGCGGCGAACGTCATCGTGGCGGGCTCCTGCGGAGCCGCTTCCTCGATCGGGGCATCGGACGTGGTCACGCTTCAGGGTAATGCGCACTCCCTGGGCGGTGACAGCAAGAGACGTCCGCCACGCGTGCGTCTTCAGCAGATCGAGCCCATGGGCTGTGGACGTGGACGAGCCTTGCCATCCGGGATCAGGGGTGCCAGGCCCCGATCTCAGAGGTCCGGGTTCGAGCCCAGCTCGTCCGCGAGCCGGTCCGCTTCGAGGGCGACAGCCTCCTGCTCGGCCTCGCTCAACGGTGGGAGGCCGACTTCGTCGGCGGGAATGCCCGCATACGGGTCGGCGCCGGGGAATTCCTGACTGAAGGAGCCCGCGACGACGCCACCCGGCGGCACCTCGTCGCCCGCCGCGCCCAGCAGCGTCTCCTCTCCGGGAGCCTGCTCCGGTACGTCGTCCCCGAGGTGCTTACGGTGCCACTCGCCGCTCATGTTCACTCCCACTCGTACCAACAGCGCCACCCCGATCATCATCGAGTCGCGCGCGACCGGCAACTCTGGCGCGCGAAATCGGTGGGCGCGGAGCCCGCGCAGGAGAGGATGGAGGCATGTCCTCCTCCAACGATCGTCGTTCCAACCCGACTGCCTGGGCCGCGTTCTGGTTCGCGCTCGGCGGCCTTGTGCTCATGCCCATCCCGCTGTTCATCGGGCTGGTACTCGGCGGCATCCTGTCCGTCGTCGCCGCCGTACTCGCGGTGATCGGTCTGCTGAAGGGGCTCGCGCGGAACGGCAAGGGGATCGCTCCGGTCGTCTTCGCCGCCATCTTCATCGCCCTCACATGGGGCGGCATCTCGATCGGCGGCGGCACCGTCTGGTAGCCCGGCCGCTCCGCGGTCGCACTCGTGCGCTGGCGTCGCCCCGTCAGCGCTGCGCCGCACGCGCGCGAGGTCGAAGCATCCTCAGGCCACCAGATGGGGCTCCGCCGGAATCGGCTCGGCAGGTCCGGCCGGTTCGGGGACCAGGTAGAGACCGGTCGCCGAGTTCGCGGTGAAGGCGAGCGCGTCGACCCACGCGGGATTGATGTGCGGGGTGCGGCTTCCGTAGTACTTGTACACGAGGGAGCAGGTCGGGTGGATCCAGACGATGGTGCGGCCGCCGCCGATGCTGATGTCGTCGACCCAGCTGAAGTGGAAAGGCTCGCCCCGGCGGAGTTTGCTTCCGATCACGAGCTGCAGGTGCGCCAGGGCGCGATCGTCGACGTCCAGCTTCACGCTGCCTTGATACGTCAACTTGCCCATGAACGCTCTGTCCTTCCTCCTGGGGCAGTGGTGTCGATAGCGGGGAGCCTGGAAGTCGTCGAGCCGTTACGGGTACATCCAGAGTCCTCCCGTCTGGACAGGTGACGCAAGGCCCGTCCGGTGCCGCCCACGCGTCCTCGGATAGCATTCGAACGTGGCAGATGAGGCTCCCATTCAGGATGTGCCGATCGGCGGGGAGATGATCCGCCTCGGCCAGTTCCTCAAGTTCGCGGGACTCCTCGACTCGGGGGGAGACGTGAAGGAAGCCATCATCGACGGCTACGTCACCGTGAACGGCGAGGTCGATCGCCGACGTGGTCGCCAGTTGCACAGCGGCGATGTCGTCGGCTTCGAGGGTCGCCTCGTCCGCGTCCGGCCCTGATCGGAACCAACCCGCCCGCGGGGTGTCCGGGAGGTCAGCCCAGCCAGATGCCGGTGTTCACGCCCTTGCGGTGGTTGATCCTGCCCGCGTCGATCGGGGCGGTCTCGTGGCCGGCCAGTTCATGCAGCCACGGCGGGTGCTGATCGATGCTCACGGAGCCGACGCCGGACGAGAAGTAGTGGACGATGGGCGGACTGGCGATGAACTCGGCCGCGAGGGTGCCCGCGTGCGGGATGCGCACGAGCGCACTGCGCGCGTGGAGATCCCGCATGAAGAGGGCGAAGGCCTCAGGATCGGCCGGGGTCGACGCCTCGGCCGGAACCGGCATCTCAGAACGCAGCTCGGCGACGATCCCCTCGCGCTGACCCTCCGGCAGCCGGGCGAATGCGGCGGCGTACCCCCGGTCGGCGACACTCGCCGGAACGGCACCGAGGACGTAGGCATATCGTGCGATCTGCTCCTCCCGGGTGATCGCATGCCTGGCCTGGCGCATCACGAGCCCTCCTGCTGATGAGCGCCACAGTACGCCGACAGATGCGGTCCGTCCATGGGCGGCTTGACTCCCACAGCGTGTGACAAGGGCGGGGGACAGGCTACTCGCAGCCGGTGCCGTCGCCGTCTCGGTCGAGCTTGCGGGAGTAGCCGGGATCGCCGACGTGGATGGGGGCCGCGCCGGCCGCGCGGACCGCATCGCAGTTCTGATAGAACGTCGCCGTCGGTGCGGCAGGTGCGGGTGCCGGGGCGGGCTGCGCCGGCGCCGGCGCCGGCGCAACGGGCGCGGGCGCAGCGGGGGCAGGAGGCGCTGGCGCAGCGGGGGCAGGAGCGGCCGGGGCGGGAGCGGGCTCCGCCTGGGTCTGCACGGGAGCGGGTGCCGGTGACGCGAAGGTCGACGTCAGGGTCGGCTGATCGGGGCAGGCGGCGAGCACGCGGGCCATGGCATCGTGTTCGGCCGGAGTGACCCACAGGCCGTAAGTCGCCTTCACCGAGATCTGGCGGGCGACGTATTCGCAGCGGTACGCCTTGTTGGCGGGTAGCCATGTCGCGGCATCCCCGTCACCCTTCTTCGCGTTGGCGGGGCCGTCGACGGCGAGCAGGTTGAGCGGGTCGTTCGCGAAGCTCGCCCTCTGGTCCGGGCTGAGCTTCTGGGCGCCCGTCTGCCAGGCGTCGGACAGCGAGACGACGTGGTCGATCTGCACGAGCTCGGACGTCCCCTGCCCGCGAACGAAGCTGATGTTCTTGGCGGTGTAGGGGTCGGCGAGGGTGCCCGAGAGCACCCTGCAGGAGCCTCTGCGGACGACGTCGGTCAGCTGGGCGGCGAGGACGTCGTTGCGGGTGTCGCATCCGTTGCGGTCGACGTCCAGCCAGCGCTGTCCGAACTGGTTTCGCGCGTATCCCGTCGCCGGTGCGCGTCCCTTCACCTCCAGCGTCGCGAGCGTGGCCAGTGCGGTTCCGGCGGTCGCCGTCTCGTCCGCTGCGGTCGACGCCATCCCGTCGACGCTCGTTGCAGGCGCGTCCGCCTTCGACGGCGCGGCATGGACCACCGACAGCTCTGATGCGGCCAGCTGATGAGCGGCGGCGTCGGTGGCGGGCTCGCTGGGGAAGATCGCCGATGAGATCAGGCCCGTCACCAGGAAGACGACGCCCGCGGCTGCCGTGACGACGGCGGCGATCTTCGGCGTCCGCAGGCGAAGCCAGGTGGGCGTGCGCTTGGCCAGCGCGACGATGCCGGTGATGAGCACGACGAGCGAGATCGCGGCGAAGACCGGCGACAGCAGGAGGCCGATCCCGACCAGGACGACGCCGATGATGACCCATGCCCAGACGGGAAGGCGCCGCCTGCGCTTCGGGGCTGCCGGCGTGGCAGCGTCGGGCGGGATGAGGCCCACCGGGGCGTCGTGTCGTGCGTGCGCCGTCGACTGCATTCGAAACCTTTCCTCACCTATGTCGATTTGAGTCTATTGCTTCTCTATCGAGCTTCTATAAGTGACCATAAGCTTCCCAGGACTTTCCGGGCTCCGCGCATGGGGCCGCGTGCGGGGTGGATTCACATCCGACCCGCGAGAAGATGCCGTGTGACGTCTTCACGCCGATCCGGCGAGCCCTGGCCGCGGCGCGGCATCCTGATCCTGGCGTTCGTCGTCTATCTGATGCTTCTCGCATGGGTCGTCCTGTGGAAGCTCGAGACGCCGTGGATCGGCGAGGCCGCGCTGCTTCCGCGGCCGCTCAAGCTCGTGCCCTTCGTCGCCAGAGGCGATGCGGGAGCGAGCGCCCCGATCGAGGTCGTGATCAACCTCGTGATCTTCGTGCCGTTCGGCCTCTTCGTCGGGGCCCTCGCGCCGACGTGGGCGTGGTGGAAGGCGGGCGCCGTCTTCCTCGGTGCGAGCCTCGTGCTCGAGACCGCACAGCACCTCATCTCGACCGGCAGCTTCGACACGACGGACCTCATCGTCAACACGGCCGGCGGCCTCCTCGGCACTGCCGTCGTCGCGGCGCTGCGTCGTCGTCACTCGGATCGGGCGAGTGCGCTGATCGGAAGAGTGTGCGTGATCCTCACGGCCGTCGCCGTGGTCGCGGTCGTCGCCTTCGTCGCTTCGCCGCTGCACTACGGGCCGCAGCGCGACGTCGTCGTGCAGCGAACGACCTCCCGCTGAGGCGACGGCTCAGGCGGGTTCGGTGGTGCGGATGAGGCCGCAGTTGACGCACGACCACGCGACGAGGAACCGCTCGTCGTCGAGGATCTCGAAGCGCATCGGGTCACCGCACGTCGGACAGGCTCGGGGATCCGCCGCCGTCTCCTTCATCTCGCCAGCCTAGGCGCGTCCGCATCAGGCGAGGTGCGCTGCGAGCGATTCCAGGATGCCGCGACTGCCCTCCTCGCGGTTGGGGCCGTCCTCCCAGAACTGGTCGAAGAAGACGCCGTGCTCGACGTGCGTCAGCCGGGTCCCGCCGGCGATCTCCTCGAACTCGAACGAGGCCACAGAGGTCGACATGTGGATGCCGTCGAGCCACATGTCGTAGGTCGTGACGATGCGCACGGGCTCGACGATGTCGGTGTAGACGGCTTCATACCGAGACCGGGGGCCGCCGTGGAACTGCGCCTCGTCGACGTCGCGTCCTCCGACGCGGAAGTCGAATCGCCACTCACCCCGCTCGAACGTGTCGGCGTCGCCGAGCCACTTGCGCTTCTGATCCTCCTCGGCGAACGCGCGCCACACCCGCTCCACCGACACCGGGAAGTCGCGCGTGAGGGTGAACGCGGAGTGCGCGAGCCGATGCTCCGTCGTCATCGCCGCCTCACCGCGTGAACCGGACATGGATGGTGCCGCTCTCGGACACCTCCGACGTCACCTGATGCGTGTGCTCGAGGCCCCGCAGGTCTTCCCACACGGGATTGCCGCGCCCGAGCACGATGGGGGCGATGCCGACGTGCAGATCGTCGACGAGGCCGGCGCGAAGGAACTGACGGGCGGTGCGGATGCCGCCGCCGACGCGCACGTCCTCACCGTCGGCCGCCGCGGTGGCTTCGGCGAGCACGTCCTCGATCGCCCCGGTGCGGAAGTGGAAGGTCGTGCCGCCGTTCATCGGGATCGAGGGGCGAGGCGCCGTGTGCGTGAGCACGTAGACCGGACCGCCGAACGGCGGCTCATCGCCCCACCACCCCTTCCAGTCGGGATCGTCGGGGTTCGCGTGCAGGCCGAACATCGCGGCGCCCATGATCTCAGCGCCCACGCCCTCGAAGAACGCCTCGGCGAACGCGTCGTCGATGCCCGTCGTGCCTGCGCCGCTCGTGTCGCCGAAGACCATGCGCCGGAAGGTGCGGGTCGCGGCGTACGCGGCGGTGAGCGGACCCCAGTCGTCGCCCATGGGGTTGTCGCCGTCGGGTTCAGGAGCGGCGGTGTAGCCGTCGAGCGAGGCGAACAGGTCGATGCGGACGCGGGTCATGTCAGGTCTCCTGGGAAAGTGTGCGGGACAGATGGATGCCGAGCCGGTCGGCCTGCCGCTCGGCCGAGGTGCGCTGCTCGCCGAGCCAGAGGTGCAGCACGTCGAGGGCGCCCGGCCTGAGCGTCACGGTGCGGACGCGCCCCTGCTTGTGCGACGTGATGATCGCCGCGTCCTCGAGCACCCGCAGGTGCTGGAGGAGCGAGGGCAGCGCCATAGAGAAGGGGATCGCGAGGTCGGAGACGACGGCCGGCGATTTCGCCAGCCGCTCCACGACAGCCCGGCGAGTCGGATCGGCCAGCGCTTTGAGCACGGCATCCACCTCCTCGCGATAGTTAGGCATATACCTAACTATCCAGGGCCAGCCGTCGTCCGTCAACCCCGCGGTTCTGGTGGCGCGATGCCGCGCAACGGCGCGCGGGTCAGGGGTTGCCGAGGGTCCAGAGGAGGAACACCGCGGCTGCCTGCAGCGCCAGGCTGACCGCGATCGACCACAGCCGGCGTCGGCGGGTTCGCGACAGCCGGCGGTCGGCGAGGAGCGGCGAGAGGGGCAGGACGAGCCTCGCGATGCTCTGCGTGGGAAGGAAGACGGCGAAGAGATAGAGGGTATAGCTCACGGCGAAGCCGACGATCTCGAGCCCCAGTGCGCGCACGGGCCGGGACGCGATCCAGCGGAGCACCCCTCCCACGAGGGCGAGCACGATGACGACGCCGAGCGGCCCGAGCCACGTCCAGCCCATCGCGATCCCCGGGGCGATGGGGAGGAGCGGGCCTTGACCGAGGAACGGCTGCCACCACGCCATCTCGGTCTGCACATACGCGCCCGGCTCGCCCGTGACGGTCGCCGCGATGACGGGCCACATCAGCCCGGCGGCCGCAGTCGCGACCCCGGAGACGACGAGCCCGACCACCTCGGAGCGCGGAAGGGGGTCCTCGCCGCGCAGCATCCATCGCCCCAGGAGCAGGATGCCGAGTGCCAGCGCCAGCGCGAGGGCGCCGGGCCGCGTGAACGCCGCGACGATCCCGAGGGGTGCGATGAGCAGGTAGCGGCGGCGGACCGCGAGAAGCAGCGCGCCGAAGATCAGGAGGAGGAACAGCGACTCGGCATAGCCGAGCACGAAGACGAACGACAGCGGGCCGAGCGAGAACAGCACCAGCGCCCACCACGCCGAGCGCACGGTGGTCACGTTCCGAAGCAGCGCATACAGCACGAGGGATGCCGCGCACGAGGCGCCCAGGCTGATGAGCACGCCGGCGAGCTGCCACGGGACGCCCGTCGCATTCGCCAGCACCCGCTCGAGGAAGGGGAAGACGGGGAGGAACGCCCAGTTGTTGAGGTCGATCGTGCCGTCTGCGGCGAGGGGGAGCACGACGGGATACCCCTGCGAGGCGATCGTGCCGTAGCGGTCGGCATCCCATCCGGACAGGAAATCGAGAAACCCCGTCACGGGGCGGCCCTCGGGGCCGAAGGTCCATCCCGCGACCTTCGCGACCGCGAAGGCGACGGCGAGCAGCACGAGGTTGATCATCCGGCCCGCTGCCCACAGCAGCACGACGGGCGGCGCCCACCCGGGCTCGAGAGGAGTGACGTGCGCTCGGGGACCGAGCATCTCCGCCGCCCAGGTTCGGGTCGTGATGCGCCAGCGGGCGAGGGTCGAGGTGCGCCCGCGCTCGTCGGTGACCCGGCTCACGCGTCGATCCCCGCTCTTCCGCCGACCTCTCGGGTCATGGTGCCTCCTCGGGCCGGTGATGGACGACCACCATCCGCTCCCCGGGGAGGGGCGCACAAAGGGGTTGACGTCCGCCGACGCGGCCGCCCCGTGCCCGACGCGGGAGGCCCATCGTCCACGGGCGAGAACCGGACAGTTGTTGACCGAGCCGTCCAGGAGGAGGAAGCTGGGGCGGTGCTGCCGTCGCAGCATCATCCCTGGTTCTGCGCAAGGTGGCGCCGAAGGGTCGCATGGCCCCTGGGCGGTGCGGCCACGTCTGCAAGGACAAGGGAGTCCGGACATGGTCAACACACGAGCGGCGCTTCTCGCCGCATTCATGACGGCTGCGCTGATGCCGACGGTGATTCTGCCGGCGGCCGCGAACGCCGCTCCGCCCGGCAGCGCTCCGGCGCCGGTCGCCGAGGTGCTTGCGAGCGGACTGACGGGTCCGATCGGCAGCGTCATCGGGCCGGACGGCGCGCTCTACGTCGCCGACCGGGCCGGCGGGCGGATCGTGCGCGTCGACACGGACGACGGATCGATGTCGACGGTCGCGAGCGGACTGCCCGTGACCGGGCCGGGCGGCGTGTTCGACGTCACCTTCATCGGCGACACCGCCTATGCCCTCATCAGCGTCGTGGGGCCTGAGGTCGGCGGCTCCGACACGGGTGGCATCTACCGCATCGACGACGTCGACAGCCGGACGATGGTCGCCGACACCGATACCTGGTCCCGGCAGAATCCACCGGATGCCGACATCTTCCTGCCGAGCGGAGTCCAGTACGCGTTCGCGCCGTATGGCGACGGGTTCATCGTGACCGATGGTCATCACAACCGGCTGCTGAGGGCAGGCCTCGACGGCCAGGTGAGCGAGCTCGTGCAGCTGGCCAACGTGGTGCCCACCGGTCTGCAGCTCGACGGCTCGAAGATCTACCTCGCGGAGGCCGGACCGATCCCGCACAACCCCGCGGACGGGCGGGTCGTCGCCCTCGGCGTGAAGCACCCTGCCGAGCGTGTCGTAGCGGCGGGCTACAGCCTCATCGTCGACGTCGAGGCGGCCTCCTGCGGGCTCTACGCCCTCTCGCAGGGCGACTCGCCCGGCATGGTCGACCCGGGGTCGCCCGGATTGCCGAACAGCGGTGAGCTGCTGCGCGTCAACGGCAACGGCACCTTCACGCAGATCGTCGCCGGCCTGGATCGGCCCACGTCGCTCTCGTTCGTCGGAGACACGGCCTACATCGTGACGCTCGGCGGCGACGTCCTCACCGTCGCGGATGTCGCCGCCGACCGCCACGGGATGTGGGGTGGCTGCAGCGGCATGGGAGCGGGGTGACCACGGGCTAGTTCAGGACGTGGGCGTCACGGCGCGCGCTCCTCGGCGCGCGCCGTGACGGATGACGCGAGGGTGACGAGGCCGCCGGCGCCATCGACGGTCACCTCGTCACCGGTCGCGATGGCCTCCACAGCCCCGGGAACGCCGACGACCGCGGGGATGCCGTACTCCCGCGCGACGACCGCGCCGTGGCTGTTGGCGCCGCCCATCTCCATCACGAGGCCGCCCGCCGTGAGGAACAGCGGCGTCCACCCCGGGTCGGTCGAGGGGGCCACGAGGATCTCCCCCGGCTCGAGCTGGGCGCCGACGGGGTCCAGGATGACGCGGGCCGTCGCCGTGACGGTGCCCGCCGACGCAGGAGTGCCTCGAAGCGCACCCGCCGCGGGTGCCGTCGTGGCGAGGGCCTCGAGCTCGGTGCCGTCGGAGAGCAGCATGCGCGGCACATGGCGCCGTGCCAGCTCGGCGTCGTACCGCTCGCGCCGTTCGGCGATCGTCGCTCGGAGGTCCTCGCCGGAGGCCGCGCGCTGCGTCTCGGTGAAGTCGAGGAAGAACACGTCATCCGCCGCCGCGATCCGGCCTGCGGCGGCCAGCTGCTCGCCGATCTGGACCATCGCGGCACGGGCCTTGCCGAGCCCGATCATGACGAGGAACTTCGGCATCTCCCGCATCCCGACGAGCGCGCGGGCCCGTCGGAGGCAGAAGCGCACCGCGGCGGCGCGGACCGCCCCGCGCCGGCGCGCCCGGCCGACGAGCGTCAGGACCATGGCGCGGGCGGCATGCGCGCCGTCCGCGAAATGCCGTTCCGGCGTGTCGGCGTCGGGGTCGAGCCGCAGGTACCCCGAGAGGACGCCGAAGAGGTGTGCGGGGTCCTCGGACCAGCGGGGCATCCCGAGGTCGATCTCGGCGACGGCGCGGTGGCCGTAGCGGGCGAGGAATCGCCTCATGTCGCGCTGCAGCACCACCGGCAGGATGCCGTCGCGGTAGCGGTCGGCGAGCTCCCGCGCCGTCTGCGTGCTGAGCGCCGCGGCCGACTCGTCGTCGGCGCGCGCGCCGAGGGCCACGCGCCACAGCTCGAGGTCCATCTCGGTCGTGACGTTGTCGGGAAGGCTGCGGAGCACCGTCTGCAGGTCGCCGGGCTGCACCGAGTCGCCGAGCAGGCGCCGCGCCATCCCGAGCATCGCGAACCCGACCCCCGCACCGGGGAGGCTCCGCGGTGCGAGCGGCATCATGCGGAAGAGGAGGTCGACGACGGCGTCGACGCGGGCGGGGATGTCGGAGCCCGCGGGCACGCTCAGTGCGCGCACGTCCTCGACCAGGCGCCGGACGCGGCGCTGGGCCGCGTCGGGGCTGACGAGCGCCTGCACGGCGACGAGCGGCAGACGGATGCGGGCGGCCAGGTGCAGGAATCCTCGGACGAAGCGCCGCCGGGATCCGGGCAGCACCGAGAACCGCGGATCCATGAAGAGCCCGCGCAGGACGACCGCCGAGCGTGCCTCCATGACGTCGAGAGCGCGAGGGAAGATCTCCCGACCAACGGCGGAGCGCACGATGGGCGTGCCGTCGAGGAAGATGCGGTCGCCGCCCACGGCGAAGCCGCCGGGGCCGTCGACGATGCGGACGGGCCGGCGTCCGATGAGATCGAGGAACCCGGCGCCGATGACGCGGAAGGCGGCGACGCCCATCGGGGTGATCGGGCGGTGGAGCCCCTGCGCCAGGCTCACGCAGAAGTACAGACGCGTCTCGCCGGGGGGAGCGGGCGCATCCCGCACGGGCACGGGATACAGCGTCGTGATCGGACGCGTCTGCGTCAGCCAGGCGTGGCCCGCGGCATCCATCGCCCATTCGATGTCCTGGGGACTTCCGAACGCGTCCTCGACGCGGTCGCCCAGGGAGGCGAGCGATCGTACCTGCTCGTCGCTGAGACCGGACCCCTCGTCGCCGCCGCGCCGGTGGTCGAGAATGCGCCCGCTCGCGGTGTCGACGACGAAGCGGTCGGGGTCGACCGATCCCGACACGACGGCGTCGCCGAGCCCGCGCGCCGCGTCGAGCACCGCCTGGCGTCGGCGACCCGTCACCGGGTCGGCGGTGAAGAGCACACCGGCGGCCTCGGCATCCACCATCCGCTGCACGACGACCGCGAGGGCGACACCGGCGCCGTCGATCCCCTGGGCGGAGCGGTACGCGACCGCCCGGTCGGTCCACAGCGACGCCCAGCACCGGTGCACGGCATCGAGCACGGCGTCGATGCCGGCGACGTCGAGGTACGTGTCCTGCTGGCCGGCGAAGCTCGCACCCGGGAGGTCCTCCGCCGTCGCCGAGGAGCGCACGGCCACAGGTCCACCGTGCGGCTCGAGGCTCGCGTACGCGTGCCGCACGGCCTCGGCGACCTCCGGCGGGAAGGGGGCGGCGAGCACGGCGGCCCGCGCGGCGGCGGCGTCCGCGAGCGCGCCGGATTCGACCGCAGTGCCGCGGACGGCTCGGCGATACGCCTCGGTCGTGATGCAGAACCCGGGCGGCACGGTGAAGCCGGCGCGGATGAGCTCGCCGAGATTCGCGGCCTTGCCGCCGACCGCCGCGAGATCCGCGTGCGAGAGGCGCGCGAGATCCCGCACGAGAGCGTCGTCGGCGTGCGGGGCGGCTGCTCGGGATGCGGCCATGTCGAGTCCTTCGGACCGGGTAATTCCACGCTTGTGGAATTGATTGCAGAGTCGCACTCCACAGGCCGCGTCGCAAGACCCCCGCCGCTCGGGCATCATGAGATTCAGCCTTCGGACGGGAGACCGCGATCACGACGCACGATCAGCTGCCTGACGAGTTCGCCGATCTGGCGGAGCTGCTGCGCCAGGGGCCGGACGCCCTCGACGACGTCGATCTGACGCTCCGTCGCACGCGGCGACGGCGAGCCCTGCTGATCGTCGCGATCATGATCGTCGTCGTGCTCGCCGCGGCCGGCGGCTACACGGGATGGGCGCTCACCGCGCCGCTGTCTGCTCCCGCGGCCACCGCGCAGACGCCGGCCGCGCCGAAGCCGGCGGCGGCCGTCGCGCTCGCGCTCCCCGCCGAGGGGTCGGCGGCGCTCAGCGTCTCGGGCGGCGACGACTATCTCGGCGCGGACGCCGGCGGCATCTGGGCGGCGAGCGGCTCGGCGGACCCTCGCTCCATCGCGAGCATCAGCAAGCTGATCACGGCGCTCGTCGTCCTCGAGGCCAAGCCTCTCGCGAGCGCCGACGATCCCGGGCCGACCATCACGTTCGGCAAGGCCGCGCACGACCTGTACGACAAGTACTACGTCATGGGCGCGACCATCATGCCGATGCCCATCGGCACGACGATGTCGGAGCGCGACGCGCTCGCGACGATGCTCATCCCGTCGGCGTGCAACTACGCGGAGGCCGTCGCGACGTGGGCCTTCGGCTCGCAGGGCGCGTTCCTCTCCGCTGCGCGCACGTGGCTCGCCGCGAACGGACTCACGGCCACGACGCTCGTCGAGCCGACCGGCATCAGCCCGCGCAACACGAGCACGCCGGCCGACCTGATCGCGATCGGCAAAATCGCCGCAGCCAACCCCGTCATCGCGAAGATCGCCGCGACCCAGTCGCTGTCCGTCCCCGGTGCGGGCGGGATGTCCAACACCAACGACCTCCTCGGCACCGGCGGCGTAACAGGGCTCAAGATGGGAAACCTCGGCGACGGCGCGTTCAACCTGCTCTACACCGCCTCGCTCGACGTCGGCGCGGCGCAGCCGCTCGCGGTGACGGGCGTCATGCTCGGCGGCGCCACGCACGACTCCGTCAACCAGGATGTGCTCAGGCTCCTCGACAGCATCCGCGCGGGCTTCCACACGGTGCCGCTCGCGACGCGCGGGCAGAGGCTCGGGTCCTTCACGACCGCGTGGGGCTCGACCGCCGGGCTCGTCGTGGGCGCGGACGCGGAGATCTTCACGTGGTCGGACACGCCCATCACCGTCACGATGACGACGACGACCCCGGTGGAGTACGAGGAGGGCGAAGTCGTCGGCAGCATCACCTGGACCGCCGGCCCGAACACGGCGACGGCTCCGGTCGTGATCGAGGGAAGCATCCGCCCGCCGACCAGCTGGTGGCGACTGACGCACCCGGCCGAACTGGGCGGCTGACCGGGCCTATCCCGCCTGCCGCACCGGTCGTATGCTGACCCCGACATCGAGAGGGGGCGCCGACATGGAGGTCGAGATCGCCGAGGAGCGCATCGTCCTGCTGGCCGAGCGCTTCAGCCTCGATCACGCCGAGGGCCGTGCGTGGTCACGCCGCGCCGACGCCTTCGGCACCGGTGCCAAGCTCAGTGGACTGCTCAACCGCGCCACCTCCGAGGACTACGAATGCGTGTACCGGGAGCGCCGGCTGCAGCCGTTCTGGCGCCTGCATGTCTCGCGGGTCGCGGCCTACGAGCGCACCCGCACGTACACGGTCCCCGTGGCGACGAGCGTGGAGAGCGTCCAGATCGCGGGGGAGACGATCGCCGTCGCCGACGGGCGCATGGTGCTGACCGGTCTGGAGTCGTGCCGTGACGAGACCGCGAAGGATTTCGTGTTCGACGGCCTCACGAGCGCGCAGGACCCCGCGCTCGTCGCGTACGAGAAGTTCCCGAGCTCGGTCGTCGACGCGGAGGTGCTCGCGGCAGAGGCGACGTCCGGCACCGTCGTCGTGCCTCCCCAGGCCAAGTCGTCGATGCTCGTCCGCGAGGCGATGGCCGCCGCGATCGGCAAGATCGACGCCGACCGCGTCCTGGAGGAGCGCGTGACCGTCGACCTCGTCGACCTCGTCTACCGGCCGGTGTACGCCTTCCGCTATCGGCACGGCGGCAAGGAGGCCGTCATCGAGTTCGACGGGCTCACGGGCAGCACGCGCCCGGACGGGGCGACGTTCGAGCAGTACCTCGGCAAGGTGCTCGAGCCGAAGTTCCTCCTCGACGTGGGCGTCGAGACCGTCAATCTCTTCGTGCCCGGCACCCAGCTCGTGCGGATCGTCGTGGAGCAGGGCGTCAAGCAGTTCGCACCTCCGCGCCCGCCCGAATCCTGACGCTCACGGCGTGTAGCGGCTGATCGCCTCCGACTTCTGCTGCAGGAACGCGCACAGCGCCGACAGGGTGGCCAGCTCGCTCGCCAGGGCCTTCACCGCCGATGCTCCGAGCCGGACGGGCTCGGTCCGCGGCTCGAACATGACGGTCCACTCCGGCCGGCTCTCGGTGGGCGGCTCGATGTAGATCTCTGTCGGGGAATCGAACATCCGCATGGCGACGAGGCCGGTGTCGGCGCCCGCCTCCCCGTCCTGCACGATGACCCGGATGGCGCCATGGAGCGGATAGCCGAGCCGCTCGAACTCGGCCACCCACGACTCGAGGGTGCTGATGCTGTGGAACGCCATCGCCACCCCTTTCCGCCGGCGACGTACTCAGGATGCCGCAGCGCGGGCCTCCGCGACAGTCCGATCCTCTTCGCCGAAGGGGAGGCATCCCCCGCTCGCCGGGGTCGAGGCATGATGGTCGCCATGCACCGCCGGCCCGCGTCTTCGCGTATCCACGAGCGGGATGCGTCGCGCGCGGACTGGATGGAGCTCTTCTTCGACCTCGTGTTCGTCGCGCTCATCGGTCAGCTGTCGGCCGGCATGCACCACGACCCGACGTTCGCGGGACTCGGCGTCTTCCTCGCGCTCTTCGCCTCCGTGTGGTGGTCGTGGGTGAACCTGACCTTCACGATCAACATCCAGGTGGGCCTGTCGCGGCGTGCGCTCGCCGGCTACATGCTCGCGGCGATGGCGGCCGTCGGCGCGATGGCGGTCGCCGCGCCCGAGGCGATCGGCGAGCGCGCCTGGCTGTTCGCCCTCGGCAACGCGGCGCTGCGCAGTGTCATGCTCGCCCTCTGGGTGCGGCGCAGCTGGAGCACGGGCCGCACCTCACGCCTTCGGGTCCTCCTCTACAACGGCGGCACGGCGCTGCTGTGGCTCGTCTCGGCCTTCGTCCCATCGCCCTACCGGTTCGTGCTCTGGGGGCTCGCCATCGCGATCGAGATCACGCTGCTCGTCGTATCGTCGCCGGGGCTGCTGCGGCGACTGGGTGCGATCAACGTCGAGCACCTCGCCGACCGCTTCGGCACGCTCGTCATCATCGCGCTCGGCGAGTCGGTGCTCGCGATCGTCGTGGCCCTGTCGGCGACGATGACCCTCTCCTCCGCGGTCGTCGCACTCTGCGCCTTCGTGATCGTCGCGGGCATCGCGTGGGCGATGTTCATGTTCGGCATCGACACGATGCGCGCGGGGCTCGAGCAGCTCGTCGCGCGCGGTGACGCCCGCGGCATCGTCGAGACCGTCGCCTTCCTCCCGTTCGCCCTGGTCGTCGGCATCATGATGCTTTCCGGCGCCGTCTCGCTCGCGATCGACGACCCGGGCGAGGCGCTCCCCGCGTCGGCGGCGGCCTCGCTCGCGGGCGGGATCGTCCTCTTCTACGGCACGAACGCCGTCATCTCCCTCCGCTACGGCACCCCGTGGAGCCGGGTCCTGCCATGGGCCGTGCCCTCGATCGCCCTCTCGCTCGTCGTCGGGGTCGCGGCGCTCGTCGTCCCCGCCATCTGGGCCGTCGCGGCGATGGCCGTCATCATCGTCGCGATGGTGCTGCTCTCGGAGGCGAGGTCGAGGCATCGGGTGGATGCCGTCCCCTGACCCCCGCGCGGCGTGACGTGCCCTGCGTGTCGGGCGTCTTGTGCGGGCCTCTCACCGGGCATACTCTGGCGCCGGTCCGGTCGGTGCAGGCCGCCGGGCCGGCGCTTTTTCTGCGGGGGCAAGGAGGCGGCGATGCCTGGTTGGTATGTCCATCTCGAGGCGGCGCACGACACCGCCGGCAGGCTGCGCGACGGGGACATCCCGCCGGGGTTCCCCGTGTCGGCCGCCGACGCCCAGACGATCGGCGAGCACTGCCATACGTGGCGCAACTACCTCGCGCTGGGGTCGCTCGGCCCCGACGTCTTCTATCTGCTGCCCGACTTCAAGAACACGACAGGCCAGGTGATCCGGCAGGTCGTGCAGTGGGCGCTCGATGTCTGGGAGATCGTCGACTCCGAGTTCGTGGGCAAGTGGGAGAACTGGATCGACCCCATCTCGACGAACAACTCGCAGCTCGCCTCGCAGCTGACGGGCGGGCTCTCGACGCAGCTCGCGCAGGTGCTCGACGAGCTCACGTCGGCGATCATGTCGGCGTTCAAGGGACTGCTCGCCGAGATGGGCGACTGGTTCGGCGTGCTCACGTCCGGCGTGCCGCAGGGCTTCGGCGACGACGCCTTCTACTGGTCCGACATGTTCCACTACCGGCGCACGTACCAGTTCCCGTACGTGCTGTTCCGGCAGGCCCAGGACGCGCTGGCCGCGGCATCCACGGATGACGAGCGGATGGATGCCGAAGCCCGGATCGCCTTCGCCGTCGGATGGCTCTCGCACTGCGCGACGGATGTGACGGGGCATCCCTTCACGAACGCGAAGGCCGGCGGCCCGTATCGCGACCACTGGCAGCGGCACCACCTGGTCGAGAACCACATGGACTCGGAGAACTACGGGGCGCGGCATCCCGGACCGCTCTACGGCGAGTACGGCACGTCGGCGCTGCACTTCCGGCTCGCGTTCCGGCACCGCGACGACGCGCCGTACAACGGACGGGACGACGCGCCGGCCTACGACTACTGGACGGGCTTCCCCGCCTACGACGACAGCGACGGGCCGACCGGGACGGCGAGCCGGCACACCTTCTTCGACCTCGACACCGGGCCGCTGCCCGACCACCTCATGGAGGGGCTGCTCGAGGCGATGGCCGACGTGTACGGGGCCGACGGGCCGCACATCCTCCTGCAGGACCCGCCGTTCTCGGCGACCGACCCTGTCACCGGCCAGCCCGACGGACGCCCGAACGAGGCCGCGATGGCCGAGATGTGGGAGATCGTCTACCGCTACCTCAAGATGACGAGCTCCGACGCCATCAGCCTCCGGCTCCCGCCGCCGCCCAGCGTCTTCACGGATCACTCCTTCCCGACGCCGCCGGGCGGCGGGGGAGCGGGCATCGACGACGATCCCTCGCGGGGCGCCGACGTCGACGACGACGACTCGTTCACGCTGCTCGACCTGCTCCTGGCCCTCTTCGCGTGGGTCGTGTACCTCGGGCAGGTCATCGTGTGGCTCGTCACCGTGCTGCCGGGACTCATCGTCGACATCACGACGTTCCCCGCCCGCGAGGTCGTGTACTGGGCCGTCATCGTGCCGGCCTGGAATCTCTACCTGCTCGCCCGCCGGGCGCTCGTGATGTCGGGGTTCGCGATGCCGAAGCCCGGTGAGATCAACCCGGGTCTCACGACACTCGGGCGCGAAGGCACCTACGACATCGCGTCGGCGCTCGACAATCCGATGGGCATGCCGACGGCGCCGCCGCCGATCACCGAGCCATCCGGCCGTCTCACCTCGAGCGACCCGCAGGGACTCGACCACGCCTATCCGCGGGGCATCGTGCGCGACCTGCCGTCGGCGATCAGCCGCCCCGACCTCACCGGAGCGCTCGGGCTCACGGCTCCGCTGCGCTACCGGGCGGATGCCGCCGGCGACGAGTTCAAGGCGTCGGAGTGGGTCGCGCCCTGGCGCTATCCCCTCACCAATCAAGCCGGCGCGGGTGTCGCGCAGGAGGGCAAGGGAACGCACGTGGGCCCGTACGTCGTCGGGGCGCAGTCCACGATCCTGCTCTCGATGCTCGCCGGCCACGACGGGGCGCGCGCCGACCTCGAGAAGGCCGCGACGCCCGCGGACACCGAGAGCACGCTCGACGTGCATCTGCCGCTCGACCAGCATCTCGGCGCACCCGTCGACTACGGCGTCTACCTCGTCGGGCGCATGGCCGCCGACGCGGCGGCGGGCGCGGCGGAGTACTCGGTACCCGACTTCAACCTCGACTCCGACCGGGGCTACGCGTGGCACACGTGGGACTGGGATCGCAGCAAGAGCACGGCCGTGCCCGACATCAACGCGGTCGGGTCGGAGGACTACAGCTATCCGCTCCCGTGCACGTCGCCGCAGCTCTTCCACGCCGACCACGACTTCCCCGCCCAGCCGAACCGCTGGTACGTCGAGGCGCAGGACCTCAACGTGCACTATGTCCCCGGCAAGGGGCCCGACACGTGCATCAAACAGGGGAGCCACGACCCCAACACCGACCCGAAGTGGCGCGAACGCCTGAACGGGAGGGGCTGAGCCATGCCTCGCGACGACGACGACCGGCATCCCGTGCTCTCGGAGAAGGAGGATGCCGCGCAGCGCGGCGAGGATCCTCCCGGTTCGTTCGGACACGAGGATCCACCGAAGGGCGACCTCGACCCGAACTGGAAGCCGAACGACGACAACCGCCACGCCGCGGAGGTGCTCATCCGCGAGATCGGCAAGGAGCGTCGCCCGCACCGTGAGGACGTCTACCCCTATCTCCTGATCCGCGCCTACAGCCCCGGCGACCGCGGCGCGCGGCCGACCTGGCCCTCGATCCCGTGCTGGGAGTCGCCCGACCTGCTGCTCATCGATGCGTCGTTCTCGGGTCCGTTCGACGCGAGTCAGCTCGTCGTCAACCCCACGGCGGGACGCAGCTACCGCGTCTTCGTGCGCGTGTGGAACCTCGGGCTCCTGCCCGCTATCGGAGTGCACGTGCGCGCCTGGTATGTGAACCCCGGGTTCTTCGGCGGCGATCCGAGCAACCCCGCCTACCAGCCGCAGCCGATCGGCGGCGCGATGGTCAACCTCGACGACCGCACGAAGCCGGGCGCGATGCAGCTCGTCGAGCTCGACGAGCCCTGGCACATCCCGCCCGACCTCACGGGGCACGAGTGCCTCATGGCGAGCGTCTCATGCCCGCTGGATGCCTGGAGCGGCACGCTCGACGCCAACCACGACCGGCATGTCGGGCAGCGGAACCTGCAGATCCTCGCCGGTCCCGCCGAGGCGAAGAGCATCCTCTTCACCCTCGGCGCGATGGTCACGCGCACCGGCACGCTCGAGCTCGTGCACGGGGGAGGGGCCGTCTGGGCCCTCCTGCGCGGCGCGCTCGGCGCGACCCGCACCGAGTTCGGCCCGGTCGAGAAGCTCCGGGCCCCGAAGGCGCTGCTGCGCGGCGTTCCGATGGGCGCGGCCGGCACGCATCTGCTGACCATGTTCCAGACGGGTCGAGGCTGGCTCGTGGCCGACAGCGCGCGCGTCTGGGCGATGGCGGTCGAGCTCGGCCTCATCACGCCCGAGTCGCTTCCTGGCCGCGAACTGCGGCGGACCACGCATCCCTTCTCGCGTCCGCTCGGCACCCGCCGACTCATCGAGCGCATGGGGCCCGACCGGTACGACAAGCTCGGCGTCGTGCTCAAGGGCGAGGCCGGCGATGCGCTCGTCGAGGGCATCGTGCGGCTGTGGGGCGTGAAGGAGCTCACGGCCCGCGACCTTGCGGGAGCGCTCGCCGAGGTCGGTCCGTTCGCGCACCTGCTGCGGTTCTCGCACACCGACCCCGAGCGGAAGGACGCCGGCGGCTACTCGGTGACGATCATCGGCTGATCCCTGCGACGGGGGAGGACTCGTGGCGGTCACCGTCAGCATCCTGCAGACCGGGAGCATCCGCATCCGGCCGAGCCAGCTGACGCAGTCTGCGACGAGACCGGTGGTGCTGCGGCGCATGAGGATGCTGTTCGGCGACCGGGACTGGACCCCGCTCCTCCCCATCAATGCGTACCTCATCGAGCATCCCGACGGGCCGATCCTCGTCGACACGGGGGAGTCCCCGCACGCGACGGAGAGGGGCTGGACGCCGCGATGGCACCCGTTCTTCCGCCGCTGCGTCGACATCCACGTCGGCCCCGACGAGGGGATCGGCTCGCTCCTCGCTCGGCGAGGCATGGCCGCGGCCGATCTGCGCGCGGTCGTGCTCACGCATCTGCACCACGACCACGCGGACGGACTCGGCGATGTCGTCGGCCCGCCCGTCCTCCTGGCCAGGGAGCACTGGGATGCCTTCCGTCGGCCCTTCCGCGCGACGCTCGAGGGAGCCCTGCCGAAGCACTGGCCCCCCGGTTTCCGCCCCGAGATCCTGCGCACGACGGGAGGTCGGCTCGGACCGTGGGCGAAGACGTATCCCCTCACCGCCGACGGCCGGGTCGTCGCGGTGCCGACCCCCGGTCACGTTCCCGGACACCTCAGTGTCGTGGTGTTCGGCGACGCCGCGACCTATCTGGTCGGGGGCGACGTCACGTATGCGCAGGAGCTGCTCGACCGGGAGCTCACCGACGGCGTGAACACCCGGCCTCGGCTCGCGATCGAGCAGCTCCGCAGGATCAAGGCCTTCGCGGCACAGGAGCCGATCGTGCTGCTGCCGGCGCACGACCCCGGGGCCGCGACTCGGCTCGCCGCCGGTGAGACCTTCCGCCCGTCATCCCTCCGCGAACGCGACTGACGCACGGGCGGCGAGGCGGGACAGCAGCACCTGGCGGCTCGTACGAGCGCTCGTGATGCCCACCTCGCGTGACGCTACGGCAGGCGCGGTGCCTCGTTCTGGGCTGGGCCGTCGTCGAGCAGCGCGCGGAGCCGCGCCATCTCGTCCGCATCCGCCGAGTACCCGTGCTCCGGCCCGGGGTACGCACCGGTGCGCACGTCGTCGGCGTAGGCCGCGACGCCTGCGACCATCTCGGTGCGCAGGTCGGCGTAGCGCTTGACGAAGCGGGCCGGCTGTCCATCCCAGATGCCGAGGAGATCGTGGAACACGAGCACCTGTCCGTCGGTGCCGGGGCCGGCGCCGATCCCGATCACGGGCACGTCGAGCTTCGGCATGACCGCCTTCGTCACCTCGCTCGGGATCGCCTCGAAAACCAGGGCGAAGCATCCCGCCTCCTGCAGGGCGACGGCGCTGCGGGACAGCTCGAGCGCGTCTTCGGCCGTGCGGCCCTGGGAGCGATAGCCCCCGATCGCGACGGCCGTCTGCGGAGTGAGGCCCACGTGGCCCATGACCGGGATGCCGGCCGCCACGATGGCGCGCGCCCGATCCACCGTCGTGCCGCCGCGCTCGATCTTCACGGCGTCGCACCCGGTCGTCTTGACGAACCGCTGGGCGGTCGCGACCGCCTGCTCGTCCGACACCTCGTACGAGCCGAAGGGGAGATCCGCGACGAGGAGCGGGGTCTTCAGCCCCCGCCGCACAGCGGAGGTCAGCACGAGCATCTCGTCGACCGTGATCGGCACGGTGCTGTCGTAGCCCAGCACGGTCATGGCGCCCGAGTCCCCGACGAGCACGATGTCGACGCCCGCTGCCTCAGCGATCTGCGCGCTCGGATAGTCGTAGGCCGTCACCATGACGATCGGCTGGGCCCTGCGCTTCTGGGCGGCGAGGGACGTCAGTGACACCTTCTGACGAGGAGCGGATGCCTCGGGGCGGGCGCTCATGCCGTCCGCCGGGTGGGTCGGGTGTGGCGCATCATCGCACCTCCAGTATCCGGTTGTCGATGAGCCGTGCCGAGCCCACACGGGCGGCGACGGCGAGAAGGGCCGATTCCTCGACGCGATCCAGCGTCCGGAGGTCGTCGCCGGAGCGCAGGTCGAGATACTCGGGGTCGATCCCGGATGCCGTGAGCACGGCCCGCGCCGCGCCCAGCACGTCCTCGGAACGGGTCTCGCCGCGCGCGACGGCATCCGCCCCCGCGGTGAGCGCGCGGTTGAGGGCCGTCGCCTGCTGACGCGCCGCAGGGTCGAGGTAGACGTTGCGCGAGCTCATCGCGAGGCCGTCGGGCTCGCGGACGATGGGGCATGCGACGATCCGCACAGGGATGTCGAGGTCGCGCACGAGGCGCCGCACGACGAGCACCTGCTGGGCGTCCTTCTGGCCGAAGTACGCGGCGTCCGGCGCCACGATCTGGAAGAGCTTCGTCACGACCGTCGCGACCCCGTCGAAGTGCTGAGCGCCGCGGGACGCGCCGCACATGACGTCGGTGAGGCCCGCGACGTGGACGGTGGTCGCGAAGCCCGCCGGGTAGACCTCGTCGACGGGCGGGGCGAACAGCACGTCGGCGCCCGCCTCCTCGGCGAGGCGTGCGTCGCGCTCCTCGTCGCGCGGATACGCGGCGAGGTCTTCGTTCGGCCCGAACTGCGTCGGATTGACGAAGAGCGAGACGACCACGAGGTCGCTCTCGGCGCGCGCCTGCCGGATGAGCGACAGATGGCCCTCGTGGAAGGCGCCCATGGTGGGGACGAGCCCGACGAGCCCGCCCCGCCCGCGGGTGGCGGCGACCTCGGCGCGCACCTCGGCGCGGGTGCGGACGATCTTCACGAAGCGGATTCCTTCCGGGCGGCGGGCGCGCCGTCGGCGAGGGCGCCCGCGTGGGCGGCGAGCACGCGGGTGTGGGTCGCCAGCACGTCGAACAGGTCGAGCAGGTCGGGCGCCCCGGTGGCGACGGCTGCGCGCTGTCGCGCGACCGTGCGCTCATCGCCGCGGGCGATCGGTCCGGTCAGCGCGGACGCGGGTCCGTGGGCCGCCCAGTTCTCGACCGTGCCCCGCACGAGCGGCGTGAAGAGGGCGCGCGCCTGGGCGGGCTCGAGGCCCGCGGCTCCCGCGAGTCGCTCTGCGGCGGCCTGCAGCGTCACGAGGTAGTTGGATGCGACGGAAGCGGCGGCGTGGTAGCTCGGCCGCGCGTCGTCGTCGATGGCGAAGGCGGTCATGCCGAGCGCTCGCGCGATCGACTCGGCCGCGTCGAGACCCTCCGGCGAGCGGCCGGCGATCGCGCATCCCAGGGCCCGGAACTGCGCGAGGTCCTCCGCGCCGAGGAACGACCCGAGGGGGTGGATGCCGAAGTCGACGTCGGTCTCGACGAGGGTCGAGGCGCCCGACGTGTGACCGATGAGCCGTGCACTGCCCCGGGCCGCGTGCGCGGCATCCCGGATCTCTTCATCCGGAACGCACAGCAGCACGACATCCGCCTGCGCGGGAGGGATGCCTCGCCCCGCCGGCCCGTGCGTCTCCACGCCCGCGGATCGCAGGGCCCGGGTGATCGCCGTGCCCAGTCGTCCGGCGCCCACGACGCTCACGCGCGGGGGAGTGGAGGCAGAGGGCATGGCGAAGAGGTGGGTCGGGGTGTGCGACCCACGGTAGTCCTTTGTGGACCGCGTGCAGAATCCGGGTGATCAGCCCCGCCGCTGGCTCGCCGTGGCCGCGATCGGAACGGCGACGGCGGCGACGACCATGAGGAGGCCCACGACGAAGGCGAGCGCCTGGAAGGCGGGGAGGGCGAACGAGATGCCGAGGACGAACATGCCGCCGACGAGCAGGAGCATGTAGAGCACGAAGAGCATGTGGACCTCTGCAATCCGCCGTCGCCGGCGCCGATGAGCACGTCATCCCATCGTGCACATACGAAGCGAGGGAGTCCAGTCCTGGACTCCCTCGCCTCATTCCGGGGGTGTGGTGCGGTTATGCGCCGCGTCTGATGTAGCGAAGAAGCCCGATGATGATGGCGACGATCAGGATGACGATGCCGATCCACAGCAGGAACTTCGCCGCGGAGACGAACACTCCGAAGAGAAGCAGAACGACTCCGACGATGAGCAGAATCACAGCCAATGCGGTCATGTTCCGACTCTGGCCTTGCCGAGGGCGATCATGCACCCCCTTGAGGTTGCGTCCCGTTTGTGCAAGGAGGCAACAGATCCGGGGATCGTTGGAGGCTCACCACAACGGACGCACCCGCAACCACACGAACCCGTGTGCGGCGATGTCGAGACCTGCATCGAGCTCGATCGATTCCGCGGTGACGACGTCGACCGCGTCCCGCGCGAAGCCCGACAGCGTCAGAGGGTCGAGGTGCACCGCGTCGTCGCCGACGTTCGCGACCACGAGGATGCGGTCGGCCAGCAGCTCGAGGCCGGGGCGCTGGAACGCGACGACCGACGGCAGCGGAGTGTCGAAGCGCAGGAGGGCGTTGCCGGCGAGCTCCGGCGTCGCCTGCCGCGCCGCGACGAGCTGCGCGAGACGCCGGAACACGCGGCCCGCGGGCGTGTCGGTCTGCGCGAGCGCCGCATCCGGCCGCCGCGGGCGGTGCACCCACCGGCTGTCGCCCGCCGTGTCGGGGTCGTCGGCATAGGAGTAGTCGTTGAGCTGCGCGAGCTCGTCGCCGAGGTACAGCAGCGGGATGCCGCCGGTCGACAGCGCGAGCGCGTGGGCGAGGACGACGCGATCCTCGCCGCCGGCATCGCCCGCCTCGATTCCGGCGAGCGACGCGGTCGTGCCGGTGACGCGGGCGTCGCCCGTTTTGGGGTTCTCCTGGAAGGGCACACCGCGTGCGAACGTCCCCGGTGCGCGGCCGACATAGAAGTCGTTGAGGAATCGGCGATGCGGGTACGCCTCGATGCCCAGTTCCGCGGCATCCTCATCGGCGAACGTCCACCCGATGTCGTCGTGGCTGCGGACGTAGTTGACCCACGCCGTGCCGGGCGGAAGGGCGTGACGCTCGTCGAGCGCCTTCTGCAGCAGCCGCGCATCGCGCGTCGCAAGCGACTCCCACGTGAGCGCCATCTGCAGCGGGTTGTACGACAGCTGGCACTCCTGCGGTGAGATGTACTCGATCACCTCGTCGGGGTGGACGATCGCCTCGGACTTGAACAGGAGCGACGGCGCCGCCATCCGCAGGACCGCATTGAAGGCCTGCAGCAACAGATGGGCTTCCGGGAGGGACTCGCACGCGGTCCCGAGTCGCTTCCAGATGAAGGCGACGGCATCCATCCGCAGGATCTCGACGCCCTGGTTCGCGAGGAACAGCATCTCGCCCGCCATCGCCCGGAAGACGGCCGGGTTCGCATAGTTCAGGTCCCACTGGAAGTGGTAGAACGTCGCCCAGATCCAGCGACCGTCGTCGAGCTGCACGAACGCGCCCGGGTGGTCGTCGGGGAAGATCTCGCGCACCGTCCGCTCGTAGGCGTCGGGCATGCGCCGATCGGGGAAGATCAGGTAGAACTCGTCGAAGTCGGGGTCGCCCGCGACGGCCCGCTTCGCCCACTCGTGCTCGTTGCTCGTGTGGTTGAAGATGAAGTCCACCACGAGCGAGATGCCCGCGAGACGCAGATCGGCGGCGAGCGCGGCGAGCTGGTCCATCGTCCCGAGGGCCGGGTTCACGCGCCGGTAGCTCGAGACCGCATACCCGCCGTCGCTGTTGCCCTCGGGGCTCTCGAAGAGCGGCATGAGGTGCAGATAGGTCAGCCCCAGCTCCTGGAAGTAGGGGATCAGATCCCGGATGCCGGACAGCCCGCCCGCATAGCGATCGACGTAGCAGACCCCGCCCAGCATGCGCTGCGACTGGAACCAGTCCGGATCGGCGTCGCGCAGGTCGTCGCGCGCCTTCAGCTCGAGCGGACGCGCCTGCCAGCTCGCCGCGGCGAGGGCCACGACGTCGGCGAGGGCCTCCCGTCCGTCGTCGCGGTCGCCGTAGAGGCGCCGGAAGAGCGCGTGCAGCCGCGGGAAGTGCTGCGCGAACCGCCGCTCGAAAGGATCGTCGAGCGGGCCGGTCTCCTGCTCGGCGCGCGCCCGCGCGAAGTCCTGGTCGACGGCGACGTCGTCGTGGAGCTGGGTCATGTCACCCTCCGTGCCGCGATGCTAGCGTGAGCCGCGTCAATCGTCGCCCAGCCCGCGGGAGGACCGCCGTGCAGCTCGTCCAGATCGCCCAGCACGCCGACGACCTGGCGCGTGCGGCCGGCTTCTACTCCCGGCTGCTCGAGACGGAGCCGACCGGCCTGTTCGACCCTCCCGGGCTGCTCTTCTTCGACCTCGAGGGCGTCCGGCTGCTGCTCGACCGCAACGCCCCGACCGCGCTGGTCTACCTGCGCGTCGAGAACGTGCACGAGACGCTCGAGCGCCTGGGATCGGCGGTCGAGATGGTGTCGAAGCCCCACATCATCTTCACGCACGAGGACGACACGCTCGGCCCTGCCGGCCACGAGGAGTGGCAGGCCTTCATCCGCGACTCCGAGGGCAACACGGTGGGGCTGATCGCCTTCCAGCCGCGCTGATTCCGGGGACGTGCTTCGGGCGGACGGCCTGGCCGCGGTTCCGAAGCGTGTCGACGGGCATCCCGGAGCCCGCGGCCTGAACGATCGGTCAGTAAACTGGTCGGGTGAGCGCATACGTCTCGGCGTTCGAGCTGTTCTCCATCGGAGTAGGACCCTCGAGCTCCCACACGGTCGGTCCCATGCGGGCGGCCCGCGACTTCGTCGTCCGCCTGCGGGAGTCCGGCGCCCTCGCCGGCACGGTGCGGGTCTCGTGCACGCTGTACGGCTCGCTCGGCGCGACCGGCATCGGTCACGGCACGCCCGATGCCGTCGTCGCGGGACTTCGCGGGGAGGACCCGGCGACCGTCGCGCCCGAGGCCGTGCGACGCACGTGGAACGACTGGCCCGGCGGCGCGCTCCGGCTCGACGCCATCCACGACGTCGCGTTCGCGAAGGACGACATCGTCTTCGCGCCCCGGACGCGGCTGCCGGGTCACCCCAACGCGATGACGCTCACCGCCCTCGACGGCGCCGGCGCCGTGCTCGCCGAGGACACGTACTACTCGGTCGGAGGCGGCTTCATCCGCCGCGAGGGTGAGCCGCCGCGCGTTGCGGCGCATCCCTTCCCCCTGACGTTCGACACTGCGGAGGAGCTCCTCGCGATCTGCGACGAGCGCGGGCTGACGATCGCGGAGGCCGCGCGCCTCAACGAGGAGGCGCTGCGCACCGAGGCGGAGGTCGCCGCGGGCCTCGACGCGATCTGGGACGCCATGGCCGGGTGCATCCAGGCGGGCCTCGCCGCCGGCGGCGAACTGCCCGGGATGCTGCGCGTCAAGCGCCGCGCCGCCGCCATCGCCGAGCAGCTGAAGGACGCCGAGGCCGCCGGCCACCGGGAGCTGCCCGGCGAATGGCTGGGCGCCTTCGCGCTCGCCGTCAACGAGGAGAACGCCTCGGGCGGACGCGTCGTGACGGCGCCGACGAACGGCGCGGCCGGCATCCTTCCCGCCGTCGCGATGTACTGGTGGCGCTTCCTCGCCGACTCGGGCCTGGGCATCGGCAACGCCGTGACCCCGCACGGCGAGCTCGTCGGCAGCGCGCTGCTCGGCTTCGCGGCGCGCCGGGAGCTCGGACCCCTCGCGCCCGACGTCGTCGACGAGGAGCTCATCGCGGACGCGAACCGCCGCCGAGGCATCCGTCGATTCCTCCTCACGGCGACCGCGCTGGGCTCGCTCTTCAAGGCCAACGCCTCGATCTCGGGAGCCGAGGGCGGGTGCCAGGCCGAGGTGGGGTCGGCGTGCGCGATGGCCGCAGGCGGGCTGACCGCCGTCATGGGCGGAACCAACCGGCAGATCGAGAACGCGGCCGAGATCGCGATGGAGCATCACCTCGGCCTGACGTGCGACCCGGTCGGCGGTCTCGTGCAGATCCCGTGCATCGAACGCAACGCGATCGCCGCCTCGACCGCGGTGACGGCGGCACGCCTCGCCCTGCGCGGCGACGGCTCGCACTACGTCTCGCTCGACGCGGTCGTCGAGACGATGCGCCAGACCGGCATCGACATGTCGACCAAGTACAAGGAGACGAGCGAGGGCGGCCTCGCGGTCAACGTCATCGAGTGCTGACGTGCGTTTCAGTTGCGTCCTATCGCGGCGATCGCCGGTCCGGTGGGTTTGGGGTCGCGTTGTGCGGAACGTCCGGATGATTCCCGCCGTTTCGGCCCCCGATCTTCCTGGCTCGGTGGGTTCGGGGTCGCGTTGTGCGGAACGTCCGGATGATTCCCGCCGTTTCGGCCCCCGATCTTCCTGGCTCGGTGGGTTCGGGGTCGCGTTGTGCGGGAACGCCCGGCCGATTCCCGCTGTTGCGGCCCCCGAACTTCCTGGCCCGGTGTGTTTGGGGTCGCGTTGTGTGGGTATGCGCGGGTGATTTCCGGCGAAGGAGACCCCGAATAGGATGGCTAGGGTCGCCAGCCGCGACGCAGGAGCACCGCGCGCAGCTTCCGGGGAGCCTCCGGCGCCACAGCGCGGATGTTGCAGGAGGTGAGCCTGACCACTTCCCATCCTGCGGCCGCCTATGCGGCGTACTTCTCGATGTCGCGGTTCCACTGGGCCCTCGTGGTCCGGTGATGGTCCCCTTCGACCTCGACGATCGTTCGCTGTTCCCGATACACGGCGTCGCTGATGCCCAGCAGTCTGCCGCCCGCCTCGCGGATCTCGACGTCGAGCTCGGGTTCGGGCAGGCCCTCGGCCGCAGCGCCCAGGCGGAAGTCCGTTTCGAGCGGCGACATGCTTCCGACCCGGATCTGTTGGAGCGCCGCCTCGAGCAGTGCGCGTCGTCGGCGCCACGGCGCCCGCGCCGCCAGGCGCAGCTGGTCGATGCTCGCCAGCCGAAGGCCTGGCTGCGGACGGCCTGTCGCGTCGCGCGGAACGCGAACGATCGCATCGCCGAGGACGACGAGTTCGCGCTGACTCAGCTCACCGGCGAGCATCGCCCAGGTGGACGCCGGACTGGTCACCCGCAGATCCTCGACCATCCGCACGCTCGCGAGGTTCGGGGATACTTTGATTCCGCGGATGCCGCCGCCGCGCAGCCCGCGCGCGGGCGAGTGCATCGCGACACAGAGGTCGGCCCCGGGGTCGTGCTCGACCGGCAGTCGCTGTGCGACGGCAGCCGTCCGTCCCGCGAAGAACGCGTTGGGCGGCATCACCAGTGCATAGGCCCGGACTCGGCGCATGACGGCTCGTCGGGTTTCACGGTCGATCGTGAGCGGACTCTCGTCCTCATCCGCGGCATAGGCCTCGATGATGCGTTTCGTTCTCACTCCCCGAAACGGCCGTTCGAGGTCGAGAGCACGCAGGCGTCCGAGCGTGACGCCGGCCCTCACCGCGTCGCCGATGCGGAAGGAGTCGTCGAGCGAGTCGGGAAGCGATCGCGGTGGGCGAGGCATCCCTCACTCTCAATCGACCGCGTCGCCAGCTGCCGCGGGGTTCCCGCGGCTGTGGAGGCGCCTCTGAATCGGACGTCCTGTGGAGGAGTGGTTCGCCATGGGCGAATCGTTGGCACTCTCGTATGTCGAGTGCTAATCTGGGCGTAGTTGAGCCGATGTGACTCAACTTCCGAAGACCAGACTGAACAACCCACCAGAAGGAGACGAAATGGCCCAGTACGACCCGTTCCGCGACCTCGACCGCTTCGCGTCGAGCCTTCTCGACGCGCGCCGCGGACCCCGCCGCATGCCCATGGACCTCTACCGCGACGGCGACCACTACGTCCTGACGGCCGACATGCCCGGCATCGACCCGGGGTCGGTCGACATCGACGTCGACGGCCAGCTGCTCACGATCCGTGCCGAGCGCACGCTGACCACGGGCGAAGGCGTCAAGTGGATCACCCGCGAGCGCGAGGCGGTGAGCTTCCTCCGGCAGCTCAACCTCGGCCAGGGCATCGACACCGAACGCATCACGGCGAACTACAGCAACGGCGTCCTGAGCGTCACGATCCCGGTGAGCGAGAAGGCCAAGCCGCGCAAGATCGAGGTGACGTCGGATGCCGAGCAGCCGACGATCATGGCGCACGAGAGCCGCGACGAGCCGCAGCCCGTCGAGCAGTGAGCTGACGGCCGGACGGCGCAGCCGCGCAACCGAGACCGCCCCGAGTCCCCGCGACTCGGGGCGGTCCGCGTTCTAGGCTGACGCCATGCCCGAGTACGCCGTCCCGACGCCGCGTCGGCGCGGACGACCGCGCGGGGGTGAGTCGGGCACGCGCGACCGCATCCTCACGTCGGCGGTCGAGGAGTTCGGCGAGCACGGGTACGACAGCGCGACGATCCGCGGGATCGCGACGCGGGCGGGCGTGGATTCCGCCCTCGTGCACCACTACTTCGGCACGAAGGCCGATCTCTTCGCCGAGGCGGTCGGGGCGCCGATGCGACCCGACGTCGACGTTCCGGCGATCCTGGCCGGCCCTCGCGACGAGCTCGGCGAGCACATCGTCCGGTACGTGCTCGAGGCGTGGGAGCGACCGGACGTCCGCAAGCGCGGCGTCGTGCTGCTTCGGTCGGCGCTCGGCAACCGCTTCGCGACGCCGCTCCTCGCGAGCTTCCTCTCGCGCGAGCTGCTCGGCCGCATCGCCGCCGAGCTCGACGTGCCCGACGCTGAGCTCCGCGCGAGCCTCGTCGCCTCGCAGATCGCCGGCATCCTCATCGCGCGGCACGTCCTGAAGCTGCCGGCGGTGGCCGCGGCATCCATCGACGACCTCATCGACCGCATCGCGCCGACCGTGCAGCGGTACCTCACAGACTGACGCTTGACGCCGACGCTCGGGGGAGCGCACTATTCATCACATGATGAATAACTTCGTCGAGGCCGACGGTGGCTGAGAACGCCGTCGAGGTGCGCGGCCTGCACGTGCGCCGCGGCAAGATCGAGGTGTTCCAGAGCCTCGACCTCGACATCCCGCGCGGCCAGATCACGGGGCTGATGGGCCCGTCCGGCTGCGGCAAGACGACGCTCATGCGCTCGATCGTCGGCGTGCAGAAGGTCGACGGGGGCACCGTGACCGTGCTCTCCGACCCCGCCGGAACACGTGTGCAGCGCCGCCGCGTCTCGTACGACACGCAGGCCGCCTCGGTGTACGGCGACCTGACGATCCAGCAGAACCTCCGCTACTTCGCCCGCATCATCGGCGCGCCGGCGTCCGACGTCGACCGGGTCATCTCGCAGGTCGGCCTCGCCGACCAGGCCAGGCAGACCGTCGACTCCCTCAGCGGCGGACAGGAGAAGCGCGTCTCGCTCGCCGTCGCGATGCTCGGCACGCCCGAGCTTCTCGTGCTCGACGAGCCGACGGTCGGGCTGGACCCGCTGCTGCGCTCGGAGCTGTGGGAGATCTTCCGCTCCGTCGCGGCGGCCGGCGCCACGATCATCGTCAGCAGCCACGTGATGGACGAAGCCCTCCGCTGCGACCGCATCGTGCTCCTCCGCGCCGGCCGGATCATCGCCGACACGACTCCCGCCGGGCTGCTCGCAGACACGGGCCAGTCGGATCCGGATGCCGCCTTCCTGGCCCTCATCGAGAAGGATGCCGCCCACGGCCACCATCCGCGAACACGACGCGAAGCGCGAGAGGAGGCATCCGAGTGAACGGCATCCGCACCTTCGCCACCGCCGGACGCGTCCTCCGACAGCTGAGCCACGACCCGCGGTCGATCGCGCTCATGCTCATCGCGCCGAGCCTGCTCGTGGGCCTGTTCGCCTGGCTGTTCAGCGACCAGGACGGCGTCTTCGACATCTACGGGCCGCCGATCCTGGCGCTGTTCCCGTTCATCATCATGTTTCTCATCACATCGATCACGACGCTGCGGGAGCGTCGCTCGGGCACCCTCGAGCGCCTCATGACGACGCCCGTCGGCAAGGGCGACTTCATCGTCGGCTACGCGATCGCGTTCGGGCTGATGGCCCTCCTCCAGGCGATCGTGACCGTCTCCTTCGCCGTGTGGGTGTGCGGGCTGAACACCGACGGACCCGCGTGGCAGCTCGGGCTCGTCGCGGTCGCCGATGCCGTGCTCGGGATGGCGTTGGGCCTGCTCGCGAGCGCGTTCGCGCGCACGGAGTTCCAGGCGGTGCAGTTCATGCCGCTCATCGTGTTCCCGCAGATCCTGCTCGGCGGGCTGTTCATGCCCCGCGACCAGATGCCCGACGCGCTGTACGCCATCAGCAAGGTCCTGCCGCTCAGCTATGCGATCGATGCCATCAACGCCGTGACGGCGGGGGATGCCCGGTGGGACGTCTACGGCCCTCTGCTGGTCGTGCTCGGATTCCTCGTGGCCGCGCTGGTGCTCGCCTCGCTCACTCTGCGGCGGCGGACGCCGTAGCGGCGGGTCCCGGTCTGGCGACAGCTCGGCGTTCGACCCCTCGACAGGCTCGGGGACCGGAGGGTCGGGACTGGGGCGGTCAGCAGTCGGTGGGCTGCAGCCGCCGCAGCTTGGCCGTCAGCTCACGCAGCTGATCGAGCTCGTCGTCGCTCAGCACCGACATCCGCTCGGCGATGGCCTTGCCGTGCGCCGAGGCGATGCGCCGGAAGGCGGAGGCGCCGTCCTCCGTCGCGCGGACGAGCGCTCCGCGGCCGTCGTCGGGATCGGGGCACTTCGAGATGAGGCCCCGAACGACCATGCGGTCGACGAGGCGCGAGACGCTGGGCTGGCTGATGAGCATGTTCGCCGTGACGTCGCGCAGACGCGCCGTCATGTCATCGGCGCGGGTCACGGTGAGCAGCACGTCGTACTCCGCCTGGGACAGCGTCGTCCCGTCGAAGTCGCCGTTGATGTCGCCGAAGATCTCGTGCTGTGCGCGGAAGAGGCTCTCCCAGGCGTCGATGGCGAGTCGCCTGTCGGTCATGGCAACAGACTACGGCGAACCTCCGTCGTCGGGGCCTGGTCGTAGGCTGTGCGCATGGGGTGGGTGGTCCGGCGCGCCGTCGCGCTCGCAGTCGCGGCATCCATTCTGCTTCTGATCGCAATGTGGGGCGCCGGCGTCGCCTTCGCGGACGACGTCGCGCGCTCTGCGGGCGTGGCGTCCGCCAACGATCCCGTGCTCGCCGCGGAGTCGGGGAGCGTCGACGATTTCCGCTTCACGAGCCTCGACGTCGACTACACGCTGACGCGCGCCGACGACGGCACGAGCCGTCTGCGGGTGAGCGAGCGGTTCGTCGCAGAGTTCCCCGAGTACGACCAGAACCACGGGATGCGGCGACTCGTGCCCGACAGGTACCTCGGCGCCCCGCTCAACCCGCACTTCGTCTCGATCACCGACGGCGACGGCAATCCGCGCCCTGCCGAGGTGGCGAACGAGGACGGCGTCTTCTCGATGACGTCGCGCGCCGACGATTTCGTGCACGGCGAGCAGACCTACGTCTTCACGTACACGCTGGAGAACGTCACCCGGTACTTCCGTGACACGGGCGACGACGAGTTCTACTGGGACGTCAACGGCACCGAGTGGGCCCAGCCGTTCGGTCGCGTGACGGCGACGCTGCACGTCGATCCCGATCTCGCCGCGGCGCTCACGGGGGATGTCTCGTGCTACCACGGCTACCAGGGGGCGACCGATCCCTGCACGATCGCGATCCAGCGGGAGGATGCCGGAGCGCAGGTCACGGCGGCCACGGGCGACCTCCAGCCGTACCAGACCATGACGATGGCCGTGGGCTTCCAGGGCGGCACCTTCACCCCCTTCGACCCGTCGTTCTTCGCCTCCGTCTGGGGATGGCTGCAGTCGCTGGCCGCGCTGGGCGTCATCGCCGGTCTCGTCTGGGCGATCGTGACGCGGGCGCGGCGGCTCCGTGACGCGCCCGGCCGGCCGACGATCATCGCGGAGTACACGCCGCCCGCGCACATCGACGCGCTCGAGAGCGCCGTGCTGCTGGGTCGCACGTCGAAGGCGATCCCGGCCGAGGTGCTCGAGCAGGCGGTGGTGGGCAGCATCCGGATCCTGGAGGGCAAGCGCCGCTGGTTCGGCGGTGCGCGGCTCAAGGCTCAGCTCGTCGACCCGACGCGGGCCGACGGAGACGGCCGCATGCTGCTGGACGGCCTGTTCCCCGGAATGGTGATCGGCGACGCGTACGAGTTCGGCCAGACCGACCGGCGGTTCTCGTCGGCGGCGCAGGCCATCGTGAAGGCGGCCAACTCCGAGCTGGAGCGGCGGGGGCTCCGCCGCAAGGTGTCGGCCTGGACCCGTGCCCTGCCCGTCCTGGCGACGGGCGCCGCGGCGACCCTCGTCTTCCTCTGCGGCATGGCCGCGATCGACGCCGCCGTCGTGGAGTGGGTGCCGATCGTCCTCATCGTGCTGGCGATCCTGGCCGAGGTCTTTGTCATCTCGCTCGTGTCGCGCAAGCCGCTCACGGCCCTCGGCGCCGAGGTGCGCGACCACCTCGCCGGGCTGCGGGTGTTCATCGAGTGGGCCGAAGCAGACCGGATCAGGATGCTGCAGTCGCCGCAGGGCGCCGAGCGCGTGCAGGTCGACACGGCCGACCGCCGCGTGATGCTCAAGCTCTACGAGGCGCTCCTCCCGTACGCGGTCGTGTTCGGGCAGGAGAAGCGCTGGGCGCAGGAGCTCGCGGTGCTCTACGGCGACCAGGGGACTCCGGTCTGGTACTCCGGCTCGAGCGGAGGCTTCAACGCCGCCGCGTTCTCGGCCGGCATCGGCACGCTGTCGGCGAGCGCGTCGTCGGCGTCGTCGTCCGGCGGGTCCGGGGGCGGCGGATCGGCCGGCGGCGGAGGCGGCGGCGGAGGCGGCGGCGGGGTCTGATCGCCCGCGCCGTCCTGTCACAGGAGAGACGCCTGTTGCCTCGCGGCCCAGGGCGATACGATCCGGATGACGGGACAGGGGAGTCCGGGGGGACGGCCCGTCGACGGGCTCACTCGCACGGATCGTCAAAGGAGAACCCCCATGGCCGCCTCGCCCGCATCCGACATCGTCAAGGCCGTGGGAGGGCCTGGCAACATCGAGAGCCTCACGCACTGCGCGACGAGGCTGAGGTTCCAGCTCAGAGACGCGGGCGGCGTCGACCAGAAGACGGTCGAGTCGATCCCCGGCGTCATGGGCGCCGTCCCGCAGGCGGGCGATCGCTTCCAGGTCGTCATCGGCGGAGGCGTGCAGAACGTCTACAACGACATCATGGCGCTGCCCGACATGAAGGGCGGCGCGACAGCGGCGCCCGCGGACGACGACATCGACGCGATCAAGGCGCGCGAGCGCAACAAGGGCGTGCGCGGCAAGGTCGCGTGGATCGACTCGCTGTTCGAGTTCCTGTCGGACTCGTTCCGGCCGATCCTCGGCGCGCTGCTCGGAGCCTCCTTCTTCATCACGTTCATGGCGCTCATGGCGACCCTCAACGTGATCCCGGACTGGAACGCGCCGGGTGTCACCCTCGAGCCGTCGTGGGCGTTCATCAACCTCATGTGGCAGAGCGTCTTCGTCTTCCTGCCGCTCATGGTCGCCTACAACGCGACGAAGAAGGTCGGCGCCGACCCCTGGGTCGGCTTCGCCATCATGGCGGTGCTGATGCTGCCGGGCTTCACGGCGCTCGCGCAGGGCGTCGAGCCGACCGCCCTGTTCGGCAACCCGGCCGCGCAGGTCGCGATCGTCCCGGTGTTCGGCATCCCTTTGCCCATCGCGAACTACAGCTCGCAGGTGTTCCCGCCGCTGCTCATGGCGGCCGCCCTCGGTCCGCTCTACAAGCTCCTGCGCCGGATCATCACCCCGAACCTGCAACTCATCTTCGTGCCGTTCTTCGCGATGCTCATCATGATGCCGCTCACCGCGTTCATCATCGGACCGATCGGCGTCTACGTCGGTGCGGTGCTGGCGAGCGTCCTCGCGGCGATCAACTCCTTCTCGCCGTTCATCTTCGCGATCGTCATCCCGCTCGCGTACCCTTTCATGGTGCCGCTGGGCCTGCACTGGCCGATCAACGCGATCATGCTCCTCAACATCCAGACCCTCGGCTACGACTTCATCCAGGGCCCCATGGGCGCGTGGAACTTCGCGTGCTTCGGCGCGACGGCGGGCGTGCTGATCCTCGCGTACCGGCACCGCGACACGCAGATGAAGCAGACGGCGACGGGGGCGCTCGCCGCGGGACTCCTCGGCGGCATCTCCGAGCCGTCGCTGTACGGCATCCATCTGCGCTTCAAGCGGATCTATCCACGCATGCTCGTCGGATGCTTCGTGGGCGGCCTGACGATCGGCGTGGGCAGCCTCATCCTCGGCCTTCCCAACGGCGTCACGACGCAGGCGTTCGTGTTCACGTCGCTGCTGACGATCCCGGCGTTCGATCCGATCGGCCTCTACGCGATCGCGATCGCCTTGGCGTTCTTCACGTCGATGATCCTCGTCATGCTCTCGAACTTCCGCACTCCCGAGCAGCAGGCCGAGTTCGAAGCGGTGCGGGATGCTGCCGAAGCCGCCGCGGCGGCCGAGCATCTGGCGCCCGCCGCGGTCGAGGCCGCTGAGCCGCGCGCCATCGACGCTTCGGAGGCAGCGCCCGCCATGGCGGCGGTGCCCGTCGCGACGGCGGTGCTGGAGCGTGCCGCGATCGAGATCGCGGCTCCGCTCGCCGGCACCGTGCTGGCGCTGTCCGAGGTGCCCGACCCCGTCTTCGGCGGGGGAGTGATGGGACCGGGCGTCGCGATCGAGCCGACCGGGGACACCGTGTACGCGCCCGGGCCGGGCACCGTCGCCGCCGCACAGCCGACGGGTCACGCGTTCGGTCTCGTCCTCGACGGCGGGCTCGAGGTGCTCATCCACGTCGGCATCGACACGGTCAACCTGAAGGGCGAGGGCTTCGACGTCAAGGTGGCGAACGGCGACCGGGTCGAGCTCGGCACGCCGCTCGTGACGTTCGACAGGAAGATCATCGCCGACGCGGGCTATCCGCTCATCACGCCCGTCATCGTCCTGAACGCCGACGATTTCGGCGGAGTGACGCCGGTCCCCGGCGGCACGGTCATCCCCGGCGACCCACTGATCTCGGTGGATCCGAAGGAGGCGTAGCGTACACGCGAACTGGAACGGGGTGCCGCGAAGAGCGGCATCCCGTTCCTTTTTCTTCGCATTCTGCGCAGCCACGTAACGTTCTCGTGTCAGAAGTATGAGATCGAATTCATAGTGCTTTGTCAGGGAAAACCCGGCTGTTACATTTCCCCGGGGCGCTCGGCGATCCCGAGTGCAGATGCAGAAGGAGTAACGCGTGACACGACGCAATCTCGGCCTTGGGGCCGTCATTGCGGCGGGCGCGACAGTGGTGGCCGGCATGGCATTCGTGCCGTCGGCTGTCGCCGCACCCGCCGATGATTCACAGCCGGCCGCAGCGCAGCGGCTCGACAACCGACCAGGGCCCCTCACGGCCCGGCAGAACGACAGGCGCAAGGCAGCCCAGAAGCTGATCCTGTCGGGGAAGGCGTCGGTCGACCCGGTCGACGGCTCCGTGCAGGTCGGCGACAAGTACTACCAGGCCGCTCTGACCGGCACGGCGCAGGTCTTCACGATCCTGTCGCAGTTCGGCGATCAGGGGGACAAGAAGCTCGGCACCGTCCCGGGGCCGCTGCACAACCAGATCCCCGAGCCGGATCGCACCGTGAACAACAGCACCCACTGGGTCTCGGACTTCAACCAGCCCTACTACACCGACCTCTTCTTCGGTGAGGGCGAGTCGTTCAAGGACTTCTACGAGAAGCAGTCCTCGGGCGCCTTCAGCGCGGCCGGCGGGGTCAGCGACTGGGTCACCGTGCCCGGCAACGCCTCGGTGTACGGCGACAACGCCGTCGAGGACTTCGGCGGCTCCTGGAGGTTCATCGCCGATACGGGCAACGCCTGGTACAACGCGCAGAAGGCCGCGGGCCTGTCGGACGACCAGATCAAGGCGGCGCTCGCGCAGTACGACGTGTGGGACCGGTACGACTACGACAACGACGGGAACTTCAACGAGCCCGACGGGTACATCGACCACTTCCAGGCCGTGCACGCGGGCGAGGGTGAAGACGCCGGCGGCGGCGCGCAGGGCGAGGACGCCATCTGGTCGCATCGCTGGTACGTCAACCAGACGGACTTCGGAAAGACCGGGCCTGCCAACGCCAAGTTCGGCGGCACGCAGATCGGCAACACCGGCATCTGGATCGGCGACTACACCGTCGAGGCCGAGAACGGCGGCCTGGGCGTGTTCTCGCACGAGTTCGGTCACGACCTGGGCCTCCCCGACCTCTACGACACGAACGGCGGCGAGAACTCGACGGCGTTCTGGACGCTCATGTCGAGCGGCTCGTGGCTGGGCCACGGCACCGACGACATCGGCACGACGCCCGGCTACATGGGCCCGTGGGAGAAGCTCCAGCTCGGGTGGCTCAGCTACCACGTCGTGCAGCCCGGGCAGTCCGGCGCGTTCACGCTGAGCCCCGCCGCGATCCAGACCGCCGGCCAGTCGCAGGGTCTCGTCGTCGACGTGGCCGACGAGGCCGTCTCGACGACGTACACGACGCCGCCGTCGGCGCCGAACGCGTGGTGGACGTCGAGCGCCGACGACCTCAACACGACGCTCACGCGCACGATCGACCTGACGGGCATCTCGAAGGCATCGCTCACGGCGAAGGCCTGGTACGAGATCGAGGACGGATTCGACTACCTGCACGTCGAGTACAGGCCGGCCGGTTCCGCGGACTGGACGCCGCTCACGACGATCAGCGGATCGACGAAGGGCAAGTGGACCAACCTCAGCGTCACCGTGCCCGGCGGCGGCCCGGTCGACTTCCGCTTCCGGTACCAGTCCGACGGCGGTGTGCACCTCGCCGGCGCGTTCATCGACGACATCGCGATGAAGGCGAACGGGAAGACGATCTTCACCGACAACGTCGACGGCCCCGACGCCAACGGCTGGACGGCTGCGGGCGGCTTCAAGAAGAGCACCGGCACGGAGCAGTCGGTCGGTGACCGGTACTACCTGCTCGAGAACCGCACGTACGTCGGCTACGACGACACGCTGCGGACGGGCCCGTACCAGTTCGACAAGGCCTACACGGCGCCCGACCACGTCGAGCACTTCCCGTTCCAGGACGGTCTGCTCGTGTGGGCGGTCGACGAGACCTACTCCGACAACAACACGATCGACCACCCGGGCCACGGCCTGACCCTCCCGGTCGACTCGCACCCGGCGAAGTTCACGTACTCCGACGGCACGGGGCCGAGCAACCGGCGTCAGCCGTTCGACGCGACCTTCGGCCTGCAGCTGACCGACCCGGTCGCCCTCCACAAGGAGGTCCTGACCGGCAAGGGCAAGAACCAGACGGTGCAGACCCTCGAGGCGGCAGCCCCGACGGGCCTGCAGATCGCCACATTCGACGACACGAAGATCGACGCGTACTTCAGCTCGACGAACCCGCTCGGCGGCGTCTACGTCGCCGGCGCCGGGGTCAAGGCCACGGTGACGGAGCAGAACACGGGCGGCACGCTCACGGTCTCCGTGACGAACGGCAGCCACTGATCCGCTGACACGGAACGGGCCCGCCTCCCCGAGGCGGGCCCGTTCTTCGTGTGCGGTCAGACGGTGCGGTGGGCCTGGTAGTACTCCAGGAGCGCGCGGGTCGAGGCATCCTGAGCCGCTGCCGCCTCGGCGTCGCCCTCGAGGGCGGGAGCGATCTGCAGCGCGAGCTGCTTGCCGAGCTCGACGCCCCACTGGTCGAACGAGTTGATGCCCCAGATCACGCCCTGCGTGAACGTGATGTGCTCGTAGAGCGCGATGAGCTCGCCGAGGACGCGCGGCGTGAGCGCCGACGCGAAAATCGACGTGGTCGGGCGGTTGCCCGGGAACGTGCGCGCCGCGACCAGCGCGCCCGTCGTCCCCTCAGCCTCGACCTCCTCGGCGGTCTTGCCGAACGCGAGAGCCTTCGTCTGGGCGAGGAAGTTCGCGAGGAACAGGCCGTGCACGTCGCGTCCGTCGGACTCGAGCGGGAAAGCCGGGTTGACGAAGGCGATGAAGTCGGCGGGGATGAGCCGCGTCCCCTGGTGGATGAGCTGGTAGAACGCGTGCTGGCCGTTCGTGCCGGGCTCGCCCCAGAAGACCTCGCCCGTGCCGGTCGTGACGGGGGAGCCGTCCCAGCGCACCGACTTGCCGTTCGACTCCATCGTGAGCTGCTGCAGGTACGCGGCGAAGCGGTGCAGCTGCTGCGCGTAGGGGAGCACGGCGTGCGTCTGGGCGCCGAGGAAGTTCGAGTACCAGACGTTGAGGAGGCCCATGAGGACCGGGACGTTCTGCGCGAGCGGCGTCGACGCGACGTGCTCGTCGACGGCGTGGAAGCCCGCCAGCAGCTCGCGGAACGCGTCGGGACCGAGCGCGATGACGAGCGAGAGGCCGATCGCCGAGTCGACGGAGTAGCGGCCGCCGACCCAGTCCCAGAAGCCGAACGCGTTCTGGGGGTCGATGCCGAACGCCTCCACCTTGTCGAGAGCGGTCGAGACCGCGACGAAGTGGTGGGCGACGGCGTTCGTCTTGGCCTCTTCCGTGCCGTCGAGGGCGCCGGCCGTCGACAGCCCCGACCACAGCCAGTCGCGGGCGAGCCGCGCATTGGTCAGTGTCTCGAGCGTCGTGAAGGTCTTCGACGCGACGATGAAGAGCGTCGTCTCGGGATCGAGGTCGGCCGTCTTCAGCGCGATGTCGGCCGGGTCGATGTTCGAGACGAAGCGCGCCGTGATGCCGGCGTCGGCGTACGGCTTGAGCGCCTCGAAGATCATGTACGGGCCGAGGTCGGAGCCGCCGATGCCGATGTTGACGACCGTCTCGACCTTCTTGCCGGTTACGCCGCGCCATTCGCCGGAGCGGACCTTCTCCGCGAAGGCGTCCATCGCGTCGAGCACCGCCTGGACGTCGTGATCGACGTCCTGTCCGTCGACGACGAGCTCGGGCGATGCGCCCGGCGGACGGCGAAGCGCCGTGTGCAGCACGGCGCGGTTCTCGGTCGTGTTGATGTGGTCGCCCCGCAGCATCGCCTGGAAGTGCTCGGCGACGCCGGTCTCCTCCGCGAGCTTCACGAGGCTCGCGAGCACGTCGTCGGTGACGAGGTTCTTCGACAGGTCGACGTGCAGGTCGGCGAGCGGCAAGCTCAGCTTCCCGACGCGGTCCGGGTCGCTCGCGAACCAGCCCCGGAGGTCTGGGTCGAAGGCGGAGCGGTGGGCGTCGAGCTCGGCCCAGGCGGAAGTGGCGGTGGCATCGATGGGGGCACTCACGCGTCCCACGCTAGCGCGGTGCGGACCGGGGGGACCCGCCTGTTTCGCTCGAGGGCGGGATGCCTCGGCCCGACGCGGCGCGCCGGCCGAGGCATCCCTCGTGAATCAGTACCAGTTGGTCGCGTTCGAGTGGCCCCACGCGGCGCACGGCGTGCCGTACGAGCCGCGGATGTAGCCGAGGCCCCAGCGGATCTGCGTCGTGGCGTTGGTCTGCCAGTCGGAGCCCGCGCTGGCCATCTTGCTGCCGGGAAGGGCCTGCGGGATGCCGGTGGCGCCGCTGCCCGAGTTGTACGACTGGTAGTTCCAGCTCGACTCGCGCGTCCACAGCTTCTCGAGGCACGAGAACTGGTCGGCGCCCCACCCGTACTCGCTCGCGGCGATCTGCCGGGCCGTGGCCTTGGCGCCCTCGGGGGTGTTCGCGGCGGCGAGGGCGGCTGCGGCAGCCTCGGCCTGGCGCTGCGCCTCGGCTGCGGCGGCTGCGGCGGCCTCCTCGGCCGCCTTCTGCGCGCGGGCGGTCTCGAGACGCGTCCGCAGATCGGTGGTCCGCGCCGTGACCTTCTGCGTCGCATCGGCGGCCGCGTCGGTCACGCCCGGCAGCAGGAAGGTCGGGAGCACGTCGAAGTTCGAGATGCGGTCGATCTCGCGGCGCAGCTCGGTCGTGTCGATCGTGGTCGTCCCCTCGACCGCGAGGCCGGAGGTCGCGACATCGGAGACCGCCTTCGAGGCCTCGTCGAGCGCGACGTGCGCGCTGTCGAGAGTGGCCTGAGCGTCGGCGGTGATCTTGACCATCGTCTGGCTGGGGCCGGCCGTGACGAGGGCCGGGGTGGCCGAGTACGCGAACGACGCGGGGTAGGCCGTGGTGGCGGTGCGGACCGCGGCCGAGGCCGACGTGGCGCCGCTCAGGGCGGCGGCGCCGAGCACGCCGGTGATGACGAGGGTGGTGGCGAGGGTGCGACGGGTCGGGCGGGCAGGCGTGAAGAGGCGCGTGGAGCGCATGCGCAGAAAATCCTTCGGGCTCTACTGCACCGGAGCAGGACGCACCGGCGTGGCCCTCGGGTTGGGCACGAGCGTCGAGTCTGCAAGGCGTTTCTGGACGGAACCCAAGGCTTCCCTGGACAGGACGTGTGAACGGATGCGAGGAAAACGGCCGATCCAGGGCTGAATTTCCGGCGGCTCGCCCGTTCAGGCGGCAAGAGTAAGGGCCGGTCGGAGAGGCTCCCGACCGGCCCTTGTCCCTTGCACCAAGAGTGTCCTGCAATCACATGCCGGTAGCTGCCACAGCAAAACAACTACCGTGCATGCACTCTATAACGGGGAGATAACGGAAGGGAAGACCTCCGCGTTATGTTTTCGTGATTATTTGCCGACGCATAGCGATCACTCAGGTTGAGGGATGCTGCGACCGCCGTCGTGCCCGCCGAACGGCGTCGTCGTACGCCCCGCGCACGAGCTCCCGTACCCGCGCCGACGTGCGCGCGCCGGGGTTCACGACAGCGATCCAGCCGAGCGCGGCATACTCGGGGTGGGGGAGGATCGCGTCGGTCTGCGCGTGGTCGGCGGGTGCAGCATCCCTCGGCGTGGATCCCGTGAGCTCGGCGAACAGGTCGCTCCCCACGTGGATGTTCACCCGCCACCGCCCGTCTCCGAGCCGCGAGGCCGTGTCGTCGGGGTAGTCCTTCGTGACGATCGTCGTGAAGGGCTGGGTGTTCTGCGGCACCTCGCCGTCGGGCGCGTAGTAGAAGAAGAAGTCGCCCCACGCGACCTCGGGGTATTCGCTGCCCGGCGCGGGCGCGAGCACGAGGATCCCCTCGAAGGCTCCGATGGTGTCGACGAGCTCATGGATCTCCATGGGCCCAGTCTGCTGACGCGCTCGCGCCTGCACCACCGGGGCGCGGGTGACGCGCTTCGTCGGAGATCGCCGCCCCGTCGGACGGATGTCGGGCACGGCGTCCGACGGAGCGGTGATCTCCGGCGGTGCGGCGATTCCGGCGGCGCGGCGGCGTCCGACGGTGCGGTGATCTCCGGCGGTGCGGCGGGTCAGTGGGCGGCGTATCCGCCGTCGACGAGGTGGTAGCTGCCCGACACGAACGACGCGGCGTCCGAGGCGAGGAAGGCGACGAGGTCGGCGACCTCCTGCGGGGTGCCCAGGCGGCCGAGCGCGTGCTGTGCGGCGAGGGCCGCCTGCGCGTCGTCATCGAGGTTCGCGTCGACGAGCGGCGTGTGGATGAAGCCGGGGCCGACGGCGTTCGCGCGCACGCCCTGCGCGCCGTACTCGAGGGCGGTGTTCTTCGTGAGGCCGACAACGGCGTGCTTCGCCGCGACGTAGGCGGACGACATCGGGATGCCGATGGAGCCGAGCACCGAGGCCATGTTGACGATCGAGCCGCCGCCGTTGCGCGCCATGACGGGCGCCTGTGCGCGGGTGCCGTAGAAGACCGCGTTGAGGTTGATCTCGATGACCTTCTGCCACGAGTCGATCGGGTACTCGCCGACGGGGGCGGCGGCGCCGCCGATGCCGGCGTTGTTGACCGCGATGCGCAGCGGAGCGAGCGCCTCCGCAGCCTCGACCGCGGCCGTGCTGGCGGCGGGGTCCGACACGTCGCCCACGAACGCGACGGCGGTGCCGCCCGCCGCGGTGATCTCGGCGACGACCGCGTCGGCGGCCTCCTGTCGCACGTCGGCGACGACGACGGCGGCGCCGTTCGCTGCGAGGGTGAGGGCGACGGCCCGGCCGATGCCGGAGCCTGCTCCCGTGACGACGGCCGACCGGTCGGCGACATCGTACGTAGCCATGATTTACCTCCATTGGTGGCGTCATCGCGTGGCGCCGTGGTGTTTCTCCGACAACTGTCGGTCTTGCGTGAGTTAACCTACACCTGTCGGATTACATTCCCGGAGGCGCCATGGACCCCCGCAGCCGCCGCAGCCGCGATCGGCTCTTCACGGCCGCCCTCGAGCTCGCCGAGTCGCACCCGATCTCGACGCTCACCGTGACGCAGCTCGCCGACGCCGCCGGCGTCCACCGCTCGACCTTCTACGAGCACGCGTCCTCGCCCGCCGACCTCGTCGAGCAGGCGCTCACCGGTGAGCTCGACGATCTGCGCGCCGCCCTCCTCGAGGACAGAGGGGATGCCGCGACCGCCGTCACGACCGTCACCGAGGAGGTGCTCGCCCACATCGCACGACACGCCCCCATCTACCGGCGCGAGCTGGCCGACGGCGGCGGGAGCCTGCACTCGATGCTCAGCCGGCATTTCCGCGAGACCACGCGGGTCCTCCTCGCCCGCTCCCGCGTGTCCATCGACGTGGAGGTCGCCGGCGTCCCGCACCGCGAGGTCGACGAGGCGGCCAGCCGGTTCCTCGCGGACGGGACGGTCGGGGTCATCGAGGGATGGCTGCAGCATCCCGAACCGCGTGTGAAGGACTTCCTGCGCGTGTACCTCGCGATCCTGCCGTCATGGTGGCCCCGGGCCGAGGGCTGAGAAGCGTCCGATCGACGCAGCCTCGGGGACCGGCTCAGCGGAAGCGGATCCGGCTCAGCGGAAGCGGCCGAGCCGGATGCCGGCGAGCGCGAGCGCCGCGATCGTCTCGCCGTCGCTGATCCCGCCGGACGCGATGAGCGACAGCACCTCGGCGAACGGCATCCACCGGACCGCGTCGATGCCCTCCTCCGCCTGGGAGTGCGCCGCATCGGCCTCGCGGTGCAGATCCCGCGCGAGGAAGACGTGCTCGGGGGCATCCGCGATTCCGTTGAGCGCGTTCATGCCGCCCAGGTGGGTCCACTCGGACGCGGCGAATCCCGTCTCCTCGAGCAGCTCTCTCTTCGCCGCCACGAGCGGGTCGTCGCCGTCGGAGCCGCCCGCCGGCACCTCGATCGAGGAGCCGCCGGTGGCATAGCGGTCGAGCGAGACGAGGCAGACGCGGTCGTCCGCATCCATCGCGACGATGAAGACGGCGGGATGCCGCATCTCGACGACTCCGTAGATCCCCGCGCCGTGGGGGCCCTCGACGTCGTCCTCACGGACGCGGATCCACCGGTTCTCGTAGACGGTGCGGGACGCGAGCGTCTTCCACGCCATGCCGATCACCCCTCCCGCGTCGCGGCGAGGCCGGCCGCGTAGCCGGCATCCCACGACTCCCGTGCGCCCGTGTGGAAGAGGTCGCGGTCGTGCTCGCGCACGATGCTCCGCGCGCCGGGCAGGTGGAGGTCGCCGACGAGGTCGGCGCGCCCGCGCACGACGGCGACCGGCACGCCCGTGGTCTTGCGCTTGACGAGGTCGGCGGCGGCCGCGAGCTCGTCGGCGACGCACGGGAGTGTCACGACGAGAGGGCGTCCCGCGGAGTCGACGCCGCCGCGGTAGTCCTCGAAGACCTGCACGCCGGCGGCCCCGATCGCGCTGTCCGTCTGCCCGTCGCGCCACGCCCGCCCGAGGGTGTCGGACACGATGACGCCGACGCGTGCGCCCGTCGCGGAGCGGAGCCCCTGCGCGAGGGCGCGCGCCGAGGCATCCGGATCCACGGGGAGCAGCAGCACGGTGCCCTTGGGAGTGTTGCTCGCGTCGACCCCCGCCGCCGCCGCGATGATGCCGAGCCGGCTCTCCACGATGCGCACACGACCGTCGTCCGACGAGGCGACGATGCGTACGCTCTCCGACTCGATCGCCGCCGTGCGGTCGTCCGCCGCGATCGTGCGGCCCTCGGCCTTCGACACGATCTTCGAGGTCACGACGAGGATGTCGCCGTCGCGCAGGTCGGTCGCGGAGGCGATGAGGGCGACGAGGTCGTCGCCGGCCCGGATCTCGGGGATGCCGCGCACGGGCACGATCGTGAGCTCGGGGGCATCGGGCATGCGGCCCACGCTATCAACGGCTTCGGTAGGCTCGTCGGCCATGCGCGACCTTCCCGGCGAGACGTCCGACCCCTCGACAGGCTCGGGGACCGAGGGCGGTCCGGGCTCGGGTCTCGACGGCGTGCGCGTCGTCCTCCTCGCCGGCGGCGCCGGCGGGTCCACCTTCGCCGTCGGCCTGCGCGACGTCGTCGCCGCGGCGGGCGGGCGCCTCACGGTCATCTGCAACACGGCCGACGACCTGTGGGTGCACGGTCTGCGCATCCAGCCCGACGTCGACTCGATGCTCTACGGGCTCGCCGGCGTGAAAGACCCCGTTCGCGGCTGGGGCCGGGCGGGCGACTCCGACCGCGTCTCCGACGAGCTGCACGCGTGGGGCCTCGGCTGGGACTGGTTCACCCTCGGCGACCTCGACCTCGGCACGCACATCGCACGCACGTCGTGGCTGCGCGACGGCGCCGGCGTCGGCGAGGTCGTGGCCCGGCTCGGACGCCGGTGGGAGCTCGGCGCGACGCTCCTGCCGATGACCGAGGACGAGGTCGACACGCTCGTCGAGTTCAACGACGAGACCATCCACTTCCAGGAGTGGTGGACCCGCTACCGGGCGCAGCGCGAACCCCGCCGCTTCGCCAACCCCGGCATCGAGCGGGCGCAGCCGGCTCCGGGGGTCGTCGAGGCGATCGCCGAGGCCGACGTCATCGTGTTCGCGCCGTCGAACCCCGTCGTCTCGATCGGGCCGATCCTCGGCATCCCGGGTATCTCCGACGCCATCCGTGCGGCGGAGGCGCCCGTCGTCGGCGTGTCGCCGATCATCGCGGGAGCCGCGGTGCGCGGCATGGCCGAGATGTGCCTCCAGGTCGTCGGCGCGGAGTGCTCCGCCACCGGTGTCGCGGGGCTCTACGGCGCCCGCGGCAGCGGCGGGCTGCTCGACGCGTGGCTCGTCGCCGAAGAGGACGAGGCCGAAGCGCCGCGCGTCGCGGGGCTCGGCATCCATCCGTCCGTCCGTCCGCTATGGATGAAGGACGTCGCACTCACGCGCGCCCTCGCGACCGACGCTCTCACGGCCGCGCTCGCGACGCGCTGACGCGGCTGAGACGGCGTCGCGCGCGCCGTCGGACTGAATGCCTCTTGCGGTCTGGGCCGCCGGACTTAACTATGGGGACACAGCCGGAAACGGGCGCGAAACCTTCATGCCCTGGAATACAGGAATCCGGCACGGAATGCCCGAGCCCGACGCGACAGGGACGCCGCGTCGACGACACGGGCGGCGACATGGAGGCGGCAATGGCTGTTGTTCGAGCGGCGATCACCCAGACCACCTGGACGGGCGACAAGGAGTCGATGCTCGACAAGCACGAGCAGTTCGCACGGGATGCCGCGGCACAGGGGGCGCAGGTCGTGTGCTTCCAGGAGCTGTTCTACGGCCCCTACTTCGGGATCACGCAGGACAAGAAGTACTACCGCTTCGCCGAGTCGGCGGAGGGGCCGATCGTGCAGCGCTTCGCGGCGCTCGCGAAGGAGCTCGGGATCGTCTCGGTGCTGCCGATCTACGAAGAGGCCGAGACCGGCGTGTACTACAACACCGCCGTCCTGGTCGACGCGGACGGCACGATCCTCGGCAAGTACCGCAAGCACCATCTGCCGCACCTCGACCGGTTCTGGGAGAAGTTCTACTTCCGGCCCGGCAACCTCGGGTACCCCGTCTTCGAGACGGCCGTCGGGCGGGTCGGCATGTACATCTGCTACGACCGGCACTTCCCCGAGGGATGGCGCGAGCTCGGACTCAACGACGCACACATGGTCTTCAACCCCAACGCGACCAAGCCCGGCCTCTCGAACCGGCTGTGGGAGGTCGAGGGCCCGGCCGCAGCCGTCGCGAACGGCTATTTCGTGCTGCAGCCCAACCGGGTCGGGCGCGAGGACAACGAGTACGGCGACCTGGCCGTCGACTTCTACGGCACGAGCCAGGTGATCGATCCGCGCGGCAACTTCGTCGGCGAGCGGGGCTCGGGCGAGCACGAGGAGGTGCTCGTGCGCGACCTCGACCTGAGCATGGTGCTCGACATGCGAGACGACTGGCAGTTCTACCGCGACCGCCGGCCCGACTCGTACACGAGGATCGCGAGGCCGTGACCGCGATGTCGAACCGAGGGATTCGCGAGCGCGGCAGTTTGCTGCGAGCGCGCCATCGCGCGACGCAGCGCTCGCAGGAAACAGCAGCGGTCGAGAAGGGGAGAGGGATTCAGCGATGACCACGACACTCATCAAGGGCGGCACTGTCGTCTCGGCGACGGGACGCAGCGAGGCCGATGTCCTCATCGACGGGGAGACGATCACGGCCGTGCTCGCGCCCGGTTCGCAGCTGCTGGGAACGGATGTCGCGGCATCTGTCGACACCGTCATCGACGCCACCGGGAAGTACGTCATCCCCGGCGGCATCGACGCGCACACCCACATGCAGCTGCCGTTCGGCGGCACGTCGGCCAGCGACACGTTCGAGACGGGCACACGCGCGGCGGCGTGGGGCGGCACGACGTCGATCATCGACTTCGCGGTGCAGACCTACGGCACGAAGGTGCCCGACGGACTGGCCAAGTGGCACGAGCTCGCGGCGGGGAACTGCGCGATCGACTACGGGTTCCACCAGATCATCGGCGGCATCGACGACGAATCGCTGAAGTTCATGCCCACCCTCATCGACGAGGGCATCACGAGCTTCAAGCTCTTCATGGCCTACCCCGGCGTCTTCTACTCCGACGACGCGCAGATCCTGCAGGCGATGCAGGTCTCCCGCGACACGGGTCTGCTCACGATGATGCACGCCGAGAACGGGCCGGCGATCGACGTGCTCGCGAAGCAGCTCGTCGAGCAGGGGAAGTCGTCGCCGTACTTCCACGGCATCGCCCGCGCGTGGCAGATGGAGGAGGAGGCGACGCACCGCGCCATCATGCTCGCCGACGTCACGGGCGCGCCGCTCTACGTCGTGCACGTGAGCGCCAAGCAGGCGGTCGAGCAGCTCGCGTGGGCGCGCGACAAGGGGCAGAACGTCTTCGGCGAGACGTGTCCGCAGTACCTCTACCTGTCGCTCGAGGAGCAGCTGGGTGCGTCGAGCGAGGAGTGGGGCGACTTCGAGGGCGCCAAGTGGGTGTGCTCGACGCCGCTGCGCTCGCGGGCCGAGGGGCACCAGGACCACATGTGGCAGGCGCTTCGCACCAACGATCTGCAGATGGTCTCGACTGACCACTGCCCCTTCTGCATGAAGGACCAGAAGGAGCTCGGGCTCGGCGACTTCCGCAAGATCCCGAACGGCATCGGATCGATCGAGCACCGGATGGACCTCATGTACCAGGGCGTCGTGACCGGGAGGATCACGCTCGAGCGCTGGGTCGAGCTGACCTCGACCACGCCGGCGCGGATGTTCGGGCTCTACGGCCGCAAGGGCGTCATCCAGCCGGGTGCGGACGGCGACATCGTCGTCTACGACCCGAACGGGCACACGTCGATCGGGTACGACAAGCGGCCGGATGGCTCGCCTACCGGCAAGACGCATCACATGAACATGGACCACTCGGCGTGGGAGGGCTTCGAGATCGACGGCCACGTCGACACCGTGCTCTCGCGCGGCAATGTCATCGTCGACGGCGGCGAGTACCTCGGATCGAAGGGCGACGGGCGCTACCTCAAGCGCGGCCTGTCGCAGTACCTCCTGTGACCGGCGTCGACCCTTCGACGAGCTCGCGGACCGAGTAGGAGCATCATGGATTTCGGCGTCGTCCTGCAGACCAACCCGCCCGCGTCTCGCACCGTGCAGCTCGCGAAGCTCGCCGAGGCGCACGGCTTCACCCACGTGTGGACGTTCGACTCGCACCTGCTGTGGGAAGAGCCGTACGTCATCTACTCGGCGATCCTCGCCCAGACGAACCGCATCACCGTCGGCCCGTTCGTGACGAACCCGTCGACGCGGGACTGGACGGTCACGGCCTCCGTCTTCGCGACGCTCAACGAGATGTACGGCAACCGGACGATCTGCGGCATCGGGCGCGGCGACTCCGCCGTGCGCGTCACGAACGGCAAGCCGGCGACCCTCGGCGAGGTGCGCGAGGCGATCCACGTCATCCGCGAGCTCGGCAACTCGCGGGCCGTCGAGTACAAGGGCGCGACGCTGCAGTTCCCGTGGAGCCGCGGGTCGTCCCTCGACGTATGGGTCGCCGCCTACGGGCCGCTCGCGCTCAAGCTCGCCGGCGAGGTGGGCGACGGCTTCATCCTCCAGCTGGCCGACGTCGACATCGCGGCGTGGATGATCAAGACGGTCCGGGATGCCGCCGCCAACGTCGGCCGCGACCCGGACTCTCTCGCCTTCTGCGTCGCGGCCCCGATGTACATCGGGACGGACTGGGCGCACATGCGCGATCAGTGCCGGTGGTTCGGCGGGATGGTCGGCAACCACGTCGCCGACATCGTCGCGAAGTACGGTCACCACGGCGCGGTGCCGGACGCCCTCACGGACTACATCGCGGGCCGGACCGGCTACGACTACAACACGCACGGAAAGGCCGACAACGACCACGTCGACTTCGTGCCGGACGAGATCGTCGACCGGTTCTGCATCCTCGGCACGGCCGACGAGCATATCGCCAAGCTCGAGCAGCTCCGCGCGCTCGGCGTGACGCAGTTCGCCGGCTATCTGCAGCACGACAACAAGGAGGAGACGATGCGCGTGTACGGGGAGCACGTCATCCCCGCCGTATCCGAGCACGTCACGGCCAAGTCGTGAGGCGCGTGCGACCGGTCCTCCTCGGTGTCCTCGGGGTGGTTCTCCTCGCCGTGCTCTGGGAGGCGTACAAGGCCGTGGCGCCCGCGGAAGGCGTCGTGATCGGAGGGCTCACGGTCCTTCCGCGCACGAGCGCGCTCGCGATGCCGCACGTCTGGGAGATGGTCGCGCGCTCGCTGGAGCCCGTCACGCGCTCGCCCGGAGCGCCCCCGCTGTGGCTCGCGACGGTCCAGGCGGCGCTCGTGACGCTCGGGATCGCCGCCGTCGGATGGACGATCGGGGTCGCCGTCGGCTTCGGCATCGCCGTGCTGATGCAGCGCTTCCGCACGGCCGAGTCGGCGCTCCTGCCCTGGGTCGTGCTGAGCCAGACCGTGCCGCTCATCGCCCTCGCCCCCCTCGTGCGCCGATGGGGCGCGCAGCTCGAGCTCGGCTCTCTCCATTGGGAGAACTGGATGTCGGTCGCCGTCATCGCCAGCTACCTCGCCTTCTTCCCCGTCTCGGTCGGCGCGCTCCGCGGCTTCTCCTCGCCGGAGCGCGCGCAGCTCGACCTCATGCGCGCGTACGGCGTCGGCTGGTGGCGCACCTTCGCGAGCCTCCGGCTGCCCGCCAGCGTGCCCTACCTCATCCCGGCGCTGCGCCTGGGCGCCGCCGGCGCGGTCGTCGGCGCCGTCGTCGCGGAGGTGTCGATCGGCATGCGCGGCGGCATCGGCCGCGCCATCGTGGAGTACGCCGCGAGCGGGAGCTCGGACCCGGCGAAGCAGTGGTCGCCCATCTTCGGCGCGGTCCTCATCGGACTGCTCGCGGCGGGATTCGTCGTGATGCTCGGCGTGGGCCTTCGTCGCTACCGCAGAGGAGAGGTGACCCAGTGACGACACGGGATGACACGCATCGGGATGCCGCGACCGCGGCGGTGCACGTGCAGGGCGTCTCGAAGGCGTTCACGACCGGCAAGGGCACGACCGTGCAGGCGCTGGAGGGCATCGACCTCACGGTCGCCGACGGAGAGTTCGTCTCGCTCATCGGACCGAGCGGCTGCGGCAAGTCCACGCTGATGCGTCTCATCGCCGATCTCGACGAGCCCTCCGAGGGCGCGATCTCGGTCTTCGGCAAGCCGCCGCGTCGTGCGCGTCTGGATCAGGACTACGGCATCGCCTTCCAGCAGGCGGGGCTGTTGCCGTGGCGCACGGTGCGGGGCAACGTCGAGCTTCCCCTCTCGCTCCACGGCGCGAGCCGCTCCGCGCAGCAGGCGCGCGCGAAGGAGCTGCTCGACCTCGTCGGGCTCGCCGACTTCGCCGACCGGTTCCCCGATCAGCTCTCGGGCGGCATGCAGCAGCGCGTCGCGATCGCCCGCGCCTTCGCGGAGAAGCCCAGGCTGCTGCTCATGGACGAGCCGTTCGGCGCGCTCGACGAGATGACGCGCGAGACGATGCAGACCGAGCTCGCCCGCATCTGCGCCGAGACGGGCGCCGCGGTCGTGTTCGTGACCCACTCCATCCCGGAGGCGGTGTTCCTCTCCGACCGGGTCGTCGTCATGTCTCCCCGCCCCGGACGGATCACCGCCGTCCTCGAGATGGGGCTGCGCGGCGAGGAGCGCACGGAGCAGCTGCGCGAGGACGCGGCGTTCTTCGAACGGGTGAGCGCCGTGCGCGAAGCGCTGCACGGCTCGCCGCAGGCGGGACCCCGCGGAGTGGAGACGCGATGAACGCCGACCGCGTGCGCGTCGTCGCATCCCCGATCGTCTTCGGGCTCGCCGCGCTCGCGCTCTGGCAGGTCATCGTCGTCGTGTTCCAGATCAAGCCCTTCGTCGTGCCGAGCCCGCTGTCGATCGGCGACCAGTTCGTGTCGCGTCTCGACGTCATCTGGCTCGCGAGCCTCGGCACCGCGGCGAACGCCCTCGTCGGGCTCGTCGTGGGCACCGTCGTCGGCACGCTCTGGGCCCTGCTGGCGGCCGCCTGGCGCCCGGCGGACGAGGTGACCGCGCCGCTGATCACAGCGCTCGCCGTCATCCCGATCGTCGCGCTCGCCCCCGTCTTCTACGCGATGTTCGGGGCGAGCGTCGAGACCGGCCGGCAGATCGTGGCAGCGGTCGCGGTCTTCATCCCGGTGTACTTCAACGTGCTTCGCGGACTGCGGCAGGTGAGGCCCATCCACCGCGACCTGATGCGCGCCTACGCCGCCTCCGCCCAGCAGATGAGCCGTCATGTCACGCTGCCCGGAGCCCTGCCGTTCTTCTTCACGGGCCTGCGCATCGCGTCATCCCTCGCCGTCATCTCGGCCCTCGTCGCGGAGTACTTCGGCGGTCCGGTGAGCGGCCTCGGCAAGGCGATCACGTCGGCCGTCTCGTCGAGTAACTACGCGCTCGCGTGGGCGTTCGTCCTCGGCGCCATCCTCACGGGACTCCTCTTCTACTGCGCCGTCTATGCGCTGGAGGCCGTCGTCATGAGCCGCTTCCGTCATTGACCTGCCGCGCTCGCGCGACCGGAACACCGAGAGAGCACCACCAGAAGGAGGAAATCCCATGAAGCACAGCACACAGCGGCTGCTGGCCGTCGGCGCGTTCGGCGTCGCGGCCGCTCTGGCCCTCGCCGGCTGTTCGTCCGGCGGATCGGCGGAGCCGAGCGAGAGCGGCGGCCTCACCCCCGTGACCCTTCAGCTCCAGTGGCTGTCTCAGGCGCAGTTCGCGGGCTATTACGCCGCGCTCGCCGAGGGCTATTACAAGGACGAGGGACTGGACGTCACCATCCAGGAGGCGGGCACCGACACGGTTCCGATCGACGTGCTCGCCGCGGGCGATGCCGACTTCGCGATCTCGTGGGTCCCGAAGGTGCTCGGATCGATCGAGCAGGGCACGAATGTGACCGACATCGCGCAGATCTTCGAGCGCTCGGCCACGACCCAGATCTCGTTCAAGGACGCGGGGATCACGACGCCGGAAGACCTCAAGGGGAAGAAGGTCGGCAGCTGGGGATACGGCAACGAGTGGGAGCTGTTCGCCGGCATGCAGAAGGCGGGAATCGACACCTCGAGCGACATCACCCTCGTGCAGCAGGCGTTCGACATGAACGGATTCCTCGCGGGTGACATCGACGCGGCGCAGGCGATGACCTACAACGAGTACGCCCAGGTGCTCGAGACGGTCAACCCCGCGACGGGGGAGCTCTACCAGCCCGACGACCTGAACGTCATCAACTGGAACGACGTCGGCACCGCGATGCTGCAGGACGCCATCTGGGCCGACGCCGACCGGCTGGAGTCGGACTCCGACTACGCCGATACGGCCGTCCAGTTCATCAAGGCCTCGATCAAGGGCTGGGTCTACGCGCGCGACAATCCGGAGAAGGCTGCGCAGATCGTGACGGATGCCGGATCGACTCTCGGCACCAGCCACCAGCTCTGGATGACCAACGAGGTCAACAAGCTGATCTGGCCCTCGACGAGCGGCGTCGGCACGATCAACAAGGACCAGTGGGACCAGACGGTCGACATCGCCCTGAAGACGAAGAACGACACCGGCTCCACGATCATCACGACCGATCCGCCCAAGACCGCTTACTCGAACACGTACGTCGAGAAGGCGCTGAAGGAGCTGAAGGACGAGGGCGTGGACGTCATGGGCGACTCGTTCGCTCCCATCACGGTGACGCTCAACGAGGGCGGCAACTGAGAGCGCGGACAACACGGGTCGCCCTGCCCGCCGCGGGCAGGGCGACCCGATGATCCGCCTTTCCCACGGCCCGACCGGCCGGTCCCGGCCCGCGCGGGCCCGGACGGGGCGAGAATGGCAGGCATGACCGAGACCCACGCGACCACCGATCTCGACGGACTCGCGACGGAGCTCGACCGCGAGTACGTCTTCCACTCGTGGTCGGCGCAGGGGGCGCTGTCTCCCATCGTGATCGCCGGGGGATCCGGCAGCGTCGTGTGGGATCACGCGGGCCGGCGCTACCTCGACTTCTCGAGCCAGCTCGTCAACGTCAACATCGGGCACCAGCATCCCGCCGTCATCGACGCGATCCACCGCCAGGCCGACCAGCTCGCGACGGTCGGCCCGGCGGCGGCGAGCCTCGTGCGCGGCGAGGCGGCGAAGCGGATCATCGCGCGCGCACCCGAGGGCTTCTCGAAGGTCTTCTTCACGAACGGCGGCGCCGACGCGATCGAGAACGCGATCCGCCTGGCTCGGCTGCACACCGGGCGCGACAAGGTGCTCTCGACCTACCGCTCGTACCACGGCAACACGGGCGCGGCGATCGTCGCGACGGGGGACTGGCGACGGATGCCGAACGAGTTCGCCCGCGGACACGTGCACTTCTTCGGCCCCTACCCCTACCGCTCGGAGTTCTGGGCGACGACGCCGGAGGAGGAGAGCGAGCGCGCGCTGCAGCACCTGCGCCGCGTCATCCAGTCGGAGGGGCCGGCCACGATCGCGGCGATCCTCCTCGAGTCGGTTCCCGGGACGGCCGGCATCCTGATCCCGCCGCCGGGCTATCTCGCCGGCGTGCGGGCGCTCGCCGACGAGTACGGCATCCTCCTCATCCTCGACGAGGTCATGGCGGGATTCGGCCGCACGGGCCGCTGGTTCGCGTTCGAGGGCTATGACGTCGTGCCCGACCTCATCACCTTCGCGAAGGGCGTCAACTCGGGCTACGTCCCGATCGGCGGCGTCGTCATCCCCGAGCGCATCGCCGCGACGTTCGACGACCGCGTCTTCCCGGGCGGACTCACCTACAGCGGCCATCCGCTCGCTGCGGCCTCGATCGTGGGCGCGCTCGACGCGATGGAGTCCGAGGGCATCGTCGAGAACGCCCGCCGCATCGGTGCCGAGGCGATCGGGCCCGGACTTCGGGCTCTCGCCGAGAAGCACGAGGCGATCGGCGAGGTGCGCGGCGAGGGCGTGTTCTGGGCGCTCGAGCTCGTCGCCGACCGGTCCACCCGCGAGCCGCTGCCCGCCGCCGCGATCGGCCGGGTGAAGAGCGAGCTCGTGTCGCGCGGCCTCCTGCCCTTCCAGGCCGACAACCGCATCCACGTCGTTCCGCCGTGCGTCGTGACCGCCGACGAGGTCGAACAGGCGCTCGCCATCTACGACGACGCGTTCGCCGCGGCACTCTGAGCGCGGCATCCCGATGCACCCGCTGACTTCCGTGCCGTCTGTCGTCTCCGTCGATGAGGCCGAACAGCTGCTCGCCGCCGACCTGGACGAGCTCTTCGCCCGCGCGTCGGCCCTCCGCGACGACGGCCTCGCCGCCGCCGGCCGGCCGGGGGTCATCACGTACTCGCGCAAGGTGTTCGTGCCGCTCACGACGCTGTGCCGGGATCGCTGCCACTACTGCGTCTTCGTCGACACTCCCGGGCAGCTGAAGCTCAAGCGGGCACCGCTGTTCATGTCGGACGAGCAGATCCTCCGCGTCGTGCGGGCGGGCGCGGAGCTCGGCTGCAAGGAAGCGCTGCTGACGCTCGGCGACCGGCCCGAGGACCGCTGGCCCGAGGCGCGGGCGTGGCTCGACGGGCACGGCTTCGCCTCGACGCTCGACTACGTCGCGCACGCCGCGCGGCTCATCACCACCGAGACGGGCCTGCTCGCGCACCTGAACCCGGGCGTCATGAGCGCCGCCGAGCTGCGCGATCTGCGACCGACGGCGCCGTCGATGGGGATGATGCTCGAGACGACCTCGCGTGCGATCTTCGACGAGCCCGGCGGAGCGCACTACGGCTCGCCCGACAAGGACCCCGCGGTGCGCCTGCGGGTGATCGACGACGCCGGCGCGGCCGGCATCCCGTTCACGACCGGCATCCTGGTGGGCATCGGCGAGAGCGTCCGCGACCGGGCCGAGTCGCTCGTCGCGCTGCGCGAGCTGAGCGAGCGCCACGGGCACGTGCAGGAGGTCATCGTGCAGAACTTCCGCGCGAAGCCGGGGACGGCGATGCGGGGGACTCCGGATGCCGAGCTCCGCGAGTATCTCGCGACGGTCGCCGTGGCCCGGATCGTCCTCGGGCCGAACGCCCGCATCCAGGCGCCGCCGAACCTCAGCGACCCCGCCGAGCTCGATCTGCTCGTGCGCGCGGGCGTCGACGACTGGGGCGGCGTCTCGCCCCTGACCGCCGACCACGTCAACCCGGAGCGGCCGTGGCCGCACCTCGACGACCTCGCGGCCCTCACCGCGGCGTCGGGGTTCGAGCTGCGCGAGAGGCTGACGGCGCACCCCGAGTACATCCGGGATGCCGACCGGTGGATCGACGCGGGTCTGCACGAGGCGGTGGCGCGGCTCGCCAACCCGGAGTCGGGGCTGGCGGCGGTGCCGGACGCCGCCGCAGCGTCGGAGAATCGCGGCAACGTCGGAGCGACACGCCGTGGCGCGTCCGACGAAGCGCACATTCTCCGACGAAGCGGTGCGACGATTTCCGCCCTCGTCGAGCGGGCCGCGGCGGACCCCGAGGCTCTCGACGACGCCGACTGGGTTGCTCTGCTCACCGCCACCGGCGCCGACCTCGAGGCGCTCGTCGGCACCGCCGACGAGGTGCGCCGATTCACGGTGGGCGAGGCCGTGAGCATGGTCGTCAACCGCAACCTGACGTCGAGCCACTTCCGCGCGGATCCGGGCGCGCCTCCCGAGTTCGGAATCCAGGATGCCGCGGCCGTCGCCCGCGACGCCGTCGACCTCGGTGCGACCGAGGTGTGCGTGCAGGGCCTGCTGCCCGTGACGGAGGACCCGCAGGGATACCTCGACCTCGCGCGGGCCCTCGCCGACGCGGCGCCCGGCCTGCACCTGCACGCCTACCGCCCGCAGGACGTCGCCGACCTCGCCGGCCGCGCCGGCCTCACCCTCCCCGAGACGTTCGCCGCCATGACGGCCGCGGGTGTGACGTCCGTGCCCGGCACCGGTGTCAAGGTGCTCAGCGAGCGCGTGCGCGCCGAGGTCGCTCCGGCCGACCTCGAGATCGACCGCTGGATCGAGATCATCACAGCCGCGCATGGGGCGGGCCTGCACTCGACGTCGGTGCTGTTCTACGGGCACGTCGAGACGGCCGCCGAGCGCATCGCGCACCTGCGCACCCTGCGCACGATCCAGGCAGCCGGGTCGGCGGGCTCAGGAGGCGGTTTCACCGAGTTCGTGCCGATCCCGCTCCCGGGCTGGGGTGTGCCGCTCGTCGCCGACCGTTCGCCGGCCGACGAGCACCGCGCGATGGTCGCCGTCTCGCGGCTGCTCCTGGCCGGCAGCATCCGCCATGTGCAGATCCCCTGGACCCGCCACGGCCGCGACCTCGCGATCGAGCTCCTGAAAGCGGGCGGCGACGACCTCGGCGGAACGCTCCTCGACGGGCGCGTGCTGCCGGAGTCGGGCGTCGAGCACGGCCTCGAGTTCCCGCTCGCCGACGCGTCGGCGCGGGTCGCGAGGCTGTTCCGCCCGTTCCGCGAGCGCACAACGGACTACCGCCAGGTGTCGCCGTGACGCGCCACGTCGAGATCGCCGTCATCGGCGCCGGATTCGCGGGGCTCGCGGCGGCCATGACCCTCCGGGACGCCGGCCACGAGGTCGCCGTGTTCGAGCGGGCCGACCGGGTCGGCGGCACGTGGCGCGACAACACCTACCCCGGCGTCGCCTGCGACGTGCCCTCCCACCTGTACGGCTTCGCGCGGCATCCCGAACCGTCGTGGTCTGCCGAGTTCGCCCCGGGCGCGGAGATCCAGGCGTATCTCGAGCGCGTGGCCGCCCGCGAACGCCTCGACATCGCGTTCGACGCTCCGCTCCTCGACGCGGAGTGGGTCGACGATGCTTCGACGTCGCTCAGCGGAACTGCTTCGACGTCGCTCAGGGGAACCGCCGCGACCTGGCGCCTGAGCTTCGGCGGCGCGGAGCCGAGAAGCGTCGACGCCGAGGTGCTCGTCCTCGCGTGCGGGCGGCTCAGCGAGCCGCGCATCCCCGCGATCGCGGGGCTCGAGAGCTTCCCGGGTCCGATCTTCCATACCGCCCGCTGGGACCACAGCGCCGACCTCGAGGGGCGCCGCATCGCCGTGGTCGGCTCCGGCGCGAGCGCCGTGCAGGTCACGCCGCAGCTCGCCCGCCGCGCCGCGAGCGTGACCCTGTTCCAGCGCAGCGCCGCATGGATCGTCCCGCGGGGCGGACGCGCGTTCACCGACGCGGAGCGGGCGCGGTTCGCACAGCATCCCGACGAACTCGCCGCCCTCCGCGCCCGCCTGGACGCCGAGGGGGAGGCGCGGTTCTCCTCCCGCTCCGGGGGAGTGGATGCCGCGGCCGCCGAAGCCGCCGCGCGAGCTCATCTCGCGGCACAGGTCGAGGACGAGCGTCTGCGGGCGCTCCTCACACCCGACTATGCCTTCGGCTGCAAGCGGGTCCTCCTCTCCGACGAGTTCTACCCTGCCCTCGCCTCGGGGCGAGTGGCCCTCGAACCCAGTGCGCTCGCCGCCGTCGCGGGCGACGAGCTGGTCGCGGCATCCGGCATCCGCTATGCCGGCGTCGACGCGGTCGTGCTCGCGACCGGATTCCAGACGACCCGCCAGCCGTACGCGAAGATCGTGCGCGGCGAGGGCGGCGTGACGCTCGAAGAGCACTGGGGGAGCGGGATGACGTCGTTCGCCTCGACGGTCGTCGCGGGCTTCCCGAACCTGTTCGTGCTGAACGGGCCCAACGCGTCGCTCGGCCATACGTCGTCGGTGCTCATGCTCGAGGCGCAGGCGGAGTACGCCGCCGCCACCCTCGCACGACGCGCGCGCGGCGGAGTGCTGCGCCCCCGCCCCGACGCCGAGCGCGCGTACACGAGCATGGTCGACGAACGCGCGGCCGGCACGCCGTGGCTGACGGGTGGATGCCGCAGCTGGTATGTCGACGAGCGCTCGCGTCGTCTGACGCTGGTGTGGCCGGGCACGGTCGGCGACTATCGCGGCGTGACAGCCGCCGCCGACGGCTCGGAGTTCCACGACGCCCGGATGCCCGCGCTGCGGGCGGAGGAAGGATCACGATGACGGTACCGATCAGGTTCGGGTACAAGGCATCCGCGGAGCAGTTCGGGCCCGCCGAGCTGCTCGACTACGCGGTGCTCGCGGAGGAGGTCGGGTTCGACTCGGTCTTCGTGTCCGACCATCTGCAGCCGTGGCTGCACGAGGGCGGGCATGCCCCGGCATCCATCCCCTGGCTCGGCGCGCTCGGCGGCAGGACCTCGCGCGTGCTCATCGGCACGTCGGTGCTGACGCCCACGTTCCGGTACAACCCGACCGTCGTCGCGCAGGACTTCGCGACGCTCGGGGTCATGTACCCGAGGCGCGTGATCCTCGGCGTTGGCACGGGAGAGGCGCTCAACGAGGCGAACCTCGGCATCCCGTGGCCCGAGCCGCCCGAGCGGTTCCGCCGGCTGAAGGAGGCGATCGGTCTCATCCGACGCCTCTGGTCGGAGGACCGCGTCACCTTCGACGGCGAGTTCTACACAACCCGCAACATCACCATCTACGACAAGATGGACGACCCCGTGCCGATCTACATCGGCGCCGCGGGACCCGCGGCCACACGTCTGGCCGGACGCATCGCCGACGGGTTCATCACGACGAGCGGCAAGAAGCGCGAGCTCTACACCGACACCCTGCTGCCCGCGCTGCACGAGGGTCTCGAGAAGGCCGGGCGCCCCGACGACGCGATCGACACACTCATCGAGATCAAGGTCTCGTACCACCCCGACCGCGACGTGGCGATGGAGAAGACCCGGTTCTGGGCGCCCCTCGCGCTGAGCCCCGAGGAGAAGATGGGCGTCGACGACCCGCTGGAGATGCAGCGCCTCGGCGAGGAGCTGCCGATCGAGCGCGCCGCGTCGCGGTTCATCGTGTCGGACGACCCCGAGGAGCACATCGAGCGGATCGCCTGGTACATCGGGCTCGGATTCCGCCACCTCGTGTTCCACGACCCGGGCGCCGATCAGGAGGACTTCCTGCGGCGCTACGGCGCGGAGATCCTTCCCCGTCTGCGAGAGCGATTCTCGTGACGGATGCCTCCGCGGAAGGCCGCGACGGCGGCGCGGCTGCGCGCTGGGCGGTCGTGATCCCCGTCAAGCCTGCCGCCCGGGGCAAGTCCCGGCTCGTCGTGCCCGGGGTCGATCGGGTGACCCTCGCGCGGGCCATCGCCCTCGACACGATCGAGGCCGTCGCGGCCTGCGAGGTCGTCGACCGCGTCATCGTGGTCGGCGACGACGGCGGGCTCGTGCTGGGCGCCGTCGGCATCCCCGGTCTGCGGCTCGTGCCGGAGCCGTCGCCCGGTGGCCTCGACGCCGCGATCGCGGCGGGCATCGCGGTGGCCGACGAACGCACGCCGCGCGCCGCTCTGCTCGGAGACCTTCCCGCCCTGCGACCCCCCGACCTCGCCGCCGCGCTGCGCGCCGCCGCGACGGTGGCGCGCGCGGCCGTCGCCGATGCCGACGGCACCGGGACGACGCTGCTCACGGCGGCGCCGGGGGTCGCGTGGACGTCGGCGTTCGGCGACGGCTCGTTCGCCCGGCACCGCGCGCTCGGCGCGGTGCCGCTCCCCGTGACGGATGCCTCGACCCTGCGCCACGACGTCGACACGGCGGATCAGCTCGAGACCGCCGCCGCGCTCGGGCTCGGACCGCGCACCGCTGCCCTGTGGCGGGTGGATCATCGGGTGCGGCCCGTCGCCTAGCCTCGCGCGGCCTCGCCCGGCCTCGCCCGGGTCGCCGGGTCGCCGGGTCGCCCGGTCGACCGGTCGCCCCGTCGCGCGGTCGCGCGGTCATCGGGGCGTCATGTGCGGCACGTACCGTAGGACGGTGACCGCACAGCATGACATCCGCCTGATCGCCGTCGACATGGACGGCACGCTGCTCGATGGCGAGGGCCACATCCCCGACGAGCTGTGGCCCCTGCTCGACGAGCTCGATGAGCGGGGCATCCTCTTCGCGCCGGCAAGCGGACGCCAGCTCGCGACGCTCCGCCGCTCGTTCGACCACGCCCGCGACGATGTCGTGTACATCGCCGAGAACGGCGCCTACGTCGTGCGCGGTGACGACGAGATCAGCTCCGATGCGCTCGACCCGGAGTTCGCGGCGGGCGTCGTGCGCCGCGTGCGGGCACTCGCCGAGCGGGGCTTCGACCTCGGACTCGTCGTGTGCGGCAAGCGCTCCGCCTACATCGAGCGAGTGGATGCCGCCTTCCGCGCGGAGAGCGACCGGTACTACGCGAAGATCGAGATCGTCGACGATCTGCTCGAGGTCGACGATCAGGTGCTGAAGCTCGCCGTCTACGACTTCCGCGATGCGGAGCGGTCGGAGCCGGAGTTCGCGGACCTGCGCGAGACGCACCAGGTCGTCGTCTCCGGCCATCACTGGATCGACCTCATGAACCCGGGAGTCAACAAGGGCATCGCGCTCGAGCGGCTGCAGACCGCGCTCGGCATCACGCGGGCGCAGACCGCCGCCTTCGGCGACTACCTCAACGACCTCGAGCTGCTCGATGCGGCCGCGTACTCGTTCGCGATGGCGAACGCGCACCCCGAGGTGCTCGAGCGGGCCGCGCACCGCGCGCCGTCGAACGTCGAGCAGGGTGTGCTCACCACGATCCGCCGCCTGCTCGACGGCGAGGACCTCGCCGCCGGGTGAGTCTCGCCGAGGCGTGATGGTCGGGGCGGCCCTCCGCTTCGCAGGAGATCTCCACCCTGCAGGATGATCCGAGCCCGGATCGTCCGACCCAGCGGATTTCTCCTGCGCGAGGCATCGCCGTGCCGCCCGGGCGGGGGCAGGATGGGAGCATGCCCACGATCCCCACTGTGACCCTCAACGACGGCACGGACTTCCCCGAGCTCGGTCTCGGCACCTACAACCTGCGCGGCGACGACGGGATCGCCTCGATCGTCGCCGGCATCTCGTCGGGCTACCGCCTGCTCGACTCCGCCGTGAACTACCAGAACGAGTCCGAGGTGGGCGCCGCGGTGCGCCGAGCGGGCGACGAGCTGGGCGTCGGCCGTGACGAGCTCATCGTCACGACGAAGATCCCCGGGCGCGACCACGGCTACGACCGGGCGATGGCGAGCGCCGAGGCATCCCTCGCCGCTCTGGGTCTGGATCGCATCGACCTCTACCTCATCCACTGGCCCAACCCGAGCGTCGGCAAGTACCTCGAGACGTGGCAGGCGATGATCGCGCTGCGCGAGGGGGGACTCGTGCGCTCGATCGGCGTCTCGAACTTCACCGAGGCGATGCTCACCGAGCTCATCGACGAGACGGGCGTCACACCCGCCGTCAACCAGGTCGAGCTGCACCCGTACTTCCCGCAGGGCGCACTGCGCGCGTTCCACCGCGAGCACGGCATCCGCACCGAGAGCTGGAGCCCCCTCGCGCGCCGCAGCGAGCTGCTCTCGGAGGGTGTCGTCGGTGACATCGCCCGTGCCCACGACGTGACGCCGACCCAGGCCGTGCTGCGCTGGCACGTGCAGCTCGGCTCGACGCCGATCCCGAAGTCGGCCGACCCCGCACGCCAGGTCGAGAACGCCGACGTCTTCGGGTTCGAGCTGTCCGACGACGAGGTCGCCGCGATCTCGGGTCTCGAGCGCGGACGCCTCTGGGACGGCGACCCGAACCACCACGAGGAGATGTAGCGCACGCCGCCGCCCCGCGCGAGGTCGTGATTGGCGATCTCGCGCGGGTCAGGCGCGGAGCGCCGCGAGCCACTCGGCGAACGTCTGCGTGCCGAGGTCCGCGTCGGGGCCCGGCAGCAGCGAGCCGTCGCGCTGCGCGCGGCCGAGCTCGCCCGGCAGGCTGACCGGGACGATCGTGCCGCGGAGCCCCGCCGCCTCCCGGTAGCCGCGCACCATCTCCACGAGTGACTCCTCCCGCGGGCCGCCGAAGTCACGCGCCCTACCGTTCACGGGCTCCGACTCGGCGAAATCGACGAGCCGCGCTCCGACCTCGCTCACCGCGACCGGCTGCGTGCGGGCCCGCGGAGCCGCGTGCAGCAGGCCGAGGCCGCCGGACTCCCACACCTGCCGGGCGAATTCGTGGAACTGCGTCGTCCGGGCGATCGTGAACGGGATGCCGCCGTCCGCGGTCGCGTGCTCCTGCGCGAGCTTCCCGCCGTACAGGGCGTACGACGCGGCGCGATCGCAGCCGACGATCGAGAGCACCACGACGTGCCGCACCCCGGCGGCCGCGCCAGCGGTCATGAGCGAGCTCGTCACCGCCCTGTGGAAGCCCGTGGGATCGACCTTCGCCGGAACACCCGACGCGTCGATCACGGCATCCACGCCCACGAGGGCCTCGGCGACTCCTGTGCCGCGCACGAGATCCACCCCGGTCGAGCGGGCGAGCACGACGACATCGTGTCCGCGCGCGCCCGCGACGGCGACGGCCTGCGCACCGGCCCGGCCGGTGCCTCCGGCGACGGCGATCCTCATGTGCGGCCCTCTCTATCGAGCGCGACGCGCGACCCGCGGCGTCCTCGCCGACGCTACTCGCCGCCCCGGACCGCCCGCTCGTCGGTCCCTCGACGACGAGACACCGAGGCGGTGCGGGACCTCATCGGGGATCAGGTCCTGTGCACGATCTCGCAGTCCCCGCCGGGCGACACGATCGCCTCGTGCCCGTCGTCGAACCGCACGACGAGCAGCGGATCGTCGGCATGCCCGCGCAGCTCGACGACTTCGCCGGTCCGCTCGGCCATCCCGACCGCACGCCCATGGATGAGGACACGGTCGCCCACAGTGGCTTGCATGGCGCACCTCCTGCCGTCACGATACGACCGCGGAGGGCCGACGAAAAGGCCGGGGCCCGGGTCGGCAAAGCCAGGGCGTCGTGTCGGGAAGGCCGGGGCCGTGTCGACGAAAAGGCCGGGGCCCGGGTCGGCAGAGCCCGGGCGTCGTGTCGGGAAGGCCGGGCGCCGTGTCGGGAAGGCCGGGGCCGTGTCGACGGAAAGACCGCGGCCGTCTCGACGGGAAGCCCGGGTGCAGCGCCTGCCGGAAGTGTCCGCCGCATCGACGAATGGGGCCGGCGCGGCGTCGGCGGGAGGAGGGGCTAAAGCCTCGCCCCGTCGTCGTCCTCGTCGTACAGCTCGGGCGTGCGCCCGCGCGACGACTCATAGGCCATGATCCAGCCGATCGACACGATCGCGGCGATCATGAGTCCGAGCAGGATGCTGCCGAGCACAAGCCCGATGATCGCGCCGGTGCCGAGCAGCACGACAGTGCCGACGATCCACCCGATGCGGCCACGCGGCCACCCTCGTCCCGGTCGGTCCGGCCCACCCGATTGCGTCATGTCGTCAGCCTAGGGGCCGGTGCCCGGCGCCGGACGCCCCGGCGCGGGGTGCGGCCGCGCCTCGCACCGCCGCGCGGCACCGTGCCGCAACCCGCGGTCGCACCGCGCCCCGCGCCCCGCGGCACCACGCAGCGAGGCGCGGCCTCACCGCGCCCCGCGCCACCCACCTCACTGCTGGGCGTTGAGCGCGACCATCCAGTCGATGCCGAACTTGTCGCGCAGCATCCCGAACCGACCGCCCCACGGCGGGGTCTCGTACGGCATCGTGACAGTGCCGCCCTCGGACAGGGCATCCCAGAAGCCCTGCAGCTTGGCCTCGTCCTCACCGCTGACCGAGACCGAACTGCCGGCCGGCTCGCGGTAGGGCATGCTCGACGGCGTGTCGGAGGCCATGAGCACGAAGCCGTCGGGGCTCGTGAGCTGCGAGTGCATCACGAGGTCCTTCTCGGCAGGGTCCTCCACCATCCCCACGAAGTCGCCGAACGTGGAGATCTGGAGGTCGCCGCCGAAGACGCTCTGGTAGAACTCGATCGCGTCGCGGGCGTTGTCTTTGAACGAGAGATACGGATTCAGGCTGAGCATGGAACTCCTCCTCGGGGGTGGATGGTCGGGTCTGCCGCCCTCGGCCCGCGGCGCGACCCAGTGTCCTCGGGGCCTCCGACATCCGCAAGATGCTCAGGCGTCGGCGTCCGGAACCTTCTCGCCCGCCGCCCAGTCGATCGCGGTCGCGAGGGCGCTCAGCGGAAACAGCCGGAACTCGGCCGGCATGAGGAATCCGAGCCCGTGGACCATCTGGCCGATCACGCGGCGGTTGGTCACGAGCGCGACGCGCCCCCAGGCGCCTTCGGGCTTGCCCTCCAGCAGCACGTCCTGCCAGAGCGCGCTCAGCGAGTAGCGGTCGAATTCGTCGCCGAGCACGAAGACGAGGTTGACCTTCTGGCCTTTGGCGACGGCCGCATCGATCGCGGGGTCGAGCACCGAGCGGTAGTCGGCGGCCTCGACGACGCCGACGGCACGGAAGCCCAGCACTCCGGGGGGAAGGTCGGGAATCGGGTCGATCATGGCATCATCCTGGCGAAGAGGTCGACTCGCACGCCAGGGGCTTGATCAGCGCTCGCGATGGTCTTCCGGATGCAGCCGCGGGCCGCGGCGTGCCTCGTGCACGCCGCTCAGGCCGATGAGCCGGATGACCCGCTGCCGATGCCCCGCCCACGGTTCGAGGAGCGCGATCATGCCGTCGTCGTCGGTGCGCGCCCCCGTGAGGGCGAACCCGACCTCGTGCGCGAGGTGGTAGTCGCCGACGCTCACGGCATCGGCGTCGCCGTACGCCCGGATGCGCGTCTCGGCGCTGGTCCACGGTCCGATGCCGGGGAGGCTCACGAGCACGCGCTCGCGCGCCTCGCCGCCGGCTGCGGTGTCCACGGCCCGCGCGATCGAGTCGCCGTGCTGCGCCGCAGCGACGACGGTCCGCGCCTGCGGCGGCTCGAGCCCGGCACGGTGCCACGCCCACGAGGGGATGCGGCGCCACCCGTCGATCGTGGGCGGCGCGAACATGGGGCGCGGCGTCGGTCCGGGGGCTCGCTCGCCGAACCACGTCACGATCCGCCGCCACGCGCCGAATGCCTGCATCCCGGTGACCTTCTGCTCGAAGATCGCACTCGCGAGGGCGTCGAAGAGCAGATCCGTGCGGCTGAGCCGCAGGCCGGGGTTGCGGTGGTGCGCATCCGCGATGAGCGGGTGGATGCCAGCCTCGAACCCGGAAGGATCGTCGGCGTCGCCGCACAGGGCGGGCAGCTGGCTCAGCGCCCAGTGCCGGCCCGGGCCCCACGCCGCCCCGCGCACGACCCCCGCAGGCGACTCGCGCAGCGCGAGGGTGGCGACGCCCTCCGGAGTGCGGCTCGCACGCCAGATGACGGCGCCGTCGGTGGTCATCGTCGGGTCTCCCGCGCCGTGCCGCTGGTACAGCACGGTGCGAGCGAGGTCGAGGGGATGCCGCGGCCGATACTCGGTCTCGAGCGCCCGGCCGTGGTCGGGCCGAGGGTCTCGCGCCCGCTGTCCGGCGACGCCGGGCAGGGCCCGGATGCGGGACAGCGAGGTCGTCATGCGCTCACCCTACGCGCCGGGCGCCGACATTCCCGAACCGTCTCTGCGCGCCGATGTGCGCGAAGATCTGGCAACTCGGCGCCGATCCGCCACATCTTCTGGCAACTCGGCGGAACGAGGGGGAACGAGGCGGAACGAGGGGCGGCCGGGCGAGTCAGAAGCGGTCGGGCGAGGGCGTGCCGTGCCCGTAGCGGATCACGACGTCGGCGTGACGGTCGAAGCGGTAGCCGACGCCGCGCACGGTGCGCACGATGTCCTCGTAGCGCCCGAGCTTGGCGCGCAGGCGACGGACGTGCACGTCGATCGTGCGCTCGCCCGGCGCGTCGTCGTCGCCGGCCTGCCACAGCGACGAGACGAGCTCGTTGCGCTCGATCGTGCGGCCCTCGCGGAGCACGAGGTACTGCAGCAGCTCGAACTCCTTGAACGTGAAGGCCGCGGACTCGCCCTCGATCAGCACGCGCTTGCGCGAGATGTCGACGACGACGCCTCCGGCGGTGCGCTCGTCGTCCTCGGGCTCCTCCTGCTTCGTGCGGGCGACGGCCGACGGCTCGTGCAGCGCGAGGCGCACGACGTCGACATCGCGTCCGCCCGCTCCGACGGGAGCGAGGGCGACGGTCGCGTACGTCTCGGCGTTGGGTGCGAGGTCGGCGATCGTGCGGCGGAGCGCGTCGACGAGGAGGGGGAGCGAGACGCCGGCGGCGGCCGCCTTGACCTCGTCGAGGCCCACGTAGAGGGCGAAGCCGCGGGGCGCGGTGCCCGGGGGCAGGTTGCGCTGGGCGGGAGCGGCCGGCGCCTCCACGGCGGGGGCGTCCGCGCCGGGGGCATCGACGGTGGTCACGGGAGCGGTCACGGCGCGGAGGTGGCGGACGGGAGCGGCGGGGGCGGAGGTGCGGTCGAGGAGAGCGGTGGTCGACATGATGACGAAGTCCTAGCGGGAGTCCGGCGGCAGCCGGTGATGTGTCGTTGTTCGGCCGGGAGGCCGGGCCCTGGGGGCCGTGTGCGACGCATCGGATGGCGCGGAGGGGTGGGGCGCATCGATGCATCGGGGACTCGTCGCGGGGCTCCTAGATCAGGAGCCGGCGCCGCGGCGTGGTCCGGCAGGGGTCACCGAATCAGCGGCACATTCGACAACACATGACAACACGGCCGGCCATCATCATGCCGGCAGCCCCGTTCGCCTCCCAGGCGGACAGTGAGCGTGCGTTGTCAGTCATGCGCCCGATTATTGCGGACTGCGTCGGAATGTGTCAAACCGCACGGATCATAGGACGCCGTCGTGACGAAATGTGACAGATTGCTCAATCCCAGCCAGCGGGGCGGCAACGTGCCCGCGAACCCGCCTGGGAAAGGGATGCGACGCCCCTGTGTTACGGCCGGGGGCCGTTTCGCGGGCGTACCCTGACGGGGTGAGTGACCTGACCTTCGCGCACGAGCCGGACGCCTCGCGGTACGCCCTGTTCCGGGGCGACGACCTCGTGAGCGTGCTCGACTATCGCGACGACGGCCGGAGCGTCGCGATGACCCGCGCGTACACCGTGCCCACCTTCCGCGGCCACGGCTACGCGGGCGAGCTGGTCGATCGTGCGGTGGCCGAGCTCGAGGCGCGCGGCGATCGCTCGGTCATCCCGGTCTGCTGGTACGTCGCCGACTGGTTCGCCGCCAATCCGGCGCGCGCCGGCATCCTCCAGCAGCGCCGCTCGGCTTAGCCCCCGCCGCCCGTCGCGCCCCTACGCTGGGCGGGTGGACATCGAGTCGGTCTTCACCGCCGTCGCTGTCGGCTTCGAGGTGGTCGGCGCCGCGGCGATGGTCATCGGGTTCGTCATCGCCGTCGTGCTCGGCATCCGCTCCCTCCTTCGTCGCGAGGGTGCGCATGCGGCCTACACGGCCCTGCGCACGACACTCGGCGCCGCGATCCTGCTGGGCCTCGAAGTGCTCGTCGCCGCCGACCTCGTGCGCACCATCACATCGAAGCCCTCGCTCGAAGACGCCCTCATCCTCGGGATCATCGTGATCATCCGCACGATCCTCTCGATCTCCATCCAGATCGAGATCGACGGCGTCGCGCCGTGGCGGCGTGCGCTGCTCACGAGCGGCGGTCAGCTCCTCGGTCACGCTGTCGCGAAGGATCGGGATGCCGCGGCCCGCGCCGGGACGCCGGGCGACGATCCCGCCGCCTGACGACTCGGCGCCGTAGCCGCAGCATCCGCGCCCGTCAACCCCGTGACCGGGGTGCGGTGGTCGGCACAGGCTGGGAGCGTCGAGAGGAGCGCACGATGCGTGACGACAGGGATCTGCCGGAGGGCGTCATCGACGCCGACCCCGCCGGAGGCTGGGAGGACGGCGCGAGGGCCGACGGCGAGACGGCCGAGCGGTCCGACGCCGTCATGAGCGACGGCTGGGTCGCCGACATCCCTCGAGCGAGCAACGCCGCGGGCACGAGGCGCGGCGGAACCGATGTCGGTCCGGTCGAGACGGCCGAGGCGACCCAGGGCACCGATCCCGACCTCGCGACAGACGAGCAGAGCGACGAGCAGACCGACGACCAGACGAACGAGACCGAGGAGCGGTGACATGTCGACGACGGGCAACGAGTACGAGCGTCCCGGGGTGAACCACCCCGACCGGAAGGATGCCGGGGGCGCGGCCGACACGCCGCGCGAGGGCGAGCCGGAACGGGACGTCCCCGAGCAGCACGAGGTGGAGAACCCCGAGCAGGCGGCGGGGGTGCCGGGGGCCGGCGCGGCCGAGCCGGGCTACAGCGGCTCGTTCCCCCCGCCGAGCGACGAGCCGACGCACGAAGCGGTCGGCATCGGCGTCATCGACGACGGGACGACGGCACCCGCGACGCCCGGAGGCCGGTCGCAGAGCGGGCAGGACGGCCCGACGTACGGCGACCAGGCCGCGGGCGGACACCAGGGACAGGATGGCGGCCGCGACACGATGACGGCGGGTCAGGCGCAGCGCGAGGGCGGCCTCGGCACCGAGCAGGAGCAGCGGCTGCCCGCGATGTCGCAGAACAACGCGAACGACATCGAGAAGATCTCGGGCATCGTCGTGCAGACGCGCGACGATCTCGCCGCGACGGCCCCCGAGAAGGTTCCCGCCGTGCTGAGGCAGCGGCTCGCGCAGGCCGGGATCAGCCTTCCCGAGCGCGACATCGACGAGCTCGCCAAGCAGATCACCACGGGAGACGCGTGAGTCGGAGGACCGTCATAGAGTGACGCCGTGACGGACTTCCGGATACTCGAGATCGGCGCCCTCGACGAGTGGCGCAGCCACTACGGCGGATTCCGCCCCGAGAGCTCGCGCGACGGTCGGCGCGTCGTCGACCACGAGCTCGAGATGCAGTTCATCGGGCTGACGGCGAACGCGCTCGAACCGGGGGAGGAAGCCGGCTACTGGCACGCGCACGCGCGTATCGAGGAGCTGTACGTCTTCCTCGGCGGGCGGGGGCAGATGGGCCTCGACGATGAGATCGTCGACGTCGCAGCCGGTACCGTCGTGCGCGTGGGCCAGGGCGTGTGGCGCACGTGGCGAGCGTCGCCCGACAGCCCCGACCAGCTGCGGTGGCTGTGCATCCGCGCCGGCGGCTACGAGCTGCCGCACTTCCCCGACGACAGTCAGCGCGACAACGACCGCCCGTCGCCCTGGTGACGGGGAACGGCGCCGTCAGCGGGACGCCGCGAACGCCGTGATGGCCGCGGCCGCGGGCGCGGCATCCCGGATCATCGTCTCGTGACCGTGGTCGGGCACCTCGACGAACGTGCCGTCGGGGAGGAGCCGGGCGACCTCGGCGCACCAGTCCGCCCTCGCCACGAGGTCGAGCTCGCCACGCAGCACGAGCGCCGGCACCGTTACGCGCGGGAGGGTGTCTTCGGGCCGGTGCCGCAGCATGGCGCGGAACTTCGCCCGCAGATTCGGTCCCGCGCGCAGGTACTCGCGCGCGCCGCGCGCCCACACGACGGGCCGTTCGATCGCGATGTCCTGCACCAGCCGTCCGATCAGCAGCGGCGCGCGCCGCTCCCGTGGGTCGACCGTGGGGCCGGCCAGGACGATCCGCCGGACGGTCGATGGATGCCGCGCCGCGACCTCGATCGCGACCTGCGTGCCCATCGAATGGCCGACGAGGGTCACATCGGAGAAGCGGTGGGTCTCGAGGAAGGCCGCCACGACGTCGGCGTTGCGCTCGACGGTCAGCGTGAGAGGCGGCTCCGGCGCCTCGCCGTACCCGGGCAGGTCGATGGCGATGACCCGAGCGTGGCTCGCGAGCTGCCGGATGAGGTCGGCGAAGACGCTCCGGCCCATTCCGATGCCGTGCACGAGCACGAAGGTGCGAGGGCCGCTGCCGTGCTGGTCCGTCACGATCGTCGCTCCGCGCCAGGTGAAGCGCTGCGCGAGGGGGGCCACGGCATCGACGCTACCCGGCCTCGGAGATCCGATTTGTTGCTAATCCCCACGAAAGGGTTGCGCGGCGGGACGCGCTGTGCGTAACATGCCTGTCGAAGCGCTTCCGCGAAGCGCTTCGACTCCCGGAGCCGGGAGCCAGCCGAACGGCGGCAGAGCGAGCCGCCACCCGCACACCGGAGTACGACATGGCGAAGATCAACGAGGTGGCCGAGGCCGCCGGCGTCTCGATCAGCACCGTGTCGTACGCGCTGAGCGGCAAGCGCCCCGTCTCGCTCGAGACGCGCAAGCGCATCGAGAAGGCCGTGCGCGAACTGGGGTACAGCCCCAACGCCGGCGCCCGGATGCTGGCGGGCAGCCGCACCCACATCTTCGCTCTCACTGAGCCGCTGCGTCGCGACTCCCACGCCCCGACGCACATGTCCTTCGTCCTCGCGACGGCGGTCGCCGCTCGGCGCAACGACTACGACATCCTGCTGCTGACGGAGGAGCAGGCGTCGGCGGGCATGGCGCGCGTCGCCTCCAGCGGCCTCGTCGACGCGATCCTCGTCCTCGACGTCGCCCCCGACGACGAGCGGGTGGCGCTCGCCCGCTCGATCGAGACGCCCACGATCTTCGTCGGTGTGCCCGACGACCACGAAGGCCTCGTGTGCGTCGACCTCGACTTCGAGGCGGCCGCGACGCTGGCCGTCGACCGTGTCGTCGACGCGGGGCACCGTTCGATCGGACTCGTCGGGCAGCCGCAGGTCGCGTACGAGAAGTCGAACTTCCCGCCGCGGGTTCGCAAGGCTTTCGAGCGCCGGGCGGCCGAGCGCGGTATCCGGTTCGATTTCCGCGTCTCGGGAGACCGGATGCCGAGCCAGGAGGTCACTCGCGAGGCGACGCGCGGTCTCGTCGAGAACGGCGCGACGGCACTGCTCGTGCACGCCGCCGATGACGTCCACAACGCCGTCATCGCCGAGCTCTCGGAGCTCGGGCTGAGCGTGCCCGGAGACATCTCGCTCGTGTCGGTCGCCGCCTCGTTCGACACCGCGGCGCTTCCGATCCCCGTCGACGTCATCCCGCTCCTGCCCGAGCCCTCTTGCGATCTCGCCGTCGACCTCGCTGTCCGCAGCCTCACGCCGGAGCGCCCCGCGCCCGGTCTGCACCTGATCCCGCCGGTCTACTACGACCGGAAATCCGTCGCGTCGCCGCCCCCGGCGCGCGGCTGATCTCTCCGAGCTCATACCCGCACCCAACTCAACACCCCAACCCGCATGACCGTGGTCGAAGCGCTTCGACGCCTCCCCGCGAACCCCTCCGGACTCCGGAGACCAAGAAAGGAGTGCCGACGATGGCACGAATCACATCAGCACGCAGAAAGACCCTCGCGGTCGCCGGAGCCGTCACGGCTGCCGCGCTCGCGCTCGCCGGCTGCTCGGCCGGTGGCGACTCGGGCGGCACCGACGGCCAGACCCTCAAGCTGTGGCACTACGAGGGTGAGGACAGCGCCATGGCCAAGGCCTGGAACGAGGCCATCACGACCTTCGAGAAGGAGACCGGCGCAAAGGTCGAGTTCGAGCAGAAGTCGTTCGAGCAGATCCAGAAGACGGCGAGCCAGGTGCTCGACTCCGACGCGGCTCCCGACGTGATGGAGTTCAACAAGGGCAACGCGACCGCCGGGTTCCTGGCGAGCACGGGCCTCATCAGCGACCTCGGCGATGCCGTCGACGAGTACGGCTGGGCCGACAAGCTCGCCCCCTCGCTGCAGACGACCGCCAAGTACAGCGACACCGGCGTCATGGGCGGCGACACCTGGTACGGCATCCCGAACTACGGCGAGTTCGTCGGGGTCTACTACAACAAGGATGCCTTCGCGAAGGCGGGCCTCGAGATCCCGACGACCTACGACGAGTTCGTGAAGGTGCTGGACGCGTTCGTCGCACAGGGCATCACGCCCCTCGCCGAGGCCGGCGCGGAGTACCCGCTCGGCCAGCTCTGGTACCAGCTGGCCCTCTCGAAGGCCGACCGGTCGTTCGTCGACGACTACCAGCTCTACAAGAACCCGGTCGACTGGCAGGGCTCCGAGCTCACCTACGCGACCGACACGCTGAAGGACTACGTCGACAAGGGCTACATCGCCAAGGACGTCTCGTCGGTCAAGGCCGAGGACGCCGGCGTCTCGTTCATCAACGGCACCGCGCCGATCTTCGTCTCGGGCTCGTGGTGGTACGGCCGCTTCGTCGAGCAGGCGAAGGACTTCGACTGGACCTTCCAGGCCTTCCCCGACTCCAAGCTCTCGCTGGGCTCGTCGGGCAACCTCTGGGTCGTGCCCGAGAACGCCAAGAACAAGGACCTCGCGTACAAGTTCATCGACATCACGATGCGCCCCGAGATCCAGGCGATCATCGGCAACAACGGCGGCCTCCCCGTCGCCGCGAACGCCGAGGACATCACCGACCCGAAGAGCAAGGAGCTCATCTCCACGTTCCAGGGCATCCTCGACAAGGACGGCCTCTCGTTCTACCCCGACTGGCCCGCGCCCGGCTTCTACGACACCATCGTGCAGCAGCTGCAGGGCCTCGTGACCGGCACGCAGGACGCGAAGACGACGAACGCCAACCTCGGCGACGCCTACGAAGAAGGAACAGCGGACTTCCGCTGACCGAACCCGCGGGGGCGGTCCGACCGGCCGCCCCCGCACCGACGGAGTCGAACATGAGTGTCATGACGCGCGCCGACAGCGGCGCCACGCGCGCCGACCGCGGCGCCTCCCGCGCCGAGCGTGGCGCGCGAACGAAGCTTCCCCCCGAGGAGCCCGCCATTCCGCAGGGCAAGGGCCGCGGAACCGCCGGGTACTGGCTCTACCTGCTGCCCGGATTCGTCCTGCTGCTCGTCATCATCGTCATCCCGCTCATCTTCAACGTGTATCTCACGTTCACGAAGTGGCGCGGGGTGCGCACGCCCGAGTTCATCGGGCTGGACAACTGGCAGAAGATCTTCACCGACGAGCACTTCTGGACCTCGTTCGTCAACTCGATCTGGATGGTCCTCGCGATGGTCGTCGTCCCGACGATCGTCGGGCTCATCGTCGCGGCGCTCCTGTTCGACGTCATCGGACGCAAGTTCGGCGGCAAGGTCGGCAGCTTCCTGCGCGCCACGTACTACCTCCCGCAGATCCTCCCCATCGCCGTCGCCGGCATCGTGATCGGCTGGATCTTCCGGCCGGGTGCGACGGGCGCGATGAACCAGCTGCTCGGGCTCGTCGGCATCCCTCCCGTCGACTGGCTGGGGCAGATGCCGTCGGCCCTGCTCGTGCTCATGGCGGTGCTCGTGTGGGTGCAGATCGGCTACCCGATCGTCGTCTTCATGGCGGCGCTGCAGCGCGTCGACCCCGAGCTGTACGAAGCGGCCGAGCTCGACGGCGCCAACTGGTTCCAGCGGTTCGGAGCGATCACGCTCAGCATCATCCGCCCCGAGGTGTTCGTCGTGACCCTCACGTGCACGATCGCCGCCCTCAAGGTCTTCGGCCCCGTGTACGTCATCACGCAGGGCGGCCCGGCCGGCGCGACCCTCGTGCCCGCGTACTACGCGTACCAGGAGTTCTTCACCCGCCGCGACATCGGCTACGGCGCGACGATCGCGACGGTGCTCACGGTGCTCGTCGTCATCGTGTCGATCATCTTCATCCGCGTGCAGAGCTCGCTGGAGCGCAAGGAAAGGGCGGGTCTGTGATGTCCGCTACCACCGCCATCGTCACTCCGGGCAAGGTCCGTCGCGCTCGCGGCGGCATGACCAAGAAGCGCGCCCTCGACTGGGTGCTGCTCGTCGGCGTCATCCTCGGCGCCCTGATCATCATGGTGCCCTTCTACCTGATCCTCGTGAACGCCTTCAAGTCGCCGATCGACTATGCGACCTCGGGCCCGTTCGCCATTCCCAGCGCCATCGACCTGTCCGGCATCGAGAAGTTCTGGGTGCGCGTCAACTTCCCGCAGAAGGTGTGGAACTCGATCTTCATCTCGGGCGTGGTCGCCGTGCTCGCGGTGCTGATCTCGGTGCTCAACGCCTTCGCGATCGGCATCGGGCGCGTGCGCGGCCGCACGTGGATCGTGCTGCTCTTCCTCCTCGCGAACCTGCTGCCGCAGGAGGCGCTGCTCTACCCGCTGTACTACATGTTCAAGTCGGTGCACCTGTACGACAACGTGTGGTCGGTGATCATCGTCTTCACCGTCGTGCAGGCCGCGTTCGGCACATACCTGCTGTCGTCGGTGTACGGCACGTTCCCGAAGGAGGTGCTGGAGGCGGCATCCCTCGACGGAGCCACCCGCTGGCAGATCCTCTGGCGCGTGGTCTTCCCGATCAGCCGCCCGACCCTGTCGGTGCTGCTCATCTTCTTCTTCATCTGGACGTGGAACGAGTTCCTCATCCCGCTGACGTTCCTCGCCTCGAACGACAACCAGACGGTCCCGGTCGCCATCAGCGTCCTGCAGGGCGACCGCCTGATGGACGTCACGACGACGGCGGGATCGGCCCTCCTCGGCATCATCCCCACGCTCATCTTCTTCCTCATCTTCCAGCGCACACTCACACGCGGCATCACGGCAGGAGCGGTCAAGTAATGAAGTTCACCGACGGGTTCTGGCAGCATCGCCCGGGCGTCACGGCGCTCTACGCGCAGCAGGCCTACGACATCGCCCGGACGGATGCGACGCCCGACGGCGCCGGGGTGGTCGTGACCGCGCCCACCACCGTGATCGGCAAGCGCGGCGACACCCTCAACCGGGCCGTGCTGACCGTCACCCTCTCGTCGCCCCTCGAGGGGGTCGTGCGGGTGCGGGTCGCGCACCACTCGGGCGGCCACTGGCACGGCGGGTTCGACCTGCCGGGTGCCGCCCCGGGCGCGGGCTGCGTCTCGATCTCGGAGGCGGGCGGTGCGCTCACGACGGGCGGGCTCACGGCGCGGGTCGAGGCGGGCGCCCCATGGTCGCTCTCGTTCGAGGTCGACGGGACGCGCGTCACGGGCTCCGGACACAAGGCCGAGGGCTACATCCATCTGGCCGAGGGGGCGGATGTCTCCCACGGCGTCGCCGGCAACGCGCGGTCGGGCCTGGGTGCGCCGGCATCCACCACCTACGTGCACGAGCAGCTCGACCTCGGCGTCGGCGAGCTCATCTACGGCCTCGGCGAGCGGTTCGGCCCGCTCGTCAAGAACGGCCAGACCGTCGACATCTGGAACGCCGACGGCGGCACGTCGAGCGAGCAGGCGTACAAGAACGTGCCGTTCTACCTCTCCAACCGCGGCTACGGGGTGCTCGTCAACGACCCGGGCCACGTCTCGTTCGAGATCGGCTCGGAGGCCGTTGAGCGCGTGCAGTTCTCGGTCGCGGGGGAGGAGCTCGAGTACTTCGTCATCGCGGGTCCGACCCCGAAGGACGTGCTGACGCGCTACACGGCGCTCACCGGGCGGCCGCCGATCGTGCCGGCCTGGTCGTACGGCCTGTGGCTCTCGACGAGCTTCACGACCGACTACGACGAGGCGACCGTCACGTCGTTCATCGACGAGATGGCCGCCCGCGAGCTGCCGGTCTCGGTGTTCCACTTCGACTGCTTCTGGATGCGCGAGTTCAACTGGTGCGACTTCGAGTGGGACCCCCGCACGTTCCCGGATCCCGACGGCATGCTCACCCGCCTCCACGACAAGGACCTCCGCGTCTGCGTGTGGATCAACCCGTACATCGCCCAGCGCTCGCCGCTGTTCGCCGAGGCCGCGGCCCAGGGCTACCTGGTGAAGCGCCCCGACGGCTCAGTGTGGCAGTGGGACCTCTGGCAGGCCGGCATGGGCCTCGTCGACTTCACGAACCCCGACGCGACGGCCTGGTTCCAGGCGCACCTGCGGCGCCTCGTCGATCAGGGCGTGGACTGCTTCAAGACCGACTTCGGTGAGCGCATCCCGCTCGAGGTCGCATACTTCGACGGGTCCGACCCGTCGCGCATGCACAACCTCTACACGCAGCTGTACAACAAGGCAGTGCACGACGTACTCGTCGACGCTCGCGGCGAGGGCGACGCCGTGCTGTTCGCCCGCTCGGCGACGGCGGGCGGCCAGTCGATGCCCGTGCACTGGGGCGGCGACAACACCTCGACGTTCGAGTCGATGGCGGAGACGCTCCGCGGCGGACTCTCGCTCGCGTTCAGCGGCTTCGCGTTCTGGAGCCACGACATCGGCGGCTTCGAGGGCACTCCGGATGCCGGCGTCTACAAGCGCTGGACGGCCTTCGGCCTGCTCGGCTCGCACTCGCGCTTCCACGGCTCCGGCTCGTACCGCGTGCCGTGGGCCTTCGACGAGGAGGCCGTCGAGGTCACCCGCGTCTTCACGCACCTCAAGATGCGGCTCATGCCGTACCTGTTCCAGGCGGGAGTGGATGCCGCGGCCACGGGCATCGCGCTGGCCCGGCCCATGCAGCTCGAGTTCCCCGACGACCCGTCGGTGGCCTACCTCGACCGTCAGTACATGCTCGGACCCTCGATCCTCGTGGCCCCGGTCTTCTCGGCGACGGGCGACGTGGAGTTCTATCTGCCGGCCGGCACGTGGACCTCGCTCCTGAGCGGTGAGGAGATGCAGGGCGGAGCGTGGCGTCGCGAGAACCACGGCTTCACCTCGCTGCCCCTCTATGTGCGCTCCGGCGCCGTGATCCCCTGGGGCGCGCGCACCGATCGCCCCGACTACGACTACCTCGACGGGCTGACGCTCCGCGTGTTCCCGGGCGGTGAGGGCGAGGCATCCGTCACCGTCACGAACCCCGACGGACGATCGCGGGAGTTCTCCGTCGACCTCTCGGAGGTGACGAAGTGACCCTCGTGACGTCTGACAGGACGCAGGGCGACCCCGACTACCGCGACTCGGGCCTCGTCTTCCCGCCGGGCTTCACCTTCGGCTCGGCCACCGCGTCGTACCAGGTGGAGGGCGCATTCGACGAGGACGGCCGAGGCCCCTCCATCTGGGACACCTTCTCCAAGACCCCGGGCAAGGTGTGGAACGGCGACACGGGCGACGTCGCGTGCGACCACTATCACCGAGTGGATGCCGACCTCGACCTCATGCAGGAGCTCGGGCTCGACGCCTACCGGTTCTCGATCGCGTGGCCCCGCATCCAGCCGACCGGTACGGGCGCCGCCAACCAGAAGGGCATCGACTTCTACTCGCGCCTGGTGGACGGCCTGCTCGAGCGGGGCATCAAGCCCGTCGCGACGCTCTACCACTGGGACCTCCCGCAGCCGCTCGAGGACGCCGGCGGCTGGCCGGTGCGCGCGACGGCGGATGCGTTCGAGCGTTACGCCGAGATCATGGGCGCGGCCCTCGGCGACCGCGTCCACACGTGGACGACGCTCAACGAGCCCTGGTGCTCGGCCTATCTCGGCTACGGCCAGGGCGGCCACGCCCCGGGCCGTCACGAGCCGGCGGCCGCGCTCGCCGCCGTGCACCACCTCAACCTCGCGCACGGCCGGGCCCTCTCGGCTCTGCGGGCGACGTCCACCGGCACGCCGCAGTACTCCGTAACGCTCAACTTCCACGTGCTGCGCGGGGTGGGTGACGGCGCGGCTGAGGCGATCCGCCGCATCGACGCGCTCGCGAACCGCGCGTTCACGGGGCCGATGCTGCGCGGCGGGTACCCGGCGGATCTCCTCGAGGACACGGCATCCGTCACCGACTGGTCGTTCGTGCAGGAGGGCGACCTCGCCGCCATCCACCAGCCGATCGACGTGCTGGGGGTCAACTACTACTCGACGGCGACCGTGCAGCTGTGGGACGGCGTCTCGCCGAAGCAGATGAACGACGGCCACAAGGGCGCCGCCGGCGGCACCGCGTGGCCAGGCAGCGACCAGCTCGTCGAGTTCGTGGAGCAGGCCGGGCCATACACCGAGATGGGCTGGAACATCGCACCCGAGGGACTCGAGGAGCTGCTCGTGTCGCTGTCGGAGCAGTTCCCCGAGCAGGCTCTCATGATCACCGAGAACGGCGCCGCGTTCGCCGACGAGGTCGCCGAGGACGGATCGGTACCTGACGCCGACCGCCTCGACTACCTGCGCCGGCACTTCACGGCGGCGCACCGCGCCATGGAGCGCGGCGTCGACCTGCGGGGGTACTTCGTGTGGTCGCTGCTGGACAACTTCGAATGGGGCTACGGCTACGCGAAGCGGTTCGGCATCGTCCGCGTCGACTTCGACACGCTCGAGCGCACGGTGAAGGACTCGGGCCTCTGGTACGCCGACCTGGTGCGGGAGCACACGATCCCGGCCTGAACGGTCGGCCACGACGCGGGGCTGCCGGAAGATCCGGCAGCTCCGCATCGCCGCGACCTCTAGCTCCGCGAGAGCTTCAGAACCGGAATGGTGCGCGCCGTTCGACGCTCATAGTCGCCGAAACCCGGCGCCTGGGCGGTGATGCGGCTCCACGCGACCGCGCGTTCGTCGCGGTCGAGCTCGCTCACGATGACGTCGACTGTGCCGTCGTCGGGAGTCTCGACGACCGTCTTCGGGTGCGCGCGGAGGTTGTGATACCACGCGGGGTTCTGCGGCGATCCGCCCTTCGACGCGACGATCAGCCACCCGCCGTCGTCGGTCGGGAAGCCCATGACTGGACTCACCCGCTGGGCCCCGGTGCGAGCGCCGGTGTGATGCACGAGCACGAGGTGCCGTCCGAACTGCGGCACCTCACCGCCGTTCGCGCGGAACGTGTCGATGATGCTCTGGTTCCAGTCGTCGTGCGCGGACATGCGCCTCCTCGTCGTCGTGGTCATGGCCAGGCTACGTCCGCGGCGGGGTGTGCGGCTCCCCAGGTGCGACGAGCCGATCCCTGCGCCGCGGACGGCCGTCACTCGTGCTCCGGCAGCAGGGGAGTCGACCACCCGGGATCGCGGCCGAGCTGGGTGGCTCGCGCGACGGAGGCGGCGCCGAAGCGGTCGCGGACCGCGTCGAGGACGGTGTCGAGACGCAGGCCGTCGTCCCAGTCGATGGGCAGTTCGGGCTGGATGCTGTCGACGCGGCCGAGCTGCGACAGCGAGATGCCGATGAGGGTGATGCCTCGCTCCGCGATCTCGGGCTGGGCGGCGGCGAGCAGCGCGCGGGCGACGGTGAGGAGGACCGCGGTCCGGTCGGTCGGGAACCGGACGCTGCGGGATCGGGTGGCCTTCGCGTAGTCGCCGAAGCGCAGCCGCAGCACCACGGTGCGGCAGACGCGATCGCCGTCGCGCAGGCGCCGTGCGAGCCGATCCACGATCTGCGTCAGGATGACGTCGAGCTCCTCGGGCGAGCGCGGCCGTGTGCCGAGCGCGCGCTGCGAGCCGATCGACCCCCGTCGCCGCGTCGTGTCGACGGGGCGGGGATCGCGCAGCCGCGCGAGGGCGTGCAGATGCGCGCCGGTCGCCTTGCCGAGGAGACGCTCGGCCGTCGAGGCCTCGAGCTCGGCCAGCTCGCCGACGGTGTGGATGCCGAGCCCGTGCAGCTTCTGGGCGGTGACGGCTCCGACGCCCCAGAGCCGCTCGACCGGCAGAGGCAGCAGGAACTCCTGCTCCCGGTCGGGCGGGACGACGAGCAGCCCGTCCGGCTTGCTGACCGCGCTCGCCACCTTCGCGAGGAACTTGGTGCGCGCCACGCCGACCGAGATCGCGAGCCCCACCTCGCGTCGGACCCGCTCCCGCAGGCCCACGGCGATCTGCTCGGGCGTGCCGGCGATGCGGCGCAGACCGCCCACCTCGAGGAACGCCTCGTCGATCGAGAGGCCCTCGACGAGCGGAGTCGTGTCGCGGAAGATCGCGAACACCTCCTTGCTCGCGGCCGAGTACGCCTCCATCCGCGGCGGCACGACGACGGCATCCGGGCACAGGTCGCGGGCCTGCCGCCCGCCCATCGCGGTGCGCACGCCTCGCGCCTTCGCCTCGTAGCTCGCCGCGAGCACGACGCCACCGCCCACGATGACGGGCCGCCCGCGCAGGGCGGGCGCGTCGCGCTGCTCGACGGACGCGTAGAACGCGTCGAGATCGGCGTGCAGCACGGTCGCCTCACCCCGCATCCCGCTCTCCCGCCTCTCGTCCGTCGACGGATCGTCGCATCGACCTGCGACATCGGCGGGGGGGCCTCAGATGCCGGCGGGGGCCGCTGTGGGAAATAAGGCATCCGCCCGATGAGAGCGCGGTGCCTTAGCGACGAGTCTCACTCGGGTCAGATCACCTGAGGAGACACACCATGTACGCCAGCGAGGACATGTTCCCCCACCTCCGCCAGGCCGCCGAGGAGCGGCTGCTGCGCGACCTCGAGCTGCGCCGTCGGGCCCGCGAGGACGTCGCGCAGGCCACCTCCACCCGGGAGCGCGGTCTGCGGGCCCGCATCCACGGATTCCGCCGCTTCGCGCACCTCGCGCCGAGGTCCGTCTCGCACGTGTGATGGTCGCGCTCGCGGCGCCGCCCGAGGTTGCGATCGAACCTCGGGCGGCCGTCCCCGATGTCGGAGGTCGGTGGGACGATGAACACATGCGCGCCACCGTCAGCCCTTCGCTGGTCGGCCGAGAGGACGACCTCGAGGGGCTGCGCGACGCCTACGCCGACAGCATCGCGGGCTCCACGCGGGCGGTGCTCGTCGGCGGCGAGGCGGGGATCGGCAAGACGCGCCTCGTGGGCGAATTCGTGCGGTCGCTTCCGGCGGAGGCGATCGTGCTGCGCGGGCAGTCCGTCGACTTCGACCGCGACGCCCCTCCGTACGCCCCGATCCTCTCCGCCCTCCGGTCCCTCGCGCAGGAGGTGGGCGAAGAGGCGCTCTTCGACGCCTCCGGCCCGGCGCGCGACGCGCTGGCCCTGCTCCTGCCCGAGCTGAGTCGCACCGTGCCGACGGGAGAATCGCCCGTCCGCGGTGGCGCCGACCGGCTCTACGACGCGGTCGCCGAGGTGCTCGAGAACGTCGCCGCCCTGCGCCCCGTCGTCCTCGTGATCGAAGACCTGCACTGGGTCGATCCGCAGACGCTCGGGATGCTGCGCTTCCTCATCCGGGTCATCGAGGACGCCCGCCTGCTGATCGTGCTGACCTTCCGCAGCGACGAGCTGAAGCGCGGCAGCGGTCTGCGTGCGCTCCTGCCCGAGTTCGACCGCAATCGCCGCGTCGTGCGACTCGAGCTCACCCGGCTCGACCGGCGGCAGGTGCGCGAGCTCGCGACGGCGATCCTCCAGCACGAGCCCGACGAAGACGAGCTCGCGCAGGTGTACGAGCGCACCGAGGGCGTGCCCTTCTTCGTGGAGGAGCTGGTCTGCTGCAGCGGCACCCTTACCATCGACGGCTTCCCCGACACGCTCCGCGACATCCTGCTGGCCCGCTACGACCAGCTCGCCGATTCGTCGCAGCGCATGCTCCGGCTCCTCGCCGCCGGCGGTGTGCGCGTCGAGCACGAGCTGCTGGTCGCCGTGTGCGACGACACACCCGAAGACATCGACCTCGCCGCCAGCGAGGCGATCGCGGCCAACGTCCTCGTCGTCGACGGCACGGCCTACGCGTTCCGGCACGCGCTCGTGCGGGAGGCGATCCACGATCAGCTGCTGCCCGGCGAGCGCGTCCGCTTCCACACGCGGTACGCGCAGGCCCTCATGGCGCAGTCCGGCGAGGCGACGGCGATCTCGTATCACTGGATGGCCGCCCACAACACGCGTGAGGCCTTCATCGCGTCGATCTCCGCCTATCAGGAGGCGCGGGCCTCGTTCGCGTTCGCCACCGCCGCGACGATGGGCGAGCGGGCGATCGAACTGTGGGACCAGGTGCCCGACGCGAGCGAGCTCGCCGAGCGCACGAAGGTCGAGCTGCTCGGCGAGACCTCCTACGTCCTGCGCAACGCGGGGGAGAGCGAGCGCGCGATCGCGCTGATCGACGAGGCGATCTCGCTGTGCGACCCGTCCGACGCGCCCGAATACGCGCTCCTGCTGCGCAACAAGGCGTCCTACCTCGCCAACATCGGGCTGACGGGCTCGATCGATCTGCTGCGCCAGGCGCTCACGGGGCTCGAGGGGCAGCCCCGCAGCGTCCTGCGTGCCAACGTGCTCGGCGAGCTCGCGGCGCGCCTCATGCTGATCGCCCGCTTCGACGAAGCCATCGCCATGGCCGACGGCGCCTTCGCCGAGGCGACGGCGGTCGACAACCGGCCGCGGATGTCGGTGGCCACCAACATCCGGGGCTTCTGCCGACTTGCCGGAGGCGACATCGACGCCGGGCTCGCCGACCTCGCTCTCGCCGGCGAGCTCGCTGTCGGCAACGATTCGGCACGCCTGCGCTACTGGGTCAATCAGTCGGATGCCCTCAACCTGCTCGGTCGCTATGAGGAGGCGGTCCGCACCGCCGAGGAGGGCGCCGAGCGTGCGAGGCTGCGCGGAGTCGAGCGCACGTCGGGAGCGATCCTCCTGTCGAACGTCATCAGCCCGCTCTTCGCCCTCGGCCAGACCGAGCGCGCGAACGAGATGCTCGATCGCGCCCTCGAGCTCGACGCCCCCATCGGCTTCAGTGCGCCGCTGCGCCGCCTCAAGGTGCAGGCCGCGCTGTGGTCGGGCGATCGGCCGCTCGCCGAGCGACTTCTCCGCGGATGGCACGCGTCGCTGCGGCAGCAGGGCAAGCCCGATGTGCAGGCCGCTCTCGGTCTCGCCCTCATCAGCGGCGAGCTCGCGCTCGCGCGAGGCGAGACGCGTGAAGCGTGGAACGAGGTGAGGGTGCTCGTCGACCCCGAGCGCCGGCCCTTCCCCGCCTACGACCTTCCCCTCATCGCCGTCGCGGCACGCGTGCTGGCTGCCGCGCGCGCCACGGGCATGACGCTGTCGGCAGCCGACGACGCTCCGCGCTCGGCCGACGACCTCGAGCGCGACCTGCGCGCCGTGCTCGCGGTGGCGAGCGTGTGGCCGACGGCATCCGCGTATTCCGCCATCGTCGACGCCGAGCTGTCCGGCCCGCGCGGCACCGGCACCGATCCCGCGCTGTGGCAGGCCGCCGTCGACGCGACCCGCGACCGCGTCGCTCCCGCCCGGCTCGCGCCGTACGCGGCCTTCCGGCTCGCCGAGGCCTTCGCCAATGCGGGAGACCGCGCGGGCGCGCGGGCGGCCGCCCAGACGGCGCGCGAGTGGGCGGAGCAGATCGGCATGGGCCTCATCGTCGACAGCGTCACCGAGCTCGAGCGCCGCGTCGGCGCGGTCGGCGGCGAGCACCGCGACGCGCCGGGGGATGCGGCATCCCTCGACGCGCTTCTCACCGAGCGCGAGCGACAGGTGCTCGACCTCGTCGCGCGCGGACTCAGCAACGGCCAGATCGCCGAGCAGCTCTTCATCAGCACCAAGACGGCGAGCGTCCACGTGTCGAACATCCTCCGCAAGACGGGTGCGACGACGCGCACGGAGGCCGCCTACCTGTCGACGAATGCGCGCTGATACCTAGACGGGCACTGAGCCGCAAGATAGGGCGGATGCCGGATGTGAGGGCACCACCTCAGAGACGAGCGTGGGGGTCAGTCGAACAACCGCCTGAGGAGGCTCGTCATGGCCACCATTCTGCTCATCGTCATCGGCGTCGTCGTGCTGATCGCGTCGATCGCCACGCTCGTCGAGGTCGCGCGCGACGGCTACCGCCAGGTGCCCACGCGGCCCGACCGCCACCGTCTCAGCTGACGCGGTCCTCGGCCGGCACGCGCGTGCCTGCCGGACAGGGGCATGATCGAGGGATGCTGCGCGATCTGTCCCACCCCATCCGGGACGGCATGATGGTGTACCCCGGCGACCCGGCCGTGCGCATCGGTCCCGCTCTCACGCTGGACGCCGACGGCGCCGCGGTGGCGCGACTCGAGCTGGGTTCTGACACCGGTACGCACGTCGACGCGCCCGCGCACATCGTGCCCGGTGGCCGGACCATGGCGCAGGTGACGGTCGACGAGCTCGTCGGCGAGGCGCTCGTCCTCCGCGTCCCCGGGCTGGCGGATGGACAGCGATACGGATGGGATGCTGCGACCGCCGGGGGAGGCATCCCGGATCGCATTCCCCCCATCGTCATCGTCGACACCGGCTGGGCCCGCTGGTTCGGGTCCGACCGTGCGCTGCGGCATCCCCGTCCCGATCCGTCGTTCATCCGGGAACTCATGGCGCGGGGCATGCGGGTGCTGGCCGTCGACACGCTCAGCCCCGATCACGCGGACGGCGACGTCCCGGTGCACGAGGCCGTGCTGGGCGCCGACGGGCTCATCGTCGAGAACGTGTGCGGACTCGAGGGCCTGCCGAGGCGGGTGCGCGTCGGCTTCTTCCCGCTCGCGCTCGAGGGGGACGGCGCCCCGGTGCGCGGCGTCGCGTTCCTCGAGTAGGCATTACGCCTCTCGACTGCGCCCGTCCACCCCTTTGCTCCGGCAGCCGAAACGGGACACAGTGAACTGTGGGATTCACAGAGGAGCTCGGCGCCTGGGTGGCGCAGCAACGATGGTATGCCGGCAAGAGCCACGCACCGCGATTCCGGATCCTCGACGAGCAACCCGGGTCCGGGGCGACGCGCTACCTGGTGATGGACGACGCCGGCACCCTGCCCGTGCTGTACCACGTGCCTCTCGCGCGCGTCGCGGAGCCGTTCGACCCGCAGGCCGTGGTCGCCCGCGATGACGCCGGCCTCCTCGTCGACGCGGCCCGGCACACGGGGTTCGCGGTCGGGATGCTCGCCGAGATGGGCGTCGACGTCAGCCGGGTGACCGGTTCGCGCGTGCTGACGGGGGAGCAGTCGAACACCTCGATCGTGTTCGATGAGGACGGCCGCCCGTCGATCATCCTGAAGCTCTTCCGCACGCTCCACCACGGCGAGAATCCCGACGTCACGGTCCAGCGCGTCCTGAGCGCCGCCGGGACGCCGTATGTGCCGCGCTTCCTCGGCAGCGTCGACGCCCGCTGGCCGGATATCGGGCGCGACTCGGGAGTCGCGCACGGCACGCTCGGCTTCGCCCAGGAGTTCCTCCCCGGGGTGCGCGACGGCTGGGCCGTCGCCCTCGAGGCCGCGGGCGAGGGACGCGACTTCACCTCCGCCGCGCGGGATCTCGGCACGGCCGTCGCGGGAGTGCACGGCGCGCTCGGCTCCGCACTGGAGACGATGGATGCCGGACCCGGCGAGGTGTCGTCGACGGGCACCGCCTGGCAGCGCCGGCTCGCGATCGCCGCGTCCGAGGTGCCCGCGGTCGCCGAGCGCCTCGACGCCATCGACGCCGTCTACCGGGCGGCGCTGCAGCGACGGTGGCCCCGCCTGCAGCGCATCCACGGCGACCTGCACCTGGGTCAGGTGCTCGCGGTGCCCGGCGCCGGCTGGCGGATCGTGGACTTCGAGGGTGAGCCGCTGCGGCCGATGACCGAGCGTGCGATCCCCGACCTGCCTCCCCGAGACGTCGCCGGGATGCTGCGCTCGTTCGACTACGCGGGCGCGCTCGCGGGCGGTCCCGACGGCAGCGGCTGGGCGGCGGCGTGTCAGGACGCGTTCGTCGAGGCGTACACGGGCGCCCCCGGATCGGTCGAGCTCGACCCGGTCCTGCTGCGCGCGCTCGTGCTCGACAAAGCGGTCTACGAGTCCATCTACGAGGCGCGGAACCGCCCGCACTGGCTGTCGGTGCCGCTCGCGGGCATCGACGCCGCCCTCGCCTGACTTTCGATCAGGCCTACTCGGCGACCGGCTCCTCGGCCTGCAGGAGGAGGAACATCGCGCCGTAGGCCGGCAGCGAGACCGAGAAGGACTGCAGGTCGTCGACGCGCCCGATGTCGTCGCCGGACGCCGCATCCATCACGATGCTCCCGGGCACGAGCTGCTCCGACCGCACGGTCCCCTCGGTCGGCTCGGGTGCGAAGTTCAGCACGGTCACCTGCATCGGCGCCTCGGCCTGCGCGTCGCCGTCGTCGAGGCGGTGAACGAGCACCAGCATCCCGGCGTGGGCCACCTCCGGGATGTCCAACTGAGACGCCGTCGCGATGCCGTACTCGCGCCGGAGCCGGAGGATGTCGGAGAGCCGCGACGCGAACGAGTCCGGATCGTCGAGCTGATCGGGAAGCGTTCCGTAGAGCGACCGTCCGCGCGGCATGCCCGCCGCGGAGCGGGTCGCCTTCGGGTCGGCGTTGAGCAGATCGTGCGCTCCGCGCTCGATCCACCGGGTGTCGCCGGCCCGGATGAGATCCGCGACCTCGTCGCCCGGGATGGTGAGCATGCCGGTCAGATCCCAGCCCGACAGGGCGAACACCCCCGGCTGCCAGGCGTTGTAGGCGGAGAGCAGGAGGTGGGCATCGCGGATGGCGGGCACGTCCTCGTCCGTGATGTCGTCGAGCCGCGCGATGCCGCGCGTCGCCGCGATGAGGGAGGTCGTCGTGCAGGCGATGCCGTTCTGGGTGAAGACGCGGTTGTAATCCGCCGTTCCGGTGAGACTCTCCGTGAGATCGGCGCGGATCTCCTCGGCGAGCTGGCTCCCCGAGACCTCGCGGCCGCGGAACGGGAAGGTGTCGTCGCCGTGCCGGGTCGCCCAGTGCACGAGCTCGTAGGTCAGCTCGTCGTGGTTCTGCAGCCCGTGCACGAGCTGCACGGGCTGAACGCCGAGCAGCAGGGACTGGTTGAGGGCGAGCCGGAGGAACTCGGTCTGGGCGGTCGCGAGGGCGTGGTGGTAGCCCGGGCGTCCGATGAAGTCGTACGAGAGGTCGGCGCCGACGGCGCCCGTGTCGCGGATGTCCTCGATCGTGAGGTTGAGCTCCTGGAAGGTGAAGCCTCCGACCTTGCGCACCATGCCCGCGATGATGTGGTTCGCCGCGTGCGAGAGGGGGTGGCCCTCCGACCAGGCGGGAAGTCCCTCGGCGCTCTTCTCCACGCCGAGGAAGCCGTTCGCATCGAGGCGAAGCGCGCTCGTGCCGAGGTCGCCGAGGGAGTGCAGCGCGTCGCCGATCACGAGCCGCATTCCGGCGAAGGTCGGGTCGAGCCAGTTGATCGAGGGCTGGCCCTGCTTGAAGTAATGCAGGTAGACCCACCGCCGGGTGACGCCGTCGGGTCCGATGACGGGGGCCGTCGCGCTCCAGTTCGTCTCCTTCACGCCCGGCGTGTAGAAGATGACCCGCTGCAGGGCGCCGATGATGTACCCGCGGTCCGCGAGCTCGTGCTCGGTCGCCGCGTCGAGATTGACGCTGTCGACGCCGTCCGGGACGTCCGGGAGCAGCATCCAGTCCTCCGGCGGGATCTCGATCATGTGGTAGATCCCGGGGTAGTCCTTGAACCCCATCTCGGCCAGCCGGAAATCGGCGCCCTTGCCGGTGTGGCCCGGCACGATGTCGTCGATGACGCTTCCGCCGTGCGTGTCCGCGACGTCGCAGAGGGCGCGGAACTCGTCCTCCGTGCCGAAGGCGGGGTCGATCTGCGTGCTGATGCGGTCGAAGTGCCCGTCGACGCTGGGAGTGTCGAGCCATCCCGCGATGCCGCCGGCTCGCTTCACGGGACCCGTGTGGATCGCACTGATGCCGATGCGCTCGAATGCCGACCAGAGCTCCTCGTCGCCGAGCGCCGCGAGGAACGACTGCCCGGGCCGCGTGATGAGGGAGATGGGGTAGGCGGTGAACCATGCGTCGCTCGTCGCGATCGCGCGGCGGGAGTCCGGGCGGGCGTAGGCGTGGCGCCACATCGAGGGCTGGCCCGCGAGCGGACGGGCGAGGATGTCGGCGTCCTTGAGCATCGACTGCCGCACAAGCCACTCGACGTACGACGGGTTGGTGCCGTTCGCCGTGCGCGGGTCGGTGCGGATGCGCCGAAGGCTGCTTCCGCGCAGATTGTCGCGCGGCCGCAGCCGGCGTGGCCTCGCGGGGTACCGCTGCTCGTCGTAGCTGATCTCGGGGATCTCGAGGTCGCCCTCCTCGCCCTCGAGCTCGCGTACGCCGGCGAGGTCGATCGGGCCGGTGTAGAGCTCCTCCGGAAGCTGCTCATCACGCGCCATGGCTCCACGCTAGAGAGCGCAGGGTCCCGCCGCGAGGGACTGGTGCATACCTGTCGGAACGATTATGGGGTTGGCTACGGTTGCCGTGTGCCCACGACGGATCCCCTTCCCGACCATCCCGCGCCCGACAACCCCGGCGGCAAGCTCGTCCTCCTGCGCCACGGCGAGACGGAGTGGTCGAAGCGGGGGCGGCACACGGGGCTCACCGACATCCCGCTCACGGCACGCGGCGAGGACCTCGCCCGCGGCGCCGGCAAGCTCGTCACGGGCTACGACTTCTCGCTCGTCCTGACCTCGCCGCTGCAGCGGGCGCGCCGCACCGCCGAGCTCGCGGGGCTGAGCGCGGAGGTGGATCCGCTCCTCGTCGAGTGGGACTACGGCGGGTACGAAGGCCGCACGACCCGCGAGATCCGCGCGGAGCTCGGCTACGACTGGAGCGCCTTCACCCATGGCGTCATCCGGGGCGAGACGCCGGGGGAGACCGTGGAGGAGGTCGCCGCGCGGGCGTCCCGCGTGCTCACGCGGGTGCTTCCCGCGATGGCCCGGGGCGACGTGGCGCTCGTCGCGCACGGCCACTTCCTCCGCATCCTGACCGCCGTCTTCCTGCGGCTCGCGCCGCGCTTCGGCGCGCAGATCACGCTCGACGCGGGATCGGTGTCGGTGCTCAGCTTCTACCGGGAGCAGCCCGCGATCCTCTCCTGGAACTACGGCCCCGAGCTGCCGCTCGTGCCGTCGGAGTCGTGATGGCGCGAGCCGCACGGGATCGCGGCATCCCGAGCGCGTCCGTCGCCGAGCGGAGCGACTGGCGGGCCATGCTCTCCAGGTCGACCCTCGTCACCCTCGTGGTCGTGTGGGCGGCGACGATCTTCTTCCTGACCGTCGGACACGAGTACGTGGTCCATCCTCCGAATGCGGCCGTGGCGGTGGGATGCTTCGTCGTGATCCTCGGGGTCATCATGGTCGCCGCCTTCGGGGTCGTCGGCCACGCGGAGCAGCTCGCGGAGAAGGTCGGCGAGCCCTTCGGCACGCTGATCCTCACCCTGACGGTGGTCGTCATCGAGGTCGTCCTGATCGCATCGGTCATGCTCGGACCGGGCGGCTCGGCGACGATCGGGCGGGACTCGCTGTTCGCCGTGATGATGATCATCATCAACGGCGTGCTGGGTCTCACGATCCTCCTCGGCGCGCTGAAGTTCGGGCCGCAGCGGTACAACATGGAGGGCGCGTCGATCTACATCGCGATGATCGCGGCGCTCTCGCTCGTGACGCTCGTGCTGCCGAGCTTCCTCAGCTCCACGAGCGACGGCAGCCTCGTGCCGCTGCAGTCGATCGGCATCGCCGTGCTCTCGGCTGCGCTGTACGGCTTCTTCCTCTTCATGCAGACGGGGGCCGACCGCGGCCTGTTCCTCCAGCCGGTCCCCGACCGGGCGCCCGACGCGCCTGCCGTCGTGCATGCGAAGCCGACGCCCAGCGCGCTGATCGTGCGATCGGCCCTCCTGGTCGCGACGGTGCTCCCGATCGTCCTGCTCGCGCACGATCTCGGCATCCTCGTCGATGCGGGCATCGAGCGCACGGGAGCGCCCGCCGCTCTCGGCGGCGTGATCATCGCGGTCATCGTGTTCACGCCCGAGGCGATCACGGCCGTGCGCGCGGCGCTCGCCGACGAGAATCAGCGCGCTCTCAACCTCGGTCTCGGCGCGTTCGTGTCGACGGTGGGCCTCACCATTCCGGCGATCCTCGTGATCGGGCTGATCACCGGCCAGCCGGTCATCCTCGGCGAGTCGCCGAGCAACATGGTGCTCATCTGCATCACGCTCGTCATGACCGTCATCACGTACTTCGCGCCGCGCACCACGGCCGTCCACGGCGCCGTGCACCTGCTGCTGTTCGGCGTGTACGGGATCCTGATCTTCGCGCCCTGACGCCCGGGCCTCGGGCGGCGAGGACGCGAGGTTCACGTCGTCAGCGGCAGGGGACGCTCACGACCCCGTCTGACGAAGGTCGGGGGAGGGGTGGATGCCGCTCCCGATCGCGTCGACCGCGACCTCATCGAGCATCTGCGAGACGATCCGGTCGATCGTGAGGTCATGGCCGGTGGCGCCGACGACGGCAGGCCCCGCCTTGGCCGCGGGTACCGTGTGCCCGCCGCCGATGACCGTGACGAGCGACACCGAGGGGCGTCCGTCAGCGCGATAGTCCGTGCGAGTCGTGCGCGTCCGCCGGCTCGCTGCGGGAAGCGTCTCGATCGTCGGTGTGGCCCGGATGCCGTTGCGCGACGCGAAGTAGTCAGCCGTCGCTTCGGCGGAGAGCGCCGCGCCGTCGATCTTGAAGAGCTTGCGGGCCCACCACCGCATCCGCCCGCCGCTGTAAGGGACGATGGGGTCGGCGGTGCCCGCCACGATCGTGACCGGAACGGGTCGCTGCTGCGGCGCCGTCGAGAAGCCCGCGGTGAAGCCCCTCTCGTCCGGCATCGTCGCGGCGACGACGACCGCGCCCGCCACGAGGTCCGGCGTCTCGTGCAGCAGTCGCAGCGCCATCTGGCCGCCGTTGGAGTAGCCGACGACGACCACGCGCCGAGGATCGATGCCGTGGGTCGCCGTGAGCCGCGCGACGACGGCGCGCGCGAACCCCACGTCGTCGACCTCCTCGAGGCGAGCGGGGAAGGAGCTCTCGCGACGGGCGTCGTTCCAGTTGCCCCGGTAGCCGTCGAGATACGCGACGACCGCTCGGCCCTCGGCGGCGAGCCCGTCGAGCGCCCCGCCAGTGAACTCGCGATGGATCGCGCCCGTCTGCCGTGAGCCGTGGAACACCATGATCAGGGCACGCGGCTCGGTCGATGGCTCGCCGACGACCGTGTACGTCCGCGCCCGATTCCCGACGTCGATGGACTCATTCATGAGAACTCCTTCCGCCGCTGTTTCCTTCGCGGCGAATTCGACGCTAAACTTTCACACGGTGTCAAGGTCAAGTCAGCCTCTTCGGATCGGGGAGCTCAGCAGGCGCAGCGGAGTGAGCGCGCGATCGCTGAGGTACTACGAGGAGCGCGGGCTGATCGGCTCGACGAGGGCGGCCAACGGGTACCGTCAGTACGACGAGTCGGTCGTGGAGCGGGCGAGCGCCATCCATCTGCTGTTCGAGATGGGCTTCCCGCGCGAGACCGTCGCCTCGGTGCTGACCTGCATCGGCGACGTGCCGGACGCGACGCATCGCGCCGTGGAGGAGCAGCTCGAGCGGGTCCGCGACGACCTCGCCGCTCAGATGGACAAGCTCGCCGAGACGCATCGACTGGTGACCTCGTTCCTCGACGACCGCGCGTCGCTGAGGATGGCGAGCTGACATGCCGGCGCCCGGTGCCTTCCCACCCCAGACGTCCGCACCGCATTCGACGGCGCGGCATCCCGGTCGCACAGGCGGCCACAGAAGAAGAGGAAAGACACGATGGCCACTGGCACCGTGAAATGGTTCAACTCGGAGAAGGGCTACGGCTTCATCGCACCCGATGACGGCTCGGCCGATCTCTTCGCACACTTCAGCGCGATCACCGGAAGCGGCTTCAAGGAGCTGCGCGAGGACCAGAAGGTCGAATTCGACGCCGAGCGCGGCCCCAAGGGCATGCAGGCGGCGAACATCCGCCCGCTCTGACGCGAGTACCGACAGCGCCCGTCCCGGCTTCGGCCGGGGCGGGCGCTGCCGTTCACCTGGGCATCACCCCGGAATCAGGCCGTATTCCCTTCGGCTCATGGACGCCGACGTAGCCTGAGGACAGCGATGGGCAACCGCCTCTGGCTCTCAGCGGCCATACGGTCCTCATCGGAACTGGTGAATCATCTCCTCCACCGCCCTCGAGCCCCGGCTCGGTCCCGTCCGTCAGACCTACGCAGGCACGACCGAGTTCCCTCCCATGGCCCGCGCGTTCACGGAGGTCTCGCAGGTCGTCCGCGAAAGCGGTCTGCTGCGGCGGACTCCGTGGTTCTACGGCGTCGTCGGACTGGCGGTCGCCCTCGGCTTCGGCGGGGCGATCACCGGCTTCGTGCTGCTCGGCCACAGCTGGTTCCAGCTGCTCATCGCGGCCGCGCTCGGCATCCTGTTCACGCAGGTGGCCTTCCTCGGGCACGAGGCCGCCCACCGCCAGATCCTCGCGTCCGGGCCGGCGAACGACCGGCTGGCACGCGTACTCGCCAACGGAGTCGTCGGCATGAGCTACTCGTGGTGGAGCTCGAAGCACACGCGCCATCACGCGAATCCCAATCGCGTCGGCAAGGATCCCGACATCGAGGTCGACACCATTTCGTTCCTGGATGCCGATGCCGCCCAGGCTCGCGGCATCCGTCGCCTGATCACCCGGCACCAGGGGTGGCTGTTCTTCCCGCTCCTGACGCTGGAAGGACTCAACCTGCACTTCCAGGCACTCCGGCACCTCGTCGGGCGAGAGCCCGTGAAGGGTCGCTGGCTCGAGCTCGCGCTCGTCGCCGCGCGATTCGCCGTGATCTGGACGCCCGTGTTCCTCTTCCTGCCGCTGGGCATGGCGTTCGCGTTCCTCGGCGTGCAGCTGGCGGTCTTCGGGGTCTACATGGGCGCGTCGTTCGCGCCGAACCACAAGGGCATGGCCGTGATCTCGAAGGACGCCAAGCTCGACTTCTTCAGCAAGCAGGTGCGCACCTCTCGCAACGTCAGCGGGGGCTGGTGGGCGACGTGGCTCATGGGCGGTCTCAACTACCAGATCGAGCACCACCTTTTCCCGAACATGCCGCGCCCGCACCTCGCCCGCGCGCGCGAGATCGTGATGGACCAGTGCCGCGCGCTCGGCGTGCCCTACACCGAGACCACCCTGTGGCGCTCGTACGGCATCGTCATCGCCTACCTCAACCGCGTGGGGCTCGCCGCCCGCGACCCGTTCGACTGCCCGGTCGTCGGCGCCTACCGTCGCGCCTGACCGTTCCGGCGAGGCGAAGACGCGGCCCGAGTCCTGAGCTGCGGCACCCGCTGCCGTCAGTGGAGGGTCTGGCCTCGCTTGAGCATCTCGACGTACTCGGCGACACGCGCTGCACGTGACGCCGGCCGCTTGAGGTTCGCGACGCGGAACGACATCGCGAACCGGTTCTGCGCCGACTGGGCCGCGAACGCCTTCGCGATCTCGGGATCGGCGTCGAGGGCTTCCTGCAGCTCCGCGGGGATGTCGCCGTCGCGTTGCCGATACGCGCTGTCCCAGCGCCCGTCGGACTTGGCGCGCTCGATCTCGAGCAGACCGGAGGGCCGCATCCGACCCTCCTCGATCAGTCGGGTCACATGGCCGATGTTGACCTTCGACCAGATGCTCCGAGGCCGTCGCGGCGTGAACGTCTGCAGGAAGTAGTCGCCGTCGAGGGACTGCGACTGGCCGTCGATCCACCCGAAGCAGAGCGCGACGTCGAGTGCCTCGGGATAGGTGATCCCCGGCAGTTTCGACGCCTTCTTCCGCAGCCGCAGTCGGATTCCGCCGGGGTCGGGGTCGGCATCCAGCCATGCCTCCCACTCCGCGACCGAGTCCACATGCAGCTCGGGCTTGGCCACGCGGTTGCTCACAGCGGGAGGATAGCCTCCGCCTCCGACACGTGCGACCTGCCCGTAGGGGCCCGTCAGGGGATGGAGTAGATGCGTACGGACGACCCTGAGCCCGGGGTCGTCAGGGTTGCCGGCATCGGACGGTACCGGCCGTCGGTGTTGCGGCTCGCGAACGAGATGATCGGCCCCTCCGGCGAGTACTCCACTCGCGAGACCGTCATGGTGTGATCCAGTCCCGGACCGGTATCGCCCCAGTTGAAGACGCCGACATCGCCGATCCGGACCCGGTCGAGGTCGTCCGCCGTCGAGTAGGCGAATCCCTGCGCCGCGAGGTAGGCGTCGATGTCGGGCGTCGAGCGCCATGCCTTCGACGCTTTCCAGGGGCCGCCGGAGCGCCAGGAATCGTCCATGACCCAGCCGCGGGCGAGGAGTCCCTGGCTCGCGAAGTTGACGCAGTCGCCGCCGGCGGGGTTGTAGTCGCCCCACTGGGCCTCGTTGTAGTCGGTGGCGTGCGCCAGCAGGTACTCGAGCTGCGCATCGACCGAGCCGCCCGTGGGCTGGGAGCTGGAGGTCTTCGCGGCGGCGATGATGCCGTCGCGGTACGCCTGCGCGCTCGCGCGGACGGCGTCGGCGGCAGCGGTGGTCGCGGCGAGCGCGGAGGCGAGCTTCTCGGGCGGGGCCTTCTTGAGCGCCGTGATCCGGGCGTAGAGATCGTCCTCCACGCTCTTCTCCGCGTCCGACCACTGTCCGAGCACATCCTCCGCTCCTGCCGCCGCAGCCTTCCGGAACGCCGTGACGGCGTCGGCCATGGTCCGGGTTGCGGCTGCGGCGTTCTCATCGGACGGGTTCGCGCCGAGGGAGGCTTCGCGTGCGGACGTCAGCGCCGCTGACGCGTCGGCGGAGACCACGGTCGATGAGACGGCGAGGGCGTCACCGGCGATCCCGGCGAGGTCGGCGAGACTCGCGCGTGCGTCAGCGGCGGCGGCGGATGCGGCGATCCGGGGCGCGATGACGGCGACGCCGACCACGGCCAGCACCAGGACGAGCAGCACGGCCGCACGGCGGCGGCGGAACATGCGGCGGCGCGCCGCTCTCTCTCGCGCCGTCAAGGTCACGGCGCGAGAGTATCCCGCAGACAGCTCTCCGGGGCTGAGCCCGCGCGGGAAATCGCTATTGCAACGTTGTACTACACCGGTGTACCTTCGGCGGTACTACACCGGTGTACTACCTCGTCGACTCCCGCCGCGAACGGCTGTGAGCGAGACCCGTGCGCCGAGCAGCGGGCGCGTGTTCGCCCCTGCATCCTCCGAGAAAGGCTGTTCAATGAAGAATGAAACCGGGGTTCGATGGCCGCGCGGCCTCCGAGCCCGATCGGCGGTGGGGCTCGTCCTCGCCGCTTCCCTGGTCGGATTGGCGGCGGCCCCCGCCTCGGCCGCTCCTGACCCCTGGGAGTCGCAGTCGGGGATCTACCACCGCTTCACGGTCCCCAAGTCGAGTGTCCCGTCGAACGCCTGCGGCAACTCAACCGGTGCCGGCTCCGAGATCGAAGGCAACTTCGGGCCGTCGAAGACGTGGGCGCGGATGGGCCTCGACGCGAGCGGCGCGGACTGCGCCGCCAACATCGGCCCTCTCCAGCCGGGGCTGTACTACTACCAGTACGTGGCGACCAACGCGGATCGCTCGAGGGTCGCCTTCCGCAACCCCGCCAACCCTGTCGAGGTCACCTCGCACCCGGACTGGAACACCCTCTTCATCCCGGGGCCCGAGGTCGCCTGGATGGATGATGTGGCCCAGGGCGGCGGCTCCGTCGCCGAGCTGAGCTACCACTCGCCGGTCAGCCAGTCCGAGCAGTCCGTCGCGGTGTGGACTCCGCCGGGGTACACCACCAAGACCGCCAAGGCGCTCCCGGTGCTCTACCTGCTCTCCGACCAGGGGCAGTCGTTCCGCGAGTGGCTCGAGCTCGGTCGCGCGCGACAGATCCTCGACAACCTCGCGGTGAGCGGAGAGCTGTCGTCGATGGTCGTCGTGATGGCCGACGCCGGGGACACGAACCCCGGTGCCGAACTCCTGGACGGGATCGTGCCCGCTGTGAAGGCCGCGTACAACGTCTCGGGCAAGGTCAAGGAGAACGCGATCGCCGGCATCGGCCGGGGTGCCGCGCAGGCCATCGAGCTGGCGGCTGCCAAGCCCGGCGTCTTCGGCTCGGTCGGGTCGCTCTCCGGGTACCTCTCGGACAAGACGACGGTGACGCCCGATCAGGCGCGGAAGATCAACGCCAAGACCGATCTGCTGCGGTTCTACGTCGGCAACACGCTGGACCCGAACTACAACGGCACGTACGAGGCGATGACCACCCTCGCCCAGGCGGGCGTCCGGCTCGAGTTCGACGGCGTGCACCCGGAGACCGGCGGTGTCTGGGACACGTGGCGTGAGAACCTGCGCGACTTCGCCTCGCGCGCCTTCAAGCCGAGCGTCAAGGACCACGGGCTCACCGAGGGGCACCGGCCGCTCACCGAGCCGTACACGGCGCCGGCGACGGGGAGCATCACGACCCCGGACATCGACGAGAACGGCATGGTCACCTTCGAGACCGGCACCCAATGGGCCGACGCGAAGGACGTCGTGCTGTGGGGTGACTGGGCTCCGAACGGGCAGTGGTTCCGCATCCCGCTCACCAAGGTGGGCGACCGCTGGCGCACGACGATCGGACCGATCGACGGCTACTACTACTGGCGCTACGAGGTGAACGGCGTCGGCTTCCACGACCCTCAGGACACGAAGAACGTCGTGAACATGGAGAGTCAGCTGTTCGTGCCGGGTGGCGTGCGCACGCCGCTGCTGGCGGATGCGCTGGCCGACGAGACCGGAAAGCTCGACACCCTCAGCTACAACGGAGCCTTCGGCGCCTCGAAGGTCAAGGTGTGGACTCCTGTCGACTATGACCCGAACCGCGCTCAGCCCTATCCCGTGCTGTACCTGTACCACGGCTTCGGTCAGAACTACGCGGCGTGGACCGAGGTCGGCCGGGCCGCGCAGATCCTCGACAACATGTACGCCCAGGGCAAGATCAAGCCGATGGTCGTCGTGATGCCCGGCTACACGGGCGCGCCGTTCGACATCTGGAACGAGCTGTCGGGCAACGTCATGCCGCTCGTGAAGTCGCAGTACAACGTGTCGGACGACCCGGCGCAGCGTGCGATGGCGGGCCTGTCGTGGGGCGGCTTCCTCACGAACGGCACGATGGTGAACCACCCCGGGCAGTTCGCGTACTTCGGCATGTTCTCGCCGCCGTTCACCAACGCGACGATCAACCCTTCGACGCCCGGTGGTCAGACGGCCATCGCGACGACCAAGTCGGTCACCCTGTTCGCGGGTGACGTCGACACCGGCGCCGTCGGTGCGATCAACGGCATCGAGGCGTCGATGAACGCCAACGGGATCGCGGTCGCCAAGACGATCGTTCCCGGCCCGCACGGCTTCGACGTGTGGTGGCAGGGTCTCATCGACTTCCTGCCGCGGCTCTTCTAGCCGATGGACAGGTGCGGGGGTCGGGAGTCGCCGGCCCCCGCACTCGTTCGTCCGACGCGGTCCCGTGAGCGCGACCCCTCACGCGGCGCCGAGACCCCGCTGTAATACGCTGACCACTGAACCGACGGGAGGCGGGAACGCCGTGGCACGCAAGGCGAGCGGATCCGCGACGATCCGCGATGTCGCAGAGCGTGCGGGCGTGTCGATCAAGACGGTCTCGAACGTCCTGAACGGCTACCCCTACATCCGACCCGAGACCGACGAGCGCGTCCGCGACGCCATCCGCGAGCTGGACTACCACGTCAACGTGTCGGCGCGGAATCTGAGCCGCGGGCGCACGGGTGTCATCGCACTCGTGCTGCCGTCCCTTCGGGGCGTCTACTTCGCCGAGCTTGCAGACGCGATCATGCGAGAGGCGGCCGAAGTTGGCTGGACGGTCTTCATCCAGCAGACCAACGACGAGCGCGATCGCGAGGTGAGAGTCGTGACCGGCGGCTACCGCTCCATGGTCGACGGGGTCATCTACTCGCCTCTCGCCCTGGGACAGCAGGATGCCCCGCTCTTCGACGTCGACTTCCCGATGGTGCTGCTCGGCGAGCGCGTCTTCGACGTCGGGGTCGATCACGTCACGATGCACAACGTCGAGGGCGCGAGGGCCGCCGCGGAGCACCTCATCGCCCGCGGGGCGCGCACCATCGTGCCGCTCGGCGCGAAGGACGATCGCTCGGCGAGCAGTGGAACCCTGCGCATGCAGGGATTCCTGCAGGCTCTCGAGGCCCACGGGCTCGAGGTCGACCCCCGCGCGATCATCGGCGTGCCGGACTACTTCCATGCGACGGGCGCCGCGACCATGGCCGAGATCCTCGACCGCGGCGTCACCCCCGACGCGGTCGTCGCCTTCACCGACACCCTCGCGCTCGGAGCGCTCTCGACGCTCACCGTGCGAGGGTTCCGCGTGCCCGACGACGTGCAGCTGATCGGCTTCGACAACATCGAGGAGACCAGCTACTCCAGCCCGCCCCTGACGACGATCGATCTCGGCCGCGAAGCCGTCGCCGCCACGGCTGTCGCCCTGCTCGAGGAACGCATCCGGCTTCGGCTCGACGGCGTGGCCAAGGAGTCGCAACCTGGCCCGCGCAAGGTCGTCGTCGACTTCCGCTTGATCGAACGACAGTCGACCCGCAGCTGAGCGCGCCGGCAGCGCTGCGAGTGCAGGAGGATCCGAGGCGGGTGCACCGTCCCGCGTTACCGCGAGGACAGCAGCCGGACCGCCGGCAGATCCGCATCGGCCCAGTCCAGATCGCGCATCGTCGCGTGGTCGACCCAGCGCAGCTCGTCGTGGTCGGTGCTGGTCGCGGGCGCCTCGCCTTCGAGTCGCGCCCGCAGGCAGATGAGCCGGATCGGACCCGTGACGTCCGAGGTGAGGTGGCCGGTCACGAGGATCTCGACCGAGAGCTCCTCGCGGATCTCCCGCACGAGCGCCTCCTCGGGCGACTCGCCCGGTTCCACCTTGCCGCCGGGGAACTCCCACTTGCCGCCGGCGCTGCGACCGGGCGCTCGCCGGCACGCCAGGAAGAGCTCGTCCTGCTCGATCACGGCGGCGACGACGTCGATGGGATCGGGCATCCACCCATCGTGGCACCGCGGCGCGGCATCCACTCCTCTGAAGAGTGCGGGTCAGGCGGCGCCGGGTTCGTCGCGCAGCCCGACGCGGTCGGGGATGTCGAAGTGGACGTGCGGGAGCCACTCCGCCGGCTCGGGCCACGGGCGTGACGCCGGCAGGGCGCGCAGGCGGGCGCGGAGCGCGGACGACGAGGCCTCGACGGGAAGAACGCGCGACGGCGCGCGGTGGGCGAGCGCGCCGAGCCACCAGTGCCGCCAGGTGCCGTCGATCGCGTCGGGTCCCACGACGATGTAGTAGTCGGGCATGACGACGACGCCCGCATCGAACTGGGCGAGCACGGTGTCGACCTCCACCTCCAGGGTGCCGAGCGTCGCCTGCTCCCCGTAGAGCTCGACCCAGGCGGCCGCGACGTGCTCGAGCGGGTCGGCGTCGTGCACGACGTAGGGGGTGGATGCGGTGGCCAGAGCGCGGGACGTCTCGGCCGGCTCGGCGCCGCGCAGCGACATCGCGACGAGGGCGGGCAGCCCGTGCAGGCCGGCCAGGAGGGCGTCGCTCTCGGAACCGACGAGAGCGACGACGGTCGATCGGGGTGAGTGTTCCGTCGTGGGCGCCATGTTCCACGGTACGTCCGCGGGTGTTTCCGATGGGTGACACGCGGGCGACTTTCGGAAAACACGCGGATTCGGGATGCCGCGTCCGCCGTCCTCCGCACGCCTCGGCGGCGATGTCGGAGGGTCCGCCTAGCGTGAAGGGCATGCGGATCCTGCACACCTCGGACTGGCACATCGGGCGGTCGTTCCACGGCCATGCCACGCTCGATGCGCTCCGTGGCGTGCTCGGCGCGCTCACCGCACAGGTGCGCGAGCGCGGGGTCGACGTCGTCATCGTCGCCGGCGATGTGTTCGACTCGTCGGTGCCGAGCGCGGCCTGCTACTCGCTGCTGTCCGACGCGCTCCGCGACATCGCCCAGGCGGGCGCGCGCATCGTCGTGACGAGCGGCAACCACGACTCGGCGGCCCGACTCGGGTTCCAGTCGGCCCTGCTGCGCGACGGCATCCACGTCGTCACCGACCCGCTCACGATCGGCACACCGATCACGATCGCCGACGCGCACGGACCCGTCCACTTCTACGGCATCCCGTATCTCGAACCGGCGCTCGTCCGCACCCAGTGGGACGGCGTCGAGCTGCGCACTCAGCGCGAGTCGCTCGAGCACGCGATGGGGCTCATCCGGGCCGATCTCGCGACACGCGGGGGAGAGCGCAGCATCGCGGTCTCGCACTGCTTCGCCGCGGGAGTGGATGCCACGCCCGGGGTCGAGCGCGACATCCAGCAGGGCGGGCTCGACGTCGTGCCGCTCGCGACTTTCGACGGACCCGACTACGTGGCGCTCGGACACATCCACGGGCGCAACCGGCTGAGTGACCGCGTCCGCTACTCCGGCGCCCCGCTGCACTACAGCTTCGGCGAGGCGGGAAAGCCGCGCGGCTCGTGGCTCGTCGACCTCGACGCCGACGGCCTCGCCGCCGTCGAGTGGCTCGATCTTCCGGTGCCGCGGCGGCTCGCGCGCATCGAAGGGACGCTCGACGAGCTGCTCACCCACGAGCGCTTCACTGCTGATGAGGACGCGTGGGTGAGCGTGCGCTACACGGATGCCGCACCCCAGCGCGACCCGATGCGCCGGCTGCAGCAGCGATTCGCGTTCTGTGCCACCGTCGCCCACGCCCCGGCCATCGTGCCCGACGCCGACGGGCTGACGTATGCGGCCCGCGTGCGGGCGACCCGTGACGACCATGACCTCGTCGACGCCTTCCTCACGCACGTGCGCGGTGGGGTGGGGGCGACCGAGCGCGAGAGCGCCGTCATCCGCGAGGTCATCGCCGAGGTCGCAGCTGGCGCGACAGGCGAAGGTCTCGCGGCCGAGGCTGCCCGCGTCGCGCGGGAGAGCCGGGCGGGCGCCGCGTGAAGCTGCATCGCCTCGAACTCGCGGGCTTCGGTCCGTTCCTCGAACGTCAGACGGTCGACTTCGACGCGTTCGACGCCGACGGCCTCTTCCTCATCGCCGGTCGCACGGGGGCCGGCAAGTCGAGCATCCTCGACGGCATCTGCTACGTGCTGTACGGCACGGCACCGCGCTACGACGGGAGCGATCGGGGACTCCGCAGCGACCACGCCGGTCCCGCCGACCCCACCGAGGTGCGGCTCGAGTTCACGGCGGCGGAGCGCACCTGGCGCATCACCCGCACCCCGGAATACGAGCGGCCCAAGGCCCGCGGTGAGGGGATGACGCCCGCCAAGGCCACGGTGCTCCTGGAAGAGCTCGTCGACGGCGAGTGGGTCGGCCGCGCCGCGAAGGCGCGCGAGGTCGGCGACCTGCTCGAAGGGATCGTGGGCCTCAACCGCGAGCAGTTCCAGCAGGTCATCCTCCTCGCGCAGAACCGCTTCGCCGAATTCCTCCTCGCCAAGAACGACGACCGCCAGGCCCTGCTGCGGACGCTCTTCGGCTCGCGCCGTTACGAGGACTACGAGCAGGCGTTCGAGCAGCGGCGTCGCACGTCGCAGCAGGCGATGATGACGGAGGCCGCTACCCTCGACGCGCTTCTTGCGCAGGCCGAGGCGATCATCGCCGACGCCCGACTCGACGGCGACGAACGACGCGACTCGACACAGGAGCGCCGTGACGCGATCGAGCGGGCGGTTCCGCGCGCGGCGTATCGGGCCGACGAGTCTGCGCGCCGCCGCGACGACGCCGAAGCGCAGCACAATGCCGCACTCGCGACGTACGGTCAGCTGAGCGAGCGACGACGCGCGCAGGAGGAGCGTCTCATCGTCCGCGCCGCGTTCGCCGCCCTGGAAGAGCGCGAGCCGGCCGTGGCCGCCGACCGCGCGACGCTCGACCGTGCGCGTGCCGCGGAGACCCTGCGAAGCGCGATGGATGCTGCGGACTCTGCGCGAGCGGCAGCTTCCCGCGCCGCGTCCGGCGAAGCGGCAGCACGGTCGGCCTGGATCGGATCGGGCGAGGACGACGCCGACAGCCCGGCACTGCGCGCCCTCGTCGATCTGCTCGGCGGCGACCTCGCCGTCGCCGCCTCCGCCCTCGAGACCGAGCAGGCGCTCCCCGCGCTCGCGGCGGCGCGCGCCGAGCTCGATCGGCTCGTGCGTGCCTCCGAGGCGGCGATCGCGGATCTCGCCGAGGCGCACGCCGAGCGTGCGCTGCGGCTGGCCGATCTCGAACCGCGCCTCGTCGAGGAGCGAGCAGCGGCCCCCGCCGTCGCCCCTGCGCGGGAGGCGGCTGCCGCCGCGCGAACGCGGCTCGAGGCCGGGATCGAGGCGGCAGCGCTCGCCGTTCGTCTCCGGGAAGCGGAGGACGCCTACGCGCTCGCGCTCGAGGCCTCCGAGCAGGCGACCGCCGCCGTGCGACGGCTGCTGCAGCGCCGGCTCGAAGGCTACGCGGGCGAGCTCGCCACGACGCTCGTCGAGGGAGAGCCGTGCGCGGTGTGCGGGTCGACCTCGCATCCTCACCCCGCCGCTCCCGGCGATGAGCCCGTCACGGATGACGTCATCGCGACCGCCGAGACCGCGGCGACCGCCGCCGCGCAGCGGGCGGAAGAAGCATCGGGTCGGGCGCGCGAGGCGCGCACCGCGCACCACGAAGCGTCCGCCCGGGCCGGGGGCGAGACCGTCGATGCGCTCCGCGGTGCGGTTGCCGCTGCCGAGGAGGCCGTCCAGTACGCCGTGGCGGTCGAGGCGCGCATCGCGAGCCTCGAGGCGGAGACCGCGGGCATCCGTGCGGCCGATGTCGATGCCTCCGCTCAGCGGGAAGCGCTCACGGGCGCGCTCACACGCGCGGCGGAAGAACGCGCCGCGGCCCGCGAGCACGAGAAGGCGGCGCGCGAGAGCGTGGAGAACGCGCGCGGTGCGCACGAGTCGGTCGCGGCCCGCATCTCTGCCACAGCGCATCGCCGTGATCTGGCGCGCGCGCTCGCCGACGCGGCCGACGAGTCCGAGCGGCGGGCGCTCACCGCGCGAGCCGCGGAGGCCGATCGCGACGAGCGGATCGCGGCTTCCGCCTTCGCCGATGTCACGGACGCGCGCGACGCCCTGCGCGACCCCGCCGCCCAGGAGCGGCTCGCCGAGAGCGTCCGCGCGCACGAGATCGCGCTGTCCACGGAGAAGGAGCGCCTGCGGGTGCTCGAGACCGACCTCGCGGGCGTCCCCGATGAGCCGATCGACCTCACCCCGGCCGCGGAGGCAGCCGACGCCGCCCGTGCGGCCTGGAACGCCGCCGTGCGCACGGCGGCACGTGACGCCGAGGTGGCCGAGCAGCTGGCGAGGGCGGCATCCCGAGCCGGTGAAGCCCACGCCGAATCGGCGGAGCGCGCGGCCGACCACGAACTCATCACCGGGCTCGCCAACGCCGTGGCCGGCCGCACCGAGAGTCGCATGGATCTCGAGACCTTCGTGCTCGCGGCCGAGCTCGAAGAGATCGCGGTCGCCGCCAACGTGCGGCTCGACGCGATGTCGTCGGGACGCTTCCGGCTCCGGCACACCGATGCGGTCGGCGCGCGGAAAGTCGCCTCGGGGCTCGGGCTGGAGGTGCTCGACGCCTACACCGGTCAGGCGCGCACACCGCAGTCGCTGTCCGGCGGCGAGACGTTCCTCGCGTCGCTCGCACTCGCGCTGGGTCTCGCCGAGGTTGTGACGGCGAGGGCCGGGGGAGTGCGGCTCGACACGCTCTTCATCGACGAGGGCTTCGGGTCGCTCGACGCCGACACCCTCGAACTCGCGATGCGCACGCTCGACGAGCTGCGGCATGGCGGCCGCACGGTCGGGGTCATCAGCCATGTCGAGGCGATGAAGGAGCAGCTCCCCGCGCAGCTGCTCGTCGAGTCGACCCCGCGCGGTCCGAGTGTCGTGCGGTCGGCGTCCGCCGCGCCCGCGGCGGCGCTCTGAGAGCGGAGGCGGCGGTTCACCGGCTGCCGAGCGGAGCGCGACCCCGCCCGCCGGCTGCCGAGCGGAGCGCGACCCCGCCCGCCGGCATCCATGGGTCTCGGCAAACCCGTCGTTGTGCCCGTCCACCCTCGGGTATATGGTTTCCGCGTGACGGACCCGCCGGATCCGTCCTCGCCCGAATCGACGGTGATCAGGCCTTTGGCCGCGCCAGCCACGACGACGTGCTGGGGGTAAGCATGCGCAGTTCCAACCGACCGCGGCGCGCGTTCGCGGCGATCATCACCGGTGCCGTCCTCATCGCCGGCACCGTCTTCGGGGCATCCTCGGCGACGGCTGCACCGGCCCTCCCGGGCTCGATGGCCGCCCTCGGCGACTCGATCACCCAGGGGACGATGACGTGCAGCGCACTGTTCTCCTGCCCGACGAACAGCTGGTCGACGGGCTCGACCACCTCGGTCAACTCCCACGCGAGCCGGCTCCGAGCCGCCGGAGCTCCGCTCGCCGCCGTCTACAACGACGCCGTGATCTCCTCCACGTCCGCGGCGCTGCCCGGACAGGCGGACAGCGCCATCGCTCAGAAGGCCCAGTACGTCACGATCGAGATCGGCGCCAACGACGCGTGCACGAAGACCGTCGCGGGGATGACGCCGACCGCGACCTACGCGGCCAACGTCCAGACCGCGCTCGCGAAGCTGGGGGCGACCGGCACGCAGATCTTCGTCGCATCGGTGCCCAACCTGCTGCGGATGTACGAGCTCAACAAGTCGAGCCTCTCCGCCCGGCTGGCCTGGGCGACGCTGGGGGTGTGCCAGTCGCTCCTGGCCAACCCGAGCAGCACGGCGGCCGCCGACGTCGCCCGCCGCAACGCCGTGCAGCAGCGGGTCAGCGAGTACAACGCCGTGCTCGAGCAGGCCTGCAAGGTCACAGCGAACTGCCGCTTCGACGGCTACGCGGTCGCGAACTACGCCTTCGCCAAGAGCGACATCTCGACGCGCGACTACTTCCACCCGTCGCTCGCCGGCCAGGCGACCCTCGCGTCGATCACCTGGCCCAGGACGCAATGGGCATCATGAGCGCGCACAGCATCGGCGTCGGGGTGCGCTGAAGCGCTGGGGGAGAAGCGGCGGTCCGGGACATGGTCCTGGACCGCCGTTTCATGTCGGGGCTCGAGCCCGTGCGGCCAGCTCATCCCCTCAGCCGGAGCGGCCGCACGAGCACTCGCCGCTCGTCGCGCACCCACCGCGCCTTCGTGTTGCGGAACTCCTCCCGCGTCGAGAACCGGTAGCGGTAGGACAGCACGCGAACGGCCCGGGGCCGCTGCCCGCCGAACGGATCGCGCGCGAGGAGGCGCAGCGTTGCGGCATCCGCTTCGAGCAGCTTCACCAGGAACGCCGTGAACCAGTCCTCGAGCGATCGCCCGAGGGGCAGGAACCACATGAGCCAGTCGAGCCGCAGGTGGTACGGCGCCCACTGCCGAGGGATCGCCCGCACAGCGCCGGGCTTGCCTTTGAACCTGTACTCCTGCCAGTCCGCGTCGCCGGGGTCATCGGACAGAGTTCCCTCGACGACGTACTCGATCCGCCTCTTCGTGACGGTGCCGAACGCCCCGTACGCGTTCGCGAGCTGCCAGCGATTGAAGCTCGCGTTCATCAGCTGGCGTCGCGCGGCGAGGTTGCGCGCGGCGGGCCAGCTGATCGCGACGTACAGCAGCGCCACGATCCCGGTCAGGAGGACCCAGTACGTCGGCATCCCATCCACGATCCACGGCAGGTCCGAGCGCGGGGCGGAAGACGGCGCACCGATGCCGGGCAGCCCGATCGCCGAGCACGCCACGACGATCGTGGCCCAGTTGAGCCACGCGAAGTTGCCGGTCACGACGAGCCACAGCTGCGTGGCGATGACGATGGATGCCGCCACCGTCCCGACGATCGCGGGCCAGGGCCCCGGAACCCAGAGCCCCACGATCGGGGTGAAGACGAACCACGGCACGACGAGCTGCGCGAAGTGGTTGCCGAGCACTTCGCCCTTGTGGAACCACCGGGGGAGGAGGTGCGCCTGGCGGCTGAGGGGTCCCGGCATCGGCTGCGTCTCGTGGTGGTACGTCAGGGCCGTGAGGTCGCGCCACTCGCGGCCGCCGCGGATCTTGATCATCCCCGCGCCGAACTCGAGCCGGAACAGCAGCCACCAGAACAGCACGATCACCGCGGTCGGCGGCGGTTCGTGGCCGGACCCGAGGAACGCGGCGAGGAACCCCGCCTCGAGCAGCAGCATCTCCCAGCCGAAGCCGTAGAACGTCTGCCCGATCGAGGTCACCGACATGTACCCGAGCCACAGCGCGAGGAAGCACAGCATCGGCACCCACGGCGGCGCGAGCTGCGGGATTCCGACGACGAGCAGGGCGCCCAGGGTCATCCCCGCCCAGCACAGCGCGGCCAGGCGACGGTCGGTGTAGCGCCAGCGGAGGAAGAGCGACGGGTGAAGCATCCGTCGGCGCGCTTTCGATGACGACGCCCACGCGAGCAGCTGCGGTGCGGGAAGCAGCCCGCTCTCGCCGAGCAGCGGCCGGAACTGATTGAGCGTCGAGAGGAACGCGATGACGAAGAGCGCGGCGATTCCCCGCTGCAGCACCTGCCGAGCGAACTCGAAGTCGACCGCCGCGAATCCGTCCATGGCTCACCCGAACAGGTCGTCGAGCTCCACCGGCACACCGGCGAGGTCGCTCAGCGCCTGCCGTGCCGCGAACCAGCCCGCCATGCCGTTCACGCCGGGGCCGGGAGGGGTGGATGCCGAGGCGAGGTAGACGCCGCGCATCGGTGTGCGCCACGGGGTCGGTGACAGCACCGGGCGGCGGAACGCCTGCGCGAAGGTGAACGCGCCGCCGAGGATGTCCCCTCCGATGTCCGACGGGTTGAACGCGGCGCGCTCGGCTGCCGTCATGACGCTCGAGGCGATGATGCGGTCGCGGAAGCCCGGTGCGAAGCGCTCGACCTGCCGGGTCACGAGCTCGGTGGGGTCGAGCGTCGACCCCGCAGGCACGTGCACGTACGTCCACAGGGTCTGCTTCCCGGCGGGGGCACGTGTCTCATCGAGGATCGACGGCTGCACCGTCAGGACGTACGGCCGCTCGGTGACGCGCCCCGCCGCGACGGCGTTCTCGCTCGCCTCCACCTCGTCGCGCGTGCCGCCCACGTGCACCGTGGGGGACCGTGCGACGTCGGGGTGCGCCCACGGCACCGCCCCGTCGAGGGCGAAGTCGACCTTCGCCGCCGCCTGACCGTACCGGTAGCGCCGAAGGGCTCGGGCGTAAGACGGCGGGATGTCCGGATGCGTGAGGGCCAGGCGCGGCGACGTGTCGAGCAGCAGCAGGTCGCCCGCGGCCGGATCGCCCCAGTCGAGGCGCGCGAGCGAGCCGACGAACGTGTCGGGCTCGACGGCTCCGCCGTGCGCATGGAGGTCGGCGACGAGCGCGTCGGCGACCGCCTGGGCGCCCCCGCGCGGATACGCCCACCCGTCCCGCGCGTGCGCGTGGGCGATGAGGAAGAGGGCGGATGCCGCGGCCCCCACGTCGGGCAGCGAGCGATTGGCGTGCGCGACGACGCCGGAGAAGAGCGCGGCGCCCTCGTCGGTGCGCCATGTCAGCTGCCCGAGCGGAGTGCCGAGCTGGAGCGCCCGCAGTCCGAAACGGACGGTCGTGACGGGGTGGCGCGGCATCCTGAGCAGCTGATGACCGGTGAAGTCGACGACGGAGTCGAGGTGCCGAGTGAGCGGGCGGACGACGGCGCGCCACGTGCCGGCATCCCGTCCCAATCCGCGCGCCGTCCGCTCGAGGCTGTGCCAGGCGATCGCGGCGCGGGGGTCGCCGCCCGGGCCCGCCGGGTCGAGCGGCTGCGCGAACGAGATCTCGGGCACGATCCACTCCACGCGCTCCCGGAGGCCGAACGCGCGGAAGAACGGCGAGCTCATCGCGGCGGGGTGCACGGCCGATCCGACATCGTGGCGGAAGCCCGGCACGGTCAGCTCCGCCGTCCGCGTGCCGCCGCCGATCGTGCTCGATGCCTCGAGCACCCGAACCTCGTAGCCCGCGCGGGCGAGCGCGACGGCGGCGGCGAGTCCGTTCGGTCCGCTGCCCACGACCGTCGCACGTCTGGCCATGGTCACAGTCTTCCATCGGCGTCCGGGCGCGCGTCGGGGGGTTGACGAACCGAGGGGATGCCGCGGCCCGCCGTGCCGCGCGTGCAGCCGGCCACCGGATGCGACAGGATGAAGAGCGGCGGCTCGCCTCGCATCCGGCCCCGCAGGAAGAGGTCTCTCGATGGAATCGGTACTGCTCGACACCCCCTCCGGCATCGGAGCCCGCCTCGGCTGGGATCCGAAGATGACCGAGCACGACCGCAAGCGCACGCTCGCGCGGCAGCTCGTGGCGGCCCGGCTCGGCATCGAGGAGAAGGCCGTGCGCATCCAGCGCGAAGCGCCCGCGCAGTTCGGCTTCCACACGCAGCTGTTCGCCGAGGTCGACGAGCAGGAGCTCCCCTTCGAGATCCGCACCGCGAGCTTCCGGGCCGCGACCGTCGCCGCGATCGCCGACGAGGGCGTGAAGCTCGGCATCGATCTGCGCGACTCGCACCCCGACGACGCGACGCTGTCCGAGATGCGCCGCCACTCGCACCTGTTCGACGAGGACAACGTCCCCTCGCTCATCTCGCACTGGACCCGGGTGCAGGCCGTCCGCGAGGCCGACGGCCGCGGCGTGCGGATGAAGCCCGAGTACGTGCGGCTCGACCTGTCGAAGAACAAGGGCTGGATCCCCGATCGCCCCGTGCACTACTCGCTGCTCGACCTGTCGCGGGACGGCTGGATCATCACGCTCGCGTATCAGAACGAGAACTGAGGCCGCGCGGCGCCGTGGGTCGTGAGCTGCCCGTCCTAGTGACGGGAGCGACGGGCTTCGTCGCGGGTCATGTCATCGCCGAGCTCCTGCGCGCAGGTCACGACGTGCGCGCGACCGTGCGCGATCCCGCGCGCGCCGAGCTCGGGTACCTGCGCGCGATCGCGGCAGAGACCGACCGGCGCTTCGACGTCGTTGGGGCCACCCTCGACGCCGACGACGGCTGGGCGGCGGCTGTCGACGGAGTGGATGCCGTCCTCCACGTCGCCTCGCCCGCGCCGAAATCCCGCCCGCGAAACCCGCAGGACGTCATCCGGCCCGCCGTCGAGGGCACGCGTCGCGTCGTCGGCGCGGCGGCTGCCGCCGGAGTGCGACGCGTCGTGCTCACTTCGTCGACGTCGGCGGTGGTCGGCGGCCATGACCGGCGCGACGGACGGGTGCGGACCGAGGACGACTGGTCGGACGTCGGCCGCTGCGACCCGTACGACTCCAGCAAGACCCTCGCCGAGCGCGAGGCATGGCGCCTCGCCGAGGAGTCCGGTCTCGATCTCGTCGCGGTCTGCCCGGGCCTCATCCTCGGACCGCTCCAGCGGCGCGGCACGAACGTCTCGATGGACGTCCTCGACCAGCTGCTCTCACGCTCCGTTCCGGCCCTTCCGCGCATCGGCTTCGCGATCGTCGATGTCCGCGACGTCGCAGTCGCGCACCGGCTCGCGCTGGAGCGGCCGGAGGCGAGCGGGCGTTACATCCTGTCGGCGGAATCGGCCTGGCTCGTCGAGCTCGCTCGGATCCTGGATGCCGCCTTCCGCGCCCGCGGCTACCGCGTGCCGCTCGCGCAGCTGCCGTCGTGGGTCATCCGCGCCGGCTCGCCGCTGAACCCCTCGCTGAAGCTCGCGCTCCCGCTGCTCGACCAGCCGGTCCTCGTGTCGTCGGCGCGGGTTCAGGACGAACTGGGCTGGACGACACGCGCCCTGCCCGAGACGGTCGTCGACGCGGGGGAGTCCCTCGTCGAGTTCGGGTACGGGCGCCGGCGGTAGCGGCCGGGTGCGCGTGCGACGCGCCGGCGACCGGCGCTGAGGCGACCGGCCCCGAGATCACGCCTCCGGCGCGTACTCCGGCAGCGCCGCGTCGAGCTCCGCGAGCCAGACGTTCGCGTTGCCGTCCGACGGGGCGCGCCAGTCGCCGCGCGGCGACAGCGAGCCGGCGGGCGACACCTTCGGCCCGTTCGGGATCGCCGAGCGCTTGAACTGGGCGAAGGCGAAGTAGCGCTTGAGGAACACCCGCAGCCACTTCACGATCGTCGGGAGGTCGTACGCGTAGCGGTCCTCGTCGGGGAAGCCGGGAGGCCAGGCTCCCGCATCCTGATCCCGCCACGACTGCTCCGCGACGAACGCGATCTTGGAGGGGCGCATGCCGAAGCGCAGGATCCAGTACAGCGCGAAGTCGTGCAGCGCGTACGGGCCGATGCGGTCCTCCGTCGACTGCATCCTGCCGTCTTGCCCGGCCGGCACGAGCTCGGGGCTGATCTCCGTGTCGAGCACCGACTGCAGCACATCGCGGGCGCGCTCGGTGAGGTCGGTCGAGCCGCCGTCGTGACCCTCCTGCGCGATGACCCAGCGGATGACGTGCTGGATGAGGGTCTTGGGCACGCCCGCGTTGACCGCGTAGTGGCTCATCTGGTCGCCCACGCCGTACGTCGCCCAGCCGAGCGCGAGCTCAGACAGGTCGGACGTGCCGATCACCATGCCGCCGTTCTGGTTCGCCAGGCGGAAGAGATAGTCGGTGCGCAGGCCGGCCTGCACGTTCTCGAACGTTATGTCGTGGACGGGTTCGCCGTCGGCAAAGGGATGCCCGATCCGCTCGAGCATCTCGCTCGCGGCGGGGCGGATGTCGATCGTCTCGATCGTGGCGCCGATCGTCTCGGCCAGGGCGATCGCATTGGACTTGGTGTGCTCGCTCGTCGCGAACCCCGGCATCGTGTACGCGAGGATGTCGCTGCGCGGACGCTCCATGCGGTCCATCGCCCGCGCGACCACGAGGAGCGCGTGCGTCGAGTCGAGGCCCCCGCTCACTCCGATGACCGGTTTGGGGTCGCCGATCGCGCGCATGCGCTGGATGAGCCCCGAGACCTGGATGTTGAAGGCCTCGTAGCAGTCGAGCGCGAGCCGGGCGGGGTCGTCGGGCACGAAGGGGAAGCGGTCGAGCGGCCGCCGCAGGCCGATGTCGGTCGCGGGCGGATCGAGCTCGAAGTGCACGGTGCGGAAGTGCGGGTCGCTCGTGCGGCGGTTGTCGTCGAACGTGCCCTGGCGCAGGCGGTCCTGTCGCAGGCGGTCGAGGTCGACGTCGGCGACGCTCCGCCGCGGACCGTCGGGGAACCTCTCGGTCTCGGCGAGCAGCAGGCCGCCCTCGTAGATCATCGTCTGACCGTCCCACGAGACGTCGTTGGTCGACTCGCCCATGCCCGCGGCCGCGTACGCGTACGCCGCGAGGCAGCGCAGGGACTGCGACTGGCAGAGGTTCTTGCGGTCCTCCGCGCGCGCGATCGTGATGGGGCTGCCCGACAGGTTGAGCAGCACGGTCGCCCCGGCGAGGGCGGCCGACGACGACGGCGGGATCGGCACCCACACGTCCTCGCACACTTCGACGTGCACGACGAGCCCCTCGACGTCGAGCGCCTCGAACAGCAGATCGGGGCCGAACGGCGCCTCGTACTCGCCGACGCGGATGTCCTGCCCGGCCTGGTCGTCGCCGGGGGCGTACCACCGGCGCTCGTAGAACTCGCGGTAGGTGGGCAGGTACGACTTGGGCACGACGCCGAGCAGCTCGCCGCGATGGATCACGAGCGCGCAGTTGTAGAGGCGGTTGCGATGGCGGAGCGGGGCCCCGACGACGAGCACGGGAAGGAGGTCTTCGGATGCCTCGACCAGCCGCGCGACCGCCGCGACGACGGCATCCAGCACGGCGTCCTGCATGAAGAGGTCGTCGATCGAATAGCCGGTCAGGCACAACTCGGGGAAGACCGCGACGGCCGTGCCGTCGGCGTCGCACTCGCGGGCGGTGGCGAGCACCGCCTCGGCGTTCGCGACGGGATCCGCAAGCGTGAGGGGGATCGTGCACGCGGCGACCCGCGCGAAGCCGTGTCGGTACGCGCTCTCGAACGGGAGGCTCATGTCCCCAGTCTGGCAGGACCGCCCGGCACCGGAGATCCTGCAGCGCGGCGGGAAACGGTGTCGGAGGGCGCGGCTAGGGTCAAGGGGCGAGGAAAGGGGACCATGCGTTACATCGAGGACGAAGGCCGGATCGTCTGGAGCGCGAGCGACCTCAAGGCGGCCGCCGAGTGCGAGTTCGCCTGGCTGCGGGGCATCGACGCGCGCCTCGGGCGTATCGCAGCGGTGGTCGAGCCCGAGGACGCGACCCTCGTCCGCGCCGGTCTCCTCGGCGGCGAGCACGAACGCCGCGTGCTCGGCGAGTATCGCGCGCGGTACGGCGACGCCGTGGTCGAGATCCCCGAGACCAGATCGGGGGATGCCGCGGCCCTCGCCGACGCCGTGGCGATGACGAATGCGGCGCTGGCCTCCGAGGCCCGCGTCGTCTACCAGGCCGCGTTCTCCACGCACGAGTTCGTCGGATTCGCCGACTTCCTCGTGCGCGGCCCCGATGACCACTGGATCGTGCAGGACACGAAGCTCGCGCGCCGCGCGCGCGTCACGGCGCTCATGCAGCTCGCGGCCTACGTCGTCCAGCTCGACCGTCTCGGCGTGCCGCGTGCCGGCACCGTCGAGCTGCTGCTGGGCGACGGATCGGTCTCGGTCCACGAGGTGGACGACCTGCTGCCCGTCTTCGAGCTCCGCCGGGAGCGGCTCCGCGCCCTCGTCGCCGACCGTCGGCTCGACCTCGGCGCCGCCGGCGCACCCATCGCCTGGGGCGATGACCGCGGCGAGCTCGCGGTCGTCGCATGCGGACGCTGCGCGACGTGCGACGCCGAAGTGATCGCCCACCGCGACCTCCTACTTGTGGCGGGCATGCGTCCCGTGCAGCGCGACCGCCTGCGCGCAGCGGGCATCGCGTCGATCGACGATCTCGCCGTCGCCCCCACCGCGCCGCCGCACATGAATCCCGATGCGTTCGCGATGCTGCGGACGCAGGCGCGCCTGCAGCTCGCCAGCCCCGCCGGGGTCGGCATCCCTCCGCTCGTGGCGCCCGCCGTCGATATGCAGCCTGTCCCGGTCATCGACCCGATCCCGGGTCTGCAGGCGGTCGCCGAGCTCGCCGAGCCGCCGGCCGCCGCCACGGCTCCCGAGCGTGTCGAGGGGTCCACTCTGACCGCCCTCGCGACGCTGACCGTGCCGCCCGTGCCCGTGCCGACGTACGAAGTCGTCCACCCGAAGGCGCTGGCGGCGCTTCCGCGTCCCGATCTCGGCGACCTCTTCTTCGACTTCGAGGGCGACCCGCTGTACACCGAGACTCCGCCGCCCGGCACGCCGGCGCAGTGGGGCATCGACTACCTGTTCGGATTCACCGATCTCGACGAGCAGTACTCCGCGCTGTGGGCGCACTCGTTCGCCGAGGAGCGCGAGGCTCTCGAGAGGTTCATCGACCTCGTCACTCTCCGCCGTGCCCAGCATCCCGGCATGCACATCTATCACTACGCGCCGTACGAGCCGACGCACCTGCTGTCGATGGCCGCCCGCCACGGCACGCGCGAGTCCGACGTCGACCGGCTGCTGCGCGACGGCGTCTTCGTCGACCTGTATCCGATCGTGCGGCGCGCGCTCCGCGTCGGATCGCGCTCGTACTCGATAAAGAAGCTCGAGCCCCTCTACATGGGCGCCGAGGTGCGCACGAGCGATGTGCAGAAGGGCGACGACTCGATCGTCAAGTACGTGCAGGCGCGCGCCCTCGAGGAGGACGGCGCCCGCGACGAGGCCCGTCTCATCCTCGACGACCTCGCCGACTACAACCGCTACGACTGCGTCTCGACGAGGCGGCTGCGCGACTGGCTGGTCGACCGCGCGCGCGAGGCGGAGCTGGTCCCCTCGCCCAATCCCGAGCCCGCCGAGGCCGCGTACGAGCCGTCGCCCCGCGCGCTCGCTCTCGCCGGGCTCGCCCGTGACCTGTCGGAGGACGACGCCGACGGCATGGCCCTGCGTCTCGGCTCCGCGGCCATCGACTACTACCCGCGCGAGTCGAAGACGTTCTGGGCCACGCATTTCCTGCGCATCCGCGAGCCCGTCTCGGTGTGGGAGGACGCGCGCGACGTCGTCGTGCTCGACCACGAGCGCTGCCGGGTGCTGGAGGACTGGCACTTCGCCGAAGGCGGCCGCGGAGGCGAGCGCCGGCTCATCGAGCTGCGCGGCGAGCTCGCTCCCGGCACTCGGCTCAGCGAGGGGGTGAACCCGTTCGCTCTCTACGAGCTGCCCGCGCCGTACCCCTTCCCGGCGACGCCGCGGTGGATCCACTCCTACCGCTCCGTCTCGGTGGTGGAAGTGCTCGACGACGGCGCGATCGTGCAGGAGACGGCTGTCGACGGTGTGACCTGGTCGGAGTTCCCGATCGCCCTGACTCCCGCGGCGCCGCCCGCTGCGGGCAATCAGCAGAATGCGATCGACGCGTGGGCCGACACGGTGATCGCGGCCTCACCGGGTCTGCCTGAGGACGCCGCGACGGACATCCTGCGCCGCCGTCCGCCGCGGACGCGGTCGGGGGAGCTCGCTGCGTCCCGGGGAGACGACGTCGCAGCGATCACCGCGTCGCTCCTCGACCTCGACCACAGCTACCTCGCCGTGCAGGGCCCGCCCGGAACCGGCAAGACATACGTCGGATCGCACGTCATCGCCCGTCTCGTGCGCGACCACGGCTTCAAGGTCGGCGTCGTCGCGCAGTCGCACAACGTGATCGAGAACATGCTCGACCGGGTCGTCGCGGCCGGTGTCCCGCGGGAGCAGGTCGCGAAGGCGCCGAAGGATGCCGCGGCCGAGGTGTCGTTCACCCCGATCGCCAAGAACGGTGTCGCGGGCTTCGTCGCCGAGCAGCCCGGCGGGTTCGTCCTGGGCGGCACCGCCTGGGACTTCAGCCACGAGGGCCGCGTCCCGCGCGGGAGCCTCGACCTCCTCGTGATCGACGAGGCAGGCCAGTTCTCGCTGGCCTCGACGATCGCCGTGTCGCTCGCCGCGCCCCGTCTTCTGCTCCTGGGCGATCCGCAGCAGCTGCCGCAGGTGAGCCAGGGCACCCACCCCGAGCCTGTCGACACGTCCGCGCTCGGCTGGGTCATCGACGGCGCCGATGTCATCCCGCCCGAGTACGGCTACTTCCTCGGTACGACCTGGCGCATGCACCCCGCCATCGCGGCGCCGGTCTCGACACTGTCGTATCGCGGTGAGCTCGCGTCGCACGCGTCCGCGGGCCTGCGCGTGCTCCACGGCGTCGCTCCGGGACTGCATCCGATCCCCGTCGCGCATCACGGCAACGCGACGTGCTCCGCCGAGGAGGCCGAGGTGGTGGTCGGCCTCGTGCGCTCGCTCGTCGGCACACCGTGGACCGGCACCGAGACCGACGATGAGGGAACGGTCAGCCTCCTCGAGACGCGGCCGCTCGAGCAGCGCGACATCATCGTCGTCACGCCCTACAACGCGCAGCAGGTCGAGGTCGAGCGCGCGCTCGCGGCAGAGGGATTCACCGACGTGCCCGTCGGGACGGTCGACCGGTTCCAGGGCAAGGAGGCGGTCGTGGCGATCGTCTCGCTCGCGGCGTCGTCAGGACGCGATGCCCCGCGCGGTCTGGAGTTCCTGCTGCTGCGCAATCGGCTCAACGTTGCCATCTCCCGGGCCATGCATACCGCCTACCTCGCCTACGCTCCCGGACTGCTCGACGACCTTCCGCGCACCCCCGAAGGAGTGGCCCGGCTGAGCGGCTTCGCACGTCTGGTCGGAGCGTCGACGACTTAACGGGGCGGCTCTCAGATGTCAACCCCGTACGGCTATTTTTCTTGTCCGGTTAGCCTTGCAGAGCGTCATCACGACGCAGGTGCGGTACCCGTTCGGCGAGGGGCGGGTGCCGCACCACTTTCATTCTCAGGCCTCTGCGACCGCCTGTTCAGGGTGTTGACACGGGAGGCCGTGCCTGCTCCGCATGATCGCAGGCGCGCCGAGCCGCGGCGCCACGAGACCGGCCTCGATCCGGGCGGCGTGTCGCCCGGACCACGAACCCCGCGGAGTCAGACCGTGCCGTACAGGCGGTCGCCCGCGTCGCCGAGACCGGGAACGATGTATCCCTTGTCGTTGAGCCGCTCGTCGAGCGCGCCGAGCACGAGGGTCACCTCGCGTCCGTCGACCTGGCGCTCGATCGCCGCGACACCCTCGGGTGCTCCGAGCAGGCAGATCGCCGTCACGTCCTGGGCCCCGCGCCGGAAGAGGAACTCGATCGCCGCACCGAGCGAGCCACCCGTCGCGAGCATCGGATCGAGCACGAAGCACTGCCGGTCGCTGAGGTCCACGGGGAGCCGCTCGGCGTAGGTCGACGGCTCGAGCGTCTCCTCGTTGCGCACCATCCCGAGGAAGCCGACCTCGGCCGTGGGGAGGAGCTTGACCATGCCCTCCAGCATCCCGAGCCCGGCACGCAGGATGGGGACGACGATGGGTCGCGGCTCGCTGATCTTGACGCCCGTCGTACGCGTGACGGGCGTCTCGATCTCGATCGGCGAGACGCTCACGTTGCGCGTCGCCTCGTACGCGAGCAGCGTGACGAGCTCCTCTGTCAGCTGGCGGAACACCGGCGAGGTCGTGCGCGCGTCGCGCAGCACCGTGAGCTTGTGCGTGATGAGCGGGTGGTCGGCAACGTGCAGGCGCATACGATCAGGCTAGTGCGTCCGCCCCGCGCCGCCAGAGGCGACCTCACCGCGCCGCCGGCCGGTCCTCCGCGTAGTGTTCACATGTGCTCCCAGGCCCCGCCGACCTCGCCGCGATGGATCGCGCGCTCGCGCTCGCGGCCGAAGCGGGCCGGGCAGGCGACGTGCCTGTCGGCGCTGTAGTCCTGGATGCCGCCGGCGCCATCCTGGGCGAGGGGCGCAACCTCCGCGAGGCCACGGGCGACCCCACGGCGCACGCCGAGGTCGTCGCGCTGCGGGCGGCCGCGGCATCCCTCGGCTCGTGGAATCTCGAGGGGTGCACGCTCGTGGTGACCCTCGAGCCGTGCCTCATGTGCGCGGGGGCGGCGCTGCAGTCGCGCGTGTCGCGGGTAGTCTTCGGCGCCTGGGACGACAAGGCCGGCGCCGTCGGCTCGATGTACGACGTCGTCCGCGACCGCCGGCTGCCGTACCGCGCCGAAGTGGTCGCCGGCGTCCGCGCGGACGAGGCATCCCTTCTCCTGACGTCCTTCTTCGACCCGCTGCGCTGAGCAGCCCGCGCTGTCGCACCGACGAGTCTTGACGGCGGTCATCCGGCGGCGAACAATGCAGCCGGGGGCCGCAGGATCCGGACGCGCTGAGCGCGTGACTTGGGGAGATGAGTCATATGCGGCGAGGGGTCGCAGTTCTTTCTGCTGTGCTGATGCTGATGCTGTTCCCGGCTTCGCCGGTGCTGGCGGCCGGAGGCGGATCGCCTTCGGAGAAGGACGCGGGGGAGGAGAGTCAGGAGGTCGCTGACGCGGCCGACTGGTTCATGTCGCAGCGGCTCGCGCCGAACGGCGCGGTCGACCCCGCGGCGTACGCGGCGGGCGCGTCGCAAGCACTTGCTCTGCCGCAGGTGGCCGGCACGTGGACCGAGCGCACCGCGCGACCCGGCACCGACGGGAACGACTTCACGGACTCGCCCCAGTACATCGACCCGACGAGCGGCTTCAGCAACTCCGGAGCCGGCAGCCGGTGGGTGTCGGGTCGCATGACCGCGATGGCCGCCGCACCGGACGGGACGCTGTTCGCCGGCGCCGCTGACGGCGGGGTGTGGAAGTCGAGCGACGGCGGCCAGCACTGGACTCCGACGACCGATCAGCAGAAGACGCGCTCCATCGGAGCGCTGCTCGCGACCGGCTCCGCCAGCGGCTACACGATCTACGCGGGCACCGGTGAGGCCAACACGAGCCAGGACAGCTACGCCGGCATCGGTGTGCTCGCCTCGCACGACGGCGGTGCGACGTGGCAGCAGGTCGGCGGATCGGAGCTGAACGGCGCGCTGATCTTCCGGCTGGCACAGGACGGCAGCACGCTGTTCGCAGCCACCTCGCACGGCCTGTACACCTTCGACACGGCGGCGGCCGCGTCGACCTGGACCGCCGTGCTGCAGCCGGCCGGCCCCCCGAGCGATGGGAAGAACTTCAACCTCGTCGTCGGGAACATGATCAGCGACGTCGCCGTGCGCCCGGGCACCGACGGCCGTCAGGTGGTGGCGGTCGCCGGCTGGCGCGGCGGCTGGCCCACCAACGGCCTGTACCTGTCGAACGACGCCGGGGCGCACTTCACCTACCTCGCCAACCCGCAGGGATGGGTGCCGCCCAAGGCCGAGGGGCGCACGACGCTCGCGTACTCGGCAGCCGGAGATCGCCTCTACGCCATCGTGCAGAGCCCGTATCTGCTCAACGTCGGCACCAACGCCAAGACGCTCCTGCAGGGCATCTACCAGTCGAAGAACGGCGACCCGACCGGTCCGTGGACCAAGGTCGCCACGTCCAGCAAGCTGGCTTCGAGCGGCTCGGCGCAGACCATCTCGAGGATCGGGAAGGGCTACGGGCCGGGCGTCCAGGCCTGGTACAACCAGTTCCTCGTGGTCGACCCGGCGAACAAGGACCACGTCTACGCCGGCCTCGAGGAGGTCTACGAGACCCAGAACGGCGGCGCGGGGTGGAACACCGTCGGCCCGTATTGGAACTTCGGCTTCAAGTGCTTCGCCTACGTGCCCTTCGAAGGCACCTGCAACCACGACCAGACGCACTCCGACCAGCATGCTGCGGTCATCGCGGGCGGAAAGCTCTATGTCGGCAACGACGGTGGGGTGTATGCCCGTTCGCTGACGGATCACAATGTCGGCGACTGGGCCAACCTCAACGCGCACCTGAACGCACTGCAGTACTACGGTGCGCAGGGCAGCGCCGACTCGACGATCTACGGCGGCCTGCAGGACAACGGCAGCAACAAGGTCTTCCCGACCACCGGCACGGTGCTCGACGACCTCGGCCGGCCCATCAGCGTCAGCTCGGTCCAGGTGTTCGGCGGCGACGGCGGGTACACCCTCGTCGACCCGGGCAACTCTCAGAACGTGATCACGGAGTACACCGAGCTCACGGCACTGAAGTCGACCGACGGCGGGGCCAACTGGCAGGACATCGCGCCTGCCGATCCCGGTGCCCGCTTCATCGCTCCCATCGTCATGGACCGGACGGACTCCCGGCATCTCGTGGCGGGCGGCGCGTTCGTGTGGAACTCCGACGCGGGCGTCGCCGGCACCACCGCGAACACCGGCGCGTCGACGGATTGGAAGAACGTCTTCGACGTCCGCACGGCCCTGGGCGGAAACCCGCTCTCCCAGGTGACGGCGCTCGACGGGGTCACGGTCGGCGGCACGCAGTACATCGCCGCCGCGTGGTGCGGGGCCTGCAACCCGAGCTTCCCGAGCGGCACGGGATTCGCGGCCGGCGTCGTGATGCTGAACAACAGCGGCGGCAGCTGGCATGCGACCGCGCAGGAGTGCACGGGAAGCGCGGCCTGCCCGAACGCGGGCCTGCCCAACCGCTATATCACCGGCATCAAGATCGACCCGGCCGACCCGACGCACGCCTACCTGTCACTGTCCGGCTACTCGCGGCACTGGATCATCGGTCCCGATGATCCCGGCGTCGGTCACGTGTACCAGACGACGACGGGCGGCTCCTCCTGGACCGACATCTCGGGGAACCTGCCCGACATCCCGGCCAACGACATCGTCCTGAACGGTCACGCGCTGATCGCGGCCTCCGACATCGGCGTCTACACCTCGGCCGACAACGGCGGCACGTGGAGCAGGCTCGGCACGAACCTGCCGAACGTCGTGGTCAGCCAGATCCTCGTCGACCCCAACGGCGAGCTCGTGGCCGCGACGCACGGTCGCGGGATCTGGACGACCCGGGCGCCGGGAAGCTGACGCCCCTGGCCGCGGCGACCGACGGCGCGATCAGTCCTCGGATCTGAGGACGATCTGCTCCGTCGGCGGCGCGGCCGCGGTGGGCTTGATGATGTCGGGCTCGAAGTAGATCACGCGGGCGATCGGCACGGCCTCGCGCACGCGGGATTCGATCCGGTCGATGTCGGCCGCGACCTCGCCGAGTGAGAGGTTCGAGGCGAACCCGAGCTTCGCTGCGACGAGCAGCTCATCGGGACCGAGGTAGAGCGTGCGGATGTGGATGATCTTCTCGATCTCGCGGCCGCCCTCGATCGCGGCGACGATGCGGTCCTGGTCTGCGCGCGTCGCGCCCTCGCCGACGAGGAGGCTCTTCGTCTCGATGCCGAGCACGATCGCGACGAGCACGAGGAGCGTGCCGATCATGATCGTGCCGATGGCGTCGAAGACGGAGTTGCCCGTGATCGCCGTGAGGCCGACGCCGAGAAGCGCGAAGGTCAGGCCCGTGAGAGCGGCGACGTCTTCGAGGAGCACGACCGGCAGCTCAGGCGCCTTCGCGTGCCGCACGAACGACACCCACGACTGGCCGCTGCCTCGGACGTGATTGCTCTCCTTGATCGCGGTGCGCAGCGAGAAGGATTCCAGTGCGATCGAGATGACAAGCACGGAGATCGGCACCCAGATGTTCTCGAGCTCGTGCGGGTGGGTGAGTTTCTCGACGCCCTCGTAGATCGAGAACAGCCCGCCGACCGAGAACAGGATGATGGAGACGACGAAGGCGTACACGTACCGCTCGCGTCCGTAGCCGAAGGGATGCTCCGCGTCGGCCTTGCGACGCGACTGCCGGCCGCCGAACAGCAGCAGCAGCTGGTTGCACGAGTCGGCGACGGAGTGGATGGCCTCGGCGAGCATCGACGCCGAGCCCGAGACGAACCACGCGACGAACTTCGCCAGGGCGATGCCCATGTTCGCCAGGAACGCCGCGATGATGGCTCTGCCGCCGCCGGATGCACTCATGGCGACGAGTCTATTGATGCCGCGCACCCCGCCTTCACGGGGTTGACGTCGCGGCCTGAGCTCAGTCGGCGGAGCGGAGGATTATCGCCTCGGTCGGGGGCGACGGCTCGCTCGGGTGTCCGACGTAGCCGATCACCTGGAGCAGCGCGTGACGGAACTCCGCCGGACGCTCGAGGTGTGCGGAGTGGCCCACGTCGTCGAGCGCGATCTCTCGGTACTCCCCGCCGCGCGCCGCGTACTCCTCGAGCACATCGCGCGTCTGCGACACCATCTGCTGAGCGGGTGCGACCTCCTCCCCGGGCCAGTCGGGAACGATCCCGAGTGCGCCGAGGTGGTTGTAGTCGTAGAACGACGCATCCGAGACGATCGCATCCGCGACGCCGTGGATCCAGAGGATCGGCGGCTTCGGGTCGAGGTCGACGATGCCCGAGACGTTGAAGTGCTTGGGCGCCATCGTGTTGAGCACGCCCACGGTGCCGGCGCCGAAGCCCGGCCAGTTCTCGCTGTCGACCGAATCTCCGGGGTAGTTTCCCGTCGCTGTCGACGTCGAGAGGATCGACTCGACCCAGACGTCCTCGTGCTCGGTCGTGTACCCGGGCGCGACATATCCGGAGCGGAAGACGTTGCGCGGCGAGGTCGGCGCCTCGTCGCTCGTGTCGTGGTCGATGAGGCGCTGCACGAAGTCCGGATTCGCGGCTCCGCCGCCCGCGCCCGCATCGTCGTCGGTGAGGCGGCTGCCGTCGCGGCGCGTGCCGCCGAAGCCGTACGGCGAGACCGGAGACTGGAGTGTGAGGCTCAGTGCCGGGTGGTCGAGCGCGTACTGCATGACGACGCCGCCGCCCATCGACCAGCCCACGAGATGAGCGCTCGGGATGCCGAGTGCCTGGAGAGTCTCGTACACGTCGTCGCTGAAGTCCCGCACCCCGCGCGTCGCATCGATGGGGGCGTGCTCGGTGCCGCCGTACCCGCGGAGGTCGATCGCGATGGCGCGCAGATCGTGGGGGAGATCCTGCATGATCTCCTGCCAGAACAGCGACGACGACCCGTTGCCGTGGATGAACACGACGGTGCGGTCGGGCGGTGTCTGGGGATCGTCTCCCGCGCGCTCGAGGATGTTCACGCTCAGTCGCGGGGTGTCGATGAGTCGGGCAGTGATGCCGTCGAACAGTGTCATGGAGCGTCCTTCGGGTTCGCCGCGACGGGCTCCGGCGCCCCTCGCCACCTCGACTATAGCCCCCGAGCGGATGTCGCTGAACGACCTTTCAGGTCGGCGGCGGCCGCCCGCGTCTCAGGCCTCCGGGGCGCGCTCTGCGGGCATCGCGTGGGGTGCGTCGCCGAGATATGCGGCCACGGTGGCGGAAGCGGCTCGCTCCGCCGTCGCGGGGTCCGCGCCATCGGCGATGTGGGCCTTCGTCCACCCCTCCGCGGCGCGCCGCGTGAAGAGGCGGCCCTCCTCGGACAGCATCCACGCCTGGCCCTCTTCGGGCGTCGGACCGTCGGCCGCCGATCCGAGGTGGAGCGCGAGGCCGAGCAGTCCGGAGTCCCAGCCGATCCCCGTGGCGGACGGACCGAACTGGTCCCACATGCCGTCGGGGACGTCCGAGACCGCCGCCACGTGCTCGAGTTCGAGTCGCGTGCGCTCGGCGGAGAGCGCCGTGAGTCGAACCGTGATCCAGGTGACTCCGCCGCCGAACTCCCAGGTCGCGCGGTACGACGCCTCGCCGCCGGACGGCGGGTCGCACGCGAGCACCTCGCCGCCGGCGTTGCCCTCCAGCTGATACCGGCCGCCGAGGTGCAGGTCGCCGCTGATCGGGAGGAACCACCGCGCGATGCGATCGGTCGTCACGGCGTCCCACACGTCCGCGAGATCGCTCGGGTACTCCTGTGCGAGCCGCTGCACGCGCACGGCCTCGCCGTCGCGCTCCGTCGTCTCGACGCCGCGATCGACGGCCTCGATCTGTGCGTTCACGTCAACCATGTGAGTTCTCCTCGGTCGTTCCATCCAGGTCGGGGGATGCCGCGGCATCCTTCTCGTCGTCTCGTCGGGGCTTCCCGCGTGCGGGCTGTTCGTCTCGCAGCCGTCGCTCGCGCCGGCCGCGCGCGAGCTCCGTGCCGAGCGCGTCGAGCGCGGGCTGCCAGAACCGGCGGAAGGGATCGAACCAGGCATCGGCCGCCTGCAGCGGCGCCGGATCGACGGCATACAGGCGACGCGTGCCGTCGGCCCGCACGGTGGCGAAGCCGGCATCGCGAAGGACTCGCAGGTGCTGCGAGACAGCCGGCTGCGAGATGCCGAACTCACGCTGCACGACCTCGCCGATCGCTCCCGCGCTGCGCTCGCCGTCGGCGAGCAGCTCGACGATCCGTCGCCGGACGGGATCGCCGAGGATGTCGAGCGCGTGCATGTGTCCAATGATTGCATCCGCACTTATATAAGTAAAGACGCAAACCGTCCCCATTCCGGCCATCTCGTGCTCATAGGATGACCCTCATGTCCGACTCCCTTCCCCCTGTTGCGATCCTCGGCGCCGGTTCGATGGGAGGCGCCATCCTCCACGGACTCGCCGGCTCGGGCCTCGCGGCCGGAGGCATCACCGCCACCAACCGCACCGCGGCCAAAGCCGCCGAGCTCGCCGAGATCCCGGGCGTGACCTCGGTCTCTCTCGAGCAGCAGCCGGAGGGGAACGGGGATGCCGCCGCAGCCGCCGACATCGTGCTCGTCGGCGTCAAGCCGGCCATGGTGCCCGACCTGCTTCGTGAGATCGCGCCGCGACTGCGTCCCGGGACGATCGTGGTGAGCCTCGCCGCCGGGGTCACCATCGCGACGTACGAGGGGATCCTCGGGGACGGCATCCCCGTGCTGCGGTCGATGCCCAACACGCCCGCTCTCGTCGGACGCGCTGTGACGGGGCTCGCCGCCGGCTCGGCGGCGACACCTGACGACGTCGCCGTGGTGCGACGCCTCTTCGAGACCGTCGGGACGGTCGTCGAGGTTCCCGAGGACAGGATCGACGCACTCTCCACGATCTCCGGCTCGGGGCCCGCCTACGTCTACCTGCTGATCGAGGAGCTCACCGAGGCCGCGATCGGAAAGGGCTTCAGCGAGGAGCAGGCCCGGCTCATGACCGAGCAGACCTTCATCGGCGCCGCCGCGCTGCTCGAGGCATCCGGCGAAGATCCCGCCGAGCTGCGCCGACGCGTCACGAGCCCCAAGGGCACGACCGAGCGCGCGATCGCCGTGCTCAAAGGAGGGAACCTCGCGGGCCTCTTCGCCGAGGCGACGGATGCCGCGCTCGCGCGCGCCCGGGAGCTCGCCGCGGGAGCGTAGGCGCTCGGCCCCCGAGCCTGTCGAGGGGTCGAAGGCCAGGCCTGCGCGGAGAGGACAGTAGAGTCCGAGCATGGGTCGACAATCCCCGGCGCCCGCTCGCGCACGCACCCGGCGGACGCGGCCCGCGCGCAGCGTCGTGACGGGGTTCGGCGCTGCCGTCGTGGTCGGCACGGGGCTGCTGATGCTGCCCGTCTCCGCTCGATCGGGCGAGGTCACCGACTTCGTGAACGCGCTGTTCACCGCGACCTCTGCCGTGTGCGTCACGGGGCTCACCGTGGTCGACACGGCGACGCACTGGTCGCTGTTCGGCCAGATCGTCATCATGCTGCTGATCCAGATCGGCGGTCTCGGCATCATGATCTCGGCGGGCGCGATCGGGCTCGTGCTCGCACGCAAGATGAGCGTCGCGGGCAGGCTCACGGCCGCCGCCGAAGCGAACGCCCTCGGGCTCGATGACTTCCGCGGCCTCATCCGCAACATCGTCCTCGGCTCCCTCATCATCGAGGCGATCACGTTCGCTCTGCTGTTCACCCGGTTCCTGTGGGGCTACGGGTACGGGGTCGGCCAGGCGGCGTGGCTGGGGCTGTTCCACTCCGTCTCGTCGTTCAACAACGCGGGGTTCGCCCTATTCAGCGACAATCTCATCGGCTTCGCCGCCGACCCGTTCATCTGCCTCCCGATCTGCGCCGCGATCATCCTCGGCGGACTCGGCTTCCCCGTCCTCATGCAGCTGCGGAGGGAGTTCTCCCATCCGCTCCGCTGGACGATGAACACGCGGCTCGTGCTGTCGGCGTCCATCGTCCTGCTGGTGGTGGGCACCGCGTACATCACCGCGCTGGAGTGGTCCAACCCGCGGACGCTCGGCGCCTACGATCCCGCGGCACGCATCCTGATCGGCTTCTTCCAGTCGGTGCAGACCCGAACCGCGGGCTTCAACTCGGTCGACATCGGCCGGCTCCACGACGAGACATGGGTCGGCATGGACGTTCTCATGTTCATCGGCGGCGGCCCGGCCGGCACGGCGGGCGGCATCAAGGTGACGACCTTCTCGGTGCTGTTCTTCATCCTGCTCACGGAACTGCGTGGCGAGGCATCCGTGCACATCTTCGGAAAGCGTCTGTCTCGCGCCGTGCATCGCCAGGCCATCGCCGTCGTCCTGCTCTCGATCGCGGTGGTCATGGGCGCGGTCATCGCGCTCATGCTTCTGACCGGCTACCGATTCGACCGCGTGCTCTTCGAGGCGGTCTCGGCGTTCGGCACGGTCGGACTCACGACGGGGATCACGTATGGCCTGCCTCCCGCCGCCGAGCTGATCCTCGTCGTGCTGATGTTCGTCGGCCGCATCGGGCCCCTCACCATCGGCTCGGCCTTCGCGCTGCGAGACCGCCCCATCCTGTACGAGTACCCCAAGGAAAGGCCCGCCATTGGCTAGATTCGCTCTTTTCGGCGACACCTCCCGCCGTATCGCCGAGGCGGACTCGGTCGCCGTCATCGGGCTCGGGCGCTTCGGAAGCGCCCTCGCCCTCGAGCTCATGGACGCGGGCACGGAGGTGCTCGGCATCGACACGGACGACGAGCTGGTGCAGGCCCACAACGGGCGCCTCACCCAGGCGGTGCGGGCGGACTCGTCGAAAGAGGAGGCACTGAGACAGCTCGCGGTCGACGAGTTCGACCGCGTCGTCGTCGCCATCGGCGACGACGTCCAGGCATCCATCCTCACCTGCTCGATCCTGCTCGGGATGAAGATCCCGGTGATCTGGGCCAAGGCGGTGAGCGAGCGCCACGGGCTGATCCTTCAGCAGCTCGGCGTGCACCACATCGTCAATCCGGAGGAGGACATGGGCAGGCGCGTCGCGCATCTCGTCCGCGGCGCGGCGATGGACTACCTGGAGATCGAGCCGGGATACTCCCTTGCGAAGATCGTGGCGCCGGCCAGCATCCAGGGGGTTCCGCTCGGTGAGACGACGATCCGCCAGCAGTACGGGATCACCGTGACCGCCTTCCGCCCGGTGCCCGGGACGTGGCAGAACGCCGACAACCAGACCGTGCTGTCGGAGGGCGACACCGTCATCATCGTGGGCACTACGCCACGCGTGGAGGCCTTCGCGCAGCTGCGGTGACGACCCGGGATCGGCGGGTCAGCGGTCGAGCGACGCGAAGCGCTCGATGTCGGTGTTCGTGCCGGACACGATGATGAGGTCGTGGTTCGTCACGACCGTCGTGGCCTCCGCATAGCGGAAGGCCTTGCCGGGGCTCTTCACGCCGACGACCGTCACGTTGTACTTCGACCGCACGCCGGACTCGTTCAGTCCGACGCCGCGGATGAACTTCGGCGGGTACATCTTGGCCAGCACGAAGTCGTCGTCGAAGCGGATGAAGTCGAGCATCCGTCCGCTCACCAGGTGCGCGACGCGCTCGCCCGCTTCGCGCTCGGGGTAGATGACGTGGTTCGCGCCCACGCGGGCGAGGATCTTCCCGTGCGACTGCGAGACGGCCTTCGCCCAGATCTGCGGCACCTTGAGATCGACGAGGTTGGCCGTGATGAGCACGGACGCCTCGATCGACGAACCGACCGCGACCACGGCGACCTGGAAGTCCTGCGCCCCGATCTGCTTGAGCGCGTCGATGTTCTTCGCGTCGGCCTGCACGGCGTGCGTCACGCGCTCCGACCACTTCTGCACGAGCTCGAGGTTCTCGTCGATCGCGAGCACGTCGCGGTCGAGGCGGTCGAGCTCGCCGGCGCACGCAGCGCCGAAGCGGCCCAGGCCGATGACGAGGACGGGTGCGTCGCCGCGGATCTGCTCAACCAACGATCGGCCTTTCCACCGGCAGCGAGTACAGCTGCGAACGTGATGTCGCGGCCACGGCCGCGGCCAGGACCGACGTGGGGTGATGGGTTCTACCCAACGATCGGCCTTTCCACAGGCAGCGAGTACAGCTGCGAACGTGATGTCGCGGCCACGGCCGCGGCCAGAGTCACTGTACCAACGCGCCCCATGAACATCGTCAGCGCCATCACGTAGATGGCGGGGTCGGGGAGGGATGCCGTCAGCCCGGTCGAGAGGCCGACCGTCGCGAAGCCCGAGATGACGTCGAAGAGCACGTCCTCGACGTGCGCCCTCGTGAGGTGCGTGATGACGATGGTGGACAGGGCGACGATGGTCGCGCCCCACGCGACGACCGACAGCGCCACGCGCTGGACATCACTCGGGATGCGGCGCCCGAAGGCCTGCACCGACTGGCGGCCCTTCGCCTCCGACCACACCGCCAGCGCGAGGACGGCGAGCGTCGTGACCTTGATGCCGCCGGCCGTCGAGGCCGAGCCGCCGCCGACGAACATGAGCATCGAGCCGACGACGAGCGACGAGCCGTTCAGGTCGCCGACGTTGATGACCGAGAAGCCGCCCGAGCGGGTCATGGCCGAGAGGAAGAACGACTGGAAGACGGTGTCCCAGGCGCCGAGGCTGCCGAACGTCTTGGGGTTGTCGTACTCGAGGGCGAGGAACGCCGCCGCTCCGACGAAGAACAGGAGCACCGTCGTGATGAGCGTCAGCTTCACGTGCAGCGACCAGCGGCGGATGTGCCACTGGGTGCGCCAGAGGGCGAGGATCACGGGGAAGCCGATCGAGCCCAGGAACACGCCCGTCATCATGACGGTGAGGAAGAAGTAGTCCGTCGCGAAGGGCTCGAGTCCGCCGGCGTTGGGGGTGAAGCCCGTGTTCGTGAAAGACATCGCCGCGTAGTACGGCGCCTCCCATAGGGCGACGAGGGGGTCGACGCCGGCCAGCAGGATCGACGGGTACATCAGGATGGCGAGCCCGGCCTCGATGATGAGGGTCGAGAGCGCGACGGTCCGCAGCAGCAGACCGACCTCGCCGAGACGCACCGTCTGCCCCTCGTTCACGGGTCCGCCGTGCGCGCGCATCGGGTTGGTGTCGCCCGCGGCGATGAGCTTGGCGCGCAGGCCGAGACGCTTCGAGATGATCAGGCCGAGGATCGAGGCGAGCGTCAGCACGCCCAGGGCGCCGACGTTGACGCCGATGAAGATGATGACCTGGCCGAAGGGCGACCAGTAGGTGCCCATGTCGACGGTCGAGAGGCCCGTGACGCAGATCGTCGACACGGCCGTGAAGAGCGCGTCCGCGAGGGGCGTGCGCTCGCCGGACGCGCTCGCCGCGGGAAGCGACAGCAGCGCCGTGAACACCAGGACGAGCGCGGCGAAGACGAGCACGGCGAACCGCGCGGGAGAGGAGGTCGTGAGCCCGCGCAGGTCGTCCCAGAGGCGCTCGAAGAAGCGCCGGGTCCCGAACTTGGAGAACGGGCTGACGGGATCCGCCGCCATGGTTCGCCACCCTTCGCTCGCGGAAACCCCAGTCATAGTACTTCGCCGGGCGCGCGGCTAGTCTGTCGACATGGCGGACATCTTCGACGTGATCGCAGACGGCACACGGCGCGAGATCCTGCAGCTTCTGCTGGCCCGGTCGGCAGACGGACAGACCGGCACGAGCGTGTCGCACATCGTCCACGAGCTCGGTGTCAGCCAGCCCACCGTGTCGAAGCACCTCAAGGTTCTGCGCGAGGCGTCGCTCGTATCGGTGCGGGAAGAGGGGCAGCACCGCTACTACAGCCTGTCGCCCGCGCCGCTCGACGAGGTGGACGACTGGCTCGTGCCCTTCCTGGTGGACGACGAGGTCGAGGACGACTTCCTCGCGTCGGCAGCGGCGGCAGCCCTGCCGGATTCGGCGGCGCACGCGGCCGAGGTCGTGGGCCGCGCCGCGGCATCCGCGAAACATGCCGTCGCGAGTGCCTTCAAGAAGCTCCCCGGCCGCTGATCGGCCGAGGAGCTCCGGGTTCTACGGGGTCGGTGCGGGGCTCTCCCCGTCGTCTTCTCCGTCGTCCTGGCCCTGACCTTGACCGAGGCCGTGGCCGTGACCCTGCCCGCGCTGCCCCTGGCCGCGCTCGCCGTCCCGCCAGCCCGGCGGAAGCTGCCCGTCCTGCGAGCCCGGGCCGACCATGACGAACGATGATCCGGCGTGGTGCGCGCCGAACCACCATCCGACGGCGGCGCCGCCCGCGAAGGTGAGTCCGAGCAGCAGCAGGCCGCCGACGATCGAGCCGATGATGACGCCCACGTGCGAGCGCCCGGCGGGCGGCGGCTCCGCGCCGGGGTAGCCCGGGCCCGGGGGCGGCGCCGGATAGCCGGGAGTCGCGTAACCGCCGGCCGCGTACCCGGCCGGCGGGTAGCCGCCCGGCTGAGGAGCCGCGGAGGGGTAGGCGCCGGGGTACGCGACCGGCTGCGGGGCTCCGACCGGGTAGGCGCCGATCGGATACGCGGCCGCCGGATACGCCCCCGCCGGGTGAGCGCCCGTGGCGTGGAAGTCGCCCGCGTACGGGCCGCCGCTCTGCTCGCCGGTCGGATACGGCACTGTCGGGTGCGTCGCGGGATCGGACGGGAGGGGATGCTGGGGGCCGGCCGGCTCCGCTGCCGGCTGACGAGTCTGGTCGTCCATGCTGACAGTGGAGCCGCCCGCCCCCTGCAGAGGCGCAGAGACAGCTATGGATCAGCTGGGAATCTGCGGCCGGCTCAACGCCGGCCGGCCTTGCGCCGGAACAGCCATGCCCCCCACACGAACGAGATCGTGAGGATCAGCAGGCACCAGAAGAGCGCCCACCACGCCTCGTCGCCGACGGGGGTACCCATGAGGAGGCCGCGGATCGTCTCGATGATGGGCGTGACCGGCTGGTTCTCGGCGATCCACTGCAACCAGTCCGGCATCGTCTCGACGGGCACGAAGGCGCTCGACAGATACGGCACGAACAGGATGATGAAGCCGTAGCCACTGGCCGCCTCGGGGCTGCCCGCCGCGAGCCCGATCGCCGCGAACAGGTAGGTGATCGTCAGGATGTAGAGCGCGATCATGCCGATCGCCCCCGCCCACCCCCAGAAGCCCGCTGTGGGCCGGAAGCCCACGAGGAGTGCCACGCCGATCACGACGGCGGTCGCGAGGAGGTTGCGGGCGAGGCTTGCGACGACGTGGCCGGTCAGCACCGCACTCGAGCGGAGGGGCATCGTGCGGAACCGGTCGATGATGCCCGTCGACATGTCGCGTGCGACGTAGACGGCCGTCGAGGCTGCGCCGAAGCCGGCGCACAGGAGGATGATCCCCGGCACGACGTAGTCGACGTACCCGCCCGACGGGTCGATCGCATTGCCGAACACCCAGGTGAACAGCAGCATCAGCATGACGGGGAGCATGATCGCCATGGAGAGCGACTCCCCGTCACGCAGCGAGTGCGTGAGGCTCCGCCGGACGAAGACGGACTCAGCCGTGAGCCCTGCGATGCGGGGCCGGGCGAGCGGGGCCGGGGCGGCGAGCGCGGTCATGCGGACTCCTCGACCAGTTCGGCGGAGCCCCCGGATGTGAGCGACAGAAAGACGTCGTCGAGGCTGGGGCGGCGCAGCGTCACGACGCCCTCCGCGCCCGACTCGTCGAGCACGTCGAGTGCGCGTCGCAGACCCGACACCGACCCGTCGGTCGCCACCTCGCGCAGAAGGCTGTCGTGCCGATCGCGCAGCTCCACGACGTCGCCGCCGATACGCGACTTGAGCACCGCGGGCGTGTCGTTCGCCACGATGCGGCCGTCGTTCAGCACGGCGACGCGGTCGGCGAGGTGGTCGGCCTCCTCGAGGTACTGCGTCGTGAGGAAGACGGTGGTGCCGGCGTCGGCCAGCGTGCGGATGACCTCCCACAGCTCTCGGCGACTCTTGGTGTCGAGGCCGGTCGTGGGCTCGTCGAGGAAGAGCACCTCCGGCGCGACGACGAAGCTCAGCGCGAGGTCGAGACGCCGGCGCATGCCGCCCGAGTAGGAGCGGACGCGGCGGGTCGCGGCGTCCACGAGTTCGAAGCGGTCGAGCAGCTCACCCGCCCGCACGCGCGCGGCGCGCGGGGTGAGCCCCGACAGGCGCCCCAGCATGACGAGGTTCTCGATGCCGGTCAGGACGTCGTCGACGGCCGCCGACTGACCTGTCAGCGCGATGCGGCGCTGCACCTCGCCGGGGAGGGAGGCGACATCGAATCCCGCCACGACGGCGGAGCCCGCATCCGGCCTCTGCAGCGTCGTGAGGATCGAGATCGTCGTGGTCTTGCCCGCGCCGTTGGGTCCGAGCAGAGCGAAGATCTCGCCACGGGCGACGTCGAGATCGACCCCGGCGAGGACCGATTGACGCCCGAAGGCCTTGTGCAGACCGCGGACGGTGATGGCGGCATCCATTCGTCTTCCTTTCTGTGTATGGCGGAAACTGTTTATGACGGTAACACACTGTTTATCGGATATACAGTCCTAGACTTGCCGCATGAGCGAACCGGGCGAACTCGACCTACCGCGCGGCATCGCGCTCGCGTGGGGCATCGCCGCGGACCCGCAACGCGGTCCCAAGCGGGAGATGAGCGTCGAGCGCATCGTCGAGGCCGCGGTGGAGATCGCGGATGCCGAGGGCCTGGCCGCCGTATCGATGTCCGCCGTCGCCTCTCGGCTCGGGTACACGCCGATGTCGCTGTATCGCTACGTCAGCGCGAAGGAGGATCTCGTGCTGCTCATGCAGGAGGAGGCGACGGGGCTCCCGCCCGCGTCGATCCTCGAGCCGGACGGCTGGCGCGAGCGGCTCGAGCGGCTGTATCGCGAGCTGGTCAACGGCTACCTCCGGCATCCATGGGTGCTCGACGTGCCTATCAACGGCTCGCCGACGACACCCAACAGCGCGGCGTGGATGGACACGGGACTGAGTGCGCTCGCCGACACGCCCCTCTCCTATGACGAGCGGCTCGCCGTCGTGCTTCTCATCACGGGGCACTCGTACTGGACGGGGCGAGTCCTGGCCGGCTTCGCCCGCACGCAGCGCACGACGGGCGAAGGCATGGCCGACATCGTGGGGCGAGAGGACGCGCTGTACCGGGAGCTCGTGACGCAGGATGCCTACCCGCACCTGCGCGCCGCGATCGACGCGGGCGTCTTTCTCGACGAGACCGACCCGTTCGCCTTCTCCGTCGCACGCAGCCTCGACGGCGTCGCGGCATACACCGCGTCGCTCGCGCAGGGTGCGCCGCACGAGCCGCAGCCGGAGTGGATCACCCTCCCCGGCGCCGAGCTCGCCGCCGACAAGAAGTTCCGCGAGGCCCAGCGGGGGGTTCGCGACGCCGAGCGGGCCCTCCGGGAGGCGCGACGTCACGAGCGGCAGGCGGCGCGCGAAGCGGCCGAACGTCTGCGACGTGCCCGCACGGATTCGTGATCCTGCCCCAGCAACCACATCAGCAACACCGGTTTACATGCGTTGCGCCGCGGTTCTAAGATCAGCACAGCATCGACTCGAGGTGCGCAGGGGGAGACGAGTGATCCATGGCCGAGCTGCCTGACGTGCGGTTCCTCACGGTCGCCGAGGTGGCCGAGCTCATGCGCGTGTCGAAGATGACCGTCTACCGTCTCGTGCACGCCGGCGAGCTGCCGGCGGTGCGGTTCGGACGCAGCTATCGCGTGCCCGAATCGGCGGTCACAGAGGCCCTGCAACGTCCGGTCGCCGACGTCGGCTAGACTGCTACGAGGCATTTTTCCGTTTTGCCCGTTCCCGGGCGCGATTCGCACCGCGTCCAGACCCCGATCTAGTGAGGTTTTCCGTGGGTTCTGTCATCAAGAAGCGCCGCAAGCGCATGGCGAAGAAGAAGCACCGCAAGCTGCTTCGCAAGACTCGCCACCAGCGCCGCAACAAGAAGTAAGCGGCCAGAACACCAAGCGCCTGTCCTCGGATGGGCGCTTCGTGTTCTCCCCGGAATCCCGCACAGACCACGAAGAGGACCGATGCAGACCATCACCGTCCACGAGCTCCACGGCCGCACCGACGTGCCCCTCATCGACGTGCGCGAGGCTGACGAGTTCGCGGCAGGGCACGTGCCCGGCGCCGTGAACCTGCCGATGTCGTCGATCGGCGATCGGCTGCACGAGCTGCCGGAGGGCGCGTTCGACGTCATCTGCCAGGTCGGGGGTCGATCTGCGCGCGTCGTTCAGGCGCTCGAGGCCCGCGGCTACGACGCGACGAACGTCGAGGGCGGCACGGGGGAGTGGGCCGCCGCCGGCTATCCCATCGAGCGATGACCGCCCGCTGATCGGGAGCGCGCACGCCGGGCGCCCGGGCGGCGCGCGCGAGTGCTGAGCCGAGGAATTCACTCCGCTCGTACGATGGAAGGGTGACGACCCTCACCCTCATCGGCAAGCCCGACTGCCACCTCTGCGATGTGGCGCGGGAGATCGTCGAGAACGTCGTCGCCGACCTGCCGGAGGGTGCGGTCGAGGTCGATGAGCGCTCGATCGCCGACGACCCCGCGCTCTACGAGCTGTGGTGGGAGAAGATCCCCGTCATCCTCATCGACGGCAGCCTGCACGCGCACTGGCGCGTCTCGCCCGACCGCCTGCGCGAGGCGCTGACCGCCGCGGCTGGCTGATCTCACGAGGTCGCGAACGTGGACGCCGGAGTTGCGGCGCTCGGTGTGGAAGCGCTTCCAACTTTGCTTCGAATGCGCGAGATGCGCATGAGCCGAGATGCGGAATATTCGAGAATTCTGACTTGAGTGTCAATGCAAGCGCTTGCTATGGTTCCCTCACCGGTCGTCGAAGTCCGGGCCCACTGACGTTCGGCAGCCCACAAGGCCGCCTCCTGAGAACCGCGATGCTGCGAGACGTCGGAACCGCCCCGGTGCCCCGAACCAACTGAGCGAGGCTGCGCCTCGCGTCTGGAGCATCATGTCTCTCAGCAAGAACTTGTCCCTGCCCACGCGACTCCTCGTCGCGCTGGGTGTCGCGATCGCTCTCCTGGGCGGTCTCCTCGTCGCCTCCGCTCCTTCCCCCGCGCACGCCACAACGCCTCCTCGGAGCGGCAAGGACGTCATCCTCAACCTCTTCCAGTGGACCTGGGACTCCGTGGCCGCGGAGTGCACGTCCACGATCGGACCGTCCGGGTACGGCTACGTGCAGGTGTCTCCGCCCCAGGAGACCATCCAGGGCGCGCAGTGGTGGACGTCCTATCAGCCCGTGAGCTACCGCCTCGACTCGAAGCTCGGCACGCGCGCCGAGTTCGCCGCGATGGTCGCGGCATGCAACAGCGCGGGGGTCGGCGTGATCGTCGATGCCGTCATCAATCACATGAGCGGCGCCGACATCGGCAGCGGGACCGGCGTCGCCGGCAGCTCGTTCGGCGTCGACTCGTTCCCGGCCGTGCCCTACGGGTTCAACGACTTCAACGACTGCCGGGTCGACATCAGCAACTACAAGGACCGCGACAACGTGCAGTTCTGCCGCCTGAGTTCGCTCCAGGACCTTCGCACGAGCTCCGACTATGTGCGCACCAAGATCGCCGGCTACCTGAACGACCTCATCTCGCTCGGTGTGTCGGGCTTTCGCATCGACGCCGCCAAGCACATCCCCGCTGCAGATCTCCTCGCGATCAAGCAGAAGCTGACGAACCCCAACATCTACTGGGTGCAGGAGGTCATTCGAGGAGCCAACGAGCCGATCCAGCCGTCCGAGTACCTGGGGTCGGGCGACTCGCACGAGTTCGACTATGCGCGTCGGCTCAAGGCGGACTTCGACGGATCGATCGCGAACCTGAAGGACATCGCGAACGGGCTCCTGCCGTCGACGGGCGCAGGCGTGTTCGTGGACAATCACGACACCGAGCGCAACGGCGAGACGATGAACTACCAGTGGGGTGCCAAGTACCTCCTGGCGAACATGTTCATGCTCTCCTACCCCTACGGCTCGCCCGCCGTCTACTCCGGATATGCGTTCACCGGCTCCACGAAGGACACCGGCGCGCCGGGCGCATCGGCGACGAGCGTCCCGGACGCCGACTGCTCGAACACGGCCTGGCAGTGCACGCAGCGCAAGCAGGAGATCCGAGGCGCAGTCGCCTTCCACAACGCGGTGACCGGAACGGACCTCAACAACTGGTTCGACGACGGCTCGAATGTGGTGGCGTACGGCCGCGGTGACAAGGGCTTCGTCGCGATCAACAACACCAACGCGTCGGTGACGCGGGAATTCGCGACAGCCCTCCCGCCGGGCACGTACTGCAATGTCGTGTCGGCGGGTGGATGCTCCCAGAGCTTCGCCGTGTCCGGCGGAAAGGTCACGCTGACGATTCCCGCCTATGGCGGAGTCATGCTCAAGGGCACGGCGACTCCCCAGACGCCGACGACCGTGTACTACTCCACGGCGAAGGGCTGGTCGTCGTACTTCGTGCACTACCGGGTGGGTTCGGGCGCGTGGACCACGGCTCCCGGTGACGCGATGACGGCGGCGTGCGCCGGCTGGGTCTCGCGCACGGTCTCGGCGAACGGGCAGACCGTGACGGCGGCGTTCACCAACGGCTCCGGCACGTGGGACAACAACGGCTCGAACAACTACTCCCTCACGGGAGCGGACGTCGCGGTCTCGGCGAACGGCACCGTGACCGGGGGAAACCCGTGCACCACGCCGCCGCCCAGCTCCACGACCGTGTACTACTCCACGGCGAAGGGCTGGTCGTCGTACTTCGTGCACTACCGGGTGGGTTCGGGCGCGTGGACCACGGCTCCCGGTGACGCGATGACGGCGGCGTGCGCCGGCTGGGTCTCGCGCACGGTCTCGGCGAACGGGCAGACCGTGACGGCGGCGTTCACCAACGGCGCCGGCACGTGGGACAACAACGGCTCGAACAACTACTCCCTCACGGGAGCGGACGTCGCGGTGTCGGCGAACGGCGCCGTCACGGCCGGCAGCCCCTGCACGTCACCACAGCCAGGAGCCGCGTTCGGCGTCGCCGCGACCGTCAGCGCCGGGCAGTCGGTGTACGTCGTCGGCGACATCGCGGCGCTCGGGGCGTGGGCTCCTGGGAACGCCGTCGCCCTCACGGCGAACGGCTCGACGTGGACGGGCACCGTCGGCCTCCCCGCGGGGACGACGTTCCAGTACAAGTACATCAAGCGCACGACCGCCGGCGCCGTCACCTGGGAGAGCGGCGCGAACCGCACCGCGACGGTCGGCGCGAACGGATCCGTGACCCTGTCCGACACCTGGCGGAACTAGGCCGTGTTGCTAAACGCGATCGGGACGTTCGCGGGTGAGTCTTTAGGCGTGTCGCGTGAGGTGATCTCGGATGAGACGTGGGCGGTGATCGGGCCGTTGTTTCCGACGGTGAAGTCAACGGGGCGGCCACCTGTGGACCGCCGGACTGTGGTCGAGGCGACCGCGTGGCGGTTCCGCACGGGTGCGCCCTGGCGGGACGTTCCGGAGCGGTACGGGAACTGGAACACGGTCTATAAGAACTTCAACCGGTGGGCCGAGGCGGGCGTGTGGGCTCGGGTGCTGGAAAAGGTGCAGTCCCTCGCGCAGCGGTCGGGTGACCTGGACTGGGTGGCGTCGATCGACTCGACGATCGTGCGAGTTCATCAGCACGGTGCGACCCTGCCGCGGACCGCGGGGGGCGCTGTCGAACTACACGAAGTTCGGCCTGGAGCCCGCTGATCACGCGATCGGCCGCTCGCGGGGCGGGCTGACGACCAAGAATCACTTGGTCTGCGACGGGAAGGGACGCGCGCTGGCATTCATCCTGACCCCAGGGCAGGCCGCCGACACGAGCATGCTGCCCGCCACGCTCGCGCAGATCCGCGTCCCGGGTGTCGCCGGCCGGCCGCGCACTCGCCCGGACCGCGTGCTCGCCGACAAGGGTTACCCGTCGAAGGCGAACCGGGCCTGGCTGCGGACGCGCCGGATCGCCGCGACGATCCCCGAACGCGACGATCAGATCGCTCACCGCCGCAAGCGCCCGGGTCGGCCGATCGACTTCGGCGAGACCCAACGCGATCGCTATCGCGGACGCAACGTCGTCGAACGCTGCTTCAACAAGCTCAAGCAGTGGCGAGGGATCGCGATGCGCTCAGACAAGACCGCCCGTAACTACCACGCCGGACTCTGCCTCGCCGCGACGCTGCACTGGCTCACCAGCGCCTTTAGCAACACGGCCTAGGGCGCGACCAGACCGGCCGGGGGCCGCGGTATCTCAGGCCGCGGTCCCCGGCCTTCCACGGAGGGTGGCTTCGCTGCTCGACGCGTCAGCCGGCGAGGCGGGCGCGAAGCGCCCCGAGCTCCTCACCCGTCAGCCCGCCCGACTGGAGGTACGCGGCGGCGTCGCCGTGCTCGGCATCCACCCAATCCAGCGCCCGCTCGATCTCGGGCGCGGGGGAGCCTGCGACGAGCGTCTGCAATGCGGGAGTCAGCGGGATGCCGAGCTGGGTGAGCATCGCGTACATGCCCTCGGCCCACGCCCCGGCGAGATTCGCGGCCGATGCCGCGTAGTCGGCGACGACCGCGCTGCGCTCGGCGCCGGCCGCGCGGAGGAGGAGCGCTGTGGCGACACCCGTGCGGTCCTTGCCGGCGGTGCAGTGCACGAGGACGGCGGTCGGCTCCTCGTCGGTGCTCGCCGCGACGAGGCGAGCCGTCGTCGCGAAGGCCTCGGCGCCGTGCTGCAGCATCCCGAGGTACAGGTCGCCGAGCGTGGGGAGCTGATTCATGGCCGCCACGACGGCGGCGGGGTCGGGTTCGTCGCCCGAGGTGCGCTGCGCGGCGTCGCCCGCGAGCCGGCCGATGGCGCCTTCGAGGAGGGGCAGCTCGACGAGCTGGACAGAGCGTGTCGCCGGCAGCCGGTCGGGTGCGAGCTGCCGCTCCTCGGGGGTTCGGAAGTCCACGACGACGCCGATCTGCGTGTCGGCGAACGCCTCGACCCCGGCCGGGGTGAGCGCGCTGAGCGCGTCGGAGCGGAAGAGCACGCCCGAGCGCGTCTTGCCCCCGCCCTCGAGGGCGATGCCGCCCGTGTCGCGGAAATTGTGCAGGCCTTCGATCGTCGTCACGGGCCCACCCTAGGGGCGTCATCCCGTGCCGAACTCCGGCTGTGTGTGACGCGAGTGCTCTCAACGGGCCTGAACGGCGGCGTGTCGCACCACACAGCCGGAGTTCGGCACGCCTCCGAGTGCGCGGAGGTGCTGAGCATCTTCAGCGCGTCCGGGGAGCGAATGCACACGCACGGAGCCCCGTGAACGCCGAGGCGCTCACGGGGCTCCGTCGCGATGGTGCTTACGGCGCGAGGCGCGTCGGTCCGCGGAACAGGTAGGTGACCTCGCGGATCGAGTCCTGCCCGAGGAGGAGCATCAGCACGCGGGCGAGACCCATGCCGAAGCCGCCGTGGGGCGGGGCGCCGTAGCGGAAGAAGTCGAAGTAGAAGTCGAGGTGCTCCGGCTCGAGACCCTTCTCCCTCGCCTGCTCGATCAGCACGTCGACACGGTGCTCGCGCTGCGCGCCCGTCGTGATCTCGACGCCGTTGAAGAGCAGGTCGTAGCTCTTGGTGAGCCCGGTCTCCTCGTCGCGCATGTGGTAGAACGCGCGGATCTCGGGGTGGTAGTCGGTGACGAAGACGAACTGGTGACCGTAGGTCTCGAGAACGTGCGCCGCGATCTGGCGCTCGCCCTCGGGGTCGAGGTCGCCGTCGGTGCGGGGGATGTCGTAGCCGCGAGCCTTCACGATGTCCCGAGCCTCGGCGAGGGGGATGCGCGGGAACGGGATGCTGGGCACCTGCACCTCGAGGCCGAAGAGCTCCTCGATCTCGGCGCCGTGCTTGTCCTTGACGGCCTGGAACGCGGACTGCAGGAGCTCCTCCTGCATCCTTGCGACGTCCTCGTGGGAGTCGATCCAGCTGATCTCCGCATCCACCGACGTGAACTCGGTCGCGTGGCGGCTCGTGAACGAGGGGTCGGCGCGGAAGGCCGGGGCGATCTCGAAGATCTTGCCGAAGCCGGCCACCTGGGCCATCTGCTTGAAGAACTGCGGCGACTGCGCGAGGTACGCCGTCTTCTCCTCGAAGTACGGAACCTCGAACAGCTCGGCGTTGGACTCCGACGCGCTCGCCATGAGCTTGGGGGAGTGCACCTCGATGTAGTCGCGCTCGATCCAGTACGTGCGGAAGGCGTGCTCGAGCGTCGTCTGCACGCGGAAGACGAGGTTGTTGCGACGCTGCCGCAGGTCGAGGAAGCGCCAGTCCATGCGCTTGTCGAGGCCCGAGTCGGCTGCGATGGGCGTCTCGGGGAGCGCGGCCGCGGCGATGTCGAGCGTGCCGATCTTGATCTCGACGCCGCCGAGCTTCACGCGCTCGTCGTGCTTGAGCTCGCCCCGCACTGTCAGGAAGGTGCCCGTCGACAGGTTGGAGATCGTGTCGGTCAGGGCGAGGGCCCCCGCGTCCTGTGCTTCGACAGGCTCAGCAGCCGTGGGGTCGGACGGCCGTGTCGCCGGGTTGACCAGCTGCACGGCACCCGTCTCGTCACGGAGGATGACGAACTGCACCTTCTTCTGATCGCGGACGGTCTCGACCCATCCGGAGACGGTCACGGGACCGTCGGCAAGACCCTGCAGCTGCTGGACGAGAACGCGTTCACTCACGAGGGACCATCCTAGCTTCGAGCCGATTCACCGCCTTTCGTCATGCCGCCGTAACCCGCGCACAGGTTCCCGTCACCTGGGTTGCCTAGCGTCGAACGCATGACGACGGCTACCGATGGCTCCTGGCTCACCGCGATCGTCGACTGGTCGGTCTCGCTCATGGAGGTCATCGGCCCCGCCGGCGCGGGCCTCGCGATCGCGCTCGAGAACGTCTTTCCGCCTCTTCCGAGCGAGGTCATCCTGCCGATGGCGGGGCTGACCGCTAGCCGCGGCACGTTCACGCTCGTCGAGGCGCTCTTCTGGACGACCGCGGGCTCCATCGTCGGCGCGCTCCTCCTGTACGGCCTCGGAAGGTGGCTCGGCGCGGACCGGCTGCGGGCCGCGGCCGCGCGGATCCCCCTCCTGCATCCCGAAGACATCGACCGCACCGTCGCGTGGTTCGAGCGGCACGGCGGGAAGGCGGTCTTCTTCGGCCGCATGGTGCCTCTCTTCCGCAGTCTCATCTCGATCCCGGCGGGGGTCACGCGCATGCCGATCTGGAGATTCGGCCTGCTCACGGCGGCGGGCAGCCTCGTCTGGAACACGGTGTTCGTGCTCGCGGGCTTCCTCCTGGGCGAGCAGTGGCACGTCGTCGAGACGTACGCGGACGTGCTGCAGTACATCGTCGTGGCGGCGGTCGGGATCGGCGTCGCGTGGTTCCTTTATGCGCGCACCAGGGCGCTCATGCGTCGCCGCGGCGACGCTTCTCCCGCCAACGACTGACACAGGAGCCGCGGCATCCCTATGATGTGGCCGTGACGACGCCCCCGCCGTACCCCGGTTATGCCGCCCAGCCGCCCGTCTACGGCGCCGTCCCGCCGGGCAGGAGACCGCGCCAGCCCGTGCAGGTGTGGGACGTCGTGCTCACGATCGTGTTCCTCGTCGGCCTCGTCGTCTATGCGCTCTTCGCCTCGATCGCCGGCGCATTCCTGGCCATGGCGTCCGACCCCTGCGGCGCGGTCACCTGCAACACCGACCTCATCGGGACGGGTGTGCTCATCGGGATGGTCGGCCCCTGGCTCGTGCTCATCGCCGCCGCCACGATCTCGATCATCTTCATGGTCAAGCGCAAGCTCGCCTTCTATCTGCCGCTGCTCGGCGCGGTCGGCGTGACCGGGGTGCTCATCATCGCCTTCTTCGTCGCCGCAGCCGGGGTCCCGACCGCAGGCTAGGCGCTCAGCCCGTCCACAGAACCTGCCGCCGTAGACTGGAGGCGTGCCCGCCGACCGCCTTCATCTCGTGCGTCATGGGGAGGTCGACAATCCTCGCCGTGTGCTCTACGGCCGGCTCCCCGGCTATGGACTGAGCGCCGACGGGCGCCACATGGCGCAGCAGGCCGCCGACTACGTGGGCCGGCTCACCCGGCCCGTCACGGGCCTCGTCTGCTCGCCGCTGCAGCGCACGCGCGAGTCCGCCGAGCCCTTCGCCGCGAGGTTCGCGCTCGAGCCGGTCATCGACGAGCGCGTCATCGAGCCGACCAACGTCTTCGAGGGCCGCCGCATGAACCGCGCGCTGCTCAACCCCGGCAACTGGCGCCACCTCGCGCAGCCCGCCGTGCCGAGCTGGGGCGAGCCGTACGTGCAGGTCATCGCGCGGATGGATGCCGCGATGAGGGATGCCTGGAACTCGGTCGAGTCCGGCGACGTCGTCATCGTCTCGCACCAGCTGCCCATCTGGGTGACGCACCTGCACGTCATGGACCTGCCGTCGCGGCATGACCCGCGCCGCCGCCGCTGCGCCCTCTCGAGCGTCACGAGCTTCGACCTGCGCGACGACCGCTGGGTCGAGGTCGGGTATGCCGAGCCCGCATCCACTGCGGGCGCCGTCGATGTGGGGGCCGTGTGACCCGGACGCTCGGCCGCTCCGCGGCATCCCTCCTCGCGATCGCCGCGCTCGTCGGCGGACTCGCCGCGTGCTCGAGCGACCCGCTCGCCGAGCAGTATCGAGCCGGCGACAACAAGGGCTTCATCGCGGGCGACTCCCGGGTCGTGGAGATCCCGGCCGCCGAACGCGACAAGCCTGTGTCGTTCACGGGGCAGACGGAGAAGGGGCAGACCGCCAGCAGCGCGGACTACGCCGGCAAGGTGCTCGTGGTGAACTTCTGGTACGCCGCCTGCGGCCCGTGCCGCGCCGAGGCGCCCCTCCTCGAGGAGGCCGCGTCGAGCTTCGACGGGCAGGACGTCTCGTTCCTCGGCATCAACACGAGCGACTCGGCCGACGCCGCCGCGGCGTTCGCCGACAAGTACTCCGTGACCTACCCGAGCCTGCTCGCCGCCGAGGACGGGGCCATCAAGCTCGCCTTCGCCGAGCGCACGCCGATCAACGCGACGCCCACGACGCTCGTGCTCGACAAGGAGGGTCGCGTCGCCGCGCGCATCATCGGGCAGCTGCTGGATGCCTCGATCCTCGAGACGCTCGTGCGCGACGCGCTGGCGGAGAAGTCGTGAGCATCGAGGCCGTCATGGCGGCCGGCGCCCTCTGGGTGGCGCTGCCCATCGCCCTGCTCGCGGGCCTGCTGTCGTTCCTCTCGCCGTGCGTCCTGCCGCTCGTGCCGGGATACCTCGGCTTCATCGGCGGGGCCGTGCAGCCCCGGCCGCGCGCCGGAATCAGGAATAAGCGGGCACATCAGGACGAATCTGGAGCATCCATCCTGATCTCGGCGCGAACGCCTGACTCCGAGACGCCGACGAAGTCCCGGCTGCTGGGCGGAGTGCTCCTCTTCATCGCGGGCTTCACCGTCGTCTTCATGGCCGTCACGATCCTCGGCGGCACGCTCGGACAGTTCTTCCTCGCCTACAACGAGGTCATCACGCGCATCCTCGGGGTCGTCGTCATCCTCCTCGGTCTCGTCTTCATCGGCGTCTTCGGCTTCGCGCAGAAGACCGTGCACCCGCAGATCCAGGGCAACCTCGGGCTCATCGGGGCTCCGCTCCTCGGCATCGCGCTCGGGATCGGCTGGACCCCGTGCATCGGCCCCACCCTTGCGGCGATCCTCTCGGTCTCGTGGAACCTCGGCGACCCCGGCCGCGCGGCGCTCCTCGGCCTCGCGTACTCGCTGGGGCTCGGCATCCCGTTCGTCCTGATCACGCTCGGATTCGGGTGGGCGACACGATCCGTCGCGTTCCTCCGCCGCCACATCCGCGCCGTCAACATCATCGGCGGCGTGCTGCTGATCGCCCTCGGCGTGCTCATGGTCACGGGCGTGTGGAGCGCCCTCATGGCCCAGCTTCAGGGGGTGTTCTCGAGTGTCCCCCTCCCCCTCTGACGCGTCGACAGGGCTCGACACGGGCGCAGATCCGCTGCGTCCCTCCGACCACGCCGACGGCGTGGCGGACGACATCGTCCAGCCCAAGCTCGGACCCGTCGGCTGGCTGCGCTGGGGCTGGCGCCAGCTCACCTCGATGCGCACGGCTCTCGTGCTGCTCCTGCTCCTCGCGATCGCGGCCGTGCCCGGCTCGATCGTGCCGCAGCGCAGCGCCGACCCGAACGGCGTGACGCAGTACTTCGCCGACAACCCCGACCTCGCGCCGATCCTCGACAAGCTGCAGCTCTTCGACGTCTACACGTCGGCGTGGTTCTCGGCGATCTACATCCTGCTGTTCGTGTCGCTCATCGGGTGCGTCATCCCGCGCACGAAGCATCACTGGAAGGCGCTGCGCGCGCGTCCGCCGCGGACCCCCGCCCGCCTCAGCCGCCTCGACGACCACCGTGAGACGCTCGTCGAGCTCTCGCCTTCAGACGAAGAGGATGCCTCGGCCGCGGCATCCCGAGCCATCGAGCTCGCGGGGGACCAGCTCAAGAAGGCGGGCTACCGGGTCGAGCGATACGACACGGCCAAGGCGCTCTCCGTCTCGGCGGAGCGCGGCTACCTGCGGGAGACGGGCAACCTCGTCTTCCACTCCGCGCTCGTGGGCGTGCTGCTCGCGGTCGGCATCGGCGGCGGGCTCACCTACACGGGCCAGACGGTCATCATCGAGGGCCGCACGTTCGTCAACACGATGCTCGACTACTCGTCGTTCAACCCCGGCCGGTTCGTCGACGAGGAGCGGCTGACGCCCTATTCGCTGACGCTCGACAAGTTCTCGGTGAGCTACGTTCCCGAGGGCGAGCAGGGGTCGGGCCAGGCGGGGGACTTCGTGGCGCACCTCACGACGCAGCTCGCCGGCGGAAAGGCCGAGACGGGCGACGTGCGTGTCAACCACCCGCTGCAGATCGCGGGCGACCGGGTCTACCTCATGGGCAACGGGTACGCGCCGCACATCACGATCCGCAACGCGTCGGGCGACGTCGTCTACGACGAATCGGTGCCGTTCCTGCCGCAGGACACGCACATGACCTCGCTCGGCGTCGTGAAGGTTCCGGACGGGATGCCCGAGCAGCTCGGCATGGTCGGCTTCTTCTATCCGACGCAGGTGAAGATGACGTCGGGCGCGTTCACATCGGCCTACCCCGACCTCATCAACCCGGTGCTGACGCTCAACGTCTATGAGGGCGACCTCGGCATCGACGACGGCACTCCGCGCTCGGTGTACACGCTGGACCCGACCGGCATGACGCAGCTGACCGGCGGCAAGACGGGCGTCGCGTCGATCGAGCTCGCGCCCGGGGAGACGCAGGACCTGCCGAACGGGCTCGGCACGATCACGCTCGCGAACGAGTCGCCCGCGGGCGCTCAAGGGTACGAGGGCTCGGTGCAGCGCTTCGTGTCGCTGTCGGTGCATCGCGACGTGGCGGCGCCGTGGGTCCTCGGCTTCGCGATCCTCGCCCTCGCGGGGCTCGTCACGGCGCTGTTCGTGCCGCGGCGTCGCATGTGGATCAAGGTCACGCCCTCCGGGCACACGCTGCGCCTCGAGTACGCGGGTCTCGCCCGCGGCGAGGATCCGACCCTCGCGGCGGCCGTCGACCAGCTCGCGCAGAAGCACGGCGACGCCCTCGACGCCGCTCTGAAGACCCGCTGATCCGGCGGGGATGGCCCTGAGAACCCGCGACGTAGACTGGAAGCCATGCCCGAAACGCTGACCCTCGACTCGGTGTCCGTGCTCCTCGTGTGGACGGCGATCGCGGTGTACGCCCTCGCGTTCATCGCGTACACGATCGACCTCGCGCGCCGCGGTGTGCAGGCGGCGGATGCTCAGGATGCCGCCTCCCAGCGCGAGCGCCAGCTCGTCGGCGCCGGGGTCGGCGCGGCCGGTTCGGCCGAGGCATCCATCGGCGAGACGGTGTCGGGGATGAGGTCCCAGCAGGCGGCCGCCGAAGCGGCGCTCGAGGCTCCTGTCGGCAAGCGGGAGCGGCTCGTCTGGGCCCGCATCGGGACGTCGCTCACGGTGCTCGCGTTCCTCTTCCACCTCGGCGGTGCGCTCACGCGCGGCATCGCCGCAGGGCGCGTCCCGTGGTCGAACATGTACGAGTTCGCCCTCACCGGGACGCTCCTCATCGTCGCCGTCTACCTCGTCGTGCTTTTCCGCTACGACCTGCGGTTCCTCGGTGCCCTGATCACGGGCATGGTCGTGCTGCTGCTCGGTGCGTCGACGCTCGCGTTCTACGTGCAGATCACCCCGCTCGCCGATCCGCTCAAGTCGGTCTGGCTCGTCATCCACGTCTTCGTCGCGTCGCTCGCAACAGCCTTGTTCGCCCTGGCCTTCGGACTCTCGGTGCTGCAGCTCATGCAGGCCCGTCGTGAGCGGAAGATCGCCGCGGCAGATGCCGTCACCGCGAAGCAGGGGCCGCGGTTCCTGCGCACGCTGCCGGGCTCCGAGGCGCTCGAGTCGCTCGCCTACCGGTTCGCCATCATCGGGTTCATCTTCTGGACCTTCACCCTCATCGCCGGGTCGATCTGGGCGAACGACGCGTGGGGCCGCTACTGGGGCTTCGACACGAAGGAAGTCTGGACCTTCGTCATCTGGGTGCTCTACGCGGGTTACATCCACGCCCGCGCGACGCGCGGGTGGCGGGGGAGCCGCTCGGCGTGGCTGTCGATCATCGGCTTCTCCGCGGTCATGTTCAACTTCACGATCGTCAACATGTTCTTCAAGGGCCTGCACGTCTACAGCGGCCTCAGCTGATCCGCGTCTTTCCGCGGCGACACGCCGCGTCATTCCGCCGCGAGAGCGTTTCATGCCGTACCGGGTATGCGCTCTTTCCCGACACTTTTTCGGGACACGTCTTGACGGGCCGTTCGCGCCGGGTCTAGCTTGCCCACCGGACGTCCTGACTTTCCGGATTCGGGGAACGGGACGATCCGACTGGGGAACGCTGGGGTTCTGGGAGGCACCGCTTGCGGTGTGAACGTCAGCGCTGACGTCCGTTTTCGGGGACAGGCGCGGGTTATGGCTGGGGATGCCGCAGAGCAGGGGCGCTCGATGAGCGCGTCGTTCCGCGCGCTCGCCTTGACCACCGCCATCACGCTCGGCATCGGCTTGAGCGCCCCGGCATCCATGGGCGTCGTCGTCCTCAGCCCGGTGGCGACACCGGCCGGCGTGGCGGCGACGGATGTGCCCGTCTCGACCCAGGGCGCTGCAGACACCGCCGCGACCGACGAGGTCGTCGGTGAGCCCGCCTACCTGAGCGTGCGGCCGTTCGACGTCACGACCGATCCCGCCGTCGCGCCGACGGATCAGCCCGCCGCACCCGCCGCGGACGCCCCGGCCCCTGCGCCTGATCCGGCTCCCGCGCCCGCCCCGGCCCCTGCGCCTGATTCGGCCCCCGCGCCCGACCCGGCCCCTGCGCCGGCCGACCCCGCGCCTGCCCCTGTCGACGCGCCTCCGGCGGCGACCGACCCCGCACCCGCGGCGACGGATCCCGCTCCCGCGGCGGTCGACCCCGCCGCTGCCGCCACCGACCCCGCCGCGGTCGACCCCGCTGCCGCACCTGCGCCCGTCGCACCGGCCCCGTGGATCATCGCGATGTCGGGCACGGCGGCGGCCCTCGTGTTCAACGGCGACGGCACCGTGACGTTCCAGGGAGTGACGCGCTCGCTCTCGGAGATCTCCGAGATCCGCGTCACCGGCACGGGCGGCGACGACACGTTCACGATCGACTTCCGCGGCACCGACCCCGGCATCACGATCGGCTTCGACGGGGGCGCCGGCTTCGACACCCTGGTGACGAACAACGGCCCGGGCGGGCTGAGCTCGAACCCGATCGACGGGTCGTCGGGCACGATGACGTTCGGCGGCACGACGGTCCAGTACGCGGGCATCGAGCCCATCACGAACACGGGCAGCGCGGGCAACACGACGTTCGCGCTCTCGAGCGGCAACGACGACGCCGTGCTCGAGGTGGACCCGGGCAATGCGCTCCTGCTGCGCCTGCGCAGCCTCAACGCCTCGTTCGAGGCGACGAGCTTCTCGGCACCCACCACCACCGGGACCACGCTGAACATCTCGGGCGGCGATGGCGACGACAAGCTCACGATCATGGGCTCGATCAACATCGGGCTCGCCGCGTTCATCGCCGCGTTCGAGCGGATCATCGTGCAGGGCGCGACGATCACAGCGGGATCGGTCACGCTCAACGCGGCGCAGAGCAACACCTCAGGCATCCCGCTCACGCTCGATGACTGCACGACGGACTTCGACCTCGGCGACTGCTTCGACCACGATGCGACCGCCGAGGTCATCGTCGACGGCGGCACGATCAACGCCGGCGACGTGACGCTCACGGCGAATGCCGGCGTCACACCCGACACCTCTGCCGCCACGGCCTACGCCGTGCTCGTCAACTCGACCGCGACGGTCGACGTGCGGGGTGCGTCGCACGTGAACGCGACCGGGAACTTCACGGCCACCGCGACCTCGACGGTCGGGCCCTTCACGCTCAACAAGGACTACGGCGACGCCGGGATCATCCACTCGACCGCGACCGCGACGATCAGCGACTCGACGGTGCTCGACGTGGACGGAGCCGCGACGATCACGGCGACCTCGGCGGTCACCGCGAGCGCGCTCCCCGGCTCGAACGCCTCCAAGCAGCAGTCCGGACCGAACAACTACGACGCGGCGGTCGCGATCCTGACGGTCTGGTCGAACGTCGTCGGCAAGGTCACCGACACGGCGCGCGCGATCATCGGCGGCGCCCTCGGCATCACCGGCACGAACACGGCGACGCTCACCGGGATCGGCGATGCGAAGAACGCCGCGAGCGGCGCGGGTGTCGCGGTGGTGTACCTGCAGCAGAACACCGAGGCCGCGATCGACTCGACCGACGCGACCGGGTCGACGGCCGCATCCGTCGAGATCCTCGCGAACCAGACCTCGACCGTCACCGCCACGGCCAACGCGGGCAAGGACGGCGCGACGCAGAACAACAAGGGCGCGAACAGCGCGAACCGCGGCAACGGTCAGGCGTCGACGAGCGACGGCCCGATCGACGTCGCCGGTGCCATCGGCGTCGCTGTGCTCGACAACGACACGAAGGCCCACATCACCGGAGCCAAGGTCACCACGACCGGCGCCCAGACCGTCACGTCCAACGCGAAGAACACCGTGATCGCGGGCGGCGACGGCGGCACGACCGACGGCTCGGGCGGCACGGGCACCTTCGGGCTCGCCATCGGCGTCGGTCTCATCATCGTCGATCTGCTCACCGAGGCCTTCGCGCAGAACGCCACGATCAGCGCTCCGGGCGGCTTCACGGCGAGCGCCGCCGACCCCGCCGCGGGCGACTCGAGCTACACCGCCACTGCTGTGTCGGGCAAGAAGGGCTCCGGTCAGGTGTCGATCGCCGGCTCCCTCGCCCTGGTGAAGAAGGATGCCCGCACCTCGGCGCAGCTCCGCGGCACCGGCGCGTACGGAAGCAGCGCCGTCACCGTCAGCGCGCGCGGCAGCCACACGAGCACGGCGAACGCATCGGCCAAGCAGACCGGCGGCGCGGCCGTCGGCGCAGGCGCGTCGGTCGCCCTGAGCCTCATCACGACGAAGGTCGAAGCCGGCATCGCCACCGGCGCCGCGCCCACCCTGATCGCCACGTTCACCGCGACGGCGTCGGGTGCCGACGACGCGACCACCACGACGACGGGCGGCGCAGACGGCGGCACGAACGCCTCGCTGACGGGCGTCGCGAGCATCGCGATCCACAACGTCTCGACGATCGCGAGCATCCTCGCAGGCGCCGCGCTCACGATCGGCGGCGCGATCACGATGACCGCCGACCAGGTCGCCAAGGCGACGACGTCCGCGACCGGCGCGGTGACGGCAGCCGCCGGCTCGACGCTCGGTGCCGCGATCGCATTCGCCCTCACGTCCGCCGACCACGAATCGTCCTCGACGATCGACCGGGCCGTCACGGCCGGGGGAGCCGTCGCGCTCACGGCCGACGGCGTCTCGACGACGTCGACGACGGCGGAAGCGAGCTCCGCGGGCGCCCCCGGCGAGGCGGGCAACAGCGGCAAGGACACGACGGGCAAGGACGCCAACACGAAGTCGAACGACAAGCTCGGCAACGCGTCGGGCCGCACGACCGGCGGCGCGGGCGGCGGGTCGACGACGCCGAAGGCGCAGAACGAGGACGGCACGAGCGTCAGCGTCGCCGCCGCCATCGCCTTCAACCTCGTGAAGTCCGTCACGGTCGCCATGCTCAGCGACGGCGCGTCGCTCGTCACGACGGGCGCGGCGTCCTTCACGACGCACAACAACACGGATGCCTCCGCCAGCGCGAAGGGCACCGCGACCAACTCGAGCACGGTCGGCATCGGCGCGGCCCTCGCCGTCAACAAGGTGCGGCTCATCAACCAGGCCGGCGTCGGCGTCGCGGCCTCGCTCCAGGCGGCGGGTCTCACGCTCAGTGCGACGGTCAAGCCCGTCGCGGCGGACGACACCCACACCTTCAGCGCGACCGCCGAGGCGGGAGCGACGGATGCCAGCGGCACGATCGGCGTCGCCGGCGCCTTCGCCCTCAACATCGTCGAAGAGGACACCCGTGCCGCCATCGAGGGCAGCCAGCTCCCCGGTCCGATCGGCGGGCCCACCCCGGGCGTGGCGATCGTCGGCGGTGGAGCGGTCAGCATGACGGCGGGTTCGAAGAGCACCGACAAGGCCTCTGCCAAGGCGACCCAGTCCGGTGACGCGACGATCGGTCTCGGAGCATCCCTCGCCCTCAACCTTCCGACGCATCGCGTCTACGCGGGTGTCTCGCAGGTCGCCGACCCGACACGCGGCCCCCCGCTCACGGGAGCCGGAGCACTGTCCATCACGGCCACGCACGATGTGACGCTCACGACGGAAGCCGAAGCCGGTGGCGCTTCGGGCACCGTCACGATCGTCCCCGCAGTCGCCATCGTCGTCGCCTCCATCCACACTCAGGCTTCGCTCGGCGGGAGCACCGTAACGCTCACCGCCTCGAGCATCACCGCCGCTGCCACCCAGCACGTCTCCGCCTCCACGACCGCGAAGGGCTCGACGGTCGCCGGAAGCACAGCCGGAATCGGCGTCTCGCTCGCCCTGGCCGTTCTCGACGACATCGTCGCCGAAGCCGCCTCTGCTCGCAGCATCACCGCCACCGGTGCCGTCTCGTTCACCGCCCACCAGCGCGTCGACGTCGAGACGAAGGCCGAAGCCGCCACGAAGGGCGCCGACCCGCACGAGGGCAAGAGCGGCGGGGGCAAGGACGTCAACCAGAAGGCCGACGCCAACCTGGGCAAGGCCAACGAGACCAAGCAGCAGAACGCCGGCGGCGGATCGTCGACCTCGTCGACGCCGAAGGCCGCGTCCAACGACAACGGCGGCAGCAGCCTCTCGATCGCCGGCGCCATCGCGATCAACGTCGTGGCCAGCACCGTCCGGGCGTTCTTCGCCGACGGCATCGCGGTCAGCGCCGGCGGGGTCGTCACGCTCGAGGCACGGGGCGACACGGATGCCTCGGCCGAGGCCTCCGGGGATTCCGCGACGGACGGCTCCGTGGGGGTCGGAGCCGGCGTCGCGGTTCAGAAGGTCGACATCGTCGTCCGCGCGAAGACAGGTGTGACGACCATCATGGCGACGGGTCTCACAGTCATCGCCGGGATGCTCGGCGGCGACGAGAACGACGTCGTGCGTCGCTGGGACGGCACCAAGTGGCAGATCGTCGAGTCGGGCAAGCAGCTGCCCGGTCCGTCGAAGGACGACCTGTACTTCGTGAAGACCAACGGCGGCACGGGCGGCGACGACGGCCTGTACAAGTTCGACGGCTCGAACTGGAACATCGACACCAACGTGAGCCTCGAGGGCACCGTGGACGAGCTGCCCGCGAGTGCGACGAACGGCAAGTACTACCTGCTCCAGGCCGAGAAGGACGGTCACCCGGCCGGCAGCGTCTGGAAGCGCGACAGCGGAAACTGGGTCTTCGTCACGAAGTTCACCGTCAACGAGAAGTCCGAGCTTCCGAAGGACGAGATCGAGGAGGACAGCTGGTTCCAGCTGACCGAGGCCGACGGCGCGAACGCGGCAGGGTTCTACAAGCGCAACGACCAGCACCAGTGGATCCTGCAGGGCTCGGCGACCGTCGCGGACGGCGACGAGTTCCCGGCCTCGCCCGCCACCGACGACCTCTTCCGCCTCTTCGAGCACGAGGTGACCTCGACGGCCCGGGCCGGTGCGAGCAAGGCGACGAGCGTCGGCGTCGCGGGCGCCCTCGCCATCAACATCCTCGACAACACGACCGAGGCCCTCGTCACGGCGGGCGCCGTCGTCACGCTCACCTCGGCTGCCGCGACTGTCAGGGCTCACAGCAACGAACGCGACGCCGCGAACGCCACGAGCCGCGCCTCGGTGGGTTCGGCCACCGGAGTGGGGGCATCCTTCGCCCTCCAGGTCATCGACGGCAGCGACGTGCGCGCCGAGGTCGAGGACAACGCGGCCCTCACCGGCGGCACCGGTCTCGCGATCTCGGCGATCGGCTTCCGCGACCTCAGCACGAAGGCGGAAGGCGGAACGGAGGGCGGCACGGCCGTCACTCCGGTCGTCGCTCTCGTCGTGAGCGTCGACGACGACGTCACGGCCCGCCTCGGTACGGGCCCCGCCTCCGTCGGAACCGGCGCCATCTCGGTCGCGGCGACGCACACGCTGTGGGTCAAGACCGAGGGCAAGGCGGATGCCGCGGGCAAGAGCACCGCGGTCGGCGTCGACCTCGCGATCAACGCCGTCGTCGGCTGGGACACCCTCGCCGAGATCGCGCGCGACGCGCAGGGCACGTCGGTCGATGTGCTCGCCACCTCGGAGGCGCGCACGGAGGCTCGCTCCGTCGCCAGCGCGAAGGGCGCCGAGGAGTCCGACTCGAGCGGTGACTCCAAGTCGACCGAGCAGGTCAACGGCTCGAACAACCCGAACACGCAGGGCACTAAGGGCGCGACGAGCGGGATGCCGACCTCCAACGGCGGCACCAACGGCTCGAACGGCGCCAACGGAGCGAACGACGCCCAGTCCGGCCAGTCCGGCACATCCGGCTCGCAGGGCAGCAGCACGACGGCCGTCGCGGCGGCGGTCGGCGTCAACTGGCTCGTCGCCACCTCGACGGCCCGCATCACGGGCGTGCACGTCACGGCAACCACGGGCGCCGTCACGGTGCGCTCGACCCTCCTCCTCGAGGCGTACTCGTTCGGCGTCGGATCGGCCATCGACCTCGACTCCAGCGGCACCAAGGTCGGCGCGACGATCGGGCTGAATGTCCAGGACGCGCACAACACCGCGACGATCGGCGCCGGCGCGCACGTCAAGGGCCAGACCGGCATCACCGTCGCCGCGGGTCTGCCCGACGGAGCGCGCAACGACTTCATCGTCTGGTCGTTCGCGGCCGGCGGCGGCAAGAGCACCTCGGTCGCGGGCAGCGCCGCCGTGCAGGTGCTCCTCCTCACGACCGAAGCGAGCGTCGGCGCCGGCGCCGACCTCGAGGCCCCCGCGGGCGACATCAGCGTCACGGCCGACCAGTCGATCGGCCTCCAGAACCTCGCCATCTCGGGCGCGCTCTCGACGAGCTCCGGCTCGGCCATCGGCGGCGCATTCCTCGTCAACTACCTCGAGGTGAACACGAAGGCGTGGATCGCCTCCGCGGTTGCCACGCCGACCGCGGTGGACGCCTCCGGCGCCCTCTCCGTCACGGCGAAGAGCACCCTCGTGCCGCTCGTGCCGAAGGTGCCGAAGCCGCTCGACGGCAAGATCGACTGGCTGTCGCTCACCAACGTCGCGATCGCGGGCGCCGCCAGCAGCGGCGGCGGAGCAGCCGTCACGGGCGCTTTCAGCGTCAACATCCTCAACTTCTCGACGCGCGCCTGGATCGGCGACGGCGCGCTCGTGAACCAGACCGGCGCGGTCGGAACGTCCGGGCAGAACGTCACCGTCCGCGCCGAGGACAGCATCGAGGTCATCGACGTCGGCGGCACGCTGGCCCTGAGCAAGAGCTCGGCCGGCGTCGGCATCACTGTCGTCGTCGAGGTCTCGAACTCCGATGTCCGCGCGTGGATCGGCGACAGCGCCGCGGTGCGCGCCGGCGGGTCGGTCGACGTCGAGGCGATCTCGGCCGAGGACTGGTTCGCCCTCGCAGTGGCAGGCGCCGCCAGCGCAGGCTCCGTGGCCGCGACCGGCTCGGTACTCGTGGTCGTCGCCAACCAGGGGGGCTCGAACCCGCAGGTGCTCGCGCAGATCGGCGACTCGCTCGTCGACGCGCTGGCCGACATCACGGTGCACGCCAAGAAGACCACCGACGCCAAGCTCTCGAGCGGAAACCTGTCGGTGTCGACGAGCGGCGCCGGGGTCGGAGCATCCGTCACCGTCGTGGTCCGCACCAACACCGTCGCCGCCCGCATCCTCGACGGCGCGGACGTGCGGGCGCGCGACGATCTTACCGTCCACGCCGAGCAGACTGGCGACTACCTGCTGCTCGCGGTCGGCGGCGCGGGCGGGCAGTCGGCGGGCGTCGGCGGGTCGGTCACCGTGACGGTGCTGACCGACACGACCACCGCCGCGATCGGCGACTCCGTGCGCGTCAACTGCGTCGGCGCCGCATGCACCAACTCCGGCCCGACCCTCACGCAGGACGTCGTCGTGCAGGCATCCGACCAGCTCACCTCGCTCTCCCTCGCGGGCGTCCTGGCTGTCGGCGGCACGGCCGGTGTGGGTGTCGGCGTCGACGTCCCCGTCGTCAACACGACGACGGCGGCTTCCATCGGCGCGTCCTCACAGGTGCGCGCCAACGGCGACATCGTCGTGCAGGCCTCGTCGATCGACGACCTTAAGTCGATCTCCGTGGGCGGTGGCGGTGGCGGCACGGCTGCCGTGAACGTGAACGTGACGGTGCCCGTCATCACGATCATCACGACGGCGACAGTGGGCTCCTCGGCCGACCTGCGCGCGAACGGCAACGTCATCGTCTCGGCCGACTCGGCGCTGACCCTCTTCACGATCGCCGGCAACATCTCGGTCGCGGGCACGGCCGCGGTCGGAGCCGGTGTCGCGGTGCCGGTCGTCACCAAGACGACGAGCGCCACGATCGGCGCGAACGCGCGTGTCACGGGCCTCGCCCAGGCCGGCCACATCTCGCACTCCTCGGTCAACGCCGGCAGCTACGCGACGACCGGCACCGACACGCGGTTCGACCCGCGCGGCACCCAAGGTGGCTGGCCGACACCGTTCCCGGGACCCCAGAGCCCGTTCGACGGCAAGGGACTCCAGGCCGACGGGACGACGATCAACCTCGGCTACAACCACGGCTTCAAGTCCGGGCAGCAGGTCATCTACGACGCGGGCGGCGGCGCGCCGATCACGGGTCTCACCGACGGTGCGACGTACTTCGTCATCCCCGTCTCGGCGACGGCCATCCAGCTCTGCCTCAAGCGCGGACCCCCGCTCACCCCGGGCTCCGACGAGTTCTCGTGCGAACCCGGCTTCCTGGTGACGGGCCTCACCCTTCCCGCCGGCAAGATCATGGGCGAGAACCAGCGGTTCGTGCCGACGACCGAGCCCGGAGTCTCCTCCGACGTCTCGCCGCGATTCACGGCGGAGCGCGCCGTGAGCGTCGCCGGTGACTACCTCGTCCTTCCCTACGTCCTCTTCGAGGACGACGGGACCACCCCCATGACCCTCCACAACGGAGACCCGGTCATCTACAGCGCAGGCGGCGGCACCCCGATCGGCGGGCTCGTCGACGGCGCGACGTACTACTTCTTCACGACGAACCCGGCGTCGGACGTCGACCTGAGCCACGTGCAGCTCGTGCGCACGAAGTGCGAGGCGACGGGCAAGAAGGACGACTGCAACACCCCGGCCGACATCGCGCGCGGCACCCCGATCGACTTCACGTCGACCGGCAGCGGGCGCTCGCACAGCCTCGTGCCGTCGGGCATGCTCCCCGCGGGTCCCGGCTCGGAGGTCGGTCCGCAGGTGATCCTGCCGCCGGTGCGCCCCGGATTCGGCGGCGTCGCGGTCGCGGCATCCAACAGCGACTACCTCGGCTCGATCGGCATCGCGGCGGGCGGCGCCGGCACGGCGGCCGTGAGCCTCTCCGGCTCCGTCGCGGTCGTCACGGTCAACACCACGGCGACGATCGGCTCCGGCGCGAAGATCAACTGCGCCGACGGCGACGCCGCGTGCGCGGCCAACAGCGGCTCGGCCGACGGCAGCCAGTCGGTGCTCGTCTCGGCCGTGAACAGCTTCCGGACCCTCGGGATCGCAGCATCCATCGCGGTGGGCGGCACGGCAGGCGTCGGAGCCTCGGTCGCCGTCCGGGTCGTCGAGCTCCACACCGACGCATCGATCGCCGACAACGCCATCGTCAACGCGAAGAACAACATCGAGGTGCGGGCCGACGCGACCGACTCCGTCATCTCGGTCAACGCGGCGGCGGGCGGCGGGACCGTCGGCGTCGCCGGCACGGTGGGCGTCTCGATCATCAAGGAGTTCACGAACGCCTTCACCGGCACCGGCGTGACCCTGCGGGCCGACAACAACATCGGCGTCTTCGCGAACTCGGTGTCCAAGCTCATCCTCATCACGGCCTCGATCGCCGCCGGCTACGTCGGCGTCGGCGTCGGCGTCGGGGTGGCGATCATCGAGAAGACGACGAAGGCTTACCTCGGCCAGAGCAACACGGTCGTCGTGAAGGCGCAGGGCGGCGGACTCTCCGGCGTCTCGAACGGCACCATCGCCGCCGATGCCTTCCCGACCGTCGTCTTCCACGGCCTGGTCGTGCAGTCGCAGTCGAACGAGAAGCTCTTCGGACTCGTCGCCGGCGTGGGCGCGGGCTTCGTCGGGGTCACCGCGAACGTCGGGGTCAACGTCTTCACCGTCACGACGCGGGCGTACATCGACCTCGGCACGACCGTGAACCGCGACGACAAGGGCACCGTCACGACCGCGGACGACACCATCCTCACCGGCGTGGACGACGCGCAGGGCGTGTCGGTCACGGCGAGCGACCGGTTCGACTCGATCACCTTCGCCGGCGGCGTCGCGGGCGGCTTCGTCGGCGCCTCGGGCGGCATCGACATCGGCGTCGCGTCGATCACGGTCAACGCGTACCTCGCCGTCGGCACCGACATCTGGGCGATGGACGACGTCGCCGTCAACGCGCTCGGCGTCAAGAACGTGCAGTCGTACGCGGTCTCGATCGGCGGCGGGTTCGTCGGCGCGGCTGGCGCCGTCTCGGTCTGGTCGATCGGCACGGCACCCACGGCCTCGTACTCGACCGACTCGCACGGGCCCAACCGCGGCGCGTGGAGCGGCACGCAGACCTACGCCGCCGGCGACGTGGTGACGTACGGCGGCCAGACCTGGATCGCCAAGGTGAGCAGCACCGGCGTTCAGCCCGGCACCGACGCCGCGAAGTGGCAGCAGGATCAGCCGCAGACCGCGACCGACGGCGACGGCGGCACCGACGGCCAGCACCAGGCGGACCAGGTCGCCTCGGGGAACGGCAGCGACGCTCCGGCCCCGGCGTGGAGCTCGGGCGCCTCCTACAGCAAGGGCGACTACGTCACCTACAACGGCGTCAAGTACCAGGCGACGACCGACCTCGTCGCCGGCAAGCCCGCGCCGACGGCCGGCGACGACTCCGACGGCGACGGGAACGACGACTGGTACGCCGTGAAGGACGGCTGGAAGTCGGCGCTCGACGGCGCCCCGACCGACCAGTCCAACGCCTTCGTCCTGGGCGCCGCCTACGCGGCGGGGGCCTACGTCACCTTCGGCGGCCACCACTACCGCGCCAAGGTCGCGATCGCCTCCGCCGGGTCGAACCCGACCATCGACACAGCGCGGTGGGCGAACGCCGACAACGACTACCGCTTCCGCGTCTCGAGCGGGGCCGCGGCATCCGACACCAAGGTCAACGGCTCCTACGCCGGGACGACCCCGACGCAGAACCAGTTCACGCAGCCCGCTCCGCCCTCGGGTGTCAGCTCGGGCATCTACGGCACCGTCCACGCCCAGCTCGGCGGAGTGGCCGTCACGGCACGCGACGACCTCGACGTCTTCGTGCTCGCGGGCGCGGTGGCCGGCGGGGCGGGTGCGATCGGCGCGGGCATCGCGATCCTGACCGTCGCGGGCAATGTGGATGCCGGCATCTTCAGCGGCGCGAAGGTCTCTGCCGGTGCGGGCGGCGTCAGCGTCGTCGCCGACCTCGACGAGGACATCCTGGTCATCGCGGTGACCGGCGCGGTCGGAATCGTCGCGGTCGCCGGTCAGATCCTCGTGCTCACCGACTCGAGCGCCGCCAAGGCGCACATCGACACCGGCGCGTCGCTCCCGCGGGCGACGGGCGGGGTCACGGTGTCGGCCGACTCCGACAAGACCGTCGCGGGCTACGCGGTCGGCATCACGATCGCCGCGGGCGGCGCCGGCGCCGCGATCTCCGTCATCGAGGTCTCGGGCGACACGCTCGCCACGATCGGCGCCGTCGCAATCGGCAACGGCTCGCCGATGGGGCCGGTCACCGTCACCGCGACCGACCACTTCACCCCGACGGCGTGGGCCATCGGCGTCGTGGGCGGCATCGTCGTCGGCATCAGCGGCGTCGTCGCGGTCATCGAGTACTCGGGCCTCACACGCGCCGCGTCGCTCGCGACCTTCTCCGGCACGGTCGGCGCCGTCACGATCCGGGCCGTCGGAGACCGCGCCACGCTCGCCGCCCAGACCGTCAACGTCGCGACGGGCGCCGCAGCGATCGGCTTCACGGTCAACATCGCGACGATCTCCCGCCACACCGAGTCCGAGCTCGGCGGATCGCTCAGCTCGTCCGGTGCCGTGCTCGTCGAATCGGACGCGAGGAACGTCGTCGTCGCCGACACCCCGGGCATCGCGATCGGCGTCGCCGCCATCTCGGCCATGATCCCGATCGCCACGGTCTCGGGTCACACGACGGCGACCATCAGCGGCACGGTCTCGGGCTCCATGAGCGTCACCGTCCACGCGATCGCCGAGAACCGCGCCAACGCGCACGTGCTCGTCATCGGCATCTCGGGCGCCGGCGTCAACGTCGCCTTCGCTCAGGCGACGATCGCCGACGGGGCCGACATCACGGCCGCCGTCACGTCCGCGGCATCGCTCCAGTCGAGCGGCGCGGTCAACGTCAAGGCCGAGATGAAGGGCGCGAACCAGCGCAACGAGGCGATCGCCAACGGTGCGAACGTCGCGGCGGCCCTCTTCGCCTCCGCCGCCGTCTTCGCGGCGCAGGCCCACGTCGGCGGCGGGCTGCGGGCGCACCTCGACGGCAGCGTGACGGGCTCGTCCTCCGTCACGGTCAGCGCGATCGGCAAGAACTACGCCACGTCCGACCTCGTCGTCGTGGCGGCAGCCGGACTCGGGGGCATCGCGGTCAGCATCGCGGATGCCGAGATCACGGCCGCCGCCGTCACCGAGGCGACGTCGTCGGACGCGAACGACAACCAGCAGATCAGCTCGAGCGGTGCCATCTCGTTCACCGCGAACTCGACCAACACCGCGATCACCAACACCGGAATGGGCGCCGGGGGAGCGCTCTTCGGCGCGGCGGTCTCGGTGCCCACGGCGCTCGTCGCCGGCGCGACGACCGCGAGCGTCGAGGGCAACCTCACGTCGGGGGTCGGGGGCGTCACGATCTCGGCGACGAGCGCCAACAGTGCGACGACTTCCGTCATCATCGTCTCGATCGGCGGGATCGGCTCGGCAGCCCTCAACTGGGCCGAGGCGCTCATCACGTCGGCGGCCGCCACGAACGCCCTGGTCCTGTCGAACTCGTCGGTCAGCGCCCCCGGTGGCGCGGTGCTCGTGACCGCGACGTCGGCGAACACCTCGAGCGCCACGACGACGGCCGTCGGAGCCGGCATCGGCCTGAGCCTCAGCGTCCAGATCAGCAAGGCCACCGCGAACGGCGGGACCACGGCGTCGTTCGACGGCGACATCCCGTCGACGGCCACGAAGACGGCATCCCTCACGGTCCAGGTGCGGGCGCGCAACCAGGCCACGACCGAGGTGAACGTCGTGACGGTCTCGGCCGGCCTGGCAGGCACGGGCGTCAAGGCCGACGCGACGGCGGGCGGAAACGCCGATGCCGAGATCGGCGCCAACGCCTCCGTCACCGTCTCCGGCGCCGTATCGATCGACGCGCAGCTCACGAGCGCGAACGGCCACCAGAACTACGCACTCGCCAACGTCCACGGCGGCTCGCTCGGCGGCATCAGCGCCGGCATCGTGACCGCGAGCGCCACGGTGAGCGGCTCAGTGCGCGCCAAGCTCAACGGCGCCGTCGCCGGCTCCGGCTCCATCACGATCAACGCCGATGCGACGATGGATGCCGACGCCACGAGCTCGTTCTTCGGCATCGGCGGGCTGGCCATCTCGGGCTCCGAGACGCTCGCCCTCGTCTCGGGCGACACGATCGCGGGCGGCGACGCGGGCACCGCGGCGACCGGCGGCGCGTTCGTCGTGACGTCCGACTCCACGTACAACTCCGACGCCACCTCCGACGGCCCGACGGTGGGCCTCCTCACCGTCGACGTGAAGCTGCCGAGCGCGACCGTCAGCGGGAACACGAAGGCGAACTACCTCGGCCAGGTCACGAGCGGCACGTCGGCCTCGGCCACCGCGAACTCGCACAACACCGCGACGGCGGACGCCTCCAAGATCATCGCGGTCGGCATCGTCGCCGTCTCGGTCGCCTACGCCCTCGCCGTCGTCAGCTCGTCGACGGAGGCCGCCCTCGGCGGAGCGACGGTCAGCGGCACCGTGACGATCAGCGCCACCTCCGACGACGACGCGAGCGCGGAGGCCGGCGGCGCCTCGGCGGGTGCGCTCGGCGTCAAGCTGCTGCAGCCCGACGCCCGCTCGCAGGGATCCACGCGCGCCTTCGTCGGCACGGGCAAGACCGTCTCGGGCAGCTCGCTCTCGATCACGGCCATCGCGACACCGGATGCGACCGCGACGGCCCACATGGTCGGGCTCGCCGCCGTCGCGGACATCCTGATCACCAACCCGAAGGCGACGGTCTCGGGCACCACCGAGGCCTACATCGGCTCGAATGAGACCGTCTCGATGGGCGCCGGCAGTGTCACGATCAGTGCGACGCGCACCGCCAATGCCAACGCGACGGCCACGGCCGTCCAGGTCTCGCCCATCTCGATCTCGGGCGTCACGCTCGAGGCGACGACGACCGGCACGATCGCCACGCACATCGACGACCAGGCGAACATCACCGCCGGATCGGTGTCGATGACGGCGGGCGGCTCGAGCACGCCGGTCACGTCGAGCACCAACGTCGGCGTCTCGCTCTTCGGCGGCTCGCTCGTCTTCATGCACACGACCGACTCGACGACGGTCATCAGCCGCGTCGGCCCGCCTGAGGGCACTCCGGCGGCGAACGCAGCCGACCCGACCACGGTGACCACGTCGGGCGCGGGCGGCATCTCGATCACGACCGACTACACGGCGCACGTCTTCGCCGACGCCGTCGCGGCGGGCTTCGGCGTGCTCGCGGCCGGCTCGTACACGCAGAGCACCGCCACCGCGACGCCGACGATCGACGTGTACCTCGGCGACCGTGCCGAGCTGCACGCGAACGGCGGCGGCAGTGTGCTGATGGATGCCGCGGCCGTCGCCACCGCCATCGCGGACGCCGTCGGGTTCAACGCCTCGGTGGGCTTCGCGGTCGGACAGATCACGACGACGGCCGACCTGCGCCCGACCGTGCGCGCCCGCACCCTCGGCAACGGTGCGCTCAGCGGCCAGTCGGTCACGGTCCGCGCCCGCATCAACACGGACGCCTCCGGCACCGCGATCCGGCCCACGTACACCTACAACTCGATCCTCGGCGACAACTCGCCCACGGTCGTCGCTCCGGCGTTCGCGCGTGCGTCTCTCGGCGGCGCTGCCCTCATCGGCGGAGCCTCGGGCGCGACGGCCATGGCGACGAACTCGCCCATCGTCAAGGCATCCATCGGGTCCGGCACCTCCACCTCCGCGAACGGGGCGCTGAACGTCACCGCGCTGTCGCTGGGCGACTCGCAGGTCGACGGCTACGCGCTCGCGGCGGGTCTCGGCGCAGGCGTCGGTCTCGTGAGCGGCACGGCGACGAGCGGCGGCACCGTCAACGCCGAGTTCAACGGCACGTCGGGCGCGATCGGAAGCGCCACCATCCAGAGCATCGTGTCGGCGAAGGCCCTCACCGAGGGTCGCGGCTTCAGCGGAGCGCTCGGCTTCGCGCTCTCGGTCGGATCGCAGACCGCGACGGTGTCGCCGAACGTCCGCACCCTCGTCGGCGGCAACCTCGTCGCGAGCGGCAAGGTCACGGCCCTCAGCGACGTCCGCACTCAGGCGGTCGCGACCTACCGGGCGCTCACGCTCGCGGCCTTCGCCGCCGCCGGTACCGCGACCGTCACGGCCGCCGACTCGAGCGACATCCGCACCGCGGTCGTCGGCACGGGTCTCGCGAAGAGCACGGGCAACGGCGTCTCGATCCTCGCGTGGCACAACTTCGACGGCACGAAGTTCCTCTCCGACAACCTCGTCGACGCGTCGGTGGCCCAGACGACGGCATCCATCGGACTCGCGATCGGCGACGCGACGCTGTCGGCGACCGCAGGCGCCACGACGAAGGCCGAGGTCGAGTCCGGTGCCACCCTCGCCGCGCCGAACGGCACCGTCGAGCTGAAGGCCCTGTCCGGCGATTACGCCGAGTCGTTCTACCGCCGCACAGCGGGTGCCCTCCTCGGCGCCATCGAGCCGAACGCCAACCCGACGGCCGTCGCCTCCGGCACGACCGAGGCGAACCTGCTCGGCCACGTGCGCGTCTTCGACGGCGTCACCTCCACGTCGGGCGCCGTGACGCTCGTGCTCCTCGCGCAGGCGAACGACATCGCGACGGCCGGCATCCGCAACATCGGCGGCGGTCTCATCACGATCGCCGACTCGTCGTCGACGGCGTCCGGAACCCCGCACGTGACCGTGACGCTGGGCGGCGGGAGCTCGGTCATCCGCACGAGCGGCAACATCTCGGCGACGGCCAGCAGCTCGAACGACGCCGACGCGAGCACCTACAGCGCCACCGGCGGCGCCCTGAACGTCTCGACCTTCGAGGCGCGGTCGTCCATGTCGCCCACCGTCTCGGCCGTCATCACGGGCGGCGCCTCGATCACGACCCCCGGCTCGGTGCAGCTGAGCGCCTCGGCCAACCCGCCGCTCCCGCCGGCGTCCGACGGCACGTTCGACGCCGTCAACGGCGTCGACGGAACGGCCCACACGATCACGTTCTCGTCGGCTCACAACGCCACATCGGGCGATGTCGTGACCTACAACACGCAGGGCCAGCCCGTGCTCTCCGGCCTCGTGGCGGGGCGCCAGTACTCCGTCATCGTGATCGACGCCGACACGGTGCAGCTCGGCGTCGTGTTCAGCAACACGAACGTCGACACGACGCTCGACACGATCGACTTCGGCACGCGCAAGCACGGGCTCTCGACGGGCGACACGCTCCTCTACCAGCTCGTGAGCGGCACGCCGCTGACGGCGATCGGCGGCCTCACCGCCAACACCCTCTACCGCGTGTACAAGGTCGACGACTTCCGCATCAAGCTGCAGGCGATCGGCGCCACGACGACGACCGACAGCGTCACGGCGGGCGACGTCGACGAGAGCACGCACACGGTCACCGGCGCGAGCGGCTTCAGCAACGGCGACTACGTCACCTACCACGCGCCCACGACGAACGCGACGTTCACGGCGGGCCAGGTCGACAAGCAGTGGGACTCGGGCAGCAACAGCTGGGTCGCCACGACCGGCGGCAACACGAACAACATCTACTTCGCGGTCGACGCCAACAGCGACCAGGCGTTCGACGACATGGGCTTCCAGACCGGCGACAAGGTGCGCTACTACACCTCGAGCGCCGCGCTCGGCGTGACGACCGGCATCGGCCTCAAGAACGGCGCCTACTACTGGGTCATCCGCAAGAGCGCCCAGAGCTACCAGCTCGCCGACTCCAAGTGCCACGCGACGGGCGCCGCGGCCGACTGCGGCGGCAGCGCACAGGCGGTCGTGCCGCTCTCGATCTCGGGCGGCGGCGCCGCGCTCGCGATCCACTCGCTGACAGCGGCGAACTTCGCGCCGATCACGGGTCTCGAGGACGGCCACGGCTACTACGTCGTCGGCTGCCCCGTCTCGGGCTGCACCGCCGCGAGCGGCTACCAGCTGGCGAACACGGCGGGCGGATCGGCCATCGCGATCACCCACTCCGCCACGACGATCGACGGCGTCGCCTTCTCCTTCACCGGCGGCGGCCACGTGTTCCGCACCGAGGGCATCAACCTGACGAGCCAGGGTGCGACCGTGCAGAAGCTGATCTTCGCGATCACGCCGGCGGCCGGGCCCTCGCCGAAGAACGAGAAGCTCGACGGCATCGGCCAGGCGATCCCCTTCACGGCGGTCGGCGGCGACCAGATCATCTCGGCCTCCGCGACCGGCGGCGGCGGTGGCGCGATCAGCGTCTCGACGGCCCGTTCGTGGTCGGTCTCGGACGTCACGATCAGCGCGACGGTCGGCGCCGGCGCCCACGTGACGGCGGGTTCGATCAGCATCACGACCGACGGCCACTCCGACGCCAAGACGGTCTCGTCGAACGACAGCGGCGGCCTCATCTCGGTCAACGGCGCCGAAGCCGAGACCGATGTGCACCTCTCGAACACCGTCTCGGTGGCATCCGGCGCCGTCCTCACCTCGACCGGAGCGCTCACCGTCTCGGCGAACAGCTCGCTGCACCCGATCATCATCGCGTCGTCCGGCTCGGGCGGCCTGTTCGCGGGCGGCTCCGGTGGCGAGACCGCACGCCTCGACTACTCGACGCTCACGAACATCGGCGGCACGCTCACCTCCCTCAACGGCACGGCGACGGTCGACGCGCACACCGCCATCTACGGCTACGCGAGCGGCACGGCCGACGTCGGCGGCCTCGGCGTCGACGCGAGCAGCTACACCGACTTCCACGTCGGGCAGGGCGCGAGCAAGTCGTGGGACGGCACGACCTACAACCTGTGGGGCGCGTCAGCGGTCACGCGTGCCACCGTCAGCGGACTCGTCGCCGGACGCTTCGTCCTGATCCACGCGCACGTCGACCCCGTGCAGATCGAAGCGCGCTCCGACACGAGCGCGACGGCCTTCGGCGCGGACTCCGACGCCGAGACGGTCGTGAACGTCCGCGGCACGGCCGAGGTCGTGCTCGCGGCGGGCGCCGAGCTCGACGGCCAGATCGCGACGGAGCTCAACGCCGAGTACACGGGCTGGAGCATCACGTCGCACTCGCACGCGCACTGCGGATGCTTCGGCGGCGACACGGACGCCGACTCCACCATCGACGCGCAGACGACGGCGAAGGTCACGGGCCGCAACGGCGCCCTCATCCGCACCGCCGACCTCACGGTGGCCGTCAACCAGCGCGCGACCGGCGCGAACTTCAACCGCGACGCCACCACCGCCGGCGGCTTCCTCGACTTCGGCAACGGCGGCGACTCGCACGGACCGACATCGCTCACCCGCCAGACGTTCTGGGAAGTCCGCGTCATCATGCTGGGCGAGCCGAACCCGAAGCTCACGGTCGACGCGTCCGGCAACATCATCGACATCGTCAACGTCAAGGTGTGCGACTCGAACGGCAACTGCTTCGAGGACAACCCCTTCACCAACACGCACACCACCGGGCAGCTCACCGGCACGACGTTCTACGTCGACGACATCGTCTACGACCACGGCGCACAGGCCCGCTTCCTCACGAACGACCTGCCGGCCTCGCTCGGCGACGCGGGTCTCATCTGGGGCCGCGGCGGCATCTTCGAGTTCCAGCAGACGTGGGACGATGTGCGGCTCGTCAACGCATCGAACCTCAACATGGTGACCAACATCATCGACGTCGTGAACGCGGCGAACTCGCCGCTCATCGACATCCGGGTCGACAGCGTGCCGAACGACGCGTCGAGCGCGAACACGCCGGGCCTGAACGAGAACGGCCCCGCGACGACGTTCGACTTCGACATCACCTACCGCTTCGTGCCGACGCTCGTGCTGCTGCAGAACTCGTGCCCCTTCTCCTGCACGGGCCAGAACCCCTTCATCCGCCTCGACGACTACATCGAGAACCCGCTCGGCACGACGCAGATCACCAACGCCTCCGGCGACATCCTCGCCGGTGCGCGCGGCGTCACGCCCCGCCCGGCAGCGGTGGGCGGCGGCACCCGCGGTCAGCTCATCCGCACCAACGTCCTCGACATCGACGCCCCGCACGGGAACGTCGGACACCAGAGCCCGACGCACGCGAACCCCGACCCGGAGCGCAACCCGATCGCGGTCGAGCTGGTGAAGTACATCCACCCGTCCGCCGAGTTCTGCGGCGGCACGTACGGGGCGGCGCCCTGCCTCCACGACGTGATCGTGACGGTGGATGCCGGTAAGGACGCCGTGCTCGACCTCACCGTGTTCCGCCGGACCGACCAGGCGGTCACCGACCCCATCTCGGTCGTCATCGACCGCATCCGCGCGGGGGACGACGTCGACCTGGTGATCAACGACAGCAAGGCCGGCAACGACACGTCGTCTCTCTCGCTCGTCGAGGTCGACGTCTACAACCCGGGCACGTCGTACTACGACTACACGTACTTCAACCAGTACAACCCCGTGCTCAACGACGGCAGCAAGCTGTCGCCGTGCCCCGGCGGCGACTGCGGCTCGGGCTCGGGCAAGTACGAGACGCACTTCCGCCCGGATGTCTCGGACTCGAACCTCGCGCACATCCTCCGCGCGCTCGGCACCGACAACGACGGCGAGATCGACTCGACGTACACGTTCACCGAGGTGCGCGCGGGCGACGACATCGACATCTGCCACGTCACGACGGGCGGTCAGGAGCCGAAGACCTGCTACACGACGGCGATCGACAGCGCGACGCACGCGATCACGGCCGACCCGGTCTCCGACACCACGATCGACATCGTCATCAACACCGACGTCGCGTGGACCGGCGGTGCGGCGGGCGGCCCCGCCGACGACGGCGCCGCCGGCGAGGTGCCGCAGATCTTCATCCGCACGAACGGCGACATCACGGCGACCGAACTCGTCGGCGACATGCTCGTCGGACACATCCACTCCACGAACGGCGACGTCATCCTGCACTCGCCCGCCAGGATCCTGGATGCCGACGGCAAGGACACGATCGATGTGACGGCTGTCAACATCACGATGTACGCCGGCGAGGCGGGCGGCATCGGCGGCATCGGACTTCCGACGGACTTCCTCGAGATCAACACCGCCGTCCTTCGCGGGACGGGAGCATGGCAGTCCGGCGACGGCGTGCTGAAGGCCTACGACACGGCGTCCGACGACGCGCTCACCGCCGGCATCTACCTCGACGAGCTCACGGGCGACATGCCGCTGTGGGAGATCTACACGGCGGGGTCGACGTCGACCGCGACGGGCAACGTGTCGCTGCGCACGACGGGCGGCAGCATCCTGAACGCCAAGACCAACGCCGACGAGGACAACGTGCGCGGCGACTCCGTCGACATGGACGCCAACGGCGGCTCGATCGGCCTGCAGTCGAAGGACGTCATGGTCGACTCCGGCCGCGCGCCCCCGTTCGGCTGCACCTACCTGAACTGCGGCAACAACCCCGCCACCGGGGCATCCGATCCCGCGCTCGCCGCGGCCGGCGACGATGTCGGCCTCGAGGCTACGGGCGGCATCTACTACACCGAGACCGACTCCTACCTGCGGCTCGTGCTCGCGCACTCGCTCACCGGCAACGTGCGCCTCACCGTCCGCGAGACCGCCGACCTCGACGAGGACCTCTACCTCATCGCGAGCGGCTCCGCCCGGTTCGCCGAATCCGCGAACCGCGGCCCCCAGAACGACGCCGACGCTCCGCGGCTCATCCCCAACGGCACGATCTTCGCCGAGATGGGCAGCGTCGAGCTCCGCGTCGGCGACGACGTGACGCTGCACCAGAACAGCCAGATCCTCGCGGCGCAGACCATCGACATCCGTGGCGACTTCTTCCAGACGATCGGCGCGAGCTTCGGACTCGAGGGGACGCCCCTCAGCGAGTACGGCACCTCGATGATCCTCCGCGGCAAGATCGTCTCGGGCTGCGTCGTCTCGGCGAACCACGCCCTGAACGGCGACGACCCCATGGGCGTCTGCACGCCGTCGACGGCGAACGCGAGCAGCGCGCCGCAGACGAACGTCTGGGGCAGCGACGAGACCGACGTTATCCAGCTCGGCGACCCGTCCGGCCTCGACCACTCGCAGCCGGGCACGAAGACCACGTGGGGGAGCGCGGGCTACATCTTCCTCGGCTCCAAGACGACGGTGCACGGCAACGCGACGCCGACGTCCAACACCGCAGACGGCGAGGACCAGATCACCGTCTGGTACCTGCAATCGATGAACGTCGTGACGACCCCGACGGGCCTGCAGACCGGCACCGGCGCGGGCCACACGCTCAACCTCGACGGCCAGGGCGAGACCGACCACTACGCGGTCTACACCAACGGCAGCCACGGAAGCACCCGCAACTACGTCATCAACGTGCTCGACTCGGGACCCGCGAACCAGGGCGTGGACGAGCTGAACGTGTACGGCTACGACAGCAACCCGAACCTCGCGGCCGACGCTCCGTTCAACGGCGCGAACGGCGGAGCTGACGACATCTGGCTCATGCGTGCGCTGACCTGCATCGACAACGAGTCGCCGTTCACGGTCTCGGGCGTGCCGGCCGTCTGCGGGTCGCCGACCGAACCGCAGGCCGACCACCCCGCGTTCATCGCGCTCCTCGCCGGCAACAACAACCTCGACGGCGGTGTCGGCCTCTACCGTGACCGCATCGCCGGCAACGAGCCGAGCCCCGCCGTTCAGCGCATCAATTACGACCGCGCGCTCAACGGACGCATCACGGTCTTCGGCCTCGGCGGCAACGACGCGTTCTATGTCGACGACACGCAGGCGACGATGACGCTCGACGGCGGTGCGGGCAACGACTCGTTCCAGATCGGCCAGATCTTCGGCACCCAGCGCGACAGCGACCCGGCGCCCGACGGCGGAGCGCTGCTCCCGGCAGACACCTTCCCGTCGCTCGTCGCGACGACGCGCGGCTGGCTGAGCCCCGGCACCCACGCACCGCTGCTCGCGACGGGCGGCACGGGCAACGACCGGTTCATCGTCTACTCGAACCAGGCCGAGGTGCAGCTGAACGGCGACGACGACAACGACCTGTTCATCGTGCGGGCCTTCGCCCTCGCCGCGGTCTGCGACACGAATGCCGACAGCATCGCGGGCTGCGGCCTCGACGACGTCGACTTCCGGCCCGCGGGCGGCGTCTTCCCGACGACGGCTCCGTTCGGCTCGTGCGTCATCGGCACCTACACGACGCGTGGCGGCACTGTGGTCTCGGGCTACACCCGCTACGACCGCAACGGCGACGGCGTCTGCAACAACGCCGACGCGCACATCACGTACAACCACGACGCCGGCAGCAACGTCGACCTCGACAACACGAAGTGGGGCGACGACGTCATCCCGCTCGACGCCAACGGCGTCGCGGTGCCGATCATCGGCTCGGGCTTCTCGACGAGCCGTCCGCTCGACATCCGCGCCGGCGGCGGCGAGGACGAGGTGCAGTACAACGTCAACGCCCCGGTCAACGTCGACGGCGGCACGGGCTTCGACAAGCTCGTCGTGCTCGGCACCGAGTTCGCCGACGACTTCGCCATCACCGACAAGGCGATCTACGGCGCCGGCCTCGCCGTCAAGTACTCCACCGTCGAGGTCCTCGAGATCGACGGTCTCGAGGGCGACGACCAGTTCTTCGTCCTCTCCACCGCCTACGGCGTGGCCTACCGGGTCATCGGCGGTCTCGGCTCCGATCTCATCTCGGTGGCAGGCGACGTCACGAGCGACATCGTCACGCGCGAGCTCGAGGGCATCTCCGGCGCCGTCGACCACATCGTCCTGTCGAACGACCCGCGCTACAACGGCACCGTCGTCGACGGCATCCCGTACAACCTCGCCACGCCTGACGTGGGCGTCGTCGTGATCAAGGAGCAGGGCAGCTCGACGAGCGTGCGCGAAGGCACGACGACGGGCCCGATCCGCGAGACCGCCTTCTATACTGTCGAGCTCAGCAAGGCGCCCACGGCCGACGTGTACGTGACCGTGTCCGCGGCGAACTCTCCCTCGCAGGAGGCTGACGGGTCGCTGCACAACCCGACGGGCTTCGGACTCACCGACGGCATCGGCGACACGATCTGGCTCTGCATCGCCACCGGCCCTGTCGTCGCCGGCGAGTGCTCGACGATCGCGCAGTTCCAGCGCCACTACATCCGCAACGGCGTCGTCATCGACGAGGCCGGACGCGCCGTCGTCCTCACCTTCAACGCCGGCAACTGGAACTCGCCGCAGCGCGTGTATGTCCGCGCCGTCGACGACGACCGTTCCGAGGGCGATCGCACGGTTGTCGTGCAGCACTCCGTGATCTCGGCGGACGCCCGGTTCAACGGCGCGATCGTCCGCCAGGTGAACGTGAAGGTGTACGACAACGACACCCCGGGCATCTACGTGACGCAGGTCGAGCCCGGCACGAGCACCGTGGACGACCGCGGCGTCGTGATCGAGGGCTCGGCGACGACGCAGCGCACCGACGACATGCTCGTGCAGCTCGCGAAGGACCCCTGCCCCGCCGCGAACCCCGGCTGCGGTCTCGTTGTGACCGTCAAGATCTCGATGGATGCCGACTCCCAGCGCCTGCTCCAGATCCTCACGCCCGCGGTGGGCGGCCGCTGGACGCTCGTGCACGACGCCGACGGCGGCATCCACTACGAGCTCACCTTCGACCACTCGAACTGGAACACCCCGGTCCGCCTCACGGTGCAGGCGCGCAGCAACCCCGACCCGGGCGATCCGACGACCGCCGTCATCTCGTTCGGTCAGGCCGGCGTCATCACGTCGAGCTACAAGTTCCCGAACCTGCGTTCCGGCGACCAGCGCGCCGATGTGCTCGTCTACGACGACGAGACCGCTCAGGTCGTCACGATCCCGACCGGCACCGACACGGTCGTCGTGAAGTGCGGCAACGCCGCGTGCACGACGCCCGGCACGACCGACGGCTACACGATCCGCCTCACGACCGCCCCGTCGGGCGACGTGCACGTCGTGATCACGCCCGACGGTCTCGTCGACGTGGTCTCGATCGGCGGCGTCGCGGTCAGCCCGAGCCAGTACGTCAAGATCGGCGGCGACATCCCGTCGCGGGTCTTCCTCGGCAACCTGACCTTCTCCGGCAGCACCGTCACCCGGGCCAACGGCAGCGACACGGGCAGCTTCCTCGACGACGGCATCGCCATCGGCCAGCGTCTCCAGTTCGCCGCCTGCACCGGCACCTACACGGTGCAGTCGGTCGCCCTCGACGGCAAGTCCTTCACGGTGTCGACTCCGCTCGCCTGCTCTGGTCCGACGGTTACCGGGACCTCCATCAACGTCCTCACGCGGCAGGGCCTGTGGAGCGGCACGGGTGCGAGCGTCGCGACAGCGACGGGCGACGACCTCCTCAGCCACTACCGCCTCACGCGTCCGGGCGGCGGCTGGCTCGCGGACGGCTTCCTCGAGGGCCAGTGGGTCGAGGTGTGCGACAGCGCGAACCACTGCGTGCGCGCCAAGATCCAGAACATCCGCGGCACGAACGCGACGCACGACACCGACCTCGAGTTCCGTCCCGTCTCGTACGACGACTTCTCGGCGCTCGTGGGCTCGACGTTCACCGTGACGCGCATCGCGGCGCAGGCCACCTTCACGACGCTCAACTGGATGACCGACCAGGCTGTCTTGCTGCGCGCCGACCTCGGCTACTACCAGCCGATCACCCGCACGGGCGTCAAGATCTTCCCGGCCTCGCAGCACCTGCTGACCCGCCTTCGCGGCCCGCTTGCGGTTGAGGGCGGCGTGACGGGCGCCGACCGGTCGCTCGAGCTCGGACTCAAGCTCCCCGGCGAGCAGGACGGACCGCTCTTCGGCATCGCCGCGCAGGCGCCGGAGTCGAAGCAGATCGACATTCTGAACGTCTACGGCGACGGCAGCGTGGCGAACAACTGGGGCGTCATGACCTCGACGACCATCCGTGGTCTCGGCATGGCGAAGGACCTCGACTTCGGCGCCTCGTACGGCGGCTCGCAGGGTGAGACGTTCGGCGAGCCGCAGATCTTCCCCGGCGGCATCAGCTTCGGCTCCATCTCGTTCGTCGACGGGAAGTACCAGCCCGACACCGCGGTGTCGACGATCGAGGTCGTGAACCTCTTCCTCGGCTCCGGAAACGACCGCTTCGACATCCAGGGCACCCTGCAGCCCGACGTGCCGGTCAAGCTCATCGGCACGGTCACGCTCACGCAGGTCGCCGGACCGTTCGGCTCGACGTACCGGCTCACCCGCTCGACGCCGTTCGACTGGAAGGCGCAGGGCTTCCTGGTCGGCCAGACGATCACGATGACCGGGGGAGCGCAGTTCAAGATCGTCGGCTTCGGCGACGACCACCCGGAGGACACGACCGACAACACGATCGTCTACCTCGTGCTGGTCTCGGGTGCGCCTGTCACCGGCTCGGCACTGCGCACGATCACGGCCGCCGACGTCGTGGTCAAGGGCGGCGTCGCGGCGGGCAACGCGACGGGCGCGATCACCGTCACCTCGATCGGCGCAGACGGCGGCACCGTCACTCGCGCCACCGGCAGCTGGGCGGTCGACGGCTTCGTGGTCGGACAGCTCGTCATGATGGACGGCCTCACCGGCAGCTGGCGCCTCATGGCGATCTCCGCCGACGGCAAGACCCTCACGCTGCAACGCGGCGACAAGATCCCGCCGCCCTTCACGAGCACGTCGTCCGTCTTCGTCCCCGGCCCGCACGGCGGCCTCACGACGGTGCACGGCGGCGGCAACGCCCCGATCCAGACGGTCTTCGAAATGGACCGGGCACTGCCCACTCCCGCCCAGGCCAGCCAGGTCGCCTCGCTCGGCGTCGCGAAGCTCACTCTGACCCGTCGCGACGGACTCAACTGGGCGTTCAACGGACTGCTGCCCGGCAGCGGCTACTATGCCGGCGACCCCTACCTGCACGCCTTCCAGCACATCCAGCTCGCGGGCGAGAACTTCACGCGCATGATCCTCGGCTTCGCCGACGCGCCGTGCCTGATCAACGACCCCTTCCCGGGCTGCGGCATCGGCTCGGTGATGATCCTCGGCGGTCCGGATGCCTCGGTCGCGGGCGCCGTCGCCATCCCGCTCGGCACCAACGTGCTCACCGACGTGCGCGCCGCACAGCCTGTCAAGATCGAGGTCACGACCGCCGTCTACGTCAAGACGTCCAGCGTCGTCCGCACCGACGGAGCCAGCTGGAAGACGGCGGGCTACAAGCTCGGCATGCAGGTGCACATCAGCGGCTTCGCCGGATCGTTCACAGTCTCCGGCTTCTCGAGCGACGAGCGCGAGATGTTCTTCGCCAACACCGCGTGGGCGCCGAGCATGCACCTGAACGCCGCCGGTGTGGCGGTGTGGGATGCCGTCAGCCTGACCCTCACCGCGTGGGACGAGTTCCGCCAGGCGAGCGCCACCATGATCGGCGGCGACATCATCACCGTCTGCAACCGATCGACGATGCTGTTCAAGATCGCCGGCCAGTCCGACGGCCTCGTCGACGACCCGGTGACGTGCGACCAGACGCACACCGCCGGCCCGAACTCGCCGCTCGTCGTGTACGGCGACACGTCGCAGGACGGCATCTGGTACTCCGGCCACCCCGGCGACAACCTGGGCATGGAGTTCGGCCCGAAGCCGTTCGACCCCTTCACGCACATCCCCGACGGCGACAACGAGGACGACGAGTGGGTCTTCGGCCTCGCCAACCCGTTCGACTACAGCGGCAACGACATCATCGACGCCTCCGGCCTGTTCGCCGAGCTCGCGCCGGGAAGCCTCCCGACCGTCGGCATCACGGCCTACGGCGGACTCGGCGACGACCTCATCATCGGCAGCCAGGCGGGCGACCACCTCGCCGGCGGCTCGGGAGACGACGAGATCCGGGGCCAGCGCGGTGTGGACGCGATCTATGGCGACTCGGGCATCAACGTCAACATCCTGACCCGCGCGCTCGACATCGCAACGGTCAACCGCAGTCCGCTGCCGTCGGTCACCGGCGCCGGCGTCATCTCGAACGGCACGACGATCATCCCGGTCGCGGGCGGCATCCCGGGCATCGTCGACGATCTCCTCGTCGCCGGCTCCGACCTCATCTACGGCGAGGGCGCCAAGGGGCTCGGTCTCGGGTCGTTCGCGGTCAACGTCGGCGCCGCACCCGACAGCGCCTACGACGACATCATCTTCGGCGACCACGGTGCGATCGATCAGGACGTCGCAGACCCGAACGAGCCGAGCGCGAAGCCCCAGAAGATCCAGACCACGGCGCTCTCGACGATCATCGCGATCCGCAGCGTCAACCTCGACAAGGGTGGCGACGACGTCATCTTCGGCGGACTCGGACGCGACGTGCTGATCGGCGGCGCGGGCAACGACATGGCCGACGGCGACGAGGCCGATGACATCGTCTTCGGTGACGCGGTGTGGTTCAGCCGCACGCCGGGCGACTGGACGAACGGCCGGTTCCAGGCCCTCTGCGGAACGCTGCTGTACAGCCGCAGCGACATGACGCAAGGCGCCGCAAACCTCGCCAACCTCTGCAACGGCGCCCCCGTTCCGACGGAGAACAACTCGGGCGTCCTGCTCGTGGACGGTGTCGCACAGCCGTTCCGCGACCCCGACGGCGCACCGTGGTGGGCAGAGTACGACGTCGTGAACCTGTATCACGACCTCGCGTCGGACACCGGCACCAAGTGGGCCGGCACGTGGGGCAACGACTACCTCGCGGGCGGCCAGGCCAACGACCTCGTCTTCGGCCAGCTGGGCGACGACGTCATCCAGGGCGACGGTGAGATCGACCGGGCGTACGCCCGCTGGATCGACCAGCACCCGGTCATCACGGGCACGAACTCGATCAGCACCGCCACGGCCACGTTCCACGTCGGCGCCTCCCGCACACCCGCCGGCTGCACCGGCGCCGCGGGAGCGATGACCTGCGACTACACCGGCATCCTCGTGATCGTCGCAGCGGTCGAACTGCCGACCGACGGGCAGGACTACCTCGAGGGCAACGCCGGCAACGACGTCATCTTCGGCGGCCTCGGCCAGGACGACATCGTCGGCGGCTCGAGCGACTTCTTCAGCCTCGTCAATGTCGACCAGCGCCCCGACGGACTCGTCAACCCGGCCTACAACTACCAGCCGGGTCACGACCGCGGCGCCGACATCATCTTCGGCGGCTCGGGCCAGCGCGCGGGCATCAACGACCAGAGCTTCGGAACGGACGGCTCGGCGACTCTCGGCACGGTCACCGGCCAGACGGCGCTGACGCAGACGGTCACGGCCGACCTCGACGCCCGCGACGCCGACACGATCGTCGGCGACAACGGCCGCATCATCCGCATCGTGGGCATCAACCACCTCGACGGAGGCACCGCGACGGCCGGGACCGCAGGAGTCCCGCCGATCGCGAACGCGACCCCCTATGTGACCTTCGTCTACGACACGTATGGCACGCCCGGCACGCAGCGCCTCGTCGTCCGCGGCGTCACGCTCCTCGACTACACGGTCGGCGGCCCTGACTACCTGCCGCAGAACTTCGGCCTCGGCGGCCCCGGCGCCGACTGCAACGGATCACCCACGCAGCCGATCTGCTCGTTCGTCCTCAACACCGACACGGGCACGTGGCGCAACACCTCGTTCCTCGGCGGCACGACGCCGTGGCAGACGGGTGGACGCGACGAGGTGCACGGCGAGACCGGTGACGACACGATCTACGGCGGCGCCGACCACGACGTCATCTACGGCGACGGGCAGAACGACGACATCATCGGCGGCTGGGGCAACGACTGGATCTCGGGCGGCACCGGCGACGACGGAATCCTCGGCGACGACGGCCGCATCTTCACGAGCCGCAACAGCTCGACCGGTGTGACGGCCGCCGGCGCGGCCTGCACGGGCAGCAACAACACGGCCAACTCGGGCAACGCCTGCTACAGCGAGCGGCTGTTCGGCATCCTGGCACTCCTGGCCACCGACCCCGACACGAAGTACTCCAATGGCAATGTCCTGAACGAGTTCATCTACACGCCCGGTCAGGTGCAGACGGCTGTCATCAACGTGGCAGGCGCCCTGCTGAAGTCGGTCGACCTCACGGTCTACAACCTCGGCCCCGACGTGAACGCCGGTCTCAACAAGGTCGTGAACCAGCCGCTCTACGACGCGAACAACTCCGACGACATCATCTTCGGCGGACTCGGCAGCGACTGGATCCACGGCGGCGCCGGCGACGACGCGATCAGCGGCTCCGAGGCGATCGGCGCCGGCCAGCCGGGCTACGCCAGCGGCGGCTTCGCGCAGCACTTCGACGCCGCGGGCAACCCGATCGGCCTCGAGTACATCGACTTCGCCCACCCGTGGAACCCGGGCGACGTGCTGCACTTCGGCGCCGACACCAACCCGTGGCACGCCAACCACCACAACGAGACGCGCCTGGGCGAGTTCCTCCTCTACGACGAGTACGACCCGCGTCGTGAGATCCGCTTCGACGCCTCGGGCAACACGTGGGGCTGCACCTCGTGGACGCCCAGCGGCCACACCTGCACGGGCAGCCCCGCGGCATCCCTCTTCCCGAACCAGTTCTTCCTCAACAACGAAGACCTCACGGGCAACTACTACGTCGGCGCCGACGGCAAGGGCGCGTGCATCGCGATCGACAACCAGGGTCTGTGCACCGCGTGGAAGACCACGCAGGCGACCGACGGCAACGACGTGATCTTCGGCGACCTCGGCAACGACTGGCAGGTCGGCGGCACGGGTCAGGACACGCTCTGGGGCGGCTGGGGCAACGACCTGTCGAACGCCGACGACGACCTGCACTCGGGATGCGTCACCCAGACGCCGAACGGCACGTGCACCGATCCCGTGCCCACCGACACGTGGCTCAACGACCGGCCCGACGGCGTGAACTCGAGCTTCCAGGACCGCGTCTACGGCGGCGCCGGCCTCGACATCCTCATCGGCAACACCGCGGGCGACCGGCTCATCGACTGGGTCGGGGAGTTCAACAGCTACCTCGTGCCGTTCGCGCCGTTCGGCATCGGCACGGTGAGCCGCCAGAACGAGCCGCAGCTGCCCGAGTTCCTGTACGCGCTCAGCCGCAGCCAGGGCGTCGACCTCACCCGCGCTACCGACGAGGGCAGTGACCCGCTGCGCAACGGCGAGCCGTTCGGCGAGCTCGGCCTCATTCGCCAGGAGGACCACGGTTACTGGCAGACCCAGACCGGCGGCCCGACCGACCCGCAGGCCGGCAACATCCCGGGCGGCAAGCGCGACAGCATCCGCGGAGCCGACTTCAACGACGGCACGCTCCAGGGCTTCTCGACCGACTCGGGCACGTTCACGGTCAGCCAGGGCATCCTGAGCGTCACGGCGGCCAGCTCGCAGGGCGACGCGGTGGCGGTGTGGTACTCCGACGCGTACCAGACGGTGTACTACGAGCTCGCGGCGCGCATCTCGATGGACAAGCCGACCGGCGGCTGGAAGGCCAACGCGTACATCATCTTCGACTACTTCTCGCCCACCGACTTCAAGTTCGCCGGCATCGACCAGTCGACCAACAAGATGGTGATCGGCGAGCGCACGGCGACCGGCTGGTGGGTGCGCGCGCAGGGCAGCGTGCCGGGCGGCGTCAAGGCCAACACGTTCTACGACCTCAATGTCGTGATCAACGGCCTCGTCGTCACGGTCACCGCCAACGGAGCGAACGCCTTCAGCTACACCTTCGCGCCGCGGATGATCGGCACCGACAAGGTCGCGCTCAACCGCGGCATGACCGGCTTCGGGTCGAACCAGGCCAAGGGTCTGTTCGACAACATCACGCTCACGGTGATCTCGCCGGAGATCACGATCGACCGCACCGAGTTCTTCGAGGGCACGGCCGTCGCCGCCAAGCAGGACGTCACCGGCACGTGGGCGGTCACGGGCGGTCGCCTGCAGGGCACGACGGATGCCTCGGCCACCGCCACGACGCTCCTGGGCATCCCCACGAGCGGCGCCTCCTACACGGGGGTCCAGCTCCTGCAGCCGACGAGCTACGTCGATCTCACCGCGACGCTGCGCGCGGTGGGCGTCACCGGCATCATGTTCGACTGGTACTCCACGACCGACTACAAGTTCGCGGGGCTCGACCTCGCCGGTCAGCGGGTCGTGATCGGGCACCTGGCCCATGGCAGCCGCACGATCGACCTCGCCGTCGCGCTGGCCCTCACCGCCGGAGTCGACTACGTCCTCGACGTCGTGCTGAAGGCGACGGTCGTCACCATCAGCGTGAACGGCCAGGTCCTGGGCTCGTTCGCCTTCAACGCCCCCGTGGCAGACGGCAGACAAGGCCTGTTCGTGTTCGGGACGGCGGTGACGGCATCCGCCGCCGACTACCGATTCCGCACCGACGACTCGCAGTACACCGGCTCGCCCGCGGCCGCCCCGGCGGTGCGCATCTCGGACGCGACAGTCACCGAGGGTGCGACGGGCACCACGAAGACCGTCACGCTCACGGTCACCCGCGATCAGGCCGGCTCTGCCCAGTCGATCAACTGGAGCGTCGACACGCTCCTCGCGAACGGAGTGACGTGGGGGAGCGACGTCACGGGGGCGACCTCCGGCGTCGTGACCTTCGCGGCCGGCGCCACGACCGCAACCATCACCTTCACCGTCGTCGGCGACGCCGCCAAGGAGACCGACGAGTACTTCATCGTCAGGCTTCAGCCCGCTCCCGGCGTGAACCTCGCCGATGCACAGGGGTTGGTGACGATCAAGAACGACGACTGAACGCCGGCCCCGCTTTCGCCCGGCCCTTCGGCTCCCCCCGAAGCGTCGACGGGGTCTCGCCGCCCGCTCATCCGCCGCATCCGACGCGTCCCCCCTCGCCCTCGCGGTGCGGCGGGTGAGTAGGCATCCCTCGCACCATCCGCACCCTCACCGCGGCCGGTGCAGACGCCGCGAGCCGACAGAAGCGACGAGCCGAGACGCCGCGCGCGCTGCGCGGTGTCTCGGCTCGTGCGGAAATGCGTGGCCTCGGGGTCAGGCCGTCGCGACGGCCGGCTCGATCAGAGCCCGCGCCGAGATCGTGCGGCGACGGACCACCGCCAGCACCGTCGCGATGAAGGCGAGCACGGCCCAGATGATGAGGCCCGCGAAGCCCGCACCCACGCCCGACGTCGACGTGAGGGCCGACACCATCCCGTTGTACGCCGGAGCGGTCGGCAGGATCGAGGCGATGGACGCGAGCACGGCCGGCACCGTCGAGACCACACCGGTCGCGATCAGGAAGGCGCCGATGAGCGCTGCGATCCAGCGCCCCGCACCTCCGAACACGGCGACGAGCGCCTGGTTCACGGCGGCGAAGGCCACTCCCGCGACGACGCAGAGCGCAGCGAACACCGACCACGTGCCCCAGTCGTACGACGCCGCGATCTGCACGACGCCGGCCACGAGCAGACCCTGCAGCGCACCGATGGCGGCCGCGGGGAGGAACGCCCGGAACGCGAGGGCGGCCGACGGAGCCCGCGAGGCGAGCGCGCGACGGCTCACGGCCTGCAGTGCGACGAACGTCGCGAGGCCGCCGAACCACAGCGCGGCTGTCGCGAGAAGCGGGATCGCGGATGCCCCGAACAGGCTGTCGCCCGTGCCCTTGGCCGCCACGGGGTCGGACACGACGTCGGCGAGGCTCTTCGCCTCGGCATCCGTGTACGACGGGATCTGCGCCACAGCGGTGTCCAGGCCCGACGCCAGCTGGCTCGTGCCGGTGGCGAGCTGCGCCACACCGTCGGCGAGGCTCTGCGCCCCCGTCGCGAGCTGGTCGCCGCCACCGCTCAGCTGCGAGGCGCCCGACGCGAGCTTGCGCGCGCCGTCCGCCGACTGGGCCGTTCCGGACTGCAGCTTGTCGAGGCCGTCGGCGAGGCCGCGGGTTCCGTCGGCGAGCTGCGTGAGGCCCGCGCTCGTCTTGTCCATGAGCTCCGCGATGCCCGACGCGGTCGGCGCCGCATAGCCGTTCGCGTAGCCGGCGCTCGTCGCCGCCGTGACGGCAGCCTGGGCCGCACCGCCCGCGCTCTGCGCGAGCGTTCCTGCGCTCGCCGCGGCAGCACCCACCTGGTCGCAGTACGCCTGGCTCGCGCCGGAGGCGAGGCACGTCTGCGCGAGGCCGCCCATCGTCTGAGCCAGGGCACCCGCAGACTGCGCGACGCCGCCGACTTGCTTGGCGACGTCCGCGGTCTGCGTCGCCGTCGTCCCCGCGTAGCTCGCGGAGGCGTTGGCGGCATCCTTCAGCTGCTGGTTCTGCACGCCGGCCGCAGCCTGGTCGATCCCGCCCGCGATCTCCCGCGCTCCGCCCGCGGCCGAGCCGATGCCCGTCGCGATCTGATCGAGGCCGCTCGCGAGCTGCGTCGCACCCGACGACAGCGATCCAGCGCCGTCGGCGAGCTGCGTCGCGCCGCTCGGCAGCTGTGCGGCGCCGTCGGCGGCCTGCTGCGCGCCGTCGGCGAGCTGCTGCGCGCCGGTGGCGGCATCCCCGAGCTTGTCGCCGAGCGTCGTGAAGCCGAGGAAGACGTTCTCGAGGTACACCTGCGAGAGCTGCTGGCCCATGAGCGCGGCGGCGGCCTGCGTCACCTGCGCCGTGATGGCGTCGTCGACGACCAGTGAGTCCGGAGCCGTCTTGACCTGGATCGTCGCCTGCTCGGGCGTCTCGCCCGGCTGTGTCGACGTCGCCGCGGCGGAGAAGTTCTTCGGGATCGTCACGACCGCGTCGTACGTGCCGTCGGCGAGGCCGTCGGCCGCGTCGTCGGCGTTCGAGAGCGTCCAGGTGAGGTTGCTGTCGACGTCGTCGGAGCCCTTGACGAGCCCTGCCGTGAGCTGGCGTCCGAGCGGAACCATCTGGTCGTTGATCGTGACGGGCTCGTCGTCGTTCACGATGGCGGCGTTGATCGAGTCGAGCCGCTCGGCGGGGTTGTAGAGCGCCGCGACGAGGATGCCGCCGATCACGACGGGCAGCAGCAGGACGCCGATGAGCGTCAGCCACGTGATGGGGCGGCGCGATCGCGCGCGTTCGATGGGGAGGCTCATCGGGTCACCTCGGCGGAAGAGAGGGTGGACGGTCTGGTGAGGTCGATCGCGGCGGCGGGCGGCCGGCCCGCGTCGGCCAGGAGGCTCTGCGCCGCCGCGGCGTCGATCGCCGAGACGACGAGGGCGATGGATGCCGCATCCCGCAGCATCCCGGCGGCCTGCGTGCGCTGCGCCAGCGTGAGCACGTCGAGGCCGTCGACGACGACGAGCGACGTGCGGCCCCGCAGGGCTTCGCGGAGCTCGTCGAGCGGGTCGGGCGCGCCCCACAGCAGCGCGACGCCGACATGCGCGCGCACCCACGCAGCCCGCTCGGGCAGCAGGTGGCCCGCGACGCGCAGGCGTCCGCCCGTCGGCGCCACACGGCCGGCGATCGCGAGGAGCAGCGCGCGGCTCTCGGCGGCGACGGGCGAGGTCACGATGAGGGCTTCGCGAGGCTCGACGGCGAGCGAGACGCCGCGCACGAGCGCGCGATCGTCGGCGGCGACCTCGAGGTCTTCCGCCACGACGACGGCGGTCGAGTCCTCGCCGGGCCAGTCGGCGAGGGCGAGCTCGCGCTCGACGGCTTCGCCCTCGATGTCGAAGTGCGGGAGTGCGCGGTCGAGCCACTTCGGGAACCACCACGCCTTGTCGCCCAGGAGCGCCATGACGGCCGGCACGAGCGTCATGCGCACGAGGAACGCGTCGATCGCGATGCCGACGGCGAGACCGAGGGCGATGGGCTTGATCGCGGTGTCGCCTTCGGGGATGAAGGCCGCGAAGACCGCGAACATGATGACGGCCGCCGCGGTGACGACGCGGGCGGATGCCGTGAAGCCCGAGCGCACCGCGCCCACCGCCGTGTCGCGCGGTGCGACAGTCTCACCGGTCGAGCGCTCGCGTTCTGCGCGGCGCTTGTGCACGTAGTCCTCCCGCATGCGGGACACGAGGAACACCTCGTAGTCCATCGCCAGGCCGAACAGCACACCCATGAGGATGATCGGCATGAAGCTGATGATCGGACCGAGCTTGGCGACGTGGAGGAGGTCGGCGGCGACGCCGTGCTCGAAGACGAGCGCGATGACGCCGAAGGCGGCGGCGACCGACAGCAGGTAGCCGACGGCGGCCTTGATCGGCACCCAGATCGAGCGGAAGACGATCATGAGGAGCACGAGCGACAGGCCGACGACGAAGATGCCGAAGGGGAGGAGGGCGGCGCCCAGACGGTCGGAGATGTCGATCGCGACGGCTGTGAAGCCGGTCACCTTGAGGTCGACGCCGTACTTGTCGAGCCACTCGTCGTGGTGCGAGCGCAGCTCGCGCACGAGGTCGGCCGTCGCGGGGTCGTCGGGCGCCGTCTCGGGGACGAGCTGCACGATGCCCGTGTCGGCGGTCTGGTTGGGCGTCGCGAGGGCGACCGTCTTGACGCCCGGCACCTTCTCGACGGCCTTGCCGAGGTCCTCCATGAGGCCGAGCGGGTCGTTCGAGGTGACGATCGTGCCGGTCAGGATGAGCGGGCCGTTGAAGCCGGGACCGAAGTGCTCCGAGGTGAGGTCGTAGGCCTGGCGCGCCTCGCTCGTCGTGGGCTGCATGCCCGCGTTCGGCAGCGCGAGCCGGAGGCTCGCGGCCGGGATCGCCAGGAGCCCGAGTCCGACGACGACGGCGACGGTCGTGATGACGGGATGCCGCGTCACGCCGCCGACCCACCGCGTCGCGAAGCCGCGCTTCACGGGCGCCTCGACGGGCACGGCCCTGCGAGAGGACGCGGCGACCTCGCCGTCATGGGCGGCGGCGGGCGCGGCATCCTGCCTCCGGGAACGCCGCTTCCACCCGACGACCCGGCCCTTCGCGAACCCGAGCAGCGCGGGTGTGAGCGTGATGGCGACGAGCACGGCGATGGCGACGGCGACCGAGGCCGCGATGCCCATCGTGGTGAGGAACGGGATGCCGGCGAACGACAGGCCGATGAGGGCGATGAGCACCGTCACACCGGCGAACACGACGGCGGATCCGGCCGTGCCGGTGGCGCGCGCCGCCGACTCCTCGGGGTCGGTGCCGGCCCGCACCTGGTCTTGATGTCGCGCGACGATGAAGAGGGCGTAGTCGATGCCGACCGCCAGCCCGAGCATGATCGCGAGCAGGGGCGTCGTCGACGAGATCGAGGCGAAGGCCGTCGAGACGAGGATGAGCGAGATCGCGAGCGCAACGCCGATGAGGGCGCTCACGAGCGGGAACCACGCGACCGCGAACGAGCGGAACGTCACGATCAGCACGAACAGCGCGACGAGCACGCCGACGGCCTCGATGATCGAGATCGCGGGAACGGACTGCGAGAACAGGTCGCCGCCGATGGCCACCTGAGAGCCGTCGGGGAGCGCGCTCTCGAGGTCGGCGCTGATCGTGTGCAGCTCGTCCTTGGTCTCGGGTGTCACGTCGGTCGCCTGCCCGTCGAACTGCAGGCGGACGATCGCGGCGCTCTCGTCGTCCGACACGAGACCCGTCACCATCTCGTTGAAGGGGTCGGTGACCGCGAGCACGCCGTCGAGGTCCTCCAGCTTGGCGACGGCATCCTCGATCTCGGACTTGTACGGATCGTCCGCGACGCTGTCGCCGTCCGCCGCGACCACGACGAGCTGGGCGCTCGTGCCGCTGGCCTGCGGGAACGACCGGCTCAGCTGCTCCAGACCGGCCTGCGCCTCGGTCCCGGGAATCGAGAACGAGTTGTCGGTGCCCTTCATGAACACCGCCGCGCTGCCGCCGGCGATGCCGAGGAGCAGGAGCCACGCGATGAGGACGCGCCAGCCGTGACGGTACGACCAGCGTCCGAGCGCGTAGAGAAGAGTGGACACGGAGCCTCCGGGTGATGTCGACGGGCCGGCGGGCGGCTAATCGATCCGAACGGGAAGTGGTGGATCGATACGCCGCTGTATCCGATACATAGATGTATCGTAGGGAGGCATCCGGACGCAAGGCTGAACGTCAGGTGTGAGAATCGAGACGAGGAGAAGACGTGACCGATGCCGTGACGACGCGTCGCAGAGACGTCACCCGACAGCGACTGCTCGATGCCGCAGCGGAGGTCTTCGCCGAGGTGGGCCTCGACGCCGCCTCGGTCGAAGCGATCTGCGAGCGCGCGGGGTTCACGCGCGGGGCGTTCTACTCCAACTTCGAGACGAAGGAGGAGCTCTTCCTCGAGCTCGCGAGCCTCGTCTCGCGCGAGCGCGTCGCGGCCGTGCAGGATCGTGTCGCTGAGCTCGAGCGCCAGGGCGCCTTCGCGGATGCCGCTGGCAACGCCTTCTCGATCATCCAGCAGGTGCTCGACATCACCTCCGACGACCGTCTGGGCGTCCTCCTCATGAGCGAGATCCGCATCCATGCCCTGCGCAACGCGCAGCTCGCGGCTGCCTACCTCGCCCAGGAGTCCGAGATGATCCGCAGCGTCGCTCAGATCATCGCCGACATCGGCCGCACCAGCGCCCTCACCTTCCGCCTGGATGCCGACGAGGCCGCGCGCCTCATGATCACCGTGTGGGAGGGCGCGTCCGTGCGCTCCGCGATGGCCGGCGTCGACTACGCCGAGATGTGCCGCACCACGAACGAAGAGCTCGCGCGGGTCGCGCAGTTGCTGATCGAGCCGCGCTGACTCAGTCCCGCGCCTCGAGGAGGGCGTGGCACCGTGTGATGCGCTCGAGCCACCAGTCGCGCCGGTCCTCCGGTGCTGCGAGGGCGTCGAGCTGTGCGACGTCGGGCCCGATGCGCTCCACGGGCAGCACGCCGCCGCGCGGCGCGAGCGGGGGAGTCGCGACATCCCCGAGGAACAGGGATGCCGTCCCGAGGCCGCAGTCGAACTCGAGCTCGGGGAGCGCGGCGGCGAGAGCGGCGCCCATCGCGAGCCCGATCGACGTGTCGAGAGCGCTCGACACGACCGCCGGGAGTCCCGCCTCGGCGACGATCTCGAGCGCACGCCCCACCCCGCCGAGCGGCTGGGCCTTCACGACGAGGAGATCGGCCGCGCCCGCGCGGGCGACCGCGAGCGGATCGGAGGCCTTGCGCACGCTCTCGTCCGCGGCGATCGGGACGCCCATGTACTTCACGCGCCGGCGCAGCTCGGCGAGCTCGTCGATCGTCGCGCACGGCTGCTCGACATACTCGAGGTCGAACTCCGCGAGCGCATGCACCGCGTGCTCCGCCTCATCGAGGTTCCATGCGCCGTTCGCGTCGACCCGCACGCGCCCCTCGGGGCCCAGCGCCTCGCGCACAGCGCGCACGCGCGTCACATCGTCCGCGAGGGTCTGCCCGGCCTCGGCGACCTTGACCTTCACGGTCCGGCAGCCGTCGTAGCGGGCGAGCACCTCGGGAACCCGGGATGCGGCGACGGCCGGCATCGTCGCGTTGACGGGGATCTCGCGACGCAGCGGCGCCGGCTGCGGCATCCATCCCCAATCGATCGCCGCCGCGAGCCAGGTGGATGCCTCCGTGTCGCCGTACTCGACGAAGGGCGAGAACTCGGTCCAGCCTTCGGGTCCCTCGAAGAGCACCGCCTCACGCACGTCGACGCCGCGGAAGCGGGTGGCGAGCGGGAGCGCGACGACGCGCGCCGAAGCGAGGATCTCGGCGAGGGGCGGTACGCGCATGCGGCCATCCTGCCACTCCGCACCGCCCACCCCCGCGCCGCCACCCCCGCGCCGAGTTGCCACTTCTTCGCGCAACCAGGCGCCGAGTTGCCAGTTGTTCGGGCAACTCGAGGGACATCGGGTCGGCCGATAATGTGCCCTTGCCTATAGTGTGCGAGACACAGTACAGTGTCAGTCATGACCGAGACCGAAGCCCTCGAGACGCACCTGCAGGAGCTGCGCCGCGGCACCGTCGTGCTGGCCTGCCTGCGGCTGCTCGAGACTCCGGGCTACGGCTATGGCCTGCTCGAAGAGCTCGACGCGCGCGGCTTCGACACCGACGCCAACACCCTCTACCCCCTGCTGCGACGACTCGAGAAGCAGGGCCACCTCGTGAGCGAGTGGAACACCGACGAGGCGCGGCCTCGCAAGTTCTATCGCACGAGCCCCGCCGGCGCACGCCTCGCCGATGCCCTCACCGCCGACTTCGCCCGCGTCGCCGCCTCGATCGACGCTCTCCCCGCCAAGGACCGATCATGACCACCGCGACCCTCACCGACCGCTACATCGACGCCGCGATGCGCAGCGTGCCCGACAAGCAGCGCGCCGACCTGTCCGCCGAGCTGCGAGCCTCGATCGCCGACCAGATCGACGCGCGGGTGGATGCCGGTGAACCGGCCGAAACCGCCGAGCGCGACGTCCTCAGCGAGCTCGGCGACCCCGACAAGCTCGCGGCGGGCTATCTCGAGCGTCCGCTGTGGCTCGTCGGACCGCGGTACTACCTCGACTGGTGGCGTCTGCTCAAGCTGCTGTGGGCGATCGTGCCCGTGTGCGCGGCCTTCGGGGTCGCGCTCGCGCAGACGCTCGCCGGAGCGAGCTTCGGCGAAATCCTCGGCTCCGTCGTCAGCGTCGTGCTGGCAGTCGTCGTGCACGTCGCCTTCTGGGTCACGCTCGTGTTCGTCATCCTCGAGCGCACCGGCCACGAGACGATGGACCCGAGCCCCTGGACCCCGGATCGGCTCCCCGAGCCGAAGGCATCCGGCGCCACCTTCGGCGACATGGTCGCATCGCTCGTCTTCCTCGTGATCGCGGCGGGTGCCGTGCTCTGGGATCACTTCGTGGGCTGGCCCGTCGGCGGGGGCGAGACGATGTCGTTCCTCGCCCCGGGGCTCTGGCCGTGGTGGATCACGGGGCTGTTCGTCGTCATGGCGCTCGAGGCGGTCCTCGCCGTCGCCGTGTTCGCGCGGGGCCGGTGGACGACGGGACTCGCCGTCGCAAACCTCGTCCTCGATGCCGCGGTCGCGCTGCCCGCGCTGTGGCTGCTCAGCAACGGGCTGCTCGTCAACACCGACTTCTTCCCGACCGTCATCCCCGGGGACGGCGCCGAGGTCGGCGGCATCCTGAGCGTCATCCTCGGCTTCGTCTTCGCCGGCGTCGCGGTCTGGGACTCGATCGACGGGTTCCTCAAGGCCCGCCGCGCGCGCTGAGGCATCGCCCTCGATCGGTGCGGTCGTCGAGGGGTCCACCGCGGCCCCCGGCATCCCGTCCCGCCCCTAGGCTGATCCGCATGCCTCTCCTCGACACCGCAGTCCGGCTGGGCGTCCAGCTCCAGCCGCAGCACGTCACCTATCCGCAGCTTCGCGACGCCGTGCTCCGTCTCGAAGACCTCGGCGTCGACATCCTCTTCAACTGGGACCACTTCTACCCGCTCTCGGGCGACCGCGACGGCCTGCACTTCGAGTCCTGGACGATGCTCGGCGCGTGGGCGGAGCAGACCGAGCGGGTGGAGTTCGGCGCCCTGGTCAACTGCAACAGCTACCGCAATCCCGACCTGCAGGCCGATATGGCCCGCACGATCGACCACATCTCGGCGAAGGACGGCGGCGAGGGCCGGTTCATCTTCGGCACCGGCGCGGGCTGGTTCCAGCGCGACTACGACGAGTACGGGTACGAGTTCGGCACCCCCGGCACGCGGCTGAACGACCTCGCCGACGGACTCGCGCGCATCGAGGCGCGCTGGGACAAGCTCAACCCCGCCCCGACGCGCCGCATCCCGATCCTCATCGGCGGCGCAGGCGAACAGAAGACCCTGCGCCTCGTCGCGCGTCACGCCGACATCTGGCACAGCTTCGTCGGCCCCGACGGCCTGCCGGCCAAGCTCGAGGTCATCGAGCGCTGGGCCGAGAAGGAGGGGCGCGACACCTCGAATCTCGTCATCTCGAACGAGCTGCAGCGTCGCGACGAGGATTTCGCCGACCATCTCTACGACGCGGGCGTGCGCCTCTTCACGCTCGGCTTCGGCGGGCCCGACTACGACTACGAGCGCGTCAGGGCGTGGCTGCGCTGGCGCGACGCCAAGAACGCGTAACGCTCGGGAGGCGGCATCCCGCGCCTCGGTAAAATCGCACGGATGAGCACCGCGCCCGCCCCCCGCTTCGCCCTCGACATCGACGGCGTGCCGCGGCCCGCGCGGGCACAGGCGCTGCTCGACGCCGTGACCACCCGCGTCGTCATCGCCGACGGGGCGATGGGCACGATGCTGCAGCGGTACGAGCCGACGCTCGACGACTACCAGCAGCTCGAGGGCTGCAACGAGATCCTCAACGTCTCGCGCCCCGACATGATCGCGGCGATCCACGACGACTACCTCGCGGTCGGGATCGACGCCGTCGAGACCAACACGTTCGGGGCGAACTGGTCGAACCTCGGAGACTACGGCATCGAGGACCGCATCGGCGAGCTCGCCGAGGCGGGCGCCCGCATCGCACGCGAGCGCGTCGAGGCGGCCGAAGCGGCGGACGGTCGCGTGCGCTGGGTGCTCGGATCGATCGGCCCCGGCACGAAGCTCCCGAGCCTCGGCCACACGACGTACGACAACCTCAAGCAGACCTTCGCGCTGCAGGCCGAGGGGCTCATCGACGGGGGCGCCGACGCGTTCCTCGTCGAGACGTCGCAGGACCTCCTCCAGACGAAGGCCGCGATCAACGGCTGCCGTCAGGCGATCGTCGCGCGAGGCATCCGTCTGCCGATCTTCGTCGAGGTCACGGTCGAGACGACCGGCACGATGCTCATGGGCTCGGAGATCGGGGCGGCGCTCACGGCGATCGCCCCGCTCGGCGTCGACGCGATCGGCCTCAACTGCGCCACCGGCCCCGCCGAGATGAGCGAGCACCTGCGGCACCTGTCGAAGCACTCGCCCGTGCCCGTGGCCTGCATGCCCAACGCCGGCCTGCCCGTGCTCACCGCCGACGGCGCCCACTACCCGCTGTCACCCGACGAGCTGGCCCACGCGCACGAGCAGTTCGTCCGCGAGTTCGGCCTGGGTCTGGTGGGTGGATGCTGCGGCACGACGCCCGAGCACCTCAAGGCCGTCGTCGACCGGCTCCGCCCGCTCGCGCTCGCGGAGTCGCGACACCCGGTCAAGGAGCCGGGTGTGGCATCCCTCTACCAGCACGTCCCCTTCGATCAGGATGCCTCGTACCTCGCGATCGGCGAGCGCACCAACGCGAACGGGTCGAAGGCGTTCCGCGAGGCGATGCTCGAGGAGCGCTGGGACGACTGCGTCGAGATCGCCCGCAATCAGATCCGCGTCGGCGCGCACCTGCTCGACGTGTGCGTCGACTACGTCGGTCGCGACGGGGTCGCCGACGTGCGTGAGATCGTCTCGCGCTTCGCGTCGGCATCCACCCTTCCGCTCGTCATCGACTCGACGGAGCCCGCCGTGATCAGCGCGGGACTCGAGCTCATCGGCGGCCGGCCCGTCGTCAACTCGGTCAACTACGAGGACGGCGACGGACCCACGAGCCGCTTCGGCCGCATCATGCCGCTCGTCAAGGAGCACGGCACGGCCGTCGTGGCGCTGACGATCGACGAGCACGGCCAGGCCCGCACCGCCGAGGGGAAGGTGCGCATCGCGTCGCGCCTCATCGACTCGCTCGTGGGGGAGTGGGGCCTCGAGGTCTCCGACATCATCGTCGACTGCCTCACGTTCCCGATCGCGACCGGGCAGGAGGAGACGCGTCGCGACGCGATCGAGACGATCGAGGCCATCCGCGCCATCACGACGAAGTACCCCGGCATCCACACGACCCTCGGCGTCTCGAACGTGTCGTTCGGCCTCAACCCCGCCGCGCGCATGGTGCTCAACTCGGTCTTCCTGCACGAGGCCGTCGAGGCGGGCCTCTCGTCGGGCATCATCGACGCGGCCAAGATCGTGCCGCTCGCCTCGGTGCCCGAAGAGCAGCGCCGGGTCGCGCTCGACCTCGTGTGGGACCGCCGCGAGTACGACGCCGACGGGTCCGTCACCTACGACCCCCTGGCGCGCATGCTCGACCTCTTCGCGGGGGTCGACACGGCCGCCCTGCGCGACCAGCGCGCCGCTGAGCTCGCGGCCCTGCCCGTCGGCGAGCGCCTCGAGCGCCGCATCATCGACGGCGAGGCGAAGGGCCTCGAGGCGGATCTCGACCTCGCCCGCGAGGGCGGGCTCTCGGCTCTCGACATCATCAACGTCCACCTCCTCGAGGGCATGAAGGTCGTCGGCGAGCGCTTCGGCTCGGGCGAGATGCAGCTGCCGTTCGTGCTGCAGTCGGCGGAGGTCATGAAGAACGCCGTCGCGCTGCTCGAGCCCCACATGGAGAAGTCGGATGCCGCCGGCAAGGGCCGCATCGTGCTCGCGACCGTCCGCGGCGACGTGCACGACATCGGCAAGAACCTCGTCGACATCATCCTGAAGAACAACGGCTACGACGTCGTGAACCTCGGCATCAAGCAGCCGATCGCCGACATCATCGCCGCGGCCGAAGAGCACGACGCCGACGTGATCGGCATGTCGGGCCTGCTCGTGAAGTCGACGGTCGTCATGAAGGAGAACCTCGAGGAGCTCCAGTCGCGGGGTCTCGCGAAGAAGTGGCCGGTCATCCTCGGCGGCGCCGCACTCACGCGGGCCTACGTCGAGGACGATCTGGCCTCGCTCTTCGACGGCGAGGTGCGCTACGCCCGCGACGCGTTCGAGGGTCTCGCCCTCATGGAGCCGCTCGTGCGGGTGGCCCGCGGCGCGTCGCCCGACGAGGTCGGCCTGCCGCCGCTCAAGAAGCGCATCCACCGCGCGTCGTCGAAGCTCACGCTGACCGAGCCCGAGGCGATGCCGGAGCGGTCGGACGTGGCAGCCGACAATCCCCTTCCCGCCCCGCCCTTCTGGGGTACGCGCATCGTCCGCGGTGTCGCGCTCGCCGACTACGCCGCGTTCCTCGACGAGCGCGCGACCTTCATGGGTCAGTGGGGTCTCAAGCCCGGGCGCGGCGAGGGCGGTCTCACGTACGAGGAGCTCGTCGAGCGCGAGGGTCGCCCGCGCCTGCGCTACTGGCTCGACCGCATTCTCGGCGAGGGGATGCTCGATCCCTCGGTGGCGTACGGCTACTTCCCGGTCGTGTCCGAGGGCGACGACCTCGTCGTGCTGCACCACGGCGACGATCCCTCCGGTCTTCTCGGGCCCGCCGGGCTGCTCGCGCCCGACGGCGGGTCGGGCGGCGCCGTCGGCATTGAGCGCCTGCGCTTCACATTCCCGCGCCAGCGCCGCGACCGGCACCTGTGCCTCTCGGACTTCGTCCGCTCGCGCGAGTCCGGTCAGGTCGACGTGCTGCCCGTGCAGCTCGTCACGGCCGGCGCCCACATCGACTCGGTGACGGCCGAGCTCTTCGCCGGCAACCACTACCGCGACTACTACGAGCTCAACGGCCTCGTCATGCAGCTGACCGAGGCGCTCGCCGAGTTCTGGCACGCCCGCATCCGGTCGGAGCTCGGCTTCGCCGACGAGGACCCCGCCGACACGGCGGGCCTGTTCAAGCTCGAGTACCGCGGCGCGCGCTTCTCGCTCGGCTACCCCGCGTGCCCCGACATGGAGGACCGCCGCAAGGTCGTCGAGCTCCTCCGTCCCGAGCGCATGGGCGTCGAGCTCAGCGAGGAGCTGCAGCTGCACCCCGAGCAGTCGACCGACGCCTTCGTCTTCCACCACCCCGAGGCGAAGTACTTCTCCGTCTGATCCCTCCCGGGCTTGGCCGCGGCATCCCTCCCGCCGTCGCCTCTGGCCGCGGCATCCCTCCCTTCTCGCCTGGCCGCGGTATCCCGTCGTGGAACCGGAGGATCAGTGGTGTCAGGCCGACGTCAGCGGCGATCGTCCCGCGTGCGTCGAGGCTCCCGATCGGGAGAGGGACGAGGGGAGGGCTGCCGCGGTCAGCGGCTTCGCGCGACGGAGGGCGCTGAGCACGGCCCGGCCGATGACGAGGATCCCGACCACCGTCGTGATCGCCCGAAGCGTATCCCAGCTGAGGGTCGACGTGACGAGCGAGTACAGCAGGAATCTCGACAGATTGAGGCTGAGCGGGGCTCCCGGCGTGTACGAGATGTCGGTGCCGAACCCCACGGCGAACGGCCAGTACCAGAAGTTCATGATGAGGCCGAAGGCGTAGGACGCGAGGACGCCGTAGACGCACAGCATCGCGATCTCCGTGCGCGCCGACACGCGGCGGGGGAGGAGCCCTGCACCCGCGCCGACCCAGGCGCAGGCGAACATCTGGAACGGCGTCCACGGTCCGAACGTTCCGGTGACGAGCGTCGACAGCGCGATCGTCGCCATACCCAGCAGCATCCCGAACCGTGCGCCGAAGGCGCGGCCCGCGAGGATCAGCAGGATGAACACGGCCTCGACGCCGCCCACGCCGGTGCTCGCGATGCGCACGGCCGCGCCGATCGCCGCGAGCGTGCCGAGCAGCGCCAGCATGTGCGCGGATCGCACCGTGCCGTCGAGCGTCGCGACGACGACGAGCGCCGCGAGGGGAGCGAGCCCGAGCGCCGCGGCGGGCACGGCCGCCTGCGCGTCCGCGGGAACCGCGTTCGCGACGAGCGGCCAGCAGAACGCGCCCAGCGCGACGACGTTCGCGGCGATGAGCGCGACCAGGGCGAGGCGCCCGCCCCGGTGCCGGCCGGGTCTCGGGCGCTGCCGGTCGTCGTGCGCCTCATTCGCACCGCGTCGCGACCCTAGGGTCTCGTCGAAACCATCCGTTGTCCGCGCCGGCAGCGCATGGTCTCGGCGAGACCCTAGGGTGTCGACGCGCGGGTTCTGGTCGGCGGGCGCCTCCCGCGACGCCCCGCGCGATCCTGGAGCATCGACGGGCACCGCATCGGGGATCGCCGAGTGCGCCCGCGCCGCCCCCGCATCTGCCACAACCGCACCCACGACCCCGCCACGCATCGGGAGCACGCGGTCGGCGGCCGCCGCGACCTCTGGCTCGTGCGAGGCGACGAGCACGGCAGCGCCGTCGGCGGCGAGCGAGGTCAGCGCCGCCCAGACGAGCCGGCGCGCGTCGGGATCGAGGCCCCGGGTGGGCTCGTCGACGAGGAGCGTCGTGGGCGACCCGGCAAGCTGGATCGCGAGCGCGAGGCACCGTCGCTCGCCCACGGACAGGTCACGGGGATGCCGCGCCAGGCGCGCGGCGAACTCCCGGCTGTCCGGATCCAGACCCAGGAAGCGGGCGAAGCGCGTGGCCGTCCTCGCCGTCGATCGGCGGTCGGCGCGCCGGCACTCCGCCGCCACGGAATCGGACACGAAGAGGTCGTCGGAGGCATCGGGTACGAGGGCCACGCGACCCTCGGCCGTCACGCGCGGGTCTCCCGTGAGCGCCGCGAGCAGGGTCGACTTGCCCGCGCCGTTCGGCCCGACGAGCGCGACGAGCTCGCCGGCGCGGAGCGACAGGATCGCGGCATCCACCGCCACGACGCCCCGGTGGCGCACCGTCACCCCCTCCGCGCGCAGCACGACGGGGGCGTCCGGCGCCACGGCCGGCGCCACGGACAGCGCGACGGCCGGCGCGACCACTCCGTCGACGAGGACGCCATTCCGGATGCGGAGCCGCACATCGGCCATGGCGACGAGCCCCGCCACGCGGTGCTCCGCGACGACGACGCACATCCCGGCCTCGTGCGCGAGTGCGTCGAGCAGCGCCGCCACGCGCGCACGGGCGCGAGAGTCGAGGTCGGCGAAGGGCTCGTCGACGAGGAGCACGATCGGCCGCTCGACCACGGCCGCCGCGAGGGCGACGAGCGTCGCCTCGCCCGCGGAGAGCCCGCGGGTCGGCCGGTCGAGCAGCGGCTCGATCCCCACCCGAGCGGCGACCTCGGCGACGCGCGCCGCGACGATCGTCCGCGCGACGCCGCGCAGTTCGAGTGCGAGCCCGATCTCGTCGCGCACGAGCTCCGTCGCGAACGCCTCGCGGGGATGCTGCGGCACGACCCCGACGAGCCGCGAGAGGTCGCGCGGCGGCACGGCCGTGCGCGGGTGTCCGGCGACCTGAAGCGCCCCGTCGACCCACCCGCCGTCGACGTGAGTGTGCAGGCCCGAGAGGGCGCGCAGCAGCGTCGACTTGCCCGAGCCGGTCGGTCCCGAGACGAGGGTCAGCGATTTGGTGCCGAGCGCCAGCGTCCCGACCCGCACGACGGGGGCCGAGCCGAAGCCGATCGACACATCCTCCGCCGTGGCCGGCTCGAGGCAGTCGCCGTCGAGCGCCCGCCCCGCGAGCCCGCGCAGTTCGAGCGCCGCCGCTATGCCTCCCGCGCGCTCGAGCGTCCGCTGCAGCAGGGGCGCCAGCATCCGCACCCCCGCGCGCTCGCCGCGCAGGCGCTGGGCGAACCGAACCGCCCGCCCGGCGTCGGCGAGCGAGGGGAGGGTCGCCCACGCGATCGCGACGGCGCGCGCGATGCCGCTCAGCGGGCCGCGCCGTGCGCCGCGGACGAAGAGCCGAGGAAGGTCGACGAGGGCGTTGAGCACACCGAAGGCGAGGATCGTCAGCGCGATCGGGAGCGCGCTCGCCGCGGCATCCCTCAGTCCGTCCGTCGTCACGGGGCCGAGCAGCACGACGTGAGCGAACGGCGGAGGCAGCCGCACCGACGGCAGCGCGAGCAGCACGGCGCCGGAGCCGTCGGCGCCGTGGAAGAGGACGCGATAGACGACCCGGACCGCCACGAACGTCGCGGCAAGAGCCGCGGCGGCGCGCAGGGGTCCGGGTCGAAGGGTCATCGGGTCACGGCGTCGCGGTCGGGGAGGCGGGGGTGCCGTTGAGGCTGAAGAGCAGCGCGAGGCTCTCGCCGGGCTGAAGCTGCAGGGTCGACAGGCCCTCCTGTGCGTACTCCCATGCGCCGCCCTTCGGCTCGACCCACAGCGACCAGTAGGCGAACGCGGCGGGCATCGACTCGCACTGCTCGAAGTAGTCGGTGCCGTCGGGGTTCTTGATGGCGAGATCCGCGGCGGGGACGCCGTTGACGCGGCACACCACCTGATCGCCGTACTGCTTCGTGCCTTCGGTCGTCACGTCGGCCTGCGCAAGCGCGTCGCTCGCGGCGATCGCCGTGGCGGTCGGGATGCACGTCGCCTGCGACGGGTCGTCCTCACCGAGCTCGAGCGCGCTCGCGTCGACGACGATCGTGACGCCCGCGCAGTCGCCCGACACCGAGGCGGAGGGGGATGCTGACGGCCCGGCCGTCTCGGTCGGAGTCTGCGAGCAGGCGGTCAGAGCGAGCAGGAGGACGGCGGCGGAGGTCGCGGCGAAGGCGCGGAGCGAAGAAGTCACCCCTCCAGGCTAGGGTCCTGTCCGGTCGGCGTCCTGCCGTATGACACCGACCGCGACCGGGTCGCCGTAGGCTGGCGCGGTGAGCGTTTCCGAGCTGTTCGACAAGGCGGAGTGGCGGCCGGCGCCCGGCGCCGAGGGGTACACCGACATCACCGCGCACGTGTCGACGGACGGGCGCATCGCCCGCATCGCCTTCGACCGGCCCGAGGTGCGCAACGCGTTCCGCCCGCACACGGTCGACGAGCTTTACCGGGCGCTCGACGCGGCACGCCAGGACCCGAAGATCGGCGTCGTGCTCGTGACGGGCAACGGCCCGAGCCCGAAGGACGGCGGCTGGGCGTTCTGCTCGGGCGGCGACCAGCGCATCCGCGGGCGCGACGGCTACAAGTACTCCGATTCTCCCGACGCCGTCGTCGACCCGGCGCGCGCCGGTCGCCTGCACATCCTCGAGGTGCAGCGCCTCATCCGGTTCATGCCGAAGGTCGTCATCGCGGTCGTGCCGGGGTGGGCCGCCGGCGGCGGGCACTCGCTGCACGTCGTGTGCGACCTCACGATCGCCTCGCGCGAGCACGGCCGCTTCAAGCAGACGGATGCCGACGTCGGCAGCTTCGACGCCGGCTACGGCTCGGCGTACTTCGCCCGCCAGATCGGCCAGAAGTTCGCGCGCGAGGTCTTCTTCCTCGCCGAGGAGTACTCAGCCCAGCGAGCGTACGAGATGGGCGCCGTCAACCGCGTCGTGCCGCACGCCGACCTCGAGCGCGAGGCGGTCGCGATGGCCCGCACGATCCTGACGAAGTCGCCGACGGCGATCCGCATGCTGAAGTTCGCGTTCAACGCCGTCGACGACGGCCTCGTCGGCCAGCAGGTCTTCGCGGGCGAGGCCACGCGTCTCGCCTACGGCACCGACGAGGCGGTCGAGGGCCGCGACGCGTTCCTCGAGAAGCGCGAGCCCGACTGGGCTGCGTACCCCTGGCAGTACTGACCCGCGCCATGGCACCAACTCCGCAATCTCGCGCCATGCGGCCTCTCCGGCTCGGCGTGTCGCCGGCCAGGCGGCCGATCGTGAGGAGTTCGTGCACGGCATGAGGCTCGAACCGGTCGTCGGTGACGACCCCCGCGAGATCCTGCGGGGGCTCCGCTCCGCCATCCACGGCGCAGGACCGGCCCTCGGGCTCGGGATGGTGCGGGCGGTCCCGGGCGCCGTCCGCGCGGGAACCGCCGTCGTCGTGACGACGTCGGGCTCGACGGGCGTTCCGAAGAGCGTCATCCTGAGCCGCGACGCCCTCACCGCGAGCGCGCTCGCCACCTTCGCGCGGGTCGGCGAGGGCGCGTGGCTCCTCGCGCTTCCGGCGAGCTACGTCGCGGGCCTCCAGGTGCTCGTGCGCTCGATCGTCGCCGATCGCGAGCCGGCGATCCTGAGCGGTGCGTTCACGCCGCAGTCGTTCACGGCGCTGGCGCTCACGATGGTGTCGAGCCGGGGCGGCGTCCGCGTTCCCACGTACACGTCGCTCGTGCCGGCGCAGCTGTCGAGGCTGCTGGATGCCGCGGAGGGCGACCGCTCGGTGGCCGCGGCGATCCGGTCGTTCGAGGCGATCCTGGTCGGAGGTCAGGCTCTCCCTCCCGTCGTGCTCGAGCGTGCGCACGAGGTCGGCGCGCGCATCGTCCGCACGTACGGCTCGACCGAGACGAGCGGGGGCTGCGTCTACGACGGGCGCCCGCTCGACGGCGTGGGCATCCGCATCCTCGACGGCGAGGTGCAGCTCGCGGGGCCGACGCTCGCCGACGGCTATCTCGGCGACACGGACGGGACCGAGGCGGTCTTCCGCGTCGACGACCACGGCCGCCGCTGGTACCGCACGGGCGACGCCGGGATCATCGAAGACGGCATCCTGCGCGTCAAGGGGCGCATCGACAACGTCATCGTCTCGGGCGGGATCAACATCTCCCTCGACCGGGTCGAGCGGATCGTGCGGTCCGTGCCGGGCCTGTCCGGCGCGGTCGTCATCGGCGTGCCCGACGAGCGGTGGGGCGAGGCATCCGTCGTCGTCGCCTCCCGTGGCGAGGCGCTGCGCCGCAGCGAGTCGGTGCAACTCGAGGAGGCGCGCTCCGCCGTCGCGGCGGAGATCGGCGCGCACGCGCGGCCGACCCGGCTCGTGCTGGTCGACGAGCTCGCGACGCTGCCCTCGGGCAAGCCCGACCGAGAGGCGATCCGCCGCGCGGTCACCGCTCTGCACTGACGGCGGTCAGTTCTCGGCCTTCGCGTGCTCCGCCGACTTGTCCACGACGCAGAAGCGGTTGCCCTCGGTGTCCTCCAGCACGATCCAGTCGGCGTCCTCGGGGTAGTCGTGCCAATCGACCTCGCGGGCGCCGAGGCCCAGCAGACGCTCCACCCCGGCGGCCTGGTCGTCCGCGTAGATGTCGAGGTGGATCCGCGGCGGATAGTGCTGCGGGTAGCCCGTGACCGACAGCGCGATGCTCGCGCCCGGCGCGAGCTGGTCGGTCTTGTACGGCGGATCGAGCACGACCCAGTCGTCGGTCGGCTCCCGGCGGTTGACGTATCCGAGGGCGGCGCGCCAGAACGCGCCGGCCCGGGGGATGTCTTCGACGGTCAGGACGACGGTTCCCACGGTCAGCATCCCGCCATCATGACGCCGGCCGGAGCGCCTCGCCCAGGCCTTGCGCGACGCTCATGAACGGTGCCTCTATGATGTCCCCTCGTGGCAGGCACCCCCAGCAAGAACCGCAAGCGCACGAGCCCGAACCGGCAGCCGTCGCGCGGGAACCCGCAGAAGACGAACGAGTCCCGCGACCCGCGCCGCGTCGAGAAGGCGACGGCGCGCGACTGGATCGGCGCCGCGCGCCTGCGCACCCTGCCCCTCGCCGTCACGCCCGTGCTCATCGGCACGGGCGCGGCGCACCTCGTCGATGTGCAGTTCCACTGGGTCATCGCGCTCTTCTGCCTGATCGTGTCGGTGAGCCTGCAGATCGGCGTCAACTACGCCAACGACTACAGCGACGGCATCCGCGGCACCGACGACCACCGCGTCGGCCCCGCCCGACTCACCGCATCGCGCAAAGCCAAGCCCCGCACGGTGCTCTTCGTCGCGTTCGCGTTCTTCGCGATCGCCGCGCTCGCGGGCCTTGCGATCGTCATCAGGACGCAGCAGTGGTGGATGCTGGTGGTCGGCGCCGTCTGCATCCTCGCGGCCTGGTTCTACACAGGCGGCAAGCGCCCCTACGGCTACTACGGCCTGGGCGAGCTCTTCGTGTTCGTCTTCTTCGGGCTCGTCGCGACGGCCGGCACGACCTACGTGCAGGCGCTCGCCGTTCCGCAGGAGGCCTGGCTCGGGGCCGTCGCCGCGGGTCTCCTCGCGTGCGCCGTGCTGCTCGCCAACAACCTGCGCGACATCGACCAGGACCGTGCCGCCCGCAAGCGCACGCTGACGGTGCTCATCGGACGCCGCGCGACCCAGTGGCTCTTCACGGCGTTCATCGCCGTCGCGTTCGGCATCGCGGTCTTCATCGCGCTGTTCTACCCGATCGCGTGGCTGACGCTGCTGGCCCTGCTCGCGGCGCTGCCGGCGATCCTGATCGTCTGGACGTACCGCCTGCCGAAGGAGCTGCTCGTCGCCCTCGCCCTCACGTCGCTGACGTCGATCGCCTACGGCGCGTTCCTCTGCTGGGCCTTCATCGGCTGACCCGGGCGGTCAGCGCTGGTCGGCGGCGCCGCCGGCGTCGGACGCGGCATCCTCGATGTCCTCATCGCTGACGCGGTCGGCCCTCTTCCGGCGCTCACGGCGGTCCGCGAGGCCCGCCGACACGTCGTCGAGCGGGCGCCGCAGGAACAGGAGCGACAGGCTCAGCCCGATGAGGGCGGCGAAGATCGCGGCGAGCCAGTAGAGCTCCTGGAAGACGGGGAACAGCATCAGGATCGCGAACGGCACGATGAACGCGAGGAGCCGCAGCACCGTATAGAGAAGGGCGGAGCGGGCTTTCACCTAGACATCGTAATTCGCCTGGACCGGCGCCGGTCACCGTTCGGTCACGCCCAGGCCATCTCCAGCGCGCGCGCCTAGGATGGAGGCGTGACGAAGGTGCTGCTCATACTCGCCGTACTGGCGGTCGCCTTCTGGGTCTTCACCATCGTCGACTGCTCGGCACAGCCCGCCATCCGCCACCGCGGCGTGGGCAAGCCGGTGTGGATCCTCATCGTCGTGCTGCTCCCCGTCATCGGCGGCGTCATGTGGCTCGTGCTGGGGCGTTCCCGCGTCAACGCGGCGGGCTCCCGGAGCGCCCCCGACGACGACCTCGAGTTCCTCGGCCGCATCGGAACGCAGAGCGACCAGGACGAGCGCATCCGCCGCCTGGAGGAGGAGCTCGCGCAGCTCGACGCCGAGGACGACGATCCCAAGTGGAACCGTCTCTCGGCGCCGCCCGCCACGGGCTCGCCGGGCCCCGCCAAGCCCGGTGAGGCCGCGACCCCCGGCACCGAGGCCAAGGGACGCCCGAGCCCCGACGACGACGACACCCGCGGTCAGCGCGGCGTCGCCGGCTGAGCGTGGATCCCGAGGCAGACGGCGAGCGCTTCGCCGATCTCATCGACGAGCCCGATCCGCGTCAGCTGCCCTCGCCCGCGACCGACGCCGCGGCCGCGCTCTTCGGCGCCCTCGTCGAGCAGGGTGTGCGGCACGTCGTGCTGAGCCCCGGCTCGCGCTCCCAGGCGCTCGCCCTCGTCGCCGCCGAGCTCGAGGAGCGCGGCGCGCTGTCGCTGCACGTTCGGCTCGACGAGCGCGTGGCCGGCTTCACGGCGCTCGGCATCGGACGGGAGTCCCGGATGCCGGCGGCCGTCGTCTGCACGTCCGGGACCGCCGCCGCGAACCTGCTGCCCGCCTCCCTCGAGGCGCACCACGCCGGCGTGCCGCTCCTGCTGCTCACGGCCGACCGGCCGCCCGAGCTGCGCGGCGTGGGCGCCAACCAGACCACGCGCCAGCCCGGCATGTTCGCACCGAGCGTGCGGTGGGAGGCCGACCTCCCCGTGCCCGAGGCGAGCGACCCCGAGGGCGGGGGAGAGCAGAGCGTCATGCTGCGCGAGGTCGCCGCCCAGGCGGTCGCGGCGGCGCTCGGCGCCGGCACGCGCTCACCGGGCCCCGTGCACCTCAACCTGCCGTTCCGCGAGCCGCTCGCGGGCGACCTTCCGTCGTGGCTGCTCGTGCCGGCGGCCGAGCTCACCGTCGAGCCCGACCACGATCTCGACGCCGCTCCCGTCGAGGCGGAGGAGCCCGACGACCCGTCCGGCGCGCTGTACCAGGGCGGCGGCGGCATCGGCGAGGCCGACCTGCCCATGGAGCCCGAGGATCGTCCCCACCTGCTTCCGCGCGGGCCCCGCACCGTCGTGCTCGCGGGGGCGGATGCGGGACCGGATGCCGAGACCCTCGCCCACGAGGGCGGCTGGCCGCTCATCGCGGAGGTCGTCAGCGGCGCGCGCTTCGGTCGCAACCTCGTGCACGGCTACCGCGACCTGCTCCGCGACCCCGAGCTCGGCGGACGCATCGAGCGCGTCGTCGTGCTCGGCCATCCGACGCTGAGCCGCGAGACGGCGGCGCTCCTCTCCGACCCCGAGGTGGAGGTGTTCGCGCTCCGCGGGCCGGGAGAGCCCCTCAACCTCAATGGCGCGACGACACCTCTCGACGCCGTCGCGGTCGCGGCGGGGGAGGACGACCGCGAGTGGCTCGGACTGTGGCTGCGGGCGTCGCGCGCGGCATCCATCGATCTCTCTCCTGCGGCGCCCGATGTCGACGGCCTGTCCTCCGCCGTTCCCAGTGAGCGGCTCGGGGCGATATCCGCGGAGCTCGCGGCGATCCGCGCACCGCTCGATCGTCCGACGGTCGTCGACGCCGTGTGGAGAGCGACGTGGCCGCACGACCGGCTCGTCTTCGGATCCTCGCGACTCGTGCGCGTCGCCGATGCCGTGCTCGGGGGCAAGAAGGTGCCCGTGCACGCCAACCGCGGCCTCGCCGGCATCGACGGCACGCTCGCGACGGCGTTCGGCATCGCGCTCGCGAGCCAGGCGGCCGGACGGCCCGGGGTCACGCGGGTGCTGCTCGGCGACCTCGCCTTCCTCCACGACGTCGGAGCGCTCCTGCTCGCGCCCGGCGAGCGCGAGCCGCGACTTCAGGTCGTCGTCGGGAACGACGGCGGAGGCACGATCTTCGACGGTCTCGAGGTGGCGCAGGTCGCGGGGCGCACCGCGATGGACCGCGTGCTCTACACGCCCCACACCGTGAGCCTCGACCAGCTTGCCGCGGCGTACGGCTGGGAGTACACCCGCGCGACGACGCGCAGTGAGCTCGACCAGGCGCTGACCTCACCCGTCGCGGGTCGCCACCTCATCGAGGTCCCCCTGCCACGCTGACCGCCCGCAATCAAGCAGGTGCGCGCTCCGGTGGCCTCGGCCAGGATGAGCGTATGACGGCAGAGAGTCAGAAGTACTGGACGGGCGATCCGGCTGAGATCCTTCGCGTGGGGGACGGTTCCCGGCTGGACGAGATTGATCCCTCCTCGACGCCCGGCTACGAGGGCGGCAAGTCGAAGGGCAAGAAGGACCTCTCGTCGGGGGAGAAGGAGCTGGGCGAGCTGCAGGAGCGGCTCTACGCGCGGAGTCAGGCCGAGGTGACGAACGCCTCGGTGCTGCTCGTGCTGCAGGCCCTCGACTGCGCCGGCAAGAGCGGCATCATCCGCCACGTCGTCGGCGCCGTCGACCCGCAGGGCATCTCGGTGAGCGCGTTCAAGCAGCCCACCGACGAGGAGAAGGCGCACGACTTCCTCTGGCGCATCGAGAAGGCGCTGCCCGAGGCGGGGTACATCGGCGTGTTCGACCGGTCCCACTACGAGGACGTCCTCATCGCACGCGTGCGGGAGCTGGCGCCGGCCGATGAGATCGAGCGCCGCTACGACGCGATCAACGAATTCGAGAAGCGCCTGACCGACGGCGGCACCCGGATCGTGAAGGTCATGCTGCACATCTCCTCGGACGAGCAGAAGAGGCGACTCATGCGGCGGCTCGACCGTCCGGACAAGCACTGGAAGTACAACCCGTCCGACGTGGATGAGCGGATGCTGTGGCCGAAGTACATGGAGGCGTACCAGATCGCGATCGAGCGCACGTCGACGGATGCCGCGCCCTGGCACGTCATCCCCGGCGACCACAAGTGGTACGGCCGCGTCGCCATCCAGGCGCTCCTGCTCGCCGCACTCGAGGACATCAACCCCAAGTGGCCCGTCGCGGACTACGACGTCGAGGCCGAGAAGGCGCGGCTCGCCGCCAGCTGATCCGGGGTTGTGCGACCCGGATCATCCGACCCGGGTCATCCGACCCGGATCATCCGACCCGGGTCATCCGACCCGGATCATCCGATCCCTCCGACAACCACCGGCGATCGGCGGTTGACGATGCTTCCGTCGCCGAGCTGACCGCGCTCGTTGACGCCCCACGCGTACACGCGCCCGTCGGCGGTGACCGCCAGCGAGTGCTGGTAGCTCACGGCGACCGACCGGATGCCGCTGATCGCGGGGTTCAGCGTCGGCCACGACTCCCAGGCCCCGGCCACGCCCAGTCCGAGCTGGCCGCGCTCGTTCCGGCCCCAGACGAACAGCTCTCCGGACGACGTCACCGCGAGTGAGTGGAACGCCCCGGCGACCTCGACGATGCCGGTGAGATCCTGGCGCGTCGCATGGCGAACCGGCGCCGGTGCGGGGTTCGCCACGCGGGTCCCGTTGCCGAACTGTCCGTCCATGTTGGCGCCCCAGGTGTAGGCCCGGCCGTCCGCGCCGACGGCGAGCGCATGAGATCCGCCGGCCGCGACCGAGACGACGGGAGGGATGCCGGAGACGCGGGCGGGCGTGTAGCGCCCGGGGTTCCCGTCGCCCAGTCCGCCATCGGGGAAGTAGCCCCAGTGGTACACCGAGCCGTCGGCCGTCGCGGCGAGCGAATGGCTGTAGCTCGTGCTGACCGAGACGACGTCGCTGAGTCCCGGAACGACGATGGGTGTGTACCGATGCGTGTCGGTTCCGTCGCCGAGCGCGCCTTCGGTGTTGTCGCCCCACGCATAGAGGCGGCCATCGGCGGTGAGCGCCAGCGCGTGCGTGAGCGCCGCCGTCACGTCGACGGCGTCTGTGACCCCCGCAACGAGCGCCGGCGACCGCCGATCGGTGGTGGTCCCGTCGCCGAGCTGGCCGTACTGGTTCTGGCCCCACGCGTAGACGTGCCCGTCGGCGGTGGCCGCGAGGGAGAAGCCCTGCCCGGCGGCGACCGCCACCGCGTCCGTGATGCCGGCGACGGCGACGGGCGTCGGCCGGTCCGTCGTCGTCCCGTCGCCGAGCTGGCCGCTGAAGTTGGCGCCCCAGGCGAAGACGCGCCCGTCGGCGGTGACCGCGAGGGAGTGGTAGTCGCCCGCGGCGACGTCCACGACCCGGCTGCCCTCGGGAAGAGTCACCGTCACCTGGGGGCTCGTGATGCTGGTGGGCGGGTAGCCCGGCTTGCTCCCCGTCACGGTCACCGAGATCGCCTGTCCGGCGTCGTCGGCGACGAGGGTGTAGCTCCTGCCCGTCGCGCCGGGGATCGGCGTGCTGTACCGGTTCCACTGATACGTCAGCGTGACCGGCTGCGGCTCCCACGTGCCGGCATCCACCGTCAGCGTGGACCCGACCTGCGGCGTCCCGACGATGACGGGAGCGACCGGCGTGATCACTCCGAGGCGGAGCGTGACCTCCTCGGTGGTCGGTGCACCCGTCCCGACGGCGTTGATCGCCGCGACGGTCAGCTCGTAGGTCGTCTCGCGCGCGAGGTCGACCGCGGTCCACGATCGCGCGTCGGGCCCGAGGATCACCGTGAGCGGGCCGTTGCCCGATGCGTCGGTGCCGTTGCGTGTGACCCGGTAGCCCGTGACCGGCGATCCGCCGTCGGAGAACGGGGGAGTCCAGGTCAGGGTCGCTGTGCGGTCCCGGTCGTCCTGGGTGATCACGGTGCTGCTCACCGCACCGGGAACGACGGGCACGTCGCGGAGGACGGGCGCGGTCGGGGCGCTGAACCGCGCGCTGCTCGCGTACCCCGGCTTGGCGCCCGTGACCTGCACCTTGAGGGGCTTGCCGACGTCCGTCGACGTCGGCGTGTACACAGATCCCGTCGCCCCCAGGATGCGGGTCGAGCCGGCGTACCACTGGAACGAGAACGACACGGGCGGCGGCCCCCACGTGCCGGGGTGCGCCGTGAGGATGGAGCCCACCTGAGCGGTGCCGGTGATCGTCGGGGTGTCGGTCGTGAGGGTCGCCTGTGCCATCGTGATCGATGTGGTCCGTGCCGGCCCGCTGCCGGCCGCGTTGAGGGGGATGACCGCGACGATGAGGGTCGTTCCCGGAGCGAGGTTGGTATAGACGCGGGACCGGATGCCGGGCCCGACGGTCGTCGAGCCGACAGTCGGTCCGGCCGTGGTGAGACGCACCAGCCGGTATCCCGTGATCGGTGAGCCCCCGTCGCTCGACGGCGCCTTCCACGTCACGGTGGCGGTGTGCGCCGTGTCGTCCTTCGTCGCGGTCACGGCGGTCGCGGCCCCGGGAACGCCCGCCACCGCCTGAGCGGCCCCGGGCGCCGCTCCGAGGAGGAGGAGGAGGACGGAGGTCGCGAGGACGGCGATGAGGGAGGTGAGTCGAGTGGATGCCCGGGTCATGACGAGTCCCGTCGGTCGCAGGTCACAGGTGTCAGCGGCGACGTCGTCGACGGCGCCACGTGAGGTGGTGCGCAGACGATCGAGGGTGCTCGGCCTGGAACGACGGCCGAGATGGTGCTCGTGGAGAATCTGCCGCCCCGAGGCGTGCAGACAAGAAGGAAGCTAGCAGAGGCTCGCCGCGCAAAGAACGAACCCTGTCTCGACAAGTACTTGATGTGATACAGTACCTGTCATGACACAGGACGATGCCTTCGCGGCCGATCTGCTGCGCGGCCATACCGACACGATCGTGCTCGGCGTGCTGCGTCGCGGCGACCGCTACGGCTTCGAGATCTACAAGACGATCCGCGATGCCATCGGCGGCGACTACGAGATCAAGGAAGCGACGCTCTACGCGACGTACCGCCGTCTCGAGAAGGACGGGCTCGTCGAGTCGTACTGGGGCGACGAGACGCAGGGCGGCCGCCGCAAGTACTACCGCATCACCGACGCGGGGCGCTCCGTGTACCGCTCGAACGTGTCCGCCTGGGTCGCCACGCGACGCATCATCGACTCCCTCCTCGACGTGAAGGAACAGCAATGAACACCGACATCCACCGCCTCCTCGACGAGGCGTTCCAGGGCGTCGAGATGACCCCCGACGCGCAGGACCTCAAGGAGGAGGTGCGTGCCAACCTCATCGCCCGCGTCGACGAGCTCGAGGCCTCCGGCAGCTCCCCCGCCGAGGCGGCTCGACTCGCGATCGCGGAGCTCGGCGACGTGCGCGATCTTCTGGACGGGGGAAGGGATGCCGCGGCTCCGGCCGCCCCCGAGAGCGCCCAGGCGGCCTTCCTCCGCCACCGCGTCCGCCCCAAGAGCGGATTCGTCGTGCGCACCGTCGTGCTGAGCCTCATCGCCGCCGTCGCCCTGGTGCTGCTCGTGCTCGGGGCCTTCGCGATCGTGCCCGTCGGCACGGCGGGCCTCGTGGCCCTCGGCCTCGCGGTCTCGCTGCCGCTCGGGATCGTCACCGCCGACGCGCTGCGGCAGGAGACGACGACCAACCACCCGCTTCCCACCGGCAGGGCGGTGGGTTTCGGTCTCGCGACGTTCGGCGGGCTCGAGGCGCTCGCGCTCGGCGCCGTCTTCGCGGTCGATCTCACGGCGGTCGGCGTCCTCGTCGTCGCGGCGCTGCTGCTCGTGGCATCCATCGTCGCCTTCAGCTGGCTCGCGGCGACGCAGACCAACCGCAAGAAGGCATGGACGCGCGCGGCGTGGAACCTCGAGGTGAGCAACCGCTTCGAGGACGAGCCGGAGACGGCGGCGCGCTTCGGCATCTACACCGCCGTCATCTGGATCGTCACGTTCGCCGTCATCGTGCTGCTCATCTTCACGGTGGGCTGGTGGTGGGGGCTGCTCGCCTTCGTCGGCGGCTTCGCCGTCATGATGCTCGTGCTCGCCAACATGATGTTCGGTGCCCGCAGGAAACCCTGACCGCACCTCGCGACACCCACCACCCTCATCAGAAAGAAGGGATGCTTCGCCATGCCCGAAAACGACACACCCGCGATCGTTGCGGAAGACCTCGTGAAGGTCTATCCCGGTCGAGCGCGCAAGCCCGCCGTGCGGGCTCTCGACGGACTGAGCTTCACCGTGCCGGCCGGCCGCGTCTTCGGCCTCCTCGGACCGAACGGCGCCGGCAAGTCGACGACGACGAAGATCCTCACGACGCTGTCCAAGCCCACGAGCGGCTCCGCCCGGGTCTCGGGGCACGACGTGCTCCGCAACCCCGACGCCGTCCGCGCCGCCATCGGCTACGTCTCGCAGGGCTCGAGCACCGACCCCGTGCTCACGGCGACCGAGAACCTCGAGATCGCCGCTCGCCTCCGGGGCATCGCATCGGCCGACGCACGGGCGCGTGCCGCCCGGCTGCTCGACGACTTCGGCCTGGCCGAGGCATCCCGTCGCCCCGTCTCGACCTTCTCGGGAGGCATGCGCCGCCGCCTGGACGTCGCGGCGGCCCTCGTGCACCGGCCGAAGGTGCTGTTCCTCGACGAGCCGACGACGGGCCTCGATCCGGAGGCGCGTGCGGCGATGTGGGCCGAGATCCGGCGCCTGTCCGGCGAGGAGGCGCTCACCGTCGTGCTCACGACGCATTACATGGAGGAGGCCGATCGCCTCGCCGACGACCTGCTCCTCGTCAGCGGTGGACGAGCCGTCGTGCAGGGCACGCCCGAGGCGCTCAAGGCGGCGCTGCACGGCGATTCGCTCCGCGTCTCGCTCGTCGAGCCCGATGTCGCGGCCGTGCGCGCCGCCGTGGCGCGCGTCGCGGGCCTGCGCGACATCGTGGTCGAGGCATCCGGAATCGACGGGATCCTCGCCGCCCGGACCGACGACGCGTCGGCCGCCGTCGGAGCCGTCATCGCCTCGCTGGATGCCGCGGGCATCCGCTACGGCCAGGTCTCGGCATCCCACCCCACCCTCGACGACGTGTATCTGCACTTCGTCGGCCACACCTTCGGCGACCCCTCGACCGGATCGGCCGCCGCGACACAGACAGGAGCGGCGGCATGACGACCATCGCGCTCAGCGCCACCACTGCGACCCCGGCCCGCTCGGGCTGGTTCACCCAGACCGGGCAGGTCACCCGACGCTGGCTCATCTCGGGTTTCCGCCAGGCGTGGGGACCCGTCATGTCGCTCATCCAGCCGATCATCTGGATCGTGCTGTTCGGCGGCGTCTTCTCGGCGCTCGGGGCGCTGCCGCAGTTCGGCGGGGACGGGTACATCGACTACCTCGTGCCCGGCATCCTGATGATGACCGTGCTCTACTCGGGCGCGTGGGCCGGAACGGGCTACATCGACGACATCAACTCGGGCGTCATGGACCAGTACCTCACGTCGCCGATCTCGCGGACCGCGATCATCACGGGACAGCTCGTCCAGCAGCTCATCATCAACGTGCTGCAGTCGGTCGTCGTCCTCGGCATCGGCTGGCTCGCCGGCGCCCGGTACCCGGGCGGCATCGGCGGCATGGCCGTCGCCCTCGGCGTCGCGACACTCCTCGCGACGATCTTCTGCTCGATGTCGACGGCGGTGGCGCTCACGACGCGCAATCAGATCGCGCTGATCAGCCTGTCGCAGCTCATCGTGCTCCCGGCGACGTTCCTCTCGACGACGATGATGCCGGCCGATCTCATGCCGGAGTGGGTGCAGAACGTGTCGCGCTGGAACCCCATGACGTGGGCCGTCGAGCTCGGTCGCGGCGGCCTCGACGGCTCCTACCCGTCGAACGGCTGGTGGCAGGCGGCAGGGCTGGCCGTGCTCGCCGCGCTCGCGTTCCTGTGGTCGGTCCGCGCGATCCGCGCCTACCAGCGCTCGATCTGACCCGCTCTCTCACCGCGAGCCCACACTCGGTGCGCCAACCCACACCCGGTGGGCGCGCATCGAGTGTGGGATCGGTCGCGGAGTGTGGGTTCGGGATGCCGCGCCGTGGGGTCAGAAGCCCTTCCAGCGCCGCCCGAAGCCGAGCGAGACCACGGCGACGGCATAGGAGAGGGATGCCAGCAGGAGCGTCGCCGTCAGTCCGAAGGCGTCGACGCCGAGACCGGCCAGGAGACTGCCGAACGGCATCGCGGCCGTGACGCCGGCCGTGATCGCGCCGAGCGCACGGGCGCGGATGCCGGGCGGGATGAGCCGGAACAGCGCAGAGTCGATGAGCGGGTTGAGCGGGCCCGCGGCGAGTCCCGACAGCACGAGCACGATCGCCACGACGACGAACGGCGGGTGCAGCGCGAGCGTCAAGTAGGGCGGCACGCCGGCGAGCAGGAAGAGCGTGACGAAGAGGGCGTGCCGCGGCACGCGATCGCCGACGATCCCGTACAGCGCGGCGCCGACGAGAGCTCCGCCGGACATGCACGCGATCATGATGCCCAGCGCCGCACCGTCGTTGCCGAGCCCCTGCGCGTAGAGCGGCTTGAGCACGGTGTAGCCGGCGACGTCGATCGCATTGGTGATCACGACCATGAGGACGACCGCGCGGACGAGGGGCGTACGCCAGACGAAGCGGATGCCGGCCGTGAGACCGCTCCATCCGCCGGCGGTGTCCTCGGCGTTCTCGGGCAGCTCGACCCGCGGCACGAACAGCAGCGTCAGGAGGATCGCGACGCCGAAGGCCGCGGCGTTGAGGTACATGGCGGGCGCCGCGCCGACCGTCGCGACGAGCAGGCCCGCCACCGCGGCGCCGAGCATCGTCGCCGTCCGCGACACCGTCGCCTGCGCGGCGGCAGCGCGGGGGAGCCCCGTGCCCGCGAGCTCGGCCAGCTCGGGCAGCTGGCTCGACCGGGCCGCCGCGCCGGGCGCGTCGAGCAGGTTCGAGAGCAGCACGAGCACGAGGAGCGCCCAGAGCGGCAGCGCGTCCATCGCCGCGAGCACGGGCACCGCGAGCACCGTGACGCCGCTCGCGGCGTCCGCCACGATGCTGGCCCGCCGGAAGCCGAGCCGGTCGACGACGACTCCGCCGACGAGTCCTCCGATGACGAGCGGAACGGTCGCCGCGATGCCGGCCGCCGCCGCGGCGAGGGGAGTGCGGGCGATGTCGAGCGCGATGAGCGGGATCGCGACGATCGTGACGGCGTTGCCGAGGCGCGAGACGCCGTCGGCCGCGAGGAGCGCGACGAGGGGCGTGCGCCGGACAGTGACGGAGGTGCTCATGGCCGCAGGAACGTCGAGTAGATCGCGCGCACCGCCCGGGCGCCCTCACGGTCGCGGCCGCCCCGCTCGCGCCAGCTGCGGACGACCTCATCGAGGTCGGCGCTGAGCTGACGCAGCTCGTCGGCGGTGAGCCACAGCATGTCGTCGCTCTGGGTCGAGGCTTCGATCCACTCGGGCTCCAGGGACGACTCCATGTCGAGATACGCGAGCGTCTCGACGGCGTACGACTGCACGATGGTGCGCCGGAGCGCGAGACCCGCCTCGCGCTTCGCCGGATCTCCCTGCAGCTCCATCGCGTCGACAGTCGTGTAGTCGGCTGACGCGCGCCACCACCGCTCGCGCCCGTCGCGGGCGAGCTCGGGTGCCTGCTCGACGAACCCGTGCCGTTCGAGGGTGGCGAGGTGGTAGCTGACGGATCCGGATGCCGCGCCCACCCGCTCTCCGAGCGCACCGACCGTGAGCGGCCCCTCCAGGCGCAGCAGCCCGATGATCTTCAGTCGCAGCGGGTGCGCGATCGCGCGAAGTGCGGAGGGGTCTTCGACGTGGATCTCGCGACGTGCCATGCCGTCACGGTACATCCGCAAGAAATGTTGTGCAATACTTCTTGTAGATGCACCTCGGTCCCCGAGCTTGTCGAGGGGTCGAGCCTCAACCCGCGAGGAGCCTCAGGCCAGCGCGTCGACGATGGGCCGGAACTTCACCCGCGTCTCCAGCAGCTCCGTCTCGGGGTCGCTGCCGGCGACGATGCCGGCGCCGGCGTGCGCGACGACGGGGATCGTGGCGCCCCCCGCGGCCGGCCCGATCTGCGCGCAGCGCAGGGCGATCGCCCACTCGCCGTCGCCGTTCGCGTCCACCCAGCCCACAGGTCCGGCATACCGCCCGCGGTCGAACGGCTCGATGCGGCGGATCACCTCGATCGCGGCATCCGTCGGCGTCCCGGCGACCGCCGCCGTCGGGTGGAGTGCCGCGACGAGGTCGAGCGACGAGGCGTGGTCGGCGAGGTCGCCCGCGACGTCGGTCGCGAGGTGCCAGAGGTTGGGCAGCTCCAGCGTGAACGGCTCGGCGTCGGCACGAAGCTCGGTCGTGTGGGGAGCGAGCGCCTCGAGGACGCTCTGCACGGCGTACCGGTGCTCGTCGAGGTCCTTCGCGCTGTGCGAGAGGGCGAGGGATGCCTCGGCATCGTCGTCCGCGTCGGCGCCGCGCGGGAACGTCCCGGCGAGCACTCGGGCGGTGACGGTGCCGTCGTCGACCGTCACGAGGGTCTCGGGGCTCGCGCCGATGAGGCCGTCGACCGCGAACGTCCAGGTGTCGGGGTATCCCGTCGCGAGGGCCCGCACGAGACGGCGCAGGTCGGCGTCGGCCGGCACGGTGCCCACGAGGTCGCGCGCGAGCACGACCTTGCCGACCTCACCGGCCGCGATGGCGTCGAGGGCCGTGCGCACGGCGGCCTGGTATCCGGCGGGGTCGAGCGCCCCGGGGCCGAGGGTGGCCGACCAGTAGGAGCCGTACGGGATGGGCTCGACACCGGCGAACGCCGCGTCAGCGGCGCGGATGCGGGTGATCCACGCCCGTCCGTCGCGTCGGCCGACGACGGCCTCGGGCACGATGAGCCGCCCCGCCGAGCGCGAGCGCCGGTCGAAGGGGAGCGCTCCGAAGGCGACGAGCCCGGTGCCGGGAAGCCGAAGGGGGTCGTCGAGCTCGGCAGACGCCGCGATCTCGCGCCATGCGGCGGCGGGGGAGGCATCCACCCCTCCCGTCTCGAATCCCGCGACGGCACGTCCGACGCCGATGATGCCGTCGCCGCGGCGGAGCCAGGCGAGGGGCAGGCGCGGGTCGGCGAAGCCGAGGAGGTCCAGGTCGGGATCGACCTCCCGGGTCTCGACCACCAGACGCGGCGGGCGGGGCGGGTCGATCACACAACCAGCCTAGACTCGGCTTCGTGTCTGAAGATGCGCGCCCGATCCGCCCCGAGCCGGGGACGCGGCTGCAATTCCGGTGGACCAAGTGGGGTGGCGGCGAGCACTGGGTGCACGAATGCGTCTACCTCGGCGCCGACGAGTGGGGCGACTGGTTCGGCCAGCTTCCGGGATGGCGCAGCCGCCGGCCGAGCCGCGACTTCGCCGTCGAGGTGGCCAACGTGACGCTCATGCCTCCGAGCGGCGACTATGCGGCCACCTTCAATGTCGCCCCGGGCACCTACCGCGTGTACATCGACATCGCGTGGGACCTCCGCTGGCAGGATGCCGAGCCCGTCGGCATCGACATGGACCTCGACGTCGTCGACACCCGCGACGGCCGCGGCATCTGGATCGACGACCGCGACGAGTGGGACGAGCACCGCGTCGCCTACGGCTATCCGCTCGACCTCGTCGAGAAGCTCGAGGCGCTCGCCGTCGACCTGGAGCAGCGCGTCCGCGCGCACGAGGTCCCGTTCGACGACGGGACCATCGCGCGCTGGGTGGCCCGACTCGAGAGCCTCACGGCGGCGGACGCCTAGACTCGTCGGGTGACCCCCAGCTCCGCCGGCCACGAGCCCCACCGCGCCGACCTGGGCAAAGACCCGGGCCGTGTGAGCGGCATGTTCGACGAGGTCGCGCCCGGCTACGACCGCACCAACACCGTCCTGAGCCTCGGCAACGACCAGCTCTGGCGCGTCGCCACGACGCGCGCCGTCGCCCCGCGTCCGGGGCAGCGCATCCTCGACCTCGCCGCCGGCACGGGCGCCTCGAGCGTCAGCCTCGCGCGCAGCGGCGCCGAGGTCGTCGCGGCCGACTTCTCGCCGGGCATGATCGCGGAGGGGCGACGCCGGCACGGCGGCATCCCGAATCTGTCGTTCGTCGAAGCGGATGCCACGGCCCTGCCGTTCGGCGACGACGAGTTCGACGCCGTGACGATGTCGTTCGGGCTGCGCAACGTCAACGAGCCGAAGAAGGCGCTGAGCGAGCTGCTGCGCGTCACGAAGCCCGGCGGCCGGCTCGTCGTGTGCGAGTTCTCGCACCCGCCGTCGCGCACCTTCAACGGGCTCTACCGCTTCTACAACGACCGCATCCTCCCGACCGTTGCGAAGGCCGTGAGCTCCAACGCCGAGGCGTACGACTACCTCAACGAGTCGATCAAGGACTGGCCCGATCAGCGCACGCTGTCGGGCTGGGTGCGCGAGGCGGGGTGGACCGATGTCGCGTACCGCAACCTGTCGTTCGGGATCGTCGCCCTCCACCGCGCCCGCAAGCCGCGCGCGTCCGAGCCTGCCCGGTAGGCTGTCAAGGTGACTCCCTCAGCGCCGGGCTCGCGTCTCGCGAGCAAGCTGGGCCTCACCGACCGCGTCTTCGCGGGCCCGAGGTCCCGTCGGCTGCTCAAGACGGTCGAAGCGGGCCTCGAGCGCGTCGACGAGACCCTCAAGGACGAGCTCCACATCACCGATCCGCTCGCGGACGTGACCAGCCGCTACCTCTACGAGGCGGGCGGCAAGCGCGTGCGGCCCATGCTCGCGCTGCTGACGGCGCAGCTGGGCGCCGGTACGACCGACCAGGTCGTCGAGGGGGCCACCGCGCTCGAGCTGACGCACCTCGGCTCGCTCTACCACGACGACGTGATGGATGCCGCAGACAAGCGCCGCGGCATCCCGAGCGCTCATGCGGTGTGGGGCAACAGCATCGCGATCCTCACCGGCGACCTGCTGTTCTCGCGCGCGAGCCAGATCATGGCGCGGCACGGCGAGCGGGCCATCCGGCTGCAGGCCGACACGTTCGAGCGGCTCGTGCTCGGCCAGATGCACGAGACCGTGGGCCCGCAGGACGGCGACGACCCGGTCGAGTTCTACCTGCAGGTGCTGTCCGACAAGACCGGCTCGCTCATCGCGGCCGCAGCTCAGGTCGGCGTGACCTTCGGCGGCGGACCGGAGGAGTTCGAGCAGCCGATGTCGGTCTTCGGCGAAAAGGCGGGGGTGGCCTTCCAGCTCCTCGACGACGTCATCGACCTGTCGGCCGATCCCGGTGAGACGGGCAAGGTCCCGGGCACCGACCTCCGCGCGGGCGTCCCCACGATGCCCTACCTCCTGCTCGGGCAGCTCGGCGACAGCTCGTCCGTCGTGCTCCGCGAGCGCATCGACGAGGGCGTCGCCCGCATCGCCGACGGCGGCGACCCTGCCCTGCTCGACGAGCCGCTCGCGGCTCTCCGCGAGCACGAGGCGACGCGCGCGACGCTCGACCTCGCGCATCAGTGGTCGCAGGACGCGATCGACGCGCTCGCCCCGATCCCCGGCGGACCGGTCCGCGAAGGCCTCACGCGCTTCGCGCAGGCCGTCGCCGACCGCTCCAGCTGACCGCGGCCTCGAACGCGCGCTGACGCGCGCCGTGCCGAGCATCGAAAGGACCCCCATGACCAAGCTCCGCCTAGCGATCGTCGGCGCCGGCCCGGCCGGCATCTACGCCGCAGACATCCTGCTCAAGGCGGAGCGCAAGTTCGACGTCTCGATCGACCTGTTCGAGCAGCTGCCCGCGCCCTACGGCCTCGTGCGCTACGGCGTCGCCCCCGACCACCCGCGCATCAAGGGCATCATCACGGCCCTGCGCGAAGTGCTCGACCGCGGCGACATCCGCATCTTCGGCAACGTCCGCTTCGGCGAGGACATCACGCTCGACGATCTCAAGCGCCACTACAACGCGGTCATCTTCGCGACGGGCGCGATCCGCGATGCCGACCTCGACATCCCCGGCATCGACGCCGTCGGCTCGTACGGCGCCGCCGACTTCGTCAGCTGGTTCGACGGGCACCCCGACGTGCCGCGCGAATGGCCGCTCGAGGCGCAGTCCGTCGCCGTCATCGGCAACGGCAACGTCGCGCTCGACATCTCGCGCATGCTCGCGAAGCACGCCGACGACCTCCTGCCCACCGAGATCCCGGCCAACGTGTACGAGGGGCTCAAGGCCTCGCCCGTCACCGACGTCCACGTGTTCGGGCGCCGCGGCCCCGCGAACGTCAAGTTCACACCGCTCGAGCTGCGCGAGCTCGGCGAGCTGAACGACGTCGACATGGTCGTGTACGACGAGGACTTCGACTACGACGAGGCGTCGCAGGCGGCGATCGCGAGCAACAAGCAGGTCATGGTCATCGACCGCGTGCTGCAGTCGTGGCGCAAGCGCGACTCGGTCAACAACGCCGGGGGCACGGCATCCCGTCGTCTGCATCTGCACTTCTACGCGAAGCCCCTCGAAGTCGTGAAGGACGCCGAGGGACGCGTCGCCGCCTTCCGTTGGGAGCGCACGCGCCCCGATGGCGAGGGGAGCGTCGTCGGCACCGGCGAGATCCGCGAGATCCCGATCCAGGCGATCTACCGCGCCGTGGGCTACTTCGGCTCGCCGCTGGACGGCGTGCCGTTCGACGAGCGGCACGGCGTGATCCCGAACCGCGAGGGCCAGGCGCTGCATCCCGACTCCAACCAGCGCGTGCCGGGCGTGTACGCGACCGGCTGGATCAAGCGCGGCCCCGTCGGCCTCATCGGCCACACGAAGTCCGACGCGATGGAGACGATCCGCCACCTCATCAACGACCAGGGGACGTGGTGGCAGCCCACCGACCCGTCCGAGGACGCGATCCCCGCTCTCCTCGCCTCGCGCAACGTGCTGTGGACCGACCTCGACGGATGGCACCGCCTCGACAGCCACGAGATCGAGCTCGGCGAGCCGCACGGCCGCGCCCGCATCAAGGTCGTGCCCCGCGACGAGATGATCTCCATCTCCCGCGACTGACGCTGTCTCCGGCGTCCGCGAACGCCGGAGAGCGCGACGAACGTCGGAGAATGCGACGAACGTCGGAGAATCCGGCCGGACTCCTCCGACTTCCGTGCATTCCTCCGACCTTGAGGACGAGTGACGGACGGATGCCGCGCCCCGGCGTCCACATAAGGTGAAGAGCCGGACGGAAGGAGCTGCGCAGTGACGTGGAGCATCGACCCTGCTGCGGCGCGCACCGTCTTGGACAAGGCGATGGATCGTGTCGCCGAGGTCGACGCCGCGGCCGAGGCCCATAGCTCGGCGATCGACGCGGCTCAGGCCGCTGCGCCCGACGGGTCGGCCACGAAGGCTGGCCTCCGCATCGTCGTGGCCGACCCGCTGATGCGCGGGATTGCAGCGGCGCGGCGGTATGTGCTTCCTGTCGGTCATGCTGCGCGGCGAGACAGCACGCCTCGCCTCGGTTTCGTCGCGCACCGTCTTCACGACACTGCTCGGTCAGTTCTCCGAGGCACTCGAGCACGCGGCGCCGCGCTGAGGGATGCCGCGTTCGCCGCTCCTCCGTAGGCTGAGGCGCATGGCAGGCGAGTGGGCGCCCGACATCCTCGGCGAGGGCTTCGAGCAGCGGACGCTGATGCTCGGGGAGGACGACGAGGGGCCGATCGTCGCGACGCTGGTGCGCAGCATCCCGAATCCCCTCCGCTCGGTGCTGGGACCGCTGCACGACGTCGACGTGCTGTCTGTGCACGGCTGGTCGGACTACTTCTTCCAGCCGGCGCAGGCCCGTTTCTGGAATGGCCTGGGCGCCCGGTTCCACGCCCTCGACCTGCGGAAGTACGGCCGGAGCCTGCGTCCCGGGCAGACGCCCGGCTTCATCACCGACCTGGGCGACTACGACGCCGACATCGCCGCGGCTCTCGACGCGATGGGCCGTCGCCGCGGACGGCGGCTCGTGCTGCTCGGGCACTCGACCGGCGGTCTCACGCTCGCGCTGTGGGCCGCCCGGCATCCCAGGGAGGTCGCGGCGCTCGTCCTCAACAGCCCGTGGCTCGAGCTGCAGCTCGGCGCGATGGGCCGGCAGGCGCTCGCACCGCTCGTGCAGGCGCGGGCGCGGTGGGATCCGCGGGGCTCGCATCCCGCCGTCGACCTCGGCTTCTACACGAGAGCGCAGCGGGAGGTGGGAGTGCTCCCGGCGGAGGGCTACCGCGACGAGTGGCGGCCCGAGTTCGGGTTCCCGACGCACCCCGCCTGGTTCGCCGCGATCCTCGAGGGGCATCGGCAGGTCGCCTTCGGCATCGAGGTGGGATGCCCCGCGCTCGTCCTGCTGTCGGCGCACTCCGCCCTGCAGCTCACGTGGAGCGACGCCATGTCGTCGTCCGACTCGGTGCTCGTCGTCGACGACATCGCCAAGGCGGCGACGCGCATCGGCCGCGCCGTGACGATCGCCCGCATCGACGGCGCGATCCACGACGTCTTCCTCTCGAGAGGGGACGCTCGGGATGCCGCCTACCGCGCGCTGGAGGGGTGGCTGACGCGGGGCGCACTCGAGTGACACACGCCCTGACGGATGTCGGCGGATCGGCGTAGCCTCGACGTATCGGCCGGAGGAAGGAATCTCCGGGCGATGACCGACTGGCACCCGATCCTGAGCGCGGTCGAAGGGCCCACGGGCACGTGGCGCATGCTCGACGCGCAGGGCCGCGCGTACGGCCAGATCGAGATCCGCCGCGTCATGAACGGCGCCGACGTGCGCTACAAGACCGTGTACCGCGGCGAGGTCATCGGGTGGGCGACCTCGCTCAAGATCGCCTGCGAGCGGGTGCACGCCGCCTTCGTCCGCGCGCACGGGCCGAACGGCGGGCCGATCGCCGACTGGGGGAGCCGCGAGCCGACGCGCGATCGGCGCTGACTCAGGACAGCGCCGGGATGACCTCGCGCTCGAACAGCTCCATGCCCGAGGGGTCGTACGCGGCCTCCGGGAAGTAGTGGATCGCGTAGTCGATGCCATGCCGCCGGCGCTCCGCGAGCCGCTCGGCGACCTGCTCCGTCGACCCGAACGCGGGGGAGTCCAGGTAGTCGCGCTCGATGTGGTCGGCGCGCTCGTGGCCGACGTGCGGCACGAGGCGCTCTTTCACGATGGCGAGCCGCTCGCGCGCCTCCGCCTCCGTCGTTCCCACGATCGTGTTGAAGTTGGACGACCTCGTGATCTCGGCGAAGTCCCGTCCGATCGCGTCGCAGTGGCCCCTCAGGACGGCGCTCTTGCGGTCGATGTCGTCGAGCGAGCCCGCGAAGTTCGTGTACGACGCGTATTGGGCGGCGATCTTGAGCGTCACCTTCTCGCCACCTCCGGCGATCCAGAGCGGGATGCCGCCCTCCTGCAGCGGGAGCGGACGGACGATCGCGCCGTCGACCTGGTAGTGCCGGCCGTCGAGTGTGGCGCTCCCGGTTGTCCACGCCTGATGCATGATGTCGACGCCCTCGCGCAGCATCCGGAGTCGCTGCGGGATCTCGGGGAATCCGTAGCCGTAGGCCCGCCACTCGTGCTCGTACCAGCCGCCGCCGATGCCCATCTCGGCGCGGCCGCCCGAGATGATGTCGACGGTCGCGGCCACCTTGGCGAGGTAGGCGGGATTGCGGTACCCCATGCACGTGCACATCTGGCCGAGGCGGATGCGGCTGGTCGACGCGGCGAAGGCCGCCATGAGCGTCCACGCCTCGTGCGTCGCCTGGTCGCTGGGAACCGGCGTCGTGTGGAAGTGGTCGTACACCCACAGCGACTCCCATGGCCCGGCGTCGGCGCGCTCGGCGAGCCCGTTCATCACCGCCCAGTGCTCCGCGGGATCGATGCCCACGAGATCGAATCGCCAGCCCTGGGGAATGAAGGTTCCGAATCGCACGGATTCAGGCTAGCGATGGTTCGTGCGGCGGGGCCGCGCCCGGCGGCAGCCGACGACGATGAGCGGGATGCGCTCAGACGGTCCCCAGGTCACCGCCGGTGACGATCCGGTTCGGGATGCCGAGCCCGAGTCATTCCTCCCGCTCCGTGAGGTCGCGGACGGCGAGCGCAGCGGTGATGAGGGCGAGGTGGCTCAGCGCCTGCGGGAGGTTGCCCCAGAAGTCTCCGGTCGCCGGGTCGATCATCTCGGCGAGGATGCCCACGTCATTGGCGTCCGCGACGAGCGCGTCCATCAGCGTGCGGGCTTCGTCGCCACGTCCGACACACGCGAGGGCGGCGACGCGCCAGAAGCTGCACGCGACGAAGGGGAACTCCTCGCGCTTGACCCCCGAGTACCGGAACAGGTGCGCCCCCGAACCGAGTTCCGTCGTCAGAGCGTCGATCGTCTGCGACATCCGCTCGCCGCGATCGAAGCCGCTCATGGCATGCAGCAGCACCGAGGCGTCGAGATCATCGGTGCCGGGATGCATGACATAGCTCCGCCGGTCAGCAGACCAGCAGTTCTGGTGGATCCAGTCCGCGATGCGCGCCTGCTCGGCGCCCCATCGCTCGGCGCTCCCGTCCAGCTGGCCGGCGTGGGCGAGATGGACGGCGTCTCGCAGCGCCTGCCAGCATCCCATCCTCGACGAGGTGTAGTGCCGCTGCTCCGCCAGCTCCCACATTCCGGAATCGGGGTTGCGCCACACGTCGCACACGCGGTCGGCGACCTGCGTGAGCATCCGCGCGGTCGCGACGTCGAGCACGTTGCCGGCGTCGACGTACGTGCGACAGATCGCGAACAGGTCGCTGTACACGCCGAGCTGCAGCTGGCCTTGGGCGGGATTGCCGGTCACGACGGGTCGGATCAGGTTCCATCCCGGAGCGTCGTATTCGTGCACACCGGCGGGGACGCTTCCGTCCAGCCCGTAGAACACGTGGAGCTCCGGCCCGTTCTCACGGATCGTGCGCACGAGCCAGGAGATGGCGGCGTGCGTCTCTTCGCGCAGTCCGAAGCCGACGAGCGCGTGGGCGGTGTAGGCCAGGTCGCGGATCCAGGCGAAGCGGTAGTCCCAGTTCTTGCCGCCGCGCGGGCTCTCGGGAAGCGACGTCGTGGCCGCGGCGGCGATGGCACCCGTCGGGCTGAAGATGAGCAGCTTCAGCGCGAGGGCGCTGCGCTGCACCGCGGAGCTCCACGGCCCCTCATAGGCGAATTCGCGCGACCACGTGCGCCACCCGGCGATCGTGCGATCGATGCTCCTGTCCACGTTCTCCGCCACCGGGATGTGCAGCGGCTCGTCGTGGGTCGCCACGACGATCAGCAGGTGACGCGAATCCGCGGAGGTCGTGAATCTCCCCGCGAGCTCGACGGCTGCCGGCGCATCGGAGCGCCGGGCGCGCGGCCCGTGATCGCTCCCCGTGACGGCGATCGTGGTGTCGCCGGTGCGGATGATCGGGCCCCGCTCCGTGCGCTCGATCCACGGTGACGCCGTGCCCAGCGCGGTGCCGGGTGCGACCCGCCAGGCGAAGGTGACATCGCCGCTCACCCCGTCGATGCGTCGCGCCAGCTCGGCCCAGGGAAGTCGTCCCGCGATGCCCGTGACCAGGGCGTCTGTGACGGTGGCCGTGCCGCGGGCGGTCGTGAACGTCGTGCGCAGCACGTTGGTCTCCGCGACATAGCGTCGCTTGACCGTGAACTCCTCCACGGGCGCGAGCTCGATGCATCCACCGGTCTCGTCGTCGAGCAGTCGCGCGAACACGGGCAGGGAGTCGAGGTCGGGGATCGGCATCCAGTCGACCTGCCCTCGCAGTCCGATCAGCGCCACGGTGCGCCCGTCGCCGATCGGTGCATACGAGCGCAGCGGGGGCACGGCTCCGTGGGTCTGATCGCCAGAGCTGCTCACCTTTGCCACGGTAGGGCGCCCGCCTCGGCGGCGGGCAGGGGTTGCGCGACGGGCGCCTTTCCGCCACGCCGGCACAGAAGCTCGAGGGATCGGTGACACCGAATATGCCTCAGGACCGCTCGACGCAACCCCCAAACGGCAGGCCGGGGTCGCGGCTTATCGTCTGGGCATGACCGACATGTACACCGCCCAGGACCCGACGAGCCAGTACCCGCGACCGCCCTTCCCGCCGCAGCAGCAGGAGGGCCCCGGCGACATCCGCAAGATGGATCCTGCGCCGGATCACGGCGAGAAGAGCTACATCGGCAAAGGACGGCTGCCCGGACGCAAAGCGCTCATCACCGGCGCCGATTCGGGCATCGGCCGTGCGGTTGCGATCGCGTTCGCGCGCGAGGGCGCGGACGTCGCGCTGAGTTACCTCCCCGTCGAGCAGGAGCAGGCAGAGGAGGTGGCCGAGCTGATCCGCGCCGAAGGCCGCACGGCAGTGCTGCTGCCGGGCGATCTCCAGGAGGAGTCCGTCGACGAGCAGGTCGTGACGCAGGCGGTGGACGAGCTGGGGGGCCTCGACATCCTGGTCATCAACGCCGGGACCATGCCGACGGTCGACAGCATCGACGACTTCGAGACGAAGACGCTCGACCACGTCCTCGAGGCGAACATCTACCCGCTCTTCTGGCTCACGAAGGCGGCCTCACCCCACCTCGAGCCGGGCGCCGCCATCATCGCCACCTCGAGCGTCCAGGGTTTCCATCCGTCCCCGTCGCTGGCGGAGTACGCCGTGTCGAAAGCCGGTATCGCCAACTGGGTCCGCGCGATGGGCCAGCAGCTGATCGAGCGCGGCATCCGCGTGAACGGCGTCGCACCGGGGCCGGTATGGACGCCTCTGCAGCCGGCGTTCGTCCCGAACGAGAAGATCGAGGAGTTCGGAGCTCAGACGCCGATGGGACGCGCCGGGCAGCCGGTCGAGCTCGCTCCGGCCTTCGTGTTCCTCGCCTCGCAGGAAGCCAGCTATGTGGTCGGCGAGACGATCGCCGTCACCGGAGGGATGCCGGTTCACTGACCGCAGCACGGACCGCGGGCCCGCCGGCCGAGGAGCTCCCCGCCGGCGCACCCGAGTCAGCGGTAGTTGACGAACTGCAGATCGACGTCGAGGTCGGCCGCCTTCAGCAGGCGCTGGACCTCCTGGAGGTCGTCGCGGCTCTTCGACTGCACGCGCAGCTCGTCGCCCTGGATCTGCGACTTGACGGACTTGGGCCCCTCGTCGCGGATGATCTTGCCGATCTTCTTCGCGTTCTCCTGCGAGATGCCCTCCTTGAGCGAGGACGTGATGCGATACTCCTTGCCGCTGGCGACGGGCTCGCCGGAGTCGAGCGACTTCAGGGAGATGCCGCGCTTGATGAGCTTCGACTGGAAGACGTCGAGCACGGCCTTCGCCCTCTCCTCGCTGTTGGCCTTGATGAGGATCTGCTCGCCGCTCCACTCGATGGATGCATCCGTGCCCTTGAAGTCGTAGCGCTGCTCGACCTCCTTGCGGGCCTGGTTCAGAGCGTTGTCGGCCTCCTGACGGTCGATCTTGGAGACGATGTCGAACGAGGAATCAGCCATGCGGGGAGTCTAGTCGCGGCATCCCGGAGCGCATCCCGAGTCCGCCGGGGAGTCTCCTCGCGGCATCCGGACGGCATCCCGAGTCCGCCGCGGAGTGTCGTCGCGGCATCCCGGACCGCATCCCGCGCCGGCGAACTGCAAACGCTTGCAAAAACCTCCGATTGGAAGCGCTTGCGGAGGATGCGGCAGATCACGAACGCATATCGAATGCGGCCTCTTGTACTTGACCGATCGCGATCGCGTGATAACAATGTAAGCGCTTGCATTCCGAGCAAGCATCGAGTCCTCACCCCGCGACGCCGCGATTCGGCAGAGCGGCCGACTCACTCCCAGCACTCCAGAGAGGCATGCACCGATGAAGGTGAACAAGAAGAGCTGGCTCGCACTCGGCGGCGTCGTCGCCGTGACGGTGGGCCTGGCCGGCTGCGCGGGCACGGCATCCGACCCCAAGGCGACGGACTCCAGCTCGTCGACGCTGACCGTGTGGGTCGACTCCGAGCGCGTCGACGCGCTCAAGGGCGCCGCAGACGCGTACACCGAGAAGACCGGCGTGAAGGTCGACCTCGTCGGCAAGGACGTCAGCAAGATCAAGGACGACTTCATCCAGCAGGCGCCGACGGGCAAGGGCCCCGACGTCGTCATGGGCGCTCACGACTGGCTCGGCGAGCTCTCGACCAACGGTGTCGTCGCCCCCATCGAGCTCGGCGACAGCGCCTCCGGCTACCTCCCGGTCGCCCTCCAGGCCTCGACCTACGACGGCACGGTCTACATGCTCCCCTACGCGGTCGAGAACATCGCGATCCTCCGCAACGCCGACATCATCGCCGAGCCGGCGACGAGCTTCGACGACATGATCAGCAAGGGCCAGGCCGCCGGCCTCGCCACGCCGTTCGTGGTCGAGCAGGGCACCGAGGGCAACCCGTACCACCTGTACCCCTTCCAGACGGCGTTCGGCGCTCCCGTGTTCGGCACCGACGCCGAGGGCAACTACGACCCGACCGACCTGCAGATGGGCGACCCGGGCGGCTTCGAGTTCGCGAACTGGCTCGGCGCGCAGGGTGCCGCGGGCAACTTCAACACCGACATCGACGGTGACATCGCCAAGACCAAGTTCCTCTCCGGCGAGGCGGCCTTCTGGCTGACCGGCCCGTGGAACGTCAGCGCGGCGACCGACGCCGGCATCAACGTCGCGATCGACCCGATCCCCAGCCCGACCAGCGCACCCGCGCAGCCCTTCGCGGGCGTCAAGGGCTTCTTCGTGAGCTCGGAGTCGGACAACAAGGTGGCGGCGAACGACTTCCTCGTCAACTACATCGGCACCGAGGACGTCCAGCTCGACCTCTTCAAGGCCGGCAACGTGCTGCCCGCCCTCACCGCCGCTGCCGACACCGCCGCGAGCGACCCGATCATCGCCGGCTTCCAGGCCGTCGGCGCCGACGCCGTCCCGATGCCGGCGATCCCGGCCATGGGCTCGGTCTGGCAGTACTGGGGCATCGCGGAGGCCGCCATCATCAACGGCGCCGACCCCACCACCACCTGGCAGAAGCTCGTCGACGACGTGAGCGCGGCCATCAAGTAAGACAGCGGTTCCCAACCGTGACAGGCGACCGGGACGGATGCCGCGGCATCCGTCCCGGTCCCGACTTCGAGGACGTTCCATGACCGACACCCTCCAGGCCGAGACGGCCGAGAAGACGCCGACCCCCCGTCAGCGCAGCGCCGCGCGGATCGCGGACGCCGCCGGCGGCAGGCTGCGCTGGGTGGCGCTGAAGATCGCGCTGCTCGCGATCGTCGACGCCGTCGCGCTGTACGCCGTCTTCGTGCTCTTCCTGCACAACGAGTGGCTCGTGCTGACCCTGGTGACCGCGGTCACGATCCTCGTCAACTGGATCTACTTCTCGCGCCGCGCGATCCCGGCGAAATACCTGACGCCGGGCATCATCCTGCTCGTCGTCTTCCAGATCTTCACCCTCACCTACACCGCCTACATCGGCTTCACCAACTACGGCACGGGCCACAACGGCACGAAGGACCAGGCGATCGCATCGCTCATGCGGTCCTCGCTCGTGCGGGTCGAGGATTCCCCGACGTTCGAGGTGACCGTCGTCGAGCGCGTCGGCGAACTGGGCCTCCTCGTCACCGACCCGACCGACGGCGAGGCATCCCTCGGCACGAACCAGAAGCCTCTCGAACCGGTGGACGCCACGATGGAGGGCGGCAAGGCCGTCGCCGTGGACGGCTGGACCAGCCTGACCTTCGCAGAGGTGCTCGGACGCAGCACCGAGGTCGAGCAGCTCGCCGTGCCCTACAGCAGCGATCCCAACGACGGTGCGATCCGCACCCAGGACGGCCAGAAGGGCTACCTCTACACCTCGACGCTCGTGTACGACGCCGACGCCGACACGATGACCGACACCGCCACGGGGACGGTGTACACCGACACCGGCGAGGGCGCGTTCACCTCGGAGTCCGGCGAGCAGCTGCTGCCGGGCTGGCAGGTCTTCGTGGGCTTCGACAACTTCGTGCGAGCGATCACCGACGCATCCATCCGCGGTCCGCTCATCGCGGTCACGCTGTGGACCTTCGTGTTCGCGATCGTCTCGGTCGCCTCGACGTTCTTCCTCGGGCTGCTCCTGGCGATGCTGTTCCAGAACAAGCGCATGCGCTTCAAGAACGGCTACAGGATCATGCTGATCCTCCCGTACGCGTTCCCGGCGTTCCTCGGTGCGCTCGTGTGGGCCGGCATGATGAACAAGAGCTTCGGCTTCATCAACCAGGTGCTGCTGGGCGGGGCCGAGATCCCGTGGCTCACCGACCCGTGGATGGCCAAGTTCTCGGTTCTCCTGGTCAACCTGTGGCTCGGCTTCCCCTACATGTTCCTCGTGTGCATGGGCGCGCTGCAGGGCATCCCCGAAGAGGTCAATGAGGCCGGCGTCATGGACGGCGCCAGCCCGTGGCAGATCTTCCGCCGCATCAAGCTGCCGCTGCTGCTTGTGACGGTGGCGCCGATCCTCATCGCGTCGTTCGCGTTCAACTTCAACAACTTCAACCTCATCTACATGCTCACCGGCGGCGGGCCGAGGTTCGAGGACGCGACGATCCCCGTCGGCCATACGGATCTCCTGATCTCGATGGTCTACAAGGTGGCCTTCACGGGGCAGAACCGGGACTACGGACTCGCGTCGGCGTTCACGATCCTGATCTTCATCGTCGTGGCCGTCATCGCCATCATCAGTTTCCGCAGGACCAAGGCGCTCGAGGAGCTGAGCTGACATGTCCGAATCCCAGAACCGCCTCGCCCACCCGGACAAGACCGTCACCCGGAAGGCGTCGGCCGCGATCGCCGGCGGCAGCGCCGCCGAGCAGTTCGAGACCTCAGTCGGCGGCATGGCGCCGTCGCCGAAGGTCGTGAAGCCCGCCCGCCGTCGCCGGTTCGGAAAGTGGTTCCGCGACACGGGCTGGCGCCACGTCGTGGCGATCGTGGGGTCGATCTTCGCGATCTTCCCGCTCGTGTACGTGCTGTCGGCCTCGCTCAACGCCAACGGCACGCTGACCGGCAGCAATCAGCTCTTCTCGTCGATCAGCCTCGAGAGCTACGTGCGCATGCTGACGAACCCGCAGGTGCCTTACGCGCAGTGGTTCCTCAACACGATGATCGTCGCGCTCGTCACCGGGTTCTCGATGGTGTTCATCGGCGCCCTCGCCGCCTACGCGTTCTCGCGCATGCGGTTCAGCGGCCGCCGCGTGGGCCTCATCACGATCGTGGTCGTGCAGATGTTCCCGCAGATGCTCGCCGTTGTCGCGATCTTCCTCATGTTCAGCGCGATCAGCGACTGGTTCCCCGCGATCGGACTGAACACGCTGAGCGGTCTGATCCTCATCTATCTCGGGGGCGCCCTCGGCGTGAACACGTACCTCATGTACGGGTTCTTCAACACGATCCCGCGCGAGCTCGACGAGGCGGCGAAGATCGACGGGGCCGGGCACGCGCGCATCTTCTTCACGATCATCCTGCGTCTCGTCGCGCCGATCCTCGCGGTCGTCGGCCTGCTCTCGTTCATCGGCCTGATCAACGAGTACATGATCGCGAGCGTGCTGCTGATCGATCCGGAGAAGCAGACGCTCGTCGTCGGTCTCACGAAGCTCGTCTCCAACCCGCGCTACGCGGACTGGTCGGCGTTCTCCGCGGGTGCCGTGATGGCCGCGATCCCCGTCGTCATCGTGTTCCTGCTCCTGCAGAAGTACATCGTCGGCGGACTCACCGCGGGCGCGACCAAGGGCTGAAGCACACCACGGAAGGGGGATGCCGCGGGCCGCGGCATCCCCCTTCCTCACCCCAGGAGGACAGATGGCGACCCCGGAGCGTTTCGAAGATCTCAGCAGAGGCCTCGCAGAAGGCGTGCGCAGTCGGCCGGAGTTCGCCGGGATCGTGCTGCTCGGCTCGGCCTCGGACGAGGCCGCTGCGCGGCGCGACGAGTGGTCGGATCACGACTTCTTCGCGATCACCCGCGAAGGGGAGGGGCGGATGCTGCGCCCCGACCTGTCGTGGCTGCCCGACCCGGATCGCATCGTGCTCACGGCACGCGAGGGCGAGATCGGCTTCGTCGCCGTCTACGACGACGGCCACGTCTTCGAGTTCGCGTTCTCGGATGCCGCCGAACTCGACGGCGCGCTCGCCGAGGCCGCGACGGTCGCGGTCGACGACGAGCACCGCACGGTCGGTCGGCTCCTCGACGAGTCGCGCGCCCGCGCGGCGGCGGCCGACACCTTCGACCCCGTCACCGACATGAAGCTCGTGCTCGTGAAGCTGCTGATCGGCACGGGCCGTGCTCGCCGGGGCGAAGTGCTCAACGGCGGCGACTTCGTTCGCGGCTGGGCCGTGCGGCTGCTCGTGCGGGTCGTGCGCGGCCGCCACGCGGACGTGTCGACGAGCGCGCGCGACACGATCGATCCGATGCGGCGGTTCGAGCAGGACTTCCCGGAGTGGTCGGCGCGGATCGCCGAGGCGGTCGCGCAGCCGGTCGAGGATGCCGCGCGGGCGCTCTTCGACCTCGCGCGGGCGGAACTCGAGCCGGGCTGGCCCGACTTCCCCTCTCGCGCGGCGGATGCCGTCGCGGCCCGGCTCGACTGGCGGTGACATGACGTCGTGCGGCGGGAGCCGGCATCCATCCTCTTCCCCTCGGCGGGGCGTTTCGTAGACTGGGGACCGCCCACGGCGAGGAGGATCCATGCGGCCACTGACCGAGGACGATGTCCGTGCGACATTCGTGAATGCCGGCCCCGACGACCTGAAGCTGGTCGCGCTGCCGCCCGATTTCCTGTTGACGGACTGGGATCACCTCGACTTCTTCGCGTGGCGGGACCCGCGCACGCGGGGGCGCGGCTATCTCATCGCCGAGGTCGAGGGTGAGCCGACGGGCATCGTCCTGCGCGCCGCCGAGGGCAATCCCCGCGCGCGGTCGGCCATGTGCAATCTGTGCCACACGATGCAGCCCGCCGACCAGGTGACCCTGTTCACGGCGCGCAAGGCCGGCGCGAGCGGTCATCACGGCGACAGCGTGGGCACGTACATCTGCCGCGACCTGTCGTGCCATGAGAACGTGCGCCTCGCCGCGCCGCTCGCGCCGAGCGAGGTGCGCGGCTCGGTCGACCTCAAGATCGACGGCACGAGGCGCCGCACCGAGGCCTTCGTCGGCCGCGTCCTCGAGGGAGTCGCCGCGTGACCGGCCGTGTCGTCGTGGTCGGCGACGCCCTCATCGACGAGCTCCGCGACGACACGGGCGTGCGCGAATTCGTCGGCGGCGCCGCGCTCAACGTCGCGGTGGGGCTCAGCCGGCTCGGCGTGCCGGCCACGCTCATCGCGATGGTGGGCGACGACGAGGCGGGCGACCACATCCGCTCCTACCTCCGCGACTTCGGGGTCGACCTGATCGAGACGCCGTCGCTGCACGGATCGTCACGCGCCGTCAGCACCCGCACGGGTGGCGGCGAGCCGACGTACGTCTTCAATGAGGCTGCCCAGAAGCGCCGCGTGCGGTTCGGAGAGGCGGAGCGCACGGCGCTCGCCGACGCGCCCTTCGCCGTGGTGAGCTGCTTCCCCTTCGACGACGTCGCGCAGACGCTCGAGTTCGCCGAGGCGGTTCGGGATGCCGGAACCCGGCTCGCGATCGACCCGAACCCCCGCTCGGGGATGATGAGCGACCGGGCGGAGTTCCTCCGCGGCTTCGAGTCGCTCGCCGCCGGCGCGGCGCTCGTGAAGGTGGGCGAGGACGACGCGACCCTTCTCTACGGGGAGCCTCTCGACGCGCTGCGCGCGAGGCTCGTCGACCTGGGCGTCGAGGCCGTCCTCGCGACGCAGGGTTCCGCCGGCGCCGCGATCGAGGCGGGCCCCGACGTCGTCACCCGGCCGATCTCGTCGCTTCCGGGCCGCATCGTCGACACGATGGGGGGAGGGGATGCCGCGTTCGCGACGACCGTCGCAGGGCTCATCGAGAACCCCCCGAGCGACGCCGACGCCTGGGGCGCGCTCCTCGAGCACGCGATGGACGTCGCCGCCGCGACCTGCCGCTTCGAGGGCGCGCTGCTGAGGCTGCCATCGTCGGTCGAGGGGATCGATCTCGACCGGATCGGGACGTGACCCGCCCCGCGGAGCCGTCGATTTCTGACCACCGCTGATCGAGGGTAAGATCGATAATCGCGTCTCCGGTCGACTGTACAAGCCGGGCGGGTGCGCACTGGCGAGTTACCCAAGCGGCCAAAGGGATCTGACTGTAAATCAGCCGTCTTAGACTTCGGGGGTTCGAATCCCTCACTCGCCACAAATTGAGAAAAGCCCCCTCACCGGGGCTTTTCTCATTTCTCGCCGCGGTTAGGCGCTATCCGACGCTCCTGTCGGGCGGGTGGTGCCGCGTGCCAGGATGGGCGTGCGGGCGGGGGCCCGCAGAGAGTGGGGACCACGATGACCGTGCCCGAGCGTCCGCAGCGCGCCGCATCCGATTCGACCCTCATCCGCGTCGCGCTGTGGGTGGCCATCGCCGCGCTCGTCGTGGCCGCCGTCGTCTGCGTCGTGTGGGTGCTCGTGGGCACCGACAACGACATCGTCGGGCGCGCCTTCCTCACGATCCTGCTGCTCGCGGCGTTCGCCGGTGCGGCTCTCCTCGACGCGCGGCTCGCCCCACGGCGGCCGGCGTGGTTCGCCCTCGCGAGCATGATCACGTGGGTGCTGATCCTCCTCGCGGGAGCCATCCTGATCTGGCTGCCCACCCCGTACTCCTCCTACTACTACCCGTCGGGCGTCGAGCGGTTCGTGGCGTTCCTGCTGATCGTCCTCGTCCTGCAGCTCGCGCTCCTCCACACGCGGCTCATGGTGAAGGCGCACCTCCGCTTCGTGACGCCCTTCACGCAGGTCGTGACGTTCGTCACGATCGGCCTCGTCGTCGTGCTGGCGTTCATGCTCGTCATTCCGCTGACGTTCTCCGAGTACCTCGACCTTCCCTCGCTGTACTGGCGGCTCGTCGTCGCGATCGCGATCCTCGCGGCGGTCGGCACGGCCCTCGTCCCGCTCGTCAACGCGCTCTTCGGACCCAAGCGCCCGGTTCGCCAGGCGCCCGCCGCTGCTCTGCAGCCGTGGCCCACCTACGCCGACGGCGTGACCCCGCTCCCGGTCATGCCCGACGGGAGTCCCGACTGGAACCCGTACTACACGGGCTATCCCTCGACGGTCTCGCAGGCGATCGCGCCGGTCGCTCCGCACGCGCCGGTGCAACCGCCGGGAGCCCCGCATCAGCCGGGCTGGCCGCCCGCCGCTCCGCATCCGGAGCAGGGGCACGCGGCACCGGGCTATGAGGGGTACCCGCCCCCGCCTCCGCTGCCGCCCCGGTCCTGAGCCGCCGGCCCCGTCCTGACCCGCCGCGGGTCGTCGCCGTGACCCGCCGCGGGTGGCGGCGGGTACGCGCTCCGGGATCAGCCGTCGAGCAGCTCGAGCGCGGCCATCGCGGCGTTGTGCCCGCCGAGTCCGCTGACGGCGCCGCCCCTCCGCGCGGCCGAGCCGGCGAGCAGTATGCGGTCATTCGCCGTCGCCACACCCCAGCGCCGGGCGGGCCCGTCGAGGGGCTCGTCCTCGTCCGCCCATGGCCAGGACAGGGGGCCGTGGAAGATGTCGCCGCCCGTCATCCCCAGCGACTCCTCGAGATCCGCCGTCGTCCGCGCCTCGATGCACGGCGACCCGTCGGGCGCCTCGTACAGGCACCCGTCGAGCGGTTCCGCGAGCACCGCGTCGAGGCTCGCCTGTGCCGCCCGCAGCAGCTCGGCGCGGGCGGCATCCCGATCCCGTCCTTCGAGGAGGCGGTGCGGGGTCTGCAGTCCGAAGAGGGTGAGCGTCTGGGCGCCCGATGCGCGCAGCTCGGGACCGAGGATCGAGGGATCGGTGAGCGAGTGGCAGTAGATCTCCTCGGGAAGGGGATTCGGGATGCCGCGCCCGGCGGCCGTGCGGAATGCCGCGTCGAGCTGCGTGAGCGTCTCGTTGACGTGGAACGTGCCGGCGAAGGCCGCCTCGGGCGCCACCGACGGATCGCGGAGGCGGGGCAGACGCTGCAGAAGCATGTTCACCTTGAGCTGGGCTCCTTCGGGTCGATCGGCGGCGTCGGACGCGGTCTCACCGAGCAGTCCGCGGAGCACGGATGACCCGACGCCGCTCAGGACGAGCCGGCCGTGCAGCTTCTCGCCGCCCTCGACCGTGACCTCACCGTCCGGCGTGATGGCCGTCACGTCGATGCCGGTGCGCAGGTGCGCCCCGGCATCCCGAGCCGCCCTCTCGAGCTCCGCCGTGACGCGTCCCATGCCTCCGACCGGCACGTCCCAATCGCCGGTTCCGCCGCCGATCACGTGGTAGAGGAAGCAGCGGTTCTGGCGCAGGCTCTCGTCGTCGGCGTGCGAGAAGGTGCCGATCAGGGCGTCGGTCAGCGCGATGCCGCGGGCGAGGTCGCTGTCCAGCGACGCGCGCAGGAGGCGTCCGAGCGGTTCGTGGACGAGCGCCGACCAGAGGCCGTCGTCGCCGATGCGCGCTTTCAGCTCACCGGCGTGGGGGAGCGGTGCCGTCATCGACGGGAAGATCGCCCGCGCGACGGGAGCAAGCCGTTTGCAGAAGGCCGCGAACCGGGATGCCTCGGCCTCATCGCCGAGCGTGCGCAGGAAGCTCGCACGCGTTGCGGCGGGGTCTGCCGTATCGATCAGGATGCCGCGGCGCGGGTCGCCCGGGTCGGGGGTGTACGACGAGAACCGGCGCCGGCGCAGGTCGATCCGCAGTCCGAGATCGTCGATGATGCGTCGCGGCAGGAGACTCACGAGGTAGGAGTAGCGCGACAGCCGAGCGTCCACTCCGGGCCAGGGACGCTCCGAGACCGCGGCGCCACCCACGCGGTCGAGGCGCTCGAGCACGACGACGCTTCTGCCGGCTCGGGCCAGATACGCCGCGGCGACGAGGGCGTTGTGCCCGCCGCCGACGATCACGGCGTCGTGGATGCGCGTGCTCACGGAGCCACGCTAACCCCCGCCGCCGACGACCCCGCGACGATAGCGTGGAGGCATGCCGCTCGCACACGAACTCGAGTCCATCGCACGGGAGATCGCGCAGGAGGCGGGCGAGCTGGCGCGGCGCCGGCGAAGCGAGGGAGTCGCGATAGCGGCCACGAAGTCCGCGCTCGCCGACATCGTCACGGAGGCCGATCGCGAGGTCGAGCAGCTGATCCGCGAGCGGCTCCACGCGGCTCGTCCCGATGACGGGTTCCTCGGCGAGGAGTCCGGTGCGGAGCGGGGGGACACCGACATCACGTGGGTCGTCGACCCGATCGACGGCACAGTGAACTACGCCTACGGCATCCCTTCGTATGCCGTCAGCATCGCCGCCGTCGCCGGCGAGCCGGTGCCCGGACTGTGGCAGGCGCTCGCCGCGGCCGTCTTCAACCCCGCCTCGGGCGAGCTCTTCCACGCCGAGCGCGGTGAGGGAGCCTGGCTCGGCGACACGCGTCTCGCCGTGAATGCCGAGCCCTCCAGCGCGGGCGCCCTCGTCGCCACGGGCTTCGGGTACCGCCCCGAGACGCACGCCGGCGATCTCGCGAGGCTCGCCCGCGTCATGCCGCTCGCTCGCGACGTGCGCCGCATCGGCGCGGCGTCGCTCGACTTCGCGTTCGTCGCCTCGGGGCGGCTCGACGCCTACTTCGAGCGCGGCCTCGCCCCCTGGGACCACGCCGCGGGTGCGCTGCTCGTGACCGAGGCCGGCGGAATGGTCGGAGGACTGCCCGCCGACGAGCAGGGACGGGCCCTCTTCGTCGCCGCCGCCCCCGCGCTCTATGAGAAAATTCTCAGCCTTGCGGCCGACTGACCCGCAATGCCGATAACCACGCGGTTTTCGGCGGGAGTGGCGCACGATATATCAGGTCACAGCCTGTGGAGTGCACCGTCTTGACAGCACTGCTGGGGTAGTGTTTATCCGATCGTTACCAACGCCGCCCGAATGGCGTGGTGATAAGAGCCCGACGTCCGTCCCCGTTGTTCCACCGAGCGACTCGACCTGAGAGCCCTGCGTTTTGCCCTTCGATGCCTCGCTGGCTGACTCTGCGCCTACGCGCCGATCCAGCCGATCCTCCGCCACGCCCGCCCAGGCGACCCCGGAGACCGCCGAGCCGTCGCTGAGCCGCAGGCATCACCGCGCGCGGCGCGCGTCGGCGACGGGTGCGCAGCGGACCGTGTGGACGGCGCCCCCCGCCGCCGAGCCGACCGTCGCTCCGGCGCACGAGGCCTCCGCCGTCGTAGAGTCCATGGTCGTCGCCGAGGCCGAGCCTCTCGTCGAGGCAGGGCCTCTCATCGAGGCCGAGTCTCGGACCGAGCAGGGGGCGTCTGCGGTCGAGGCATCCCTTCCCGCTCCCGCTCCGTCGGCGACCGAGGGGCTCTCCAGCCGACCCGGTCGTCGCGTGCGCTCCGCGCCCCGGCCCATCACCCCTGAGGACGCGGAGTCCGTCGTCCCCGCCGCCGCGATCGCCTGGGCAGCAGCGGCCGCTGCCGCGGCCGTCGAGCCGCAGCCCCTCGTTCCCGTCGAGCCCGTGCTCACGCCCGCCGAGCCGTTCGAGCTCCTCGAGGTCGCGCCGGAGGAGATCGTGGCGCCCGAGGCCGAGCCGGCCCTCTCGAACGCGGAGCAGCCCGAGGCATCCGACATCGACGAGTTCGAGCGCGCGGCCCGGCTGTTCTCCTTCACGGGCGAGACGCCGATCCAGAATTCCGCCGACGAGCCCGAGGCCGAAGAGGCTTCCGCGCCGGCGTCGTCGCCGACCGCCGACGAGCCCGTTGCGCACGTTGCGCCGCGCAGGCGTCGCGTCGGACGTCAGCTCGCGACCGCGTCCTTCTCGGTCGGCGTCATGGGAATCGTGGGTCTCATCACGGTCGGGATGACGACCCCCGCCGACGCCGTCGCAGCGGTCTCGGGTGACACGACCTCGCTCGTGGCGTTCCAGGGAACCGACGTCGCCGTCGACCCCGAGGACATCCAGGCCTACGTCGCCCCCGGTGACATCCAGACCGATGCGCTCGACCGCACCGAGAACTACACGACGGTGTCGATGGGGGAGATCGCCGCGGAAGACGGCATTACCAACTACTCCGACTTCTACGTCAACGACCCGAACGCCGCCATCCAGTGGCCCTTCGCCGTCGGCGTGCCGATCACGTTCGGCTTCGGCATGCGGTCTGGCCGCATGCACGAGGGTGCCGACTTCGTGCCCGGCCAGGGCGCCGACATCCAGGCGATCGCTGCGGGTACGGTACGCACGGCGACCAGCAGCGGTGGAGGCTACGGCGTCGAGGTCGTCATCGACCACATCATCGACGGCCAGCTCGTCTCGAGCCGCTACGCCCACATGCTCGCCGGCTCGATCCAGGTGACCGAAGGCCAGCACGTCGAGGCGGGGACGGTCCTCGGCCACACCGGGAACACCGGTCACTCCTTCGGCGCTCACACGCACTTCGAGATCCTGCAGAACGGCACGACCGCGATCGACCCGATCGCGTGGCTGCGCTCGCACGCGGGTCGCGAGAGCCTCGACCACGAGTGACCCGGAAGGGCCGCCTCGATTAAGAAGGATGCCGCGGCTCTGGTATCCTCGTCTAGTTGCCCGCTCGCGGGTGGCACGCCCCGATAGCTCAGTGGCAGAGCACTTCCATGGTAAGGAAGGGGTCGTCAGTTCAATCCTGACTCGGGGCTCGCAGCATCCACTCCGTGACCGATGGATGCCTGCGGCAGGGTAGCTCAGTTGGTGAGAGCGCACGACTCATAATCGTGAGGTCGCGGGTTCAAGCCCCGCTCCTGCTACGAAAGAAGCGCCCCCTCGTGGGGCGCTTCTTTCGTATCCGGAGTGGTCGTCTTGAATCCGCCCGCGGGCGGTCCCGCTGGGCGAGAGGCTCCGCGCGCGGCGCAGCCGCGTGTGGAGCAGCCCAGTGGCCAAGCCCCGCTCCTGCTACGAGGAAAGCGCCCCCTTGTGGGGCGCTTTCCTCGTACCCGGACTCCGCCCTTGTCGCTGCGGTCGCGGCGTAACGTGGGTGCGTGGCGAGTTCACGGGGCGAGCATTGCGCGGGTGGGATCGGCTGATGGATGCCGCTGCCCGCGCCGAACTCGCGGCCTTGCGCCGCCGGGCCTATGACCGGGACGCGGACCTCGCCGGCGACTCAGTGGGGCTGGAGCGTCTTGCCGAGCTCGAACAGCTCGCCATCGCGGCTCGGGCGCAGCCAGTGCCGGTGCGGGCTTCGACGGCGGGCGTTCCGCGGGTCGGGATTGCCGCATCCGGTTCCTGGACGCCTGGACGGCCGGCACGGGATGCCGTCACTCATGCGCGCCGCACGGTTCCCGGGCGTGCGCCCGGCCGGCCGGGGCCCCGCCGTCGTCTGATCCTCGGCCTCGTCGCCTCGGTCGCGCTTCTGGCGCTCGCCTTCGGCGCGCTCGGTGACCTGCAGACGGCGCCTGGCCCGACCTTCGTGGACGCGGCGATTCCTTCACCGACCGCGACGCCCGCGACGACCGATCTCACGGCAACCGAGGACGTGATCATCGCCCTCACTGTCGATGGTCGCAGCGGTGATTTCATCGACATCTCGCCGCGGTCCGGTATGCCCGTGCTCCTCGCCGACGGCGCGCCGACGTGGGTTCAACCCCTCGGCGTCCACTACGGATGGACGCTCTCGGCAGCGGGGACATCACGCGGGCGAGAACGGCAGTACTGCCTGCTGCTGACCAACGGGTCCACGATCGAATCGAAGTGCCGTCCCCGCGGCGCAGCGGCTGACGGAGCGCTCGCGATGTCGCTCGCCTATGACAAGGTCCCCGACCACCAGCGGCCGCGCGACATGCGACCCGATCAGCGGGTGACCTTCACCTGGGGCGACGGAGCCTACATATCCGTGAAGATCACTGACGACCGGGGACACTGACCATCAGCCGAGCCGCTACGAGACAACGCGCTCCTCAGCGATCGATCGATCCGCCGCATCGCTGAGTGACCGACCCGACTCGACCGCTGACCGACCGATCATGGGGTGGCGCGGTAACCTTTGGGGCTCTTCGACGCGCGCTGACGGCCGCGCTCATGACGGCGCGGACACGTCAGGCTACGTTGGCCGTATGGCCGTTCTTCCGAAGACGCGCGATGGTCGCACAGCGCTCTTGATCACGGTCAGTGCTGTCGTCGTCTCAGCCGTGATCTGGGTCGGCTTCTTCGGTCTGACGGGCTGGCTCGTCGACAGGGCCGACCACGAGGTCGGCACGACTCAGTCAGAGTGAGGCACGCCGCCAACCTGACAACGTCGATTCCCGGATCCCGGCTTTCGGCGGCTGCGTTGCCGGCCGCGCGCCGATACTCACTCTCGGGTGATGGACGAGGACCCCGTCGTCAGCGCGGGGTCGAACCGGTCGGGAGCCAGGCTCCGTCAGTCCGTCAGGACGTGGACTGCGCGGTCCATGTGTTCGACCACGCTCGCCGCAGCCCGGTCGCCATCGCCGCTTGCGACGGCATCCACGATCTCGAGGTGGCGGTCGACGTCCATGTTCGTCACCGCGCGCTCGACACCGGAGGCGACGATCGACATCTGGATCGAGCCTGCGAGGGCCTCCCACGCACGGATCAGGGTCTCGTTGCCGCTCAGTGCGCAGAGCGTCCGGTGGAAGTCCATGTCCGCGTGCATGCGCGGCTCCCAGGGCGGGCCTTCCGCACGCGCCATGCCGTCGACAGCGGCTCGGAGGGCGTCGGCGGCCGTGTCGAGGTCATCTCCCTCGGCCACCGTGCGCGCCGCGAGAGCCTCGAGGGCGGCGCGGACTTTGAAGAGGTCGAGCAGCTCCCGCTGCGACATCTGCCTCACCAGCAGTCGGCCGCGCGAGGATGCGGTGAGGAGGCCTTCGTTCTGGAGCACGCGCATCGCTTCGCGGAGGGTGCCGCGGCTGATGCCGAGGCGAGTGGACATCTCGACCTCCGAGACGTGGGCGCCCGGGGCGAGTTCACCCGTGGTGATCGCCTGGCGGAGCGCGACGATCGCCTGCTCGCGGAGCGTCATCCGCTGAAGTCCGAGGATGGCTGTGCCGTCGGTCATTCCACTCCTTCGTCCACCCCGATTGTACGGACGTGGTGCGCGAGACCCCCGCGCACCACGTCCGCCGCAGTGACCGTCAGACGGATGCCGTCTCCCGGGCTTCCTCACGTGCTGCGGCGCGAGCGGCCGCGGCGCGCTGATCCTTCGTCCACGTCTCCTGCGTGACGAGTGCCGAGATGAGTCCGATGAGGGCGTACAGCGAGAACAGGGCTGCGGGACCGACCCATCCGAAGGAGGCGAACAGGAGAGTCGTGATGAACGGTGTGAAACCGGAGACCATCGCCGAGATCTGGTAGGCGAGCGATGCTCCCGACGTGCGGGTGTTGGCGTTGAAGAGCTCGGGGAACCACGCGCCCTGCGCGCCGGCGAGGGCGTTCTGGAACACCGCGTAGGAGAGCACGATGACCACGATCACGACTCCGAAGATCGCGGTGTTCACGCCGAGGAACATCAGGAAGCCCCAGAGCACGCCCGCGGCGGTGACCGCGAGGTAAAGGGGACGGCGGCCGACGAAGTCTGTGAGACGCGCCCATCCCCACGTCGCGAAGATGCCGATCGCGGCGGCGATGCACAGCGCCGTGAGGGTCTGCCACGTCTCGGTGATCTTCGTCGTGTTGAGGTAGGAGATGAGGTACGTGACCGAGACGGCGTAGCCGGCGGTCTCGGCGACACGCAGCCCGATGCCGCGGAGGATGTTGCGCCAGTCGGTCTTGATGACCTCGACGATCGGCGCCTTGAGGACGATGCCCTGGGTCTTGACGTCTTCGAAGACGGGGGACTCCGGAACCTTCGCGCGGATGACGAGCCCGACGATGACGAGGACGATGCTCGCGAGGAACGGGATGCGCCAGGCCCAATCGCCCGGGAGATGGACGCTGCCGAGGAAGACCAGGTTGGCGAGGAGCAGCCCGACGGGGAAGCCGGCCTGGACGATGCCGGTGAAGCCGCCCTTGCGTCGCCATGGCGCGTGCTCGTAGGTCATGAGGATCGCGCCGCCCCATTCGGCGCCGAATGCGAGGCCCTGGATGATCCGCACCGTCACGAGGAGGATCGGCGCGACGATGCCGACCATGGCATAGGTGGGCAGGAGGCCGATCACGAACGTCGCCAGGCCCATGATGATCAGCGACGCGACGAGGACGGGCTTGCGGCCGACCCGGTCGCCCAGGTGGCCGCCGATGATGCCGCCGATCGGCCGCGCGGCGAAGCCCACGCCGAGGGTGGCGAAAGAGAGCAGAGTTCCGGTCAGGGGATCGCTGCCGGGGAAGAACGCCGTTCCGAAATAGAGTGCGGCGGCCGTTCCGAACCCGATGAAGTCGTACGTCTCGATGACCGCTCCGACGCCGGACCCCACTGCGACCCTGCGCTTCTGGGCCGTGCCCAGAACGGGTCCCCTCATGTCAAGGGTTGCTTCGCTCATCATCGTGCCTTTCTCACGTCATTGTGGTCGACCCGCATCGGGGCCGGTACGGCGAGTATTGCCTCGTTCCGATTCATTGTCAACAGTCGGACAATAAAACACTTGAACTGTCGGACAGAACCGTCTATCGTTGACCGCACCGCGAAGGAGCGGCACGAAGGAGCAGGACATGAGCAGCACGAAGACCGCCGTCATCACCGGCGCCGCCGCTGAGCGCGGCATCGGCCAGGCGACCGCCCGGTCGTTCGCCCGCAAGGGATGGGCGATCGCGATCCTCGACCTCGACGGGGAGGCGGCAGCCCAGGTCGGCGCCCGGATCGGCGAGGAGTTCGACGTCCCGGCGTTCGGCGCTCAGATCGACGTCGCCGACGAGGCGTCCGTCACCGCGGCGCAGCGAGCCGTCCAGGCGGAAGTGGACGGGGGCCGCCTCCCTGCCGTCGATGCACTCGCCAACATCGCGGGCATCACCTCACCGGTGCCCTTCCTCGAAACCGACCTCGCCCTGTGGAACAAGGTCTTCGCCGTCAATGCGACGGGCACCTACCTTGTCACCAAGGCATTCCTCCCTGGGCTGCTCGACCGCGGTCACGGGCGGATCGTCAACATGTCATCCGTGTCCGCCCAGCGCGGCGGCGGCGTCTTCGGCCGCGTGCCCTACTCGGCCGCGAAGGCGGCGATCCTCGGCTTCACGAAGGCGCTCGCGCGCGAGCTGGGCTCGTCGGGCGTCACGGTCAATGCCGTGGCGCCGGGCGCCGTCGACACCAACATCCGCGTCGGCACCACCGACGAGATCGAGGCCGCGATCGTCCGCGACATCCCGATCGGACGCACGGCGACCACTGACGAGATCGCCGACGTGATCGTCTTCCTCTCCAGCGACGAAGCCTCCTACCTGCAGGGAACGACGATCGACATCAACGGCGGCAGCCACCTGCACTGAAACGACGACGAGCACAGGAGTCGATGATGACAACCGCGACCACGACGAGCGTCTCCGACCGCACGAAAGCGGTGCGCGAGAGCGCGCAGCGAATCCGCCTCAACGCGTTGGCGATGGGGGAGGTGCAAGGGCAGGGATACGTCGGCCAAGCGCTCGGCGCCGCCGACCTGCTCGCAGCCCTCTATCGGGACTACCTGCGATTCCGTCCTGACGACCCGCATTGGGACGACCGCGACAGAATGCTGCTCTCGACCGGCCACTACGCGATCGGCCTGTACGCAGCGCTCGCCGAGGCCGGCATCATCCCCCTGGAGGAGCTCGACACGTACGGGTCGGACGACTCCCGCCTGCCCATGTCGGGCATGGCCAGCTACACGCCCGGAATGGAGATCTCCGGCGGGAGCCTCGGTCACGGGCTCACCGTGGCGGTGGGCATCGCGCTCGGGCTGCGCTACCAGGGCTCCGATTCGCGGGTGGTCAACTTCCTGTCCGACGGCGAGCTCAACGAGGGGTCGACGTGGGAGGCGGCGCTGGGCGCAGCATCCCATCGTCTCGGAAATCTCGTCGCGGTCGTCGACATGAACGCCCTTCAGGCGGATGGGCCGACGGACTCCGTCCTTCGCCTGGAGCCCGCCGAGGACAAGTGGGCATCGTTCGGATGGCACACCCAGCGTGTCGACGGCAACGATCCGACAGCGCTCGTCGAGGCGCTCGACGCGGTCGGCGACCGCGAAGCCGTCGGGGCGCCCCACGTCATCTTGTGCGACACCCGCGTCGGACGCGGCGTGCCGCTGCTGGAGCAGCGCGAGAAGAACCACTTCATGCGCATCGACGAGCACGAATGGGCGATCTGCCGTGAGCAGCTCATCGCCGGATACGAAGGAGGACGATGATGACCTCGACCACCAAACCGAAGCTGAAGACCTCGGCGATGATCGCATCGTTCGCCGACCCAGGCCAGAAGACCGCCCCCGCGCCGTTCGGGCACGCCCTCGCCGCCCTCGCCGAGCAGGATCCGCGCATCGTCGGCCTCTCGGCGGACCTCGCCAAGTACACCGACATGCACATCTTCCGCGCCGCCCATCCGGAGCGCTTCTTCCAGATGGGGATGGCGGAGCAGCTGCTCTTCGGCGCCGCGGCCGGCTTCGCCGAGACGGGACTCGTCCCGTTCGCCTCCACCTACTCCGTGTTCGCGGCCCGTCGCGCGTACGACTTCATCTGCCTCGACATCGCCGAGCCGAACCTCAACGTCAACATCGTCGGTGGGCTCCCCGGTCTCACGACGGGATACGGCCCGAGCCACCAGGCGACGGAGGACGTCGCGATCTTCCGGGGGATGCCGAACCTCACGATCGTCGACCCGTGCGACTCGCTCGACATCGAGCAGGCCGTGCCTCAGCTCGCGGCATCCGACGGACCGACGTATCTGCGCCTGCTGCGCGGCAACGTCCCCACCGTGCTCGACGAGTACGACTACTCCTTCGAGCTCGGCAAGGCCAAGGTGGTCCGTCCCGGCGCCGACGTCGTCTTCGTCTCGAGCGGGCTCATGACCATGCGGGCGCTCCAGGCGGCCGAGGCGCTCGCGGCGCACAAGGTCGACGTCGCCGTCGTGCACGCGCCGACGATCAAGCCCTTCGACGAAGACACCGTCGTCCGCGAACTCGACACGCCTCGCCTCGCGGTCACGCTCGAGAACCACACGGTGATCGGCGGACTGTTCGAGACCGTGGCGTCGGCGCTCGTGCACCGCGGGGTGGGGCGACGCGTCGTGCCGGTCGCGCTGCCCGATCAGTTCCTCGATGCCGGCGCGCTGCCCACGCTCCACGAACGGTACGGGCTCGCGACCGACGTCATCGTTCGTCGGGTGCTGGCCGAGCTCGGCTGAGCGCGGTCCCTCCGACGAGCTGAGGAGCCCTGAGATGACGCCGTTCACCGTCTCCACCGTGTGCTTCCGCCGGTACCCGCTCGAGCAGGCGCTCGACACTGCCGCGCGCCTGGGCTTCGACCGCGTCGATCTGGTCGGGCTGCGGGGGCTGTGCGAGCATGTCCCGGTCAACGGAACCCTCTCCGAGATGAGGAGAGCCGCTCGCCAGTTCGCGGCATCCCGACTGCAGGCGGCGAGCGTGAACGCCGATCCCGGGTCGTTCGACGGAGCCGACGACATCGAGCAGGTGATGGCTCGCGTCCGGCGACTGCTCGCCTTCTGCCAAGAAGCCGGTGTGCCCCTCCTCGTGCTGCCGTGCGGGGAGAAGAGGGAGGATGCCTCCGCACCTCCTCGATACGCCGCGATGGCCGACGCTCTGAACGAGGTCGCCGTGATGGCGTGGCACGAGGGCATCCGTCTGGCGGTCGAAGCGCCGTACTTCGGCAGGCCGGTCGACACGATCGGCAGGACGGAGACGCTGCTCGAGCTGCTCGACCCGGATGTCGACCTGGCGTTCGACGTCTCGCACGTCGTCGGCGCCGGCGAGTCGGTGACGGACGCATGGGCGGCCATCCACGAGAGGATCGCGATCATCCACCTTCGCGACGCGGTCGCCGGTGACATCCGCCGCGTCATCGGACACGGCGACGTGGACTTCCCGGCGCTCTTGCAGGCGGCGCAGGTCTCCGGCTTCGACGGTGACGTCGTGCTCGAGCTCGAGACCCGCAACTCGCCGTATCAGAGCAAGGAGGACGAGGTGCGGGCGGCGCTCGCCCAGCTCGGCCCCGTCCACGCCCCGTCCGTCATCTAGCGTCTGCGCTCGCCCCCTCGGTCGAGGGCTGCGCGGCCGCCGGGTCGCCCGGCGTGTTCATCACCGCCCGCATGAATGTCGTGAGCAGCGGAAGCGTCTCTCGCGTGGGATCGAGCAGGGCCTGGATGCGGAGGCCGTCGATCATCGCCATGACCATGGTGACCTTCTCGTCCGCCGTGATCTCCTCGCTGTCCTCGCTGGTCGCAAGACGGCCGGAGGTGAAGTAGGCGCGCATCTTGTCCCGGCGCGCGACGAAGAAGTCATGCGCGGGGTGGGCGGGGTTCGTCGCCGCGACGGTGATCGCGAGCCAGTTGCGCTGGCGGTCGGGATGCGCGAACTCGTCTTCGAGGACCGTCGGCAGCACCTTCTCCGGCGCGACGCTCGCCGCCATGATGCGGCGCGCGAGGTCTTCGTCATCGGCATCCCGCTGCGCGAGGGCCGCCAGCAGCAGCTCGTCCTTGCTCGCGAAGTGACGGAGGAGAGCGGCGTGCGTCACTTCCGCCCGAGCCGCGATGTCCCGGAGCGATGCGCGCTCGTACCCGTGTTCCGCGAAGCTCGCCACGGCGGCGCGCACGATCTGCGCACGGCGCGCGGGCGTCGACGCGTAGGGGCCGCGTCGCGCGCGCTTCGCGCCGTCCGACATCGTCCGTGGATCGGTGCTGCTCGTGGTCATGTCCGCTCGAGTCTCTCATCCGCCGTTCCGGCGAGCTTGCCAATTCTAACCATTCCGGTTACTCTTCACGAAAGATGACCATGCTGGTTACATTTGGATCACACGATGAGGGAGTCAGAGTGACCACCAACACCCCCGACGGCGGCCGGCGCGAGGCCGTCGCCGCCTTGTCCGCTGAAGAGCCTGTGGCCGGTGTCATGCCGAGCGCGTCGCTCGCCTCGGCCACCGGGACGGACGTCGAGCCCCAGACGCCGATGAGCAAGGGGTACATCTTCTGGCTCATGCTCGCGAGCTTCGGCGCGTCGATGGCGATGATGGTGCCGCTCTCCTACGGCATCGCGGTTCGCATCACGGAACTGGCCCCCGGCCATGAAGAGGTCCTCGGCTACATCACCGGAACGGCCCAGCTCGTCTATCTGCTGATCAGCCCTCTCGTCGGGATCTGGAGCGACCGGACCCGATCGCGCCTCGGCCGCCGCTCGCCCTTCATCTACCTGGGCGTCGCCATCGGGCTGACCGGGCTCGTCGTCATCGGGGTCGCCCCGAATCTCCTCATCATCGGCGTGGGGTGGGTCCTCGGCATGTCGGGATGGTCGATCGCCGGCGCCGCGCTCCAGACGCTTCAAGCCGACAAGCTTCCCGAAGCCCAGCGCGGCAAGGTGTCCGCGCTCACGGGGCTCATGACGCAGATCGCCCCGGTCCTCGGCATCGGCGTCGCGTACGCGGTGTCGTCGAGCACACTGCTGATCTTCCTCGTGCCGGGCGTCATCGGTGCGCTCCTGCTCGCGATCTTCCCTCTCATCAAGCCCGAGGGGAGCTCGAAGTCGCTCCCGCGGCGCGAGCAGGTGACCGTCCGCTCCGTCGTCACGAGCTACGGCTTCGATGTGCGGAAGTACCCCGACTTCGCCTGGAACTGGCTGGGCCGCTTCGTCTTCTTCATCGGCCTCTACTTCAACACCACCTTCGGCACGTTCTTCTACGCTCAGCGCCTCGACCTTCCGGTCCGCGAGGTCGCGGGGATCGTGGCGACGGTCGGCATGGTCGGCGTCCTCGCCGCCGCCGGCGGAGCTCTCCTCGGCGGGTTCCTGTCGGACAAGCTGCAGCGCCGTCGCCTGTTCGTCATGATCGCCGCTCTGCTGTTCGTCGGCGGTGCCGTGACGGAGGCGACCGCGTGGAGCCTTCCGCAGATCATCGTCGGCGCGGTCCTCATGCAGCTCGCGATCGCGGTGTTCGCGACGGTCGACCAGGCGATCATCTACGCTCTCATCCCCGAGCGGGACCAGGCCGGCCGCTACATGGCCGTCATCCAGTTCGCGCAGAAGATCCCCAGTGCGGTCGCGCCGCTGCTGGCCGGGGTGATCATCACGATCGGCGCCGCGGGCGGAGTCAAGAACTACACGCTGCTGTATCTGACGGGCGCTGCGTTCGCCCTCGTCGGCGGGCTGATCATCCTGCTCAAGGTCAAGTCGGTCCGCTGATCCGCCGCCGATGCCAGAGATCATGCTGCCCCACGCACCCTTCGCCCTGAGCGTCGACAGCGGTGGTGACGAGTTCCCCGTGACCGGAGCCTCCCCACGCCTGTCGTGGAAGCTCCCGTCGGGCGGGAGCAACCGGTTCCTGCTCGAGGCGACCGTCGACGATGGCGCCCCGGTGGAGAGCGAGGTCGACGGTCATCGCTTCGTTCGCTGGCCGTTCGCGTCGCTGCGCAGCGGAAGTCGCGTCCGCTGGAGGGTCCGACGCGCCGGGTCGGATGCCGCGTGGTCGGAGCCCGCGACCTTCGAGGTCGGCCTGCTCGATCACGACTGGACGGCCGAGTGGATCTCGCCGGTCGAGGCAGACGATCCGGGATACGGCCGGCGTCCGTCGTCCCTGCTGTCGGGACTGTTCACGCTGCCCGCGGGCGTCGTCTCCGCGCGCCTGTATTCGACGGCGCTCGGCCTGTACACCGCGACTGTCAACGGGCGTCGTGTCGGCGCAGACGAGCTCGCACCGGGATCCACCTCGTATGACCGCACGCTCTACGGTCAGGCTCATGACGTCACCGGTCTGGTGGCACCCGGCGAGAATCGCATCGATGTCGAGCTCTCCGACGGCTGGTATCGAGGTCAGGTCGGGGCTTTCCGCCTGCCCGCCGGGTGGGGTACGACGCTGGGTGCTCGCGTCGAGCTGCACTGCCGCCTGGAGGACGGCTCGACGCACGTCGTCACGAGCGACGGGTCCTGGTCGAGCCGGCCGTCCTCGACGGTCCGTGCTGACCTCATGGAGGGGCAGACCACGGACTTCCGCGTCCGCGGCACCGATTCTCGTGCGGTGATCCTCGGCGCAGTGACCGACGCCCCGCCGATCGACTGGTCACCGGCGCCGCCGGTTCGCGTCGTGGAAGTGCGCCCGCCCGTCAGCGCGCGTGAGATCCGTCCCGGCGTGTGGGTGCTGGACTTCGGGCAGAACGCCTCAGGTTGGATCCGCCTCACCGACCTCGGAACGCCCGGCACGCGCACGGTGATCGAGTACGGCGAGTACGTGGACCGTACGGGCGATCTCTCGACGACGCATCTCGACTCCCACCGTCCCGGCGAGGCGCCGATGCCCTTCGTGCAGCGTGACGACGTGATCGCGGGTCCCGAGGGCGAGGTCTTCGAGCCGCGGCACACGATCCACGGCTTCCAGTACGCGCGTGTCACGCGGACCGACGGTCCCCTGAACCCTGCATCCGTCTCCATGCAGGTCGTGCACACCGATCTGCCGCCGACAGGATCGTTCGCCTGCAGCGACGTGGAGCTCAATCGCCTGCACGAGATCGCACAGTGGAGCTTCCGCGGCAATGCCGTCGACGTCCCGACCGATTGCCCGACGCGCGAGCGCCTGGCGTGGACCGGGGACTATCAGGTGTTCGCCCCGACGGCGACGCGGTTGTACGACGTGCTCGGGTTCACACGCAAGTGGCTCCGGTCGGTGCGTGACGACCAGCTCGACGACGGGCGCATCGCGAACTTCTCGCCGGATGGCCGGCGCATCAAGCACCACCTCGACGACCAGTTCGCGATGATGACCGGCTCCGCGGGATGGGGCGACGCGATCGTCGCCGTGCCGTGGGAGATGTACCTCTCCTACGGTGACCGCCTCGTCCTGGAGGAGAACTACGACGCCATGGTGCGCTGGGTCGATTGGGCGCTCGAGCAGGCGCGCACCTCGCGCCACCACGCTCGTGTTCAGTCATCCCCGCAGCCGGCGTCCTTCGAGCAGTATCTCTGGGACGGCACGTTCCACTGGGGCGAGTGGACCGAACCTCGCGAGCGCGACGCGGACGGCAACCGCATCGACCCGATCAAGAGCGACCCCATGGGCTGGTTCATGGCCGACAAGGGCGAGGTGGGCACGGCCTATCTGCACCGCTCGACGGCCACGCTCGCGGAGATCGCGAGCATCCTGGGCAGAGACGCGGATGCCGACCGCTACGCCGCGACCGCGAACCATGTCGCGGATGCCTGGCGGGAGGCCTACCTCCACGCGGATGGCACGACCGTGACCGACACGCAGGCCGCGTACGTGCGCGCCCTGTCTTTCGGCCTCATCCCGGAGGGCCTGCGCGAAGCGGCTGTCGACCGCCTCGTGGACCTCATCCGCAGCGCAGGAACGCATCTCGGCACGGGATTCCTCGCCACGGCCGATCTGCTTCCCGTTCTCGCCGGTGCCGGTCGACCCGACATCGCCTACGAGCTGCTGCTGCAGCGGACCGCTCCGTCGTGGCTGTACATGGTCGATCGCGGCGCGACGACCATCTGGGAGGACTGGGAAGGCATCGACGAGAACGGCGTCGCGCACGAATCGCTGAACCACTACAGCAAGGGCGGTGTCATCCGCTTCCTCCACACCCACACGCTCGGACTCCGGCAGGACGAGCAGTCCGTGGCATGGGAGCGGGTGGTGATCGCGCCGCTGCCCGGCGCCGGCCTGACCTGGGCTCGGGGCTTCCACGACGGACCGCAGGGGAGGATCGCCGTCGATTGGCGCGTCGAGAGGGACAGCATCCGCATCACCGCCGACATTCCCGCCGGAACGGCCGCCAGGGTCGTCTTCCCTGGCGGCGAGAGCCACGACGTGGGACCGGGTCGATTCGAAGGAACGGCTCCGCTTCCCGCATCACATCAGACCTCACCCCATCCCACCCCCTCACACGTATAGGAGTCCCGAGACCCATGACCGAGATCCGCTTCCCCGACGGCTTCCTCTGGGGGGCCGCCACCGCCGGACACCAGATCGAAGGGAACAACGTCAACAGCGACTGGTGGGCCCGCGAGCAGATGATGCCCGGAATGGAGCTTTCCGGCGACGCCGTCGACAGCTACCACCGCTACCGCGAAGACATCCAGCTGCTCGCCGATGCCGGCCTCACGTCGTACCGGTTCAGCCTGGAATGGTCGCGCATCGAGCCGGTGCGCGGATACTTCTCGAAGGCCGAGCTCGCGCACTACCGCCGGATGATCGACTTCTGCCTCTCCCTCGGGGTCACGCCGGTCGTGACGCTTCAGCACTTCACGACGCCGCAGTGGTTCGCCGCCCTCGGCGGGTGGGACGGCCCCGAGGCGGAGGCGCTCTTCTGCGCCTTCGTCGAACAGGCGTGCACGATCCTCGACGGCGTCGAGTGGGTCGTCACGATGAACGAGCCGAACATGCAGGCCGCCATCATGACTGCCATGCGGCACCTCGCGGCGTCGGGTGGCGACTGGACCAGTCCGACCGTCGAGGCCGACGGCGACGAGGAGAAGAAGCAGACCCACAGCGAGTTCCTCACCTACGCCGATCCCGAGATCGGTCGTCTCTTCACGCGCATCCACCACGCGGCGCGTGCCATCGTCCGCGAGCGGACGGACGCCAAGGTGGGCTGGACGATCGCGGCGGGTGCGCTCACGGCGGCGCCGGGCGGTGAGGAGAAGCTCCTGCAGATCCGTTACGGCAAGGAAGACGTCTACTGGGAAGGCAGCCGCGGCGACGACTTCGTCGGCGTGCAGGCCTACTCGTCTCAGGAGGTCGACTCCAACGGACTGGTGCCGCACCCCCCGCACCCCGACAACACCCTCGTCGGCACAGCCTTCCGCCCCGACTCCCTCGCGATGGCCGTGCGCCACGCGTGGGAGGTCAGCGAGCACACCCCGATCCTGATCACGGAGAACGGCATCGCCACCGCCGACGACGCGCAGCGCATCCGCTACACGGACGAGGCGCTGCAGGGGCTCGCCGGCACCATCGCCGACGGCATCGACGTGCGCGGATACCTCCACTGGTCGCTGCTCGACAACTTCGAATGGGGCCACTGGGAGCCCACGTTCGGCCTGATCGCCGTCGACCGCGACACCTTCGTGCGTGAGCCCAAGCCGAGTCTCGCCTGGCTCGGGGCCGTCGCACAGCGCAACGCGCTCGAGACGGCGGAGGCGGTGGCATGAGCTTCCCCTTCGCAGACGTCTCCACCCGGACGATTCCCGACCTCATCTCGCTCAGCGGCCGCCGCGCCGTCGTGACCGGGGGAGCGCAGGGACTCGGCCGGGCCATCGCCGACCGGCTCGCCGAGGCGGGGGCCTCGGTGGCGATCGCCGACCTCGACCTTCGGCGCGCTGCGGATGCCGCGGCCGCCGTCGCGGGGGCATCCGGTGCGCTGACGATCGGCGTCCAGATGGACGTCGCCGACTCGGCGTCGGTGCACGATGCCGCCGACGCAGTGACGGAGGGACTCGGCGGCGTCGACATCTGGGTGAACAACGCCGGCGTCTTCCCCAGCGTCCCGGTCGTCGAGATGAGCGACGAGCAGTGGGACCGGGTCTTCGCCGTCAATGCGCGCGGCGTGCGCAACGGGGCCCGAGAAGCGGCCCTGCGGATGACGGAGGGCGGCGTGGTCGTCAACGTGGTCTCCACGGCGGGCTTCCGCGGTACGGCTCCCGGGCTCTCGGCCTACGTCGCGTCCAAGCACGCGGTGCGCGGCATGACCAAGCAGATGGCGCTCGAGTTCGCTCCCCGCGGCATCCGCGTGCTCGGCGTGGCACCCTCCTACGTGCCCACGGAGGGCAACCTGGCTGCCGCGGCGGCCGCGATGGAGAACCTCGCCGCGGCCGGCATCGATATGTCGAGCGTGCCCGCGGCGATGACGCAGAGCCTCATCGGACGCGTCGGCACCCCCGACGACATCGCCCGCGTGGTGCTGTTCTGCGCCAGCGATCTCTCCATGATCATGACGGGGAGCACACTGCTCGCCGACGCCGGGGAGACCATCTGACCGACGCGCCGGGAGGCACCGATCGTCGGGTGCCTCCCGGCGCGATCTGCGCCGCTGGGGAGGACCGCGCTACTCGGAGAGGTCGGCGATGTCGAGCCGGCGGCTCCCTGCACGTGCGAAGCCGAAGGATCTCGGGTTCCCGTCCTCGCCGAGGTCGAAGAGCAGGCGCGTTCCCGCCGAGATTCCCGACCAGGTGACCCGGAGTCGCATCTCTCCGTCGACCTCGCCCGTCGCGGCGAGGTCCGCGCGGTATCGCGTACCGGCGGCGAAAGAGCTCGTGATCTCTTCGAAGCCGTCGTAGAAGGTGAGACCGTCGTCGCTGAAGCCGTCGTAGTCCACGCGCGTGAACCCTTCCCGTCCCGTGGCGATGTCGCCCGAGCGCAGTTCGACGCTCGCGCAGCCGGAGTGACGGCCCGCCACCCGGCCGACGAACGAGGCGGGAGTCGGCGTCGCGAGGACGGCTGCGGCATCCTCACCCGTGATCGCGTACGGAATCTGCGCGGGCGCAGGCCGCACCGCGACGGGCTCGGACGGCACGTGGTCCCGCAGGTGTGCGATGCGCACGCGCAGAGTCGCGTGAGCGCCGGGGCGCATCGTGCCGCGGAGCGTCTCGATCCACATCACGCGAGTCCCGGAGGGATGCCACGACAGGGGCGAGACGTAGACCCACTCGCCGTCGGGATCGGCGAGAGAGATGCCCTCGTAGTGCGGTTCGGCCTGCGATCGCGCGATGTCGATGAGCACCGGGCCGATGTTGCCGCGACGGAATGTGCGCACGCCCGAGACGGTGTACATGTACGCGGCCCACGAGGCGCCGCGACCGGCGATGCCGGCGAGGGGTCGGGGGAGGAGTCCGAGCACGGCGGGGTTGGTTTCGACGGAGGCGCGTGATGTCATGACGATCCCCAGCCGCTCGTCCGGGGAGAGGATCGTGGTCTCGTCGTACCCGGGGGCCCGTGTGACGGGGGTGAACGCATCGCCGTCGAGGCTCTGGATGACCGAGTCGGGAAGGAACCCGCCCGCGCTCCCTACCGCCGAGATCGCCGTGCCGCCGCGGACGAACTGCTTGACTTCGCCGCCCCGGACCGGCGTCGGGATGACGCATCCCTCGTGCTCGGGATCCGGCTCGAACGCGGATGCGCTGCTGATGAGGGTGGCGTCTTCGATCGTGTAGCGATCGGCGCGGCGCTCGAGGCGGCCCCACGCGGCTGCGGCGCCCATGTCGGTGCGCAGGATCGTCCAGGCCATGTGCTCGTCGTCGGGCGAGACGATGATCTCCGACCAGTGGTGCGAGGTGAGCGGGTCGTGCTCGAGGTCCCACGGATACTCGAGCGGCACGAGCTCGGCGCGCGTGCACGAGTCGATGTCAGGTGAGCATTCCAGGATGTAGTCGCCCAGCAGCACGCGCCTGTTGTCGGCGAAGGGCATGTGGCGGATGCCGTTGGCCCTGGCGTGCTCGGGGATGTCGCCCTCGAAGATCCTGCGGAAGCCGGTGCCGTCATCGGCGACGACGGACAGCGCGTAGCGGTCCTCGTCGGGCCCCGCCGTGCGGTGGAGCACGAGGACGCTGCCCGCGTACGTGTAGGTCGCGGAGGGCGCCTGGATCCCGTCGGGGAGCGGCACCGTCGAGACGTGGATGCGGCCGAAGTCGGTGGAGTCGAGATCCATGGCAGTCCTTCCGAGATGTGACAGCACGGCACCTGAAGGAGGAGGGATGCCGCGTCCGGCATCCCTCCTCCCTTACTCTCAGCGGACCGCCTTGACCTTGAGCAGGATGATGAGTCCGCCGAGGACGGCGCAGGCGCCGCCGATGAGATAAAGGAGCGTGTAGTTCTTCACGCCCTCGACGGCGCCGATCGTGATGATGACGGAGGCGATGAGCGGTGCGATGCCGCTGGGGATCTTCTGCGCGAACTGCACGACGGCCATGTAGCGGCCGGCCTCGGCGCGGTCGGGGAGGATCGCCATGACGATCGCCTGGTCGACGGCGCCGAAGGCGGCGAGGGCGAGGTTCATGACGACGGCGCCGGCGATGAGATTGGGCATCGCATACGCGGTGGCCTCGATGACCGCGCCGATCGCGAAGAGTCCGGCGCCGATCGCCACGAAGAGCTTGCGGCGTCCGAGCTTGTCGGAGAGCCAGCCGCCGCCGATCGCGCCGACGACGGCCGCCACGATGCCGAGGAGGCCGATGATCGCGACGAGTCCGGCCACCTGTGAGACGGGCACGCCGAGGCGCTGCGAGTAGAAGAAGGTGCCGAACGTCGTGTTGAAGTACAGGCCCACGAAGAAGACGAAGCGACCGAGCCAGTTCCACCCGAAGTCGGGGTACTTGCGGGGGTTGAAGACGAAGCTGCCGAAGATCTTCTTGAGCGAGATGCGCTCGGTCGGCACCGGCAGGTTGCGGGAGTCGGGGTCCTTCCCGAAGAACACGAACAGGAGTGCCAGGATGCCGCCGACGATGCCGGGGAGGAGGAAGACCGCGACGAGGCTGACGTTGACGACGGCGTAGACGAGGCCGATGCCGATGATCGGGGCGACCTGCGCCGCGACCCCGGTGAGGGCGGAGACCCGCCCGCGCTGGATCTCGGGCAGCTGGTCGGCCTGGATGAAGAGGACGGTGGATCCGACGTTGGCCCAGCCGAGCATCGCGATGACCCAGCCGACGATCATGATCGGGATGCTGGGCGAGAGGCCGATGACCAGGAGGCCGAGAAGGCCGACGATGATGCCGCCGATGATGAACGGCTTGCGGCGGCCGAGTCGCGTCCGGGTGCGGTCGCTCCAGATGCCGACGAGCGGCGACGTGACGATGAAGACGACCTGAGCGATGCCGGTGGCGTAGCCGAGGTACTCCTCGTGCCCGGGTGCGAGCTCCTGGATACGCAGCGCGAGCGAGTACGACATCGGCACGATGAAGGCCATCGAGGCGCCGAAGTTGAGGAAGAAGAGCCACAGGATGAAGCTCTTCGAGACCTTCTTCGTGGGGCCGTCGGTCGTCGGCAGGTTGGTCGTGACGGGCCCGGCCGCCGGGCCGGCCGTCGTGGGGCGGCTCGTCGCGGCGGCGATGAGGATGCGCTCCTCCTCGGTCGCCGTGAGGTCGTCGTGGTCGTTCATGGTGCGGTTGACTCCTTCGTCAGGTGCGGTGCTGGATCGCTGGGGGGCGAGTGCGGGCTGGGTGGGGTCACCAGTCGTGGACGGTGCCGTCCGCGAGCCGGTTGTAGGGGAGGTAGGCGCGGACGTACGGGTAGGTGCCGGCCGCGTCGACGTCGAGGTCGACGCCCAGCCCGGGTTTGTCACCCGGGTGCAGCATCCCGTCCTTCCAGGTGTAGGACTGCTGGAAGACGGCATCGGTCTTGTCGCCGTGCTGCATGTACTCCTGGATGCCGAAGTTGTGGATCGCGAGGCCCAGGTGCATCGCCGCGGCCATCCCGACGGGCGAGATGTCGGTCGGCCCGTGCATGCCCGATTTGATCTGGTACTGCGAGGCGTAGTCGAGCACCTTCTTCAGGTGCGTGATGCCGCCGGTGTGCGTGACGGCCGAGCGGACGTAGTCGATGAGCTGCTCGCGGACGATCTGCTGGTAATCCCACACGGTGTTGAAGATCTCGCCGATCGCGAGCGGCGTGGTGGTGTGCTGCCGCACGAGGCGCAGGGCCTCCTGGTTCTCGGCCGGTGTGCAGTCCTCCAGCCAGAACAGGTCGTACGGCTCGAGCGACTTGCCCAGCTGGGCCGCCTGGATCGGGGTCATCCGGTGGTGTCCGTCGTGGAGGAGGGGGAGCTCGGGGCCGAACTCGTTGCGGACGGCCTCGAAGACGGTCGGCACGTGCCGCAGATACGACCGGGTGTCCCAGTCCTCCTCGTTGGGCAGGCCGCCCCGCTGCGCCGGCTCGTGGTCGTAGCGGACGCCCGCGTTCGCCTCGTAGGTCGCGTTGGAGGCGATGCCGTAGATGGATTTCAGGCCCGGCACGCCGGTCTGGATGCGGATCGCCTTGTAGCCCTTCTCCTGGTGCTCCCGCACGCTGTCGAACAGCTCCGGGATGTCGCGGCCCGACGCGTGCCCGTAGGCCAGCAGCCCCGTGCGCGAGGCGCCGCCGAGCAGCTGGTACACGGGGAGACCCGCAGCCTTGCCCTTCAGGTCCCAGAGCGCCATGTCGACGGCGGCGATCGCCGCCATCGTGACGGGCCCCCGGCGCCAGTACGCGCTGCGGTACAGGAACTGCCAGGTGTCCTCGATGCGGTGCGCGTCGCGCCCGATCAGCAGCGGCACGACGTGCTCCTGCAGGTACGCGACGACCGCCAGCTCGCGCCCGTTGAGCGTCGCATCTCCGAGACCCGTCAGGCCGTCGTCGGTCGTCAGCTTGAGCGTCACGAAGTTGCGGTCGGGGCTGGTGACGATGACTTCGGCCTGTTCGATGCGCATGGCGTTCTTCCGTCGGTGAGCGCTCGCCGGGTGCGGCGCTGCGATGACCAAGTACAGCAGACGTGGCGCAAGTTGGCAAGCGGTTGCGCAACCCAACTTTTGTGCCGGGAATGGTTTGGGACGGCTGATGAGCAATCGGTTGACAAAACAGTCTCCGCCAGGTGGAATGGTCGGCATGCTCCTTCCGCGACGACGTGACCCTGCGCGCCTGCTGCCGGCCGATCCGCGCACCCGCGCCATCGCACTCGACCTGTATCAGCGCGTCGCCCACGCCCCGATCGTGTCGCCGCACGGACACGTGCCGGTGGAGTGGCTCGTCGACGACGCGCCGTTCACGGATGCGACGTCGCTCCTCGTGACCCACGACCACTACGTCACGCGCCTGCTTCACGCGTCCGGCGTCGACCTCGCCGATCTCGGCGTGGGCGGGCGTGCGGTCGAGCCGCGTGCGGCGTGGCGCCTCTTCGCGGAGCGCTGGCCGCTCTTCGCCGGCACCGCCTCGGGCTACTGGATCGAGGAGGAGCTCATCAGCGTCCTCGGGATCGACACGCCGCTCTCCGTCGACACGGCCGACCGCGTCTTCGCCGAGATCCAGGCGCGCCTCGACGACCCGGGTTTCCGGCCGCGCGCCCTGTTCGACCGCTTCGACATCGAGGTGCTCGCGACCACCGACGATCCTCTCGACGACCTCGCCGGCCACGCCGGCCTCGCGCAGAGCGGTCTCGGCGGTCGGGTCGTCCCCACGTTCCGTCCCGACCGATACCTCGACCCCGACGCAGCCGGGTTCACGGAGTCGATCGAGCGGCTCCTCTCCGCGACGGGCGAGGCGGCGACCTTCTCCGGCTATCTGGCCGCGCTCGAGGCGCGCCGTGAGCACTTCATCCGCCACGGCGCGGTCTCGGCCGATCACGGGGTGGAGGAGCCCACGACGCTCGACCTCGCTCCCGGTCAGGCCGAGCAGCTCTTCCAGTCGGTCGTGACAGGCTCAGCCGCCGCCGGCGACCGCGCCGCCTTCCGCAGTCACATGCTCCTGCAGATGGCCCGCATGAGCGTCGACGACGGGCTCGTCATGACGGTGCACGCCGGCGTCGTGCGCAATCACAGCACGGCGACCTTCCAGAGATTCGGGCCCGACACTGGCCACGACTTCCCGCGCCGCACCGACTTCGTGCGAGGGCTGCGCCCGCTGCTCGAACGCTTCGGGCTGGAACGCGACTTCCACCTCGTGCTGTTCGCCGTCGATGAGACCGTCTACTCGCGCGAGATCGCCCCCATGGCGAGCTTCTACCCGAGCGTCTACATCGGCGCACCGTGGTGGTTCCTGGATGCCCCGGACGCGATCGGGCGGTTCCGATCGGCGGTCACCGAGAGCGCGGGCTTCTCGCGCGGCTCCGGCTTCATCGACGACACGCGCGCGTTCCTCTCCATCCCGGCACGGCACGACACCGCGAGGCGGGCGGATGCCTCGTTCCTCGCGAGACTCGTCGTGGAGAGCCGACTCTCCCAGGAGCAGGCGGGCGCGGTCATCGACGACATGGTCGGCCCTCAGCCCAAGCGGGTGTTCAAGCTGTGACCCCCTCACGCTCGCGCCCCGCACCGCCCGCTCGCATCGTCCACCTGGGACTCGGCGCCTTCAGCCGCTCGCACACCGCGTGGTACACGGCGCACGCCGCCGACGCCCACGAGTGGGGGATGGTCGGCTACACCGGCCGCAGCCGCGACCTGGCCGACGCCCTCTCCGCGCAGGACGGCGTGTACACGCTCATCGAGCGATCGGCCGAGGGCGACCGGGCCGAGGTCATCGAGAGCATCGTGCGCACGGCGCCCGGCGGCGATGTCGCCGGCCTCGTCGCCGACCTCGCCTCGCCCGAGACCGCGATCGTGACCCTCACCATCACGGAGGCGGGTTACCGCACCCGCTCGGACGGTACCGCCGATGCCGGCGATCCGCTCGTGGCGGCCGACCTCGCCGCCCTCGCGGACGTGGCCGCGGGGGGCGTGCGCGTCGAAACCGCCCTCGGCCGTCTGGTGCTCGGACTCGACGCCCGCCGGCGTGCCGGCGCAGGCCCCCTCGCGCTGGTCTCGTGCGACAACCTCTCCGACAACGGCGGACTCCTGCGCCGCGGCATCCTCGCGCTCTGCGAGTCGCTGCCCGAGACGGCGGCGTGGATCGCGTCGAACGTCTCGTTCGTGTCGTCGTCCGTCGACCGCATCACGCCGCGGCTCGACCCCGACGAGATGCAGCGCCTCGAGGAGCGGTACGGCGACCGGGCTCCCGTCGTCGCCGAGCCGTTCTCGGACTGGGTGCTGTCGGGGGCGTTCCCCGCCGGGCGGCCCGCGTGGGAGACCGCCGGTGCGCGCTTCACCGACGACCTCGAGCCGTGGGAGTCGCGCAAGCTGTGGATGCTCAACGGCGCGCACACCCTGCTTGCCAACCTCGGTCCTCTGCGCGGACATGAGACGGTCGCGCAGGCCATGGCCGATCCCGTCTGCCGCGACGCCGTCGAGGCGCTCTGGGACGAGGCATCCCGTCACCTGCCCGCCGAACTCGAGACGGACGCGTACCGCAGGGCCCTCATCGAGCGCTTCGAGAACCCGCGCATCGTGCACACGCTCGCGCAGATCGCGCTCGATACGCCCCGCAAGCTCGGCCTGCGCATCGCACCCGTTGCGGAGCGTGAACGTGCCGACGGCCGCGACGCCGCGGCATGCGCTTTCGCGTTCGGCGCCTGGATCGCGGGGAGCGGCGCACACCCCGCGACGGCCCTCGCCGAGGTCAGCGGCGCGCTCGCCGCCGATACCGCATTCGTGCGGGCGGTTCGTCATACCGCCGCCCGCCTGCAACACGGCCGCGACCCGTCGCTGGCCGCTCTGTCGTGATCTCACTTCGACCGAGCACGGCGACGACGACCGACATCAAGACCCGCCCGACGGCTCCCTCGCCGACCTGGGTGACAAGAGCCCCCACATCCACGCCGCAACGACGCGAAGGACCACCCGCATGCTGAAGCCCATCTCCACTCCCACCCGCGAGCTCGTCAACCTCGACGGCGTCTGGCGCTTCGGGATCGACACCCGGCTCGGCGAGACGCCGTGGACGGCGCGACTCGACACGCCCCTCGAAGCCGCCGTGCCGGCGAGCTACAACGATCTGTTCACCGACCCCGAGATCCGCGACCACGTGGGCTGGGTCTACTACCAGCGCGAGGTGCGGGTGCCCCGCGGGTGGAGCGACGAGCGCATCTTCGTGCGCTTCGACGCCGCGACGCACGCCGCTCGCGTGTACGTCGACGACGCGCTCGTGGGCGAGCACGTGGGCGGCTACACGCCGTTCGACGTCGAGCTGACCGATCGGGTCGCGGCGGGCGGGTCGTTCCGGCTCACGGTCGCCGTGAGCGGCGACCTCACCAACGAGACGATCCCGCCCGGCAAGATCGAGGTCGGCATGGACGGGCGGCAGAAGCAGACCTACTTCCACGATTTCTACAACTACGCAGGCCTCGCCCGATCGGTGTGGCTGCACAGCATCCCCCGGATCTCTATCGACGATGTGACCGTCACGACGGACTTCGAAGGCTCCGTGGGATCTGTCGATCTCCGCGTCGAGACATCCGACGCGGTCGACGTCCGGGTGCGGATCGCGGATGCCGGGGGCGAGGTCGTGGCCGAGGCATCCGGCGCCTCCAGCACCCTGTCGATCGCCGACGTCGTGCTGTGGAAGCCGGGCGCCGCCTACCTCTACGACCTCACGATCGAGGCGGTCGACGGGGACCGGGTCCTCGACAGCTACACGCTGCCCGTCGGCGTGCGCACCGTCGAGGTGCGAGGCCACGAGTTCCTCATCAACGGAGAGCCGTTCTACTTCACGGGCTTCGGCAAGCACGAGGACTCCGCCGTGCGCGGCAAGGGCCATGACGACGCGTACATGGTGCACGACTTCCAGCTCATGGAGTGGATCGGCGCCAACTCATTCCGCACATCCCACTACCCGTATGCCGAAGACGTGCTCGAGTTCGCCGACCGCCACGGCATCGTCGTGATCGACGAGACGGCGGCCGTCGGACTGAACATGGGCGTCGTCGGGGGGATGTCGGGCAAGCCGCCGTTCCCGACGTTCTCCGAGCAGTTCGCGAACGACAACACGCGCGCCGCGCACGCGCAGCATCTGCGCGAGCTGATCGGGCGGGACAAGAACCACCCGTCCGTCGTCATGTGGTGCATCGCGAACGAGCCGGCTTCCAACGAAGACGGCGCCCGGGAGTACTTCGAGCCGCTCGTCGACCTCGCCCGCGAGCTCGACCCCACACGTCCGCTCACGTACGCGCTCGTCATGTTCGCGACCTTCCAGAACGACCGGATCATCGACCTCTTCGACGTTGTGAGCCTGAACCGCTACTACGGCTGGTACGTCGCGACCGCCGACCTCCCGACCGCGGAGCGCTACCTCCAGGGAGACATCGCGGGCTGGATCGAGCGCACCGGCAAGCCCGTCATGATGACCGAGTACGGCGCCGACACGCAGCCCGGCATCCATTCCGTGTGGGACCAGGCGTGGACCGAGGAGTATCAGCGCGACTACCTCGCGATGAACCACCGCGTCTTCGACCGCTTCCCGCAGTTCGTCGGGGAGCAGGTGTGGAACTTCGCCGATTTCGCGACGTCGAACGGCATCCACCGCGTCGACGGGAACAAGAAGGGCGTCTTCACGCGCGATCGCAAGCCGAAGTCGGCAGCGTGGGCGCTGCGCGAGCGCTGGCGCGGGCTCGACGGACGAAAGCCGGGCGCCGACGGCTGAGCCGCACGCGGCTCGGGGCAGGGAGTGCATGATGGGTGGGATGACCCGAGGATCCGCACGTGAGCGCTGAGGCCGCAGGCGCGCCGGCCGTCATCCCCGACGAGATCGCGGAGCGGATGCGCCGACGCGGCGGCGCGGCGACCATCTACGACATCGCGGAGCTCGCGGGCGTGAGCGCGTCGACGGTGTCGCGCGCGCTCAGCAAGCCGGGCCGCATCAGCGCCAAGACCGAGGCGAGGATCCGCCTGGCCGCCGATCAGCTGAACTTCCAGTTCAACCCGATGGCCCGGGCGCTGCCCACGGGCCGCAGCCACACGATCGCCCTCGTCGTCGCCGACATCACGAACCCGGTCGTGTTCGGCATCGTCCGCGGCGCCGAGCGCGCGGCGGCGGAGGCGGGCTACACGCTCGTCATCGCCGAGTCGCAGGAGTCGGGCGAGGCCGAGGCACAGGCCGTCTCGCGCCTGCTGCCCAGTGCCGACGCCCTCGTGCTCGCGACGACGCGTCTGCCCGACCACACCATCGCCGACTTCGCCGCCCGCAAGCCCGTCGTGCTGATCAACCGCCTCGTCGAGGATGTGCCGGCCGTGCTCCCCGACGTCGAGACCGGCGTCACCCAGCTGATCGAGCATCTCGCCGGGCTCGGCCACCGCTCGCTCGTGTACCTCGCGGGGCCCGAGACGTCGTGGATCAGCCGCCGCCGCTGGGAGTGCATGCTCGACGCCGCGGAGCGGCTCGACATCGGCATCGTGGAGATCGGGCCCAACAGCCCGACGATCGACGGGGGCAAGTCGGCGTTCCGCAGGGTCGCGGCCGCGCGCCCGTCGGCCGTCATCGCCTTCAACGACCTCATGGCGATCGGCCTCGTCCAGGCCGCCGCGGCGGCCGGAGTGAGCGTGCCGGACGACCTCAGCATCGCCGGTTTCGACGACATCTTCGGGAGCGAGCTCATCGTGCCGCCGCTCACGACGGTGGGCAGTCAGCTCGTGCTCGCCGGCCAGCGCGCCGTGGACAGCCTGCTCGCACGCCTCGACGGCCGACCGGACGAGAGCCTCGACGAGCTCCTCGCGACGACCCTCGTCGTGCGGGGGAGCACCGCGGCGCCGCGCGCCTGACCGCGCCCGGGCGACGGCGCCGTCGACCGCCTCGTCCTGCCGCCGAGCGGCCGCGGAGGAGCCGCCCGCGGGCTACTCGTAACGGAGTGATTCCACGGGGTCGGCGCGTGCCGCCCGCGCCGCGGGCAGCGTGCCGGCGAGGAACGCGATCGCCATGACGACGATGATTATGCCGGCGATGGACAGCGGGTCGAAGGCGATGAGGGTGAGGCCCGGCAGGTCAGACAGGACCGATGTGGAGAGCCAGGAGCTCAGTGCGCTGCCCGCGAGCATCGCCACGGTCACGCCGATCGCGCTGCCGAGGAATCCGATGAAGGCGGCCTCGAGGCTGAACAGGCTGAAGACCCGGCCGTTGCCCATGCCCATCGCCTTCATGAGGCCGATCTCGCGCGTGCGCTCCTGGACCGACATGTAGAGCGTGTTCACGATGCCGAAGCCCGCAGCGAGGAGGGCGATCACGGCGAAGGCGTTGAGGACGAGCACGATGCCGTCGATCACGGTCTTGAACAGCCCGAGCTGGTCGGCGACGGTGGATCCCGTGTAGCCCGCGTCGTTGAGACGCTCCTTCAGGGCTGCGACGTCATCGTCGGTGGCAGCGGGGTCGAAGAACACGCTCGCCTGAGCGTACCGATCCATCTGGTCTGCGGGGACGCCGATGTTCTGCGCGTCGAAGAGCGCGTCGCTGAGAGCCTTGTTCGGGACGATGCTCGCACCCGAGGGGGAGGCGAGGCCCTGCTCGGCGACCCCGACGACCGTCGCGTCGACGAGGTGCTGCGTGCGCTCAGCGTCGGTGACGGCGAGGGTCACGGTCTGACCGATCGCCTCGTTCGCGCTTCCGAGACCCATGGGCTCGACGAAGGCGACGGGAAGGACGAGCTGATGGTCGGCGGCTGCGTCGTCGGGTGTGACTCCGGTTTCGAGCGGAATCGTCTGCCCGGCTATGAGGGTGCCGACCCCGATGACGAACTTCGTGCCGTCGCCCGCCTGGATGTAGTCGGGCGAGATCGTGCGAGTGGGCTGGACTTCGCGCACCCCCTCGATCCCGGCGATCGTGTCGAGGTCGGCTGGGGTCAGCGCCACCACGGTGGTGCCGGGAGGGCCGGGCTGTCCGCTGGGGATCGCATCCGGGTTGTACTTCACCGGGTCGGTGGCGTCTACTCCTGTCGCTCCCTCGGGAGTCGTCGTGACCGTCATGACGTCGGAAGCGCCGATCGATTCGACCGTGTCGTCGATGAACGCGTTGATGCCGGTTCCCAGCCCGCTCGTGAGAGTGAGGGTGAAAGCGCCGACGAAGATCGCAAGGATCGTGAGGATCGTCCGCGTCTTGGAGCGGAACGTGTTGGCGATGGCGGAGCCGATGAGGTCGGCGGTGCTCACGCGGGCACCGCCGCGGAGTCCTCGATCAGCAGTCCGTCCCTGATCGACAAGCGTCGGTCGCAGCGGCGGGCCAGCTCTTCGTCGTGCGTGACGAGGACGAGCGTGATGCCGTTGTCGCGATTGAGCTCGAACAGGATGTCTTCGACGATCGCTCCCGTGGCCGAGTCGAGGTTGCCCGTCGGCTCGTCGGCGAAGATGATGCGAGGGTCGTTGACGAGCGCGCGGGCGATGACCGCACGCTGTTTCTGGCCTCCGGACAGGTTGACCGCCTTGTTCTTGGCCTTGTCGTCGAGCTCGAGCTGCGCGAGCGCCGCGTGGCCCCGGCGGCGGCGCTCGGCGCGCCCGATACCGGCGATCTTCAAAGGCAGCATCACGTTCTCGAGCACCGAGGCGTTCCCCGTGAGGAAGAACTGCTGGAACACGAAGCCGAAGGTCTTGTTGCGTGTGCGGTTCAATCGCCGTCCGCGCAGAGTGGAGGTATCCACTCCCTCAAGCTCGACCGTGCCGGAATCGGGAGCGTCGAGGAGTGCCAGCACATGCATGAGGGTCGACTTCCCGGATCCGCTCTTGCCGACGATGGCGATGCTCTCGCCCTCGTGGATGTCGAAGCTCACGCCTCGCAGCGCATCGAAGCGGTTCTGTCCTCGGCCGTACGATTTGCGCACGTCCCGGACCGAGATGATCGGCACACTCATGGCTCTCCCTCGATTGCATGGGAACGTGTCGCTCTTCACTATGGCCCAGATCGCTAGTTTATCTAGCGAATGATCGCAGAAGGCAACCTGACGCTGCGTGTACGTCGGCGTGGGCGTGCGGCTGTCGCCGCTCAGGCGCTCGCGGCTCCTCCCGCTCAGCGGCTCAGCGGCTCTTCCCGCTCAGCGGCTCAGCGGCTGCGCGGCTCAGCGTCTCAGCGTCTCGGAGGGGTTCTCTCCGAATTCCGCGCGGTACTCTGCGGCGAAGCGGCCCTGGAGGGTGATGCCCCACCGCCGGACCACGTCGGCGACGGTCGTCGTGGCCGGATCCGCATCTCGCAGCTCGGCGTTCACCTGTCGCAGCCGGGCCACCCGAAGATACGCGCCGGGTGTCGTCGAGAAGTGACGGCGGAAGGCGTACTCCAGAGTGCGCACCGAGATGCGCGCAGCGTCGGCGATCTGGGTGACGGAGATGGGTGCGGCGAGGTTCTCCTCGATGTAAGCGGTCGCCCGCCGGATTGCTCGGGGGAGGGCATTCACGCCCGACGCCGGCGCAACCTCTGCCGTCACGGGAAATGCGACGAGCAAGGTGGCGATCACGAGATCCCGCACCACGCTCGACAAGACAGGAGAATCGCCGCGGTCCTCCGCGACCAGGTTCGCTGTCGCAGCCGTGCGCCGTGCGAGGAGGGCCTGCTGCGCTCAGGGGTGGGCGACAGCAGTCGTCGGCCGGATCCCTCCAGATAGCGCGCGGCATGGACTCTGACGAGCGCAGGCTCCAGGCTGATGAGCTCGGTGCGGGAGTCCGCGAAGCGGACGATGGATTCTCCCGGGGGGGCGAAGGTAGGGACCCCTGGTGTCGATCGCGTGCGCGCCGTACTCCAGTGAGACCTTCCCGCCGAGCCGACGAGCCACTGCGAACTCCTCCGGGTAGGAGCCCACGCTTCGCAGGGAGCCCGCCACGCTTATGCGCGAGTAGGTGATGAAGCCCCGCTGCTCGCGGGAATGGAAGAACCGGAACGGGCGCCCGTCCGAGCTCGGTGCGAGCCCGAGCCCCGGGAAGCTGTGGCTGAGGGCTTCGGCCGTGACGTCCCTGTCTGACGTGTCGATGATCATGGGCACCAACAATCCTGCGCTGTGCGCTCAGCCTACGTCCGAACCCGTGACCCCGACAGATCACCGCCCGCGGGAGCAGCGCGCGCAGCTCCCGCGTCGATCGCGTCGTGCTCACCCCCACGGGCGGAAGAAGGCGCGCAGCTCGTGCACATACGAGTCGGGGGTCTCGCGTGGAGCGAAGTGGCCTCCATGGGTCGGGTGGCTCACGTAGGTCACGTCGGCGACGCGGTGAAGCCATTCCGGTGGAGGCGGGAGGATGTCGGCGGGGAAGAGGGAGAAGCCGGATGGCACTTCCACGCGTCGCGCGTGTTCCTCCGGCGGAATGGCGGCGTTCGCCCGATACATCCGGATGCCGGGTGTGACGCTGTTCCTCATCCACGTGGTGGTGACCAGATCGAGGATCGCGTTCATGGAGAAGGGCGGGATGCTGCTGTGCGACCCATCGCTCCACGCGTGGAGCTTCTCCACGACCCATGCCGCCAACCCGACGGGGGAGTCGGAGAGTGCCGCGCCGATCGTGACGGGTTTGGTGCGGTGCATGGCCGCATATGCGCCCTCGCGAGCGCTCCACGCGGCGGCATCCCGCATCCATTTCCTCTCGTTGTCGGAGAGGGCACCGGGATCGCCGGAATAGACCGGAAGCCCCGCGTCCATCCGATGCACGGCGATCACCTCACCGGGGTGGTTGAGCGCGAGGTAACGGCTCACCGCGCTTCCGATATCTCCTCCCGCGACCAGATAGCGGGTGTATCCGAGGCGCTGCATGAGCGCGGCCCAGAGTTCGGCGACCTCGATCGAGTTCAGCGCCGGCCCCGCGAGTGTCGAATACCCGAACCCGGGCATCTCCGGGACGATCACGTCGAAGCCACCCGTCGGTGTGTCACTCTCGGCGCCAGGATTCGTCAGTCGATCGATGACCTCCAGGTATCGCCACGACGAGTCCGGCCACCCGTGACACAGCAGCAGCGGGAGTGCGGGGCGACCCGTGCTCACGGCGGCCTTCGCATGGATGAACCGGATCCGCGCACTGACCTCGTGACCTGAGGGGATGCCGGTCCGCAACGCGGCGACATCGAACCAGGGATGCTTCGCGACGTCCGCTTCCCGCGCCGCCCAGTCGAAGCGCTCGCTCCAGTGGTGGGCGAGGTCCCGGAGATAGCGCGGGTCGGATCCTTCCGACCATCCGGGAACGTCCTCGATGTCGGGCCACTGCGTGCGCCGCACGCGTTCGCGCAGGCCTCGGATCGCCTCCGGCGAAGTCATCGGCGTCCACGGCTGGGGCTCGCCGAGTTCCCACGCGGGCATACCGTCACGACACCGGGGCTGTGGCGAACGGCTCGTAGCAGTCGAACGTCTCGTGCCGGATGATCGCGCCGTGGGCGACGCTGAGTATCGCGGCGACATGGGCGAGCAGTTCCTGGCCTTCGCGGAAGGGTCCTGCCGACGCCCCGACCACACCTCTCCAGGTGGCCCGCACGGCGGCGCGGTCGCCGTCGACGATCACATCGTGAACGGCGAAATCCTGCTCGCGCAACAGCGCCTTTCCGCGCCGGAATCCCTCGAGAGTCTGTGCCAGGTCGCGCTCGGCGCCGGCAGGGATGAGCGCATTCGGATGCTCGATCACCTGACATCCGGGTCGAGAAGGCCGGTGAGGTCCGCCTCGGTGGAGGTGAGATCCGAGACGAGCGCGTAGTAGCGACGTACGAGCTGCTCGACCGCGGTCGGGTGGAGCGTGTTCTCTGGCAGGTTCATGCCGCGAGTATTACACAACTGTGGTTGTGTAATCTAGCTCCATGACCAGCGCACCGAAGTCCGTCGAAATCACGCCGACGTCAGCGGAGGACCTGGACACCGCGACGCTGCTCTCCCTCGCCGGAGGGCTTGCCGATCGCGATGTCCTTCAGGCCATGCGAGCGCGGGGGTATAGCGTGACGCGTGCGCACGGCTTCATCTTCCAGCGACTGCTGACCGGTGAGCAGACCATCACGGCACTCGCCGCAGACCTGCGCATCACGCAGCAGGGCGCATCCAAGCATGTGCAAGAGCTCGAACGGATCGGGCTGGTCGTGCGGAGGGCAGACCCCCGGGACAAGCGAGCCCGCATCGTCGAGTTGACCGAGGAAGGGCGTGTCGCGATCGGCCTCGCCCGCGAAGCGCGTGCGGCCTTCGAGACACGACTGCGGAGCCTCATCGGCGAGCGCGATCTCGCCATCACCCGTCGTGCCATCGGCAGGATGCTCGACGATGCCGGCGTCACCCAGCACATCGCGGATCGAAGCATCCCCTGGCAGGAGTGATCGTCCTCATGCCGGCGTGCCGGCGAGGCGAGCCACCGGCTAGGCCGATCCTCCTCTGCCAGTCAAGCCCCGAGACCTGTCCCGCGATGCGCTTCACCGTGGCTGGACACGCTGCCATGGATGCGAGGAGGGGCGCATGCCGACCGGGACAGGATCCAGCCGAGCGGGCGGCGCGGAGCTGCTCGGGGTGGGGGACGGTGAGTGGGTCGCGTGCGATGCGACCCTGCCGGAGAACGACCCTCGTCGAGTGCTCGCCCATCTGGACTGCAAGAACGGACGGGTCGAAGTGCTCTGGGTGCGCGACCAGTGGCCGGAATCGTCGTTCGGCACCTTGCGGGAGGCCCTCGACGCGGTGGCCTGCGCGAGCGGCCTCAGGGCGAGGATGTCAAGCCCCTCATCGGCGGGTGAAACGCGAACCTAGCGTGACGCATCCCGAACCGAGAAGGAGTCATCATGGTCGACGGCACGCACGATGGGCGCACCGCGCGCTACGCCGGGACGGCGGTCCAGAAGACGGCCCTCATCGTGGGGATCGTCTTCCTGATCGTCGGCATCGCCGGTTTCATCCCTGGCCTCACGAACCCGATGGATCACCTCGAGGGCGCCGGCGCGCACTCCGATGCGCTGCTGCTCGGACTGTTCCAGGTGTCGGTGCTCCACAACATCGTGCACCTGCTGTTCGGTGCCGTGGGATTGGCCGTCGCGACCCGGGCGAAGGCATCGCGCAACTTCCTCATCTGGGGCGGCGTCGTGTACATCGCGCTCTGGGTGTACGGGCTGTTCGTTCTCCAAGCGCCCGAGGCCAACATCGTGCCCGTGAACGCGGCCGACAACACCCTGCATCTGATTCTCGGAGTCGGCATGATCGCGCTCGGCATCTTCGTCGGCCGGGATCGCAGTGCACGCACCGCCGGGGGGCGAACGACGGCATAACCCGTCGGTTGCCGGGTGACTGCCGACGCCCGACGCCCGACGCCCGACGCCCGACGCCCGACGCCCACGTCTTCGTCCACCGGTGCGCCTCCGTCACGCGGCGAGGTCGCTGAGCCACGCGTGGTCGACCGCACTCCCCGTCGAATTGTGCGCAAATTCACGCGCAGGAGGTGCATCGGGGCGCAAGATCGAGTCGTCGCTTCAAGGGATCGGCCACACGATCGTGTCCGATCGCCACCCGATCGCGCGTGCGCGAGGAAGAGCAGCCGACGATGACGACTCCTGAGCTCCCATCGCGCGATGTCGAGGCCTTCCATCGACTCGCCTCAGGGTTCTGAGCAGAGCCCGGATGGCAGCACGCTCATGACCGACAACCTCGCCGACGGGCGCAAGCGGCCGAGCATCTACGATGTGGCGGCGTTGGCCGGCGTGTCCCACATGACCGTCTCACGTGTGCTCAACGGAGCGCCGAGTATCCGGCCAGACACTCGCGAGCGGGTTCAAGCCGCGATCGAGGAGATCCGGTATCGCCCCAGCGGGCCGGCGCGCACACTCGCGACCAGGCGCACCATGCGCATCGGCGCTCTCGTCCATTCGCCCAGCGAGTACGGCCCCAAGAGCACGGTGCTCAGCCTGGAACGCGCCGCGCGGGGTGCCGGATATGCGATCGCCGCCTTCTCGCACTCCGGTGCACCGGGCGAGGTGGAGGAGGGCATCTCGCAGCTCGACGAGCAGGGCGTCGACGGCCTGTGTGTCATCGGACCCCCCGCCGAATCGCCCGCGACGCTGGGCGAGGTGGCGGAGCGGATACCCGTGGTCGTCGTGGGCAGCGGCGGTTCTGACCGCCTCATCCATGTCGACGCCGATCAAGCCGGGGGAGCGAAGCTCGCCGTCGAACACCTCCTCGCCCTCGGCCACCGCTCGATCCTCCATCTGGCCGGTCCGCTGGATGGTGCCGTCGGCGCTGCGCGCGAAGCGGCGGCGCGCCGGGCCGTCGAGGACGCGGGGGCGAGCCTGCGCACCGTGCTCGGCGACTGGTCGTCGGCCAGCGGCTTCGAGGTCGGCGCCGATCGCGCCCGCGTGGGTGACGCGACGGCGATCTTCGCCGGCAACGACGAGATGGCGCTCGGGGTCATCCACGGCCTGTCGACGCGCGGCCTCGAGGTTCCCCGGGACGTCAGCGTGGTCGGCTTCGACGACATGCCCGGCAGCGCGCACTTCATGCCTCCCCTCACCACCGTTCGCCAGGACTTCGAGCGGATCGGCGAAGCAGTACTCGGACAGATCCTCCTCGCCCTCGATGATCGGCCCGCGCGCTCGATCTCGCTGCCGACCGAGCTGATCGTCCGGGCCTCGACGTCTCGAGTCGCACCACCGGTCTGAGTGCTCTCGGATCGACCGACTGTCGTCGACGAGGACGAGACCGGAGCCCCCGCAGGAGCTCCGGTCTCGACTGTTCTCATTCACCGCCCACGCTGTAGCGACCGGGTGTGCCGCGTGGAGGGCTCAGCGCGGGGTCAGGCGGCGTTCCGCAGCACCTCGCGCAGCGCGTCGTACTGCGGCTTGGGGTTGTTGTGATCGTCGAAGAGAAGGCCGGCGCCCTGGCCCGTGAAGACCCCGGGGATCCACGAGTTCGCGTCCGACACGCCCCACACGGTGTATGACGTGCACGCCTCGACGGCGAGGCAGGCCTCGAGGGTCTGTGCCCACCAGTCGACCTGCTGGGCGCCTTCGGCCGGATCGGCGGGGGTGTTCGTGTACGTGCCGTTGTTCTTCTTGGTGACGAAGGTGCGGATGTCCACTTCCGTCAACGCCACCTGCAGGCCGAGGTCCGCGAAGCGCTGCAGGTTGTTCTGCAGGTCGGGGTAGCCGTACTGGGTGTCGAGGTGCCCCTGGAAGCCCACGCCGTCGATCGGGACGCCGGCTGCGAGAAGCTTCTGGACGAAGGCGTACGCGGCGTTGCTCTTCGGCCCCGTGAACTCCAGGTTGTAGTCGTTGTAGAACAGCAGAGCGTGGGGGTCCGCCTCGTGCGCCCAGCGGAAGACATCTCCGATGTACTGCTCAGCCGACAGGCCCAGCGCCGCGTAGGCCTGGGAGAAGATCGTCTGCCGGAAAGTGCCGTCGTCCGCGAAGATCTCGTTGACGACGTCCCACTGCTGGATCCGACCGGCGAAGTGCGACGCGACGGTCTTGACGTGGTCCTCAAGGATCGAGCGCAGCTCCGCCGGGCTGAAATTCCCACTCGTGAGCCAGGTGGGCAGCTGGTTGTGCCATACCAGCGTGTGCCCGCGCACGACCTGGCCGTTCGCCTGCGCATTCGCGATGAGCGCCTCTGCCGGCGCCCAGTTGTACACGCCTCGCGTCGGTTCGACCGTCTCCCACTTCATGACGTTCTCCGGCGTCACGCTGGAGAACTGGGTGTTGACGATGTTGCGGTACTTGCCGTTGGTCGCGAGCAGATCCGTGTTGACGGCCACTCCGATCTTGATGCCCGCTTCGTCGGCCAGGGCACGCAGCGAGTTCTCGCCGATCACGGCGGAATGGTCGGATGCGTTGGGGTTCGCCGGCGGCGCCGGCGCGGCGAAGGCGGCGGTCGGCAAGACCGCGACGGATGCCAGCGCGATGACGCCGGCGATGAGGGGACGAGATGCCCGCATAGATGCTCCTTTGCACGGGGCGAGGGGGATGTGACACAGCCGGGCAGGTCGTTGCTCCTGCCCGCTGACCTATCGTAGGTAATATGTCGTGCTCGTCAACAAATTCGAAAACTTTCGATGATGCATCCGTCGGAGATAGTCCGGGATGCTCGCAAGGAGTGATCCATGTCGCCCCGTTCGCCTGACAACCGATTCGAGGTCGTCGATCTTCGGGTCACCGGAGCCGATGGCCAGCCCCTCGCGTACGAGCCGATCACCGTCGAGCAGGAGAGCCACGCCTTCGGCTTCGGCAATATCGGCTTCGATTTCCTTGGCCTCCTCGGGGGCGGGGCCGGCGAAGCCGGAGACCCCGCCGCGCCCGTCTCCGGCGGAGCAGATCTCGGCGTGGCCCGGTCGATCCTGCCCAGCTGGCTGGAGCTCTTCAACACCGTCACCCTGCCGTTCTACTGGCGCGGCTATGAGCCGTCTCCGGGCGTCACGGATCGGCAGCGGCTGAAGGCGACGGCCCAGTACTTCGTCGATCACGGTGTGACGGTGAAGGGCCACCCGCTCGTCTGGCACACGCTTGCCCCGCAGTGGCTGATGCCTCTCGATCCCGACGAGGTGGAGCGCGTCGTGCGGGAGCGGATCACCCGGGAGGTCACGGACTTCGCGGGGCTGATCGATCTGTGGGATGCGATCAACGAGGCGGTGATCCTCCCCGTCTTCACCGCCGAGGAGAATGCCATCACCCGCTTGGCCGACGTGCGCGGGCGCGTCGCGATGGTCAGACTGGCCTTCGAGACCGCACGGGCGGCGAATCCTCGGGCGCGCCTCGTGCTGAACGACTTCGACCTGTCGCCGGCGTACGAGGCCCTCATCGAGGAGTGTCTCGCCGCCGGCATCCCGATCGACGCGATCGGACTGCAGACCCACATGCATCAGGGATTCCGCGGTGAGGAGTACCTCTCGGAGAAGATCGAGCGCTTCGCGAGGTTCGGGCTTCCCCTCCAGATGACCGAGACGACGCTCGTGTCGGGCGACATCATGCCGCCGCACATCGAGGATCTCAACGATTACGTCGTCGACTCGTGGCCCAGCACCGACGAGGGCGAAGCGCGGCAGGCCGAAGAGATCGTCCGCCACTATCGCACCGTCCTCGCGCACACGGCGGTGGAATCGCTCACCTACTGGGGACTGACGGATGCCGGTGCATGGCTGGGCGCGCCCTCGGGTCTGCTGCGCGCCGACGGATCGCCGAAGCCGAGCTTCGAGGCTCTGCACCGCCTCATTCGCGGCGAGTGGTGGCATCCCGCTCGCAGTCTGCGCACCGATGCCGACGGCAACGTCCGCGTGCGCGGCTTCGCGGGGCGGTACTCGGCACGCACGTCATCCGGCGCGGGCACCTTCGAGGTTCCGCGGGGCGGCGGCCCAGTGCAGGTGGTCCTCTCCGGCCCGCCGGTGTGACACGGTGACGGCGCAGACGCATCCTCCGACATCAAGCAAGCCCCTGGACCGAGGCGCGCGGGATGGGGATGCTGGTGCCGTGACAGAGAACGACCCCGCCGACTACGCCGAGACGCTCGATGCCCTCGAACGCCGCGTGCGCGAGTCGCGCTTCACGCTGCAGCGGCGAGCCAACGCCGAGCTCGTCGCGCTGTACTGGCGCATCGGCCGCACGATCCTCGACCTGGAGGAGACGGGCGAAGATAAGAGCGGCGGCGTCACTCGCTTCGCCGCGGATCTGCAGCACCGGTTCCCGTCGATGCGGGGCTTCGCGCCTTCCGACGTGCAGTCCATGCGGGTGTTCGCCGCCGAATGGCCCGAGCGGAGCGGAATCGTCCAGCAGCCTGTCGGACAGCTGCCGTGGGCCTACATCGTCGAGCTCCTCGACACGCTCGACGACCAGGTCCTTCGCGACTGGTACGCCGGGAAGACCATCGAGCACACCTGGAGCCGCGCCGACCTCGTGCACCACATCGCGACGAGGCTTCATGAGCGCGACGAGGCAGCGCCGAGCAGCTTCGCGGCGGCGCTCAGCAGAGTCGACTCCGACCTCGCCCGGGAGATCACCGAGGATCCCCAGACGAAGGACTTCCTCGACATGGATGCGGAAGCACTCGCCGGGCTCCGGACCGCGGCGAACGCGGACCAGGCGTGACGCCTGATCCGTGGTGATGGCGTTCCGCGCTCGACGTCGGGACCGCCGACTCGAGCGCCGGGTTACGGTGGAGGACACGTCGAAAGGGGCATCCATGTCAGCTGGTCAGACCGGGCACTCGGCACACGATCATGTCCCGGCGCCGGGGGAGCCGACCGTTCCCGAGCTCGAAGAGGACGAGAACGTCGCTCCGCGTCCCGAGGAGGAGATCGCCGACGTGCTGCGCGCCGAACCCGATGTCGCCGATCACAGCGGTCATCGCGGCTGATCCGCCCGCGCCGCGCTGAGGCGATGATCGACTCTGATCGCTTCATTGCACTGCGCTCTTTGTGAGCGATAACATCACGAACGGACCGCTCGTCGAGGATGCGGCCTGAAGAGGATGTGCAATGAAGCAGAGTGTCGTCAGCCGGTTCGTCGCCGGCGTGTCGGTCCTCGCGGTAGGGCTCACGGGAGCCCTCGTCGCGACGCAGCCGGCCGTTGCGGCGGACCCGCACCTGGTCGCCTACTACCCCCTGAACGAGACCTCCGGCACGGTCGCGACGGATGCCTCCGGTGCCGGTCGCAACGCCGCCTACGTCGGCGGGCCGACGCTGACGGGAGGTGAGGGAGCGCGACTGGACGGGGCGGACGACCACGTCAAGCTGCCGAACAACCTGCTGGCCGGCCTGACGTCGGTCACGGTGAGCGCGGAGGTGCTGGTGCGCGCGGCGCAGGGCACGCCGTACTTCATCTACGGCTTCGGCAACACCGACAGCGCGGGGGTCGGCAACGGCTATCTCTACTCGACGGGCAACTCGTACAAGACCTCGATCGCGACCGGCAACTGGACGACCGAGCAGACGGTCAACAGCGGCGCGAATCTCGCGCGCGACGTGTGGAAGACGATCACCTACACGCTCGACGACGCGTCCGACACCGCCCGCGTGTACCTCGATGGCGTGCAGGTCGGCCAGCAGACCGGCGTGACGATCACGCCGGGTGCGATCGGCGGCGGCGTGACCACCGCCAACTACCTCGGACGCTCGGTGTACACCGCTGACAAGTACCTCGCCGGAAGTCTCCGCGAAGTGCGCATCTACGACTCCGCTCTCACGGCGACCGAGGTGGCCGCACTCGCGCCCACCGATGCGACGAAGCTGCAGCGGGATGCGGCATCCCTCTCCCTCGGCGACCTCAGCGCCGTGACCGCCAACCTCACCCTGCCGACGACGGCCGCGAACGGATCGAGCGTCTCCTGGGCCTCGAGCAGCGCGGCCGTCATCTCGGCGACCGGGGTCGTGACGCGTCCGGCGGCCGGCCAGCCGGCGGCGAGCGTGACCCTCACGGCCACCCTCACGAAGGGCAGCGCGACCCAGACCAAGCAGTTCGCGGCGACCGTGCTGCCGCAGCCGGGCGATCAGGCCCTCGCGCAGGCGGACCTCGACGCGATCAGCATCCCGAACGCGGGCGATGTCCGCGGCAACATCACGCTGCCGTCGACCGGCGCGAAGAACGGCAGCGCCATCACGTGGACGGCCAGCCCGGCCGGCGTCATCACGACGACCGCCCAGGGCGGCAAGGCCGCAGGCGTCGTGACGCGCGGGGCCAGCGACACGGTCGTGACCCTCACCGCATCCGTCGCGTCGCAGGGCGTGCAGCGGGCGATCCCCGTGACGGTGAAGGCCGCCCCGGTCGGACTCGATAAGAACTACACCGCCGGCTATCTGTGGACGCACTTCGCCGCTCAGGGCGGCTACGAGAAGATCTTCTACGGCTACAGCCAGGACGGTCTGCACTGGTCGAAGCTCAACAAGAACGCGCCCATCCTGCAGAACCTCGCCGGTGACCTGGGTGTGCGCGACCCGCACCTCGTCCGCTCGCCCGAGGGCGACAAGTACTGGATCATCGGGACCGACCTCCACGCCGAGGGCGGCGGGGCCGGCGGCTCCGGCTGGGACCAGCTCAACGCGAGCCAGAACATCGTCGTGTGGGAGTCCACCGACCTCGTGCACTGGGGCAACCAGCGCATCGTGTTCGCGGGCTTCGATCAGGCGGGCTGCGTGTGGGCGCCCGAGGCGATCTACAACGAGGCGACCGGCGAGTACTACGTCTACTGGTCGGCCCGTGACAAGACCGACAACGGCACGAACGACTGGGCTCTGCGCGTCTACCTGACCAAGACCCGCGACTTCACGACGTTCACGAAGCCCGAGATCTGGCAGTCGCTCAACGCCAAGGGCGACGGACTCACCGGGCCCAACATCATCGACACGACGATCGCGAAGGAAGGCGACACCTACTACCGCTTCGCGACGTCGGACTGGAACACCGTCGTCGACACGGCCAAGAGCCTCGACGGCCCGTGGACCACGGTCATCGCCCGCGGAGAGGCGGCCGCGCACGGCCTGCGCGCATCGATGGAGGGTCTCACGGTCTACCAGCTGCCCAGCGGTAAGTGGTCGGTCATGGGTGACCAGAGCGGCTACTACGCGCACACGGCGGACACACTGTCGAGCCTGCAGTTCACGCAGCTGAGCGCGGGGTCGGGTGCGAACCAGTACTCGTTCGACCAGCCCTTCCGCCATGGGTCCGTGCTGCGGCTCTCGGCGGCCGAGCAGCAGACCCTGCTCGCGGCGTACGGCGACCAGCCGGTCGACCCGACCGACCCGGAGGAGCCGCAGGAGGGTCCGATCGCGCAGTACACGTTCGACGATGGGACGCTGAACGACTCGGTCGGCACGGCGAACCTCACAAAGAGCGGCACGGCGGCGGTCGCGACCGACGCGGTGAAGGGCAAGGCGCTCAAGCTCGACGGCTCCGCGAACGGCTTCGCGGCCTTCCCGACCGGGTTCTTCGACGGCCGCAACACCGTCACGGTGTCGATGGACGTCAAGTCCGAGAAGACGAGCGGGAACTTCTTCACCTTCGCCCTCGGCGCCGACACGGACAAGTACTACTTCCTCCGGGTGCGCGGCGGTGACGTGCGGAGCGCGATCACGCAGACCTCGTGGCAGAACGAGTCAGCGGTGACCGGCACCGTGACCTCGGGTCAGTGGCACCACATCGATGTCGTCTTTGAGAACAACAAGATGACCGTGTACTCCGACGGCATCAAGCTCGGCGCCAATGAGGCGCTCAGTGCCAAGATCGGCGACCTCGGGCCGAACCTGGCGGCGTACCTCGGGAAGTCGTTCTACTCGGCGGACGGGTACTTCCAGGGCTGGTTCGACAACGTCAAGGTCTTCAACCGGGCGCTGTCGGCCACGGAGGTGCTCTCGAACGCGGGCGTCACGGACCAGCTGCTGGACGTCTCCCTTCAGAACGCGGATGCGCTCAAGCTCGCGCCCATCGTGGATGCGACCGCGCACTCGGTCGTGCTCCCCGTGAAGAAGGGGACGGATGTCTCGGCTCTGGCCCCGACGTTCTCCACGGTCCCCGGCGCCACCGTGTCGCCGGCATCCGGCACCACGGTTAACCTCACCCAGCCCGTGACGTACACGCTCACGAAGCCGGACGGGTCGACGGTGGCCTGGAAGTTCGAGGCGCGCGTCGTCAACAGCCCCGTGCTGCCCGGGTTCTACGCCGACCCGAACATCGCGGTCTTCGGCGACACGTACTACATCTACGCGACGACCGACGGCCTCCCGGGCTGGGGCGGCAACCAGTTCTTCGTGTGGAAGTCGAAGAACCTCGTCGACTGGACGCGTTCCGAGCAGCCGTTCCTGACGCTCGACGGCGCGAACGGCAACGTGCCGTGGGCGACCGGCAACGCGTGGGCACCCACGATCATCGAGCGCGGCGGGAAGTACTACTTCTACTTCTCGGGCCACAACCCGACGTACAACCGCAAGACGATCGGCGTCGCCGTGGCTGACAGCCCGGAGGGACCGTTCATCGCCCAGCCGACGGCGATGATCCTCAACAACGAGGCGGTCACGTCGGGACAGGCGATCGACCCCGCGGCGTTCCACGATCCGGTGACGGACAAGTGGTATCTCGCCTGGGGCAACGGCTCGCCGGTGATCGCGGAGCTGAACGACGACATGGTGTCGATCAAGGCGGGCACCTATCAGCGCATTACGGGACTCACGGACTTCCGTGAGGGCATCTTCCTCAACTACCGCCAGGGTGTCTACCACCTGACCTACTCGATCGACGACACCGGTTCGGAGAACTACCGCATCGGCTACGCGACCGCGACGAGCATCAACGGACCGTGGACCTACCGGGGAGTCATCCTGCAGAAGGATCTGTCGCTCGGCATCAAGGCCACGGGGCACAGCTCGATCATCAACGTGCCGGGGACCGACGACTGGTACATCGCGTACCACCGGTTCGGGATGCCGGGCGGCGACGGGACCCACCGCGAGACCACGATCGACAAGCTCGAGTTCGGGACCGACGGCCTTATCAAGACGGTGAAGCCGACGCTCGAGAGCGTGGCTCCGCAGACGATCACGCTCCCCCCAACGGGACCGGTCGTGCAGGTCACGACGCTCCTCCGCTGCGTCGCGGGCAAGGTCTACCTCGGGACGACCGTCAAGAACAGCGACGTCATCCCGGTGTCGCTCGAGGTCAAGACCCCGTACGGCACGTCGACGCTCGCGGGCCTGGCCCCCGGCAAGTCGACGACGGTGAGCTCCGCGGCGAAGGTCGTGAGCGTCGCCGGGGGCACGATGGAGGTGTCCGCCACGGCCACGCGGGACGGGAAGCCCGTCTCGTCCGTGACGAACGGCAGCTTCGGGGCCTACAGCTGCGGCTGATCCGGCGCGCCTGATCCGAGCGGGGTCTCACGGTCTTCGGATCGTGAGGCCCCGCTCGATTGTGCGCTGTCCGCCGTCGGCCGGCGGTGCGGGATTGGCTCCGGCCGCTGCGAACGCGACCGTGCATCCGCCTCCGGCCCGGCCGAGGCTCCGGCATCCCCTTCGAAGGCCTGCAGCGGATCGGCATGACGCCGGACGGCGGCGAAGCGACGGCCCGTGATGGCATGGACACCGATCCGGACCACGAAGTGCTTGACGGTCGGGCTCAGCGAGGCGAGACGCTGCACGCCACTGTCGCGGATCAGCGCATCGCTCGTCACCCGCTCGGCGGCGCCCTTCGCCACGACGCTCCAGTAGCGGCCGTCGGTCTCTCCATCGATCTCGAAGGCGACGCTGGGATGGTGCGCGATATGCAGGAGCTTGCTGTCGCGGGCCGTCCGGAAGAAGAGCGATCCCTCGTGTGCGGTGTAGTTGACCGGGAACAGCTCGGGCGTCCCATCCCCACCGACCACCGCGAGCCGACCAAGGTCGCAGCCCTCGAGGAGCGACCAGCACTCCGCTGCCGTCAGGTGCTCGACTGCGCCGGCGCGGTCGGGGGAGCGGGATGCTGCCCGCTCTTCGCTCCCCACCTGCTGCCCTTCCGCCGTCATCTCCCCGTCATACCTCCGCCCCGCTCCCTGCCTCAAGGGATCTGCCGGTGGCTGGGAGGATTGACGGCCCCCTCGGGACCGCGTTCCCGGCGGTCTCCCGAGGGGACCTGAACCCGCCGACGCGGTGAGAACGCCCGCTGGGGTGCCAGGCCCGCCGGACTGGGGGTTCCGGCGGCAGACGCGGCAACGGGTCTGCCTCCACGATAGGCACGGTGCGTCCCGCGGTCCCCTCGAATCGTCAGGACTTAGCAAACCTGTAACACGATGTCGCCGCGCGGCGACGTCGGCGCTCGCCGCTAGCGTGGACGGCAGAAGAGCAGAGGGGGATGGATGCCGTGACCGCCGTTCCGGTCGAGACCTCGCTCATGCGCACCTACCGCTACGTGCGCCTCGGCATCGCCGCCACGGTCGTCGTCATCGCGGCATCCGTCGGGTTCGCGTTCGCGGACGTCGGGCTCCTGCCCTCGATCAGCGCGTACTACTACACCCCCGCGGGCGACGCGTTCGTCGCGGCGCTCGTCGCAGCATCCTTCGGTCTCTTCGCGCTGTCGGGCCGCGGAGTCGAGCGCAATCTGCTCGACGCGGCGGCGCTGCTCGCGCCTCTCATCGCGTTCATCCCGACCCCGATGTACCCGGGCGGCATCCCAGGGGTCGAGGCGACGTGTCCGGCCGACACGCCGTGCGTGCCGCTCGAGTACCGCGCCGCGGTCGGCAACGGCGTCTCGACGTACCTCGTCGTGGGCGCGATCCTCGTCATCGCCGCGCTCATCATCCGCCGGCGTCAAGGGCTCACGTGGCGGCAGGTCGCGGCATCCATCCTGGTCTCGATCGCCGTGCTGGTCGCGGTGTTCGTCGCGTGGACGTGGGCGCGGGAGTGGATGCTCGCCGTCGGCCACTTCGCCGCCTCGGGCATCTTCTTCCTCCTCATCGCGGCCGTCGCCGTGTGGAACGCGTTCCCGCACCCCGGCGATCCGCTGTGGGTGCAGCCCTCGCGCGCGCTCGCGATCACGAACATCGTCATCGCGGCGGCCATGGTGGTCGACATCGTCGTGGTGATCGCGTTCATCGCGCGAGGAGAGATCCCGGATGCCGACGTCCCGCCGATCTTCGTGTGCGAGTTCATCGCACTCGGTCTGTTCATGCTGTTCTGGCTGCTGCAGTCCGCCCAGAAGTGGCGCGACCCGAACCCGAGCCTGATGGCGGCTGGGATGGTGTGAGCCGAGGCCCGTGACGCGGGGCGGTAACACGGCTTCGCTAGGGTTCTCCCCATGAGCTCGCCTCCCGCGGCGCCTCCTGTGGACCCGGATGGGGCCGGACCCAGGACGAAGCGCCACTGGCTCGCGTGGTCGATCCTCGGCGCCATCGCCCTTGCGCTGATCGTCCTCGCGATCCTTCTCGTGCCGCTGTGGCTCAAGGCCGCCTCCGAGGCGCGGACGCCGACGCCCGCGGCGTCCGCGGGGCTCGACGCCGACGAGCAGGCGGCCGTCGCGGCCGTCCAGCGCTACGACGACGCGTGGGCGCGGGCGAGCTGCCGCGACTACCTCGCCGCGACGACCGAGGCCTTCCGTGCGCGGCTGCTGCTGCCGGAGTGCCCCGGCTTCACCGAGGAGGCCGAATCGTTCGCCGAGGGGAGCGACGATTACCATCTTGAGGTCGACGCCGTCTCGCATGAAGGAGAGAAGATCATCGTCTCGACCACGGAAACGTACGTCTCGCTCGTCGACGACGCGGGAGCGCCGCTTGCCGCACCGGCTCCGGCGACCCGCCGCTACGACTATGTCGTGATCCCCTCGGACTCGACCTGGGTCATCGACGACGCGAACATCGTCCTGCCGTGAGCGACACGCCCGCACGGGTCCGCCGCGCCCCGTCCTTCCTCGTCGCCTGCATCGGCATCGGACTGCTCGCCGGCCTCATGTCGGGCCTCTTCGGCGTGGGCGGCGGGACGGTCATCGTGCCGCTTCTCGTGCTCCTCCTGAAGTTCGACCAGCGGCTCGCGGCCGGCACGTCACTCGCGGCGATCGTCCCGACGGCCGCCGTCGGAGTGGTGTCCTACGCCGTGCACGGATCGGTCGCCTGGATTCCCGCGCTCATCCTCGCCGCCGGCGCCGTCGTCGGTGCGCAGATCGGTACGTGGCTCCTCCCGAAGGTCTCGGTCACGGCGCTCCGGTGGGGCTTCGTCGCGTTCCTCGCCGTCGTGATCGTGAACCTCTTCATCGTCATCCCCTCGCGCGACACGGAGTTCCCCCTCACGATCCTCACGATCTCGGGGCTCGTCGTCCTCGGCGTCGTGACGGGCGTCCTCTCCGGCCTCCTCGGCGTCGGCGGGGGCATCGTCGTGGTTCCCGCGCTCATGCTGCTGTTCGGCACGAGCGACCTCGTCGCGAAGGGCACGTCGCTGCTCATGATGATCCCGACGGCCATCTCGGGCACGGTCGGCAACCTCCGTCGCGGCAACGTCGACCTCACGGCCGCCATCGCGGTCGGGCTCGCGGCCTGTACCACGACGGCGCTCGGCGCCTGGATCGCGACCCTCCTCGACCCCTTCGTCGCCAACGTCCTGTTCGCGATCTTCCTCGCGTTCATCGCGGTGCAGATGGCGGTCCGCGCCGTCCGCGGGCGCCGGGCCTGAGGCATCCATCCTCCGCTCCTTCTTCTGTCCATAGCACGTGCTCTCGCCGAGAGCCCGTGTTTCGCGCCGTGCACAGCGTGGGCGTTCGGCGAGAGCACGGGCTACGGACGCCGGGCGGGGCGGTCTCAACGCGCTCGGTAGGATGGCACGGTGCCAGTGAACCCCGAGCTCGTCGGGCGGGACTTCCCGCCGACGTCGCCCTACCTCGTCGGCCGTGAGAAGGTGCGCGAGTTCGCCCGCGCCGTCTTCGCGGACGACCCCCAGCACACCGACCCCTCAGCCGCGCAGGCGCTCGGCTACGCCGACGTCGTCGCACCGCCGACCTTCGCGATCGTCGTGACCGACGCGACGCTCCAGCAGCTGCTCGCCGAGCCCGACTCGGGCATCGTGCTGCAGAACGTGCTGCACGCCGAGCAGAGGTTCCGCTGGTCGCGCCCGATCGTGGCGGGCGACGAGCTCACCGCCAGGCTGTCGGTCACCGGCATCCGCAGCATGGGTGCGGCGGCGATGGTGACGAGCGAGTCCGAGATCACGGATGCCTCCGGAGCCCATGTCGTGACCGCGACGTCCGTGCTTCTCGTGGGGGAGGGCGACCAGTGAGCGAGACCTCTCGAGGCGCGACCATCGCCGTGGGCGACGTCGTCGCCGAGCGCACCGTGCATCTGACCCGTGAGTCGCTCGTCCGCTATGCGGGCGCCTCGGGCGACTTCAACCCCATCCACTACCGCGACGACGTCGCCGCATCCGTCGGCCTGCCGGGCGTGCTCGCCCACGGCATGCTCACCATGGGGCTCGCGGTCGAGACCGTCGTGCCGTGGCTCGGCGATGCGGGCCGCATCGTCGAGTACGGCGTCCGCTTCACGCGTCCCGTCGTCGTCGACCCCGAGTCGGGCGCCGACGTCACGGTCGTCGCGAAGGTCGGCGCCGTCGACGACGAGACCGCCCGCATCGACCTGACGGTGTCGCACGCCGACACGACGGTGCTCGGCAAGGCGCAGGTCCGCGTCCGTCTCGCCTGACCGCATGCCCCACGTCGAGCCCCTTCCGCTCGCGCAGCTCACGACGCTGCGCACCGGCGGCGTGCCTGCGCGCATGATCGACGCGCACACGACCGACCAGCTGGTCGCCGCACTCCGCGAGGTGTGGGGCGACGGCGACGAGTGGCTCGTCCTCGGCGGAGGCTCCAACCTCTTCGCGGGCGACGAGCCCTTCGACGGCACCGTCGTGCGCGTCCTCACCGACGGCATCGAGCGGATGCCGTCGCCCCGCCCTGGCTTCGCCCGTCTCCGCGTCCAGGCGGGCCACGACTGGGATGCCCTCGTGGCCTACGCCGTCGAGCAGGGGCTCGCCGGCATCGAGGCGATGTCCGGCATCCCGGGCACCGTCGGCGCGGCCCCCGTGCAGAACATCGGCGCGTACGGTCAGGAGATCGTGCAGACCCTCGTCGAGGTCGAGCTGCTCGACGCGTCGACGGGGGAGGTGTCCACGGTGTCCGCGGCCGAGCTGGGCCTCGGATTCCGCACGTCGGTGCTCAAGCACCACTACGGCTCGGCGCCGCTGCGGGCCGGGGTCATCCTGTCGGTCACGCTCGAGCTCGCGGAGATCGGTCACGCCGAGCGACCGATCGCGGGCGCCCAGCTGCGCACGGCCCTCGGCCTGGCCGAGGGGCAGCGAGTCACCGTGGCCTGGATCCGCGACCACGTGCTCGAGACGCGCCGCCGCAAGGGCATGGTGCTCGACCCCGCAGACCCCGACACGTACAGCGCGGGGTCGTTCTTCCAGAACGCCGTCGTCTCGGCGTCGTTCGCCCGGACGCTCCCTGACGAGTGCCCCCGGTGGCCCGTCGCGCCCGACCTCGACCCCGTGCTCGTCATCCCGCTGGAGTCGTTCGACGGCTATGTGCCGCCGGCCGAGACGCGTCAGCCCGACGTGAAGGTCAGCGCCGCGTGGCTCATCGAGCACGCCGGCGTCAGCAAGGGCTTCAAGCTTCCGCGCTCGCGCGCGGCGCTCTCGTCGAAGCACGCGCTCGCGCTGACGAACCGGGGAAACGCCACGGCCGAGGAGCTCGCCGAGCTGGCGCGATTCATCCAGGGCCGCGTGCAGGCCGAGTTCGGGCTCATCCTGCAGCCCGAGCCGGTGCTCGTCGGCGTCGAGCTCTGACGCGGTCACGAGATCAGGGCGAGGCGTCGGGCTCAGGGCGATTCGCGTCGCGGTGACCTGATCTCGAGGCCTTCTCCTGATCTCGCGGCGGGCGGACGCCCGAACTCGGCGGGGTCGACCGCGATCAGGCGACCTGGCGCCCGCACATTCCGCACACGCCGTTCGCGGCCACCTCGACGAAGCAGTCCGGGCACATCGCGCGCGTCACGTCGAGGTCGGGCGCGCGGCGCGCCGGAGCCGCCGTCGCGCGCGGAGCGGAGCGGGCGCGCTCCTTGCGGACGGGCGCGGGTGCCGCCGCGGGCGCGCGACGCGCGGCCGGCACATGCGTCGCGCAGTAGAACCGCACGAACCCCGCGTGGTTGTTGGGGTGCCGGTGCTTGTACGCCCACAGCTCGTCGCGCGGCCGCGGATCGACGTCGGGACCGCACCCGGCGCAGCGCGCGGGCTCACCGGGCACGACCTCGGCCAGCAGGACGGGCGACTCGAACGGGAGGGCGTCCCGCCAGTCGGCGGATTCGGTGATCCTCATCGTTACGCGAACAGCTCCTGCATGCGCTTCACGCCCTCGAGCAGCGCGTCGTCGCCGAGCGCGTAGGACAGGCGGAGGTAGCCGGACGGGCCGAACGCCTCGCCCGGGACCACGGCGACCTCCGCCTCGTCGAGGATGAGGTCGGCGAGCTCGAGAGACGTCTCGATGCGCTTGCCGCGCCACTCGCGGCCGAGCAGGCCCGTGACGTCGGGGTAGGCGTAGAAGGCGCCGAGCGGGTTGGGCACCGTGACGCCCTCGATCTTCGACAGCTCCGACACGATGAGCTTGCGGCGGCGGTCGAACGCGAGGCGGAAGTCCTCGGCCTCGGTCTGCGGGCCCGTCAGTGCCGCGAGGGCGGCGCGCTGGGCGACGTTGTTGACGTTCGAGCTGAGGTGCGACTGCAGGTTCGCGGCCAGCTTGATGGCGTCGGCGGGGCCTACCATCCAGCCCAGCCGCCAGCCCGTCATGGCGTAGGTCTTGGCGACGCCGTTGACGAGGATCGTCTGGTCCGCGGCATCCGGAACCGCCTCGACGATGGAGACGGCGCGCGTGCCCTCGTAGACGAGGTTCTGGTAGATCTCGTCCGAGATGATCCAGATGCCGTGCTCGACGGCCCACTCGCCGATCGCCTTCGTCTCGTCGGCGGTGTAGACCGAGCCCGTCGGGTTCGAGGGCGACACGAAGACGAGCGCCGTCGTCTTCGGCGTGCGAGCGGCCTCGAGCTGCTCGACCGTCACCTTGTAGTCCTGGTCGGCGCCGGCGAAGACCTCGACCGGCACGCCGTCGGCGAGGGCGATGGCCTCGGGGTACGTCGTCCAGTACGGAGCTGGGAGGAGCACCTCGTCGCCCGGGTTAACGACGGCCTGGAAGGCCTGGTACACCGCCTGCTTGCCGCCGTTCGTGACGACGACCTGCGACGCCTGCACCTCCAGGCCCGAGTCGCGCAGCGTCTTGGCGGCGATCGCCTCGCGCAGCACGGGAAGGCCGACCGCGGGCGTGTAGCGGTAGTTCGCCGGGTCGTGGAGCGCCTCGATGGCGGCGTCCACGATGAACTGCGGGGTGGCGAAATCGGGCTCGCCCGCCGCGTAGCTGATGACCGGACGACCTGCCGCCTGAAGGGCCTTGGCCTTGGCGTCGACCTTGAGGGTCGCGGACTCGGCGATGGCGGACAGCTTGCGGGAGAGTGGGGCGCGTTCGGTCACGCCTTCGAGCGTACCCGGGCGCGGGATGCCTCGCCTGAGACGTCAGCCGCCGTTACGCCGCCGGTGGTCCTGTGTTCGCCCGGGAAAGCGCGTACTCTGGGCCTCGATGGACGAGTTGCTGTGGGGAGCGGTGATCTCGTCGGTCGCGCTCGTCGCGGCCGGCGGGCTGGTGTGGTGGCTGTGGGGCTCCTGCGGCCTGGCGCTCACGGGTGCCGTCGGCACGGTCGTCGGTGGCGTGCTGTCGCTCGTCCCGCTCCTCGTCATGCCCGATCAGGACGTCGCGCTGCGCACCTCGTTCGGCATCCTGCTCATCACCGTCGTGTGGCTGCTCGCCTGGGTGCTGGCCAGCGGCATCCGCGCGCAGCGCCTCGCCCGCGAGGCCGAAGCCGAGGCCCAGGCCCTGGCCGGCGCGCGTCGCGCGGCGCCCAGAGCCTGAGCCGTCCGATCAGAGGTCGAGGGGCCAGGCGGGCCGCAGCTCGATGATGCCGTCGGTGGCCATGGGATGCCGAGAAGCGACCTCGATCGCCTCGTCGAGGTCGGCGACGTCGAGGATGTCGAAGCCCGCGATCCACTCGTGCGTCTCGGCGAACGGTCCGTCGGTGACGATGACCTTGCCGCCCCGACGGCGGATCGTCTTCGCGTCGGCGGGCGGGCGCAGGCGGTCTCCGTCCGTGGCCTTGCCGTTGCCGTAGGTCTCGCCCACCCACTCTTCGATCGTGACGGGCGGCTCGCCGTCCTTCTCCAGGCTGGGGTCGACCACCACGAGCATGAGGTACTTCATCGCTGTGTCCTTTCCGTTCGAGCGACGTTACTGCTCAGTGCGTCGAACGACGCGAGGAAAGGTCGACGAAACGCGCGAAAAGAATCTTCCCCGACGACGGGATGCCTCAGCCGAGGGCGATGACGTCGACGAACACCGTCCGCGAGACGAGCTCGGGAGGAGAGGCGTCCGTGACCTCATCGCCCGGGATGTCCTCCGTCTCGCGCACGACGAGGCGGTGCGCCGCACCGTCCGCCGGAAGCGCCAGCTGGATGCGCGTGCCGATCGCACCCGAGGAGCTCTGGACCGGGCGCCAGGCCGGTTCACCCGAGCCGAGCGGATCGGCGGCCTCCACGCCCGCCGCGACGTCGGCGCGTTCGATCGACACGTGCACGGTGTTGCCCGGTGCCGTGGGGGCGAGCCCCTGGAGGGTCGCCGTGATCGTGCCGCCGCCGCGCTCGACGACGAGCGTGCGGTCGGGAAGCACGGGCGCGGGGTCGGTCTTGACCGGCTCCGACAGGCGAAGGCCGTCGAGGCTGTCGGCCTGATAGCGCGCCACGACGAGCTGGACGAGCGGAGAGTACGACGCCGCTGCGACACCGGGCACCGGGACGTCGGCCCACCAGCGGTCGTCGGCGAACCACACGTCGTAGGGCACCGCGGTGACCCCCTGGTCGCGGAACACCGCGCCGTCGGGGTCGGCGAAGACAGAGAGCGGTGGGAACGACAGCAGCGGCGTGGTGGCGCGGATCGCGTCCCTGCCTGTGCGGGTGACATCGACGTTCGCGGGCGGCGGGCCCGCTGAATCCCACACCATGACGGCGAGCTGTTCGCCCTGCCCGGTCTCGAACCAGGGGCGCGCGAGCTCGACGCGCAGGATGCCTCCCGCCCGTCGCCGTTCGACGCGCGTCCATCCGGTGGGGAGGTCGGTGCCCGTCCAGCGGAAGGCCGGCGTGACGGCGCGCACGAGAGGCCGCGGCGGGCGGACCGAGCTCGGGATGCGCACTTCGGCGAGGGTCGCATCCGCGATGAACGCCTCGGCCGGCTCGTCGGCGTCGAAGTACCGTCGGAAGCGGCTCACCGCGGTCGCGTGGTACGTCACGCGGCGGTGCTTCGTGTCGGCGAACTCGTGCCGGATCTCGGGCAGCGCGGGGGCGCCGAGCTCGAGAGTCAGCGACGGGATCGTGTCGACGGCGGTCGTCGGCTCGGGGGCATCCCTCCACTCCTGCCACGTCGCGTCCAGGTCGACCTGGGCCGTGCTGGCGACGTCGACCCCCAGCGTCGGCGTCGAGGGGGCGAGGATCGCATGCGTCGCGGAGGGGGTCCGCTGCGGCTGCAGCGTCCCGGCCGGATCCGTGCGCGGCTTGCGGACGGCGTGGACGAACCGCACCGGCCGCGGCGGTGTCGCCATCGGATGGCGGCCGGTCGTGATCGCCGTCGTCGGCAGTTCGCGCAGCCACTCCGAGATCTCGAACTGCGTCGCCACCCCGTCGGCGAAGAACGACGAGATGTCGAGGGTCAGCTGCTCCGCCGGACCCAGACGCAGTCGCGCGACCTCACCTTCCCACTCGATGCGCGGGCGCGTGCCTTCGGGCGCCGACAGCGTCAGCGACTTCGGCGCGAGGGCCGGCCACGATCCCGACCAGTCCCGGTCGATCGCGGCGCCCGCGGCGACCGTGCCGGGCGCGTTGCGAACCGTGAGCAGCACCCCGCCGGCGGCGGGGTCGACGATCGTGCCGGTGGCCGCGGCATCCCGGATCACCTCGTCGCTCACGTGATCGAGCGCGCCGTGCTCCTCGGCGATGCGGAGGGACGTGACCGGCGGGGCGAGCTGCCGGGTCACGGCGGTCGGATACTGCGGATGCTGCGCCGCGAACGCCGCGACGTCGAGGCCGCGGTCGCTTCGGATGACGAGCTCTTCTACGCCCTCGCCCGCCGCGAGCGAGTCGCCTCCGTTCGGATCGAGCGTGATGAGCGGCGCACCGATGGGCTCGTAGCGCCGATAGGTCGTGAAGTCGGTGGAGAAGGAGTCGGCCTCGGGACTGTCGACCGCGTGCCCGCCGCCCGCGAGGTCGGCGACCCGCACCCGCATCCGGTACTCCTCGCCGAATCGCAGCGACGGCAGCGTGCCGCGCTCGACGGCCAGGTCGGCGACGAAGTCGAACGGGAGGGGCAGCCGCGGGCCGGTGGCGTTGCGGGTGCCCGGTGCCGTGCGGGGCACCGCGAGGCTCCAGCCGTCCCACCGCGCGACGACCTCGTCGGCGCGAAGCGTGCCGTCGTCCTCGCGCACGACGGCGTTGGGCTTGACGTGTCCGTCGTCCGGCATCTGCGGCTGGCCGACCGGCATCCCGTTCAGCTGATAGGTCGCGAGGCGTGCCGTGACCGAGCGCCACGGCGACCCCTGCCGGCGGATGTCGACGCGGTAGCCCAGCACGAGGTCGTCCGCCGCGAACGTCGTCTCGCCGAGGTCGGCGCCATGCGCGGCAGCCGCCGTGCGGCGGGCCTCGAGCGCATCGGCGCGGCCGCGCCGCAGCAGCGACATGCCCTGCGAGCGCAGCGTCGGCAGCGTTACGGCGTCGCCCCCGGCAGCGACGGCGCGCGCGGCATCCCGAAGACGTCCGGCACCGCCCAGGATGTCGACCGACGCGACGGCCCAGTCCGGCGTGCCGAGGTCGACCATGCCGGCCGTGACGTCGCCGCCGGCCTTCGGCACGAGGCCGCGGTCGGTGCGCTCGTACGCGGTCCACGGCGACACGATGGCCGGGTTCGACGGCCAGCGCACGCGCAGCCGTCCGCCGGCCCCGACGATGCCGGCCGGCGGCTCGATGTCGAAGATCAGCCCGAGAGCGCGCAGCACGGCGGGATGCTCGCGCAGCAGCGACACCGACCGGTGGAAGTCCGGCTCGACCCACTGACCCGTGCCGACGGGGGCCGCGGGGCTCTCGTCGTCCGGCTCGTCCCACGTCGCGAGCTGCTCGCGCACCCTCGCGTCGGCCTCGGCGCCGCCCGCCGCGACGGCCTTCGCCGAGTTGGCGTACGTCTCGCCGATGCGGTCGTGGAGGGATGCCGAGGGTTCCACCCGCGGCTTCTCATAGGCCACCGGGGCGAACGGCACGACGGGCGTCGTCGCGGGGAAGACCGAGCGCCACAGCTGCGGGTCGGGCGCCGCCGCGAGCCGGACCGGCGCGCTGCCGCCCGGGTCGGAGACGAGCTCCAACTCCGCCGCGGCGAGATCGGCGGCCCAGTCCGCCATCCCGCCCTCGGTGAGCGAGCCCGTCAGGCGTGGCACGACGAGCACCGACACGCGCCCGCCGGGCTGGGGGAGCGAGACGAAGACGATCGTGCTCATGCGAACGCCTCCCGGTACGAGCGCCACTGTTCGACGAACAGGTCCGGGTCGTTCCCCGCACCGTCGGCATTGCCGCGCACGGAGTCGTTCTGAAGGAGGAAGGCGTCGGGTCCGGCGTCACGGGCGGCGACCCCGTCCCGGACGGCATCGGGCGCCGCGACCCGCTCCCGGACGGCATCGGGCGCCGCGACCCGCTCGATCGCGGGCGACTCGTCGCCGCCGGCGATGCGCCACGGGCCGCTGTCCAGCTCGACCGACGTGGAGTAGAGCGTGAGGTCGAGCTCGATCACGAGGGTCGCGCGGCCGATGAGCGCGTTCGACCCGCTGTCGTAAGAAAGGGCGACGAGCATCTCGATCGACACCGACACGAGGCCGAGGATCTGCACGCACCCGCCGATCCGCAGGTATCCCGACACGGCGATCGCATTGCCGGTCTGGGTGTAGCGGATGCCGCCCAGCACATGCACCTCGGCCTCGGCGACGAAGAAGTCGAACCCGATCGAGGCCCCGAACTCGATCGCCGCCTCGATGCGGCGGATGCCGGTGTGGTCGATCTCGAGGTCGACGTAGCCGCCGCCGCCGAACATCAGCACCGTCGCGAGGAACGGGCGCTCTCGTGATGCGAATCCGATCCCGACCCTGGGCGGCTCCTTGCCGAACGGCACGTCGACGCCGGCGCGGAACACGATGTCCTTGAGCTGGAACGACCCCGCCGTCACGGGCGGGATCGGAAGCAGGTAGTTCGCGGAGATGCCGGCCGGGGTCGCCCGGATCGTCGGACCCTCGTCGCCGAGCGACACGGCGCTCTGGAGCGATTCGAGCAGCTTCAGCTCGTTGCGGAACTCGGCCGAAAGACCCGACACGTCGAGGTCGGGCTCCTCGCCCGGCTTCTGGGTGAATGCGAGCTCCGTGAAGGTGAGCCGCAGCAGCTCGTGCTCGGGGATCGGCAGCGCGAGCGCGAACGAGCGCAGCGTGCAGGTGATGAACGACCCGTCCGGGCCGGCCTGCATCTCGAGGTCGAGGCGCGTGTCGTCGGTCGCGACGAACGGCCCGAACGAGTGCACCGCGACGTCGGTCCACGTCATCCGCACGACCGGCGCCCTGCCCTCGAGGAGGTCGGTGACGATGGCCGGCGGCACGGGCAGCCGCTGCACGAGCGTCGCGAGGTCGAAGCCGAGCAGCGTCGCGCCGTCGGCGAAGAGCTGGGAAGCGTCGAACAGCCCCTCGGCCTGGCTGCGGATCCCCGCGATCGCGACGGGACCGAGCTCCCGCGACAGCCCGTCGGCGAGGATGCGCGGCGACAGCAGGGCGCCGGAGTTGCGGGCGTTCTCGATGAAGCTGAGATCCACGGCCTCGCCGACCGTGCGGAAGACCACGGAGTCGAGCGAGCCGTCGAGGAACTCCTCTGCGAACGTGTACGGCACCGGCGCGAGGTCGGAGAGGAGCGTCGAGACCTCGGGCAGCTCGATGGCGAAGCTCTCGAGGCGCGGGAGGTAGCCGGCATCCGTCACCGCCCCTACGATCTCGAGGGCGTGCACGACGCGGACGTCCCCCGGGGCCGGGGCTGCCGCGCGGACCAGGTCGACGCGCGTGGGCGCGAGAGGGACGGTGGATGCCGCGGCCTGCGTCCACTCCTGCTGCAGCCGCTCGATGGTCTGCGGGTCGCTCACCGCGACGAACGCGGGCTGCGACCCGATCGGATCGAGCTGGAACTCGCGCACGGCGATCATCGGGATGGTGGCGTCGACGTCTCCCGCGGCGCCGCGCAGCCGCACGGGGAAGGGGATGAGTCCCGCCGCATCGCGGGGGAGGAAGTACCACGGCTCATCGCGCTTCGACGTGCTCTCCACCTGGATCTGCGCGTCTAGCGCGGCGATGTCGGCGAGGAGCTGCTGGTACTCCGCCGCCTCGGGCATGCCGGCGGACACAAGCTCGTCGAGACTGCGGTCGCGGGTGCTCTCGGCGTCGATCGCGGGCCGGAGCCGGTCGGCCTCGGCCTGCAGCGGCGCACGCTGCGCGTGCAGCTGGGAGAGGCGGGCCGCGCTCGGCAGCGTGCCGATCTGCGCGTTGAGGTCGGAGATCTGCTGGCTGAGCTCGCGGATCTGGTCGCTGATCGACGGGTCGAGGAAGCCGTCCGGTCCGACGGGCGTCCGGTTGAGATCGTCGATCTGACGGCTGAGCTGGTCGATCTGGTCCTGGATCGGACCCGCATCCGCCCACGCCTGCTCGCCCGGAATGAGCTCCGCGTCGATGGAGTCGATCGCGGACTGCAGCTCGACGAGGCGCTGCGCCTCCGGCATCCCGGAGCCGACCAGCTCGTCGAAGCTGCGGTCGCGCACCATCTCGGCCGACACGATCGGCTCGAGCTCGCTGCGACGACCGTCCTTGCTGTCGCGCTCGGCTTGCAGATCGCCGAGGATCGCGCTGCCCCGCGTGAAGTTCACCCAGCGCTGCTCGGGCAGATCCGAGTACGCCGTCTGCAGCACCTCGACCTCGTCGAACGGGAACTCGCGGGACCGCGGAGGCCGGGCGACGGGGTCGATGAAGGTGAGCGTCGTCGTCTTGCGGAGCACCGCGACCCCCGTCGCGGGGTCGAAGACGCGTCGCGACACCGAGGAGAGCTCCGCCTGGTGGTTGAACGGATACATGCGCACGCGTGCGACGGTGTGGACGAAGACGTCGCGCCCCAGGGCTGCCTCGTGCTCCCAGTCGAAGTCGGGCCAGCGCCCCACGGCCGAGAGCGAGCCGCCGAGGGCGCTCAGCTCGAGCCGGCGCGAATGCGCGGGCGTCGTGCTCGCGTGCGACGCGATGATCGAGCGATCGGCGGTCGTGAGGGCGAGGGGGAACGGATCGGCCTGCTGCGCGACGCCGTCGTCGATCGCGAACAGCTCGACCGTCGTCGCCGGGTCCGCTCCGCGCGTGAGCCAGAGGCCCACGACACCGTCCGGTGAGACGAGAGGCGTGGCAGCGTGCCGCCACGTCGCCGTGCCGGGAGCGATGTGCAGGCGCCACGGCAGCTCGATGACCGTGCCGTCGGCGACATATCCCGCTTTCGCGACCGCCCCGAGCACGCCCTCGACGCTCAACGGCACGACCGCGTCGGGCGCGACCGAGAAGGTCACGGCGCTCGCCGCGGCGAGCTGCGACCGCCACACCGGCGTGCCGCCGATGTCATCCGGCGCAGAGCCCGGCGCGTCGACCTGCTCGGCCACGTGCTGCGGCGGGAACAGGACGGTGATCGTGGCCCCCGGCCCGCGAGCGCGCAGCGCGCCGTCGACCAGATCCAGTTCAGTCCATCGCACCCCGACCACGACCATGTCGTCGGCGCGCAGAAGTATATAGACGGTGCTCACGTTGCCCCCCGGCAGCCCTCGTCGTTCGAGTTGAAGCTACGCCCGCACGGGTGGTCGGCGCGACCCCCAAATCGCCGATCCCGCGAACACGGGATGCCGCGACCCGGCGGGCCGCGGCATCCCGTGCTCGATTCTCAGCTGAACTGGTTCATCGTGTTGTGCTGGCCGCCCGCCTTGAGCGCGGCGTCGCCGGCGAAGTACTCCTTGTGGTTGTCGCCGATGTCGCTTCCGGCCATGTTCTGGTGCTTCACGGTGGCGATGCCCTCGCGGATCTCGCGGCGCTGCACGCCCCGCACGTAGGCGAGCATGCCCTCGTCGCCGAAGTATCCTTTGGCCAGGTCATCGGTCGACAGGGCGGCCGTGTGGTACGTCGGGAGCGTGATGAGGTGGTGGAAGATTCCGGCCCGCGCTGAGCCGTCGCGCTGGAAGGTGCGGATCTTCTCGTCGGCGAGTCGAGCGAGCTCCGTGTCGTCGTAGTCGACGCTCATGAGGTCCGCCCGGTCGTAGGCCGAGACGTCCTCGCCCTGCTGCGCGAGCTGGTCGTAGGCCTGCTGGCGGAAGTTGAGCGTCCAGTTGAACGACGGGCTGTTGTTGTAGACGAGCTTCGCGTCGGGGACCTCCTTGCGGATCGCGTCGACCATGCCGGCGATCTGCTCGATGTGCGGCTTCTCCGTCTCGATCCACAGCAGGTCGGCTCCGTTGCGCAGCGACGTGATGCAGTCGAGCACGACGCGCTCCTCGCCGGTTCCGGCGCGGAACTGGTACAGGTTGCTCGGCAGGCGCTTCGGCCGCAGCAGCCGTCCGTCACGGCGGATCACCACATCGCCGTCGCTGAGCTGCCTCTCGCCGATCTCCTCCACATCGAGGAACGCGTTGTACTGGTCGCCGAGGTCGCCCGGGGTGGTCGAGACGGCGAGCTTCTGCGTGAGGCCCGCGCCCAGCGAATCGGTGCGGGCGACGATGATCCCGTTGTCGATGCCGAGCTCGAGGAAGGCGTACCGCACCGCGTTCACCTTCGCGAGGAAGTCCTCGTGGGGAACGGTGACCTTGCCGTCCTGGTGGCCGCACTGCTTCTCGTCGGACACCTGGTTCTCGATCTGGATCGCGCAGGCGCCCGCCTCGATCATCTTCTTCGCGAGCAGGTACGTGGCCTCGGGGTTGCCGAAGCCCGCGTCGATGTCGGCGATGATCGGCACCACGTGGGTCTCGTAGCTGTCGATCTGCGACTGGATGAACTCGACCGCCGTCTCGTCGCCCGCGGCCCGCGCGCCGTCGAGCTGCGTGAACAGCAGGTCGAGCTCCCGGGCATCGGCCTGCCGGAGGAACGTGTAGAGCTCCTCGATGAGAGCCGGCACCGCGGTCTTCTCGTGCATCGACTGATCGGGAAGCGGCCCGAACTCCGAGCGCAGCGCCGCGACCATCCACCCCGACAGGTAGAGGTAGCGCTTGTTCGTGGACTTCAGGTGCTTCTTGATCGAGATCAGCTTCTGCTGGCCGATGAAGCCGTGCCAGACGCCGAGCGACTGCGTGTAGACCGACGAGTCGGCGTCGTACTCCGCCATGTCGCGCCGCATGATGTCGGCCGTGTACTGGGCGATCTCGAGTCCCGTGCGGAATCGGTTCTGCGCGCGGAGCCGGGCGGCGGACTCGGGGTCGATGGCATGCCAGGTCTCGCCGTGCTGCGCCTTCAGCGCCTGGATCGCCTCGATGTCGTCGTGATAGGTGGTCATTTCCTGTCCTTCGTCAGTGGGGTGGTCATGTCCCGAAAAGGGGCGATCATGTCCCGATTCCCGCCGCTCAGCGGTCGGTTTTCGGCAGAAATCGGGACATGGATGCCGGGGGTCAGGCGGTCTGGGTCAGGAACCGCGAGTAGGCGGGCAGCGTCAGGAACGCCGGGAAGTCGGCGCCCAGCGCGACCTCGCGGAAGACCTCGGTGGCGTCGTCGAAGCGGTCGCCGGTCGTCCGGCCGGCCTCGCCGAGCACCTGGGTGATCAGCGACTCGATGTACTCGCGGGTGATCGCGGTGCCGTCCTCGGTGGTCTGGTCCTGGTGGATCCACTGCCACACCTGGCTGCGGCTGATCTCGGCGGTCGCGGCATCCTCCATGAGGTTGTCGATCGCGACGGCACCGAGCCCTCGCAGCCACGCCTCGATGTAGCGGATCGCCACCGAGACGTTGCCGTGCACGCCGGCTGCTGTGACGGGTCGTCCGATGTGCACGTCGATGAGATCCGACGCCGACACCTCGACCTCCGGCCGCTGCCGGTCGAGCTGATTCGGCCGGTCGCCGAGGACGGCGTCGAACTGGGCGCGCGCCACCGGGATGAGGTCGGGGTGCGCGACCCACGTGCCGTCGAAGCCGTCGCCGGCCTCGCGCTTCTTGTCCGCGGCGACCTTCTCGAAGGCGCGCTCGGTCACCTCAGGATCCCGGCGGTTCGGGATGAAGGCGCTCATCCCGCCGATCGCGAACGCCCCGCGCTTGTGGCACGTCTTCACGAGCAGCTCGGTGTAGGCGCGCATGAACGGCACCGTCATCGTGACCTCGCTGCGGTCGGGGAGCACGAAGCGGGCCCCGCGTCCGCGGTAGTTCTTGATGATCGAGAAGATGTAGTCCCAGCGGCCGGCGTTGAGGCCCGCGATGTGGTCGCGCAGCTCGAAGAGGATCTCCTCCATCTCGAACGCCGCCGGCAGCGTCTCGATGAGCACCGTGGCGCGGATCGTGCCGTGCGGGATGCCGGCATACCGCTCGCTGAACGTGAAGACGTCGTCCCACAGCCTCGCCTCTTCGCTCGACTCGAGCTTGGCGATGTAGAAGTACGGGCCCCGGCCGTTCGCGATGAGCTGGTGCGCGTTGTGGAAGAAGTACAGCCCGAAGTCGACGAGCGACCCGGAGGTCGCCATGGTGCGACCGGCGCGGTCGGTGTAGCGGATGTGGTTCTCGGGCAGGTGCCAGCCGCGCGGACGCATCACGATCGTCGGCGTCTCGGTCGCCGTGACTTCGTACCGCTTGCCCTCGGGGCTCGTGAACTCGAGCTGTCCGCGGATCGCATCGAAGAGGCTCAGCTGACCCTCGATCACGTTGCGCCAGGTCGGGCTGGTGGCGTCCTCCTGGTCGGCGAGCCACACCTTGGCGCCCGAGTTGAGCGCGTTGATCGTCATCTTGGGGTCGGTCGGCCCCGTGATCTCGACCCGGCGGTCCTCGAGACCCGGACCGGCGCCCGCGACCCTCCACTCCGCGTCCTCGCGGATGTGACGCGTGTCGTCGCGGAACTGCGGGTCGTGGCCGTTGCCGATCTCGAAGCGGCGACGCAGCCGGTCGGCGAGCCGGTCGTGGCGGCGGGCGCCGAAGCGGTCGTGCAGCTCCGCGAGGAACGTGAGCGCGGCGGGCGTGAGGATCTCGTCGTAGCGCGCTCCGAGACGACCTGTGACCTCGATGGCGGGCTCGTGGGTCTGAGTGGGGATGGGCTGGGTGCGCGTGCGCATCGGGGTGGTGGTTGCAGGTGTCATCTGCCTGGCTTCCTGTGAACGAGTGCCGGTGGGGTGAGGGATGCCTCAACCTGGCGTGTGCGCCGGGTGAGGCATCCCGAGATCCGCGTTCTGTGCCGATCGGACGGTGGGTCGTGAGACCACTCTGCGGTGAAGATGTGGGCTCATCCCGACGGATTCGGGTGTGAAGTTTCGTGGGATTTCTGCTTTCGTGACAGAATCCGGCTATGACGACGTCGCTCGACCACCGTGCCGGGGTCGATCTCGCCGACGATGAAGAGGTGGATCCCCTCACCATCGGCCGCCGCATCCGGCAGCTGCGAACCGCTCGCGGCATGACGCTCGAAGAGCTCGCCGCCGCCGTCCATCGCGCGCCGAGCCAGCTCTCGATGATCGAGAACGGGCGTCGGGAGCCGAAGCTCACGCTGCTTCGTGGGATCGCGCGAGCCCTGGGCTCGACCCTCGACGCCCTCCTCGAGTCGGAGCCGCTCGACGAGCGGGCCACCCTCGAGATCGCCCTCGAAAGGGCCATGAAGGGGCAGACGTTCCAGGCGCTCGGGATCGCCCCGTTCCGGATCGGCAAGACCGTCCCGACCGATGCCCTGAAGGCGATGCTCGCGCTGCAGACCGAGATCGAGCGGCTGCGCGACGAGCGGGCCGCGACGCCGGAGGAGGCCCGCCGGGCGAACGTCGCCCTCCGTCGCCTCATGCGCACGCAGAACAACTACTTCCCCGAGCTCGAGGAGCAGGCCCGGTCGCTACTCGACGCCGTCGACCATCCGGGCGGACCGCTCACGCAGCGCACGGCGTCCGACATCGCGGCGCACCTCGGCTTCACGCTGCACTACGTGCCCGACCTGCCGCAGACGACCCGGAGCGTCGCCGACATCAAGAACGGGCGGCTCTATCTGTCGAGCCGGCTCACGACGAAGGGCGACCCCCGCACGTCGGTGCTGCAGGCGCTGTCGAGCCGCATCCTCGGCCACCGGGAGCCGACGAGCTACGCCGAGTTCCTGCGGCAGCGGGTCGAGACGAACTACCTCACGGGCGCCCTGCTCATCCCCGAGGCGCACGCCGTGCCGTTCCTCGAGGACGCCAAGAAGGATCGGGCGATCTCGATCGAAGACCTCCGCGACGCCTACTCGGTCTCGTACGAGACGGCCGCGCACCGCTTCACCAATCTCGCGACGCGGCATCTCGGCATCCCGGTGCACTTCCTCAAGGTGCACGAGTCGGGCGTCATCACGAAGGTGTACGAGAACGACGACGTCAACTTCCCGACCGATCGGCTCGGCGCGATCGAGGGGCAGATGTGCTGCCGGAAGTGGACGAGCCGCGTCGTGTTCGACGTCGACGACCACTTCAACCCGTACTACCAGTACACCGACACGGGCAACGGCACGTACTGGTGCACGGCCCGCGTCGAGCTGTCCAGCGAGGGCGCGCACTCGATCTCGGTCGGCGTGCGCTTCGACGACACGAAGTGGTTCCTCGGCCGCGACACCCCCAACCGGGGCGTCTCGAAGCATTCGGTCGAGGTGTGCTGCCGGCGGGCTCCCGCCGAGCTCGAGTCGGCCTGGCGCGAGCAGTCGTGGCCCAATGTGCGCACGCCGCGCACGCTGCTCGCGACGCTCCCGACCGGCGCCTTCCCGGGCGTCGACACGACCGACGTCTACGAATTCCTCGAGGCTCACGCCCCCCGCTGACCCCCGGGCACCAGCTCCTCAAGACCGGCCGTGCGCGGTCTCGACACGCCGCGACCGACGCAGCTGCGGGGCCGACTTTGAGGAGTTATGACCGCGCGGGCGGCAGCTCTCCAGCGGGTCGCGCGGGCGTCAGTCGCGCGCGACCCGGGCACCAACTCCTCAAGATCGGCCCTGCTTGACCCCGACACGCCGCGACCCACGCAGGTGCGGGGCCGACTTTGAGGAGTTATGCCCGCGCGGGCGGCAGCCTCTCGCGCGGGTCGCGCCGACGTCAGTCGCGCGCGACCCGGGCACCAACTCCTCAATTCCGGCCCCTGCTTGACCCGACACGCCGCGACCCACGCGGGAGTGGGGCCGACTTTGAGGAGTTATGCCCGCGCGCGCGACGCGCTCTCGCGCGCGGGTCGCGCCGACGTCAGTCGCGCGCGACCTGGAGCGCGGCCCAGAGGTCGGCCCGCGCGGCGAATGAGGTGAGGTCGGTGCCGAGGAGGCGCTGGGCGAGGCCGATCCGGGCGCGCACCGTGTGGCGGTGCACCCCGAGAGCCGTCGCGGCGGCGTCGATGCGCGCATCGTGCTCGAGCCATGACCGCACGGTGTCGACGAGCGCGGTGCCCTGCTCGGCGTCGTGCTCGCGCAGCGGGGCCAGCCGGGCGGCGGCGAGCGACCGGGCGGCTTCGGAGTCCAGCGCCGAGAGGACGCCGGATGCCGCGATCTCGCGGAACCTCGTGACGGGCTCGGTCCCGCGGCGCAGCGCCGTGACCGCCTGGGCGTGGGCGTCGGGGAACTCGGCGTACGGCACCGGCTCGGACACCCCGAGCCGCGCCTCGAACCGGGTCGCGAGCTCGTCGAACACCTCGTCGTCGTGCGCGACGACGACGAGCGCGTCCTCGGCGCGGCCGTGGAAGACCGAGCCGCGCATCTCCGCGGCGCGGAGCGTCAGCCACTCCGACACGGCGTCGGAGCGCGCGGCCGCGGCATCCGTCACCGCGATCCGAACCGGAGCGGCGGGGAGCCCGCCCCACAGGTCGCGCGCGATGCGGCGCGCGAGGGCGGCGTCTCCCGTCAGGAGCGACTGCACCAGGCCCGCGCGCAGGAGGTCGTGCGCGCGGGCGAGACTCTGCTGCTGCTCGAAGGCGAGCCCCGCCATCGCGACGACCGACGTCACGACGCCGCGGCCCTCCTGGTCGAGCTCGCCGGCCGCGATCGCGATGACGCCTCGCAGGTGTCCGCCGCGCCCGAGCGTCTGCATCGTGAAGGGGGCGCCGCCGATGCGCAGCGACGACCCGGCGCGTGCGCCGCGCCGCAGCACGGCACCCACCTCGTCGGCGAGCTCGTCGAGCACGACGTCGTCCAGACCGCGGGTCGGATGCTCGCGGGTGAGCACGCCCGCGGCGTCGAAGAGCCCGACCCAGGTGTCCAGCTGACGGGCCAGCTCGGATAGCGTCGCGCCGAGCCCGTCGGGGCGGAGCGCCGCGAGGGCGATGGCGCGCTGCGCCGCGAGCGCCCAGCTGCGCCGCGCATAGGCCTGGGCCGCGATCGCCTCGGCGTTCGCTCGCGCCACGGCGATGAAGGGCGTGCGGTAGGGCACCTCGAAGAGCGGCATCCGCTCGTCGCGGCACGCCTCCGCGAGGGCGGGAGGGATGCCGTCGCGGACGACCTCCGTGCCGAACCCGAGTCCTACGACGCCCCGCGCCGCGAGACGGTGCACGTACGAGTGGAACGTCTCGTCACCGGCATCCCGGAACTGCGTCCCCGTGGTGAGGAGCGCGAGGCCCTCGGACAGGAAGGGCGTGGGGTCGGCGAGGTCGGAGCTGTGCACCCAGCGCACGTACTGGTCGAGGGCGCCGGGTGCGAGGTCGTCCTCGTCGCCCTCGAGGCGCAGGTGCAGCTCGCGCCGCTTCAGCAGCGCACGCAGCGTCGGGGCCTCGGCCGTGGCATCCATCCGACCTCCCGACGTCCGTGCTGTACGAGGTGTACACGCGGCGCATCAGAATGTACACCGTGGAGAGTGCACGGGCGGCGCCCCCGTCCGTACGCTCGCCAGCATGACCGCCATCGACACCGTCACCGCAACGCCGCTGGGCGGGCCCTCACTGCCGCAGGAGCGCCGCCTCGTCACGAGCATCCCCGGCCCCCGCTCGCAGGAGCTGCTCGACCGCAAGGCCGCCGCCGTCGCGGCGGGCGTCGGTCACACGGCCCCCATCGAGGCCGTCGCGGCCGGCGGGGGAGTCATCGTCGACGCCGACGGCAACTCGCTCATCGACCTCGGCTCCGGCATCGCCGTCACGAGCGTCGGCAACGCCCACCCCAAGGTCGTCGAGGCCGTTCAGGCCCAGGTCGCGCAGTTCACGCACACGTGCTTCATGGTCTCGCCGTACGAGTCGTACGTCGCGGTCGCCGAGGCCCTCAACCGCGTCACCCCGGGTGACCACGTCAAGAAGAGCGCGCTGTTCAACTCCGGCGCCGAGGCGGTCGAGAACGCGATCAAGATCGCCCGCAAGTTCACGAAGAAGTCGGCCGTCGTCGCCTTCGACCACGGCTACCACGGCCGCACCAACCTCACGATGGCGCTCACCGCGAAGGCGATGCCCTACAAGAGCGGCTTCGGGCCGTTCGCGTCGGAGATCTACCGCGCGCCCCTCTCGTACCCGTTCCGCGACGGGCTCGACGGCGGCCTCGCTGCCAAGAAGGCCATCTCGGTCATCGAGAAGCAGGTCGGCGCCGACAACCTCGCCGCCGTCATCATCGAGCCCATCCAGGGCGAGGGCGGCTTCATCGTGCCGGCCGACGGGTTCCTCAACGCCATCGTCGACTGGTGCCGCGCGAACAACGTCGTCTTCATCGCCGACGAGATCCAGACCGGCTTCGCCCGCACGGGCGCGATGTTCGCCAGCGAGCGCTTCGGCATCGTCCCCGACCTCATCACGACGGCCAAGGGCATCGCGGGCGGGCTTCCCCTCGCCGCCGTCACGGGTCGCGCCGAGATCATGGATGCCTCGCACACGGGCGGCCTCGGCGGCACCTACGGCGGCAACCCGATCGCCTGCGCCGCGGCGCTCGCCTCGATCGAGGTGTACGAGACCGAGGGCCTCATCGAGCGCGCGAACGAGATCGGCGAGATCCTCACGACCCGCCTGCGCGAGCTGCAGGCCTCCGACCCCCGCGTCGGCGACGTCCGCGGATACGGCGCCATGATCGCCGCCGAGTTCGTCGACCCGGCGACGGGTGAGCCCGACGCCGCCCTCACCGGGGCCATCGCCAAGGCGTGCATCGCCGACGGCGTCATCGTGCTCACGTGCGGCACCTACGGCAACGTGATCCGTTTCCTCCCGCCCCTCACGATCCCCGACGCGCTGCTCCACGAGGGCATCGACGTCGTGGCCGCGGCACTCGCCGCGAACTGACCACGCGGTCGACGGACCCGGCACGGGGGAGGCCGGGTCCGTCGCCTGCGGACGCGGAGTCCGCCGACTCATCCCTCACTCGAGCAAAGGAGCACTCATGTCTGAGCTGACGCGCGACGTCGTCGTCATCGGAGCCGGAGCGGCCGGACTCACGGCCGCCAACCAGCTGAAGAAGGCGGGGCTCTCGGTCGCCGTCCTCGAGGCGCGGGACCGCGTCGGCGGACGCCTGTGGACCGACGTCATCGACGGCGCGACGCTCGAGATCGGCGGACAGTGGGTGTCGCCCGATCAGCAGGCGCTCATCGACACCATCGACGAGCTCGGGCTCGAGACGTACGACCGCTACCGTGAGGGCGACTCCGTGTACGTCGGGCCCGACGGTGTGGCCAAGCGCTTCACGGGCGAGATGTTCCCCGTGTCGGCCGAGACCGAGCGCATCATCGCCGAGATCACCGACGAGCTCGACGCGATGGTCGCCGAGATCGACCCCGATCGCCCGTGGGCGCACCCGAAGGCCGCCGAGTGGGACTCCGTCTCGTGGGAGGCGTGGCTGCGCGCCAAGACCGACGACGACGAGGCCGTCCGCAACCTCGCGTTCCCGACCGGCTCGGCGATGCTCACGAAGCCGATCCACGCCGTCTCGCTCCTGCAGTCGCTCCTCATGGCCGCCTCGGCCGGCAGCTACTCGCACCTCGTCGACGCCGATTTCATCCTCGACAAGCGCGTCGTCGGCGGTCTGCAGCAGGTGCCGCTCCTCCTCGCCGAGCGCCTCGGCGACGACGTCTTCCTCGGCTCGCCGGTGCGCACGCTCGAGTGGTCGGACGCTTCGACGGGGTCGGGGACCAGCGTCACGGCGACGACCGACACGCAGACGGTGCACGCCCGCTACGCGATCCTCGCGCACGCGCCCGTGCTGTACAGCCGCATCCAGTTCGTCCCGGCCCTCCCGCGTCGCCAGCACCAGCTGCACCAGCACCTCTCGATGGGCTTCGTCATCAAGGTGCACGCCGTCTACGAGACCCCGTTCTGGCGCGAGAAGGGCCTGTCGGGCACGGCGTTCAGCCCCTATGAGCTGTCGCACGAGGCGTACGACAACACCAACCACGGCGATGAGCGCGGCACCCTCGTGGGCTTCGTCTCCGATCAGAACGCCGACGACGTCTTCGCACTGTCGGCCGAGGAGCGCAAGGAGCGCATCCTCGAGTCGCTCTCGCACTACTATGGCCCGGAGGCCAAGAACCCCGTCGTCTACTACGAGAGCGACTGGGGCAGCGAGGAGTGGACGCGCGGCGCGTACGCCGCGAGCTTCGACCTCGGCGGGCTCCACCGCTACGGCGCCGACCTCCGTACGCCCGTCGGACCGATCCACTTCGCGTGCAGCGACATGGCGGGCGCCGGCTACCAGCACGTCGACGGCGCCATCCGCATGGGCCGCTTCGTCGCGGCGAACATCATCGACGAGGCGCACGCATGACGGGTCGCATCGTCGTCGGCTATACGGCGACGGATGCCGGAGCCGACGCCGTCGCGCTGGGCGCGCGCCTCGCCGCGGCGCTCGGCTCGTCCGTCGAGCTCGTGCTCGTCCTCCCCGCCGAGGACCGCAGCGTCATCACGCCGCCCGACGCCGGGTACGACCGATACCTGCAGGGACAGGCGGAGGCCTGGCTGCAGACGGCCGCCGAGTCGATCCCGGATGCCGTGACCCACGCCGCGCACGTGCGCTTCGGCGACTCCTTCGCGGAGGGCCTCATCGCCGCCGCGCACGAGTTCGACGCCGACCTCATCGTGGTCGGCGCCGCCAACGGCGGCCTTCGCGGCCGCCACCGCCTCGGCACCGTCGCGAACGAGCTGCTGCACTCCTCCGATGTGCCCGTCGCCCTCGCGCCCGAGGGCTCGCGCCGCTTCGAGGCGACCGGCGTGAGCCGCGTCACTGTCGCGATCGGCACGCGCCCCGGCGCTGAGGCTCTCCTGGAGGAGAGCGTCTCGCTCGCCATCGCCGCGCACGCGCACCTGCGCCTGCTCTCGCTCGTGTCGGTCGACCTCCCCGCGTCGGTCGACACCGGTGTCATCCGGGTCGCCGGTGCGGCGCATGCGGACGACGTGCTGGGCAAGGCGCTCGACACGCTGCCCGAGGCCGTCGAGGCCGACGTCGTCGTCGCCCGCGGCGACAGCATCGAGGAGGCCGTCGCGCACCTCAGCTGGGAGCCCGGCGAGCTCGCCGTCGTCGGCTCGAGCCGCCTCGCCCAGCCCCGCCGCCTGTTCCTCGGCTCGACTGCGGCGAAGATGCTGCACGAGCTTCCCGTCCCGATGGTCGTCGTGCCCCGAACACGCGACAAGGAAGGTTCCCGCGTATGAGCGCTTCACAGACCGGTTCAGCGACGCCGCTGGCCCCCGCCTCCGGCGCGCATGCCGGCGAGCTCTCGAAGAAGGGGCTGAGCGCCGGCGCTGTCGGCGTGCTCGGCGCCGTCGTGATCGGCGTCTCCACGATCGCGCCCGCCTACACGCTCACAGCATCCCTCGGTCCGACCGTCGCCGTCGTCGGCACGCAGGTGCCCGCGATCATCCTCGTGGGCTTCATCCCGATGCTCCTCACGGCCTTCGGCTACCGCGAGCTCAACCGCGCCATGCCCGACTCCGGCACCTCCTTCACGTGGGGTGTGCGGGCCTTCGGCCCGTGGATCGGATGGATGACGGGGTGGGGCCTCATCGCCGCGACCGTCATCGTGCTCTCCAATCTCGCGGGCATCGCCGTGGAGTTCCTGTTCCTGCTGATCTCGCAGCTCACGGGCAACCCCGCCATCGCGGAGCTCGCGTTCAACCCGTTCATCAATGTGGTCGTCTGCCTGCTGTTCATGCTCGGCGCGACGCTCGTGTCGTACCGCGACATGCAGACGACCCAGAAGTTCCAGTACATCCTGGTGGGCTTCCAGGTCGTCGTGCTGCTGCTCTTCGCGATCGTCGCGATCGTCAAGGCCGTCCAGGGCGACGCGCCCGATCCCACGGCGTTCTCGTGGTCGTGGTTCAACCCCCTCGAGGTGCCGACGTTCAGCGCCTTCGCGGCCGGACTGTCGCTGTCCATCTTCATCTTCTGGGGCTGGGACGTCGTGCTCACGATGAACGAGGAGACGAAGAACCCCGCCAAGACGCCCGGCCGCGCCGCGATGCTGACGGTCGTCATCGTCGTCGCGCTGTACCTCCTGCTGTCGATCGGCCTCATCATGTTCGCCGGTGTCGGCACGGGGCCGCTGGGCCTTGCGAACGAGGACATCTCGGCGAATGTGTTCTTCGCGCTCTCCGACCCGATCCTCGGCCCGCTCGCGTTTCTCGTGTCGCTCGCCGTGCTCTCGAGCTCCGCGGCGTCGCTGCAGTCCACGGCGGTGGGCCCGGCACGCACGCTCCTCGCGATGGGTCACTACGGCGCGATCCCGCCGAAGTTCGCGCGTGTCAGCCCCCGGTTCTTCACGCCGGGGTACGCGACGATCGTCTCGGCCATCGTGGCGTCGGTGTTCTACGCCGTCATGCGCGTCCTGAGCGAGAACGTCTTGACCGACACGATCCTGTCGCTCGGCATGATGATCTGCTTCTACTACGGCCTCACCGCGTTCGCGTGCGTCTGGTACTTCCGCAAGCAGTGGTTCGACTCCGTGCGCAGCTTCTTCTTCACCTTCCTGTTCCCGCTCGTCGGCGGCAGCATCCTGGCGGTGCTGTTCGTCACGACCCTCATCGACTCGATGGACCCGGCGTACGGCAGCGGGTCGAGCATCGGCGGCCTCGGCCTCGTGTTCGTCCTCGGCGTCACCGTGATCCTCGTGGGTGTGGTCATCATGATCTGGCAGGCGATCAAGCGCCCCGCGTTCTTCCGCGGCGAGACCCTGTCGATGGATGCTCCGCCCAGCCTTCGCCGCACCCGTCAGACTGCGTGAGAGAAAACGAAAGGACGACCCGCATGAGCGACTACGCCGTCGTGAACCCCGCCACGGGCGAGACCCTGGCGACCTACCCGACCGTGAGCGCCGATGAGCTCGAGGCCGCGATCGCGCAGGCGGATGCCGCCTACCGCACGTGGCGCGACACCCCCGTCGCGGAGCGTGCGGCCCGCATCCGCCGCGTCGCGGAGCTGCACCGCGAGCGCCGCGACGAGCTCGCGGAGATCATCGTGCGCGAGATGGGCAAGCCGCTCGCGGCGGCCGTCGGCGAGGTCGACTTCGCCGCCGACATCACCGAGTACTACGCCGACAACGCCGAGAAGGTCACCGGCGACCAGCCGATCGACATCATCGGCGAGGGCACGGCCGTCATCCGCCGCACGCCGCTGGGCGTGCTGCTCGGCATCATGCCGTGGAACTTCCCGTACTACCAGGTGGCGCGCTTCGCGGCGCCGAACATCGTCGTCGGCAACACGATCCTGCTCAAGCACGCTCCGCAGTGCCCCGAGTCGGCCGCGGCGATCGCGAAGATCTACGAGGATGCCGGCCTCGGCGACGGCGTGTATACGAACGTCTACGCCACCAACGACCAGGCGGCGACGATCATCGCCGACAAGCGCGTGCAGGGCGTATCCGTCACGGGCTCCGAGCGCGCCGGCGCCGCCGTGGCGGAGATCGCGGGCCGCAACCTCAAGAAGGTCGCGCTCGAGCTGGGCGGCTCCGACCCGTTCATCCTGCTGTCGACCGACGACCTCGACGGCGCCGTTCAGGCCGCCGTCGACGCGCGCCTGGACAACACGGGCCAGTCCTGCAACGCCGCCAAGCGCTTCATCGTGCAGGAGGGCCTCTACGACGCCTTCCTCGAGAAGTTCACGGCCGCGATGACCGGGGCGAAGGTGGGCGACCCGTTCGCCGACGACACGGTGCTCGGGCCCCTGTCCTCCGTCACGGCGGCCGAGCGGCTCGCGGCGCAGGTCGACAAGGCGGTGTCGCAGGGCGCGCGCCTGGTGGCGGGCGGCACGCGGGACGGCGCTTTCTACGCCCCCACCGTGCTCGCCGACGTGACGAGCGACATGGATGCCTACCGCGAGGAGTTCTTCGGACCCGTCGGCGTCGTCTATAAGGTGGCCGACGAGGACGAGGCGGTGGCCGTCGCGAACGACACGCCGTTCGGTCTCGGCTCGTACGTCTTCACGACCGACGAGGAGCAGGCCGAGCGCGTCGCGAACCGGATCGACGCCGGCATGGTCTACGTCAACGTCGTGCTGGCCGACTCGCCCGAGCTGCCGTTCGGCGGCGTCAAGCGCTCCGGCACGGGGCGCGAGATGGGGCTCCTCGCAGCTGACGAGTTCGTCAACAAGAAGCTGATCCGCATCGGCGCGTGATCGTCGTCGCTCCGCTCGCTCGACGCCCGGAGGTCCGGTCGTCGAGCGGGCGAGCGCGCGCGGGATCAGCCATTGTCTCCGCATGTCGGACCGCGCTCGGTTCGCGGGCCGGGAAGGCATGCCGTACACTGGATCATGCAGTTGAAGTCTGCAATTCTTCGCCGTGCCCGGGTCTCGGGCAAAGCCCTCAACAGCTAGGACACGGCGCAGAAGTGCGGGCATCCCGAGGCCTCCGGGTCTCTAGGGCGGTAGCTCAATTGGCAGAGCAGCGGTCTCCAAAACCGCAGGTTGCAGGTTCGATTCCTGTCCGCCCTGCGCGTCAGCGGAAGCTGGCACATGGAAGGTAATCAGGTGGGTTCGATGGTTCAAGACGAGCCGAAGGGCGAAGTCGTCGCCAAGAGCGACGCGACGGCACCCCGCGAGAAGAAGCCCGGCTTCTTCGCGCGCATTGCGCTCTTCATCCGTCAGGTCTTCGGGGAGCTTCGCAAGGTCGTCACGCCGACGCGCCAGGAGCTCTTCAAGTTCACTGGCGTCGTGCTCGGCTTCGTCGTCGTCATGATGGCGCTCGTCTACGGTCTCGATCTGCTGTTCGTCTGGCTGACGACCGTCGTCTTCGGCGTTCCGGCTGGGGCGTAAGCACCCACTGTCGCGACGCGGGCGCGGATCGAATCCGGCGCCCACGAACGGAAGAGAACGAAGTGTCTGAAAGATATGTCGACGACGCCGATTGGGCGACGGCCGCTGAGCAGTCCTCCGAGGACGACGAGGCGCAGGAGGGCAACGTCCTCTCCGGCCAGGAGCACTCGGTAGAGCCCGCGGAGCACGTCGCGCTGCACGTCGTCGACGACAACGACGACGACGAAGACCTCGCCGACCTGGACGACATCGACATCGACGACCCTGAGGCGGACGCGATCGTGAACGACGCACTGAACCTGGACGAGGCCGCGGAGACCGAAGCCGCCGCCGAGGTGCTCAACGACTCCATCGCGGAGGAGGCCGCCGAGCGCGTCGCCGCCGCGGCCGACGACGTCGACCCGTACGACGGTCCCGACGTCAACGGCGACCCCGACGAGCCCGTGCTCGGCGACGAGTTCCTCAGCGACCTCGCCGACGCCGAGGCCGAGGTCGACGCCGAAGAGGAGGACCCGTACGAGGCGTTCCGCGCCGAGCTGCGCACCCTCCCGGGCAAGTGGTACGTCATCCACTCCTACGCCGGTTTCGAGCGCAAGGTGAAGGCCAACATCGAGCAGCGCAAGTCGACGCTCGAGGTCGAGGAGGAGATCTACCAGATCGAGGTCCCCATGGAGGACGTCGTGGAGATCAAGAACGGCCAGCGCAAGATGGTCACGCGCGTCCGCATCCCCGGCTACGTCCTCGTCCGCATGGAGCTCAACGAGGACACCTGGTCGGTCGTGCGCCACACGCCGGGCGTCACGGGCTTCGTGGGCAACGCCCACAACCCGACCCCGCTCCGCTTCGAAGAGGCCTTCAACATGCTGAAGAGCCTCGTCGAGATCAAGGAGACCGTCCCGGCCAAGGCCGGCGCGGCCAAGAAGGGCGCCGCCGCTGCCGCGCGCGTCATCCCGGCCGAGGTCGACTTCGAGGTCGGCGAGACCATCACGATCAAGGAGGGCTCGTTCGCGGGTCTTCCCGGCACGATCAGCGAGATCAAGCCCGAGAGCGGCAAGCTCACGGTCCTCGTCTCGCTCTTCGAGCGCGAGACCCCCGTCGAGCTGTCGTTCGACCAGGTCACCAAGCTCTGAGAGACCCCCCTCTCCGCGAAGCGCCCCGCCATCGGCGGGGCGCTTCGTCGTTCCCGGCGTGCGTGATCGGGCGGCATGGCGGCGCCGCGTGCGAGCAGAATCGCGGGTGCGAGCAGAACCGCGGAGATGCGCAGGATGACGGATGCCTCGGCCCCCGGCATCCGCACGTCTGCACTTCTCCGCGATGGCGCGCGCCGCGCCGCCTCCTCCCCAGAGCCGGCGTGAGGCCGGCTCTCCACATCGCACCTCGTGGTGTCGTGTCCTGGTGCGACGGCGCGCCACGCTCGAGTCGTGGAACGTGTGACCGGAGCCGTTCGCCAGGCGGGGGGAGTGGTGCGCACCGCGGCGCTTCGCGCACGTGGGTATTCGCGCCGCAGCATCGAGGGCGCCGTGTCGTCCGGGCTGCTCACGCGTCCGCGCAACGGCTGGGTGGCCGACCCCACCGCGGACCCGTACCTGGTCGCGGCCGCGCGTGCCGGCGTCGTGCTCACGTGCCACACTGAGGCGCGCCGGCTCGGCCTGTGGGTTCTGCGTGACGACACGGTGCACGTCGCCGCGCCGCCGCATCATCACGTCGGCGAGCTGAGGAACGGCACTCACGTGCACTGGGCGCGGCCGATCGTGCCGCGGCATCCGGATGCCCTCGTGGATCCGATAGAGAACGTTCTGGCCCTCGTCGCCTCGTGCCTCCCACACGAAGAGGCGCTCGCCGTCTGGGAGTCGGCGCTGCGTCACGAGCTCGTTCTCCGCGAATCGCTGGAGCGGATGCCTCTGCCCACCGCCGCACGCTCCCTGCTGGCGGAGTGCTCGTCGTATTCCGACTCGGGACTCGAGACGTTCGTGCCTGTGCGGCTGCGGTTCCTGCGGCTGCCCATCCGGCAGCAGATCTGGCTGGCAGGCCACGCGGTCGACTTCCTCATCGGCGACCGGCTCGTGCTGCAGGTCGACGGCGGTCACCACGTGGGGGCACAGCGGCGCAGCGACATCGCCCACGATGCCCGGCTGAAGCTGCTCGGGTACCACGTCATCCGCGTCGACTTCGCCCAGGTCGTCTCCGCGTGGCCCGAGGTGCACGACATGATCGTGCGCGCCGTCGCACAGGGACTGCATCGGGCGGCCTGACCGAATGCGCAGAACAGCGGAGATGTGCGGGATGGCGGATGCGTGGGGAGTCTGCATCCGCGATCTCGCACATCTCCGGGATCCTGCTCGGCGAGGGGCTGGGGTGGGTGCGGTGGGATGGGGAGTGCGCTCGGTGAGGGACTGGGGAGCGTGCGCGAGGGATGGGGAGTCCGGCTCGTGGGGAGGGCATGGAGCGCATCGGGTAGACTTGGACGGTTGCGTGCGTGTCGCGCAGCAATCCACCACCACTTCCGGGGTCCGCCCGGTCGTGGAAGCGTGCCCGCAAGGGCGCTCGAACAGAGGAATACGAATGGCACCGAAGAAGAAGGTGACCGGCCTGATCAAGCTTCAGATCAACGCCGGTGCGGCCAACCCGGCGCCGCCGATCGGCCCCGCGCTCGGTCAGCATGGCGTCAACATCATGGAGTTCTGCAAGGCGTACAACGCCGCGACGGAGTCGCAGCGCGGCAACGTCATCCCCGTGGAGATCACCGTCTACGAGGACCGCAGCTTCACCTTCATCCTGAAGACGCCGCCGGCTGCGGAGCTCATCAAGAAGGCCGCCGGCGTGCCCAAGGGCTCGAAGACGCCTCACACGGTCAAGGTCGCGAAGCTCACCAAGGAGCAGGTCCGCCAGATCGCCGAGACGAAGATGCCCGACCTGAACGCGAACGACATCGAGGCTGCCTCGCTGATCATCGCCGGCACCGCCCGTTCCATGGGCATCACGGTCGAGGACTGAGGGGGATAACCACAATGGCTACGAAGTCCAAGGCCTACCAGGCCGCCGCCGCGAAGATCGCGGCTGACAAGTTCTACACGCCCACCGAGGCCGTCGCCCTGGCGAAGGAGACCGGTTCGGCGAAGTTCGACTCGACCGTCGAGGTCGCGCTCAAGCTCTCGGTCGACCCCCGCAAGGCCGACCAGATGGTGCGCGGCACCGTCATCCTCCCGCACGGCACGGGCAAGACCGCCCGCGTCATCGTCTTCGCGACGGGTCCGGCCGCCGAGGCCGCCATCGCCGCAGGCGCGGACGAGGTCGGCGGCGCCGAGCTCATCGAGAAGGTCGCCGGCGGCTACACCGCGTTCGACGCGGCGGTCTCCACGCCCGAGCTCATGGGCCAGGTCGGTCGTCTCGGCAAGGTGCTCGGCCCCCGCGGCCTCATGCCCAACCCGAAGACCGGCACCGTGACCCCCAACCCGGCCAAGGCCGTCGAGGAGATCAAGGGCGGCAAGATCGAGTTCCGCGTCGACAAGCACGCCAACGTGCACTTCGTCGTCGGCAAGGCCTCGTTCTCGGCCGACCAGCTGGACGAGAACTTCAAGGCCGCGCTCGAGGAGATCGTGCGCCTGAAGCCGTCGAGCTCGAAGGGCCGCTACATCCAGAAGGGCGCCGTGTCGACCACCTTCGGTCCCGGCATCCCGCTGGACGTCAACGCGATCTGATCCTTCGACAGGCTCAGGAACCGGGTTCACGCTCAGGAACGTCCGAAGAGGGGCTCCGCCGAATGGCGGGGCCCCTCTTCCGTTCCGGGGGATGAGCCCCTCCGCACTCGCCGTCTCAGTTCGTCACATATCGGCTCCGGCTCTCGCGGGCCGGGTTACCGTTGACACTTCGCCTCCGGGCGAAGCGCACCACAGCATCCAAGGAGTCCCTCATCATGTCCCGCCGCGCCATCGTCTTCACCGCTCTCGCCGCAGCATCCGTCGCCCTCCTCACGGCCTGCAGCGGTGGAGCCGCCCCCGCCGCATCGAGCGGAGCAGCAGCCGACGACTACGGTCTCGCGACCCCGGGCACGCTCACCGTGGCGACGGAGGGCACCTACCGCCCCTTCAGCTACCACGACGACGGCTCGGGCGACCTCACCGGCTTCGACGTCGAGATCATCACCGCGGTCGCCGACAAGCTCGGGCTCGAGGTGAAGTTCCAGGAGACGCAGTGGGACGCGATCTTCGCCGGCCTCGACGCCGGTCGCTCTGACGTCATCGCCAACCAGGTGTCGATCAACGACGAGCGCAAGGCGAAGTACCTCTTCAGCGAGCCGTACACGATCTCGCCCGGCGTCATCGTGGTGAAGGAGGGCGACGACTCGATCAAGAGCTTCGACGACCTCGCGGGCAAGACCACTGCCCAGTCGCTCACGAGCAACTGGTACGAGCTCGCCCAGTCGAGCGGCGCGAACGTCCAGGCCGTCGAGGGCTGGGCGCAGGCCGTCGCACTCCTCGAGCAGGGCCGCGTCGACGCGACGGTCAACGACAACCTGACCTTCCTCGACTACGAGAAGACGAACGGTCCGTCGGGTCTCAAGATCGCCGCCGAGACCGACGACCCGGCTCAGAACGCCTTCGCCTTCACCAAGAAGAAGCAGTCGCTCGTCGACGCCGTCGACAAGGCGCTCGATGAGCTCCGCGAGGACGGCACGCTCGCGAAGATCAGCGACAAGTACTTCGGCGCCGACGTCACCCAGTGATCGTTGAGGCCGTCTCGGGTCCCACGGCGGCGACGCCGTGGGACCTGTTCCTCAGCTCCTTCTGGCCGATCACGCTGGCGGGCCTGACCGGGACGATCCCGCTCGCCCTCATCTCCTTCGCGCTCGGGCTCCTCATCGCGCTGGGCATCGCGCTCATGCGCCTCTCGCGCAGCCGCGTGCTCTCGAACCTCGCGCGGTTCTACGTGTCGGTCATCCGCGGCACGCCGCTGCTCGTGCAGCTGTTCGTCATCTTCTACGGCCTGCCGTCCATCGGGATCGTGCTCGACCCGTGGCCGAGCGCCATCATCGCCTTCTCGCTCAACGTCGGCGGCTACGCGGCCGAGATCATCCGGGCGGCCGTGCTGTCGGTGCCGCAGGGGCAGTGGGAGGCGGCGTACACGATCGGGATGCCTCGCCGCACGGCGCTCGCGCGCATCATCCTGCCGCAGGCGGCCCGCGTCTCCGTGCCGCCCCTGTCGAACACGTTCATCTCGCTCGTCAAGGACACCTCGCTCGCGTCGCTCATCCTCGTGACGGAGCTCTTCCGCCGCGCGCAGGAGATCGCGGCCTTCACGCTCGAGTTCATGGTCATCTACCTCGAGGCGGCTCTCATCTACTGGCTCTTCTGCCTCGCGCTGTCTGCACTGCAGGGTGTACTCGAGAGGAGGCTCGACCGCTATGTCGTCCACTGACGATGCGCTCACCCCGCCCAGCCCCGCGAACGACGCGCCCCTCCTGCGCGCGACGGGGCTTCGCAAGAGCTTCGGCGCCCACGCGGTCCTGAAGGGGATCGACTTCGAGGTGCGCCGCGGCGAGGTCGTCGTGCTGATCGGCCCGAGCGGCTCGGGCAAGACCACGGTGCTCCGCTCGCTCAACGGCCTGCAGACGCCCGACGGAGGCCGTCTCGTCATCGACGGCGGACCCGAACTGGACTTCTCAGCCCCCATCCGGTCGGCCGACCGCTTCGCCCTTCGCGATCGATCGGCGATGGTCTTCCAGCACCACAACCTCTTCCCTCACCTGACGGTGCTGCAGAACGTCATCGAGGGCCCCGTGCGCGTGCAGAAGGTGCCGAAGGCCGAGGCGATCGCCCGCGCCGAGGAGCTGCTGGACCGTGTCGGTCTCGCCGAGAAGCGCGACGTCTACCCGTTCCAGCTCTCCGGCGGGCAGCAGCAGCGGGTCGGCATCGTGCGGGCGCTCGCCCTGCGGCCCGACCTCCTGCTCTTCGACGAGCCGACGAGCGCCCTCGACCCCGAGCTCGTGGGTGAGGTGCTCAAGGTGGTGAAGGAGCTCGCGGACGAGGGCTGGACGATGGTCGTCGTGACGCACGAGGTCGGCTTCGCGCGCGAGGCCGCGGACGAGGTGCTGTTCCTCGACCAGGGTGTCGTGGTGGAGCGGGGGCATCCCTCGCAGCTCTTCACCGCTCCCAAAGAGGAGCGCACCCGCCGTTTCCTCGATCGGATCCTGCGCCCGCTCGACTGATCCGTCACATCGGAGCCCGCGGCGAGCGCCGCGGGTAGCGTCGAAGACATGACGCGCGCGTTCACCGACCTCCTCGGAATCGACGAGCCGATCGTGCTCGGGCCGTTCGGCGGGCTCTCCTCGATCGAGCTCACCGCCGCTGTGAGCGACGCGGGGGGCCTCGGTTCGTACGGACTCTACGGCTACACCCCTGAGCGCATCCGCGACACCGTCGATCTGCTTCGGGATGCCACGTCCCGGCCGTTCGCCGTCAACCTCTGGCTTCCGACGGGCGACGAGGCAACGCCCGCCGACGTCGACTTGAGCTCGTCGCTCGCCGCACTCCGGCCGCTCTTCGACGCCGTGGAGGTCGAGCCGCCCAGCCCTCCGGCCTCGTTCCTCCCCGACATCCGCGACCAGCTCGAGGCGGTGCTCGACGCCCGGCCGGCGGCGCTGTCCGTCGTATTCGGCATTCCGGGCGCCTGGCTCGTGGAGGCGGCGCGGGCACGCGGCATCCGCCTCCTCGGCACGGCCACGAGTGTCTCCGAGGCGCGTGCCCTCGCGGAGGCGGGTGTCGACGCGATCGTCGCGACCGGCGCCGAGGCGGCGGGGCACCGTGTGTCGTTCCTGAAGGGCGCCGAGGACTCGCTTGTCGGCACGTTCGCCCTCGTGCCGCAGGTCGTCGATGCAGTCGACGTGCCGGTCGTGGCGGCGGGCGGCATCGCCGACAGGCGGGGTGTCGCGGCGGCCTTCGCCCTCGGCGCCTCGGGCGTGCAGGTGGGCACCGCGTTCCTGCGCACGTGGCAGTCGGCGGCGCCGGCCGCGCATCGCGCCGCGATCGCCACGGCGGGCGACACCGACACCGTCCTGACCCGGGCCATGAGCGGGCGCCTGGCGCGCGGCATCCCGAATCGCGCGATGCGCGAGATCGAGACGAGCGGGATCATCGCGCCGTTCCCCGCCCAGAACTGGCTGACGGGGGTCTTCCGCGCGGCAGCGGCGAAGCGCGACGAGGGCGACCTGCTGTCGCTGTGGGCGGGCCAGTCGGCAGCGCTCGCAACGCACGACGACGCGGCCGACGTCTTCGCAGAGCTGCGGGCCGGCGTTCCGGCCTGACCGCGAATCACGCGGGCGCGCCGGCGTTCCGGCCTGACCGCGACTCACCCAGTCGGGCCGGCGTGACCGCGACTCACGCGGTGGGGCGCACCTCGAAGCCGCGCTCGCCGGTGGGCTCGGCATCCCGGACCGTCGCGTTCTCGACGACGGATCCCGGCGGTCCCTCGGCCATCCAGGCGAGCAGCTCGTCGACCTGCTCCGGCGTCCCCTCGACCTCGGCCTCGACCGTGCCGTCGCGCCGGTTGCGCACCCAGCCCGCGGCTCCCGCCTCCATGGCCACGATCCGCATGGTGTAGCGGTACCCGACGCCCTGGACGCCGCCCGAGACGATGACGTGCACGCGGCGCATCGTCAGCTCCAGGGGATGAAGTCGAGCTCCTGGAAGTCCGACACCTCGGGCACCCACCGTGAGGCGACGAAGTCCTGGTGCAGAGGGTGCGCGTCGTACGCAGCGTAGGCGTCGGCGTCGGCGAAGACCATCGAGAACTGGAAGCGATGCGGGCTCTTGCCGCTCACCTGCCGTGCGATCTGGAACTCGTCCACACCGTCGATCGACGTGAGGGTTCGCCGGGCGTCGTCGAGGAACCGGCGCTCCTCGTCCGAGTCCGCGGGATGGACGAGGGCGAACGAGACGGTGTGCCGGATCATGCGTCCGACCCTATCCCGCACGGCTCGCGCGTCGCCGCGCACGAGGTGCCAGGATGCGTGCATGGGAACCGTCGACGACTACCTCGCGGAGCTCGACCCGGCCGATCGCGCGGCGGTGGAGCACGTCTACGATCTGGCGCGGGAGATCGCCCCCGATGCCGAGCAGGGCACGGGCTACGGGATGCCCGCGCTCGTCTATCGAGGCAAGCCGCTGCTCTCGGTGAAGCGCACCAGGAAGCACATCGGCGTGTACCCGTTCAGCGCCGCCGCCGTGTCGGTCGTCGCGCACGAGCTGCCCGACTCCGACGTCGACAAGGGGACGATCCGGTTCCAGCCCGACCAGCCGCTGCGTGACGACCTCGTGCGGGCGCTCGTCTCTGCTCGCAAGGCGCAGATCGACGGCTGATCCGTCCCCGGACCCCGGCTGGGCGGCTCGGATCACGGCTGACCCGTGCCATACGACTGCTCGGTGTGACGTGGGGGACGCGGCGCCCGCGGAATTGCGCGGGCGGAGGCCACGGGTCGTCACAGCCAGCAGTGATGCGGCACGGGCAGCGTCAGCGGGGGAGGATGAGCGAGACGCCGAGCGCGATCATGACGACCGCGATGACGGCGTCGAGGACGCGCCACGCCCGCGGCGTCGACAGCCAGCGGCTGAGGTAGCGTGCGCCGAAGGCGAGGCCGAAGAACCACAGGACGCTCGCGAGCATCGCGCCGGCGGCGAAGAGCCAGCGGTCGTCGCCGTGCGTGTTCGCGACGCTTCCGAGGAGGAAGACGGTGTCGAGGTACACGTGCGGGTTGAGCCAGGTGAGGGCCAGGCACGTGAGGACCACCGGGAGTAGACGCGTGCCGGTGGCCTGCACGGTCGATCCGCCCGGGCCGGGCGCCTGGCGGGTGTCGGCCGCGTCGCCGATCACCAGGGCTTCGCCGCTCGGGCGCCAGGCGCGTCGCGCCGCCATGACCCCGTACACGACGAGGAAGGCCGCACCCGCCCACCGCACGACGTCGATGAGCCACGGCACCGCCTGGAGGACGAACCCCACGCCCGAGACCCCGAGCACGATGAGCACGGCGTCGGAGACGGCGCAGATCGCGGCGACGACGAACACGTGCTCGCGGCGGATCCCCTGACGCAGCACGAAGAGGTTCTGCGCGCCGATGGCGACGATGAGCGAGAGGCCGAGTCCGAGACCGGCGAGCACGGGGGAGATCACCCTTCGACGGTAAAGCGGCGGGCTGATCCAGTCCAGCTAATCAATCTTCAGGTGCATTAGTGTGGCTAATCATGCGAATCCCGTTCGAGCTCGCCGAGACGCTGGCCGCCGTGGTCGACGAAGGATCGCTGGATGCCGCGGCCCGCCGCCTGCACGTGACTCCCTCGGCCGTGAGCCAGCGCATCAAGGCGCTCGAGGAGCAGCTCGGACGCGTCGTGCTCGTGCGTTCCAAGCCGGTGCGGGCGACCGAAGCGGGTGCCGCCGTGGTTCGACTCGCCCGGCAGCTCGCGCTTCTCGAGCACGACGCGCTCACGGAGCTCGGTGCCGACGATGAGGGCGGCACGCTCTTCTCGGTGCCGCTCGCGGTCAACGCCGACTCTCTGGGGACGTGGTTCCTCGAACCGCTCGCCCGACTGGCGGCGAGGCATCCCGTCGTCTTCGAACTCCACCGCGACGACCAGGACTTCACCGCCGGCCTCCTGGAGTCGGGGAGCGTCATGGGCGCTGTGACGTCGCGAGCGACGCCCGTCGCCGGCTGCCGCGTGAGCACGCTCGGGGTCATGCGGTACGAAGCCGTCGCGACCCCGGATTACGTGGCGCGATGGCTGCCCGACGGCGCCACGCGGGAGTCGCTCGCCCTCGCGCCGCTCGTCGACTTCGACCGCCGGGACGACCTTCAGAGCCGGTGGCTTGCCGCGATGGACGTCGATCCCGTCGTGCCGCCCCGGCACTATGTGCCCGCGTCGAACGACTTCGCCACCGCGATCAAGCTCGGGCTCGGATGGGGCCTCCTGCCGGGCTTCCAGTCGTCCGACGAGCTCGGCGACCGCCGGCTCGTGCGGCTCGGGGGAGCCCCTGTCGACGTGCCGCTGCACTGGCAGCAGTGGAACCTGCGCTCCCCGCTCCTCGACGCGATCGCCGATGAGCTCGTCGCCGAGGGGCGGCGCGTGCTCTGACTCCGGAGGGTCAGTCGTCGCTGACGCGCAGGACGATCTTCCCCCGCGTGTGGCCCTTCTCGAGTTCGGCGTGCGCCTCGGCGGCGTCGGCGAGGTCGAAGACGCGGTCGATGTAGACCTGCACGGCGCCGGAGTCGAGGAGGCGTCCCACCGTCGCGAGCGCGCCGCCATCGGGGATGACCTTGTAGCTCGTCGCCCGCACGCCGGCGGCCGCCGCCGCCTCCGCGTAGCCGGGGAACGACCCCGTCGGCACGATGATGTAGAGCCCACCCGGGCGGAGCGCCGTGAGCGACCGGGTGCCCGTGTCGGCGTGCGTGTTGCCGACGAGGTCGATGACGACGTCGACCTCGGAGACGGCATCCTCGAATCTCGTGGTCGTGTAGTCGATGACGCTCGCCGCACCCAGTTCCCGCAGCCAGGAGGCGTTGCGGGTCGAGCCGGTGGCCGTGACGTGCGCGCCGAAGTAGGCGGCGAGCTGTACCGCGAAGTGCCCGACCCCGCCGCTCGCGGCGTGGATGAGGATCCGCTGCCCCTCGTGCGCGTGCGCCGTCTCGACGACGAGCCCCCACGCCGTCAGCGCGGCGAGCGGCACACCCGCCGCCTCGACATGCGACAGCGACGTGGGCTTGCGCGCGACCGAGAGAGTGGGGATGACGGCGTACTCGGCGTACGCGCCGCCGGTGCGCGGGTACGACAGCATCCCGAACACCTCGGTGCCGGGCGGGAAGGGATGCGATTCGTACGGCGCCTTGACGACGATGCCGCTGACGTCGAAGCCAGGAACCGACGGATAGGCCGGGATCTCGCCCGAGACGCCCGCGCCGCCGCGGGTCTTCGCGTCGATCGGATTGACACCCGCCGCGACGACCCGCACGAGCAGCTCGCTCATCACGGGCTTCGGAACGCCGATGGATGCCTCGTGCAGCGCGTCCGCGCCGCCCGGCGCGTCGAACGCCGCGGCGCGCATCGTCTCGGGGGGATCCGGAACGGGGAGAGGCTCCCCGCTCGGAGGAGCAGATCGCAGCGGTCGGAATCGCATCCGTCGCTCCTTCCCTGTGCGTGTCGCCATCGGCACCACTCGTCGCCGTGGTGAAACCCAGTCAACCGGGCGATTGTCTCGCGGGTGTTACGCGGGTGCTACCGGACCGAGAAGGCTCGGAGGAGACGCTCAGGGGGTGATGCCGTTGGTCAGCGCGTGGAGGAGGTGCGTGAGGCGCTCGATGTCTTCGACCTGCCACTCGTCGAGGGCGTCGGCGAGGCCGCTCTGATGAGGATGGCGCGCCGCGTCGAGGCGCGCGAGGCCCTCGGCGGTGGGGGAGAGCAGGCTCGATCGCCCGTCGGTCGGGTCGGGGGTGCGGGCGACGAGTCCGAGCTGCTCGAGCTCGCGCACCGTGCGACTGATCTGGCCCTTGTCGGTCATGAGCAGCTCGGCGAGGGCCGAGATGGTGACGCTCTCGCGTCGCACGATGGTCGTGAAGACCTTGTACGCGCCGGGCAGCATCCCCGGGCTCACTCGGTGCGCGTTCTCCATGATGACGCGGCGGAACTGCGTGATGAGCTCGCCGAACTCGGCCTCGAGGGCCCGCACCGCATCGGCGCGGGCCCCGAGGGGCGAGAGTTCGGTCATCGAGGACGACATTAGCGGCGGGTGGATGCCGTGGTGGAGGCGTCCCTGTCCTTGTCGCCTTCGAGCTCGGCGGCGTCGACCGTCGTGATCGCCTCGGTGGGGGCGAGGGTCTCCATGCCCTCCGGCACCGAGACGGTCGCGAAGTCGGCCTCGCTCGCGCGGACGCGCTCGCTCGTCGTCATGCGCGTGAGGGGCTTGTTCGGGAGGAACAGCACCGCGATGAGGCTGATGACCGCGAACGGCACCGCGATGAGGAACGAGTGCGAGATGCCCTGCGCGTAGATGTCCTCGAAGATCACGCGGACGACCTCGGGCATCTTCGACACCTGGGGAAGCGTGCCGCTCTGCAGCTGCTGCGCGATCTCCGCGCCCTTGGCGCCGAGGCTCATGATGGCCGCGGTGAGGTCGTCCTTCGCGTCGGAGACGAGGTTCGTGACGCTCGTGGCGAGCGCCGCGCCCATGACCGAGACGCCGATCGTGCCGCCGAGGCTGCGGAAGAACGTGACGCCCGAGCTCGCGACGCCGATCTCGGTCGGCTTCGATGTGTTCTGCACGACGAGCACGAGGTTCTGCATCGTCATGCCGACGCCCGCGCCGAGCAGGAACATGTAGACCGAGACGAGCGCGAAGTTCGTGTCGTAGTGGATCGTCGACAGCAGGTACGAGCCCGCGATGAGGAACACCGAGCCGACGATCAGGTAGGGCTTCCACTGGCCGAAGCGCGTGATGAGCGCCCCGACGCCGATCGACGACAGCAGCAGGCCCGCGATCATCGGGATCGTCATGAGGCCGGCCTCGGTCGGCGTGGCGCCGCGAGCGAGCTGCATGTACTGGCTGAGGAACACCGAGGCGCCGAACATCGCGATGCCGGTCGCGATCGACGCGATGACGGCGAGCGTGAAGGTGCGGTTGCGGAACAGGCCGAGCGGGATGAGCGGCTCCTTCGAGCGCAGCTCGACGACGATGAAGAGGGCCGTCGCGACGATCGCGCCGCCGACCATGAGGATCGTCTCGGCGCTCCACCAGTCGAACGAGTCGCCGGCGAGCGTGACCCAGATGAGCAGGAGCGACACGGCGACCGAGAGCAGCACGATGCCGACGTAGTCGATGTGCACCTTCCGCTTCGCGCGCGCCGGCAGGTGCAGCGTGCGCTGCAGGATGATGAGCGCGAGCACCGCGAAGGGGAGGGCGACGAAGAAGTTCCAGCGCCAGCCCCAGGTGTCGGTGATGACGCCGCCGAGGAGCGGTCCGCCGATGGTGGCGACGGCCATCACGGCGCCGAAGAGGCCCATGTAGCGGCCGCGCTCACGCGGGCTGATGATGTCGGCCATGATCACCTGGCTGAGGGCGGCGAGGCCGCCGGCGCCGATGCCCTGCACCGCGCGGAAGGCGATGAGCATCTCCGGCGACTGCGAGAAGCCCGCCGCCGCGGTGGCGAGGACGAAGATCGCGATGGCGAGCTGGATGAGCAGCTTCCGGTTGACGAGGTCGGCGAGCTTGCCCCAGACCGGGGTCGAGATGGCGGTCGTGAGGAGCGTCGCGGTGACGACCCACGTGAACGCGGTCTGGTTGCCGTCGAGGTCGTGGATGATGACCGGCAGCGACGTCGAGACGACCGTCGACGCCAGCATCGACACGAACATGCCGAGAAGGAGGCCGGAGAGCGCCGGAAGCACTTCGCGCGCGGGGCGCGGAGCGCTCTCGACCGCGCTCGGCGCGGGGGAGGAGACAGCGGACATGCAGATCCTTCGGATCGATGGGTGGAGGGGGCGCGGCGACGATGGCGCGAAGATGGTTGACGAAGGTCAACAGTTGAGAAGAGTCAACTATATGGTCAATCGTTGACTTGTGTCAACTATTCCCTCGGGCGTTGGATTCAGCGCGAGGATGTGGGCATGTTCAGCGTCGAGCTCGTGATGGATGCCTCCACCGAGGCATCCGTTCGCGAGGACTGGGATCGCCTCCTCGCCGCCGACCTGCCCAGCTCCGGACGCAATCCCTCACCGAGCAATCGCCCGCACATCACCCTCGCCGTGCGCGACCGCCTCGAGCCGAGCGCCTTCACCGAGATCGCCGAGCTGCTGCCGCTGCCGGTCGAGCTCAACGGCACGCTCCTGCTCGGCCACCGCGACCGCTTCGTCCTCGCGCGTCACGTCGTCGTGAGCTCGGCGCTGCTGGAGGTCCACCGGGAGGTCGCTCGTGTGGCGGGGCATCCCGAACCGCACTATTCCAACACCGGCGTCGACCGGTGGACACCCACGTGACGCTCGCGCGCGGCCTGACGGCGATGCGTCTCGCCGTTGCGCTGCGGACCGTCAAAGCCGCCAACCTCATGGGCGAGGCGACCGGTCTGCGCGTCTGGAACGCCGAGGCGCGCACGATCACGACCCTGCGCTGAGCAGCCCGCTCGCTGTCAGTCGGCGAGGGCGAGCGCGCGGAACGGCTGGCGAGGCTGCTCCGCGGGCCGGGTCGCCGTCGCCTTTCCGGCCAGGTGGCGTCGGTGCAGCTCGTCGATGAGCGCCGTCGCGAGCCGGACGAGCTTGCCGATCTCGACTTCGTCGCGCTCGACCCACGCGCACTGCGGCTCGTCGCCGACCGGCACGAAGCCGTTGTGCATCTCCCACGCGACGAGCGTGCGCTCGGCCCCGAGGACGTGCTGCTGCCACCACACCTGGCGCAGGTAGGAGCGAGGGATGCTGCGCCACTCCTTGTTGGTGGTCTTGATCTCCGCGAGGATCACGCGGCCCGAGGCGTCGACGCCGATGCCGTCCGGCGTCGCGAGGTGGCGCTTCTCGACGACGGCGTGGAAGAGGGCGGTCGAGGGCTGGATGCCGTGCGTCGCGGCCACCCACCGGGCGATCTCCGGCTCGCGCAGGCGGCCGTGGGCGGTGTAGGCGTTGCCCGAGAAGCCCGAGCCCATGAGCTTCGCGTCAGCCGCGCGCCGGATCGCGTTGCTCGACGTGAGCGTCGCGACATCCGTCGCCGTGATGCCGCGCGACCGCGCCCGCACCCACGCGACCCGGTCGCGGGAGTCCGCGACGATGCGGGCGGCGAGTTCGGGGGTCACGTCCTCCACCGTACGCCGCGTCGCCGACGTGCGAGGGTCAGCCACGCCCGGTTCGGGCTTGCGCTCGGCGGGGAGAGTGGCAGAGTCGGCGCATGGAGACGATCAGCGCAGAGGAGTTCCGCGCCGCGGTCGGCGCCGAGGGCTGGCGCGCGGGCGCGAACGGCGCGCACATCACCTACTCGACGGGCGACTTCGCCACCGGCGCACGCCTGTTCGCGGCGATCGCCGAGCTGGCCGAGGCGGCGAACCACCACCCCGACGTCGATGTGCGGTACGGGCACATCAGCGTGCACCTCATCACGCATTCGGCGCACGGGCTGACCCGCAAGGACGTCGACCTGGCGCAGCGGATCTCGACGGCCGCGCGCGAGGCGGGTGTCGAGGTCGACGGCACGACGCCGCAGTGCCTCATGATCGCGGTCGCTGCGGAGGACCCGGCTCAGATCCTGCCGTTCTGGCAGACCGTCACCGGCTACGAGGCGATCAGCGACCTCGAGCTGCGCGACCCGGCGGGGCGCGGCCCGCTCATCTGGGTGCAGCGGATCGACAAGCCGCTCCGCGGCCGCTCTCACCTCGACATCATCGTGCCGCGCGAGGAGGCGGAGGGCAGGGTCGCCGCCGCCCTCGCCGCCGGCGGCACGCTCGCCGACGACACTCACGCCCCGCGCTGGTGGACCCTCTCGGACGCCGCCGGCCACAAGGTGGACATCATCCCCTCCCGCGCCTGACCCCGGCATCCCCTCCCTCCCCTCTCCTCTCCCCTCGCCAGCCGGTTCCCGCGTCCATAGCCCGTGCTCTCACCGAGCGCCCACGATCTGACCGGTTCATAACATGGGCTTTCGGCGAGAGCACGGGCTATGGACAGCGAACGGGGCCGTCCACAGTGGGCGGGTCTCGGCCAGGGTTCATCCGCGCCTCCACAGTGAAGGTGCGCGCGGAGAAGTCCCCCGATCTGCAGGCGAGCACTTTTCGGGCGAACGAGCGGTGAGACTCTCGCCGGATGGCGCGCCACATCTCCTCCGACGAAGCACTCGCCGCCATGCGAACGCGAGCTCAACTTCTGAGGGAGGGATGGAGGCCCCGCGACATCGGTCGGGCGCTCTCCTCGGCGCGAATCAGGCGCGTTCAGCGCAATCGCTATGTCGAGGAGTCCTTCTGGCTCGATCTTTGGCCCGAGTCCCGACATCTCCTCGAGGTGAACGCCGCGGCGTCCGAGATGCGAGACGGTGAGGCAGCGGCCGCATACGAATCGGCCGGGGTGCTCCACAGGATGCCTCTCTACCGACACTCGCCCGGAGCAGTGCACGTGACTCTGCCGCAAGGCACTCGCGCCTCCAGCCGATCGGGTCTCGCCAGGCACCGTGATGCCCTTCCCGACGAAGACCTGACCGTTCTCGATGGCATCCGGTGCACGACGTTGGAGCGGACGACCTTCGATATCGCCCGGTCCCTGAGCCGCGAGGCCGCAGTCGCCTTCGCTGATGCCGCGCTGCGGAAGGTCGCGATGCGCGGCACGTCCTACGACACGGTGGCCGCGGAGGGCTGGCGGGAGCGGATGCTCGATCGGGCGGCACGAGGCGCCGGGCTGCGTGGCGTTCGACAAGCGATCGAGGTGATCCGTTTCGCTGACGGCCGAGCCGACCTCCCTGGTGAGAGTGTGACCCGACTGCAGTTGGCCCGTCTGGGATTCACGCGCTTCGGTCTTCAGGTCGTCGTGCCGGCGCCGTCCGGTGGTGAGTATCGCGTCGACCTCGAACTCGAGGAGATGAGGACACTTCTCGAGTTCGACGGGTATGCGAAGTATCTCGACGAGGCGCTTCGCTCAGGAAAGCCGCTCGCGGACGTGCTGCTCGATGAGAAGCGCCGGGAGGATTGGATTCGCGGGCGAACCCAGAAGCGACTCGTGCGGGTCGAGGACGCCCACATCGCGTCGCCGAACGCACTCGCAGCGAGACTGCTCAGTTTCGGCATCCCTCTCCCTTCCTGAACCGCACCCCGAGATCTCCCATGCTCGTGACGCCCGCCTTTACCGTCCATAGCCCGTGCTCTCGCCGAGCGCCCATGATCCGACCCGTTCGGAACGTGGGCTTTCGGCGAGAGCACGGGCTATGGACAGGAAACGACGAGGGGGACCACCGCGACGCAGGGAAGTGGGCCGATTTGGGGAGGGCCCGGGCGTCGGGTAGAGTAGGACCAAGCCGAAGACCGCCGGTCATCGACGTGCGCGCGAGCGCACCGAGATCGAAGCTCTGCGAATGCAGGGGCCCGCGCAGGTGTACGAACGAAACTCCCGGATCCGGGAATGAAGCTCCGTGCGCTTGCGCCGGAGCTTTTCTCATTCTCAGGGGGAACTGGATGCCTCGGCCGGCGCCCCGCCATCGCGGTGCGTCTCATACACACAAGGAGTGGCCATGGCGCAGAAGGAAGCATCGGTCGCCGAGCTCACGAAGAACTTCGAGGACTCGACCGCCGTTCTGCTGACCGAGTACCGCGGTCTGACGGTTGCCCAGCTCAAGGAGCTGCGCAACAGCATCCGTCAGGACGCGGAATACGCCGTGGTGAAGAACACGCTGACCAAGATCGCCGCGAACAACGCGGGGATCACGGCGCTGGACGACGACCTCAAGGGTCCGTCGGCCATCGCGTTCGTGCACGGCGACCCGGTCGCCGTCGCGAAGGGCCTGCGTGCCTTCGCCAAGGCACACCCTCTTCTCGTCGTGAAGGGCGGTTTCTTCGACGGAAACCCCCTGACCGCTGAAGAGGTGAACAAGCTCGCCGATCTCGAGAGCCGTGAAGTCCTGCTGGCGAAGCTCGCCGGTGCGATGAAGGCCTCGCTGACCAAGGCGGCATACGTCTTCACTGCGCTTCCGTCGAAGGCCGTTCGCACGGTCGACGCGCTGCGCGAGAAGCAGGAGTCCGCTGCCTGAATCGGGCGCGGCTGAACAACCCCACACAAGGAGACAGAAATGGCAAAGCTCAGCACTGAGGAGCTGCTCGACGCGTTCAAGGAGCTCACGCTCATCGAGCTCAGCGAGTTCGTCAAGGCGTTCGAGGAGACCTTCGACGTCACCGCCGCCGCCCCCGTCGCCGTTGCCGCCGCTGGCGCGCCGGCCGGTGGCGCCCCCGCCGAAGAGGTTGAGGAGAAGGACTCCTTCGACGTCATCCTCGAGGCCGCCGGCGACAAGAAGATCCAGGTCATCAAGGTCGTCCGCGAGCTCACCTCGCTCGGCCTCGGCGAGGCCAAGGCCGTCGTCGACGGTGCTCCCAAGGCCGTCCTCGAGGGCGCCAACAAGGAGACCGCCGAGAAGGCTCAGGCGGCCCTTCAGGAGGCCGGCGCCACGGTTACCCTCAAGTAATCGAGCGCTCTTCGCTCGCGAAGCCCCGGGAACCTCGGTTCCCGGGGCTTCGTGCATGTCGGTGAGGGATGCCGCTCCGCGGCCGAGGGCCGGGGAGGGATGCCGCTCCGCGGCCGAGCACGGGGCCTTGCGCCTCTCCTGCGCCCAGGGTCGGGGAGGGATGCAGCTCCTCAGCCGAGCGCCGGGCAGTGATGCCGCGCCTCAGCCGAGCGCCGGCAAGGATGCCGCTCCTCAGCCGAGCGCCGCGGATCCGGCCGCTCCCACCGCGGCCGAGGGGACGCCCGCCGGGGGAGCGGTGGAGTTGCGCACGATCAGCGTCGCGTGCAGGCGCAGCTCGATGACGGGCGTGTCGGGCTCGCGCAGTTGGCGCAGCAGCATCTCGGCCGCCTGGATGCCCTGCGCGTGCGGCTGCTGCTCCAGCGTGGTCAGCGAGAACATGTCGGCGTACTCGTGGTTGTCGATGCCGACGACGCTGAGGGAGCTGGGCACGGGCAGGCCCAGCCGGCGCGCGGCGATGACCGCCCCGATCGCCACCTCGTCGCACGTCCCGACGATCCCGGTGGGGCGGCGACGGGCATCCCCGAGGAGGTCGACCGCCGCGGCGTAGCCGCCGGGCAGCGAGACGGGTGAGGAGACGTGCATCGGCGCGAGGCCGGCGGCCTCCATCGTCTGCTCGTACCCCAGGAGCCGGGTGTGGTCGACGTGCGCCCAGTGGCTGCCGCCTCCGCCGAGGAAGGCGATCCGCGTGTGTCCCAGCTCGATCAGGTGCTCGGTCGCGCGGCGCGCGGCGTGGATGTCGTCGAGGGCGATCGTGCTCGTCTCGCTGCTGGCGCCCACGACGCTCACGACCGGGCGTCCGACGGCGATGAGGCGCTCCAGCTCGTGGTCGCTCGGCTCGAGCCCGACGGCGATGAGGCCGTCGAAGCGCTGCCGGGCGAGGAAGTCGTCGAAGACGCGCCGGCGGCCGTCGGTGCCGGGCCGCGCGTCGTAGAGGGTGAGGTCGTAGCCGTGCCGGAGGAGCGAATCCTGGATCCCCTCCAGCACCTCCGCGAAGAACCAGCGGCTGATGTACGGCATCACGACGCCGACGTTCTGCGTCCTGCCGGTCGCGAGGCTCACCGCAGCGGTGGAGGCCACGTAGCCGAGGGATGCCGCGGTCTCGAGGACGCGCTCGCGCGTGCCGTCGGACACGTAGCCGCTGCCGGTCAACGCACGGCTCGCGGTCGCCTTGGACACTCCGGCGGCCCGTGCGACGTCGGCGATACCGACCATCCTTCACCTCCTCGTGCGTGCGCATCCGCTGCACACAGGGACTCTGTGCTGGAACCGGTTCCCGGGCCATCATTGCGTGAACGGCGATCCGTTGCCACACTTCTCGCGTGGGGTTACGGGTTCGTGACCTTCGACCGATTGTGCAGGACTACGGCGTCCCCTAGCGTGTGTCTGGAATCGGTTCCTGATCATCACATGTGACATCGGCGTCGTGCCGAGTCGCGAATGAGGAGGCAGTAATGAGTGCAGGTTCAAGGCCGCGCCGGCTCGTGGCCGGGCTGAGCGTCCTGGCGATCGCGGGTCTCGGGCTCGTCGCGTGTACCGAGGGCGGTGACACCGGATCGACAGACGCCTCGAGCAAGACCGTGCGCATCTCGGGCGGCATCACAGGCAGCGAGGCCGATCTGCTGCAGCAGTCCTTCGACCAGTTCACGAAGGACACCGGCATCAAGGTCCAGTACACCGGCGACAAGTCGTTCGAGGGCAACATCGTCACGAAGGTCGCCGGCGGCAGCGCGCCCGACATCGCGATCGTCCCGCAGCCCGGTCTGCTGAAGTCGCTCGTGGGCACCGGCGAGGTCAAGCCGGGGTCGTCCGCCGTCGAGGCGAACGTCGACAAGTACTGGTCCAAGGACTGGAAGACGTACGGCACGGTCGACGACACGTTCTACTCGGCGCCGATGCTCGCGAACGTCAAGGGCTACGTCTGGTACTCGCCCAAGGCGTTCCAGGAGTGGGGCGTCCAGGTGCCCACCACGTGGGATGAGCTCATCACGCTCACGAAGACCATCCGCGAGAAGACGGGCAAGGCCCCGTGGTGCGCGGGCTTCGAGTCCGGTGACGCATCCGGGTGGCCGGGCACGGACTGGGTCGAAGACCTGGTGCTGCGCAACTCCGGTCCCGACGTCTACGACCAGTGGGTCGCGAACGAGGTCAAGTTCACCGACCAGCCGATCAAGGACGCCTTCGACCACGTCGGCGAGATCCTCAAGAACCCCGACTACGTCAACGCGAGCTTCGGCGACGTCGCGAGCATCAACTCGACGGCCTTCGCGAACGTCGCGGCTCCGGTCGCGAGCGGCGACTGCGCGCTGACCCACCAGGCGTCGTTCCTGTCGTCGAACTTCCTCGACGTCAAGACGAAGGACGGCACGGCGCCGACCGTGGCGCCCGACGGCGACGTCTACGCCTTCGTGCTCCCCGGGTTCAAGGCGGGCGACGCGCAGGCGATCGAGGTCGGCGGCGAGTACGTCGCCGGATTCTCCGACGACGAGGCCACGCAGAAGGTTCTCGAGTACATGTCCACCCCGGAGTTCGCCGACACGCGTGTCGGGCTGGGCGGCGTCATCTCGGCGAACCAGGGGGCTGACCCGATGAACGCATCGAGCCCGTTCCTGCAGGACGCCATGAAGCTCGTCCAGGACGCCAACACGACGGTCCGCTTCGACGCGTCCGACCTGATGCCCGCGACGGTGGGCTCGGGATCGTTCTGGCGCGGCATGGTCGACTGGATCGACGGCAAGGACACCTCGGAGGTCCTGAGCGACATCCAGGCCGGCTACGAGAACTGACAGCAGTCGGCGCGGTGGAGTCGCCCGTGAGAACGGGCGGCTCCACCGCACCACCACAAGACGTCTCTGGTTGATCGCGATCGATCCGGTTGCGAAGAAGCATTCGGAGGGCTCACATGACCGATACGACAAAGGTGCAGGACGCCACGTCACTCCCGCCTGACAAAGAGGCGATGGATGCCGCGGAGCGCGAGGTGCACTACGCGCGGCGGGCGCGGACGACGAGGCTCGTCGTGGCGCTCGCGTTCATCGTCGCGCTGGCGCTGTTCTTCTTCATGGTGACGAGGCCGCCCACGGAGGGCGCGCTGCCCACCTCGCTGGGCTTCTCGTTCAACAGCTTCTTCCAGTGGATCGGGAGCCAGGGCCCGATCGTGCAGATCCCGATCGTGCTCATCGTCTTCGGGATCGTGGTCGGGGTGCTGCTCCTGCTCATCGAGTACGCACCGCGCGCGGGACGAGGGTACTTCTGGCTCCGGCTGGCGGCCTGCTTCATCATCCCGATCGTCGCGTTCATGATGCTGCGGCCCTACCAGGGCGCGGTCCTCTACGTCCTGGCGATCGCCGTCATCCTCGGCGGCATCCTCTTCTATGCCGACTATCGTGCGCGAGCGGGCGCGGGGTATCTCTTCCAGCTCGTGCTGTTCATGGCGCCCGCCTCGATCCTGCTGCTGATGGGGCTCGTCTACCCGGCGATCGCGACCTTCATCCAGTCGTTCTTCGACAAGACGGGCAAGACGTTCGTGGGCTGGGACAACTACGTCTGGGCCTTCACGAACCCGACGGGCTTCTGGTCGATCATCAACACGATCCTCTGGGTGCTGTTCGCGCCCGTCGTCTCAACGATCATCGGTCTCGCCTGCGCCGTCTTCATCGACCGGGCGCGCGGCGAGAAGGTGCTGAAGATCCTCATCTTCATGACGTTCGCGATCTCGTTCGTCGGCGCCGGCATCATCTGGGAGCTCCAGTACGACTACCGGCAGGGTGAGCAGATCGGCATCTTCAACGCCATCGTGGTGGCGTTCGGCGGTGAGCCGGTGTCGTGGCTGTCGCTCACGCCGCTGTGGAACACCTTCTTCATCATGGCGGTGTTCATCTGGAGCCAGACGGGCCTCGCCATGGTCATCCTCTCGGCGGCGATCAAGGCTGTTCCGCCGGAGCAGATGGAGGCTGCGGCCCTCGACGGCACCAACGCCTGGCAGCGGTTCCGCAACGTCACGCTTCCCGGCATTCGTCCCTCCATCGTCGTCGTGCTGACGACGATCGCCATCGGCGCCCTGAAGATCTACGACGTCGTAGCCGTCATGACCGGCGGGCGCTCGAACTCCACCGTGCTCGCGTTCGAGATGGTCAACCAGCAGCAGAGGTTCCAGAGCTACGGGCACGCGGCGGCGCTCGCCGTGCTCCTGTTCATCCTCGTCATCCCGATCATCGTGTTCAACGTGATCCAGATCCGGAAGCAGAGGGAGATCCGATGACTATCGAGGTGATCGAGCCCGTCGTCGACGGACGCTCGGCGCGCAAGGTCGCGCGGGACACGCGCAAGTACGAGGAGATGGCGCGGAGGCGGCTCTCCTCCAAGGGAGCGACGATCGCGGCCCTCGCGATCGCCATCTTCTGGACGATCCCCACCTTCGGTCTCCTGGTCACGTCGTTCCGCCCCGCGGCCGACGCGCAGACGACGGGCTGGTGGACGGTCTTCACCAACCCGAGCTTCACGACCGAGAACTACCAGCTCGCGCTTACGTCGGGCGGCACGACGCTGACGCTGGGGGAGTCGTTCCTCAACTCCCTCGCGATCGCCATCCCTGTCGTGTTCTTCGCCCTCGCGGTCGCCTCGCTCATGGCCTACGCCTTCGCGTGGATCGACTTCAAGGGCAAGAACCTCCTGTTCATCGCGGTGTTCGCGATGCAGATCGTGCCGATCCAGATGGCGCTCATCCCGCTGCTGAGCCTCTTCTCGCGAGGTCTCACGATCAACGGCGTGCAGATCTTCCCGGGCCTCGAGCTGCGCGACATCGATCACAGCTTCGCGACGGTGTGGATCGCCCACACGATCTTCGCGATGCCGCTCGCGGTGTTCCTGCTCCACAACTTCATCTCGGAGATCCCGAGCGAGGTCATCGAGGCGGCGCGCGTCGACGGGGCGGGTCATGGTCAGATGTTCTTCCGGATCGTCCTGCCTCTCGCGACGCCCGCACTCGCCTCGTTCGCGGTGCTGGAGTTCATCTGGGTGTGGAACGACCTGCTCGTCGCCACGATCTTCGCTCCACCGACATCGCTGCCCATGACGCAGTCGCTGGCGGGACTGTCGGGAACGTGGGGCAACCAGTGGTACCTGCAGGCCGCCGGCACGTTCCTCACGATCATCACGCCGCTCATCGTGTTCTTCGCACTGCAGCGGTTCTTCGTCCGCGGCCTCATGGCGGGCGCGACGAAGGGCTGACGACCACGCGGCCGCAGGCCGCACGACGAGAGAGGGCTGGCGCAGGGGGCGCGCCGGCCCTCTCTTATGCGTCGAGGGGACGGTTCGGGATGCTGCTCGCCGCGCCGACGGGACGGTTCGGGATGCTGCTCGCCGCGCCGACGGGCCGGTTCAGCATGCTGCTCGCCGCGCCGACGGGGCCGGCTCGGGATGCCGCTCACTGCGTGCAGCCGAGGCGCTGCTCCATCGCGGTCATGGCGTCGATCTCGGCGGTCTGGCCCTGCTTCATGCTCTGTGCGACGGCGAGGACGCGGGGAACGCTCCCGAGCTCGAGCACGGCGTCCGCCATCGGGATCGCGCCCTGGTGGTGCCGGATCATGAGTGTGAGGAACAGGCAGTCGGCCTGGGCACCTGTCGCGGCGTTCAGCTGCGCGATCTCGTCTGCGGTGGCCATGCCCATCGCCGCGCGGAGCTCGGCGTCCGTCTGCGGCGTGCCGGTCGCAGCGCCGCCGGCGTGTCCGGCGTGGCCGGACGCGGCATCCGTCATCCACGACATGAGCGGCGCACCCGACTGCGGCAGGCCCCACTGCACCAGCCAGTCGTACATCTCGCCGCGCTGGCCGGCCTGGCTCGTCGCCATGTCGTACGCGAGGCTGCGCAGTTCCTCGTCGTCGGTCTTGCGGTAGATGTCCATCGCCATCTCGATGGCCTGCGTGTGATGAACCTGCATGTCACGCGCGAAGCCGATGTCGGCCGGGTTCGGCGTGACGGCGGAGGAGGTGCCGAACGTCGAGAATCGCCCGATCGCGAAGGCGAGGGCCGCGACACCGACCGCGACGAGCACGTAGACCCACCACCGCGGGCGGGACGGCGCGGGGCTCGCGTCGGTCTCGGCCGCCTCCGCATCGCTCATGGACGTCAGGAGACCTTGCCCGGCGCGTCGATGCCCCCCGTGCAGAGCGCGGTGGGCTCGGGCGCGTTCTGGCTGCGCCAGTACTCGGTGAAGAACTCCGTGATGCGCGGGTCGTCGACCGAGTCGAGCTTGAGCTGGTGGTTCCACGCCGACAGCACGAACGGCGAGTCGAGTCCCTTGTACGGCGAGAGGACGGCGTAGGTCGACGGCAGGTACGACTTCAGCTTCGCCAGGTCGTCCCCCTTGATCTTGTCGGCGTCGTAGGTGACCCAGATGGCGCCGTGCTCGAGCGCGTGGACGGCGTTCTCGTTGGGAACAGGCTGGTCGTAGACGCCGCAGTTCAGCCAGACGGGGTTGTGCGGGCCGCCGGCCGGGGGCGTCTGCTCGTACGTGACCGGGTCTTCCGTGTGCGTGGCGACGTTCTGGAACGTCTCGACGCCGTCGATCTCGGCGCCCGTGCTGCTGCCGGCCTGGTACGTCGGCGCGGGCTTCGGGGCGAAGACGATGGATGCCACGATCGCGGCGATCACGATGACCGCTGCCGCCGACCCGACCACCCACCAGACGAGCTTGCTGCGCCGCCGCTTCGCCAGCTGCTTCTGGTACTCGGCGAGCTTCTCCTGGCGCTTCTGCTCGCGCTGCTGCTTGACGGACTGGTTGATCTTCGCCTGAGTCGCGGGGTTGCCGCTCGTGCGCTTGTCGTCGGGTGCTGTCGGGGTCATGTCTGATCTCGGCTCGGGCGCCCGCCGACGGGCGTCGGGCTGCTGTGCAGGAATGGCCTCAGCTTATTCGAGTGCATGCTTCGAGGCCTGGGAACCCGCACAGAGACCGTTCTTCGCGGGCGAGCGGTTTCCGGTATCATTGTCGTCTCGAATCGATTCGGATCTCGGATCGATCCCTCGTCGCAACTCTCGCTCCCGCAACGCCGCACTCCGCATTCTGCGCCTGAGCCGCCCGACGGTGTCGACGCGTCCCTTCTCCCAGCCGCCCATCGTCACCGAAGTGAATTCCGCCCTTGCTCGACACCGCCTCCATCCCGACGCAGACACCCCCGCAGACCGACTCCACCGACCTCCGCGCCGACGCCCAGGCAACGGCCGCTCGGCCCGAGGCGAACCGCACAGCGACCGGCAGCATCCGCGTGCCGTCGTCCACAGGTGCGATCCGCACACTTGGACCGAATCCGGCGACCGCGCCCATCATGCTGCACCCGGGGGACTCCATCCCCGCCCGGCGCCGCATCCTCTACATCATCCTGCTCGGGGCCCTGACGGCCCTCGGCCCGTTCACGATCGACCTCTACCTGCCGGCGTTCCCCGTCCTCGAGGCCGATTTCAACACGACGGCCGCCGCGATCCAGCTGACGCTGACCGGCACGATGATCGGGTTCGGCCTCGGCCAGCTGATCGTCGGCCCGCTGTCGGACAAGGTGGGCCGCCGCATCCCGCTCCTGTCGGTGACGGCGCTGCACGTCGTCGCGAGCATCTGTGCAGCGCTCGCGCCGACGCTCGTGACGCTGTCGATCGCTCGCGTCATGATGGGCGCGGGCGCCGCGGCGGGCGGCGTCGTCGCGGCCGCGATCGTGCGCGACCTGTTCGGCGGACGCCGTCTCGTCGTGATGCTCTCGCGCCTCGCCCTCGTGTCGGGTGTCGCGCCTGTGCTGGCGCCGCTCCTCGGCTCGGCGCTGCTGCTCGTCATGCCGTGGCGGGGCGTCTTCGTCGTGCTGGCCGTCTACGGCTTCGTCATGCTCATCTCGGCGTCGATCTTCCTGCCCGAGACGCGTCCACGGGCCCGTCGCACGGAGGGAGGCTCGACGACCGTCTGGCAGCGGTATCGCAGCGTCTTCAGCGACCGCGTCTTCGTCGGCGTCCTGATCATCGGCGGCATGACCTTCAGCGGTCTCTTCTCCTACCTGTCGTCCTCGTCGTTCCTCTTCCAGCTCGACTACGGCTTCGACCCGCAGCAGTACGGCATGCTCTTCGCCGTCAACTCCCTCGGCGTCGTGCTCGGCGTCCAGACGGCGTCGCGCCTCGCGGCGCGCTTCGGGCCGCAGTGGGTCATGGCGTGGTCGACGGGGGTGCTTGTGGTCGCGGCATCCGCCATCATCGTCTTCGACCAGCTCGGCTTCGGGTTGTGGGGCACGATCGTGCCGCTGTTCTTCTTCATGACGGGCTGCGGCTTCACGTTCCCCTGCGTCCAGGTGCTCGCGCTCGACCGCCACGGCAAGGCGGCGGGCACGGCGCAGTCGATCATCGGGGCGACCAACTTCGGCGTGGCGGGCATCATCTCGCCGCTCGTGGGCTGGATCGCCCGCGACGCCGGCATCACGCCGACGACGATGGCCTCGGTGATGGTCGCGTGCGCCATCGTCGGTGTGCTGTCGCTGTGGTTCGTCGTGCGACCGCGGACTGTGGAGCGCCTCGCCCCCTGACGACACACCGCGAGCCGACGGGTCAGGGGCTCACCCGCACACGGTGACGTCGGCGTCAGACCCCGGACGCGCCCTCGCGCGCGGCGGGGCGGCGCCCTAGCCTGGCTGCGTGCAGGTCACGGTTCGCCCCGGTCGTCCCTATCCGCTCGGTGCCCGCGCGACCAGCGACGGCGTCAACTTCGCCCTCGCGGCGCCGAGGGCGACAGCCGTCGACCTCTGTCTGTTCGACCCCGACGGCACCGAGTCGCGGATCGCGCTTCCCGCGCGCGACGCCGGCATCTGGCACGGGCTCGTCACCGGCGTGGGGCCCGGGCAGCGCTACGGCTACCGCGTGCACGGCGACTGGGACCCCGCCGAAGGGCGGCGATTCAACCCGGCCAAGCTGCTGCTCGATCCGTACGCGAGGGCGATCGGGGGAGCTGTCACCTTCACTCCGGCCGCCTACGGGCACGACGCGGCGAACCCGACGAGGCCTGACGGCGAGGATTCGGCCGGGGTGATGCCGCGCAGCATCGTCGTGGAGGAGCTGCCGCCCGCCGGCGAGGTGATCGCAGATGCGCCGGAACGCCGCTCGCTCGCCGACGCCGTGCTCTACGAGGTGCACGTCAAGGGGTTCACGGCGACGCATCCCGACATTCCGGAGAATCTGCGCGGCACGTACGCGGGGCTTGCCCACCCGGCCGCGATCGCGCACCTGACGTCGCTCGGCGTGACGGCGGTGGAGCTGCTGCCCGTGCACCAGAGCGTGCCGGAGGCGTTCCTCGTCGAGGCAGGCCTGACGAACTACTGGGGCTACAACACGATCGGTTACTTCGCGCCGCACGCGGGATACTCAGCCGCTGTGCGCGCCGGCCGGCCCGGCGGCCAGGTGGCCGAGTTCCGCGCGATGGTCGACGCACTCCATGCGGCCGGTCTCTCGGTCATCCTCGACGTCGTCTACAACCACACCGCGGAGGCGGGCGCCGACGGTCCGACGATCGCCTTCCGCGGCATCGCGAACAAGACCTACTACCGCCTGTCGCCGTCCGACCCCGCGACCTACGTCGACACGACGGGATGCGGCAACTCGCTGAACGTGGGCGAACCCTTCACGCTGCGGCTCATGATGGACTCGCTGCGGTACTGGGTGACCGAGATGGGCGTCGATGGGTTCCGCTTCGACCTCGCGCCAAGCCTCGCCCGCGCCGACGGATCGTTCTCGGCCCTCTCAGCGTTCTTCGACCTCGTCGCCCAGGACCCCGTGCTCGCGCAGGTGATCCTCATCGCCGAGCCGTGGGATGTCGGTCAGGGCGACAGCTACGACCTGGGCCGCTTCCCGGCGGGATGGAGCGAGTGGAACGGGCGCTTCCGCGACACCGTGCGCGACTTCTGGCGCAGCCACGACGGCCTGCTGCCCGATCTCGCGGCGCGGATCACCGGCTCGCCCGACCTCTACACGCGCCATTCGCGGGGACCGGATGCCTCCATCAACCTCGTGACCGTGCACGACGGGTTCACGCTGGCCGACCTCGTCTCGTACGACGGCAAGCACAACGAGGCGAACGGCCAGGACAACCGTGACGGCACGGACGACAACCGATCGTGGAACTGCGGCGTCGAGGGCCCGACCGACGATGCCACCGTCGTTGCGCTGCGGGCGCGACAGCGCCGGGCGATGCTGTCGACGCTCGTGCTGTCGCGCGGCGTGCCGCTCCTGCTCGGCGGCGACGACATCGGCCGCACGCAGAGGGGCAACAACAACGCCTACTGCCTCGACGACGAGGTCACCTGGTGGGACTGGGCTGGTGCGGACGCCGATCTCCACGCATTCACGGCGAATCTCGTGCGCCTGCGCCACCGGCATCCCGTGCTCCGTCGTACGCGCTACCCCTCGCACCCCGAGGCGGTGCGGTGGTTCACCCCCTCCGGCGCCCCGATGTCGGCGGGGGACTGGTCGGACGGCGCCGCGAAGAGCGTCGCACTCGTGCTCTCGGGTGCGCTCGATCCCGACCTCGACGATGCCAGCGAGGCTCTTGTGGATGTCGACGTCGCGATGCTTCTCAACGCCTGGTGGGAGCCGCTCGACTTCGCCCTGCCGTGGGCCGATGCCGTGACGGTCGAGTCGGACAGCTTCGAGCCCGCCCGCGCGGGGACGATCGCCACGGAGTCGATCACGGTCGGACCCCGGTCGTTCGTCCTCGTCGCACGGGCCTGAGCCGCGCGGTCGTCGCTCCGGCGAGGGCCGCGGAGGCCCCGCCGGAACGACGACGGCCCGGCCGCGTCCATGACGCGACCGGGCCGATCGGCTCTGGGTCAGAGACCCGGGCTCGAGTGCATGAGCCCGCCGTCGACGAACACGGTCGTCGCGTTGAGGTAGGCGCCGCCGTCCGAGGCGAGAAAGGCCACGACGCTCGCGATCTCCTCGGGCTGTGCCATGCGGCCGAGCGGGATGGCGGCGTCGAGCGTCTTCATCTTCTCGGGGTCGGCCATCGTCGAGGTGTTGATCGGGGTCGCGACCGCACCCGGGCCGACATTGACGATCCGGATGCCGTGCGGGCCGAGCTCCTGACCGGCCGTGCGGGTCAGCATGCGTGCGCCGCCCTTCGACAGGCAGTAGGCGGTGTTGCCGGGCATGGGCCAGTCCTCGTGCACCGAGCTGATGTTGATGATGGCGCCGCCGCCGCCCTGCGCGATCATCTGCTTCGCCGCGAGCTGCGTGCCGAAGAAGGCGCTCTTGAGGTTGACGTCGAGGACGAAGTCGTACTGCTGCTCCGTCGTCGAGAGCACGTCGGTGCGGGTCTCGACGCCGGCGTTGTTGATCATGATGTCGAGGCGACCGAACGCCGAGACCGCGGCATCGACCAGCTTCTTCAGGTCGTCGACCTTGCTCACGTCGGCCTCGACACCCGTGACCTTGTCCTCGCCGAGGGCGTGGAGCTGCTGCTCCAGCTCATCGGTCGCCTCGGGGTGCGTGACCCAGTCGATGACGACCGAGGCGCCCTGCGCCGCCAGCTCGAGCACGATCGCCTTGCCGATGCCGCTGTTGCCGCCCGTGACGATGGCGACCTTTCCTTCGAGGGTCATTTCGTTGCGTCCTTTCGCGAGGGGTCCGGCGTCGCCGCCGGCGGGGTGGTCATCACGAGGTGGGCGACGAGCGCCGTCCATCCCGTCTGATGCTCGGCGCCCAGCCCCATGCCGGTGTCGCCGTGGAAGTACTCGTGGAAGGGCAGGTTGTCCTTCCAGCGTGGGTCGGTCGCGAGCAGGTCGTACCAGCCGTGCACGGGCCGTCGTCCGCTCTCGCCCGGAAGGAACATCGAGATGAGCCGCCGCGCGATGTCGTCCGCCGAGTCGCGCAGCGGCTGCACGGCGCCCGATCCCGCGGGGAACTCGACGGCGAACTCGTCGGGCGAGAGCTTGTCGTAGTCGCGCAGGGCCTCGACGAGCATGACGTTGAGCGGCATCCACACCGGCCCCCGCCAGTTCGAATTGCCGCCGAACAGATTGGTCGTTGACTCCGCCGGCTCGTAGTCGACGGTCGCCGTCTGTCCGCCGACCTCCAGCGAGAAGGGGTGGTCGCGGTGCCAGGCGGAGACCGACCGGATGCCGTACGGCCCGAGCAGTCCGTCCTCGTCGAACAGGTTCTCGAGCAGCCGGACGAGACGGTCCGGCGGGATGAGCGCGAGCAGCCGGTGCCGCTCGCCGTCGATGTCGCGGGTGTGGAAGAGGCGCGCGTCCGTCGGGTGGTTCTCGAGCCACCAGAGCCCTCGCTCGCGGAAGTTCGGCAGGGCATCGCCGACGAGGTCGACATCGTAGGCGAGCGTCGCGCGCAGCGGCACGAGCCCGACGAGCGACTTCACCTTGACCGGGATGTCGCGGCCGTCGGCGCTGTGGAAGACGTCGTAGTAGAAGGCATCCTCGTCGTCCCACATCACGCCGGCGTTGGCGGCGGTCGCGATCGCGAGGAAGTGCTCGAGGAACTTCGTCGCGATGTCCTCGTAGGCGGGATCGTGCAGGGCGAGCCGCAGCGCGATGTCGAGCAGGTCGATGGCGTACATCGCCATCCAGCCGGTCGAGTCGGCCTGCTCGAGGTACCCGACGTCGGGCGAGAGGCTCGACCGATCGAGCGGCGAGATGTTGTCGAGGCCCATGAAGCCGCCCTCGAACAGGTTGTCCCGCTCGCGGTCCTTGTTGTCGACCCACCACGTGAAGTTGAGCAGCAGCTTGTGGAACACGCGCGCGAGGAACGTGAAGTCGGTGCGCCCGTCGAGCTCGAACACCCGGATGGCCGCCCACGCGTGCACCGGCGGATTGACGTCGGAGAAGTCCCACTCGTACGCCGGGAGCTGGCCGCCCGGATGCATGTACCACTCGCGCAGCAGCAGGATCAGCTGATCCTTCGCGAACTCGGGGTCGATGTGGGCGAGAGTCACGCAGTGGAACGCGAGATCCCACGCGGCGAACCACGGGTACTCCCACGGATCCGGCATCAGGATCACGTCGTGGCTGTTGAGGTTGAGCCACCGCCCGTTGCGGATGTCGCCGCGTCCCGGCGGGGGAGCGGGATTGCCCGGGTCGCCGGAGAGCCAGCGGGACACGTCGTAGTGGTAGAACTGCTTGCCCCACAGCAGGCCCGCGAACGCCTGACGCGCAACGCGATACTCCTCGCTGTCGCGCGCGGCCGGAATGGTCGCGTCGTAGAAGGCGTCAGCCTCTGCGCGGCGCCGCTCGAGGATGGCGTCGAAGTCGGTCTCGACATCGACCGGCGTGTTCGCGAGAGCTCCAGCCGGGGCATCCACGGCGAGCGAGGCCGCGCCGACCAGTCGCACGCGCACGCGCGCGGTCTCGCCCGCGGGCACCGTGAGGACGTAGTGGAGGGATGCCTTCGTGCCGCGCTGCTCGGGGTTGACGGTCGCCGCGCCCCGGACGACGTGGTCGTTGATGCCGTCCTTGGGGTACCGCGAGCCGGGCACGCCGAAGAGCCGCTCGGTGTTCGTCTCGTTGTCGCACACCAGGATCTCGGGGGAGCCGTCCCCGACGAGCACGAGCGGTCCCGACCGCGAGTGCTCGCCCACGACGCGTCCGCCCTCCGCCCGCAGGAGGGGCTTCTCGTTCTCGGGATAGCCCCACGACCAGATGTTGCGGAACCATAGCGTCGGCAGGACGTGGATCGTCGCCTCGTCGGGTCCGGCGTTGTCGACCGTGATGTTCATGAGGAGGTCGTGCGGGCCCTCCTTGGCATAGTCGACGGTGACCGACCAGAAGCGGTCGTCGGCGAACACTCCGGTATCGACGAGCTCGTACTCGGGGTCGAGCTTGCCTCGCCGCGCGTTCTCGGCGACGAGGTCGGCGTACGGGAACTCGCGCTGCGGGTAGTGGTAGCGCCACGTGTTCCAGGAATGCGTCGGGGTGCCGTCGAGGTACCACCAGTACTCCTTGACGTCCTCGCCGTGGTTTCCCTGCGGACCGGTGAGGCCGAACATGCGCTCCTTGAGGATGGGGTCGACGCCGTTCCAGAGCGCGAGCGAGAGGCACCACGTCTGACTCTCGTCCGAGAAGCCGGCCATGCCGTCCTCGTTCCACCGGTACACGCGCGACCGGGCGTGGTCGTGCGGGAAGAAGTCCCACGCGTCGCCGTCGGCGCTGTAGTCCTCGCGGACCGTGCCCCAGGCGCGCTCCGAGACGTACGGACCCCAGTCGCGCCACGGCCGGGAGCCGGCCTCGGCGAGGCGAGCGCCTTCGGCGGTGTTCGCGGCGGCGCCGTGCGAAGCGGGGATGGCGGTCATGTCACGACTCCTTCGGACGGACGGGCAGGACCTCCGCGGGGGAGCGGGGCCGAGGGCGAGACGAGGCGTCGCCGGAACACGTAGTAGCTCCACGCCTGGTACCCCACGACGAGCGGCACCGCGACGAGTGCGACCACGGTCATCACCTGGAGCGAGTACTCGCTCGACGACGCGTCGTCGACGGTGAGGGATGCCGCGGCGTCGGTGCTCGAGACCAGCAGCGTGGGATACAGGTGGGCGAAGAGCGCCGCGACGACGCCGCCGATCGTGACGGCGGTCGCGGCGAAGACGAGCCGCGGAGCCCGGCGTCTCGTCGCTGCGACGGCGGCGACGACAGCGGCGGCGACCGGCACCACGACGGCGACGACGCCCCACACGCCGGTCGGCGCCAGGACGGCCGTCCAGGCCATGAGGACGACGACGAGCACTGTCGCGGGAACCGCGAGGATGCGGGCGAGGGTGCGGGAGCGCGAGAGCACGGCGCCGGTCGTGCGGAGACCGAGGAAGGCGGCCCCGTGCAGGAGGCTCAGCGTGACGAGCGTCACGCCGAACACGAGCCCGTAGGGGGTGAGCAGATCCGCGAACGACCCGGTGAAGTCGCCGTCGGCGTCGATAGGCAGTCCCGCGATGAGATCTCCGAGGCCGATGCCGAGGAGCAGGGGCGCGGCGAGCGACCCGATCGTGAGCGTCCAGCTCCACGTCGATCGCCACCGGGCGGCCTCGAACTTGCCGCGGAACTCGAACGAGACCCCGCGCACGATGAGAGCCGCGAGCAGCAGCCACACGAGGAGGTACAGCGCCGAGAACCACGTGGCGTACCAGCCGGGGAAGGCCGCGAACATCGCCGCGACCGCGACGATGAGCCACACCTCGTTGCCGTCCCACCAGGCCCCGATCGTGTTGATGACGACGCGCCGCTCGACGTCGTCGCGACCGATGAGCCGATGGAGCGCACCCACCCCGAAGTCGAAGCCCTCCAGCACGAAGAATCCCGTCCAGAAGAAGGCGACGGCGATGAACCAGAACGTCTGAAGCTCCATCGTCGGCTCCTCTCAGTACGTCAGCGACGGGGTCGAGTCGTCGGCGTGCGCGCGATCGCTCGCATCGCCGTCGGGAACGGATTCCGGGATGCCGCGTCGGGCGTGGCGGATCATGAGCACCGCTGCGACGACCCCGATGCCGAGGTACAGGCTCACGACGATCACGAGGCTCAGGATGATCTGCGCCGCAGTGCCGGATCCGGACAGGCCGTCCTTCGTGAGCATCAGGCCCTGCACGATCCACGGCTGGCGGCCGCTCTCGGTGAGGAGCCACCCCGCGGTCGCCATGAAGAACGGGGTGATCATGATCCAGCTCGCGACCCACAGGAAGACCCGGGATGTCGGAATCTTCCGCCGCCACATGGCCCAGAGACCCCACGCGGCGAAGAGCACGAGCAGCGCGCCGCCGTAGGCCATGACGCGCATGGACCAGTACTGGATGAAGACGGACGGGATGTAGTCGCCCGCGCCGTACTGCTGCTGGTACTGCTCGTTGAGCGGCGTGAGGCCTTGCACCTCGCCGTCCCACGTGCCGGTGGCCAGCAGCGACAGCAGGTGCGGCACCTCGATGATCTTGGTCGGCGGGTCGTCGGCCGTCCAGCCGCCGATCTGCAGGATCGAGAACGAGCAGGGCTGGCACGTCTCCCAGTTGGCTTCGGCGGCCGCGATCTTCATGGGCTGATACGTGGTCTCGTTGATGCCCAGCTGTCCGCCGACGTGCATCTGCAGCAGGGCGGCGACGAAGAGCACGACGATCGAGAGCTTCGCGGTCGAAGAGAACTCCGCGACGTTGCGCGAGCGGCGCAGCTGCCACGCCGAGACGGCGAGCATGAGGCAGGCCCCGAAGATGAGCGCCACGAGCAGCACGTGGAGGTAGCTCCACACGAACACGCGGTTCGTGAACAGATCGCCGATCGACGTGAGCTCGGCGCGACCCGTCTGCTCGTTGATCGAGTAGCCGACGGGGTTCTGCATCCACGAGTTCGCAGCGATGATGAAAAGCGCGGAGAGGCATGCGCCGAGCGGGATCATCCATGCCGTCACAAGGTGCACGGTCCGCGGCAGGACGCCGAAGCCGAACAGCCACAGCCCGAGGAAGGTCGACTCGAGGAAGAAGGCGAGGAGCCCCTCCATCGCGAGGGGTGCGCCGAAGACGTCGCCGACGAAGCGGGAGTATGCCGACCAGTTGGTGCCGAACTGGAACTCCTGAACGAGGCCCGTCACGACGCCGACGGCGACCGAGATGAGCATCAGGCCGCCGAAGAAGCGGAGCACTCGCTGGAGCTCGGGCGTCCCGCGGCGGAACCAGCGCGTGTGCAGGATCGCGACGAGGAGCGACATCCCGATCGTCATCGGCACGAAGAGGAAGTGATAGATGCTGGTGAAGGCGAACTGGATCCTGGCGAGGTCGAGATCGTCCATGCTCTGCCCCCTCCCGTGTCACACGTGGATGAGCCGGACAAGCACGAAGGTAGACCCCGGGGCGCGTGCCCGCGGGGCATTCATCCCTCGGGGATGAGCGCCGTGCGTAAACAGTGCGTTAACGGATCTCCGCGAAACCCGTTGTCAAGTCCCGCCCTCTCCGGCCGAATCGCCGCACAATAGGGCGATGGAGGACACCAAGGCGGTAGCGACAGGGCAAGAGACGGCGCGCCTGCCCCGTGGGCGCCTGCTCGTCATCGGGCTCGCCCTGATCGCCGCGTCCACCGCGCTGGGCGCGTGGATCCTGCTGCATGGGACGCCGCCCTTCATCGTCGACGTCTGGTGGAACGACCTGCTCCTGTCGTGGTCCTCGTCGTTCATGCTGAGCTTCTCGCTCGTGATGAACTTCCTCGGCGGCGGGTGGGTGGGCGTCTTCGCCGTGCCGCTCGCCGTCACCCTCACCCTGGTGTTCCTCCGACGACCCTGGTCCGCGGCCTACTTCGTGGCGTCCTCGGCGGCGTCGGCCCTCCTCGTCCAGCTGCTCAAGCACACGTTCGGTCGCGCTCGACCGGAAGACATCCAGGTGGTCTCCGACTACGGTTCGTACCCGTCGGGCCACGTCGCGAACGCCGCGACGATCGCGGCGGCGGTCGCCGTCGTCTTCCCCCGTCTCCTCGTCTTCATCGGCGGAGGCGTCTACATCGCCCTCATGGCGCTGAGCCGCACGTACCTGCACGCGCACTGGCTCAGCGACACCCTCGGCGGCGCGATGGCCGGCGCCGGTGTCGCGCTCGTGCTCGCGGCGGCGTTCATCGGGCTGGTCCGCCGTGAACCGGTGAAGCGCGTCACGATCCCGAAGAAGGAGACGAGCGGGTGACGGTCCCGGCACCCTCTCTCCTCGCCGTCGACGCCTGAAATGGCCTCTCGGGGCTCTCGTGTCCGGCCGCGACCGGGCGACAAGCCCGTCGCTAGGCTGTGCCCATGAGCGATGCCGCTTCCGCAGATCCCGCCGTCGCCGCCGCCGAAGCCGAACTCGCACGCCTGCGGGCGGAAGCCGAGGCGGCCGAGGCTCAGCTGAGGGCGGCGCAGGCGAAGGCGGCGCTCGCCGCCGCCGAAGCCGCTGCCGCGAAGGCCCGCGTCGCGGGGAGCAGTGCCTCGGAGCAGGCGACCGGGGCGCCGGCGGAGCCGGCGACACCCGCAGGCGACGTGCCCGACCAGGACGACCGGGCGCCGGGTGTCACGGCGTCAGGGCCCGCGGGAGCGCCCGCCGACACCCCTGCGGCTCAGGCTCCTGCTCCCTCACCCGCACCATCGCAGACGGAAGCAGGGCCCCTCGACGCGACCCAGGTGGAACAGATCATCACCGGGTACACGTTCGAGGCGGCGACCCTCGATCTCGGGGCACTCGTGAACGGCGAGCCCGTTCCCGAGGCGCAGATCCGCATCCCGCTCGGCATGATGAATCGCCACGGCCTGGTCGCCGGCGCGACCGGCACGGGGAAGACCCGCACGCTCCAGGGACTCGCGGAGCAGCTCGCGGCGAAGGGCGTGCCCGTCTTCGCGGCCGACATCAAGGGCGATCTGTCGGGGGTGGCGACGCCCGGAGCGCCGAGCGACAAGTTGCTCGCGCGCACGGCCGCCATCGGACAGGACTGGAAGCCCGAGGCATCCGCCACGGAGTACTTCGCGCTCGGCGGCATCGGCAAGGGCGTGCCGGTGCGGGCGACCGTCAGCGGATTCGGGCCGCTGCTCCTCAGCAAGGTGCTCGGCCTCAACGAGACGCAGGAGTCGAGCCTCGGACTCGTCTTCCACTACGCCGACGAGCACGGTCTCGCCCTCGTCGACCTCTCCGACCTGCGCGCCGTGCTCACCTACCTCACCAGCGATCAGGGCAAGGCCGAGCTCAAGACGCTCGGCGGGCTGTCCGCCGCGACCGCGGGCGTCATCCTGCGCGAGCTCATCACCTTCGCTGACGCCGGAGCCGACGTCTTCTTCGGGGAGCCCGAGTTCGAGGTCACCGAGTTCCTGCGCACGGCACCGGACGGGCGCGGCATCGTCTCGCTGCTCGAGGTTCCCGGCGTCGCCGACAAGCCGGCGCTGTTCTCCACGTTCCTCATGTACCTGCTGGCGGAGCTGTTCGAGCTGCTTCCCGAGGTCGGCGATCTCGACAAGCCGAAGCTCGTGTTCTTCTTCGACGAGGCGCATCTCCTCTTCAAGGACGCGTCGAAGGACTTCACGGCCGCCATCGTGCAGACCGTGCGGCTCATCCGGTCGAAGGGCGTCGGCGTCTTCTTCGTGACGCAGACGCCGAAGGACGTGCCGAGCGACGTGCTCGGCCAGCTCGGATCGCGCGTGCAGCACGCGCTGCGCGCCTTCACGCCGGACGACGCGAAGGCCCTGCGCGCGACGATAGGGACCTACCCGAAGTCGGGCTACGACCTCGAGCGCACGCTGCAGGAGCTCGGCACGGGCGAGGCCATCGTCACCGTGATGAGCGAGAAGGGCGCTCCGACGCCCGTCGCGTGGACGCGCCTGCGCGCTCCGCAGGGCCTCATGTCGCCGACGCCCGACGCGCAGATCGACGCGGCGGTCGCGGCATCCCCACTCCTCGCGAAGTACGGGACGGCCGTCGACCCCCAGTCCGCCCGCGAGATCCTCACGGCGAAGATGAACGCCGCGGCCGAAGCCGCGGCGGCGGAGGAGGCGGCGCTCGCAAAGGCGAAGGCGGATGCCGAGTACGCCAAGCAGCAGGCCGCGATCGAGAAGCAGCAGGCCGCCGCGGAGAAGAAGGCGCAGGCCGAGTACGACCGGCTGTTGAAGAAGACGTCGGGGACGACGCGGACGTCGCGGGCGCAGCAGAGATCGCCCCTGGAGTCGATCCTCAACTCCAAGTCGACGCAGACGATCCTCTCGAGCGTCATCCGCGGGGTCTTCGGCACGGGGCGGCGCTGACTCGAGGCGAGGTTTCGGATCCCGTGGGGTGACCCCGACCTAGCATGGGAGTGAGGCCGAGGCATCCGTTCTCGGCCCTTCGCCACGCAAGGATGCATCATGGCCAAGCGCGCCCCCACCGCCGATATCGACGAGTCGAAGGTCCGTCACTCCGGCACGAAGAAGGTGGCCGTCGGGGTGCCCGCCGTGTTGCACGCGCTGCAGATCTCGTACGACCAGATGGGTGCCAAGCGCAGCATCGAGTCGCTCCTGCGGGTCAACCAGAAGGACGGGTTCGACTGCCCCGGCTGCGCGTGGCCCGAGGAGGACAAGCGGCACATCGCGGAGTTCTGCGAGAACGGCGCGAAGGCCGTCGCGGAAGAGGCGACGCTGCGGCGGGTGGGCCGGGAGTTCTTCGCGGAGCACTCCGTCGCCGACCTGGAGGGGCACGACGACTGGTGGCTCGGCCAGCAGGGGCGCCTCACCGAGCCGATGATCCTCGAGGAAGGCGCGACCCACTACCGGCCGATCTCGTGGGACAGCGCGCTGCGCGAGATCGCGTCGGCGCTGCGCGGACTCGACGATCCCGACGAGGCCGTGTTCTACACGTCGGGTCGCACGTCGAACGAGGCCGCGTTCCTGTACCAGCTGCTCGTGCGAGGCGTGGGGACGAACAACCTCCCCGACTGCTCGAACATGTGCCACGAGTCGTCGGGCTCGGCCCTGACCGAGACGATCGGCATCGGCAAGGGCACCGTGTCGATCGAGGACGTCCACGAGGCCGACCTCCTCATCGTCGCGGGACAGAACCCCGGCACGAACCACCCCCGCATGCTGTCGGCCCTCGAGAAGGCCAAGCGCAACGGCGCGACGATCATCGCCGTCAATCCTCTGCCCGAGGCGGGACTCATGCGGTTCGAGAATCCGCAGACCGTCCGGGGCGTCGCGTTCGGCGGAACGAAGCTCGCCGACGCGTTCCTCCAGATCCGCCTCGGCGGAGACCAGGCGCTGTTCCAGGCCATCGGCAAGCACCTGCTGGAGGCGGAGGAGGCGGCGCCCGGATCGGTGCTCGACCAGGCGTTCATCGCGGAGCACACGAGCGGGTTCGAGGCGTACCGGCAGGCGATGAGGGATGCCTCGTGGCGCGAGCTCGTCGCCGCGACCGGCCTGCCCGAGAAGACGCTGCGCCGCGTCGGCGAGATGGTGCGCGAGTCGAAGGCGACGATCGTCTGCTGGGCGATGGGGCTGACGCAGCACAAGCACTCGGTGCCGATGCTGCGCGACGTCGTGAACCTCCTGCTGCTGCAGGGCAACATCGGGCGCCGCGGTGCCGGGGTGTGCCCCGTGCGCGGGCACTCGAACGTGCAGGGGGACCGCACCGTCGGCATCTACGAGAAGCCGTCCGCGAAGTTCCTCGACGCGCTGGACGCGGAGTTCGCCTTCTCGGCACCCCGCGCGCACGGCTTCGACACGGTGGAATCGATCCGCGCGATGCGCGACGGCCGGGTGCGGTTCTTCATGGGCATGGGCGGCAACTTCATCTCGGCGACCCCCGACACGGCCGTCGTCGAGGCAGGCATGCGCATCGTCGACCTCACGGTGCAGGTGTCGACGAAGCTCAACCGCTCGCACGTCGTCACGGGGAAGCGCGCGATCATCCTGCCCACGCTCGGACGCACCGACCGCGACAAGCGCGGCGGCGTCGAGCAGCGGGTGTCGGTCGAGGACTCCATGGGGGCCGTGCACTCGTCGCGCGGCCGGCTCGCCCCGCCCTCTGACGAGCTGCTGAGCGAGGTCGCGATCGTCGCGCGGCTGGGCGCGCTCGTCTTCGGCACGGACGGTCCTGAACCGGCGCCGGTCGGGACCGGAGTGCGCGACGCCGCCGCCGTCGACCACCACCAGGTCGAGCGGTCGCCTCGCGAGGAGGCGGCGATGCCGCAGGTGCCCGCGCCGGAGCATCCGCGCACTGCTCCGCGTGCCGACTGGGCGGCGCTCGAAGCCGACTACGCGTTGATCCGGCACCACATCCAGAACGTCGTGCCCGGCTTCGACGACTACGAGAAGCGCATCGACAAGGGCGGCACCCTGTTCCTTCCGAACGGACCCCGGGATGCCCGCACCTTCGCGACGGCCGACGGCAAGGCCCGCTTCACGGTCAACTCGCTCGAGTACCCGCGCATCCCGAAGGGACGGCTGCTGCTGCAGACGCTGCGCTCGCACGATCAGTACAACACGACGATCTACGGCAAGGACGATCGCTACCGGGGCATCCACGGTGGGCGCCGCGTGGTGCTCGTGAACGCGAAGGACATCCAGACGCTGGGCCTCGCGGAGGACGAGATCGTCGATCTCGTGTCGGAGTGGGTCGGACCCGACGGCGTCGTGCAGGAGCGTCGGGCCGAGGAGTTCCGGGTCGTCGCCTATCGCACGCCGCGCGGCAACGCCGCAGCGTACTACCCGGAGACGAACGTGCTCGTGCCCCTCGACTCGGTCGCCGACGTGAGCGGCACCCCGACGTCGAAGTCGGTCGTCGTGCGGCTCGAGCGGCGGGGGTGACCTCTTCCGGTTCCCGCGCCTGTCGAGGGGCGGGCCTCGTGGCACGCCGACGCGGTCCGCGCAAGACCTGGCCGCGGCATCCCTCCCCGGCATAGCGTCGTGACGTGACCGACCTCACCTCGCCGACGGGGCAGGAGCCCGAACTTCGTGCCGTGACGCGTGCCGACGGAGCTGCGCCGCGGGCGCTCGTCCTCGGCGCGACGGGATACATCGGCGGCCGCCTCGTCCCGCGGCTCCTCGCCGCCGGGTACCGCGTGCGCGTGCTCGCCAGGGATGCGGCGCGCGTCGCGACGTTCGACTGGGCGTCGCGCGTCGAGACGGAGGTCGGCGACGTCACCGATCCTCGTGCCGTCGCGGGGGCCGTGCGCGACGTCGACGTGCTCTACTACCTCGTGCACTCCATGGCGGCCGGACGAGGGTTCGAGGATGCCGACCGCCGGGCGGCGCAGACGATCGCGGCCGCGGCGGCCGAGGCCGGTGTCTCGCGCATCGTGTACCTCGGGGGGCTGCACCCCGACGACGCCGAGCTGTCGCCGCACCTGCGGTCGCGGGTCGAGGTCGGCGAGATCCTGCTCGCGTCCGGCGTGCCGACGCTCGTGCTGCAGGCCGGTGTCGTGATCGGGTCGGGCTCGGCCTCGTTCGAGATGGTGCGGCACCTCACGGAGGTGCTGCCCTACATGCCGGCGCCGAAGTGGGTGCGCAACCGCATCCAGCCGATCGCCGTGCGCGACGTCATGCACTACCTGCTGGGCGCGGCACGGGTGCCGGCTGACGTCAATCGCGCCGTCGACATCGGCGGTCCCGACGTGCTGCGCTACGGCCAGATGATGAACGGCTACGCCGTCGAGGCGGGGCTTCCACAGCGGCCGATCGCGGCGCTCCCCGTGCTGACGCCGCGGCTCGCGTCGCACTGGGTCAATCTTGTGACGCCGATCCCGCGCTCGATCGCCCGACCTCTCGTGGAGTCGCTGCAGAACGACTGCATCGTGAAGAACCGCGACGTCGACGCGCTCATCCCGCCGCCCGCCGACGGCCTCACGCCGTATCGTCGCGCCGTCGCGCTGGCGCTCGGCCGGGAAGAGGCCGACGTCGTCGAGACGAGCTGGCGTGATTCCGAGGTGCTCGGCGTGCCGAGCGACCCGCTGCCGAGCGATCCCGAGTGGGCCGGACGGACGGTCTTCACCGACGTGCGCACGGCGCGCACGCCCGCGAGCCCCGAGCGCCTCTGGCGCGTGATCGAGGGGATCGGCGGCGTCAACGGCTGGTATTCGCAGCCGCTGCTGTGGGCGATGCGCGGCTGGATGGACAAGCTCGTCGGCGGGGTCGGGCTGACGCGAGGACGCCGCAGCCGCTCGCGGCTCGAGGTCGGCGACGCCCTCGACTTCTGGCGCGTCGAGGCGATCGAGCCCGGAAGTCTTCTTCGCCTGCGGGCTGAGATGAAGGTGCCCGGGCTCGCGTGGCTCGAGCTGCGCGCAAGCCCCGATGGCAGCGGCTCACGCTACGACCAGCGGGCCGTCTTCTTCCCGCTCGGGCTCGCGGGGCGGCTGTACTGGCTTGCGGTGCTGCCCTTCCACGGCTTCATCTTCCGCGGCATGGCCAATCGCATCACGGCGACGGCGGAGGCGGGGGATTCGGCTCGTAGGCTGGAGGCGTGACCTACCGAGCGGCTGTCATCACGGTGTCCGACCGGTCGGCTGCGGGTGAGCGCGCCGACACGGCGGGGCCGGCCGCGGTGTCCCAGCTCGTGCGCGGCGGGTTCTCGTGCGACGAGCCGATCGTCGTGCCCGACGGCGCCGACAGCGTCGAGCGCGCGCTCTGGGCGGTGCTCGCGGGAGGTGCGCGCCTGGTCGTGACGACGGGCGGCACCGGGGTCGCCCTGCGCGACGAGACGCCCGAGGGGAGTGCGCGGGTGATCGCCCGCGACGTCCCCGGGATCGCAGAGGAGCTGCGTCGCCTCGGTGCACTGGAGACGCCGGGAGGGATGCTCTCGCGCGGCCGTGCGGGGGTGGTCGACCCCGTGCCGGGGGTGACCGAGGGAGCCCTCATCGTCAACCTTCCCGGATCGCCCAAGGCGGTGGCATCCGGGATCCCGGTCGTGCTGTCGGTCGCCCGCCACGTCATCGACCAGCTCGGCGGAGGTGACCACGCATGAGCGGCATCCGCCTTGCGGCGATCAGCGCCGAGCCCCTCGACCTCGACGCGCACCTCGCGGCCGTCGACGACGCGGCGAGCGGGGCCGTCACGATGTTCGTGGGCCGGGTCCGGGATCATGATCCGGATGCCGCGACCGCTGTCGTCGCGCTCGAGTACACGTCGCATCCCGACGCCGAGGCGACGCTGCGACGCATCGCCTCCGACGCGATCGGATCATCGGGCGCGATCGTCGCGGTGAGTCACCGGATCGGCCGGCTGGCCGTGGGCGACGCCGCCGTGATCATCGTCGTCGCCTCCTCGCACAGGGCGGAGGCGTTCGACGTGTGCCGAGACATCATCGAGACGATCAAGACGGATCTCCCCGTGTGGAAGCGCCAGGTCGAGGCCGACGGCACGACGGCGTGGAAGGGACTCGGCGGGTAGCCACGGGGTCCGTGCGGCCGGGGTCGGGTTCCTCGGCTTCGGGATGCCGTCGGCCCGCAGAACCTCGACCCGCCGGCGTTCAGCCGCCGGCGAAGGGCGGAAGCACGTCGACGAGCTCGTCCGCAGCGAGCGCGGTGTCGTCGTCGACGCGGGCGCCGTCCACGAGCACGGCGCAGCGGGGGAGGATGCCTCCGAGCCCGGGGTGGTCGGCGGCCACGGCCGCGCGGAGCGCTCCGAGCGTCGTCTCGCGCCTCTCCTCGACCTCGAGGCCGGTGGCCTCGGCCGCCGCAGCGAAGTAGCGCACCCGCGCCATCAGGCCTCCCAGCTCTGGGCGAGGTCGGTGACGGCCGACACGGCCGCTTCGATGTCGGACTGGCTGCCGCCGGCGCGGCCCGCGACGAGACCCGCGACGAAGGCGCTGAGCGGCGCGGCGGGGCGCGCGACGCCGTTGGCGACATCACGGGCGAGGTCGAGGATGAGGCTGATCGGCACGTCGCCGTCGGAGAGCTGGAACCGCTCGGTGAGAGCGGCGGCCCAGGCGTCGAGCGCTTCGGGCGGAAGGGTGCGGGATGCCTCGGTCATGACTCCTCCTCGACGTCGTCGCCTGCTCGGGCGCGGGCTCTGTGGAGATCCTCCCACGTGTCGACGTCGTCGGTCAGGTCCGCGGGCGCGGCGATCGCGGCGATCGCGAGTTCGGCGAGGAGCTCGCGGACGGGAGCGTCGCGTCCCGCCTCCGGCATCGCCGCCGCAGCGGCCCGCAGCGCCCGCGTGCGGTACACCCCGGTGAGCCACTGCGGCCTGCTCGAGGGGTCGGCGAGGCAGATGCCTTCGGTGTCGGATGGGAGGAGCAGGATGTCGGTTCTCAGCCGCTCCACGGCGGCTTCGACACGTGGGAGGTCGCATGCCAGGAGGAACGTCCAGTCGGGCTCGGGCGCCCACGCCTCGTTCTGAGCGAACGCCGCGACGACGCCCGCGACCGGGCCTCCGAACGGAGGGTCTTCACCCGCCCAGATGAGGTGGGCGGCAGCATCGATGCCGCTGACGAGCGGGGGAGCGGCCACAACGATGGGGTGCGCGTTCGCGGCAGCGACTGCCGTGATGGCGCGCGCGAGGAGCGTCTCGCCGCCGACGTCGAAGAGCGGTTTCGCGGCGCCACCCACGCGCGATGCCCGGCCGCCCGCGAGGAGGATCGCGCCGAAGGTCGGCCCGGACGTCGCCCCGGAGGCCGGCCCGGACGCCGGCCCAGACATCGGCCCGGACGTCGGCCCAGACATCGGCCCGGACGCAGGCCCGGACGTCGGCCCAGACATCGGCCCTGACGTCGGCCCGGATGCCGGCCCGGACGCAGGCCCGGAGGCTGGCACGGACATCGGTCCGGACGCCGGCCCGGACATCGGCCCGGACGTCGGCGACGAGCCGGTGGCCTGTTGCAGCCGAGACGCCGTGGCGGGTCGCGCCACCGAAGAGTCGGCGTCCCAGGCGTTCGACGCACTCGACGGCCCAGCCGCAGGTGTGCGGGCGGCCCCGTCCGTCATGACCCGTCGGGCCGCGTCCAGGTGCCGGAGCGGCCGCCTTCCTTCGCCGTGATGCGGACATGCTCGATCGACGTGCTCTTGTCGAGGCCCTTCACCATGTCGACGATCGCGAGCGCGGCGACCGATACGGCGGTGAGGGCTTCCATCTCGACGCCCGTGCGGTCGGCGGTGCGCACCGTCGCCTCGATCTCGACGCCGTCGTCGACGACGGCGAGGTCGACGACAGCGCCGTGCACCCCGATGACGTGTGCGAGCGGGAGCAGGTCGGGGGTGCGCTTCGCGGCCTGGATGCCGGCGATCCGCGCGACGGCGAGAACATCGCCCTTCGGGACGGTGCCGTCGCGGAGCGCGGCGACGACCTCGGGCGAGCAGCGGACGAAGCCTCGCGCCGTCGCGGCGCGGACGGTCGGCTGCTTCGCCGTGACATCGACCATGCGGGCCCGGCCGGACTCGTCGAGGTGCGTGAAGCTCATGAGATCAGCATGACATCGACGAGCTGACCGGGCTCGACCGCATCGGCCTCGGCGGGCACGACGGCGTACGCCTCGGCGCGCGCCAGCCCGCCCGCGAGGTGCGAGCCGGAGCCGCCTCCGGTCGCGGGACGCACGGTCCAGCGCGCGGGGTCACTGCGATCGATCGACGCCGGTAGGTACTGCCGGCGCCCCGGCGGCGTGCGCCAGGCCGTCGCGGCGGGCAGCCGCAGCAGCGGCCGGTGCAGGTCGGCGCGCCCCTGCAGCGCGAGGAGTGCGGGACGCACGAAGACATCGAACGAGACGGCGGCGCTGACGGGATTGCCGGGCAGCCCGAAGAGCAGCATCCCCTCGTCCGTCACGCCGAAGCCCTGCGGCTTGCCGGGCTGCATGCGGACCTTCGTGAACTCCATGGCCCCCGCGAGCGTCGTCTTGACCGGCTCGTAGGCGCCGGCGCTGACTCCGCCGGTGAAGACGATGGCGTTGGCGCCGAGCGCGGCGGCCTCGGCGACGGCGCGGAGCGGTCCGTCGCCGTCGTCCGGCACGGTGGACCGCAGCACGACCTCGCTCCCGGTCTCCGCGACGAGTCCGGCCAGGAGCTCGCTGTTCGACTCCGGGATCTGGCCGTGCGCGAGCGGGCTGCCGGGCGGCACGAGCTCGGAGCCGGTCGACACGACCGCCACCCGCGGCGCGCGCGACACGACGACGTCCGCGACGCCGGCCGCTGCGGCGGCGGCCAGCTGAAAGGGTCCGAGGCGGACGCCGACAGCGACGACCTCGTCACCGACGACCGCGTCCTCACCGCGGCGGCGGATGTGGGCGCCGACGGCCCGAGGCGCCGCGACCACGACGATCGAGCCGAGCGAGTCGGCGAGGCCGCCCGCGGTGTCCTCGAAGGGCACGATCGCGTCGGCCTCCGTCGGCACGGGGGAGCCCGTCATGATGCGGGCGGCCTCTCCGGGGCCGAGGGCGGGGTCGAGGCTCGTGCCGGCCGGGAGGTCGGCGACGACCCGCAGCGTGACCGGGCGGGCCGCGGCATCCTGAACGTCCGCGAAGCGCACGGCGAACCCGTCCATCGCCGAATTGTCGAAGACGGGGATGTCGACGAGTGCGCGCACGGGCTCGCGCAGCGTGCGCCCGAGCGCCGCGGGCACGGGAACCGTGACGGCTTCGACGGGCGAGACGCGCGCCAGGATCAGCGCCTGCTGCTCCTCGACCTCGCGCAGTCCGTCGCCGCTCACGCGGTGACCTGCGTCGCGCCGGTCCACGCCTCGAGCTCGCCCGACCATGCGTCGATGCCGCCCGTCAGGACGGATGCGTCGATCCCGACGTCGCGAAGCGCCTGCGCCGCGCGCCGCGCGCGGACGCCGGCCTGGCACACGACGACGACGCGTCCGGCGCCGAGCAGTGCGGTGGGGTCGTCGAGCAGCGCACCGAGCGGCAGGTGCCGCGAGCGGGCGATCACGCCGGACTCGAGCTCGTCGGCTTCGCGCACGTCGACGACGACCGCGCCGTCGAGGGCGTCGGAACCGACGGAGGGAACCTCCACAGCGGGGGTCGGCGACGCAGAAGGCGTCGTGCGCGCCGCCCGGAGCGGCACCTCATGCTGACGGGCGCGCAGACCGTCGACCACGAGCACGCGCCCGAGGAGCGGTTCGCCGATGCCCGTCACGAGCTTGATCGCCTCGGTAGCCATGAGCGATCCGACCTGGAGACACAGGACCCCGAGCACGCCGACGGCCGAGCACGTCGGCACGTCGCCGACGCTTCCGGGCGGGTAGAGATCGGCAAGGGCGACGGGGGCGACGCCCGCGGGCGGGCGGTTCCAGAACACCGTCACCTGGGCATCCCACGCCTGGACCGTTCCCCAGACGAGCGGCACACCCAGCTCCTCGCACGCGGATGCCACGGCCTCCCGCGTGTCGAAGGTGTCGGTGCCGTCGATCACGAGGTGCGCGCCGGCGAGGAGACGCGTCGCATTGTCGGGCGTGAGTTGCTCGCGCACGGGACGGACGACGGTCTCCGGCGACAGCCCGGCGGCGGCGCGGACCGCGCTGTCGACCTTGGGAGCCCCGATGTCGTCGAGGCGGTGCAGGAGCTGACGCTGAAGGTTGGAGTGCTCGACGGTGTCGTCGTCGATGACGACGAGCTCGCCGACGCCCGCCGCCGCGAGGGCGAGCACGACCGGCGATCCGAGACCACCCGCTCCCACCACGGCGATGCGCGCGGCGGCGAGCCGGCGCTGACCCAGGTCGCCGAAGCCCGCGAGGCGCGTGTGCCGAGCCGTGCGCGAGCGCTCGGCGACGCTCAGCGCGGCGACCGGCTCGACCAGAGGCGGGAGGGCCATGCCCCCAGGGTAATGGCGCGCCGGAGCACTAAGACCGGTCCACAGCGTCCGTCCAACCTGCTCGCGAACGCGGTCCGCATCCGCGGTGAAAAGCCGAGGAATTCGGCGCAGATGCGGTGGTACGGTCGATCCATGCCGAGCTACAAGATCGCGGAGGCGGCACGCCTGCTGGGCGTCAGCGACGACACCGTGCGGCGCTGGGTCGATCAGGGCGTCCTCCCGACGACGGATGCCAGTCCGGTCGAGATCCCCGGCGACGCGCTCGCCGAGCGGGCGGTGGAGGTCGCGCGCGCGGCATCCGACCCGACCGATGTGCTCTCCAGTGCGCGCAACCGTTTCGTCGGCCTCGTCACTCGCGTACAGGTCGACGGGATCATGGCGCAGATCGACATCCAGTCCGGTCCGCACCGCGTCGTCTCCCTGCTCTCGGCGGAGGCGGTGGCCGATCTCGGGCTCGAGGTCGGCTCTCTGGCCGTCGCCGTCGTCAAGGCCACGAACGTCATCGTCGAGACCCCGAAGGAGAGCCGGTGAAGAGGATCGCCGCGATCCTGGCGCTCGCATCCATCGCCGTGCTGGGCGGATGCGCGTCGCAGCCGGCGGCCCCGCCCGCGGCCTCGGCGTCGACCCCGCCCGCCGACACTCTGACCGGCGACCTCACCATCTACGCCGCCGCATCACTGAAGAAGGCCTTCGACGAGCTGGCGACGGAGTTCGAGAAGGCGCATCCCGCAGTCCACGTCGTGCCGATCGTCTACGACGGCTCGAGCACGCTCGCGACGCAGCTCATCGAGGGTGCGCGCGCCGACGTCTTCGCTTCCGCCGACGAAGCGAACATGCAGAAGGTCGTCGATGCCCGTCTCGCGACGGACCCCGAGCCCTTCGCGACCAACACGCTCGTCATCGCGACGCCCGCGGGCAACCCCGGCGAGGTGGAGAACCTCGCCGACCTCGCCGACGACAGCGTCACCGTCGTGCTCTGCGCCGTCGAGGTGCCGTGCGGTGCCGCATCCCGCACGCTCCTCGCCAACGCGGGGCTCACCGTGACCCCCGCGAGCTACGAGCAGAATGTCACCGCCGTACTCACGAAGGTGGCGGCGGGCGAGGCGGATGCGGGACTCGTCTACGTCACCGACGTGAAGGGGCGCAACGACGTCGAGTCGATCGTGCCCGAAGGTGCGTCCGACGTCGTCAACGAGTATCCGATCGCCGCCCTGAAGGATGCCGCGAACCCCGACGCCGCAACCGCGTTCGCCCAGTTCGTCCTCGGCGCGCAGGGGCAGGGGGTGCTCGCCGGGTTGGGATTCGGAGCGCCGTGAGCCGCGGCGAGAGCAGGGGCTTCGTCCCGCAGATCCTGCTGCTGCCGGCGATCCTCGGACTCGCGCTGCTCGTCCTTCCCCTCGTGACGCTCGTCGTGCGCGTCGAGTGGTCGACGCTGTGGGCCGACGTGACCTCGGCCGAAGCGATCTCTGCTCTGCTGCTGTCGCTCGGGACGGGTCTCGTCGCGACGCTCGTCTGCGTCGTGCTGGGGGTTCCGCTCGCACTCGTCATCGCGCGCAGCTCGGCGCGGACCGCCGGCATCCTCCGCGCCCTCGTCACGGTGCCGCTCGTGCTGCCGCCCATGGTCGGCGGCATCGCTCTGCTCTTCCTGTTCGGCCGATCGAGCTGGCTCGGCGGTGTGCTGGGGGAGTGGGGCATCCATCTCCCGTTCACCACGCCGGCGGTCGTGCTCGCTCAGACCTTCGTCGCGCTGCCGTTCCTCGTCCTCGCGGTCGAGGGTGCGCTGCGCACGACGGGTGTCGCGTACGAGCAGACGGCGGCGGCGCTCGGCGCGGGGCGGTGGACGATCCTGCGCCGCGTCACCCTGCCGCTCGCCGCGCCCGGTCTCGTCGCCGGTGTGATCCTCTGCTTCGCGCGGGCGATCGGCGAGTTCGGCGCGACCGCCCTCTTCGCGGGAAACGCGCCCGGGGTCACGCAGACGATGCCCCTGGCGATCTACACCGCGTTCAACGGCGCGGGCGTCACGCAGGGCACCGCCGTCGCGCTCTCGCTCCTGCTCCTCGTGACCGCCGTCGCGGTGCTGCTCCTCGTGCGCGCCTGGCGGCCGGAGACGCCGCGATGACCGGCGAACGCCTCGAGGCGCGCATCGTCGTCGCCCGGCACGGCTTCGATCTGGACGCCGTCGTGTCGGCCGATGCCGGCGAGGTCGTCGCGATCATGGGGCCGAGCGGTGCGGGGAAGTCGACGCTGCTGGGCGCGCTCGCGGGCCTGGTCCCGATCCACGAGGGTCGCATCCGGCTGGGTGAGCGGACACTGGATGCTGCGCACCGCCCCCGCGTGCACGTCACCCCGTCGCAGCGCGGGGTCGTGCTGCTCGGGCAGGACCCGCGGCTCTTCCCGCATCTGAGCGCGCGCGAGAACGTCGCGTTCGGACGGCGGGCGCGCGGTGCCCCTCGGGCACGGGCAGCGGCGCAGGCCGACGAATGGCTGGGCAGGGTCGGCCTCGCCGGTGTCGGCGATCGGCGGCCGTCGCAGCTCTCCGGCGGACAGCAGCAGCGCGTGGCGGTCGCGCGAGCTCTCGCGACCGAGCCGTCGGCCCTCCTCCTCGATGAGCCGCTCACGTCGCTCGACGTCGAGACGGCGGCCGACATCCGCGCGATGCTCCGCGAACAGCTCATCGCGACGGGCACGACGGCGGTCGTCGCGACGCACGACGCGGTCGACGCCGTCTCGGTCGCCGACCGGCTCACCGTGCTCGAGGCGGGCACGGTGACCCAGCACGGTCGGGTGCGCGACGTGCTTGCCGCGCCCGCGTCCCGGTTCGTCGCGTCGGTGTCGGGACTGAACCGGGTTCTCGGGGCATCCGATGGCCGATGGTGGCGGAGCGGGGAGCTGATCCTCGCCCCGGGAGCGCTGCCGGCCGGAGCCCCCTCGGCTGCCGTGTTCGCGCCGAGTGCGGTGCGCCTCGAGCCCGCCGGTCCGGCTCGGGATGCCGCATCCCGCGCCGGTGAGTGGACCGCGACCGTCGTCAGACTCGAGCAGACGCCCGCGGGGGTCCGCGTGCGCACGGCCGAGCCCGACGTCGCCGCCGACATCACGGCGGATCGGGCCGCGGGCCTCGCGCCCGGAACCCTCGTGAGGCTCAGCATCGCCCCCGAGGAGGTGCGGTTCATCCCCGCGTGACGCGGTCACCGTCGGCCGCCGGTCCTAGACTCGGCGCGTGACGCGGATCCGCCCCTTCCGGCCCGGCGACGAGCCGGCCCTCGCCGACATCTGCCTCAAGACCGCCGACGACGGCGCCGACGCGACGGGCGTGCTCGACGACGATGCGATCTGGGCCGAGATCTTCGTGCTGCCCTACGTGGCGCGGCATCCCGATCTCGCCTTTGTCGTCGAGAGCGACGACGGCCGTGTCGTGGGCTACATCGTGTCCGCGCCCGACACGGACGCCTTCGAGGACTGGTTCGCGGGGGAGTGGTGGCCGGCGTTCGGCGAGCGGTGGCCGAAGCCCGCGAGCGAGGAGTCGCGGCAGGACGGCATCCTGCTCTATGCCTACGGACGACGCCCCGGTGCCGAGCCGTACTCGCAGCGCTACCCCGCGCACCTGCACATCGACCTGCTGCCCGAGCTGCAGGGGCAGGGCTGGGGTCGCCGGCTCATCGACACGCTCGCTGACGCGCTGCGGGCGCGAGGGGTGACGGGTCTGCACCTGGTCGCGTCCTCCGGCAACGAGGGGGCGCTGGCGTTCTATCCCCGTCTCGGGTTCGAACCGCTGCCGTCCCACGACGGCGTGCAGGCCTTCGCGAAGACGCTCTAGCCGACGAGGTCGCGCGTGCGCCGTCGCTCGCGCAGCGCGAGCGCCTCGCGGCCGCCGACGAGCCGGTCGTCGACCTTGGCCGCACCGTCTTCGAGCCAGCCGTGGCGCTCGTAGAAGGATTCCGCGCGCTCGTTGCCCTCGAGATACCAGAGGTAGCCGCGACGGAAGCCGGCCTCGCGCAGGAATCGCTCGCAGGTCGTCATGAGCGCGTGCCCGACGCCCGTGGACCAGTACGACGGAAGCGCGTAGAGGGCGTACACCTCGCCGGCGTTGCCGGTGTCGGAGTCGCGGGACGGCCCGACCGCCGCCCATCCGGCGAGCTCGCCGTCGACCTCGGCGATGAACTCGTGCGTGCGGGGGTCGGCGTGATTCTGGTCCCAGTGCGTCGCGCGACGCTCGGCCTCGCGCTCGGCGTCGAGCTCGTCGAGCACCTCCTGGTCGATGAGCCCCACGTAGGCGGCTCGCCAGGTCTCGGTGCGGACCGTCGCGATCGCCGCCGCATCCGCGCCCGTCGCGGTGCGCACGACGATGTCCATCCGTCCACGCTAGCGGCGCCGGAGAGTCAGACGACGATCCGCCCGCGGTCGAGGCGCACGACGCGGTCGATGAGTCCCTCCGGCACCGTCACGTGCGAGATAAGCACGACAGCCTGGTCGTCGCCGACCGCCGCGAGCAGGTCGGCGAGGAGGGCGTCGGATGCCTCGGGATCGACGCCCGCCGTCGGCTCGTCGAGCACGAGCACGGGGAAGCCGCGCAGCAGCGCACGGGCGAGCGCGATGCGCTGCGCCTGGCCGCCGGACACGAGCGATCCGCGCTCGCCGACCCGGGCGTCGAGTCCGCCGCGCTGCGCGACCCACGGGCCGAGGCCGACGCGGTCGAGCGCCGCGAGGAGTTCGGCGTCGGTCGCGGTGTCCCGAGCGAAGAGGAGGTTCTGGCGGATGTCCTCGTCGAAGAGCATGGGATGCTGCTCGCACAGCCCGACCGTCAGCCTCACGTCGTCGCCCGCGAGGTCGCGCGCAGGCCGGCCGCCGATCGTGTATTCGCCGTCGCAGTCGAGGAAGCGCACGAGGACGTGCGCGAGTGTGGTCTTGCCGGCACCGCTCGACCCCACCACGAGCACCCGCTCGCCGGGACGCACGTCGAGGTCGATGCCGTCGAGCGCCGCGCCGGCCGCGTGCGGCCACCGGGCCGTGACGCCTCGGAGCCGCAGCCCGTCGCCGAGCGGGGACGCGTCGCCCGTCGGCGGGACCTGCTCGTGGGGAAGGCCCTCCGGCACGTCGGCGGGAAGGGCGTCAGCGATGCGCTCCGCCGAGGCGCGCACCTGGCGCCACGCCGACGCCGCGAGCGGGACGGCGGCGAACACCTCGAAGACCGCCATCGGCACGAGCACGACGACGGCGAGTGCGGGTCCCGTGAGCGCCCCCGCGGCGACCGAAGGCGCGGATGCCGCAACGGCGGCGATCGACGCGACCCCGGCGAGCAGCGACACGACGGCCGCCGTGCCGGCCTGCGAGGCCGAGCGGCGCGTCACGGCTTGGCGGAGCGCGCTGTCGGCATCCCGGATCCGCCGCCGGCTCTCGTCCTCGGCTCCGAACGCGACGAGCACGTCGAGGCTGCCGAGATGGTCGAGGATCGCGTCGGCGAGGCGCGCGCGCAGGGGCGCGACCGACCGTTCGGCGCGCGCGCCCGACGCCCAGCCCCACAGCGTTGCCGCGATTCCCGCGAGCGCGAGGCACGCGAGCAGCGTCAGCGCCGCCGGCCATGAGACGAAGGCGACGAGCACGACCGAGGCGAGCGCGACGGCGGCCGACGCGACGAGGGGCTGCACGACCCGGAGCGGAAGGTTCTGCAGGTCGTCGACATCGTCGACGAGCGCCCCGAGCACCGAGCCGCGGCGGGTGCGGGCGAGTCCGTCGGGGGCCAGCGGGATGAGCCGGTGCACGAGGTCGGTGCGCGTGCGCGCCAGTTGACGCAGGGCCGCGTCATGGCTCGCGAGGCGATCGGTGTAGCGGAAGACGGCGCGCGTGATGGCGAAGAGCCGCACCCCGACCACGGCCGCCGAGATGTACATCACGAGTGGCTGCTCGCTCGCCCGCACGATGAGCCACGCGCTCACGGCGAGCAGGGCGACTGCCGAGGCTTCAGACAGGAATGCGGATGCCGCGCCCGGCCAGAACCGCCGCGCCGGCGGCATCGCCCCCCGGAGCACGGCGCCGGGCGTCTGCGCCGGGGCGCTCATGCGAGCACCTCGGCGGGCTCGAGCCGGACCACGCTGTCGGCGATGGCTCGGGCGCTCACGCGGTGCGACACCAGCACGACGGCGGCGCCCGCATCGGCGAGGGCACGGACCGACCGCCAGAGGCGCTCCTCGGTCTCGGCATCCAGGGCGGAGCTCGGCTCGTCGAGGGCGATCAGCGGCGCACGTCCGGCGAGGTGGCGGGCCAAGGCGCGGGCGACGGCGACGCGCTGCGCCTGGCCGCCGGACAGCCCGGCCCCCTGTACGCCGAGCTCGAGGTCGGGGTCGAGGTCGCCGGCGCACGCGAGCGCGAGCGCGCGCGCGACCCGCGCCGAATCGGGCGACGGGTCGCCGAGGGTGACGTTGTCGCGGATGCGTCCGGCGACGAGGCCCGGCCGCTGACCCGCCCAGGCGAGCCAGTCCGAGGGCGCGAGTGCGCCGAGATCCCGGCCGCCGAAGGTCGCCCGACCCTCGAACGCCGTTGCCCCGCGAAGCGCGGCGAGCACGCTGGACTTGCCCGATCCGCTCGGCCCCTCGAGCAGAACGACCTCGCCGGGGCGCGCGACGAGGTCGACGGGGGCGAGGAGCCGCTCGCCGCGGCGGACGCGGACGCCCTCGAGCACGAGGTCGCCGTGCACGAACTCCTCATGATCGGGCCCTTCCGCGCCGGCCGCTCGGCGTGTCGGGGTCGGGGAGCTCTGTTCTTGCGGAGTTCGTGCCGCAGCGGCGCGCCGACGGGCGGCATCCATCACCGCGAAGACGTCGTCCGTCGCCGCAACGCCCTCCGCAGCGGCGTGGAACTGCACGCCGACCTGCCGCACCGGCAGATAGGCCTCGGGTGCGAGCAGCAGCACGAAGAGCCCGATCATCAGCGCGAGCGAGCCGTCGAGCAGGCGGAAGCCGATCGACACCGCGACGATCGCGACCGAGATCGACGCGAGGAACTCCAGCGCGAACCCCGAGAGGAACGACACGCGCAGGACCTTCATGGTCTCGCCGCGGTAGCGCTCCGTGACGGAGGAGATGGATGCCGCGGCCCGGTGCTGCCGTCCGAAGACCTTGAGCGTCGAGAGGCCCTGCACGGTGTCGGCGAAGCGCGCAGCGAGATGGTGGAGCGTGCGCCACTGGCGCTGCTGCACCGCGCGGGTGGCGAGACCGATGAGCACCATGAAGAGCGGGATGAGGGGCAGCGTCAGGAGCACGATGAGGCCGGAGATCCAGTCCTGCCACCACATCACGGCGACGATGACGGGCGTCGCGATCACGGTCTGCACGAGCTGCGGCAGGTAGCGGCCGAAGTAGGCCTCGAGCGCCGACAGGCCCCGGCCCGCCGTCACGGCGAGCTGCGCGGAGTTGCGCCCGCCGAGCCACTCCGGCCCGAGCGCGTCGACGGCGGTCACGAGGTTGTCGCGCAGCTGCGCCTCCACGCGGGCGGCCGCGCGCGCCGCCACGCTCTCGCGCGCCCACAGCAGCATCGCGCGGAGTGCGACGACGGCGGCGAGCAGGCCGAGCGTGGGCGCGAGGCCGGCGAGCGGCATCCCGTCCACCGCATTCACGATGGCGGAGGTGAGCAGCCACGCGAACGCGACGATGACGGCTGTCTGGCCGACGGCGATGGCCGCGATCGCGACGAAGAATCCGCGCGACGCGGTCGCGTACCTCAGCAGCCGCGGATCGACCGGCGGCGTCCGCTTCGCCCGCGGGGCCGCGTCAAGGGTGTCAGTCATCCGCGTTCGAGCCTACCCAGCGGCCCCGCCGCGGACGGCGGGGCGAGAAGCTCATCAGTGGGCGACCGCGGCCGCGCGCTCGATCCGCGTGCGCGAGACCCGCTTGCGGAAGATCCAGTACGTCCAGCCCTGGTAGAGCAGCACGAGCGGAAGGAAGATGAGCGCCGCCCAGCTCATGATCGTGAGCGTGTAGTCGGTGCTCGAGGCGTTCTCGATCGTGAGGCTGAAGGCGGGGTCGGTCGTCGAGGGCATGACGTTCGGGAAGAGCGCGAACCACAGCGCCAGCACGGCCGACACGATGGTCGCTGCGCCGAGTCCGAAGGCCCAGCCCTCGCGGTCCCGCGTGTTGGCGACGACAGAGCCGATGAGGGCGACGGCCGCGACCGCCGAGAGCAGCACCGTGAGCCACACCGCCGGCGCCTCCGCCGAGAAGGCGTTGAGGATCGTCCAGAGCAGGAAGATCGCGGCGACGATGACGGTGAGGATGCCGCTCCGCCGCGCCAGCCTGCGCGCGTCGTCGTGCACCTGTCCGTCGGTCTTGAGCGCGACGAAGTACACGCCGTGCGTGAAGAAGAGGAGCAGGGTCGTGAGGCCGCCGACGAGCGCGTACGGGTTCAGCAGCGTCAGGAGTGATCCCGTGAACTCATGGTCGGCGTCGATCGGCACGCCGTGCACGATGTTGGCGACGGCGACGCCCCAGAGGAACGCGGGGACGGCAGACCCGATGACGATCATCCGGTCGAAGCCCTTCTTCCAGCGCAGGCCCTCGCGCTGATGGCGGTACTCGAACGAGACGCCGCGCAGGATGAGCGCCAGGAGGATCAGCAGGAGGGCGAGGTAGAACCCGCTGAAGAGCGTCGCGTACCACTCGGGGAAGGCGGCGAACAGGCACGCGCCGGCGACGATGATCCACGTCTCGTTGAGATCCCAGACGGGTCCGATCGTGTTGATGATCTGGCGGCGGCTGATGTCGTCCTTGCCGAGGAACGGCAGTGACATGCCGACGCCGAAGTCGAAGCCGTCGAGCACGAAGTAGCCGACGAAGAGGAAGCCGACGATGAAGAACCAGAGGTATGCGAGATCCATGGCGAGCTCCTCTCAGTAGACCGTGGTGGGCGTCTCTTCGAGCGCCAGTTCGGATGGATGCGGGTCGTCGGGCCCTGGAAGAGGATCGGGCCCCTTCTTGGCGGTCTTCATGATGAGTCCGATCTCGACGACCGCGAGGGCCGCGTAGATCGCCGTGAAGGACAGGAGCGAGATGAGCACCGTCCATCCCGGCACGCTCTTGGAGACGCCGTCCTCCGTCAGCATGAGGCTGAAGACGATCCACGGCTGGCGGCCCATCTCGGTGAAGATCCAGCCGACGAGGATCGCGCCGAGCGAGGCGGGCCAGGCCCAGACGGCGAGCTTCCAGGCCCACTGCGGAACCTCGCGTTTGGCGTTCTTGCGCGTGAGCCAGAGACCGACGACCGCCGTCAGCGCCGCGACGGCGCCCAGGCCGATCATCCAGCGGAAGGCCCAGTACGTCACCCACAGCACCGGTGCGAAGTTGCCGTCGACCTGGTCGGCGAACTGGGGGAAGAGGGTCGTCGTGTACTCGGCGTTGAGGTCGTTGATGCCCTCGACGCATCCGTCGAGCGAGTGGGTCGACAGGAGCGCGAGCAGGTACGGCACCCGCAGCGACCAGATCTCACCCGTGCCGTCGGGCGTTCCGATGGAGAACAGCGAGAACGAGGCATCCGCTCCGCACGCGGTGTCGAACATCGCCTCTGCGGCCGCCATCTTCATCGGCTGCGTCTCGACCATGACGAGACCCAGCTGATCGCCCGAGAGGAAGACGCCGGCGAAGGCGACGATCATGCCCCACAGGCCGTATTTGAGCGACGAGCGCATCATCTCGACGTTCTGCTTGCGGGCGAGCTGCCAGGCCGAGATCGAGATGATCACTCCGGCCGTCATCATGAACGCCGCGAACAGCGTGTGGGGGAGGGCGGCGAGCGCGACGGGATTCGTCAGCACGGCGAAGAAGTCGTTCATCTCGGCGCGGTTGCCGTCCTGGGACATCTGGTAGCCGACCGGGTTCTGCATGAACGCGTTCGCCGCGAGGATGAAGTACGCCGAGAACCAGGCGCCGATGGTCGCGATCCAGATGCTCGCGAGGTGGAGGCCCTTGGGCAGCTTGTCCCACCCGAAGATCCACAGGCCGATGAAGGTCGCCTCGAAGAAGAAGGCCATGAGGCCCTCGAACGCGAGGGGAGCCCCGAACACGTCACCGACGAACCGGGAGTACGACGACCAGTTCATGCCGAACTGGAACTCCTGCACGATGCCCGTCACGACGCCCATGGCGAAGTTGATGAGGAAGATCTTGCCGAAGAAGCGCGTGAGATGGAGCCACTTCACGTTCGCGGTGCGGAACCACGCCGTCTGGAAGATCGACACCGTGAGCGCCATGCCGAGCGTGAGCGGAACGAAGAGGAAGTGGTAGAGGGTCGTCAGACCGAACTGCCATCGGGCGAGCAGCAGGGGGTCGAGCAAGTCCATGCGTTCCTCCACACAAGTGACGTGTTGCGGCCCACGGTACACACGAAGAACCGCCGCCACGAGACGATCGGGGCCGAATACCTCGACGGCGAGATAAGTGGTCTGACCACAGCCTGCTGCTCCGGACGCGATTACGCTGGATCAATGGCAGAAGGGCGCGTCGCGTGACCACGGTGCCGGTGATGATCGGGATGCCGCGCCCCCGCGCGGCCGCCGAGTTCGCGCCCGGATCGCCCGGCGAGCCGCTGGTCGACACGCACGGCCGTGTCCACCGCGATCTGCGGGTCTCGCTGACGGACCGCTGCTCGCTGCGCTGCACGTACTGCATGCCCGAGCAGGGCAACGAGTGGCTGGCCAAGTCGAGCATCCTGACCCTCGACGAGATCGTGCGGATTGCGCGGGTCGCCGCCGCCGACGGCGTCACGACGTTCCGCCTCACGGGCGGGGAGCCGCTGCTGCGCAGCGACATCGTCGAGGTCGTCCGCCGGCTCGCTGTGATCCAGGGGCCGGACGGCCGGCCCGTCGAGCTGGCGATGACGACCAACGGCATCCGGCTTCCGGAGCTGCTGCCGAGCCTCGTCGATGCGGGGCTGGCGCGCCTGAACATCTCGCTCGACACGCTGCGGCGCGACCGGTTCCGCGACCTCACGCGGCGCGACCGGCTCGACGACGTGCTGGCGGGGATCGCGGCGGCGTCGGCCTCGGGACTGCGCCCGCTCAAGCTCAACGCGGTCGCGATGCGCGATGTGAACGAGGACGAGCTCATCGACCTCGTGCAGTTCGCCCTCGACCACAACGCCGAGCTGCGGTTCATCGAGCAGATGCCGCTGGATGCCGGGCACACGTGGGACCGGTCGCGGATGGTCACGCGGGAGGAGATCCTCGACGAGCTCTCGACCAGGTGGCACCTCACCCCCGTGCCGGGCCGCGGGGGAGCACCGGCCGAGCGGTGGCGGCTCGACGGCGGCCCGCAGACGGTCGGAGTGATCGCCTCCGTGACGGCGCCGTTCTGCGGCGACTGCGACCGGCTGCGTCTCACCGCCGACGGGCAGCTGCGCAACTGCCTCTTCTCCACGACGGAGTACGACCTGCTGCCGAGCCTTCGACAGCCTGAGGGATCGGCTGGCGACGCGGAGATCGATGCGGCGATCGACGGGATGCTGCGCTCGTGCGTGCACGGCAAACTCCCGGGTCACGCGATCAACGACCCCGGCTTCCTGCAGCCCGCACGCGGCATGAACGCGATCGGCGGCTGATCGCCCGGCCCCTCCGGCTCGCGGCTCCGCAGCGGGCTTACCCTGAAGGCATGGGACGAATCACGGCGCGGAAGCCGGTCGTCAAGATCCGGCTCGGGGTCGGCGAGACCCGGCGCCCGGACACGCTCGCGGTCGAAGAGCCGCTCGAGATCCGGGTCGGGGGAGCGCCGCTCGTGGTCACGATGCGCACGCCCGGCCACGATGTCGAGCTCGCCGCCGGCTTCCTCGTGTCGGAAGGGGTCATCTCGCGCGGAGACGAGTTCCGCACGGCCATCCACTGCGGCGGCCCCGGCACCGGTGGCGCGGTCGCGGGGAGCGGCGAGAACACGTACAACATGCTCGACGTCGCGCTCGCACCGGGCGTCCCCGCGCCCTCGAGCGACATCACCCGCAACTTCTATACGACCAGCTCGTGCGGCCTCTGCGGCAAGGCGTCGATCGATGCGGTCGAGACGGTGTCGGCTTACGACGTCTCCGGCGACGCGGTGCGGATGGATGCCGCGGCTCTCGCCCGCCTGCCCGACGAGCTCCGCGCGCACCAGGCGGTGTTCGACAAGACGGGCGGCCTGCATGCGGCGGCTCTCTTCGACGCCGCCTCGGGCGAGCTGCTCGTGCTGCGGGAAGACGTCGGGCGACACAATGCCGTCGACAAGGTCGTCGGCTGGGCCGTGCTCGAAGATCGTCTTCCGCTGCGCGGAACCGTGCTGCAGGTGTCGGGCCGCGCGAGCTTCGAGCTCGTGCAGAAGGCCGTCATGGCCGGCATCCCCGTGCTCGCAGCCGTCTCCGCGCCGTCGTCGCTGGCCGTCGAGCTCGCCGACGCCTCGGGGCTGACGCTCGTCGGATTCCTGCGCGGCGAGTCGATGAACGTCTACTCGCGTGCCGACCGCATCGCCGTGCCGGAGGCCGCCGGCGTGTGACGGCCGGCGGCGGGAAGACGCGTCAGAAGACGAACATCTGCCCCACGATGAGGATCGCGATCACGAGGAGCGCGATGATCGCGCCGACGATCGCGAGCGTGCGGCCCGAGAGCTTCGCGACCGCGAAGCCCACCAGGAAGGGCAGCGCCACGAGCAGCGCCGTCACGAGCCACCAGAACAGCACATAGCCGCCCTGCGTGGCGTTGGCGAGGCGCCCCGCGAAGAGCTGCTGGGTGTTCGGGTGCGTCGCGAACGAGAACGAGGCCGACAGCGGCACGGCGATGAACGCGGCGACGACGAGGCCCGCGAGGAAACCCCACAGGGTGGACTTGCTGCCGAGGTCGTCGTCTTCCCAGGCAGTGGTTTCGGTGCGGGAGTTCTTGGTGGCCATGCCGATGAGCCTAGCGATCCGGGCGCGTCCCGCGAGAAGTCCTGTCGTCCCCCGCGGGTGAGGACGAGCTCGTGCGGTTGTCGGCATCACTGCACTCGACGGTCGAACTCTTGTGATCGCATCACTATCGCCGACGTGATCGGCCTCGATACCGTCGTTCAGAGGTCGCGCCCCGATGCGAGGAGCGGCCTTCGGCGTATCCGAGGGGGTGGCGCGTGATCGAGTGCACGACATGCGGACGGGAGTACCCGTCGCGGCTGGAGGCGGCACTGTGCGGCGAGGGCGACTCGGCGGAGTCCGAAGACCGCCTCAGCGGGGTCGTCTTCCGGTCGATGAACTGAGCCGGCGCGGAGAGGGACCCGTCCACCGGGCGCCTCTGGGTGCTCGTGTGCGTCGTCCCGCTGTGCGCGCCGACTTCGCGCTTCGCGGCGGTGGACGGGTCGGGGTCGTACCGCGTTCGGTCGGTGTCTATTCGTCCTCCGGGGCGAGGTCGCCCTGACCCTCCTCGCCGAGCTCGGCGTAGATCGGGTCCTCGCCCTGCGTGTCAGGCTGGTATTCGTCCTCACCGAGCAGGCGCGGCACGCTGCCCATGTGCGGGGTGTCCGAGTACTCGTCGGGGTCGGCCGAGAGGATCTCGGGGTCGGCGACCGTCACGGGATCGCCCCACTCGTCCGTCTCGACGCCGTCGTCGGTCACCTGGTCGGCGAGCACGTCACCCTCGGTGGCGTCGTCATCGGAGACGACTTCGGTCGCCTCGGGGCTGTCGTCGTCGAGGAGCTCCTCGTCCACGCCGAGCGAGTCGTCGCCGGGCTGGGGAGTGGTCTCGGGCATCGTCATGGTCGTCCTTTCGTCGTCGGGGCAGGATGCGGCGCTCAGCCGGAGGGGTTGTCGACGGGCATCCCGTCGGCGTCCGTCGTCGGCGGGAGCGGGCTGTCGGGCGAGTCGGGCGCCGGTCGGGCGGCATCCGGAACCGTCGTGGAGCCGGAGGCGGCATCCCGATCCTGTTCGTCCGTGATGGATCCTTCGGGCTCGCTCTCGCGCACGCGATGGGTCGTGCCGAGCCGCTCGGCCAGGCGCTCGCCCGCCTCCACGGCTTCATCGCGACTCGCGAAGCTCTGCGACAGGGATGGCTCGTCCTCCACCCGCATCACCCATTGGCCACGGTTGGAGAAGGTCTCGACGTCACGCGCGCTCATGCGTTCCTTTCGATCACGTGATCTGTTCGATGGCGAGGAGAAGAAGGAGCAGCAGCGCCGACGTCACGGCCAGGCCACCCATGAGCCACGCGAACGCGAGGTTGCGCCCACGCGGCTGCGGGACGGTGGCCGCGCAGACGAGCATCGCGGCGTAGAAGAGGACGTCGAGCACGATCCCGGTGAGCGAGATCGCGGGGTTGAGCGGGATCGTGAGGGCGAAGATCCCGACGGCGATCGCCGCGAGCAGACCGGCCGGCACGAGCCACTGGCGTCGGCGGGCGGTCTGCAGCGCAGGCTGGAGGCCGACCCGCGTCGGGTCCGTCGGAGCGTGCGCGATCGTGTTCATTCCGAGATCTGCTCCATCGTGCGGGGCTCCCCGAGGCACTGCGGACCGGGGGTCATGACGTCGCGCGCGAGAGCCATCGTCGGTTCCTTTCGGCTCGGTGGGATGATCCGAAACTAGGGACGGAGGCCCCGTCGGACACGTCCCTTGACACGGCACCCTCGCCGGGCGTAGGCCGTGCGGGTCGTCGCTTCAGAGCGCAGGTGCGCGCGCGTCGCGGCGAGGCCATGATGGCCCCATGGCGACCCGACGCTTCGAACTGACGACGACCGTGCCCGCGGATCCTGTCGTGGCGATCGACTTCCTCTCCGAGCTCTCCCGGCACCGGGGCCTGCACGCCTTCATGGTGTCGGCCGAGCTGGTCGGATGGGGACGCGGCGCCGACGGCGACTGGCGGGAATGGCTCGTGATCGACCGGCTGAAGCTGGGCCCGATCCCGTACACCTTCCGCTACCGTGCGCACATCACGCGAACCTCCCCGACGTCCCTCCGCGGCCGCGTGCCGGCCGCACCCGGGTGCGTGCTCGACATCACGACGACGGGGGAGGATGCCGAGAACGGCGGCGCCGTGCTGCACGAGACCACGGTCGTGACGGCGCCCGGGATCCTCGTCGGCTACATGGCGGAGAGCGCCCGCGTGGCGCACACCCGCACGTTCTCCTTGCTGCCCGACGAGCTCGCCCGCCCCTAGCCGCGCGGGGCGTAACGGGCCGCGGCGCTCCACGCAACCCCCCGCACACATGCCGACGAGCGGCCCTACCGTCCCGGCATGGACATCGAGGCAACCGTCTTCCGTACCGGCGACGACGCGCGCGTGCCGGAGGGTCTCTGGTGGGACGACCGCACGGGCGAGCTCGTGTGGGTCGACATCCCGCGCGGCACGCTTCACCGCGGCCGGCTCGACGGGGCCGAGGACGGCTCGGACGATCGTGTCGTCGAGCTCCCCGCGCCCCTGAGCGCTGTACAGCCCGCGGCGGACGGCGGCTATGTCGCGGCGCTCCGGTCGCGGATCGTGCTGCTCGACGCCGACGGGCAGATCGTGCGGACCCTCGCCGACATCCCGCACGCGCACCAGGGCATCAGGTTCAACGACGGCAAAGTCGACCCGTACGGGCGCTTCGTCGTCGGCGCGATCGACGAGACCACCCAGAACTCCGACGCCGGCGTCTACGCGGTCGACGTCGACGGCGCCGCCCGCGTCTACGCCGGCGGCTTCAACAACGCCAACGGCCTGGACTGGTCCGCCGGCGGCGACACCTGGTACATCTCGGACACCTCGGACGAGACCGTGTACCGCACGGCGTACGGCCCCTACGGCGCCGTCGGCCCGCTCGAGCCGTTCCTCGTCGGCCGCAGCACCGACGGACTCACGCTCGACGCCGACGGGGTCTTCTGGGGAGGCGTGTACGGCGAGGGCATCGTGCAGTGCTGGGACGCAGAAGGACGGGAGATGGATGCTGCGCCCCTCCCCGCACCGGCTGTCACGTCCGTCGCCTTCGGCGGGCCCGACCTCGACGTGCTCTTCGCGGCGAGCGCCCGCGAGGGCCTCAGCCGCAAGGCCCTCGGCCGGCATCCGCTCAGCGGAGCGATCTTCCGCCTCGACCGTGTCGGCACCGGGCGTCCCGTGCACGCGTTCGGCCTCGGCTGAGCCTGGAAGCCGGTCCCCACCGACCGCCGGCGGGGACGCCGTCGGCGCCCCGGCATCCCACCGCTGCTGTTTCCTGCGACCGCGCCAGCGATCGCGGGCCGCGCTCGCAGGAAACAGCAGCGCTCGCGGCCGAACAGGGTCGCACGGCGAGGCGCCGTGCACCCGGCCGCGTGGTCAGCCGCGCGCGGCGAGCAGCGTCAGCACGACCTCGCGGTGGCGCAGAAGGAAGCGCGGCTCGTCCAGGCGGCGTCGCCGCATCCACGAGGTCACCTCGTCGTTGCACTTGCTCGCGTTGCACGACCGGCACGCGGGGACGACGTTCTCGAGCGTGTAGCGGCCGCCCCGCGAGATCGGCAGCACGCAGTCGCGCTGAAGCGGCACCGCCGTCGCACCGCAGTAGGCGCACGCGGCCCAGGCCTCGCGGATCGAGGCCCACTCGGCGGTGGTCAGGTCGTTGTCGGCCGCCGCGACCCGCTTCGCGCGCCGGCGCTGTGCGCGAGCGCGGCGGGTGCGGCTGACGGGCATGACGTCACGGTAGCCGTCGGCGGGCGGCGGGCCGCTCTGCCACTCCGGTAGCACCGGCGGTCGCCCTGGGCAAGCCCCGGGTGCAGCATCCCGAACCCCTCGCACCCTGGCGATATGGCACGCGATCCGCAGGGCGTCTCCGTCGTCGCCGAGGGGGTTCATCGGCTGCATCGGGCTGGCGTGAACTGCTATCTGCTCACGTCACCCGACGGCATCACGCTCGTCGACGCGGGTCTGCCGGGAATGTGGCGGCTGCTCGAAGACGCGCTCAGCCTCGTCGGCGCCCGGCCGTCCGACATCGACGCCGTCATCCTCACGCACGGGCATTTCGATCACGTCGGCTTCAGCGAGCGGCTCCGGCACGACCACGCCGTGCCCGCGCACATCCACGCGGCGGATGCCGCCCTGGTGCGGCATCCCTATCGCTACGACCACGAGTCGCCGCGCTGGCCCTATCCGTTCCGCCATCCCGGCGGACTTCCGTACCTCGCCGCGATGACGGCCGCGGGGGCCCTGTTCGTCAAGGGAACGCGCGCCGAACTCGACGTCGCGCCGGATCGCCCCCTCGACGTGCCCGGGCACCCCGTGCCCATCTGGTCGCCGGGGCACACCCACGGTCATTGCGGGTTCCATCTGCCCGACCGCGGGATCCTCTTCACCGGCGACGCGCTCGTGACGCTCGACCCGTACACGGGCCGCACGGGGCCTCGCGTGGTCGCGCGGGCAGCGACGGCGGACGCCGCGACGGCTCTCCTGAGTCTCGACCGGCTCGCCGACACCGAGGCGCTGCTCGCCCTCCCCGGTCACGGCCGGCCGTACGAGGGCGACCTGCGCCGCGCGGTGCGGCTCGCGCTGCATGCGGGAGTGGCATGATCACGGCACAGCTGCCCGGCGTCGGCACCCTCGCCGACCTTGTCGCGCTCCTCGCCGACGACCTGCTCGAGGAGTCCCTCGCCCGCTACCGCCGCAACTTCGACGCGGGCCGCGGGCCCGAGGACGCGTAGCAGCGGCGTCATCTTCCGTCATCGTCGGCGCGGCGGCGGAATACCGCGGGCCACCGCGCGGGTTGCCGTGAAGATGACCCGTATCGGAAACAGTGACCTCGACGTCTTCCCCCTGAGCCTCGGCGGCAACGTGTTCGGCTGGACGGCCGACCGCGATGAGTCGTTCGCGATCCTCGACGCCTTCGTGGCGGGAGGCGGCGACTTCATCGACACCGCCGACTCGTACAGCGCGTGGGTGCCCGGCAACTCGGGCGGTGAGAGTGAGACGATCATCGGCGAGTGGCTCGCCTCACGGAAGCCCGAGAACGTGGTCGTGGCGACGAAGGTCAGTCAGCATCCCGACTTCAAGGGACTCTCCGCGGCGAATGTGCGTGCCGCGGCCGAGGCATCCCTTCGCCGTCTCGGCGTCGACACGATCGACCTCTACTACGCGCACTTCGACGACGAGTCGGTGCAGCTCGCCGAGACCGTCCGCGCCTTCGGCGAGCTCCAGCGCGACGGCCTCGTGCGCCACGTCGCGGTCTCGAACTACACCGACTCCCGCATCCGCGAATGGATCGACATCGCGCGGAGCCTCGGCATCCCGAGCCCCGTGGCGATCCAGCCGCACTACAACCTCGTGCACCGCAACGAGGTGGAGGGGGCGATCATCCCGATCGCGCAGGAGTTCCACCTCGGGCTCGTGCCGTACTTCTCACTCGCGAAGGGCTTCCTGACCGGCAAGTACCGGTCGACGGATGCCGCGGGCCAGTCCTCGCCGCGCGCCCAGGCGGCCTCGGCATACGCGACGGAGCAGGGCCTCGCGATCGTCGACACGCTCGCCCGCATCGGGGAGGCGCACGGCGTGTCGGTCGCCGCGACGGCTCTCGCGTGGCTGCGCGCCCAGCCCACCGTCGTCGCGCCGATCGCGAGCGCGTCCCGTGTCGACCAGGTCGCCGACCTCCTCGACGGCGGCCGTGTCGAGCTGAGCGCCGACGAGGTGGCCGAGCTCACGCGCGTCTCGGAGTGGACGCCCGCGTCGGTCTGACCCGTCTAACGGAGGCGGCCCGGGGCGATCGCCTCGGGCCGCTTCCGTAGGCTGGAGCCGTGGCATCCACTCCCGTCTCCGCCTCCGTCTCGACGCGCTCCGTCGTCACCTCGCTCGCGATCGACGTCGTCCTCGTCGTCGTCTTCGCCGCGATCGGCCGCGCGAGTCACGAGGAGGCCGTGCTGCCGGGGCTCTGGATCACGGCCTGGCCGTTCCTCGCGGGCCTCGCGCTCGGCTGGCTCATCACGCTCGCATGGCGCGCGCCGATGGCGCCGCTGCGCACGGGTCTCGGCGTCTGGGCGGTGACGCTCGTGGGCGGGATGCTGCTCCGCGGCGTCTCGGGTCAGGGCGTCGCCGTGGCGTTCGTGATCGTCGCCGGGGTCGTCCTGTTCGTCTTCCTCGTCGGGTGGCGGGGCATCGCAGCCTTTGTCCGCCGCCGTCGCGCCGGCTGACCGCAGCTCTCAGGCGCGGGTCGACTCCCAGCCGAGCGCGGGGGCGACGTGCGTCGCGAAGGCCTCGGCGATGCGGAGATTGAACTCCACGCCCAACTGGCTCGGGATCGTGAGCATCAGGGTGTCGGCCGCGGCGATCGCGGCATCCTCCTTGAGCTGCTCGACGAGCACGTCGGGAGCCGCCGCGTAGGTCTTGCCGAAGGTCGAGCGGAAGCCGTCGATGTAGCCGACGCCCTCGCCGTCCTGGCGTCCGCCGAAGTAGAACTCGTCCTCCGCGGTCGTCAGCGGGAAGATCGATCGGCTCACCGAGACCCGCGGCTCGCCCGCGTGCCTGGCCTCGCGCCAGGCGGCGCGGAAGGCGTCGATCTGCTCGGCCTGCAGCACGTCGAACGGGAGGCCGCGGTCCTCGGTCAGGAGCGTCGATGACATGAGGTTTACGCCCACGCGCCCGGCCCACTCGGCCGAGTCGCGGTTGCCCGCACCCCACCAGACGCGCGAGCGCAGGCCGGGGGAGTGCGGCTCGATGCGCTGCATCCCTGACCCGCCGCCGAAGGGGCTCTGCGCGTCGCGCTCGGCGAGGCCCTCGCCCTCGATCGCACGCAGGAAGGTCGAGAAGTGATCGCGAGCGACGTCGGCTCCGCGGGGATCCTCCGACCCGGTGTAGCCGAAGGCCTCGTACCCGCGCACGACCGACTCGGGTGAGCCCCGGCTCACGCCGAGCGCGAGCCGGCCGTCGGAGATCAGGTCGACGGATGCCGCTTCCTCGGCGAGGTAGAGCGGGTTCTCGTAGCGCATGTCGATGACGCCGGTGCCCATCTCGATGCGCTCGGTCTTCGCCGCGATGGCGGCGAGGAGCGGCATCGGCGAGGACTGCTGCCGCGCGAAGTGGTGTACACGGAAGTAGACGCCGTTGACGCCCAGGTCGTCCATGCCCTGGGCGAGGTCGATCGCCTGCAGCATCGAGTCGCGGGCGGTGAGCTCACGCCCGCCGCCGAGAGGGCCGTAATGGCCGAAGGACAGGGTTCCGAAGCGTTTCACGGTGACTGCAACGGTAACCGCGCAGCATCCATTCCGGTGAATACAGCGCCGACTCCGCGCCGAGCGCGCTGCTTGGTGCCTACCATGGCAGGAGAGGTCCCGCCGGCGGGAGGAGGCGACATGGTTCAGGTCAGGGTCGCCGGAGTCGCGCTCGACGCGGCGAGCCAGCACGTCATCCTCCTGAAGCCCATCGACGAGCTTCCCGGGTCGGGGCCGATCCTGCCGATCTGGATCGGACAGCAGGAGGCGACGTCGATCCTCATCGCGATCGAGGGCGCCGACGTGCCGCGACCGCTCGCGCACGACCTCATGCGCTCGATGATCGAGACGCTCGGCGCCGAGGTGCTGCGGGTCGAGGTGACGCGGATCGAGGACGGCACCTTCTACGCCGAGATCACCCTCTCGACCGCGGGCGGACAGGTGCGGGTCGATGCGAGACCGTCGGATGCCGTCGCCCTCGCGTCGCGCGTCGGCGCCTCCATCTGGGTCGCCGACGACGTCATGTCGGAGGCGGGGATGCCCGACGCCGTGACCGACGCGGAGCCCGAGAGCAATGCGGCGGAGCGCCTCGACGAGTTCAAGAAGTTCCTCGACGACGTCGAGCCGGAGGATTTCCAATGAGACGATCCGCCGGAGCGATCGATGGCTGACCGCGCCGTGCCTAACCTCCCGTCGCGGTCGTTCGACGCGACTGTGGAGTTCTACGGCGGCTTCGGCTTCGAGGTCGCCTACCGGGACGGCGGCTGGCTCATCCTGCAGCGGGGGCCGCTCGAGCTGGAGTTCTTCCTCGCGCCCGAACACGATCCCTACGCCAGCTGGTTCATGGCGAGCATCCGCGTGGCCGACCTCGAGGCGCTCTTCGCGGCCGTCCGCGCGAGCGGCGTGCCCGAGGTGCAGCGCGGCATCCCTCGACTCATCCCGATCGCCCTCCAGGAGTGGGGTCAGCGCGCCGGCTACCTCATCGACGTCGATGGGACGCAGCTGCATCTCATCGAAGACGCCCGCTGACGATGGCGATCCCTCCCGTCGGCGTCGGCGCCGGCGAGACCGGCGGCCCGGACGGCTACTCGTACGGGGCGATCCTCGTGCGCGGCGACGAGGCCGTGCGCGAGACGGTCGAGGAGGTGCTGCGCGGCATCCGCTTCTCGGGGTGGATCGTGCCTCCTCGGGATGGCTGGGTCGTGCTGCTCGGCGACCGCGGCGCGGGTGTCGTCGCGAGCGAGCGGCGAGGGGCGATCGACGTGGGCGCGGAGCTGGCCCGGCGCATCCTCGCGCCCGTCGTCGCGGTGCAGGTGCGACGGGACCGGCAGCTCGCCGTCGTCGGGTGGCAGGGCGGCGACGAGATCGGGCGCTACTGCAGCGACCCGTCGCTCGAGCCCGACGCCGACAGGGATGTCGTCGCGGAGCCCGTGGGCGGCGCATCGGCGTACGCCCTCGCCGAGCTCGCCGGTCGGCCGGAGGTCGGAGAGGAGCTCGCGGAGCTGCTCGAGGACGAGCTCGACCCCGACAGCGTCTTCGAATCCGAGCGCCTGCGCCAGGTGCTCCGGCTGCTCGGGATGCCGGACTGGATCGTCGCGGCGAACGCGCTGCCGCGCGACATCCCGACGGGTCCGCGGGCGCGCGAGCTCACGCGCGTGCGTGTCGGCGCGACGGGCGTCGCGGGCGTCATGCGCAACGTCTTCGTGCGCCGCCTGCGGCGCCGCCGCATCCCTCCCGCCGTCATCGCCGACCCGTCGCGGCAGGGCGGCATGGACGGACTCGAGCCGTGGATGTTCTAAGCGATGGCGGCGGGAACGACAAGGGCCGAGCCGAAGCCGTCGCAGGTGCCTAGACTGCGACGGTAGCCGCCCGGCGCCAGCCTGCGGCCGATCGGATCCGAGACAGGGAGACGCAATGCAGCTGGGAATGGTGGGACTCGGGCGGATGGGCGCCAACATCGTCAGGCGGCTCATGCGCGACGGTCACGACTGCGTCGTCTACGACGTGAATCAGGATGCCGTGGCGGGCCTGGCCGGCGAGGGTGCCGTCGGCGCATCCGACCTCGCCGACCTCGCATCGAAGCTCGACGCGCCCCGTGCCGTGTGGCTCATGATCCCCGCTGGGCTCACGGGGAAGGTCGTCGACCAGCTCGCGGAGGTGCTCGAGGCGGGCGACATCATCATCGACGGCGGCAACTCCAACTACCGCGATGACGTGCGACGCGCGGCGAAGCTCAAGGACTCCGGCATCCACTACGTCGACGTCGGCACGAGCGGGGGCGTCTTCGGCCTGGACCGCGGCTACTGCCTCATGGTCGGCGGGCCCGACGAGGCGTTCGCGCACATCGAGCCCGTGCTGCGCACGATCGCGCCGGGCAACGGCGACATCCCGCGCACGCCCGGCCGCACGGGCGACTTCGCGCCCGAGGAGCTCGGCTACCTGCACTGCGGCCCGTCGGGGTCGGGGCACTTCGTGAAGATGGTGCACAACGGCATCGAGTACGGCATCATGGCCTCGCTCGCCGAGGGGCTCAACATCATCGAGCACGCGGACGCGGGCGTGCGCGAGGCCGAGCACTCGGCCGAGATCGCGCCGCTGGAAGAACCGGAGTTCTTCCAATTCACGATCGACACGCCCAAGGTCGCCGAGCTGTGGCGGCGGGGGTCGGTGATCTCCTCGTGGCTGCTCGACCTCACCGCGGCCGCGCTGCAGGACAACCCCACGCTCGACGGCCTCGCCGGGCGGGTCTCGGACTCGGGTGAGGGCCGCTGGACGGTCAAGGCGGCGGTCGACATCGGCGTGCCAGCGCCCGTGCTCGCGGCATCCCTGTTCGAACGGTTCGCCTCCCGCGGCGAGGATCATTTCGCCAACCAGGTGCTGTCGGCGATGCGGCTGCAGTTCGGCGGCCACCAGGAGCTGCCCGCCGGCGACGTGCTCGAGGCGGGCGCCCGCAAGTCCGAGTCGTCGAGCTCGGGCCAGTCGCAGACGTCGTCGGAGTCGGGACCGCACGAGTCGGACGGCCGGTCGGCAGGCGGACAGCCGGGGTCGTCCGCGGGGTCGTGATCCGCACCCTCACGCGCGACGAGGCGCGCCGCATCATCGTGCGGGCGCAGCTGCTCGACGCCGACCGGCCGGGTGACGTCGTCGAGGTCGCCGAGCAGCTCGGTTACATCAAGATCGATCCGACGGCGACGATCGCGCCGTGCGAGCACACCGTGGCGTGGTCGAGGATCGGATGGTCGTACGAGCCGGGGCAGCTGCAGAAGGCCGTCGAGATCGACCGGCTGCTGTTCGAATTCGACGGCACGTTCCGCCCGATGAGCATCCTGCCGCTGATGCGGCCGTCGATGCGTCGGCATCCGCGGCACGAGCGCAGCCGGCAGTGGCTCGAGGCGAACACGCGGTTCCGCGCCGACGTGCTCGCGCGGCTCGCCGGAGAGGGGCCGCTCCTCGCGAGCCAGATCCCCGACACCGCACAGGTGGCGCGCGACACCGAGAGCGGCTGGTATGGATCCAACCAGGTGCCGCAGATGCTCGAGATGCTCGCCCGGCGCGGCGAGATCGCGGTGCTACGCCGCGAGGGCCGCCACCGCGTGTGGGATCTCGCCGAGCGCGTGTGGCCGACCGACCTCCCCGAGTACGACGACGCCGAGGCCGAGCGGCTCCTGCACGAGCGGCGTCTGCAGTCCGCCGGGATCGCCAAGCAGAAGTCCCCCTGGACGCCCGTCGGCGAGGCGGGCGAGCCCATCTCGGTCGAGGGGTCGCGGGCGAAGTGGCGGGTCGATCCGGAGGCGCTCGCCGCCCTCGATGACGACTCCGCCGACGGCCGTGTCGCCTTCCTCAACCCCTACGACAGCCTGCTCTTCGATCGCCCCCGGCTCGAGGAGGTGTTCGAGTTCACGTACGTGCTCGAGCAGTTCAAGCCCAAGGCGCAGCGCGTGTACGGCTACTTCGCGCACCCGATCCTGATCGGCGACCGGTTCGTCGGCATGCTCGACGCCGAGGTCGACAAGGCGCGCGAGAACCTCCGCGTGACGGCGGTGCACGAGTTCCTGCCCTTCGAGCCCGAGGAGCACGAGATGGTGCGTGCCGAGATCGCCGAGCTGGGCGAATGGCTCGGGATGCCCGTGGTCGGATCGGCCTGACGATGCCGACGCGGCTGCTCCTCATCAGCGACACCCACGTCCCCGGTCGCGCGCGCCGCCTGCCCGACGCCGTGCTGCGCGCTGCCGACGCCGCCGACCTCATCGTGCACGCGGGCGACTGGGTTGCGGCGTCCGTCCTCGACGAGCTCGAGCGGCACGGCGACGTGCTCGGGGTCTACGGCAACAACGACGGACCCGACCTCCGATCCCGCCTGCCCGAGGTCGCGCGGGAGAAGATCGAGGGGTTGCGGTTCGCCGTCGTCCACGAGACGGGCGCGGCGCAGGGGCGGGAGCGGAGGATGGATGCCGCCTTCCCCGCCACTGACGTGCTCGTGTTCGGGCACAGCCACATCCCGTGGGACACGACGTCGCCCGGCGGCATCCGCCTCCTCAATCCCGGCTCGCCCACCGACAGACGCCGCCAGCCGCACCACACGATGATGACGGCGGTCGTCGACGGCGGCGTGCTTCGAGACGTCGCGCTCGTCACGCTGTGAGCCACGTCGGCTGAGAGAGTGGGGGAGTGACCGAGATCGAGGGGATGCCTGCCCGCGCGCTCGCGACCGAGGTGCGGGCCGGGCGGCTGCCCGCGCGAGACGTCGTCGACGCGCACCTGCGGAGGATCGAGGCATCCAACCCTCGGCTGAACGCCTTGACCGTGATCTTCGCGGACCGGGCTCGGGCTCTCGCCGACGCCGTCGACCGGGCGGTCGCCGGGGGCGAGGATCCGGGCCCTCTCGCGGGGGTGCCGTTCTCGGTGAAGGAGAGCATCGACCTGACCTGGTCGGCCACGACGCAGGGCTGGCGCGGCCTCGCCGACGCGGTCCCGGCCGCGGACGCGACAGTCGTGCGGCGGATGCGCGAGGCAGGCGCCATCCCGATCGGCCGCGGCAACATGCCCGACTTCGGGATGCGGTGGGACACCGACAACGACCTCTTCGGCCGCACCCTCAACCCCTTCGCCGCGGACCGGTCGGTGTACGGCTCGAGCGGGGGCGACGCCGTCGCGGTCGCGACCGGCATGGCTGCGCTCGCGCTGGGCAACGACTTCGGCGGGTCGATCCGACTCCCGACATCGGCGGTGGGGATCGCCGGCCTGCGACCCTCAGCCGGACGAGTGCCGCGCGCGGCCGTGCGAGACGTGCCGGTCGCGCTCACGCTGCAGCATTTCTCGGTCAACGGCCCTCTCGCCCGCACCGTCGACGATCTCGCCCTCGCGCTGTCGGTGCTCGAGGGGGTGGATGCCTCCGATCCCGTCTCGGTCGCGGTGCGGGCGATGGATGCCGCGCCCCGGCGCGTCGGCGTCGTGCGCGACCCGCTCGGGTGGGGCGTCGACGATGACATCCGGAACGGAGTGGATCGTGCGGCCGCGGCGCTCGCGACAGCGGGCTGGGAGGTGGTCGAGGTCGAGCCGCCGCTGCTCGAGGAGGCCGCGATCCTCTGGCGTCGGCTCGCGTGCACCGACATGCTGCTGACGCTCGGACCGGGCCGCCTGCCCGAGCCGCTCGGGCGTTCGGCGACCGCGTTCCTGCGCGACAGTACCGCCGCGGCGCGGCCCTTCGAGACCGCCGCCGAGTACGCCTCGGCGTGGGCGCGCCGCGCCGTCATCGCGGCCGCGTGGCGCCGCCTGCAGACCGACGTACCGGTCATCCTCGGCCCCGTGTCGACGCGCCGGACTCCCGAGCCGGACTTCGATCTCGGGGGAGAGGATGCCGCGGACGCGGCCTGGCGAGACCTGCGCCTCGTCGTCGCGGTGAACTTCCTCGGCCTGCCGGCCGTCGCCGTGCCGGCCGGGACCGACCGTGGCGGACTCCCCGTCGGCGTGCAGCTCATCGGCCCGCTCCACGGCGACGAGCTGGCGCTCGTCGCGGCCGGCGCCGTCGAGGCCGGCGTCTGACATCGGAGGCGACATGGACAAGATCGATCTGAAGAAGGAGATCCCGTCGTACCGCGCCCGGCGCGGCCGCTTCGACGTCGTGGAGGTGCCGCGGCTCCGGTACCTGATGATCGATGGGCACGGCGACCCCAACACGTCCGCGGGGTACGGCGATGCCGTCTCTGCCCTGTTCGGACTCGCCTACGGCCTGAAATTCCTGAGCAAGCGGGAGCTCGACCGCGACTACGTCGTCATGCCGCTCGAAGGTCTTTGGTGGGCCGACGACCTGACCGCCTTCACGAGTGCCCGGGACAAGTCGCTGTGGAGCTGGACGCTCCTCAACCTCGTCCCGGACTGGATCGCCGACGAGCACCTCGAACGCGTGCGGACGACGGGGGGCGACGCATCCGCATTCTCCAGCGTCCGCCTCGACACGCTCGCGGAGGGACGCTGCGTGCAGACGCTGCATGTCGGCTCGTACGACGACGAAGCGCCCGTTCTCGACGAGCTCCATACGAGGGCCATCCCCGACTCCGGGTTGCGAATGCGGGGACTCCATCACGAGGTCTACCTGAGCGACCGCCGCCGCACGGCGCCCGAGAAGCTCAGGACGATCCTGCGTCAGCCCGTCGCCGACGCCTGAGGTGTCAGGCCGCGGCTCGGCGGCGCATGACGACGCCCGCGCCGATCGTCGCGACGAGGACGAGTGCCGAGAAGACGAGCAGCACCGTCGTCTCGGGAACGAACGCGAGGCTCACCCCGACGATCAGCACGGGCACGACGAGCCCGACATAGGCGATGAGGAAGAGGAGCGCGAGCGTCTCGCCTCGGCGATCGGGCTCGGCGACGGTCGCCGCCGTCGCGATTCCCGAGCGGAACATGATGCCCGCTCCCGCACCCGCCACGATCCCGCCGATGAGGAAGAGGGCGAGCGACGGAACGACGGCCCCGAGCGCGATGGATGCGAGGCCGAGGGCGAAGCAGGCGATCGCGATGGTCAGCTGCACGCGCTGCGCGACCCGAGCGAGCACGAGCTGGGCGAGAGCCGCGGCGCCGAACACGGCGAAGACGGCCGCGCCGTCGGCGAGGTGATCCGTGACCCGGAACCTCTCATGCAGGAAGGTCGGGGCAAGGGATGTGAAGAGCGCGAAGAGGGCGAATGAGGCGGCCGCTCCGATGCCGGCAGCCGCGAACGCCGATCGTGAGGCGGACGGAAGCGCGATGCGCTGCGGGCGATACGCCGGCGGGCTCGCGGGAGTCAGGACGGTCTCGGGCACGCTCCGCAGGACGGGCAGCGCCGCGACGAACAGCGCGAGGAAGAGTGCGTGCGGGAGCTCCAGCGGATCGGGCAGGAACTCGGCGAACAGGCCGCCGATGAGCGGGCCTAGGGCGAGGCCGCCGAGATTCGCCGCGCCGGCGACGGACGCCGCGAAGGCCGGCGACTCGTCGGGCCGCGCGCGCGAGCGCAGCTCCGCGAGGTGAGTGGTCGCGGCCGCGGTGAGGGTTCCCACACTCACGCCGTCGACGAAGCGGGCGACGATGAGCCCGGGGACCGCGTTCCAGACCAGGAAGATCACGGCCGAGACGGCGGACACCGACACCGCGATGAGGATCATGCGACGCCGCCCCACCCAGTCGCTGATGTGCCCGACGAGGAAGAGGCTCACCACGACGCCGACCGCGAACGCGGCGAAGATGAGCGTGATGACGGGGACGGGAAAGCCGTCCTGCGCCTGGTACAGGGGGTAGAGCGGGGTCGGAACCGTCGCGTACGCCGTGACGGTGGTAAAGCTCGCCGCGACGACCCAGAAGCCCGCGAGGGTCGACATCGTGCGGCGGGGTGCGGGCATCTCATCGATCCGATCGAGTGCGGGGAGCAGTGCCACCCTCGACCATAGGGACGCGCCGGGCGCCCCGCCAGAGGCTCGGCGACCGAGCTGTCAAGACCCCTGTCCGGTTCAGACGCCCCGCCTACACTCACGGACGTGGCAGAGCGCACCGCGAACGGGGCCGACTCCTCCGGGTTCCGCGCTGACATCCAGGGACTCCGCGCGATCGCGGTGGGGGCGGTCGTGCTGTATCACGCGGGCCTGCCCTTCCTCCCGGGAGGCTATGTCGGAGTCGACGTGTTCTTCGTCATCTCCGGCTTCCTCATCACGACGCATCTGCTCGGGAGTCTCGAGCGCGACGGGCGCATACGCTTCGGCAGGTTCTATGCGCGCCGGGCTCGCCGCATCCTGCCCGCGTCCTTCCTCGTGCTCGTGCTGTCGATCATCGCGGCCCTGCTCTGGTACCCGCCGCTGCTCATGGAGAAGGTGTGGCGGGGTGCCATCGCGACGGCGCTCTACGTGCCGAACTACCTCTTCGCGATGGACCAGACCGACTACCTGGCCGAATCGAGCAACCCGTCGCTCTTCCAGCACTACTGGTCGCTCGGCGTCGAGGAGCAGTTCTACCTCGTCTGGCCCGCACTCCTCGCGCTCGCGTGGCTCGTGATCAGGTCACGCCGCGCACTGTTCGGGATGCTGCTCGCCGTCGTCGCGGCATCCTTCGCAGCCTGCCTCTGGCTGACGTTCGACTCGCAGCCGCTCGCGTTCTTCTGGCTGCCGACGCGCGCGTGGGAGCTCGGCGCCGGCGGGCTCGTCGCGTTCCTCCTGCTGCGGCGGGACCGCGTCGTGCCGGAGCGCTTCGCCCCCGCGCTCGGGTGGCTGGGCCTCGCGGCGATCGCCGGCTCGGTCGTGCTCCTCACCGGGGACGTGCCCTTCCCGGGCGGGTGGGCGGCGGTTCCTGTGCTCGGCACGGCCCTCGTGATCGCGGCGGGCGCGTCGGGTCACCGGCTCGCGCCCACGCGCCTCCTGTCGACGCGCGGGATGGTGTTCCTCGGCACGATCTCGTACTCCCTCTACCTCGTGCACTGGCCGGCACTCGTGATCCCGGAGGCGGTCGCGCGCGACGGGCTGCCGCTCTGGGTGACGCTTCTCATCGCGGCGGCCTGCGTCCCCGCGGCGTGGGCGATGTACCGCTTCGTGGAAGACCCGATCCGCCGCGCCCCCTGGCTCACCCGGGCTCACGCGCGTCGCACGCTCATCGGGGCCGCGGCCGGATCGGTCGCGTGCCTGCTCGTCGCGACGGGCGCCTACGCGTATGCCGACACCCGCACGCTGAGCGCGGGGCAGCAGGCCGCGGCACCCGCGATCGAGAGTCCGCCGCAGGTCACCGACTTCGTCCCGGAGAACCTGAAGCCCTCCCTCCGCGACGCCGACGACAGCCTCCCCAGCGTCTATGCCGATCACTGCATGCGCGGGACGGCGGCGACAGACGCCGGCGATTGCGTCTACGGCGATCCCGCCGCACCGCGCATCGTCCTGTTCGGTGACTCGCACGCGGCGCACTGGTTCCCCGCCATCGAGCGGTTCGCACTGGCGGCCGGGTACGCGCTCGAAGTGCACACCAAGAGCTCCTGTCCGGTAGCGACGATCGACTCGACGCGCCGCGGCACGCCCTATCCGCAGTGCGCCGAGTGGCGTCAGGCGGTCATCGCGAGCATCAACGACGAGACGCCGCCCGCGCTCGTGCTGCTCGCGGGCTACAGCGACCCCGACCTCGCACCGGGCGTCGACGACGATGTCGCGACGTGGGAAGCCGCCTACGGCAAGACCCTCGACGCCATCACGGCGCCGAAGGCGATGATCGCCGACACGCCCGATCTCCGCGAGGATCCCGCGCCGTGCCTCTCGGCGCATCTCGACGATGCCGAGGTCTGCGGACAGTCGAGGGCCGTCGCGCTCAGGGATGCGTCGCGGGAGGCTGCGGTGCGGGCGACGTCGGCCCGTGGCATCCCGCTCCTCGACTTCACCGACTATCTCTGCACCTCCGACTGGTGCCCCCCGATCCTCGGCAACACCCTCGTCTACCGCGACTCGCACCACATGACGGCGGCGTTCAGCGCCGAGCTCGCCGGCGTCATGGGCGACGCGCTTCGACCGCTGCTCCCTCCGGCGCCCTGACCGCTTTCCTACCTTGCCGCTGACCGTGGCCTACCCTGAGGCCATGACAACTCTCGTGCTCACGATCGTCGGCGACGACCGCGCCGGACTCGTCGCCGCGGTGGCCGAGGTGATCGCCGCGCACGGCGGCAACTGGGAGAACAGCCAGCTCGCCGAGCTCGCGGGAGCCTTTGCCGGGATCGTCGAGGTCTCGGTCGCGCCGGAGCGTGGCGAAGCGCTTCGTCAGGCGCTGTCGCAGGTGGAGGGGCTGGTGGCCGTCGCGATCCCCGGCACCGAGAGGGGAGTGGATGCTCCTCCCGCCCGCCGCTTCGCCTTCCAGGTCCTCGGCAACGACCATCCCGGGATCGTCCGTGAGCTCTCCTCGACTCTGGGCGCGCAGGGGGTGTCGATCGAGCGCATGACGAGCGAGACGAGGGATGCCGCGATGGCCGGCGGTCGCCTGTTCGAGGCGACGATCTCGGCGGCCGTGCCGGCGTCCGTCGACGTCGACTCCCTCGTCGCCGAGCTCGAGCGGCTCGCCCACGAGCTGCAGATCGACGTCACGCGCCTCGACTGACGCCCGCCGCGGCGACCTCGGCGAGGTACGCCTCGCGCAGTTCCGCGAACACGGACCGTGACCCGGCCGGCCGGCCGATGCCGAGATGCTGCTCGCGCAGCTCGTCCATGAAGGCATCCCACATCTCCGGACCGCCGCGCTCGAGCAGCTCTGCGCGGATCGCGAGCTCCCGAGAGACCTTCAGATGCCGCCGGCCCCACGAGCCGAGCGCCGCCAACACGGGGACGAGCTGGATCGCAGGCTCGGTGAGGCTGTAGATGACCTTCTGCTTATGGGTCGGGTCGGGGCGCCGCGAGATGAGGCCCTCCTCGGTGAGGCGCTGCAGGCGGTCGGCGAGGATGTTCGACGCGATGCCCTCTTCTGACCCGAGGAGCAGTTCCCGGAAGTGCCGGCGATTGCCGAACATCATGTCCCGGATAACGAGCAGCGACCATTTGTCGCCGATGACCTCGAGCGAGAGGTTGATCGGGCATCCGGACCGCTGGGTGTCAGTCATACTGCTTGCACTCTACAACCAGTCGGGCGTACCGTGTGCTCTGATTGCAGAGTGCAATCGGTGGAGGTGGGATATGCAACGCGTCATCGGCACCATGACGATCTCGCTCGACGGCGTCGGAGCCGGCGAGAACCAGACCGAGCACCGCCCGTTCGGAGATGTCGAGCCCGGCCTGCTGCACCGCTGGATGTTTGAGACGCCCGACGAGAACCGGGAGGAGATCGATGCGATCGTCGACGCCGGCTCGTTCGTCATGGGGCGGAACATGTTCGGACCGGTGCGAGGAGAGTGGGACCGCGACTGGCGTGGCTGGTGGGGACCGAACCCGCCCTATCACGCGCCCGTCTTCGTCCTCACGCACCATCCGCGGGAGTCCATCGAGATGGAGGGCGGGACGACCTTTCACTTCGTCACCGACGGCATCGACGATGCGCTCGAGCGGGCACGGGATGCCGCGGGCGAGCGCAACGTGCACATCGCGGGCGGTGTGAGCACGATCAACCAGTACCTGGCCGCGGGGCACATCGATCAGCTCTTCCTGCAGGTGTCGCCGATCATCCTCGGCCAGGGGCTGCGGCCGTTCGAGGGGCTTGGCCGGATCGACCTCCGGCAGGTGGCTTCCCGCGGAGCCTCCCTCGTGACGCACGTGCTCTATGACGTACGGCGTGCGCCCGCTCCGGAATCCTCATGATGATTCCGGACACCGCCCCGCAGACGGCCGAGGGCAAGGTGATCTGCCACTTCACGATGTCGCTCGACGGCTTCATCGCGGGGCCGGGTCACTCGATGGAATGGCTCGACGGATTCACCACCCGGCCAGGCCTCATCGAGGAGTACATCGCGACGACCGGTGCCGTTCTCGGTGGGAGACGGGGGCTGGATGCCTTCCCGGACGCGGCGACGTTGTACGGCGGAGCCTGGAGCGGGCCGGTCTTCGTCCTCACGCATCATCCCGACGACGCACCGCCCAGCCGCGGCATCACGCTCCTCGACTGCGACCTCGCGGAGGCGATCGAGATCGCTCGGGATGCCGCGGGCGGCAAGAACGTCGAGATCCTCTCGGCGTCGATCGGCCGCCAGCTGCTCGAGCGCGGCCTTCTCGACGAGTTCGACCTGCACATCGCGCCTGTCCTACTGGGCGACGGCGTCCGGCTCTACGCGAAGTCCGGCGCGGAGCCGGTGCGTCTCGACTTCGTGATGGGCGACGGCCCGCGCCGTGCCGTCAACATCCGTGCGACGCCGACGACGGCGTGACGGCTGTGGTCTGAAGCGCCGAACGCCTCCCTCACGGGGGTGGGGGACGCTACCCGTATCGGTAGTGCTGCGCGCTCGCGTTGACCCACGATGCGAACTGGCGTGCGCGGGACTCGTCCTGCGATCCCACCGGCGCGAGCCAGACCTGCTGCGGGCTCTCCACCGCCACGTGCAGCGACGACGGGTACTGGCGCGCGAAGTGGCGGGGCTTGATAGGTCCCGCCGCGCTGAAGAGCGTCCTCATTCGCACCGCCAGGACGAAGGCGGGACGCTTGCGGATCTCGTCCGCAGTTCCGACGAGTGCGGTGACTCCGCCGATGGGCTGGCTGAGGCGACCGCACCGGATGACGCGCGCGTCGACGACGATCCCCCCGAACTCGTCGGGAGTCCCGACGGCGCCGGGGCCCGTGTGCAGCTCGACGCGGGGCGTGCTGAAGTCGGCGTAGTGCTCGGTCCAGCGCGTGCCGTCCCACCAGCGCTGTGTGCCGGTGCCGTCGTCGTACCACCCTGGTTCCGCGGCCGCCATGCGTCGAGAGTACCCGCGCGCGCCGAGCCGTGGCCGTTCCCGCCGCGAAGAGCCGCTCGCCGGGTCTGTCCGACCGATCGTCGAGTGAGACGTCGTGCGCCGCCGAACCTGAATCCAGCCCGTGAATTCGGGCGATTCTCTCGACTCGGCATCCAATCAGCGATATATCGGTAGGTATCGTCCGGAGTAGGGCGACACATCGCAAGGAGGTCCATCATGAGCGGTTCGTTCCCCGATCCCTTCGGCGGCCGGCACAAGGGCACCGGCGGGGGGTTCCCCGGCCCCGGTCTGTGGGACGCCCTCGATCAGCTCCGCGAGGGATTCGAGCAGCGCTTCTCAAACGTGGGCGGCGGCGGCCGCATGGCTCGCGGCGATGTGCGCGCCGCGGTGCTCGCGCTCCTCGCCGAGCAGCCGATGCACGGCTACCAGATCATCCATGAGATCGAGGAGCGCAGCGGCGGGTCGTGGAAGCCGAGCCCCGGTTCCGTCTACCCGACGCTGCAGATGCTCGCCGACGAGGGACTCATCACCGCGACGGAGTCCGGCGGCAAGAAGACCTACACGATCACGGAGGCCGGTCAGGCCGAGGTGGACGCCTCGGAGGGGAAGCCCGCGCCGTGGGCGAGCTCGGGCTCGGGTTCCCAGGATTCCCGCACCGGCGCGCTTCCGAAAGCGGGCATGAAGCTCGCTCAGGCGGCGGCCGCGGTGGGGCGCTCGGGCTCCTCGGATCAGGTGCGCCAGGCCGTCGAGGTGCTCGACGAGGCCCGGCGTAGGCTCTACTCGATCCTCGCCGAGGATTGAGTCCTGTCGACACCTGACGCCGACGAGGTCTGCCTGCACTGAGCCGGCCGGCGCGTCCGGACGGTGCTTCCCGACCTGGAGAATCGATGGCCGACGTCGGCAGTTCGCGTGCCCGATATCGCCGCATCATGCGGTTCGCGATCAGGTACATGCTGCAGGCGTGGTGGTACGAGCTGTTCCTGCCCCGCATCGGGCTGAGCCGGTTCGCGGCGCGCGGGCGCGCCGCCCGCCTCACGAACATCGCACGCAACTTCCACACCCTCGCGCTGTCGCTCGGCGGCCTCATGATCAAGGTCGGGCAGTTCATGTCGTCGCGCCTCGACGTGCTGCCGCCCGAGATCACGAAAGAGCTCGAGGGACTGCAGGACGAGGTGCCGCCCGTCCCGTTCCCCGCCATCCGCGAGCTGGCCGAAGCCGAGCTCGGTCTGCCGCTCGACCGGGCGTACGAATGGGTCGACCCGAGCCCCGTGGCCGCGGCATCCCTGGGTCAGGCCCACCGCGCGCGCCTGCTGCCCGCGGACGCCGTCGACGCGGGATTCACCGACGTGGTGGTGAAGATCCAGCGACCGGGCATCGATGAGATCGTCGATGTCGACCTGCACGCCCTTCGCCGCGTCGCGCGATACCTCAGCAGCGTGCGCGTCATCTCCGATCACGTCGACCTGCCGGGGCTCGTCGAGGAGTTCGCGCACACGAGCATGCTCGAGATCGACTATCTCCACGAGGCGCTGAACGCCGAGCGGTTCGCCGAGAACTTCGCCCGCGACCCGCGCGTCGGCGTGCCGGCGATCGCGTGGGAGCGCACGACCCGCCGCGTGCTGACCCTCTCCGACGTCACCGCGATCAAGATCAACGACGTCGAGGCCCTGCGCGCGGCGGGGATCGACCCGACCGAGGTCGCGCACACCTTCGCGACCGTGATGTTCGACCAGCTCTTCGTCGACGGGTACTTCCACGCCGACCCGCACCCGGGCAACATCTTCGTCACACCGTTGCCCGGGGGAGCGGACGGCGGTGTCGCGGGGTCTCCGCCGTGGCGACTGACCTTCATCGACTTCGGGATGATGGGCGAGGTGCCCGACCGCCTGCGGCACGGGCTCCAGCAGCTGCTCATCGCGGTGGCGGGACGCAACGGACGGCAGCTCGTGGCCAGCATCCGCGATGTCGGCGTGCTGCTGCCGTCGGCCGACACGAACGAACTCGAACGCGCGATGACCGAGCTCTTCGCTCGGTTCGGCGGCATGGGCTTCGCCGAGCTGCAGCGGGTCGACCCCAAGGAGTTCCGCGACTTCGCGGTCGAGTTCGGCGACGTCGTGCGGTCGCTGCCGTTCCAGTTGCCGGAGAACTTCCTGCTGATCGTCCGCGCCATCTCGCTGACGTCGGGCATGTGCAGCGCCCTCGACCCGGAGTTCAACATCTGGAGCTCCGTCGAGCCGTACGCGGCGCAGCTGCTCCGCGACGAGCGCGGCAATGTGCTGCAGGCGTTCGGCGCGGAGGCGGTCTCGGTCGCCGGAATCGTCGCGCGGATGCCGCGGCGCCTCGACGACCTCGCGACGCGCCTCGAGAACGGTCGCGTCGCCGTCGAGACACCGCGCCTGGAGCAGCGGATGCGCGGGCTCGAGCGCATGGGGCGCCGGGTCGTGTCGGCGACGCTCTTCGCGGGCCTGCTCATCGGCGGCATCCTGCTCCGCTCGCAGGAGGTCGTGTTCGGGACCATCCTCATGGTCGCGTCGGTGCCCGCGCTCCTGCACGCCCTCTTCGCCGGCTGGGCCACGCGCCGCTGACGCGCCCGCCGTCGTAGGGTGGCGCCATGCCCGTTCTCGCCGTCGTCCGCGCCGCCTTCGGCGCCGCCCTGCTCGTCAACGCGGTGCCGCACGGAGTCGCCGGCATCCAGGGCAGGCCCTTCCCGACGCCGTTCGCCGACCCGCCGGGCGTGGGCATGTCGGCACCGGTCGTGAACGTCGCCTGGAGCACCGCCAACGCCGTCGCCGGCGGCCTGCTCGTCGCCCGCGGAATCCGCACGCCCGGCCAATGGGTCGCCGCGGCGCTCGCCGCGACCTGCATGGCGCTCGTCCTGGCATTCCACTTCGGCGACGTCATGCGCGGCGGCACGGGCGTGCGCGGCCTCCGCTCCCGCTGACCGCCCGACCCCGGCCGGCCCGTCCCTCGCGGCTGCCGAGCTCTCGCCGTTCCCCGGTCGCCGAACTCGTCGAGGCGCCCTCCGGTCGCCGAGCTTGTCGAGGCGCACCCTCCGGTCGCCGAGCTTGTCGAGGCGTCGAGCCTCAGCCGACGAGCGGCTCATCCCACGTTCACACCTCGTTCCCCGCCCCCGCTACCGTCGAGCCTGATGACCACACTCCTCTGCGACCCCTACCTGCAGCTTCCGACCGCCGACGGCGTGCGAGTGGCGTGGGCGACCGAGTTCGAGGGCGACGGGCACGCCGTCCTCGTCGGCGAGGGGGTCGGCGGCCTCAGCGACGCGGAGGCGCGGGACGCGGCATCCGGCTCCGTAGTCCCCGGCGTTCGCGTCTTCACAGCGACGACGACTCGGCTCTCCCGCGTCTTCGAAGACCACGCCTCCCGCATCCCCGAAGATCGACGTCCGGCCGTCGAAGACGGCATGGTGCCTCGCGCGGTGTGGCGGCACGAGGCGGCGGTCGACGGTCTCGCGCCCGGCACGCGGCATCCCTATCGCGTCATATCGATGGATGCCGCGACCGCCGCACTCTCCGGCACCTTCACGCTGGCTTCCGCACCCCGACCCGGGGACCCGCTCCGCGTGCTGCTCACGAGCGACCACCAGGGGATGCCCAACACTCCCGCCAACCTGCAGAAGGCCGGCGAGACGCTGGGGAGAGTGGATGCCGTCTTCCTCGCCGGCGACCTCGCCGACCAGGCGGATCGGGCGTCGTCGTGGTTCGACGACGAGATCGGGAGCGCCTTCTTCCCGGCGCTGCAGGGCCGGGCGCGGCGCGCCGATTCGCAGGGGCTCGTCGACTACCGCGGCGGCGAGATCATCCAGCATGCGCCGCTGTTCCCCGCGATCGGCAACCACGACGTCGGCGGCCGCATCGAGGGCATGACAAGCGTCCCTGCCTCGATGGTCGCGGCGGTCCCGCGCGCCATCGCCGAAGCCGCCTTCGACGGTACCGGCGCGCGGGCCGAGTGGATCGAGGCCCACTCGTTCAGCACGGCCACGTACGAGGAGCTGTTCACCGTCCCCGCCGATTCCCCGGGCGGTGAGAGGTACTACGCCGTCACGTTCGGTGACATCCGCCTCGTCTCGCTCTTCGCGACCCGGGTGTGGCGTCGGTCGACGGCGGACCCGGATCCGGCCGATCGCGTCGAGACGAGCCGCTACCAAGAGGCGGCCGCGACGCTCCACGATCCCCTCGCACAGGGCTACGGCGAGCACATCTTCGAGCCGCTCTCCGTCGGCAGCGCGCAGGGGGAGTGGCTCCGCGCCGAGCTCGCGTCCGACGCGTTCTGCGCCGCACGCTTCCGTGTCGTCATGCTCCACGAGGGTCCGCACGGCCTCGGGAACAACATCCTTCCGCCGTTCGCCGATCCGGTCCGGATCGAGGAGAGGGATGCCGCGGGCGCGGTCGTCGGCGTGCGGTACGAGTATCCGAGGGCCGACGACATCCTGCTGCGCGACCTCGTGCCGCTGCTCGAGGCATCGGGGGTCGACCTCGTGCACAGCGGACACTCCCACCTGTGGAATCGCTTCCGCTCCGAGAACGGCGTGAACTACCTGGAGACCTCGAACACGGGCAACACGCACGGCGCGGCTCACGAGCTGAGCGGACGGAGCCGTCGTGTGCCGCCGGAGCCGTGGGATGCGTCGAACTACCTCGCGCAGGGCGATCCGGGTGGCCTCACCCCGATCCTGCCCAGCGTCTGGCCGTTCACGTCGCCCGACGGCATCCCGGAGCCTTTCGTGCAGAGCAACGACCTGGTCGTGTTCACGGTGCTCGACACGGGCGTCGGCGAGGTCGTCTCGTACGCCTTCGACGTGCGAACCCCGCACGTGTCGCCGTGGATCTTCGATCGCTTCCCCCTCGGACGCTCCTGACGCCGTCATCGGCGACCTGTCACCGAACGCTCAGGCTTCGTGGAGCGGACCATACGCTCACGCAACAGGTGGCCCGCTGGACTGGTTCTCCCGATCGAGAGGCAGATCATGACGGAGTTCACCGGTGTCCGCACCCGCGCGTCCGCGCGGCCTCGCGCGGTTGCCGCGCTCGCGGCGGTGATCGCCGTCGTCGCCCTGACGCTCGCTCCGCGAAGCATCGTCGCGCCCGCCCGGTCGCTGTTCATGCGTGCGACGGACCTCGCCGTGGGGCCGCTGCTGCAGCAGCTGTCGACGCTGGAGGTCGAGCGCACCCTCAACGCGATCCTGTTCGTGCCCCTCGGGCTCGCCGTCGCGCTGCTGCTCGGTCGGCGCGCGTGGCTCCTCGCCATCCCCTTCGGCCTCGCGGTCTCGGCGGCTGTCGAGTTCGCGCAGGAGCGGATCCCCGGCCGCGTGCCCGACCCGCAGGACGTGTTCGCCAACACCGCCGGCGCCGCACTCGGGGCGCTCCTGGTCGGCGCGTTCTTCGCGATCCGTGCGATCTGGCGGCGCGTCCGCAGGGGCCGGCGTCGTGCTCCCGGCGGGCGGCGCTGACGCGGGCGCGCTGACGCCGCGGCACTGCCGGCGGTCGGCGCTTCACCGCTGCTGTTTCCTGCGACAGCGCCACTGATCGCGCACGGCGCTCGCAGGAAACAGCAGCGCTCGCGCGACAGCCGGCGCGTCGCACCGTCCGGCGGTCGCGGGAAGCGCCGTGCCCGGCGCCGCCGGGTCTCAGACCGCGGGCAGGGTGACCCGCACCGCGAGGCCCCCGCCGTCGCGCGCCGCGACCTGCAGTGAGCCGTCGTGCGCTCGCACGATCGCTGCGACGATCGCGAGGCCGAGCCCCGACCCTTCGACACCAGCGGGGCCGCGCGTCCGGCCCGCTCCGCGCACGAAGGGTTCGGTGAGAGTGGCGACGACGGCCGGGTCGATGACCGGCCCGGTGTTCTCGACCGAGAGCGCGACGGCGCGCGGCTGGTTCTCGATCGAGATCCACGCGCTCCCGCCGACGACGTTGTGCACGACAGCATTGCGCACGAGGTTCGCCACCAGCCGCTCGACCAGCGTGCGATCGCCGGCGACCGTCGCCGGCATCGATGACACCAGGAGATGGATGCCGCGGGCCGAAGCATCCGGTCGCTCCTCCTCGACGATCTCGGCGACCACCGCCTCGAGATCGACGGGAGTGCGCACGATCGCACCGCCGCGTCCGACGCGCGCGAGCGCGAGGAGCGACTCCGTGACCGCGATCGCCCGCTCGTTCGTCGCGGCGATGCGGGCGAGCAGGGTGTCGACGTCCCGGCCGTCGGGATCGGCCTGCGCGACCTCGACCATCGTCCGGATGATCGCGTGCGGCGTGCGCAGCTCGTGGGACGCGTTCGCGGCGAACCGGCGCTCCTCGTCGAGGGTGCCCTGCACCCGGTCGAGCATCGCGTCGAAGGCATCCGCGAGGTCGGTGAGCTCGTCGCGAGAGCCGGGCAGCGCGATGCGCTGGTCGAGCGCGCCGTCGCGTGCGAGCCGGGCGACCTCGGTGATCCGGTCGAGGGGGCGCAGCACGACGCCGGCGAGCAGCCAGCCGCCGAGCAGCCCGAACGCGGCGAGCCCCGCGATCGCCCACCACGTGTACCGGACGAACACCTCGAGCAGGTTCGAGCGGTTGGGTGCCCAGCCGCCTCCGTCGACCGAGAGGCTTCCCTCCGGCACGAAGCGCAGGAGGAGCAGTCCGACGGCGAAGAGCGCGATGCCCGCGATGACGACGAGCGCGGCGTAGCTGAGGGTCAGCTTGACGCGCACCGAGACGCCCGGCGGGCGCGCCGCGTCAGTCGGCGGAAGCATCGGCGGCGGCATCCATCGTCTCGGCCATGCGGTATCCGACTCCCGGAACCGTCTCGATCACCCAGGGCTCGCCGAGGCGCTTGCGGAGGGTCGAGATCGTGATGCGGACGGCGTTGGTGAAGGGGTCCGCGTTCTCGTCCCACGCGCGCTCCAGCAGCTCCTCCGCGCTGACGACGCCGCCACGTGCGGTGAGGAGCACCTCGAGCACGGCGAACTGCTTGCGGGTGAGTGAGACGTAGTGCCCGTCGCGGTAGACCTCGCGACGGAACGGGTCGAGCCGGATGCCGGCGAACTCCACGATCGGGGGCGTGCTGTCCGCGGGTCGCCGGCCGAGCGCCCGCAGGCGCAGCACGAGCTCGCGCAGGGCGAACGGCTTGGTGAGGTAGTCGTCGGCGCCGCTCTCGAAGCCGGTCGCCTTGTCGTCGAGCCGGTCGGCGGCGGTGAGCATGAGGATGCGCGGGCCGGGAGGAGTGGCGACGATCCGGCGCGCGATCTCGTCGCCGTTCGGCCCGGGGATGTCGCGGTCGAGCACGACGACGTCATAGCTGTTGATGCTCAGCAGCTCGAGCGCCGTCTCGCCGTCGCCGGCGAGATCGGCCGCGATCGCCTCGAGCCGCAGCCCGTCGCGGATCGCCTCGGCGAGGTACAGCTCGTCCTCGACGATCAGCACGCGCATGCGAGCAAGCCTAGGTCGGAGGGCATATCGGGAACATATGCGCGGGCGCGTACGCTCTCGCAACACGCGGGCGCGTGGGATGGCCGGCATGACTGTTCTGCGCGCCTCCGCCGTCCGTCCGTCGCCGCCCGCACGTCGCATCGCGTTCGTCGCGATCGGCGTCGCCGTCGCGATCGCTCTCGCGGTCGGACTGTGCGGTGTGCTGTTCCTCCGGGCCGGCGCACTCGCCGCTCCGTACACACCCCGCGTCGAGGACGGCTACCTGACGGCGCCGGCGACCCTCGACGACACCGACCTGCCCGCGATTGCGAACCTCGATGCGGCTCTGCTGGGCGCCCTCAGAGACGCCGCGGCCGCGGCATCCTCCGACGGCGTCTCGTTCGAGGTCACGAGCGGCTGGCGGACGGCGCGCTACCAGCAGTGGCTGCTCGAGGACGCCGTCGAGGACTACGGCAGCGTCGAGGTCGCGCGGCAGTTCGTCGCGGCGCCCGACCGCTCGCACCACGTCACCGGCCACGCGGTCGACATCGGCCCGCTCGATGCCCAGTCGTGGCTCATCGCGCACGGCGCGGCATGGGGCCTCTGCCAGATCTACGCCAACGAGCGCTGGCACTTCGAGCTCGCCACCGACCCCGGCGGCACCTGCCCCGCGCTGCGGGAGAACGCCGCCGGCTGACCCGCCCGCCGATCCCGCAAGCGCGGCATTCCGGGCGAACCCGGGGGACGGGGAGGGATGCCGCGCCCGGCGGCGGCGGGCGCGGCATCCATCGCCTCGCTCAGTCTCCGCGGACCTCGCGGACGAAGCCGGCGACATGCTCGCGCAGCTGCTCGATGCGCCGGTCGCGCGCCGCTTCCCGGTCGAAGCCGAGGTACGCCGACGGCGGCAGCTTGCGCACGTTCTGCGAGCACTCGAAGTTCTCGCAGATCAGCGTGCCGACGGTGTCGCCGCGGCGTCCGGCGTCGCCGGCGCGCTTGGTCATGTAGAACACGACCTCGTTCGGCAGGTGGATGTCGGAGCACCACGAGCACTGCGCGCGAGCGCGAGTGCGGGTCTCCGTCTGCCGGAGGAGGAGCCCGACGAGCTCGCCGTCGAGCTCGACGACGAGGTAGCCGATCTGCGGCAGCTTGGGGTCTCGCCATCCGAGGAAGTCGAGTCGGTCCCACGCGCGCTCGTCGAAGTCGGCGGGGAGGGTGAGGTTCTTGCGCTCGCTGCGCGAGGCGTTGAGGAAGGATGCCCGGATCTGGGCGTCGGTGACGGGACGCATGCGCGTTCTTTCTCTGTGGTCGCCGGAGCGACGGTGTTCGTGAGGAGGGACTCGGAGCGCGGAACGCGCTCGACGAGCAGTGCGGAGATGAGCCTCAGGCTCTGTGGCCCGCCGACGCTGCGCGCGTCGACAGCCTCCTCACGCCCGCAGGCCTCACGGAAAGAAACACGGCCGCGAGTCTACCGGCCTCGCCGGAACACCGGAAACAGTGGATGCCGCGGCCCGGGCCGCGGCATCCACTGTTCTCATCGACGTGCGGTCAGCGCACCTCGACCGACACGGGCTTGGACGCCGTCTCGCCGTTCGCGTTGGCGAACACGGCGACGAGGACGTGCGTACCCCGGGCGACGCCCGTCAGGGCGACGGTCGCGCGCTGCGCGTTCGGCGTCTTGGCGGTGAGCTCGCCCGAGCCCACGACAACGCCGTCGAGCTCGAACCGGTAGGAGGTGGCGTTCGTGCCCCACCAGAGGTCGGCCGTCGCGGTGAACGAGCCGTCCTTGTCCCAGTTGTCGTGCGAGACGACGGGGACGCCCGGAGCCGCATTCGTCACCTTCACCGTCGTGGACGTCGTCGCGGTCGCGCCCTTCGCGTTGATGAGCTCACCCGTGTAGACGTAGGTGCCATTCGGCTTGCCCGCGAAGCTGACGCCCGTCGTCTGCGACTTCCCGGTCGTGACCGGCAGCACCTTGGTCGCCACGAGCGTCCCGTTCTCGTACAGGCGGAAGATGCTCCCCGGAGTGCCGGACCACAGGTTCATGACGACGTCGTAGTTGCCGTCATGAAGGCCGTACTCCCATCCGCTCGTGTTGGACAGGGTGCCGCGTCCGGGTGCGGTCTTCGCCGAGGCATCCGCCCGCACCGACAGGATGTGCGACGTCTCGGACGTGACGAGCCCCGCGTGGTTCGTCGCCGTCGCGACGATCTCGACGTCGCCGAAGAGACCGAGCTTCGCGAGGTCGACCGCGGCGTCGGCGGCCACCTCCGTGCCTCCGACCGTCACCGACAGCGAGCGGATGCCGCTCTCGGCGTCCGACGCCGAGATGGCGAGCTGCAGCGGCTTGTCCGCGATGACGGTGCCCGCTGGCAGGCCCGAGACGAGAGGCGCCGACTCGTCGGGCGCAGGGGCGCCCGTGTACCGGATCGAGGCGGCCGGCGCCGCGCCCATCCCCGCGCCGATGAAGTACGACGGGTGCGGCGGCTGGTTGTAGGCCGAGTTCTGCCCCGCGACCGACTGGCGGTACTGCGAGTCGTGCATGAGCGTCGGAAGGCGCGTCTCGGTGACGTCCGTCGTCGTGTAGATCCGGATGCCGCTGCCATCCGAGAGGCGGAACGCGAGCTCTTCGCGCCAGTCGCCGAACAGGTCGGCCTGGATGACGGGGTTGCCCTTCGTCGTGTTGTTCGTCAGGGTGCCGTCGAAGCGCTCGAGGAGCACCGACTTCTTCGCCGCCGGATCCCACTTCGAGACCGTCGGCACGCCCGAGGCGTTCGCCTCGCTGTAGTCGTGGTCGGTGATCTCACGCGTGAGGTCGCCGTCCCACCACGTGACGAAGTTCGCCGCGGGGATGTCGTTCGACAGCAGCTTCCCGTCCGAGGAGTTCAGCGAGCCGACCTTCGAGTTCCACGCGAAGTCGCCGCCGATGTTCCAGGCCTCCGCGCCCGGCGACGTCGGGTCGATGTCTGCCGCAGCGCCGCGGCCGGTGTCCTTCGTGCCCGGATTGGACCAGAGCACCTCGCCCGTCTCGGCGTCCCGCATCGACGCGATGACGCTGCCGTTGGATGCCGCGTCCTCGTGCACCGCGTAGACCTCGAGGCCCGGGCGGTCGATGACGAAGTCGCTCACGTGCAGCGCGTCGCCGTGCTGCAGCTTCGTGTTGTAGAGCGGCGTGCCGTCGTCGTCGATCGTCATCGAGCCGAAGACGATCTCGTCGAGGCCGTCGCGGTCGACGTCGGCCGGGACGAACTGGTGATTGCCCTGGCCCTCGTACGCCTTGCCGGCCACGTTCGAGTCGAAGTTCCACCGCTGCACGAGCTCGCCGTCGACGAGGTCCCACGCGACGATCACGGTGCGCGTGTAGTAGCCGCGGCTCGTGACGAGCGAGGGATGCTCGCCGTCGAGGTAGGCGACGCCCGCAAGGAAGCGGTCGACCCGGTTGCCGTAGGTGTCGCCCCACGCGCCGACGTTCCCGCGGCCGGGCACGTAGTCGACCGTGTCGATCGCGGCGCCCGTCTGGCCGTCGAAGACCGTGAGGTACTCGGGGCCGCTCAGGATGTAGCCGCTCGCGTTGCGGTAGTCCGCGGCGGCGTTGCCGATCACCGTGCCGACGCCGTCGACGGTGCCGTCGGCCGTCTTGAACGCGACCTCGGCCTTGCCGTCGCCGTCGAAGTCGAACACCTCGAGCTGCGTGTAGTGCGCGCCGGCGCGGATGTTGACGCCCAGGTCGATGCGCCACAGGCTCGTGCCGTCGAACTCCACGGCCTCGGCGTAGACCTTGCCGGTGTAGCCGGACTGCGAGTTGTCCTTCGAGATCGACGGCTGCCACAGGAAGACCAGCTCGTACTGACCGTCGCCGTCGACGTCGCCGACCGTGCCGTCGCCGGGCCAGTAGGTCACGGCCTTGCCGTCGGGCAGCGTGTAGTCCGCCGGCTTGTTCAGCGGGATGTCGAGGTAGTCCTGATCCCAGACCGCGAACTCGTCGGTGACGCTCACCTCGCGGTCGCCGACGTGCGCCGTGACGAGATAGGTCGAGTCGGCCGTGCCGTCGGCGTCGGTGTAGTTCGTCGTGTCGGTGATCGGCTTCTTCGTGATCTTGACGCCGTCGCGGTAGACGTCGAAGCCGAGCGCGCGGTCGTCGAGGCCGAGCAGGCGCCAGCCGAGGTAGACGCCGTCGTCGGTCTTCACGGCGACGGGGGAGCGGTCGAGGTACTCGGCCTGACGCACGAGAGTCGTCGCGACCTCGGTCGCGTAGGGCTCGGTGGCTGCCGAAGATCCGCCCGCGTTCTGCGCGACCACCTGGTACAGGTAGGGCCGCGTCGTCAGCACATCGGTGTCGGTGAACGTCGGGTCGGTCACCGTGGCCACGAGCTGGAACGGGAGGTCGGCGCGGGTGGAGCGCAGCACGCGCCACTGCGCGGCGTCGTCCGCGGCATCCCATCCGATGGTCACGGAGTTGCGCTCGATCGCCGTCGTCGTGACGCCGGTCGGGACGCCGGGCTTCGCAACGGAGGCGTCGACGACGGATGCCGAGACCCGGTCGCTCTGGCGCGAGACGCGGTCCCCCTTCACGGTGGCGACGGTGTAGTCGTACGACTCGCCGAGCTCGACCTTCGTGTCGGCGAAGCTCGTGCCGTCCGTGCGGCCGATCTGGGTGAGTGCGCCGCCCGGGGCCGAGCGGAAGACGGCGTAGCCGGTCGCGCCCTCGACGGGCTGCCAGCTGAGGTCGACGGTCTCGTCGGTCGCGTGGACGGACGTGGCCAGCCCCGTAGGAGCCGCAAGCGGGGTCTGCACGCGGATGCCGTTGATGCGGCCGTCGCCGCCCGTGACGCGGATCGTCAGCTGCCCGTCGGCCACGGCGATCGCGGGGAAGAGCTGCTCGTGCACCTGACCGGTCGTCGTCCGCGGGCCGGCGAACGCGGTGCCCTCGATGTCGAAGCTCGTGGCGTTGCCGGCGATGAGGTCGCCGGCCCACGTCGTGACCTCGTAGGTGCCGTTGGGCACGTCGACGGCGAAGACCTGGGTCCCGCCGATCGTGAAGTCGCGTGCCATGAGGTCCTCGCCGCCGCGGTCGCGGAAGCCGTTGCTCGCGGGGGCGGTGGTGAACCCATAGCCTCGGGCAGCGCTGTACGCCGTGCCGGGATTCACCCCGAGCCAGCCGCTCGCGACGGGGCTCGAGGGGCCGCCGAAGTCGAACGCGAAGTCGACCCCTTCTTCCGCGCTGGCCGGTGCTGCGGCGGCAAGCGCGCCCGATGCGACGAGCGCCGATGCGGCGACGGCGGTGACGATCACTCTCCATTGCTGGGGACGACGAGTATGACTCACGGAATCTCCCTTGATCTGCGTGCTCCCGCACCGTCGACGTTCGGCCGATGTGGGAAAGCGCTTCCCGAATAAGCGCTTTCCCATCCTCGCGGCTTCAGGGGTGCGCGGTCAAGGGCGACGTGCCCCGCGCCCGCCACCAGCCCGCCGCGCACCCTCGCTCGCGCCGAGACTGGTGGTTCCGTCGAGACCAGGGAGCGTGCCACTCGGTCTCGGCGGATCCCCCCGGTTCGCGAAGAGGAGAAGGGCCGGACACACGGGATGCCGCGACCCGGCGGGCCGCGGCATCCATTGTCCGAGGACTACGCCGTCGCGTCGGCGCGCTTGGGCAGCACCCATCCCGCGCGCGGGAAGTGGCACGTGTAGCCGTTGGGGTACGTGATCAGGTAGTCCTGGTGCTCGGGCTCGGCCTCCCAGAACGGGCCGGCGGGCTCGATCGTCGTGACGGCCTTGCCGGGCCACAGCCCCGAGGCGTCGACGTCGGCGATCGTCTCGCGCGCGACCTGCTCCTGCTCGGGTGTGAGCGGGAAGATCGCCGAGCGGTAGCTCGTGCCGATGTCGTTGCCCTGGCGGTTGAGGGTCGACGGGTCGTGGATCTGGAAGAAGAACGCCAGGATGTCGCGGTACGACGTCTTCGAGGGGTCGAACACGATCTCGACGGCCTCCGCGTGACCGGGATGCTTGCGGTAGGTGGCGTGGGCGTTCTCGCCGCCCGTGTAGCCGACGCGCGTGTCGAGCACGCCGGGCTGGCGGCGGATGAGGTCCTCCATGCCCCAGAAGCATCCGCCCGCGAGGACGGCCGTCTCGGTGCCGGGGGTGCGGGTGATCTCGCCGGTGTCGAAAGGTCCGCTGGTCATGATGCAGTCTCCTGGTCGGTGGTGAAGAGGTTTCGGTACGCGCCGTAGCCCTCGGTCTCGAGGTCGGCGACGGGGATGAACCGCAGCGAGGCCGAGTTCATGCAGTATCTCAGGCCACCGGCATCCCGTGGGCCGTCGTGGAACACGTGGCCCAGATGGCTGTCGGCGCCCGACGAGCGCACCTCGGTGCGCGGGACGATCATCTTCCAGTCGGTCTTGGTCGTGACGGCGTCGCGGTCGATGGGCCGGGTGAAGCTCGGCCATCCGGTGCCGCTGTCGTACTTGTCGTTCGACGAGAACAGCGGCTGCCCGGAGACGACGTCGACGTAGATGCCGGGCTCGTGGTTGTTCCAGTACGCGTTGCGGAAGGCGGGCTCGGTGCCGTCCTCCTGTGTGACGCGGTACTGGGTGTCGCTGAGACGGCTGAGCGCCTCGGCGGTCTTGCGGTAGTCCTGGTCGGTCACAGTTCCTCCTCGGGAGACGCGGCTGGCTGCGGCGTCATAGAGGAAGAACGGATGCCTCTGCCGATTTGGTCCCGCGAGGCTGGGAGCGGGCTGTGAGTTCTGCTGTCCTCAGCACACGTGGACGGACCGAGTCAACCCCGCATCGCGGTCCGGTGATCAGAAGGGAGGGTGGCCGTTCCCTACGAAAGGAAACGACATGTCAGGACGTGACACCATCATCCGAAGCCTTCAGGACGTGGGCCTCGCCGGATGGTTCGGCGGCTCTCTCATGGGCGCCATCGGCCTCAACGGCGGCGCGGCCACGGCTTCCTCGCCGGCCGAGCGACTCACGATCTCGTCGGCGGGTTGGGCGCGCTGGGCGCCGGTGCAGTGGGCGCTGATCGGCGCGCACGCCCTCGGCGGCATCGCCCTGATCTTCAGCAACAAGGAGCGGCTCGCGACGCAGGGCGAGGCGCGCACCAACACGATCGTCAAGACCTGCCTCGAGCTCGCGGCCGGCGCCGTCACCGTCTACTCCGGATTCCTCGGCATGAAGATGGCGAAGAACGCGCCGCAGGGCACCGAGGGCGTCACCGAACCGGCGGACGGCGCATCGACCGAGCTGACGTCGGCGCAGAAGCAGCAGAAGGTGCTGCAGTGGGTGATCCCCACGCTGACGGCGGTCCTGCTCGTGCTCGGCGCCCAGCAGGGCGAGCAGCAGCGGCCGGTCGCGGGGCGTCTGAAGGGCAAGGCGGATCGGCTCGCGGCTCTGACTCTCAGGCGCCGCTGAGGGCCGGGTCAGAGCTCGGTGCTGCTCAGCACGTCGGTCTCGGCGATCTTCAGCACGCCGTCCTCGTCGACGAAGCGGTACGCCGTCGCCTCCCGCACGACCCGCCCGTCGGTGAAGCGGTAGGTCAGGGTCGCCTGTCCGCGATCCGGGCCGGAGGCCGTGACATCGGCGACGGCGACGTCGCTGACGCCCGACCAGAAGGCCTCGTAGCCGCTGCGTCCGCCCGCGTGGTTCTCCTGATAGTCCGCGGTCATGAGAGGCCACGCGGCGTCGCGCTGCTCGGGCATCAGGGCGTAGTACCCCGTGATCGCGTCGACCACACGCTGCTCGGGAGTCTGCGCGGGCGGAGCGGATGGCGTGGGTTCCTGTGCGACGGGTGAGGGCGTCGCCGACGGTGCGGGCGGCGGCGACTCCTCGGGCGGAGTCGTCGTCGACGTGGCTGCCGTCGGCGTGGATGCGGCGGACGGCGACGCGTCGCCGAGCGGGCCCGCTCGCAGCGGATCCATCAGCACCCACGCGCCGATGCCGATGGCGGCGAGAAGGATCAGGATGCCGACGGCGAGCGTCGCGCGGAGGACGCCAGCCCGGGGCCGCGTCTCGCTCGTCGGGGTGGGCGCGCCGGTCGTCTGCACGGGAGGGGCCGGCCGTTCCAGCGGCTCCGTCTCGGCGGTGAGCGGCATGTGGTGAGCCGGCCGATCGACGCGGAGGGTCTCGGCCGTCGGCTCCCTCGACGCATCGGCGATCCGCGCGCTCGGCGCATCGGCGATCTGCTCGGTCGGCGTGTCCTCGATCCGCTGGGTCGACGCATCGGCGATCCGCTCGGTCGGCGCATCGGCGATCCGCTCGGTCGGCGCCTCCGCGATCCGCTCGGTCGGCGCATCGGCGATCCGCTCGGTCGGCGCATCCGACCCCGCTCGGCCGGAGGCGGCGTCCTGAACCGGCTCGGTCGCAGCATCCTGCATCTGTGCCGCCTGGGCCTCCGCGATCGGCTCGGTCGTCCAGTCCTCGGGGACGGGCGCCGTCGCCGCGATGACTGTGGCCGGCACATCGACGTTGCCCTGCTGCATGCCGCTCAGCGATTCGACGACCGACGACATGGTCGGCCGGCGCTTCGGCTGGGTCGCGAGCATCCGCCGCAGGAGCGGTGCGAGCGGTCCGGCATGCTTCGGAGCGGGATAGCCGCCGCGGGCGACCTTGTGGAGCAGTGCGATGGCATTCGGCTCCGCGCCGAACGGCGGCTCGCCCTCCGTCATCGCGTAGAGCGTGGAGCCCAGGGAGAAGACATCCGACGCGAAGCTCGTCGGCAGGCCGCGCGCCGCCTCGGGCGCGAGATACGCGGGGGTGCCGTGGATGAGACCCGTCGCGGTGATGGTGGCATCTCCGAGGGCGTGCGAGATGCCGAAGTCGCTGATCATCGCCGACCCGTCGGCCGCGATGAGGATGTTGCCGGGTTTGACGTCGCGGTGCACGATCTTCAGGGCGTGAGCCGCCGCGAGCGCCGACGCGATCTGGGCGCCGATGCGCGCCGTCTCAGCGGGGGAGAACGTGCCGTGCTCGCGGAGGAGCACCGACAGCGGGGTCGATTCGATGAGCTGCATCACGATGCACGGCTGGCCGTCGTGTTCGACGACGTCGAAGACCGTCACGGCGTGCGGATGGTGCAGGCCCGCCGTGATGCGCGCCTCGCGCATGGCGCGATCCGTGGCGACCTGGCGCTCCGCATCCGTCGACTCCGGCTGCGTGCGCAGCATCTTGAGGGCGACCGTGCGGTGGAGTCTCTCGTCCCAGGCCTCCCAGACCACCCCCATTCCGCCCGCGCCGAGCATCCTGACCAGCCGATAGCGGTCAGCGACGAGGGCGGACGGGGTGCTCATCGGGATTCCGCTCCTTGCAGGATCTCCCGATGCTCGCGCGCAGGAGGCCAGAGCATCAGGGGGTTGCGACCCACGCCGCCCGTATGGAAGGGGGCCGCGCCCGCACCGCCGCGAGCCTGAGCGGACCATGAGCGCAAGCGATGGCGGGGCTGAGCGCGGAGTGTGAAAGAGCCCGGTCGGGAGTGACGCAAAGGAGACGCATAGCTTTTCGCTCGGCCCTTCCGAGCGTTGATTGCTGTCATCGGATCGACGAGAGGAACCATCCATGTCCGACAGCACCGCAAACCCCCGCCGTCCGCGCCGCCGGCTCTACGCGTCCGCCGCCGCGACCCTCGCCTGTGCGGGAGCGCTGGCGTTCGGCATCCCGACCGCCGCGAACGCCGCGCCGGCGCAGACCGTCGCCTCCGCCTACCCCGGATGGTCGAACGGCTACGGCTCGAACGGCTACAGCTCAAACGGCTACGGCTCGAACGGGTACGGTTCAGGCGGCTACGGCTCGAGCTCGTACGGCTCGCCGTCGTCGGTCGCCGATGCCACCCCCGCGAACGCCGACGAGTCGACCGGTCTCGTGCTCATCGACACCGTCCTCGGGTACCAGGATGCCGCGGCGGCCGGCACGGGCATGGTGCTGACGAGCAACGGCCTCGTCCTCACGAACAACCACGTGGTCGCCGGCTCGACCCAGATCCGGGTGACGATCGCCTCCACCGGCGAGACGTACACGGCGAAGGTCGTCGGAACGGACGCGCAGGACGATGTCGCTCTGCTGCAGCTGCAGGGCGCCTCGGGTCTCGCGACGGTGACGATCGACCAGGATGCCGAAACCATCGGCCAGGCGGTCACCGCCGTCGGCAACGCGAAGGGCGGCGGCGTGCTGCTCGCCGCCGACGGGCAGATCATCGACCTCGACACGACCGTCACGACGGCCGCGGAGGGCAGCGCACCGGGCGAGACGCTCGACGGCATGATCCAGATCTCGGCCGATGTCGTCTCGGGCGACTCGGGCGGCGCGCTTCTGGATGCGCAGGGCGAGGTCGTCGGAATGACGACGGCGGCCTCCACCGGCACGGCGAACACGACGGCCTGGGCCATCCCGATCGAGGACGCGCTCGCGATCGCGAAGCAGATCGTGAACGGCGACGAGTCCGACGGCGTCACGATCGGCTACCCCGCCTTCCTGGGCGTGGGACTCGCGCAGCAGAGCACATCGCCGGCGCGCAGCCGCTACGGCACCTCGACGTCAGCCACCGGTGCGCTCATCGCGGGCGTCTACCAGGGCACCCCGGCCGACGAGGCCGGGCTCACCGGCGGCGACACCATCACGGCCGTCGACGGCACCGCCGTGACCGACGCCTCGACGCTCAGCTCGCTGCTCTCGGCGCGCAATCCGGGTGACACCGTGACCCTCACGTGGGTCGATGCCTCGGGCTCGACGCGCTCGGCCGCCGTCACGCTCGTCGCGGGCCCGGTGGCCTGACGAACGACGTCCGAGTCAGCCGCCGCGCGACCCGCCAGGTCGCGCGGCGGCTGTTCGTGACGGTCGCGACCGCCCCTCACCCCGAGGCGGCGGGTGAGAATCGAGTATGGCAGCGGCATCCACTCCTCCCGGCCCGGGGGAGGGCCTCATCATGGGTTGGAATCCGGGGCTGTGGGACGAGTGGCCGGGCTCCTACGCCGCCGTCGTGCGCCGAGTCGCGTCGGGGATGCCGTATGTGACCCAGTGGTCCGTCGGTTCGCGGCGCGAGGTGGGGCCGGGCGCCGACGCGTGGCTGCTGCGTCAGGGCGGTTCGTACGGGATCATCGGCCACGGCGTCGTGCTGTCGCATCCGTACGAGGACGTCCACTTCGCCGACGCGCGACGCACGGCGAGCTTCGTCGAGGTGTCGTTCGACTCGCTCGTCGTCGAGAGCGACCGGATTCCGCGCGACCTGCTCGAGGTGCTCGTGCCCGAGATCGCCTGGCGGTTCCAGTTCCGCTCGGGCAATCGGGTCGGTGCCGACGCGAATCGCCGGCTGCACGATCTCTGGCGCGACGCCACTCGGCACGTCGAGTGACGGGTGCTCCGCCGGACGCCGCATGGCGCCGGCGGAGCACCCGATGGATCAGAAGTCGTACACCGTGCCGCCGGCCGAGATCGCGTGGATCACGCCGTCGCCGAGGACGCCCGACCCGAGCGAGAACGCGATGCCGTACACCTGGGCGTTCGGGTACAGCGCCGACCACTGCGCGAGGGTGCCGTGGTGGGACGAGCCCGAGCCCCCGCCGACGACGGGGGCCTCGATGCCCTTGTCGATGCCGGACTGCGTGAGCCAGAGGTCGTCGCCGCCGTAGGCGGCCTCCCACACGAGGGTGCCGGTCTGCCCGTTGCCGAAGTTCACGAAGAGGTTGAGACCCGGCGCGGGGGTCGTTCCCGTCCAGTCGAGATCGAGCGGGCCCGCCTGCGACAGCGGGAACGAGGCGACGGTGCCGAGGGAGACCTTCGCCTGGCTCGAATTGTCGGTCGTCCAGACGTGGAGTCCGGTCTCGACGCACTCGTAACGGCCGTTGAGCCGCGTGTCGATGTCGACCCAGCCCTCGATGCACGCGAGCGGGTCAGCACCCAGCAGCACCGAGTAGTGCCCGATGTCCTTGCCCGATGAGTGGCTGAACGTGATCCGGGTCGCGCCGGCCGGCACGGTGACGGCTTCGGGGCGGAGGCCCTGCTTCGCCGACCCCGCCTTGACGCACACGGCGAGGATGACCTGGCCCGCCGGAGCCGTGTAGGTCACCTGCTTGACGCCCGGACCGGGGTCGATGTGCCCCGTGGAGTAGTCGGCGCAGACGTTGCCGGTCGGCGGAGCGGCCGACGCTGCCGCGACCCCGAACGGGGCGATCAGCAGAGCGGCGGCCAGGACCATGCCCGCGAGCATCCTGTGCTTCATGTTCGTACCCTTCCTTTTCCCCTGGGGTGCATGACCCCCAAGCCGGGAGCCCGTCGGGTCGGGTCATCCAGGGGAGAAGAGCGCGCAGCAGGATGCCTCACCCTGCCTGTGAAGTCCGGCATCGGCATCGCACCCCCAAGGTCGATGGCTCACGCGGGCGCATGCGCACCGCTCGCCCGTGCACCTCTGCGCGAGCGTCTTTCCCCAGGGTTCACACTCTGGCACAGGGCTGCGACATCCACGAGCGCGGTCCTGCTACGTTCGACTCGAATCGGCCGAATCGGAGGCGGAATGGCGGAGCGCATCACGTGGCTGCTGGTCGACGGCGAGAACATCGACGCGACCCTCGGAGCATCGATCCTCGGGCGGCGTCCGCAGCCGGAGGAGCGGCCGCGCTGGGACCGCCTCCTCGCCTTCGTCACCGATCGCTGGAATCAGCCCGCGAAGGGGCTCTTCTTCCTCAATGCGAGCACGCATCTGCCGATGCCCTTCGTGCAGGCGCTGCTCGCCCTGGGCTATCAGCCCGTGCCGCTCTCCGGCCCCGCCGACGAGAAGGTCGTCGACATCGCGATCCAGCGCACGCTGCGGGCCCTCGCCGAGCGCGAGGGCGACGTCGTGCTCGTCAGCCACGATCGCGACTTCGTCGAGGATCTGTCCCGCCTCACCGATCAGGGCCGCCGTCTCGGAGTGCTCGCGTTCCACGAGTTCCGCAGCACCGAGTACACGGGGCTCCCCGGCGTCGAGTTCTTCGACCTCGAGTACGACGTCCAGGCTTTCGACGCGCGGCTGCCGCGCGTGCGCGTCATCCCGATCGACGAGTTCGATCCCGCTCAGTTCCTCGGCTGACCGCGGGAGAACGAGCGAGGGGAGGGATGCCGTCGGCATCCCTCCCCTCGTAGAGCTCGGTCCGGAAGGTCAGTACCAGCCGGTCGACTGCGAGTGCGACCACGCGCCGCACGGCGTGCCGTAGCGGCCCTGGACGTAGCCGAGGCCCCACAGCACCTGCGTCGCGGCGTTGGTCTGCCAATCGGCGCCGGCCGACCCCATCTTGCTGCCGGGGAGGGCCTGCGGGATGCCGTAGGCGCCGCTGCCGCGGTTGTAGGCCTGGTAGTTCCAGCCGGACTCCTTGTTCCAGAGTGCGACGAGGCAGCCGAACTGGTCGTCGCCCCACCCACGGCTCGCGAACTGCGAGTGGGCGAAGGCCTGCGCGCCGGCGGGGCTGTTGTCGCCGTTGCCGTTGCCCGAGGGGATCGGCACCGAGGGTGCAGACGAGGACCGGGTGGACGAGTGGGCGGGCGACGAGGTGGACGCCTTGGCCTTCGCAGCCGCGGCGGCGGTAGCGGCGGCGGCCGCCTCCTGGCGCGCCTTCTCCTCGGCCTCCTGCTGGGCCTTGAGGGCCTTCGCGGCGTCGAGGCTGCCGCGGAGGCTCGCGACCTCCTGGTTGGCCGAGGTCACCAGCGCCGTGACGCCGTCGGTGACCGAGGGCAGGAACGGCTCGGGCAGGTGGCCGATGCCGGTCTCGAGGCGCGCGGCGGCGGCCTGGAGGTCGGTCGTGTCGACGGTCGTGTCGGCGACGCCGATGTCGAGGCCGGACGACGCGATGTCGGACGTGACGCTCTGCGCGGCCGTGACGGCGGCGGCGGCGGCATCGACCGCCGCCTGAGCGTCGGAGGTCGTGGGGTCGGCGGCGGCGACCGTCGCCTTCGTGGTCGAGAGGGGGGTCGAGTACGAGGCGAGGGCGAAGCTCGGGGTGCTTCCCGAGGCCTCGGCCGTCGAGACCGGCACTGCTTCGGCGATCCCGACGATGGTCAGCACGCCGACGGCAGCGGCGGCGGCGACGAGGACGGGGCGGCGGCGAGCGCGACGCTCCACGAGTCGGCGGGTTCGGCGGGCAGGCGTGGCGGGCGTAGTCGAGCGCATAAAGGATTCGGGTTCCGTGTCAGTAAGTCGGCGCCGGCGAGGTCGACGCTTCAGCCGCTGTTGCGACACAAAACCCAGATCCTGCAGGTGTTTTCTGAGCGTTATCTGAACGTTACCTGGACGCGGCCGCTCGGGGCTGCGCTTTGCGGCCCTTCCGGCCGTCGGTTCTCGCCCCCTCGGCGACGCCCGCCGGCGCCGCCGAGAGGGCCGGAAAACCGCGGTTCAGCGCATGGTTCCGGCGATCAGCGCGCGGCCGGCCGGCGGTTCTCGGCGCTCGTCATCCACGTGAGCTGTTCAAGTGCCTCGAGAATCGCATGAAGGATGTCGGCGGAGGTCGGATCCTCCTCGTCCACATCGTCGTGCACCTCTCGGCAGGTGCCCGTCGTCGCCTCGAGACGCTCCGTCATGAGGTCGATGACGTCGGCCGTGTCGATCTCGCCCTGCGGGAACTCGGGCAGGCTCGTCGTCTCGGCGACGGTGTCGCTGCGCCCGTCGGGGAGGGCGTGCAGAGCGCGCATCCGCTCCGCCACGGTGTCACTGAAGGTGCGGGCGGCGTCGACGATTTCGTCGAGCTGGCGATGCGTGTCGCGGAAGTTCTTGCCGACGACGTTCCAGTGCGCCTGCTTGCCCTGGGTCGCGAGCTCGATCAGATCGACGAGCACGCGCTGCAGGTTGCCGCTGAGCGACTCGGAGGCGCGGAATCCGCTCTCGGCGTTCTGCTCGTCGGTCAGCATCGCTCCGCTCTTCGCGGGACGGCGCCGGTTCTTCGTGGCGGCTCCCGTGCTCGCGGTCGAGGTCTTCTTGGTCGCGGTCGCAGGCATGTCGTGTCCTTTCCGTATGCGGTCCTCCGACGGTAGGTCGAGGCCCCTCCGCGAGTCGTGGGATTGCGGATCGCCCGCGGGTGGTGCTACGCCGACGTCCGCGCCGCGGGATGCCGCGCCCTGGCGTCCGCGGTGCGGCGTAGCCTGAGCGGGTGCGTGTCGAGAAATCGCTGGGGGCCAGAGCGGAGCTCGCGGCTCTCGCCGATCGGGCGACGACCACCCTGGGCGCCTTCGCGGGCTTCGACGAGGGGATCGATCCTCGCCCCGCGGCGGTGCTGATCCTGTTCGGCGTGCTCGACGCGCTGCCGAGCGACCACGACGCGCAGGCACAAGCCGTCTCGAGTGACCTCGACCTGCTGCTCCTGGCCCGCGCCACGACGCTCCGCTCGCATCCGGGCCAGGTCGCCTTCCCGGGCGGCCGAATCGATCCCGGCGACGACGGTCCGACGGCCGCCGCGCTCCGCGAGGCACGGGAGGAGACGGGCCTCGATCCCGCGGGCGTCGAGGTGCTCGGCACCCTGCAGGCGATCCCGCTCGTGTATTCGCAGCACCTCGTGACGCCCGTGCTCGGGTGGTGGCGGCATCCCTCGCCCGTCCGTGTCGTCGATGTCGCGGAATCCGCCGATGTCTTCCGGGCCCCCGTCGCCGATCTGCTCGACCCCGGCAACCGCGGAGTGACCGTCATCCGGCGGGACGGGCAGGAGTGGCGCGGCCCGGGTTTCCGGGTGACGCTCGAGGGGCGTGAGCACGTCGTGTGGGGATTCACCGGGATGCTGCTCGACGGCCTCTTCGACCGGCTCGGCTGGACCGAGCCGTGGGACCGCACGCGCGAGCTCCCGCTCGAGCCGACCCTCGACCACGGCCGCTGACGCCCCGCCGGGGCCCCAGGCCCGCCCCGGTCCCCGAGCCCCGAACCTGGTCCCCGAGCTTGTCGAGGGGTCGAGTCCGACACCTCCGGGGACGCGCGTCAGAGGGCGCGCAGCCGCTCCAGCAGCGGCTCCGCCGCCTCGGCGAGGAACCGGTCCTGGCTCTCGTCGCCGATCTGCACGAGCGCGACGTCGGTGAACCCCGCCTCGAGGTACGGCCGAACGCTCTCCGCGAGCTCATCGAGATCGGGCCCGCACGCGATCTGTTCGGCGACGTCCTCGGGTCGCACGAACTGGCTCGCGGCCGTGAACGACGCGGGAGTCGGAAGCTCGCTGTTGACGCCCCACCCGCCGGCGAACCAGCGGAACTGCTCGTGCGCGCGCTCGATCGCGGCATCCCGATCCGGATCCCAGCAGATCGGGATCTGGCCGATCGCGCGGGACTCGCCGTCGTGTTCCTGCATCCATCCTTCGACGAGGTCGGACTTCGGCTCGACGGCGATCATGTGGTCGCCGAGCGGCGCGAACGATGCGATCGACGCCTCGCCCGATACGGCGACGCCGATCTCGACGGGGGAGTCGGGCACGTCCCACACGCGCGCCGAGTCGACGCGGAAGTACTCGCCGTCGTACGTCACGAGGTCGCCCGTGTGGAGGGCGCGGATGATCTCGATCGCCTCCTCGAGCTTCGTCTGCCGCACGTCGACGCTGGGCCAGCCCTCGCCGACGACGTGCTCGTTGAGGTTCTCGCCGGATCCGAGTCCCAGGATGAACCGCCCCTCGCTGAGAAGCTGCAGCGTCGCCGCCTTCTGCGCCACGACGGCGGGGTGGTAGCGCGTCGTCGGGCACGTCACGTACGTCATGAGCTCCACGCGCGAGGTCGCCTGCGCGACCGCGCCGAGCACCGTCCACGCGTAGGGGGAATGGCCCTGGCTCACAAGCCACGGCGAGTAGTGGTCGCTCGAGACCTCGAAGTCGAAGCCCACGTCCTCCGCGGCCTGCGCGTACCGGACGAGCTCGCGGGGCCCGCTCTGCTCGCACATGAGGGTGTAGCCGAATTGCGCCATGATTCCTCCGTTCGCCCACGGCCCGGAACGGCCGCGGCTCTTGCGACGCTACGGCGGCACCCGCCAGGCGCCCGGGGGATTGGCATCCGCCCGGGCACCTGCTAGCAGCGTCGCCCACCCGGCCCTCGGCGCCTCCGGTCCGCCGCCCCCGCAAGCGTGCCGAATTCCGGCTGGCTGGTGCGGGAGTGCGGTCGGCGGGGCGGTTCGCCGGCGTGTCGTCCCATCGAGCCGGAGTTCGGCACGCGGCCACCGGGTGACATCGACCGGACGGTTTCGTACGCTGGCGACGTGCACCGGATCTTCACGACGACGTTCGCGTCGGTCTACCCGCTCTACGTGAACAAGGTCGAGCGCAAGGGCCGCACCAGCGACGAGCTCGACGAGGTCATCGAGTGGCTCACGGGCTTCGACGACGACGAGCTGCGCCGCCATATCGACGAGCACACGACCTTCGAGGACTTCTTCGCCGACGCCGACCTCAATCCGAACGCGACGATGATCACGGGCGTCGTCTGCGGCATGCGGGTCGAGCAGATCGAAGACCCGCTCATGCAGAAGATCCGCTACCTCGACAAGCTCGTCGACGAGCTCGCGAAGGGCCGGCCCCTGCAGAAGATCCTGCGCGCCTGATGGCCGAGCGAGCCCGGATCCAGACGGCGTTCGAGCCGGTCGCGCGTGCGCTGGCCGGGAAGCGCTGGTTTCCGCTGTGGGCGGTCATCCACCACCGCGGGCGGAAGAGCGGCACGGAGTTCGCGACGCCCATCGCCGTCGTGCCCACATCCGACCGGAGCATCGTGCTCATCGGGCTGCCGTGGGGCACGACGACCAACTGGGCGCGCAATGTCGTGGCGGCGCAGGGCGCAGACCTCACCTGGAAGGGTCGCACCATCCGGACAACCGATCCTCGCATCGTCGATCCGACGGAGGCTGCCGCTCTCGCCCGCCCCGCGTTCCGGTTCATCGTGAAGCGGATGCCCGGCGCCATCGTGCTGCGGACAGCATGACCCGCCGCACCCGGCGCCGTGTGAATTCTTTGTAAACGGACTCCCGCCCGGCGTGGGAGCGCTCCTAATGTGTGGACTGCGTCCGGCACAGCACTCGGGGCGCGATCCACATCAGCTGCCGCGACGTCGCGGCGCGGAAGATCGGAAATCGAATGCCGGAAGACAAGCCCACCATCGTCCTCGTCCACGGAGCGTGGGCGGACGCGTCGAGTTGGAACGCCATCATCCCGCCCCTCCAGGCCGAGGGATTCACGGTTCTCGCACCCCCGAACGAGCTGCGGGGCCTCGAAGGCGATGCGGCCTCCATCGCCTCTTTCCTCGCGCAACGCACCTCGGGTCCCGTCGTGCTCGTCGGGCACTCCTACGGAGGCGCCGTCATCACCAACGCCGGCGCGAAGGGCGGCGACGTGCGCGCCCTCGTCTTCGTCGACGCGTTCCTCCCCGACGAGGGGGAGAACATCGTCCAGATCCTCGGCGGCTCGGGGTCCGCGCTCGATGTCGCCGACCCGACGACGGTGCTCGACGTGGCCGTCTACCCCGGCGCGCCCGACGGCATCATCGACGCGTACCTCAAGCCCGAGACGGTGCACACGGCCTTCGCCCAGGACCTGCCCGAGGCCGATCGCGACCTCATCGTCGCGACGCAGCGCCCGGCATCCCTGCTCATCAACATCACGCCGTCGGGCGAGCCGGCGTGGAAGACGATCCCGAGCTGGGCCGTGCTCGGCACGCTCGACTTGACGATCCCGATCGAGACGCAGCGCCGCATGGCGGAGCGCGCCGGTGCCACGATCACCGAGGTCGAGGGCTCGCACGTCTCGATGGTGTCGCAGCCGCACGCGACGCTCGACGCGATCCACGCGGCCGTCGCCGCCGTCACGTCGGAGGTCGGCGCCCTCAGCTGACCGGCGGGCCTGCTCTCCGGCATCCCGAACCGGATGCCGGGGAGCAGCCGTCTGCGCGGGATGCGGCGGCTAGTGCCGGCGCGAAGGCGTCTAGGCCGGCGTGCGGATCGCAGAGAACACCGTGCGGCGGCGCAGCGCGAAGCCGAGGCGCTCGTACGCGGCGATCGCGCCGACGTTCGTCGCGGCCGCGTGCAGCAGGGCGCGGTCCCCGCGCTGCTGGATGTGGAACGCCACGTCGAGCACGAGCCGCGACGCGAGTCCCTGACGTCGGAAGTCGGCGTCGGTCGCGACGGCGCTGATCTCGGTCCAGCCGTCGGGGTGCAGGCGCTCGCCCGCCATGGCGACGAGCCGGCCCTCGCGGCGGATGCCGATGTAGCGGCCGAGCTCGTACGTGCGCGGACGGAAGGGGCCCGGCTGGTTGCGCTCGACGATCGCGAGCATCTCCGCCGCGTCTTCGGCGCCGAGCTCGATCGCCTCGTCGTCGGGACGGGGCTTCAGCGCCTCGGTCTGGACGAGTTGCACGCCCTCACCGCCACCGAGGAACTGCCAGCCCTCGGGAAGCTCGCCGTCGAACCCCGACAGCCCGATCTCGGCTCCCGGGCCGACGAGGTCGAGGAGGGCATCCCAGACGGCAGGATCGTCCCACGTGCGGACGGCGACGAACGGCGCGACGTCTTCGGGGTAGCGGCGCACGAGGTCGCCGCCGATCGCGAACCGCGCGTGCGGGCCGGTCAGCGCGAACCACGCGGGGTTGTCGAGCACGACCTCGTCGGCGTGCGGGCTGTCGAGAAGGGGGGATGCTGCGGTCTCGGGCACGCATCCACTCTTCGGCGTGCGGGCATCCGCCGCAAACGGCGGTGTCACCTCCGGCAACACACCCGTTGCGGAATCGTCAGGTGTCATCTCGCGCGGCGGAATGGTGGCGGCCCTCCAGGAACTCCGCCCGCCACACGCCCTCGAGCCACTCGGCGTACCGCTCGTCGGTCCATCCCCGGTCGACGACCAGTCGCCGCCACAGGTGCCCGTCGAGCGTGGCGTACATGATGTCGCGACACTCGTCCTCGGCGACGGCGAGCTGTCCGGTCTCGGCGGCCGCCTGCGCGAACTTGGTGGCCACGTCGATGAGCCGCTCATGCCAGGTCGTCAGCATCTCGCGAGCCCCGGGCTCGGTCGCCGCGGCGCCTTCGATCGCTCCGAGCAGCGGAGCGCTGCGACGGTTGCGTTCGGTCAAGAGCCGCGCGAACCCGGCGATCCGATCCGCGAGATCGGGAAGGTCCAGCACGGCCCGCGTCTCTGGGCGGTCGTACATCGTCTCGTCCTCGCCGTCCCCCCGGAACATCACGAACCACGCGCTCCGCAGCAGTCCGCCCTTGCTCCCGAACGACTTGAAGATCATCTCGGGCGAGACCTCGGCCGCCTTCGCGACGTCGGCGACCGTCGTGTTTCCGTACCCTCGCTCGACGAAGAGGTCGTGCGCGGCGCGGCTGATGCGATCGCGGTTCTCCTGCGCCTGGCGGGTGCGCGAGGTCGAGTCGTACGCTCTCTTGACCTTCTCGACCATTCAGGTACATCCTTTCTGTATTGAAACCAGTCCCAGTTTACCCAAAGGTGGTGGTTTCCATGCAGATCGAATCGTTCGTCTCGGACGTCGTTCCCCGGCTGGAGTCCGCGCAGGCGGCTCTCTACGGGGGCGATGCCTCCCGGTGGAGGGATCTCTGGTCACGCCACGGCGAGGTCAGCTGGCTCGGCCAGTTCGGCACGTGCGCGGTCGGGATCGATGACGTCCTCGCCCACTATGACCGAGTGGCGGACCGGGGATGGCTGTTCGACGGGTTCGAGCTCGAGGTCCTCGCGGCCGATGTGTTCGGCGATCACGGCTACCTCGTGACCCGAGAGTCTGCGCGCGTGAAGCTCGGGGCCGGTGACCCGCCGATGCCGCCCGCGCGTGTGAGCAGGGTTCTGGAACGGGATGCCGGTGTCTGGCGGGTCACGCACGGTCACGCCGATCTCGACCCCCGCGCACTCGACCTCCCATGGAAACCGCCGCGTCCGATCGAGGAGGTGCGCGATGTCCACTGAGACAGAGGAGTTCCTCGCGGAGATGATCCACGCGCAGAGCGCCGCAGACGCCGAGATCCACAACGGCGATCCGGCGCCGCGCATCGCCCTGTGGAGTCATCGCGACCCCGTGTCGCTGTTCGGAGCGAACCTCACCACGATCGGCTGGTCCCAGGTCGAGCCGTCGTTCCACGAGGTCGCGTCGTGGTTCAGCGGATCGATCGCCTGGGACTTCGAGATCGTCCACGCCCATGCCAGCGGCGACCTCGCGTACACCGTCGCCTTCGAGAACAGCGAGGCGATCACCGGGGGCGCTCCGCGGAAATACCGGCTGCGGGTCACGCACCTCTACCGCCGGGAAGACGGAGTGTGGAAGATCATCCATCGCCACGCCGACTTCGAGCCCGACTCGACCACGCCGCTGTTCGATGAAGGGCAGCCGTAGAGCGGAGCAATAGCGCGGTGCGACGCGCGCCGCCGGCGAGGCATCCATTCCCTTGGAGACCGGGGAGCCGGTCGATAGTGTGGCGGCCATGGGGGAGGACGTCCCGGCACAGGAGTTCACCCGCGCCGACCGCACGCGTCACCGCGAGAAGGTCCGGCGCAATCTCGACGTGTTCGCACGCATGCTGCGCGAAGCGCACTTCGACACGGATGACCCGCTCACGGGACTCGAAGTCGAGCTGAACCTTGTCGACGACAGGGGCGATCCGGCGCTGCGCAACGCGGAGGCGCTCGAGGCGATCGCGGATTCGGCATTCCAGACCGAGCTGGGTCAGTTCAACATCGAGATCAACGTGCCGCCCGCGCGGCTGCGCGAGGGCGGCCTCGCAACGTTCGAGCAGGGTCTGCGGCGCAGCCTCAACAACGCCGAGCAGCGCTCGTCGACGGTCGGCGCGCACCTCGTCATGATCGGCATCCTCCCGACGCTCGCCGAGGGACACCTGCGGCCGGACAGCATCAGCGCGAATCCGCGCTACCGGCTGCTGAGCGAGCAGATCCTCGACGCACGCGGCGAGGACATCGTGATCTCCATCGACGGCCCGGAGCGACTGCGGACGACCGCCGACTCGATCCTCCCCGAGGCCGCGTGCACGAGCACGCAGCTGCACGTGCAGACCTCTCCGGACGCATTCGCGGCCTACTGGAACGCATCGCAGGCGATCGCCGGCGTGCAGCTGGCGGTGTCCGCCAACTCGCCCTACCTGCTGGGCAGGCAGCTGTGGCGTGAGACGCGTATCCCGCTGTTCGAGCAGGCCACCGACACCCGCAGCGAGGAGCTGAAGGCGCAGGGCGTGCGGCCGCGCGTGTGGTTCGGGGAGCGGTGGATCACGTCGGTGTTCGACCTCTTCGAGGAGAACGTGCGGTACTTCCCCGCGCTCCTGCCCATCGTCCACGACGACGATCCGATGGCGGAGCTCGACGGCGGCGGCATCCCCTCGCTCGCGGAGCTGCGCCTGCACAACGGCACGATCTACCGCTGGAACCGCCCCATCTACGACGTCGCCGACGGGGTGCCCCACCTGCGGGTCGAGAACCGTCTGCTCGCGGCCGGCCCGACCGTCGTCGACATCGTCGCGAACGCCGCCTTCTACTTCGGCCTCGTGCGCGCGATCGCCGAGAACGACCGTCCGTTGTGGTCGCAGCTGTCCTTCACGGCCGCCGAGGAGAACTTCCACGCGGCCGCTCGCGACGGCATCGACGCCCAGCTCTTCTGGCCCGGCGTGGGTCAGGTGCCCGCGACCGAGCTGGTGCTCCGGCGGCTGCTTCCGATGGCGCACGCGGGGCTGGAGGCATGGGGAGTCGAGGCGTCGGCACGTGACCGGCTGCTCGGGATCATCGAGGGGCGGTGCCTGACCGGGGTGACCGGCGCGGGCTGGTTCGTCGACCGGATGCACGCGCGAGCCGGGATGGACCGCTACGACGCCCTGCGCGGGACGCTGCGGGAGTACCGCGAGGCGATGCACTCGAACGAGCCGGTGCACACCTGGGGGTGAGCGCCCGACGCCCGGTCGCGGATGCGAGGCATCCCGAACAGAACCACCGCCCGGCGAGGGATCGGCCTCACCTCCCCGTCCCGACTTAGCCTGATCCTGATGGCGAGGCCGCCCGCCCGTGCCCGCGCCAGAGGAGACGGGAGGCGACCGATGCCGGAAGCGCAGGGCGTGGAGCTCTACCGATCGGCGAGCGGCGAGTTCGAGCTCGCGGTGCGCGCCGACACCGACACCGTCTGGCTCTCGGCCGACCAGCTCGTCGAGCTCTTCGGACGGGACAAGTCCACGATCTCGAGGCACCTCCGCAACGTCTTCGACGACGGCGAACTGGAGCGCGAGTCAGTTGTTGCAGATTTTGCAACAACTGCCGCCGACGGCAAGACCTACCGGGTCGCGCACTACAACCTCGACGTCGTCATCTCGGTCGGGTATCGGGTGAAGTCGCCGGAGGGCGTCAGCTTCCGTCGCTGGGCGACCCAGGTGCTGCGGCAGTACCTCCTCGAGGGTGCCGCGCTCAATGAGCGCCGCCTCGCGCAGCTGGGAACCGATGTCCGCGTGCATCCGAGGTCGAGCAGCGAGCTCGCCGCCGGCGCGAGCCGCATCGTCGCGAATTTCCTCCCCAGCCTCCGCCTCCTGCGCGCCTGGGACGAAGGAGACATCCCAGCGGGGAACGGCGACCACCCCACCTGGTTCCTCACCTACGGCGGCGCGCGGGCGGTCATCGACGAGGTGGCTGCCGCGTTCCCGCAGGACACCCTGTTCGGCGCGGAGCGGGGGGATGCGTTGAACGGCATCGTCGACGCGATCTATCAGGGGTTCGGGGGAGAGGATCTCTATCCGACCGTGCAGGAGAAGGCCGCGAACCTCCTCTATCTCGTCGTGAAGGACCACCCGCTGACCGACGGAAACAAACGCAGCGCGGCGGCGCTCTTCGCCCACTTCCTCGTCCGCAACCGGGCGCTGGATGACGCCGACGGCGTGCCGCGGATCTCGAACAACGCGCTCGCCGCGATCACGCTCCTGGTCGCGATCAGCGATCCGAAGGAGAAGGACCTGATGATCGCGCTGCTCGTCGCCATGCTCTCGGAGGAACCGGCGCACTCGGGCGATCCGGCGTAAGCCGCGGAAGGCGGTTCCGCCGGCCTCGCGCGGCTCCGCCGCCGGGTGACGATGCGGGCGTCATTGTGGATCGGCTGAGGATCGCCCGTGGCCGGGTCGTAACCCTCTCCCGCGTAGCGTCGGAAGCGCCGGGTGGAGGGAGTACAGGATGCACGCGGTCGAACTCACCATCGGAGAGCACGTCCATCGCCTGCCGATGGATGCTGACGAGGATGCCGTGGTGGCCGAGCTCACTGCCGCCGTGCAGGCGGGGGGCGGTGTGGTGCTGCTGCCCACTCCTCGAGCAGGGGCCACTGTCGCGGTGCTCATCAGCCCCGGTGTTCCCGTCTTCATCGAGCGCACTCCGATCCCGACGGATGGCTCTCAGGGCGTCGGCGCGGCGGTCGGCGACTGGGACGACTGGGCAGAGATCTGACCCGACGCCCGCACCGGCGACTGCGAGGCATCCCTGAGTGTCGGGCGCGCGCAATCGGCTCGGAGCGCGCGGCATTCACATGACCAGCCCACGCGGTGTCGGCTGGAGGAGTTCGACGTTGCGATCGGTGGAAGCTCCGCGATTGTCATCGCGCCGGTGCACGTCATTCGCAGCGAGTTCGCGGGACAGCGACGCGAGCGCGAGGGTGCTTCCGAGCCGGCCGTCCCATGCGGCGGGTGCGGCGCTGTCGATCATGGTGCCGAAGATCGAGAGGGTGCCGTCGCGGTTGTCGGCCAGCTCGATCGCACGCACCTGCTGGGGCCAGTCGATGTGGCTTGCGGTCGTGATCTCCCAGAAGCCTCCTTCGCCGGATGCGACTCGATGCGGCCGCACCCGGTTGCGATGCGTGTGCCCGTTGACCCACAGCAGCACGTGGGGATGCGCCAGCAGCAGCGATTCCACCTCCGCACCCAAGACCCGTTCGCCCTCGTCGATGGAGGCGGTGGTGTTCGTCATCGACGCAGGCGGGTGGTGGCTGAAGACGACAGTGGGCCGATCCGGACGATCGGCGAGCACGGCTCGGAGCCACCCGAACTGCTGCCGGTCGAGTGAGCCGGCCGCGCCCCCGGATTGGTCGACGGTGTCCAGGGCGATCATGCGCAGCATCCCGGCGCCTGTGAGAAGCGGCAGGTCCCGCACGTAGTATCCCGTCCCCTCGATGCGGTTCTGCTGTGTGAACCCGTGACCGCGCGGGCTGCCGACGGTGCGGAAGTGCTCCTCGATCACCTCGGCGCGGGTGAGGAGCCGGCGCGAAGGGTCGGCGGTGACGGCCCGCGTGGGCATCTCCGTCAGTGCGCGCGAGTCGCCGGTCTGCAGCCGTGCCACGGCGGTCGTCCCGTCCAGTCCCGGGGGGAGGCCGACGGGCTTGGCGGCGCCCGTGGCGAGATCACGCCCTTGCTCCGTGGCCGGGAAGATCCCTCCGAGGAGGCTGTCGTGGTTGCCGTGGACCGCGAACCAGGGGATGCTCAGCCCGGCGGCGCGGAATGGGCGCATCGCGGCGGCGAGCAGTCCAGGGACGTCGGGGAAGCCGCGCTCCCGGCGGAAGACGTCGGGCGGCGCCCCGCGCGCCGGTTCCGGATGCCAGTAGAAGGGGTCATAGCCGGCGAGGTTTGAGTCCGACACGCCCTCGAACCGACCCGCCGCCCCGCTGTTCGGGGTGACCGTCGCACCATCGAGGAGGTCGATGGCCCAGCGCAGCTCGTTGTACTGGCCGTTGTCGGTCGTGTCACCGGTGGTGACGGCGAACTGCAGGGCGGCGCCCGTTGCCGGCGCGACGGGGAGGGCATTGACGGCACGCACCGTCGCATCCACGACCTGGGTGGTCAGCAGCTCCTGGGGACGGTACGACGCCGGCAGCGATTCGCCGTCGTCGAACCACGCCGGATCGTCGAGGAATTCGAAGCGGCCCGGGGACTGCGTGTCCTGCACGTGCATATCCGTGAACTGGGCGAACGCGGCGATCGGACGACGGTGCGACAATCGCGCGAAGGACGCGTCGGCCAGCTCGGTGCGGACCGTCCACGCCTCACCGGGCGTCGGGACGTGGCGGCGGAACCCGCGTGCGTCCATCCTGTCGAGCGCGAGCGTGCCGTGCAGCGTGGCCACGACCGCCGCCGGTGGCGTGGGCGGCGTCGCGCGGACGGTGAACGTGCCCAGTCCCACCGTCGCGACCGTCGCTGCCAGGAACGCCCGTCGTGACACGCCCGCGTTCGCCCTCCGCGATGACCCGCCCATCGCCCGCAATTGTGGAGCGCGGGGATGTCCGGCCGACGACGTCCAGCCGTCCACACGGTTCCCGGTGCACGACGATCGAGCAAAGCGCGCGATGCCGAACGGCTGCGCGTCGGGGTCGCGAACCCGGTGTTCGCGAGGGAGAACAATTGGCGGAGGATGGGGGATTCGAACCCCCGAGGGCTTTCACCCAACACGCTTTCCAAGCGTGCGCCATAGGCCACTAGGCGAATCCTCCGTGGCCCCGAAGGGCCGTAGGCCATCCTACCCGCAACACCGAGCCGCACCGAACGCGCTCACAGGCGAACCCGCGCGCCCGCTCCCGCGTACACCGAACCGGGTCGCACGACGAGCGATCGGGGCGCGATCACGCCCAGCGCTCGCCGAGTCGACGGCATGCCGGTGAAGAGGGCCGACCGCACGGCGATGGCATCGACAGCGAGACCGCCAGAGGGCGCCTGCGCCGCGCCGCCGGCATACGAGGCCCGCTCGATCGCACTCACGAGTCGGGTCGTCTCGGCGAGCGGCGCACCGTACTCGTCGATGAGTCTTCGCCCGAGCACGCGTGGAGAGTCTGACGCGGGGACCGGGATGCCGAGGTCGATCGCGGCATCCTGAACCACGATCCACGCCGCGACCGAATCGCCTCCGTCCGCCGCGCGCAGCAGAGAGCGCGTCCGCAGGTACTGGAGCAGAGCCGGGATGGCGAGGGCGAGCAGGATGCCGAAGACGATGGCCACGGTCGGCAGGGCGTTGACGCTCGTGGCCGACTGGCTCCCCGACGACTGATCGGTCACGCCGGAGTCGAGCCCGGCGTCGGGGCGGTCCGACGACGACGAGGGCGACGGCGTCACCGACACGTCGGACGAGTCGGCGTTCGATCCCGTCAGAGTCGACGCGGGCGCGAAGGTCGTCGGAACGCCCAGACCCGTGGTGGGCTCGAACGGAACCCAGCCGATGCCGTCGAAGTAGACCTCGGGCCACGCGTGCAGCTGGCTGCTCAGCACCTGGTAGACGGTCTCGCCGTCGACCGAATCGTTGGTGGCGGTGCCGGGGAGGTAGCCGACGACGATGCGCGACGGCATCCCGAGGGTCCTGGCCATGAGCGCGAAGGCGGACGCGAAGTGGATGCAGTAGCCCTTCTTCACCTCGAGGAACTTGGCGACCGCGTCGGCGCCGCTGCCGTCGAAGCCTTCCTGGACGGGGGAGTCGAGCGAGTAGACGAAGTCGCCGCTGCGGAACCACCGCTGGAGCGTCGCGAGCGCGTCGTAGTCCGACTCGGCACCCTCCGTCACCTGAAGGGCGGTGTCGCGGATGATCGTGGGCAGGTTGTCGGGCAGCTTCGTCGTGTCGTCGCGGATCTCGGGGCCGCCCGAGTGCGCAGCGCGCATCTGCTCGAGCGTCGGCCGCGGCACGTGCGTGACGACCTCGTAGGTCTGGCCCGAGCTCGTCGTCGTGCGCGACAGGACGGTGCGGTTGTACGGCACGGCCTCCCAGTCGCCGTCGAGCCCCGTCACGGCGACGGCGGGGAACGCGACCGGCAGCCACGGCGACACGAGCTCCTTGACCTCGACCGTCGTCTTGTACTCCGACACCCGCACGCCCTGCTCCACGCTCACCTCGTTGAGGGCGAACTCGCTCGTGAGCGGCACGGAGCGCAGCCGATCGGGCTCCCACACGGCGCCGGTGAACTGCGACAGGGTGGCCGCGCGCAGGTACGGGGGCGAGGACTCGTCCGTGCGCACGAGAAGCGCGGTCGTCTCGCGCGGGCGGCGCAGATCGTCGCCGAGCTGCAGCGAGACGTCGATCCCCGGCCCCGCGCCGATTCCGCCCGTGACCGGCTGGGCCGCCGGCTGCGGCAGCAGGGGAGCGGCGACGATCGCGACGACGACGGCGATCGCGCCGATGCCGAGCGCCGTCGCGGGCACTCCGGCGGCTCGCGCGGCCTCACGCGCGGCCTTCGGCTCGCGCGACCTCGTCTCGGCGCGCATCAGGAACAGGATCGCCGCGGCGAGGAGGAGGAACCCGGGCAGCTCGACGCCGCGCGGCACCGCGATCGCCGGGATGAGCGACACGGCGATGAGGCCGACCGCTGCGAGGAGCGGCATCCTCGCGGTCAGCACGACGTGATCGACGATGATCGCGAGCAGCGTCGTGGCCCCGACGATGAGGAACGCCAGCTCCGCGCCCGCCTCCAGCGGCGCGGCGCCCAGCGCGATGTCGTTGCCGGCGACCGCGAGCGCGTCGGGAATCGCGACGAAGGTCGCCCCCGTGGGGATCAGCCACAGCAGCGCGGTGTCGCGGAAGAAGAAGAACGTGAGCATCATCGCCCACACCGCGAGCTCGATGAGGCTCACGGCGACGGCGGGCAGGCGATAGCGGCGGGCGATGTAGCCGGCCGCGAGGATGAGCGCCGTCAGGAACGTCGCGGCAGCGAGCCACGGTCCAGCCTTGACGACGCCGAGCACCGGCAGCAGCGACGCGAAGACGGCCACGAAGAGCCCGATGGTCAGGCGCAGATCGGGCGGGCGTCGCGTGTCGCGCTCGTCGGTGCGGCCCTCGCCCTGCGCGTCGGGGCGGATCGTGCCGCGCGGCGCGCGGGACGCATCAGCGGTGGGCACGGCTCACCCCCCGCTCGACGGCGCCCGTCCAGGCGTGCGCGACGTCCGCATCCGGATCGATGGATGCCGCGTGCCACCCCACGTCGAGCGCGCGATCGACGGCCTCCCGCGTGGGCGACACGGCGAAGAGGATCGGCAGCGAGCTGTGGTGGACGACGGGTGCGATGGCATCCGCGTCCTGCTTGTCGAATCGTCCCGTGATGACGACGACCGGACCCGTCATGATGCCGGCGAAGAGCTTGGGCAGGTGGTGCAGGTGATCGTCGCGGCGGGCGGTGACGTTGGCGAAGAGCGTCCGGGTGTCTTCGACGGCGGTCATGTCGCCGCCGTCGAGATGCTCGACGAGCGTCGTGCCGTCGGAGTCGACCACATCGACCGCGTAGCCGTCGTGCACGAGCCGCGAGATGACCGAGATCGCGACGGTGACCGCCGTCTCGAATCCCGGGTCGGCGCCGGTCGCCGTCATCGCCTCCGCCGTGTACCTCAGCACGCCGCGGTCGAGCACGACGACGGCGTCGGGCGTGGACTCCTGCTCCTCCTGGCGCACCATGAGGTCGCCACGGTGGGCCGAGGCGCGCCAGTGGATGCGGCGCATCGAGTCGCCGGACACGTATGGCCGGGCGACGAGGTTGTCGGCACCCTGCCCGAGCTGGTTGTTCTGCGTGTGCAGCGTGCCGCCCGCGTCGCCGAGCAGGTTGGTGAGCGCCGAGAGCTCGAGGATCGCGGGGGCGACCGTGATGCGGGTGTCGTCGCTGAAGACGGTGCGACGGCGAGCGAGACCGAACGGATCGCTCGAGGTCACGGTCAGGGGTCCGATGGAATGGATGCCGCGGCGCACGCCCGTCACGGTGTACTCGAGCTCGACGGTCTTCTGGCCGCCGCTGAGCCCGGATCCGAGCGCGGGGAAGGTGCCCTTCGCGGCTCCGCGCACGCCCTTCGGCAGGGTGTCCTCCCAGCGGCCCGGCGAGGTGGGCAGGGGCGAGCGCACGCCGAGTTGCGCGATGACGGTGGACGGGCGTCCGACGGTGGCGACGTCCGGGGACAGCCACCGGGTGATCCGATCCGACCGGCGCACGAGGTGCAGCGACACGAGGCTCGCCGCGAGGACGCCGAGGAGCAGCGTCCCGAAGTACATGAGCTCGACGACGCCCACCTGGTTGGCCGCGATGAAGCACCCGATGGCGAGCGCGAGGGCGCCCGTCCCACGAGGGGTCAACGGCCAGAGGCGCCGCATGTCGGGCCTACTGCCTCGCTGCGATCGGCACGCGCACGCTCTGGGCGATGCGCTCCAGGATCGCCGTGATGGCGTCGGCGCCCGATCGGGCGCGGGATCCGCCGGCCGACCGCGTCGGGATCAGCCGGTGTGCGAAGACGGGAAGGAGAAGCGCCGTGATGTCGTCGGGGATGACGAACCCCCGGCCGTCGAGCGCCGCCCACACCTTGGCGGCGCGCACGAGCTGCAGCGTCGCCCGGGGGCTGGCGCCCAGGCGCAGGTCCGAGTGGTTGCGCGTCGCGTGCGAGAGCGCGACGGCGTAGTCCTCGATGGTGGGCGCGACGTGCACGGCCCGCGCCCACGCGATGAGCCCCGCGACCTCCGGTCCCGATACGACGGGGGTGATCGCCTCGAGCGGATTGACCGTGTCGCGCTGGCGCAGCATGAGCGCCTCGGACTTCGGGTCGGGGTATCCCATCGAGATGCGCATCATGAAGCGGTCGCGCTGCGCCTCGGGCAGGGCGTAGGTGCCCTCCATCTCGAGCGGGTTCTGGGTCGCGACGACGAGGAACGGCTCGGGCAGGAGGTGGGAGCGGCCGTCGACCGTCACCTGGCGCTCCTCCATCGCCTCGAGGAGCGCCGACTGCGTCTTGGGGGAGGAGCGGTTGATCTCGTCGGCGATCACGAGGTTCGCGAAGATCGCGCCGGGCTTGAACTCGAACTCGCGCTCGACGGGATTGAAGACGCTCACGCCCGTCACGTCGCCGGGCAGCAGATCGGGCGTGAACTGGATGCGGCGCACCGTCGCATCGACGGAGGCGGCGAGCGCCTTCGCGAGCATCGTCTTGCCGACCCCCGGCACGTCCTCGATGAGCAGATGCCCCTCGGCGAGGAGGCACACGAGCGCCGAGCGCACGGCCTCGGGCTTGCCGTCGATGACGCTGCCGACCGACGAGACGATGCGGTCCGTGATGCGGGCGAACGCGTCGGCATCCAGATCTGCGGGTGCCTCGGTCGAGGCATCCGTCATCGCCGTCTCAGCCACTGCGACTCCCTCTGTCCCACCGTCGCGTCCGGGCACCGATGCCCGTGAATCGATCCTAACCGCGACCCGCGAGGGGCGGATCGGGGAAGACCCTGACAATTCACACGACGCAGGACAGGTAGACTGTTCACAGCTCTCCGCGAGGCGGCATCCAGGCCAACTCCCCCAGGACGGAAACGTAGCAAGGGTAACCAGGCTCTGCCGGGTTCGCGGAGAGTCTTACTTTTGCCCGGAAGACCCGGGATGCCGCACCCTCTCGACGACGACAGCCATGGCGGCGCCGAGCAGGAAGCCGATCGTGTTCGAGACGAGGTCTCGCCAGTCGGGGTAGCGCTCGGGCAGGAACAGCGCCTGCCACAGCTCGATGAAGGCCGACGCCGCCGTGCCGATGACGAGCAGCGGCCACCGCCTCCTGAGGAGGAGGGCCGTCAGCAGCCCCAGCGGTACGAACATGGCCACGTTCGCGAGGAACTCGATCGTCAGGAAGTCGATCCACAGCGCGACGCCCTGCGCGTGCAGGGCGTCGAGCGAGCGCTTCACCCATCGTGTGAAGGCGCCGTCTCCCGGGCCGCGGGGTGTCAGCGTCATGTACGCCACGAACGCCGAGTACACGACGAGCAGGGCGATCCTGATCCGCCTGCCCGTGACGCGGGACGCGCCGGTCACCGCGAGAAGGGACCCTCGAGCACCGACCAGTGCAGCAGCATGATCGTCTTCGCGTCCTGGATGCGCCCGTCGCGGATCCACTGCAGCGCCTCGTCGATGGCGAGCTCGACGAGCTCGATGTCCTCTCCCTCTTCGGCGAGTCCCGCGCGATCCTGGAGGCGGTCGGAGGCTTCGTACGGCGCCGCGAAGAAGTGCAGGCGCTCGGTGACCGACCCGGGGCTCATGTACACGTCGTACACGTGCTCGACCTCGCCGATCCGAAGGCCCGTCTCCTCCTCGGCCTCCCGGCGGATCGCCGTCTCGGGGTCGTCGTCGTCGAGGAGGCCCGCGGCGGTCTCGACCAGCATCCCGTCGGGGTGGTCGTTGACGTAGACGGGATACCGGAACTGCCGGGTCAGCAGCACCGTGCGCCGCTCGGGGTCGTAGAGCAGGACCGTCGCACCGTTGCCCCGGTCGTACGTCTCGCGCTGCTGCGTCGACGTCGTGCCGTCGGCATCCGTGTATTCGAAGGTGGTCTTGCGCAGCACGTGCCACGCGGAGGCGAGCAGCTCGACGTCGGTGACACGCACGTTCGGGTTGCGGTCGAGGTCGCGCCCCGTCCGGTCGAGGCCGGTGCGGCCGCGGTGGTCGGGTACGTCGATTCCGGGCGTCGGGAACATGGGGCGAGCCTATTCGACCGCCGATCCGCGGCGATCGGGGCGCGGAACCGCTCGTTCACGAGATATCCCATGTGCCGGCATCCACCCCGCCCATAGGCTGATGCCGTGGCGCAGAGCATCTTCATCACGTCGGCGGAGGGTCACTCGGGCAAGTCCACGGTTGCGCTGGGGGTGCTCGACGCGCTGAGTCATGCGACCCCGCGGGTCGGGGTCTTCCGGCCCATCGCGCGGTCGACGGCCGAGCGCGACTACGTGCTCGAGATGCTCCTCGCGCACGACGGCGTCGACCTCGACTACGACCTGTGCGTGGGCGTCACGTACGACGACGTGCGGCGGGATCCGGAGGCGGCGCTGTCGACCATCGTCGAGCGGTACAAGGCCGTCGAGGCGCAGTGCGACGCCGTCGTCATCGTCGGCAGCGACTACACCGACGTCGGCAGCCCCGCCGAGCTCGGCTACAACGCGCGCATCGCCGCGAACCTCGGCGCACCCGTCCTGCTCGTGCTCGGCGGGCGCGCCGGGCAGGGGGAGCAGCTGGGCATGTCGCCCGCGCGCACCCCCGACGAGCTCGGCCAGATCACGTCGCTCGCGCTCTCCGAGCTCTCGCACGGCCGCGCGGGACTCCTCGCGATCGTCGCCAACCGCGTCGACCCCGACCTGCTCGTCGAGTCGGTCGCGGCGATCCAGTCGGTCGTCGACGCGTCGCCGGCGCCCGAGCGCGCCGCGCCCGATCGCGTCGTGTCGGTGTGGGCGCTGCCCGAGGACCGCTTCCTCGTCGCGCCGTCGGTGCGCGGCGTCATGCGTGCTCTCGACGCCACGATGATCAAGGGCGACGCCGAGCTTCTGACGCGCGAGGTCCTCGGCGTCGTCGTCGCGGGCATGTCGATGGTCAATGTGCTGCCGCGCCTGTTCGAGAGCGCGCTCCTGATCATCCCGGCCGACCGCACCGAGGTGCTGCTCGCCGCCCTGCTGGCGCACCGTTCGGGCACCTTCCCGTCGCTCGCGGGCATCGTGCTCAATGGACCCTTCCCCCTGCCCGACGACATCGACCGGCTCATCGACGGCCTCGGCGTGACGCTGCCCATCCTCACGACCGACGACGGCACCTACGAGACCGCTGTCACCGTCATGTCCACGCGCGGGCGCCTCGCCGCCGACTCTCAGCGCCGCTACGACACGGCGCTCGCGATGTTCGAGACCCACGTCGACACCGAGGCCCTCGTGCGCTCGCTCGGCCTCGCCCGAGCGACGGTCGTCACGCCGCTCATGTTCGAGTACGGCCTCATGGACCGCGCCCGCGCCGATCGGCGGCATATCGTGCTGCCGGAGGGCGACGACGACCGCATCCTGCGCGCCGCCGCGACGGTGCTCGCACGCGGCATCGCGGACCTCACGATCCTCGGCGAGGAGATCGAGGTGCGCAGCCGCGCGCTCGAGCTCGGCATCGACCTGCGCGGCGCGCAGATCCTGTCGCCCTTCGACGCCGTGCACGTCGACAAGTTCGCGCGCGAGTACGAGCGCCTCCGTACGCACAAGGGCGTCACGTACGCGCAGGCCGCCGACACGGTGACCGACGTCTCGTACTTCGGAACCCTCATGGTTCACCTCGGGCTCGCCGACGGCATGGTGTCGGGGGCCGCCCACACGACGGCCCACACGATCCGCCCCGCCTTCGAGATCATCAAGACCAAGCCGGGCGTCTCGGTCGTCTCGTCGGTGTTCCTCATGGCGCTCGCCGACCGCGTGCTCGTCTACGGCGACTGCGCCGTCATCCCCGACCCGACCGCCGAGCAGCTGGCCGATATCGCGATCTCGTCGGCGGCGACGGCATCCCAGTTCGGCATCGACCCCCGCATCGCGATGCTGTCGTATTCGACGGGGGAGTCGGGGTCGGGGGCCGAGGTCGAGAAGGTCCGGGATGCCACGGCACTCGTCCGCTCGCGAGCGCCCGAGCTGCTCGTGGAGGGGCCTATCCAATACGACGCGGCGGCGGACGCGGCCGTCGCGAAGGCGAAGATGCCCGGGTCGTCCGTCGCGGGCCGCGCGACGGTCTTCGTCTTCCCCGACCTCAACACCGGCAACAACACCTATAAAGCGGTGCAGCGCTCGGCGGGGGCCGTCGCGATCGGACCCGTGCTGCAGGGCCTCAACAAGCCGATCAACGACCTGTCGCGGGGGGCCCTCGTCGAGGACATCGTCAACACGATCGCGATTACGGCGATCCAGGCGCAGGGGGATGCCTCGTGAGCGTCGTCCTCGTCGTCAACAGCGGCTCCTCTTCCTTCAAGTACCAGTTGATCGACATGGATGCCGAGGCAGTCCTCGCGTCGGGACTCGTCGAGCGCATCGGCCAGGCGGAGGGCGAGTCCACCCACACGGTGTTCTTCCGAGGCGTCGCGGGGGAGGGGGCAAGCGCGGCCCTCGACGCCACCTCCCGGCGGACGCTCCCCATCCCCGACCACACCGCCGGTTTCCGGGTGATGCTCGACGCGTTCGCGGAGCACGGGCCGTCGCTCGAGGAGCGTGCGCCCGTCGCCGTCGGGCACCGGGTCGTGCACGGCGGTGCGCGCTTCTTCGAGCCGACCGTCATCACGCCGCTCGTCGAGATCAACATCGACGAGCTGTCCGTGCTCGCGCCGCTGCACAATCCGGGGGCGCTGCAGGGCATCCGCGCCGCGAAGGACGCCTTCCCCGACCTGCCGCACGTCGCCGTCTTCGACACGGCATTCCACCAGACGCTCCCGCCCGCCGCCTACACCTACGCCATCGACCGCGACCTCGCCGAGCACCACCGCATCCGCCGCTACGGCTTCCACGGCACGTCGCACAAGTTCGTGTCCGAGGCGGCCGCCGCGTTCCTCGGCCGCCCGCTCGCGGAGCTGAAGCAGATCGTCTTCCACCTCGGCAACGGCGCGTCCGTCACGGCGATCGACGGCGGGCGGTCCGTCGACACGTCGATGGGCATGACCCCGCTGGAAGGCCTCGTCATGGGGACGCGCTCGGGCGACATCGATCCCGCCGTCCTCTTCCACCTCGCACGACGCGCCGACCTCTCCATCGGCGAGCTCGACGCGCTGCTGAACAAGCGCAGCGGCCTCCTGGGTCTCGCGGGAGTCTCCGACATGCGCGACATCCGCGAAGGGGTGGAGCGCGGGGATGCCGCCGCCACCCTCGCCTTCGAGGTCTACGTGCACCGACTCCGCGCTTACGCGGGCGCCTACCTCGCGCAGCTCGGCGGCGTCGACGTGATCTCCTTCACGGCCGGGGTCGGCGAGAACGCCCCCGCGGTCCGCGCCGCCGCGCTCGACACGTTCGGCTTCGCCGGCATCGAGCTCGACCCCGAGCGCAACGCGGCACGGGGGCGCGGCATCCGGATCATCTCCTCCGACGCCTCGCGCGTGACCGTCCTCGTTGTCCCGACCAACGAAGAGCTCGAGATCGCCCGGCAGACGCTCGAAGCCGCTGCCTGACAGCTGTCATCGTTCCGTAACGCGCGCGGCCACCGTGGAGGCCGCAGCGCCGACTACGCTTGCATGACGGCGCGACGAAGAGCCACATTCTCGACCGTTCAGCCCCCTCGCCTGGAGGTTCTGTGCCCGCTGACGCCCTGCCCGACCTGACTGTCTACGACGCGGTGCTCTTCGACCTCGACGGCGTGATCACGCCGACGGCCGAGGTGCACATGCACGCCTGGCGGACGATGTTCGAGGAGCTGTTCGGCGCGTGGGGCCTCGAGCCCGCGTATACCAACCGGGACTACTTCGATCACCTCGACGGGAAGAAGCGCTACGACGGCGTCGCGAGCCTGCTGCACAGCCGCGACGTCGAGGTGCCGTGGGGCGATCCCGGCGATCCGCCCGAGACCGACACGGTCTGCGGCATCGGCAACCGCAAGAACGAGGTGTTCTCGCGGGTGCTCCGCACGGAGGGCATCCAGCCCTATCCCGGGTCCGTCGCCCTCCTCGACGTGCTCGCGGCCGCAGGAACGCCCGTCGCGATCGTGTCGAGCTCGAAGAACGCCGACGAGGTGCTGCAGGTGGCCGGCATCCGGGATCGCTTCCCCGTCGTGATGGACGGCGTCATCGCCGAGCGCGACCACCTCGCCTCGAAGCCCGCTCCCGACGTCTTCGTCGAGGCGGCGAAGCTGCTGCACGTCGACCCCGCGCGCAGCGCCGCGGTCGAAGACGCGATCAGCGGCGTGAAGTCCGCCGCAACGGGAGGCTTCGGCCTCGTCGTCGGAGTCGACCGCGGTGTCGGGGCGGAAGACCTGCGCGCCGCGGGCGCGCACATCGTCGTCGCAGACCTCGAGGAGCTCGTCCGATGATCGACCGCGACCGCTTCCCCGTCGACCCGTGGCGCCTGGTCGAGAAGGAGTTCTCCCTCGCCGACGCGGGCGTGACCGAGACCCTCTTCGCCGTGGGCAACGGCTACCTCGGGCTGCGCGGCAACCTGCCCGAGGGGCGGCACGCGCACGAGCACGGCACCTTCATCAACGGCTTCCACGAGACGTTCCCGATCCGCCACGCGGAGCAGGCGTACGGCTTCGCCGAGGTCGGCCAGACGATCATCAACGCTCCGGACGCCAAGGTCATGCGCGTCTACGTCGACGACGAGCCGCTGTCGTTCGACGTCGCCGACGTGCGCGAGTACGAGCGCACCCTCGACATGCGCGACGGCGTGCTGCGCCGGCACCTCATCTGGGTGACCCCCTCGGGCAAGGAGGTGCGCATCGAGTTCGAGCGCCTCGTGTCGTTCGAGGAGAAGCACCTCGCGATCATGCGGGTCAAGGTCGAGGTCCTCAACGACGACGCCCCCGTCACGATCAGCTGCCAGATCATCAACCGCCAGGACGGTGAGGACGTCTACGGCGGCTCGCCCGTCGCGTCCAAGAAGGCCGGCTTCGACCCCCGCAAGAGCGAGCGCTTCCATGAGCGCGTGCTGCAGCCGCAGGAGTTCTGGCAGGACGACCTGCGCACCGCGCTGTCGTACCGGGTCACGCAGTCGGGCATGACGCTCGCCGTCGCGGCCGACCACGTGATCGACACGGCGAACGATTTCTCCGCGCGCCGCCTCGTCGAGGCCGACATCGCCAAGAACGTCTTCCGCGTGCAGGCCAAGGCGGGCGTTCCCATCACCGTGACCAAGCTCGTCAGCTACCACACGTCCCGCGGCGTGCCGCCGCGCGAGCTCGTCGACCGCTGCCGTCGCACGCTCGACCGTGCGCTCGCCGTCGGCATCGACGAGCACTTCGCCCGCCAGCGCGCGTGGCTCGACGACTTCTGGGCGCGCTCGGACGTCCGCATCGCGGGCCACGACGCCCTGCAGCAGGCGACGCGGTGGTGCCTCTTCCAGCTCGCGCAGGCGACCGCTCGGGCCGACGGCCAGGGCGTGCCCGCCAAGGGCGTGACGGGGTCGGGCTACAGCGGCCATTACTTCTGGGACACCGAGATCTACGTGCTCCCGTTCCTCACCTATACGACGCCCCAGTGGGCGCGCAACGCGCTGCGCATGCGGTACCTCATGCTGCCCGCCGCGCGGCGGCGGGCGTTCCAGCTCAACGAGGCGGGCGCCCTCTTCCCGTGGCGGACGATCAGCGGCGAGGAGGCCTCGGCCTACTACGCGGCGGGCACGGCGCAGTACCACATCAACGCCGACGTGAGCTTCGCGCTCGCGAAGTACGTCCGCTCCACGGGCGACACCGAGTTCCTCCACCGTGAGGGCGTCGACATCGCCGTCGAGACGGCGCGCCTGTGGACGACTCTCGGCTTCTGGCGCACGAGCGACGGCGCCACCGAGGTCGAGACCTTCCACATCCACGGCGTGACGGGGCCGGACGAGTACACGACGGTCGTCAACGACAATCTCTTCACGAACGTCATGGCGCGCTTCAACCTGCGGTTCGCCGCCCGCACGGTGCGCGACATGGCGGATGCCGACCCCGAGGCGTATCGGCTCATGATCGACCGGCTCGCCCTCGACCCCGACGAGCCCGAGGCGTGGGAGCGTGCCGCGGAGGCCATGCACATCCCGTACAGCGCCGCGCTCGGCATCCATCCCCAGGATGCCGTGTTCCTGGAACGCGAGATCTGGGATCTCGAGCACACGCCGCCCGACAAGCGGCCGCTGCTGCTGCACTTCCACCCCCTCGTGATCTGCCGGTACCAGGTGCTCAAGCAGGCCGACGTCGTGCTCGCGCTGTTCCTGCAGGGCAACCACTTCACCGACGACGAGAAGCTCGCCGACTTCGAGTACTACGACCCGCTGACGACGGGCGACTCGACGCTGTCGGCCGTCGTGCAGTCGATCCTCGCGGCGGAGGTCGGCTACCAGGACCTCGCCCTGGACTACTTCCGTCAGTCGGCGTTCGTCGATCTCGGCGACCTGCACCACAACGCGCAGGACGGCGTGCACGTCGCTTCGGCGGGGGGCGTGTGGACGGCGCTCGTGTCGGGCTTCGGCGGCATGCGCGACCACTTCGGTCATCTGACATTCGATCCGCGCCTCCCCGCGTCCTGGGACGAGCTCGCCTACACGCTGCACTGGCACGGCACGCGCCTCGAGGTCACGGTGACCCGCAGCGAGCTGCGCGTCGCCGCGTCCGAGGGCGACGCCGTCGAGTTCGGCGTGCGCGGAGCATCGTTCACGGTAGAGCCGGGGTCCGACATCGTGGTGCCGCTCGCCGACCAGGGGCCCGTCATCCCGGGGCGGCCGACGATCCGGCAGTTCGAGGACGCCCGGCGCGAGGACGGCACGCTCCTGTCCGCATCGGTCCCCACCGTCACCGCGACGATCCCCGTCATCACGGAGGAGTTCGAGCCGGGCGCGGCGCCGGTCGGCACATGAGCAGCGCTCGCTCGGCTCCGCCCCGCACGATGTCCGGGGCACGCCGTAGGCTGTTCCGGTGACCACCGCTCTGTATCGCCGATACCGTCCTGAGGCGTTCGGCGAGATGATCGGTCAGGCCCAGGTCACCGAGCCGCTCATGACCGCCCTGCGCAGCGACCGGGTCGGCCACGCCTACCTGTTCTCGGGTCCGCGCGGCTGCGGGAAGACGACGTCCGCCCGCATCCTCGCGCGCTGTCTCAACTGCGGCGAGGGGCCGACAGACACGCCGTGCGGAAAGTGCGACAGCTGCGTCGAGCTCGGGCGCGGCGGGGGCGGGTCCCTCGACGTCGTCGAGATCGACGCCGCGTCGCACAACGGCGTCGACGACGCGCGCGACCTGCGCGAGCGGGCGATCTTCGCGCCCGCCCGCGACCGCTTCAAGATCTTCATCCTCGACGAGGCGCACATGGTGACGCCGCAGGGCTTCAACGCCCTGCTCAAGCTCGTAGAAGAGCCGCCCGACCACGTCAAGTTCATCTTCGCCACGACCGAGCCCGAGAAGGTCATCGGCACGATCCGCTCGCGCACGCACCACTACCCGTTCCGGCTCGTGCCCCCGGGCGCGATGCTCGAGTACGTCCAGGCGCTGTGCGAGACCGAAGGCGTATCGGTCGAGTCCGGCGTGCTGCCGCTCGTCGTGCGCGCCGGCGGCGGCTCACCGCGAGACACGCTGTCGCTCCTCGACCAGCTCATCGCCGGCTCCGAGGGCGACACCGTGACGTACGCGCGCGCCGTCGCACTGCTCGGCTACACCCACGCCGAGCTTCTCGACGAGGTCGTCGACGCATTCGCAGCGTCAGACGCCTCCGCCGCCTTCGCGGCGATCGACCGCGTCGTGCAGACCGGGCAAGACCCGCGCCGCTTCGTCGACGATCTGCTCGAGCGCCTGCGCGACCTCATCGTCGTCCACGCGACGGGCCAGGGTGCGGCCGCCGTGCTCCGCGGAGTGTCGGCCGAGGAGCTCGCGCGCATGGAGCGTCAGGCCGAGGCGTACGGCGCTGCGCGCCTCTCGCACACGGCCGACCTGGTGATCGCGACTCTCGACGACATGACGGGCGCGACGTCGCCGCGGCTCCAGCTCGAGCTGATGGTCGCGCGCGTGCTCGCGGCGAGCGGCGGAAGCGTGGCCGCTGGCGGTGCGCCGGCGCCGGTCGTGGCCGCGCAGGCGCCGGCGGGCGCCGCCGCGCCGGTCGCCGCCGCGCCGGTCGTGACGCGGGGCGCTGCCGTGCCCGCTCAGGCCGGCGTTGCCGCGCCGGCTCCGGCCGCCACTGCCCCGCCCGCTCCACCCGCCGCTGCCGTTCCCGCCGCGGCCGCCACTGCCGCGCCCGCTCCGGCCGCCGAACCCGCCGAGGCGTCCGTCACGCCCTCGTCGCCGGTGCCCTCTCCGATCGAGCCGGCGCCGTCGATCCCCTCCGGCCCGGTCACTTTGCAGCGCATGCGCGACTCCTGGCCCGAAGTGCTCGGTCAGCTCGAGAACATCAGCCGCTCTTCCTGGCTCATCGCCTCGGGGGCGAAGATCGCGGCGCTCACGGACGACGTCCTCACGCTCACCTTCCAGAGCCAGAGCGACGTCGCCAAGTTCAAGCAGCTCTCCGCGGGTGCCGGTCCGAGTGAAGATCTGCGCTCGGCGATCCTCGCCGTGCTCGGCATCCGGGTGAAGTACATCGCGCGGCAGGACTCGGATGCGGCCCCTGGCACGGGTGGGGGAGCGGGCGGACCGGCCCGCAGCGGCGGCACCGGCGGGTCGGCCGCGACAGCAGCCCCGAGCTCCGGCGGGCGAGCGCCCGCACGTGACGCCGGAAGCCGCCCCGCCGCGCCGCGCGCCGACGCCGAGCGAGGGGCGGGCCGTTCCACGGCGCCGGCTCGCGCCTCCGCGGCCCCCGTCACGGAGTGGGCCGTCGCGCCGATCCCAGGCTCGGCGGGGTCGTCCGCCCTCTCGACGACCTCCGGGCCGGACACGTCGACCGCCTGGGATTCGCCACCCGCGCCCTTCGAGGCGGACGCGCCCACCGACTCGGAGGCGCCGCCCCCGCCGCCTGATCCGGCGGGAATGGGTCAGTTCCCGATCGACGATGAGCCGGAGGACGCCGCGACCGAGGCATCCCGGCTCCGCACCGCGACTCTCGCTCCGCCGCGCGAGGGCGACGTGCTGCCTCCGCGCGAGGTGGCACCCCCCGTCGAGCGCGACGACGATGACGACGACGATCTGGAGCCGCCGGCATCCGCCGATCTTCCGGTGCCCCCCGTGATCGCGCCGCCGCTCACGCCGCGTGGAGCACCCCCGGCCTCGCCGCGCGCCGGCGGGCCGCAGCGCTACGGCGAGGCCGTCGTGCGGCAGGTGCTCGGTGCCACCTTCGTGCGCGAAGAGCCCTACGAGCCGCCGACGAGGTTCAGCTGAGCCATGTACGACGGCATCGTCCAAGACCTCATCGATGAGTTCGGGCGGCTCCCGGGCATCGGCCCGAAGTCCGCTCAGCGCATCGCCTTCCACATCCTGCAGACGCCGAACTTCGACGTGTCGCACCTCGCGCAGCTGCTCGCCGAGGTGCGCGAGAAGGTGCGCTTCTGCGAGATCTGCGGCAACGTCTCGGAGCAGGATCGCTGCGCGATCTGCCGTGACCCGCGCCGCAACCAGACGCTCATCTGCGTCGTCGAAGACGCGAAGGACGTCGCGGCGATCGAGCGCACGCGGGAGTTCCGCGGCCTGTACCACGTGCTGGGCGGCGCCATCAGCCCCATCGCGGGCATCGGGCCCGACGACCTGCGCATCGCGCAGCTCATGCAGCGCCTCGCCGACGGCACCGTCGTGGAGGTCATCCTCGCGACCAACCCCAACCTCGAGGGGGAGGCGACGGCGACGTATCTCAGCCGCCTCCTGCACACCCTCGAGATCAGGGTGACCCGGCTGGCGTCAGGGCTTCCCGTCGGTGGAGACCTCGAGTACGCCGACGAGGTCACCCTCGGGCGTGCCTTCGAGGGACGCCGCACGCTGTGAACCAGACCCAGCGGTTCAGCACCAAGGGCTGGGTGCTGTTCGCCGTCATGGCGCTCGTCTGGGGCGTGCCCTACCTCTTCATCAAGGAGGCGGTCGACTCCTACTCGCCGGCCGCGATCGTCGCGGGGCGCACGCTCATCGGCGCCCTCATCCTGCTGCCGATCGCGATCCACCGACGCGCCCTCGTCCCCGCCCTCAAGCTCTGGCCGTGGGTGCTCGCGTTCGGAGCGATCGAGATGGCCGGGCCCTTCCTGCTGCTCGGCCACGCCGAGCAGACGCTCCCGTCAGGCCTCACCGGTCTGCTCGTCGCGACGGTCCCGCTGTTCGCCGCCGTCATCGCCTTCTTCCGGGGAGACCGGGGCGTGCTCCGCCCGGCTCGAGCGAGCGGGCTCCTCATCGGCTTCGCCGGTGTCGCGATCATCGTCGCGGGGCCGGCGCTCGCCGTCGCGGGCACCTCGAGCCTGCTGGCCGTCGGCGAGGTGCTGCTCGTCGCCCTCTGCTACGCGATCGCGCCGTTCATCGTGGCGACGAAGCTGAAAGACGTCCCGGCGCTCGGGTCGATCACGCTCTCGCTCTTCGCCGTCGGACTGTTCTATCTGCCGATCGGCATCCTGACGCAGCACGAGGTGCCGACAGTGCGCAGCACCGTGTCGCTCGTCGCGCTCGGCGTCGTGTGCACGGCCGTCGCCTTCATCGCCTTCTTCGCGCTCATCGCCGAGGTGGGCCCCGTGCGCGCGCCCCTGTTCACGTACGTCAACCCCGTCGTCGCCATCGTGCTCGGCACGATCCTCCTGGGGGAGACGCTGTCGATCGGACTGCTGATCGGGTTCCCGCTCGTCATCCTCGGCTGCTGGCTCGCGGCGACCGGCGGCATCGTTCCGCGTCGCGCCCGTCCCGGGCCTCCGCCACTCGGCGAGGCCGAGGTTCCGTAGCCCGGTCACATGGTCAGGGCGGCATGAGCCCGTCCGTAAGATGGTGCGTTGGGCGCGGCATCCGCTCGCCCTCCGCCGTCGATCCGAGCGGCGGCGCATCCCCGGGAGTTCCATCGTGGCGCTGATCGTCCAGAAGTACGGCGGGTCGTCCGTCGCCGACGCGGAGAGCATCAAGCGGGTCGCGAAGCGCATCGTCGACACGCGCCGCGCCGGGCACGAGGTCGTCGTCGCCGTCAGCGCGATGGGCGACACGACCGACGAGCTGCTCGACCTCGCCCAGCAGGTCGCGCCGATCCAGGCGCCCCGCGAGCTCGACATGCTCCTCTCCAGCGGCGAGCGCATCTCGATGGCCCTCCTCGCCATGGCGATCCACTCCATGGGCTTCGAGGCCCGCTCGTTCACCGGCAGCCAGGCCGGCATGATCACGACCGCCGACCACGGCTCGGCGCGCATCGTCGACGTCACGCCCGTGCGCCTGCGCGAGGCCCTCGACGAAGGTGCCATCGTCATCGTGGCGGGCTTCCAGGGCTTCAACCGCGACACCCGCGACATCACCACCCTCGGCCGTGGCGGCTCCGACACGACCGCCGTCGCCCTCGCCGCGGCCCTGAACGCCGACGTCTGCGAGATCTACAGCGACGTCGACGGCATCTTCACCGCCGACCCCCGCGTCGTGCCGAAGGCGCGCAAGCTCGACCGCATCTCGAGCGAGGAGATGCTCGAGCTCGCCGCGAACGGCGCGAAGGTGCTCTACATCCGCGCCGTCGAGTACGCCCGCCGTCACGGCGTCCTCATCCACGCGCGTTCCACGTTCAGCTCGAGCGAGGGCACGTACGTCCTCAACGAGAATCCGCGCACGCAGAACCCCGATCAGGGAGGTCCCATGGAAGAGCCCGTCGTCGCCGGAGTCGCGACCGACCTCGGCCAGGCCAAGATCACGATCATCGGCGTGCCGGACGTCCCCGGCAAGGCCGCGGAGATCTTCAAGATCGTCGCCAAGTCGGGCGCCAACGTCGACATGATCGTGCAGAACGTCTCGGCCGCCGCCACGAGCCGCACCGACATCTCGTTCACGCTTCCCAAGGGCGACGCCGCGACGGCGCTGAAGGCGCTCGCCGGCGAGCAGGCCGAGGTGGGCTTCGAGAGCCTCGTCCACGACGACCAGATCGGCAAGCTCTCGGTCGTCGGCGCCGGCATGCGCACGCACTCGGGCGTCTCGGCGACGCTGTTCGAGGCGCTGAGCGTCGCGGGCATCAACATCGAGATGATCTCGACGTCCGAGATCCGCATCTCGGTCGTGGTGCGCGGCGACGACCTCGCCGCGGCCGCGCAGGTCGTGCACCGCGCCTACGGTCTCGACGGCGACGCCGACGCGACGGTCTACGCGGGCTCCGGCCGCTGACTCCCGCTCACCTGCGTCGATTCGCGCGTACCGCCGCGATTCGCCGCAACTGATCGGCGCCCCGTCCGTTCAGCTGCGCCGATTCGCCGAGCGGCCGCGATTTCCGCGGCTGAACGGCGCCGCTCCCGCGTCAGTTCGATGCGGCCCGCACGGCGAGCACCGCGTCCCACAGGGCGTCGGCGACCTGTCGTTTGGTTCCGGATGCCTCGGCCGCGACCTCGTCATCGGCTCCGAGCACGACGACCCGGTTGTCCGGCGTCTCGAAGCCGGCCGACCACCCCACCTCGTTGACGACCAGCAGGTCGACGCCCTTGCGCCGCCGCTTGCGGCGCGCGCGGTCGAGCAGCTCGTCGGCATCCGTCGCCGTCTCGGCCGCGAACCCGACGATCATCTGTCCTGAGCGCCGCGAACCCACGAGTCCCGCCAGGATGTCCTCGTTCTGCACGAGCTCGAGCGACTGCAGCGGGCCGTCCTCCTTGCTCAGCTTGCGGTCCGACACCTCGGCGACGCGGTAATCCGCGACGGCAGCCACCATCACGACGACGTTCGCATCCGCCGACGCAGCACGCACCGCTTCGCCGAGCTCGGCGGCCGTGCCCACGCGCGTCACCGCGATACGGGGATGGCGGGATGCCGCATCCAGCACTCCACCGTCGACATGGGCCGCGACGAGCCGCACCCTCGCTCCCCGGGCCGCGGCCGCGAGCGCGACCTCCGCGCCCTGGCGTCCGCTCGATCGGTTGCCGATGTATCGCACCGGGTCGATCGGCTCCCGCGTGCCGCCGGTCGACACGACGACCTCGAGTCCGTCGAGGTCGCCTGTGAACAGGGCCAGCGCGAACGCGACGACGTCTTCGGGCTCCGACATCCGGCCGGGGCCGCTGTCTCCGCCGGTGAGCAGACCGTCGGCCGGTCCGACGACGTGCACCCCGCGTTCTCGGAGCGTCGCGATGTTGGCGACGGTCGCGGGATGCTGCCACATCTCGGTGTGCATCGCGGGCGCGACGACGACGGGCGCCGAGGTCGCGAGCAGTGTCGTGCCGAGCAGATCGTCGGCGAGACCGGCCGTCATCGATGCGAGGGAATTGGCGGTGGCGGGCGCGACGATCACGAGGTCGGCCTTGCGTCCGAGGGCGACGTGCCGCACCTCCGAGACGTCCTCGTGCACCGACGTCGTGACCGGGTTGCGACTGATCGCCTCCCAGGTCGTGAGGCCGACGAAGCGCAGCGCGTCGTCCGTCGGGATGACGTGCACGTCGTGTCCGCCGGTCACGAGAAGCCGCACGAGCTGCACCGTCTTGTAGGCGGCGATGCCACCCGTCACGCCGACTACGATGAACATTCCCCGATCCTCCCATGCGGCGCCGACGTGCGCCCGGCGTCGCATCGGGCAGAAGGGCGTCAGAACAATGTGCACCGTGATCGTCCACGTGCCCGCGAGCGCCGACGAGCCGACCCGGCTCCTGGCCGTGCGCGACGAGGATCCGGGCCGTCCCTGGAACCCCGTAGGTCCCTGGTGGCCGGACACGTACCCGGGCGTCGTCGGCGTGCGCGATGCGCGCGCGGGCGGCGCGTGGCTCGCCGCCGATGCCGAGGGCCGGCGCCTGGCCGTGCTCCTGAACCGCGAAGACGTGGAAGGGCTCCCCGACGAGGGCCTCGAGTCGCGCGGGGGAGTCGTGCTCGAGGCCGTGGCCGGGCGCACCCCCGCGGAGCCCCCGAGGACCCACGGCTTCAACCTCGTCGAGGTCGAGGGCCCCAAGGTCGTCGTCACGACGTGGGACGGCGACGTCCTCCGCACGACCGAGCTCGCGCCCGGCACGCACATGATCGCGCACGACGACGTCGACGATGAGGCCACCCCGCGCATCGCGCACTGGCTCACCCCGTTCGCCGACGCGCACGCGGCACGCGAGGAGAGGGATGCGCACGCGTCACGTGAGGAGAGGAACGCGCAGGCGGCACGGGAGGCGAGGGATGCCGCGGCCCCCATCGACTGGTTCGATCCGTGGTTCGCGCTGCTCGAGGCATCCGCCGATCTTCCGCCCACCGACGACCGCGCGATCATCCGCGACAACCGTCCCCTCGGCTACCCGACGCTGTCGCTGCTCATGTGCGCCGCGACGATCGGCCCCGACGGCGTGGACGTCGCGTGCGGCGCGTTCGACGAGCCCGGACACTGGAACGCGCTGACTCTGGCGTGAATCCTGCGGCGTCCGGCGGTCGTCACGCGGTCCGGGGCGCACGCGCCGGCCGGTAGAATCGGGCACACCCTGCACCGCCCGGCAGCCGCGTGCCGTCGCAACGAACGAGGATCACCATGACCCGCATCTCTGATTCCGGACTCTCCGTCGCCGTCGTCGGCGCCACGGGCCAGGTGGGCACCGTCATGCGCGAGATCCTCGCCGAGCGCAGCTTCCCGATCCGCGAGCTCCGCCTCTTCGCGACCGCGCGCTCGGCCGGCACCGCTGTCGAGTTCGGCGGCGAGACCGTCATCATCGAAGACATCGCGACCGCCGACCCGTCGGGCATCGACGTCGCCCTCTTCTCGGCCGGTGCCACGGGAAGCCGCGCGCACGCGCCCCGCTTCGCCGAGGCCGGCGCGATCGTCATCGACAACTCGAGCGCCTGGCGTCAGGACCCCGATGTGCCGCTCGTCGTGAGCGAGGTCAACCCGCACGCGATCGCGAACCCGCCGAAGGGCATCATCGCCAATCCCAACTGCACGACGATGGCTGCGATGCCGGTTCTGAAGGTGCTGGATGCCGAGGCCGGCCTCGAGCGTCTCATCGTGTCGACCTACCAGGCCGTCAGCGGGTCGGGTCTCGCGGGCGCTCAGGAACTCCTCGGCCAGATCGAAGCGGTGGTCGCGCAGCCGAACGCGATCGACCTCGTGCACGACGGGGCCGCGGTCGACTTCCCGCAGCCCGAGAAGTACATCGCGCCCATCGCGTTCGACGTCATCCCCTTCGCGGGCAACCTCGTCGACGACGGGCTCAACGAGACCGACGAGGAGAAGAAGCTCCGCAACGAGAGCCGCAAGATCCTCGAGCTGCCCGACCTCCGCGTCGCCGGCACGTGCGTGCGCGTCCCGGTCTTCACGGGCCACTCGCTCAGCATCAACGTCGAGTTCGCGCGCGACATCACGCCCGAGCGCGCGCGCGAGGTCCTCGCCGGTGCTCCGGGCGTCGTGCTCGAAGAGGTTCCGACGCCGCTGCAGGCGGCGGGCAGCGACCCGAGCTACGTGGGCCGCATCCGCGCCGACCAGTCGGCACCCGAGGGCAAGGGCCTCGTGCTCTTCATCTCGAACGACAACCTCCGCAAGGGTGCGGCGCTCAACGCCGTGCAGATCGCCGAGGTCGTCGCGGCCAACCTGGGCGTCTCGGCCTAGCCGAGGCATCCATTCGTCATCTCCGGCGAGCGGGACGCCGCTCGCTGTCGCGCTGAACTCTCGTCGGCGAGAGACCCGGCGGGCGCTCTCTTGCCGCGCCTCTAGAATCGTCTGGTGACAGAAACCGCCGACGTCCTGCTCATCGGGGGCGGCATCATGAGTGCCACCCTGGGAACCCTCCTCGCCGAGCTGCAGCCCGACTGGAAGATCGTCGTCTACGAACGACTCTCCGACGTCGCGCTCGAGAGCTCGAACGCCTGGAACAACGCGGGCACGGGGCACGCGGCGCTGTGCGAGCTGAACTACATGCCGGAGGGTCCCGACGGCACGCTCGATCCCGCCAAGGCGATCTCGATCAACGAGCAGTTCCAGCAGAGCCGACAGTTCTGGTCGTCGCTCGTCGAGCGGGGCGTGCTCGACGCGCCCACGACGTTCATCAACTCCGCGCCGCACATGACGTTCGTCCGCGGCGAGAAGGATGTCGCGTACCTCCGCAAGCGCTACGAGGTGCTCAAGAAGGAGCCCCTCTTCGCCGGCATCGAGTACAGCGAGGACTCCCGGGTCATCAACAAGTGGGCGCCGCTGCTCATGAAGAAGCGACGCAAGGGCGAGCCGTTCGCCGCGACGCGGGTTCCGGCCGGCACCGACGTCGACTTCGGCGCGCTGACCCGCCAGCTCTTCGACGGTCTCAAGGACCACGGCGCCGAGGTCATCACCAACCGCGAGGTGCGCAGGCTCAAGAAGCTCGCCGACGGCACCTGGCAGGTCAAGTGGCGCGACACGATCGGCCGTACGCCCGGGACCCTGAACGCCAAGTTCGTCTTCGTGGGCGCGGGAGGCTGGGCCCTCAAGCTGCTGCAGCGCTCGGGCATCCCCGAGATCTCCGGTTACGGCGTCTTCCCGATCGGCGGCCAGTGGCTCAAGACGACCAACCCCGCCCTCGTGTCGCAGCACAAGGCGAAGGTCTATTCGCAGGCGTCGGTCGGCGCGCCGCCCATGTCGGTTCCGCACCTCGACACGCGTGTCGTCGACGGCGAGGCATCCCTCCTCTTCGGACCCTTCGCGACGTTCAGCCCCAAGTTCCTCAAGAACGGCTCGATGCTCGACATCGTGACGCAGGTGCGCCCCGGCAACCTCGGACCCATGCTGAAGGTCGCGTGGGACAACCCGAGTCTGATCCGGTACCTCGTCGGCGAGCTCCTCAAGAACCACGCGAAGAAGGTCGACAGCCTGCGCGTGTTCATGCCGAGCGCGAAGGACGAGGACTGGGAGCTGCTGCAGGCCGGACAGCGCGCACAGGTCATGAAGAAGGACCCGAAGAAGGGTGGCGTGCTGCAGTTCGGCACCGAGGTCGTGACCGCCAAGGACGGCTCGATCGCCGGCCTGCTCGGCGCCTCGCCGGGCGCATCGACGGCCGTCTCGATCATGCTCGGCCTGCTCAAGACGTGCTTCCCCGACCGCATCGACGCCTGGCAGCCGACGCTGAAGGAGCTCATCCCGAGCTACGGCGAGACGCTCAACCCGCGCCCGGCTGTGGCGCAGGAGACGCTCACCGAGACCGCGGAGGCGCTCGCCCTCACGGCGTGACGGCCCGCGTCACCCTCACCGCGTGACCACGCCCGCCACTACGCTGGCCCGATGGGGCTGAGCACTGTCGCGCGCAGGGCGGTCGCGGCGATCCTTGTCGCTGGCGCGCTCGCGCTGACGGCGACCTCGGCTGAGGCGGCGGTCCCGGCTGAGGCGGCGGTCCCGGCTGAGGCGGCGGTCGCGGCCCCGGTTGAGGCGCCGGCCGCGGCATCCATCACCACCGTCGTCCGAGCGGGAGTCGACGACTTCACGTACGACTCGCTGACCGCGGACTACTGGCTCGTCCGCTCGGCGGACTCGAGTTCTCTGCTCTACACGACCGAGACGCTCGTCGCCCAGTTCCCCGATTCCGACCAGAACAAGGGCATCGTCCGGCGTCTGCCGCTCACGGAGTCGGGCATCGACCTCGGCACGACCGTCGTCAACGTCACGGGAGCCGGCGGCCAGCCGATCGTCTGGTGGACCGAGCAGGACGACGAGAACGTCTACGTCCTCACCGGCGACGACTCGTACGTCCACGGCGAGCAGACGTACGTCATCTCGTACACGATGCACGACGTCGTGCTCCGCTACGCCGATACGGGGGCCGACGAGTTCTACTGGGATGCGCTCAGCACCGATCACGCCCAGCCCTTCGGCACCGTCACGGCGCGCGTGCACGTCGCCGGCGATGCCGCCGACGGCCTCATGGCGGGCCGCGACTACTGCTACCGCGGACCGGTCGGCTCGACCGACCGTTGCGAGATCAGCGGCCCCGAGCCCGACGGCGTGTGGCCCGACGAGGTCAGCGCGTGGGCGTTCTCCAACAGCGGGAGGGATGCCGCGGCCGGCGCTGTGCTCTTCACTGCGACCGACACGGGCTTCGCCGCCGACGAGGGGATGACCGTCGCGATCGGCTTCGCGCAGCGCACCTTCGCCGCGCCGACGCCGCCCCCGCCTCCGCCGTACCCGTGGTGGGAGTGGATCCTGCCGGTGCTCGGCCTGCTCGCCGGCTTCGGCGGGCTCGTCTTCATCCTCGTCATGAAGGCGTTCCTGCGGCGCAACCCCGACGACGCGCCCGTCATCGTCCAGTACACCCCGCCCGTGGACGAGTCGCCGACGCTCTCCGCGGGTGTGCTCGGCGTGCCGGCGCGCGCCCTCGCAGCGCACGTCGTCGACCTCGCGGTGCGCGACAAGGTCGAGATCACGGCGAAGGGCGACCGGGACGAGCCCGACGACTTCAGCGTCGTGCTGCGCGACACCTCGGGCCTCGAGCACGACGACCGCCGGATCGTCACGACCCTGTACGGAAAGGATGCCGAGCCGGGCGACCGCGTCGACCTGGGCGAGTTCGCCTCCAACCCGCCCGTCCGCGCCGTGACGTACGTCCGTCGCATCGACGACGCGACCGTCGACCGCGGCTATCGCGCCAAGACCCCCGGGTGGGTCGGTGTCGTCCGCGGCGCGCTGACGTTCGGCGGGCTGATCGTCGCCGTCGTGATGCTGTTCTTCGTCGACAGCGTGCCCTCGGTGCTCACCGACCTCGGCGCGCTCGGCGGCTGGATCAACCTGCTGTCGATCGTGAGCGCCTTCGGGGCGTTCATCGTCCTGCCGTTCTTCTCGCTGCCGAAGACGACGCTCACCCGCGCCGGCGGCATGCACCGGACGTACCTGGACGGTATCCGCGAGTACCTGCGGCTGGCCGAGGAGGACCGCCTGCGCGCCGCCCAGTCGCCGCAGACAGCCGATCTCGTCTCGGGCGGACGGCGCCCCTTCGGCGACGCGCCCAACCGAGCGGGCGTCGACGTCGTGAACCTCTACGAGAGGCTGCTGCCGTACGCCGTGCTGTTCGGCATGGAGCGGCACTGGATCGAGGTCATCCGCTCGGCCTCCCCGCTCGAGGCGACGGCGTCGCGCCTCGCCCTCTTCGATTCGATCCGCACCGATTCGCTCTCCGACGCCTCCCGCTCCATCGGCCACCTCGCGGCGACGCCGGTGTCGAGCGGCGGATCGTCGAGCTCGTCCAGCTCGTCATCCTTCTCGAGCAGCTGGTCGTCGTCCGGCGGTTCGAGCGGCGGCGGCTTCTCGGGCGGCGGCGGAGGCGGCGGAGGCTTCGGCGGCCGATGAGGCTCTGGTCGCTGCATCCCTCGATCCTCGACAGGGCGGCGCTCGTCGCGTGCTGGCGTGAGGGCCTCCTCGCGCAGAAGGTGCTCGCGGGCGGCACGAAGGGATACACCCGCCACCCGCAGCTCGAGCGGTTCCGCGCGGCGGACGACCCGCTCGACGCGATCGGCCACTTCCTCGGCGAGCTGCGCCTCGAGGCGACGGCGCGGGGGTACCGCTTCGACGGCACGCGCATCAGGAGAGTGGATGCTGCGCCCCCCGCGATCCCTGTCACCCACGGTCAGCTCGCCTACGAGCTCGGTCACCTCCGCGCGAAGGTCGCGGAGCGCGACCCCGCGTGGCTCCCGCGGCTCCCCGAGGTGGCTCTCGCTGCGCCGACGTTCACCGTCGTCGACGGCGGCATCGAGGCGTGGGAGAGGCCCTGACGGGGCGCGGGAAGCCGCTCCTCTAAACTCGGCAAGTGGCCAAGCTCTACTTCCGCTACGGGGCGATGAACTCCGGCAAGTCGACGTCGCTCCTGCAGGCCGCCCACAACTACGAGGAGCGCGGACACCACGTGCTCCTCGCCAAGCCCGCGATCGACACTAAGGGCGCCGACGAGATCTCCAGCCGGCTCGGGGTCACGCGCGCTGTCGACTTCCTCGTCTGGCCCGACGACGATCTGCGTGCCGTGTTCGCGGAGCACCGCGCCCGAGTCCGGCGTGAGGCGACGGCGTCTCTCGTCCCCGAGGCCGATGAGCATCCCGTCGACGTCGCGTGTCTCCTCCTCGACGAGGCGCAGTTCCTCACCCGCGATCAGGTGGACGATCTGCTCCGGATCGTCGTGCTCGACGGCATTCCGGTGCTGGCATACGGCATCCGCACCGACTTCCAGACACGCGCGTTCCCCGGCTCGCGCCGGCTCATGGAACTCGCGCACAGCCTCGAGGAGCTCAAGACGATCTGCCGCTGCGGTCGCAAGGCGCTCTTCAATGCGCGGCTCGTCGGCGGACGCTTCGTGTTCGAGGGCGATCAGGTAGCCATCGACGAGCTGACGTCCGAGCGCGTCACGTACGAGGCGCTCTGCGCCGAGGACTATCTGGCCGAATCCGGCGGACGGCTCGGCTGAACCCGGGCACGAACTCCTCAAATTTCTCGCATCGCGCGGCCGGAGGCGGCGTGTCGGACGGCGCCCCGGCGATTTTTGCTGAGTTCGTGCACGGTCCGTCGCGTCACGCGGTCGCCTTGGTCGCCCGCCGCCGCGGAGGGAGGGGCACGAGCATCGACGTCGTGCGCTTGTAGTCCGCGTACGCGGGGTACTTGGACGCGGTGATCGACTCCGTGAAGATCGTCGACCCGATGAACAGCAGGGTGAGCAGGGCCGCGCCGACGATCGTCCCGTTGATCGCGCCGCCCAAGACGCCCAGACCCGATGCGACGGCCGCTGTCGCCCCGAGCGCGTAGAACGCCCACCACTGGGCCTGCTCGAAGAAGAAGTTCGGGTGGCGGCTGAAGCGGAACAGGCCCGTCGTGACGAAGCCGGGGTCGAGCGTTCCGCCTGCCGCCTTCTTGGCCCGGTGGAAGTCCCACTGCTGCTGGTCCGCCACGAACTCGCCGACGAGGAACGCGGCGAAGAGCGCCGCGAAGACGGCATCCCATCCGGTGAAGGGCACGGGATACTGCCACGCCACGTATGCCGGAAGCGTGATCAGCACGAGCAGTGCGTTCTGGTAGAGCACGATGAAGAAGACGTTGAAGAGCTGGAACTGCCACGGCGTCATCCGCGCGCGGAGGATCGCCCAGCGGTAGTCCTCCATTCCCGTGTAGCCGCCCTTGCGTGCGAAGTTGAACGTCAGGCGTGCGCCCCACGCCGTGACGAGGATCGCCATGACGATGAGGCGGGTCGGATCGCCGCCGTCGACGTACCAGTCACCGGGTGCGGTGCCCGCCAACACCTCACCGCCCGAGCCGCTCGCGACGATGCCGGAGATGGCGAAGATCCACACGTAGACGACGGGGACGATCGACCAGATCCGGTCGACCCACGAGGTGTCCTTCGTGATGAGCGAGGCGATCCAGCAGAACGCGCAGCTGACCGCCGCGACGAGGAGGACGAGGACGAGGGGATCCATGAGCATCAGAGTACGACCGGATTTCGCCCGCGTTGCGTGGTCTGACCACTGCGTGTAGTGTGGTCGGACCACTGCGAGGAGGAGCACCGTGGCTGCCGACACCGCCCCCGCCCGGGCCTGGCGCGTCGTGCTCGAGAAGATCGAGAGCGACCTGCTGGAGGGCCGGCTCGCGCCCGGCGATCGCCTCCCTCCCGAGCGCGAGCTCGCCTCGACGCTCGGAGTCGGCCGATCGAGCGTCCGCGAAGCGCTCCGCGTGCTCGAGGTGATGGGCCTCATCCGCACGGCGACGGGCTCCGGCCCGACGTCAGGCGCGATCATCATCGCCACCCCGCGCGGCGGCCTCGCGGCGCTCCTGCGGCTGCAGGTCGCTGCGCAGGGCTTCCCCCTCGCCGACGTCGTCGCGACGCGCCTGCTCCTCGAGGAGTGGGTCGTCGCGCACCTCGCCACCGAATCGACGCACGATCTCGCCGACGTGCGGGCGGTGCTGCGGGCGATGGAGGACCGCACGCTCACGGCTGACGAGTTCCTCGCCCTCGACGCGCAGTTCCACCTGGGGCTCGCCGACGCCTCGGGCAACGCTGTCGTCGGTGCCTCGATGGCGGGCCTCCGCACCGCCATCGAGTCGTACGTGCAGGCGGGCGCGAAGCGCATCGAGGACTGGGATGCCGCGGCCTCGCGTCTGCGCGCCGAGCACCGCGACATCCTCCAGGCGATCGACGCGGGGGAGGCCGATCTCGCCCGCTCGCTCGTCCACGATCACATCACCGGCTACTACGCCACCGCGGGCCTGACCCGCGGCTGACCGAGAACAGGATCCACTCATGGTTCAGCGCCAGCTGCCCGTCCCGTCCGAGCTCTTCGAGCTCATGAAGTTCAAGGCACCCGACCTCAACGGCAAGCGCCGACGCCTGTCGAGCGCACTCACGATCGCCGACCTGCGCACGATCGCGAAGCGCCGCACGCCGAAGGCGGCGTTCGACTACACCGACGGCGCGGCCGAGGGCGAGCTCTCGCTGGCCCGCGCACGCCAGGCCTTCGAGGACGTGGAGTTCCACCCGTCGATCCTCCGCCCCGCCGAGAGCGTCGATCTGTCGACGACGATCCTCGGCGGGCCCTCGGCCCTGCCGTTCGGCATCGCGCCGACTGGCTTCACCCGCCTCATGCAGACGGAGGGCGAGATCGCCGGTGCATCGGCGGCCGGCGCGGCCGGCATCCCGTTCACCCTCTCGACCCTCGGCACGACATCGATCGAGGACGTGAAAGCGGCCAATCCGCACGGCCGCAACTGGTTCCAGCTCTACGTCATGCGCGACCGCGAGATCTCCTACGGCCTCGCGCGCCGCGCGGCCGCGGCGGGCTTCGACACGCTCATGTTCACGGTCGACACGCCGGTCGCCGGTGCGCGGCTGCGCGACAAGCGCAACGGCTTCTCGATCCCGCCGCAGCTCACCATCGGCACGATCATCAACGCGATCCCCCGGCCGTGGTGGTGGATCGACTTCCTGACGACTCCCAAGCTCGAGTTCGCGTCGCTGTCGACGACGGGCGGGACGGTGGGAGAGCTGCTCAACGCCGCGATGGATCCCACGATCAGCTACGACGACCTGGCGGTCATCCGCGAGATCTGGCCCGGCAAGATCGTCATCAAGGGCGTGCAGAACGTCGAGGACTCGAAGCGCCTCGTCGACCTCGGCGTCGACGGGATCGTGCTGTCGAACCACGGCGGGCGTCAGCTCGACCGCGCACCGATCCCGTTCCACCTGCTGCCCAACGTCGTGCGCGAGGTGGGCAAGGACGCGACGATCATGGTCGACACGGGCATCATGAACGGCGCTGACATTGTGGCATCCATCGCTCTCGGCGCGAAGTTCACGCTCATCGGCCGCGCCTACCTCTACGGCCTCATGGCCGGCGGGCGCGAGGGCGTGGACCGGACGATCGCGATCCTGCGCAGCGAGATCGAGCGCACGATGCAACTGCTCGGCGTCTCGTCGCTCGAGGAGCTCGGCCCCCAGCACGTGACTCAGCTCACGCGCCTGCTGCCCCTGGCCGGCGCTCCCGCCGAGGCCACGGCGGGCGGCGCCCCGCGCGTGCGGGCCTGACGCGGGAGGTCTCACCGCACAAGTCGTGCCGAACTCCGGCGGCCTGTGACGACACGCCGGGCGACACCCCGTCGCCGGAACTCACCCGTTGCAGCCTGCCGGAGTTCGGCGTGTCCGCGACAGGTCAGGCGGCTTCCGAGGCCGGCTCGGGAAGCGTCGGGATGAGGCCCTCCAGGAACTCGGCGGTGTCCTCCCAGCCCTCGACGGCCTGGCACGCCACACCCATCGCGAGGACCGGGTAGTCGTTGCCGTCGGGGTCGAGGCGGTCGCCGACGAAGAGCATGTCGTCGAGCGGGATGCCGGTCTGCTCCGAGAGCTGACGCATGCCGTACGCCTTGTCGATGCCGCGCTCGGTGATGTCGACGCTCGTCGATCCGCCGGAGCGCACCTCGAGGTCGGGGAGCAGGTCGGCGACGGCCGAGCGGAGCGCGTTCTTCTTCTCGCCGGTGGGATCCCACGCGGTCTTCGCCGCGACGGGGGCCTTCTGCCCGAGCGCGGAGAAGGTGATCTGCGAGCCACGGTCTTCGAGGATCTCGCCCCAGGTCTCGGATTCCCAGAGCCCGAGGCGGCGGGCCTGGCTCTCGACCGCGGCGAGGGCGCGCGTCTTCTGGTCCTCCGTGAGCGAGCGAGCGTAGACCGTCTCGACTCCGTCGGGCGTGATGCGGTAGTACTGCGTGCCGCACGTGGGCAGGAGGTGCAGCCGCGCGAGAGTCTCCGGCGAGGCATCCGGAAGCAGATCGACGACCTGCGCCGTGAACTGGGCGAGCTGTCCGCCCGAGATGATCGCGACCTCGACCCGTTCGGCGAGGGCGATGAGGAGGTCGCCGATGCGCGGGTCGATGGCGCTCTTGGAGGGGGCGAGGGTGTCGTCGAGGTCGAACGCGACGAGGCGGGGTTCCGGCATCCAATGCTCCTGTTCTCGTGTGCGGCCCTGGTACGGCAAGAGGCTCCACCAATGCTGGTGGAGCCTCTCTGCTGTCGGGGTGACAGGATTTGAACCTGCGGCCTCGTCGTCCCGAACGACGCGCGCTACCAAGCTGCGCCACACCCCGTGGCAACCCTCCAAGCCTACCTGATTCGCGGGCAGGCTCCGAATCGACGACGGTCGCGCGTCATTCGCGGGGGAGGAGTGTGATGAGGGATGCCTCGGGCCGGCACGCGAACCGCACAGGGGCGTAGATCGAGTGGCCGAGGCCCGCGCTGACGTTCAGCGGGACCGAGCGGTCGCCGCGCTTCCACGTGCTGAGCCCCCGAGCCTGGCGCAACGGGATGTCGCAGTTCGCGACGAGCGCGCCGAAGCCGGGCACCCGCACCTGACCCCCGTGCGTGTGGCCCGCGAAGATCATGTCGGCGCCGAAGTCGACGAACGGATCGAGCACGCGGCGGTAGGGCGCGTGTGTGACGCCGATGGTGAGATCGGCGTCGCCCGCGTCGCGCACCTCCTCGAGCTGGTCGGGCAGCGCCTCGACGCGATCCCAGCGGCGGTGGGCATCGCTCACTCCGAACGCGTCGATGCGCAGCCCGCCCGCCTCGATGACCGTCGCGACGTTGTTGAGCGGCGCCCAGCCCAGGTCATCCGTCAGGTACGCGTCGAGCGCCTGGGTGTCGAGCGGCTCGGCCGTCGGGTTGTTCTTCGACGGACCCATGAAGTACCGGAGCGGATTGCGCGGGGAGGGAGCGGTGTGGTCGTTCGACCCGTGCACATATACGCCCGGGATGCCGCGCAGCGGGTCGAAGGCGTGCCGGAGGCCGCGCAGTCCGTCCTCGTGGCCGAGATTGTCGCCCGTGTTGATGACGAGGTCGGGCTCCAGTTCGGCGAGCGCCTCGATCCACCGCTGCTTGCGGTGCTGCCACGGCGCCATGTGGGCGTCCGAGAGGTGCAGCACGGTGAGCGGTGCCGCGCCGCGCGGAAGGAGCCGCAGCTCATGGCGGCGGAGCGTGAACAGGTAGCGCTCGATGCCGATGCCCCACACCGCCGAGCCGACGGCCACCGCCCCCACCGCGCCGAGCGCGGTGAGGGCGGTCCGTGTCGAAGACGTCGTCACTGGCCGCAGTGCTGACTCTTGTAGTCGACGTTGATCTGGGAGTTGCGGTTGACGGTCGTGCCGCCCGGCGGGTTGGTGCCGGTGGCGGTCCCGTTGCCCTTGGCGTCCTTGTCCTCCGTGCACGTGCCCGGCTGCACGTTGCCGAAGCCGAGCGAGCGGAGGTAGCTGATCGCCTCGCTGACCGACTTTCCGGCGACGTCGGACGGGACGGTCACGCCGTTTCCGTTGCTCGGCGACAGCGTGACGGTGGTGCCGCCCGCGACCTTTCCTGCCGCCGGGTTCTGCGCCGCGACGACGCCTGCCGGCTGGTCGGAGTCGATCGGGTCGCCCACCGCGACATCGAAGCCGGCTCCCTCGAGCGTCGCCTTCGCCTGGTCGACCGGCTGGCCCACGACGTTGGGCAGGTCGGTGAGCACCTGACGCAGCAGATCCTGCTTCGGCTGCGGGAAGGCGTCTCCGCCGTAGATGTCGTCGACGGTGCTCATGATCTGCTTGTTGATGCGGTAGCGCAGGAAGTTGAGGGTCGTGCCGTCGTAGCGCTGCTTGGCGAGCGGGACCGAGCCCTGCGTGTTGCCGACCCAGACGGCGGTCGTGACCTTCGTGCTCGACTCGATGAGCCACGTCTGCCAGGCCTCGTGGGTACCGGTCTTGCCGATGAGCGGTGTGCCGTCCCTCGGGTTGCCGTCGGCACCCGTGCCGCCGTTGGCCATGACGCCCTGCAGGGCGTACGCCGCGGTGGCGGCGATGGTCGGGTCGAGCACCTGCGTGCAGGACTTCTGCGGCGCGAATTCGCGGCCGTCGGGGTCCACGACCTTGTCGATCGCGCGCGGCTCGCAGCGGATGCCGTTGTTGGCGACCGTCGCGTACGCCGACGCCATCGCGAGAGGAGACACGTTGTTCGACCCGATGATCTCGGGCGCGTTCACCATCTTGATCGTCTCGGGCGTGCCTGTCGCGACGTCGTCGCCCTCACCGGTGTTGATGTGGAAGGTGGTGACGCCCATCTTCGCGACGACCTTCGAGATGTCGCAGAGGTCGAGCTTCTCGCCCATCGCGAGGAACCCTGAGTTCAGCGAGTCCTTCGTGAAGCGCATCGGCGTGCCGACGTAGCCGCCGACGTTGTTGTAGTTGCCGATCTTGACCTTCCCCGTGTTGACCCAGTTCCCGTAGCAGGAGTTGGTCATCTTGGTGAAGACGCGGTTGACGCCGTTGAGCGTCTCGTTGAGCGACTTGCCCTTCTCGAGCCAGTCGATGAGCGTGAAGAGCTTGAACGTCGATCCGGCGGGGAAGCCGATGGATCCGCCGTTGGCCGGATCGCCCGCGTAGACGAGGGAGGAGAAGTTGGGGTCCGCCGCCGTGCTCTGGTCTTCGCTGAACTTCGTGTTCTGCGCGATGCCGAGGACGCGGCCGGTGGATGCCTCGAGGCTCACCGACGTCGACCCGAAGTTCATCCCGGCGATCGAGGAGGGAGTGTGCTCACTGATGGCAGCCTCGTTGGCCTGCTGCACACGCGGGTCCATCGTCGTGTAGATCTTGAGACCGCCCTGGCGGAGTGCGCGGATGCGGTCGTCCTGCGTGGCACCGAAGGCGGGGTCGGTCTTCACGATGGAGACGACGTACTGGCAGAAGTAGGCGCCGGCGCCCGTCGCCTCGCAGCCCCGCGTCGGCTTCGTGATGTTCGGCGTGATCGGCTCCGCCACCGCGGCGTCGTGCTGCTCCTGCGTGATCTTGCCGTCCGCGAGCATGCGGTCGAGCACGTAGACCTGGCGCGCCTTCGTGAGCTTGTAGCCGTCCGCGGCGCTGTTGACGCCGTTGCCGTCCTTGTCGGTCGTGGTGCCGTTGGGCAGATCGAGTCGGTAGGTGTTGGGATTCTGCACCATGCCCGCGAGCGCAGCGGCCTGGCCGAGTGACAGGTCCTTCGCCGCGACGCCGAAGTAGTGGCGTGCGGCCGCATCGATGCCGTAGTCGTTGCCCCCGAAGGCGGCGATGTTCAGGTACCCGAGCAGGATCTCGTTCTTCGAGTACTTCTGCTCGAGCGCGATGGCGTACCGCATCTCCTGCAGTTTGCGCTGCAGGCCCTCGTCGCCGACCGAGGTCGTGGCATCCGTGTAGCACTTCCGCAACGCGTCCTGGTCTTTCGCGTTGGCCTCGCAGCGCTGCACGAGGATGTTCTTGACGTACTGCTGGCTGATCGACGATCCACCACGGGTGTCGCGGCCGCGCACGTTGTCGACGACGGCGCTCACGGTGCCGACGAGGTCGATGCCGCCGTGCTTGTAGAAGTTCTTGTCCTCGCTCGACAGGATCGCGTCGTACATCACGGGCGCGATCTGGTCGAACTCGACGGGGGAGCGGTTCTGGTCGTAGAACTGCGTCCACTCCACCGGCTGGCCTGTGCCGGGATCGGTGTAGTACAGCGTCGACGGAAGCATGAGCTTCTCGATCTCGAGCACGCTCGGGAGGTTGTCGAACATCGTGATGGCGCTGGATGCCGCGGCACCGGACAGGGCGATGGCCGGGGTGACCGTGGCGGCGACGAGAACACCGGCGACAGCGCTCAGGCCCACGAGGCCGGCGAGACCGCCGAGCACACCGCTAGCCGTCCGATTCTTATCAGGCATAGGCTTGATCGTAAGGGAGAACCCTGGCAGATCCCTTGACGGCGTGCCGTGCGCCGACGTCTGTTCTGCCCATGATCAGGGATTTCCTTCTCCGCCCACCTCGACCCCGCTCGGAGCCGCAGATGACCACGTGGGAATATCTCACCACGCCCCTCCTCATCCACAACACCGCCGCCATCCTCAACAACTGGGGGAAGCAGGGCTGGGAGCTCGTGCAGGTCGTGCAGGGTCCCGAGGGCGGTCTGGTCGCCTACTTCAAGCGTCCGACGGGCGGCGGAGCCGCGAACGCGGGACTGGATGCCGCGGCCACCGCCGCGCAGCAGTTCGAGGGGGCTTGAGCACATGACCATCTCCGCACGCCTCGCCGAGCTCGGCATCGACCTTCCTCAGGTCGTCCCTCCCGTCGCGGCCTACGTGCCCGCCAAGGCGCACGGCGACCTCGTCTACACGGCCGGTCAACTGCCCATGGTCTCGGGCGCTCTGCCCGCGACCGGAAAGGTCGGCGACGGCCACGGGCTCGTTCCGGCGGACGACGCGAAGTCGTACGCGCGTCAGTCGGCGCTCAACGCCATCGCCGCCGCCGCGGCCGCTGTCGGCGGGGTCGATCGACTCACCGGTGTCGTGAAGGTCGTCGGGTTCGTGGCATCCGTCCCCGAGTTCACGGGACAGCCGGGCGTCATCAACGGCGCGAGCGAAGTGCTGGGCGACATCTTCGGCGACGCCGGACGCCACGCCCGCTCCGCCGTCGGCGTTCCCGTGCTGCCTCTCGACAGCCCCGTCGAGGTCGAGGTCGTCTTCAGCTTCGAGTGATCAGACGAGTGGATGCCGCGACACGGCCGTGTCGCGGCATCCACTCTTCTATTTCACCTGGGCGCTGATGACCGACATGACCGCCGTGTCGGCGAGCGTCGTCGTGTCGCCGACCTCGCGACCCTCGGCGACGTCGCGCAGCAGCCGGCGCATGATCTTCCCGGAGCGCGTCTTGGGCAGCTCGCCCACGATGTAGACGTCGCGGGGGCGGGCGATCGGTCCGATCTGCTCGCCGACCCACGCGCGCAGTCCCTGCGCGAGGCCTTCGGCGGAGTGCTGCTTGAGGTAGCTCTCCTTGATGATGACGAAGGCGACGACCGCCTGGCCTGTCGTCTCGTCGGACGCGCCCACGACGGCCGCCTCGGCGACGGCCTCGTTGCCGACGAGCGCCGACTCGATCTCGGTGGTCGAGAGGCGGTGCCCGGAGACATTCATGACGTCGTCGACGCGCCCGAGCAGCCACACGTCACCGTCGGCGTCGAGGCGCGCGCCGTCGCCGGCGAAGTAGAAGCCCTGCGCCGCGAACTTCTCCCAGTAGGTCTCCTTGAAGCGCTCGGGGTCGCCCCAGATGCCGCGGAGCATGCTCGGCCACGGCTTCGTGACGACGAGCAGACCGCCGTTGCCGTTGCCGACGTGCTTGCCGTCTTCGTCGACGACGTCGATCGAGATGCCGGGGAGCGGAACCTGCGCACTGCCGGGCTTCGTCTCGGTCACGCCGGGCAGGGCCGAGACCATGATCGAGCCGGTCTCGGTCTGCCACCACGTGTCGACGATCGGCGCGGTCTTTCCGCCGATGATCGTGCGATACCACATCCATGCCTCGGGGTTGATGGGCTCGCCCACCGAGCCGAGCAGCCGCAGCGACGACAGGTCGAACTGCTTCGGCACGGCACGGCCGATCTTCATGAAGGACCGGATCGCGGTCGGCGCCGTGTAGAGGATCGTCACGCCGTACTTCTGCACGACCTCCCACCACCGACCGGGGTGCGGGGTGTCGGGCGTCCCCTCGTAGAGCACCTGCGTCGCACCGTTGGCGAGCGGCCCGTATGCCACGTAGGTGTGACCCGTGATCCAGCCGATGTCGGCTGTGCACCAGTACACGTCGGTCTCGGGGTGGATGTCGTGCACGACCTTGTTCGTGAACGCCGACTGCGTGAGATAGCCGCCGGAGGTGTGCAGGATCCCCTTCGGCTTCCCGGTCGTGCCGGAGGTGTACAGGATGAAGAGGGGGTTCTCGGCGGGGAAGGCCCGTGCCTCATGCTCGTTCGACGCCTGCGGCACGACGTCGTGCCACCACAGATCGCGACCTTCCACCCACTCGACGTCGTTGCCGCCGCGCTTGACGACGATGACCTTCTCGACGGTCTCCTGCTCGTTGGAGCCGTTCCGACCGGCGAGAGCGAGGTCGACCGCGGGCTTCAGCGGCGAGACCTTCCCCTTGCGGTAGCCGCCGTCGGCGGTGATGACGACCTTCGCGCCCGCATCGTCGATGCGCGAGCGCAGGCTGTCGGCTGAGAAGCCGCCGAACACGACGGAGTGGATGGCGCCGATCCGCACGACCGCGAGCATCGCGGCGATGGCCTCGGGGACCATCGGCATATAGATGGCCACGCGATCGCCCTCGCCGACGCCCAGCCCCTCGAGCACGTTCGCGAGACGCTTCACCTCGTCGGTGAGCTCCGCGTACGTGACCCGCCGCTCGTCGCCGGGCTCACCCTCCCACAACAGCGCGACGCGGTCGCCGTTTCCGGCGTCGACGTGGCGGTCGAGGCAGTTGTAGGCCACATTGAGCTTGCCATCGGCGAACCACTTGGCGAACGGCGGGTTCGACCAGTCGAGCACCTGTGTGAACGGCGTGTGCCAGTGCACGAGGTCACGCGCCTGATCGGCCCAGAAGCCCTCCCGATCGTCGGCGGCGCGCTCGTAGAGCTCCGCCGTGCCGACGGCATTCGCGGCGAAATCGTCCGAGGGCGCGAACCGCCGGGTCTCGTCGAGGAGGTGGTCGATCTGGCTGCTCATGCGGCGCGCTCCTTTGCGGGCTGGTGACGGTGAGGGTCGGATGCCGCAAGCAATCTACCCACGGCCGCTGACACTCACTACCTCCGATAGTGGGTGGTCGAAAGATGTGAGAACTCTCATCGATATATCACTCGACCCGTGATCGGGTTTTGTTTGGAAGGTAGCGCGGGTTTGCGTATGCTCAGTCGCGGCCGAACATCGATTCTGGCATTGCGGCACCCGACGCACCCCCCGAACTGCGGTGTCGCGCGTGGCGGCATCCCATTCCCCCCATGGGATGCCGCCTCTGTCTTTCCCTCCTCCTGCCCTTCCGCGGGAGCGATCCCATGGCACTCCCTCCTCCACAAGCTGGGCGATCCGGGAGTTGTGCACGGGCAGAGTGGATGCTTCGCCCGCCGAGCGCGGTCGCTTCTAGCGTCGTGGCATGCCCGATGCGTTCGTCGTCCAGCCGCGTGATGCGGGCGGACACGGGGGTGCGCGGGGAGCGAGAGAACCCGGTGGAACTCGTGACGAGGGTGCGGACGTCCGTCCGCGCAGCTCGCCTCTCACCGAGCCGGTGACCGAAGCGGGTGCGCCGACGATATCGGGACGGGCCCTGGCCTGGGTGCCGAGCCCGGAGCCGCTCGCCGCTTCCGTCGTCGACGGCGCGGAGAAGGGCGAGCAGCGCGTCGATCCCGGGCGGCGGCATCCCGTTCAGGAGCCGCCGGCCGCCCCGACGCCGCGGCACGCCGTGCTCGAGCCGCTCGCTCCGTTCCTCGACGATCCCGACGTGACCGACCTCTTCGTCAACGGAGCGCGGGGACTGTTCGTCGATCGGGGAACCGGCGCGCAGCCCGTCACAGGCTGGCGGGCGACGGAGGATGACGTGCGGGAGCTCGCGGTCGCGCTCATCGGGCTGGGCGACCGGCACCTCGACGACGCCTCGCCGGCGGTCGACGTGCGACTCGACGGCGGCATTCGCGTGCACGCGGTCCTTCCGCCCGTCTCACCGGAGGGGACGGTCATCTCGATACGGGTGCCGAGGTTCGGCGTCCCGACGCTCGACGAGCTGCAGTCGCAGGGGATGTTCGACGCCGCAACCCGCGTGCGGCTCGACGACGCGGTCGCCCGACGCGAGAACCTGCTCGTCACGGGTGCCGCCGGCGCGGGCAAGACGACGCTCCTCGCGGCGCTCCTGGGGCGGTCGGACCCGGCCGACAGGATCGTGACGATCGAGGATGTCGCCGAGCTCCGCATCGCTCACCCCCACCACGTGCGGCTCGAAGCACGGCAGCCCAATCTCGAGGGGGTCGGCGGTATCGACCTCGCGCGGCTCGTCCGCGAGGCGCTCCGCATGCGACCCGATCGACTCGTCGTGGGGGAGTGTCGCGGCGCGGAAGTGCGCGAGCTGCTCGCCGCCCTCAACACCGGCCACGACGGAGGCGCGGGCACTCTGCACGCCAACGGACTGCACGAGGTCGCCGCTCGGCTGGAAGCCCTGGGGGCGCTTGCCGGCCTCGACGATCGCGCCCTCGCCCGACAGGTGGTCAGCGCGATCGGCCTGGTGCTGCACGTCTCGCGCGACCGCGATGGGGCGCGTCGCCTGATGGCCCTCGGCCGTCCGGCCCTCGATGACGACGGCCGCCTGAGGATCGAGGAGGCGCCATGACGCTCCGTCGCCGCCGGACCGTCCCGGACGAGGATGCCGCGGCCGGCGTTCTGCGGCTCGCCGTGCTGCTTCAGGCGGGCCTCGCGCCGATGCGCGCGTGGGCGCTCGCCGCCGACAGCGGAGACCCGGTGGCGGCGCGCGTCGGTGCCGAGGTCGACGGCGGCGCCGACCTGACCACGGCGATCTCCGCGCAGGGCGGGCCTTGGCGAGAGGTCGCGTCGGCGTGGTCGATCGCGGCCACGGTCGGGGCGCCGCTGGCCGACACCCTTCGCGGCGTCTCGGCAGCTCTGCGCGACGCGCAGGAAGCCGCCGACGATGTGCGCGTCGCGCTCGCCGAGCCGGCCGGCACCGCGCGGCTCATGGCGTGGCTCCCGCTCGTCGCCGTCGCGCTGGGGGCGGCGCTCGGCTTCGACACCCTGACGACGCTCGTCCTCAATCCGCTCGGCATCGCCTGCCTCGTCGCAGGTGCCGCGCTCATCGTCGGCGCCCACCGCTGGACGGCTGCACTGGTCCGGCGGGCGCAGCCCGCTCCGGGCATCCCGGGCCTGTCCGCGGAGCTCCTCGCGATCGCGCTGTCGGGCGGCGTCTCGCTCGACCGTGCGCGCGACGTCGTCGTCCGGGCATCGGGCGCCGCGCCCGACGAGGAGGTGGAGCGCGTGCTCGAGCTGTCTCGCCGCGCGGGCGTGCCCGCCGTGGAGCTGCTCCGGGCCTCCGCTTCGCTCGCCCGCAACCGGGCGCGCGTGGAGGGACGCCTGCGTGCCGCGAAGCTCGCCTCCCGGCTGCTTCTTCCGCTCGGCGTCTGCACGTTGCCCGCCTTCCTGCTGCTCGGCGTCGCGCCGATGCTCCTGAGCGTGATGTCGACGATGTCGCTCTCCCTCTGACCCCGACCGTGCCCACCGCCGAGAAACCACGAAGACAAGGAGACATCATGTCGATCCCACGCCTCACCCGCCGCCGCGCCTCGCGGCTCTTCGCCGACGAGACCGGCGCCGCGACCGCCGAGTACGCCATCGCGACGATGCCCCGACTATGCCAAGTTTCCCGGCCCTGCCCGCGTTCGCGTTCGAGGTTCACGAGGCCCGCGAGGCCGACCCTCTCGCCGCCTAACAGACCCCCGGCGGCGAAGGGTCGCCGGGTCACCCAGGGGCCGAGAGCCCCGCCCAGATTGGAGAATCCAATGTCAATCACCCAGAACAGCACGGGGCTGTACGTCGAGGCGTACGACACCTACCGTCGCTCGCTCGCGGAGGCGCTCAAGTTCGCGGACCCGCGGTTCACGAACACGGCGACCACCAACCGGCGCATCGAGCTGATCGAGGAGGCCCGCAAGGCGCTGCTCGCGAAGCTCCCCCCGGCGGTGTCGATCCCCGGCACCGGGCAGGTGGCCGAGGCGACGCCGAACGCGCGCCAGCGCCTGGCCGCGTCGTTCCAGCCGACCAACGCCGACGAGGTGGCCGTGCAGGGTCGCGAGTGGGACGTCGCGCGTCAGCTGATCGCAGGGGGCCGCTCCATCGAGCAGGTGATCCTGTCGGCGTCGGAGCAGCGCCTCATCGCGATCGTGGCAAACGTCGAGCTGCTCCCCGAGGCGATCCAGTCGATCAACCCGGACGCGTTCATCCGGGAGATCCAGGATCTCGCGATCGGACGCCTGGCGGAGCTCGGGCACGCCGGAGCCGCGGGCGTCATCCGCGCCGAGGAGGGCGACCAGCTGGCACTTGCGTGGCGTCGGGTGCTCTCGGAGGCACTCGAGGGCGCGGTGTCGATCCCGGCGATGAGCGAGCTGTACCGGGTCGACCCGACCGGTGCCGCGTCGATCACCCAGTCGGACGAGTTCATCGACAGCTACAAGGTCGACCAGGAGGTGGTCCGCCTGGACCGCCTCGCACGGACGAACGGACGGTGAGTCGTGGCGGGCAAGCGTAGTCACAACCGGACCCCCGCCGAGGTGGAGGAACGCGTGGTCGCGCTTGCCCGCCAGGGCAAGTCGATCCGCGAGACCGCCGAGGCCACGGGACTACACACCAACACAGTTCGGCGAATCGTCAGCGACACCCCCGGCGTGGAGTGGGGGCGGGTCAACCAGGGTTCGTCCGGCACTCCCGAGTCCGCAGCTCGTGCACGCGGCTATCGCTCGCAGTACGCAAAGAACCGCCGCGACGCGATCGCCGAGAAGCTGCTCGACCAAGCCGAGCGTGCCGCGGAGCGTGCCGCCGTCGCCGAAAGTGCGCGTGACTTCGCGTACTACATGCAGGGCGGCGATGCCGCCATTCGCGCTTACGACAAGGTGACCAAGACCGATCAGACGGGCGACGGCGGCGCGGAGCGCGCCAAGTCGGTCATGGGGAACCTGATCGTGGCCCTGACCGGCGCCGTGGGCGAGAACGGCGCACGCGAGGGGCTGGTGACGGAATGACCGGTGCACCCCTCGACCTGTCGCCGGCACAGCGCGAGTCCATCGGCCGTGCGTTCACGCCGAACTCGCACGGCGAGACCGCGAAGGTATGTATCTGGGACGGCGCGATCCGTTCGGGCAAGACCATCGCGTCGCTGTTCGCGTTCCTCATGGCGGCGGCGGATCCGCCACCCGGCGGCGCGGTCGTCGTGGTGGGTCGGACGCGCGACAGCATCGCGCGCAACGTATTCGACGTCTTGATGGACCCGTCGATCTTCGGGGAGTTCGCGGCGTCCGTCCAGTACACACCGGGCGCGTCGACTGCTCGTGTCTTCGGCCGGACGGTGCACATCCTCGGGGCGTCGGATGTGCGCTCGGAGATGGTGCTCCGTGGCCTGACGGTCGCTCTCGCCTACGTGGATGAGTTGACGCTGATCAGCGAGACATTCTGGACGCAGCTGCTCGGCCGCATGTCGCCCCCCGGGGCGCGCATCCTCGCCACCACGAACCCGGACGGGCCGCACCACTGGGCGCACCGGATGATCATCAAGCGCGTCGCGGAACTGGGTTACAAGAGGTTCCACTTCATGCTCCCGGACAACGAGTGGCTGATGAAGTCGAATCCGACGTATGTCGCGCAGCTGGATCGCGAGTACACGGGACTTTGGCGTCGGAGGTTCCTCAACGGCGAATGGGTGCAGGCCGAAGGGGCGGTCTTCGAGGAGTGGGACGAGGCGCGCCACGTCGTGAAGGCGGAAGACGTGCCCCCGCTCGACTGCGTAATCGGCGTAGCGGTGGACTTCGGCACCCAGCACCCGACACGCGCCTATGCGGTCGGGATGGGCCCGGATTGGCGCATCAAGCCGACCCCTGACCTAGACGCAGCCGACATCCCTCGGGTGCTGTACACAGTGGCCGAGTTCGCCCCCGAGCAGGACATGTCGCCGGCTCGCCAGTCGGCACGCTTCCGCTCATGGCTGGCGCAGGTCGAGCGCGAGTTCGGCAAGCCCGAGTGGGTGTTCGTGGATCCGGCGGCTAAGCACTTCCGGAGTCAGCTGTTCGAGGACGGCCTGACAACCTGGGCCGCTCATAACGCGAAGGACGGCGGCATCCAGACCTTGAATGCGCTCATGGCGGTGGATCGGATCGCGGTCTCCGATGCCTGCCCGGCGCTCATCGAGCATGTGCCGGGCTACCTCTGGGACCCGAAGGCGGCTGCTCGCGGCGTCGATGAGCCGATCAAGGAGGACGACGACGAGCTCGACGCCTGGCGATATGCCGTGTACTCGACCCGGCGATTCTGGCGGCACCAGGTGAGTGTGGCTCCGGCGTTCGACCACGCGCCGGGCGTTCGTGACGACGACGAGTTCGCGGATGCCGCCTGACGCTTCCTGCCTCTCCCGCGACCTCGGCCCCCATCACCCCTACGACGGGGGCCGGGGCGTCTCCGAGGTCGCGGGAGACGTCACGGAGGGCCGAGGACGCGTGTTCCCGGGCGTAGAGTCCCAGCGTGGATGACTTGGAGCAGCAGCGGGAGCGCCGACGCGACCGCGAGCGCATTCTCGACACCCCGAACTGCCCGCGCTGCCTCCACCGCATGCAGGCAATGCAGACGCCCCCGGGCGAGGCCAAGTGGGTATGTCCGAAGTGCGGTCTATCCTGATCGCGTGACAGAGGCACTTGCGGATTCGGCGCGCGTCAGCGGCCGGGTCGAGCGAGTCCGCCTATTGAGCGCGGAGCTCGACGAGTCGCGGAGCGCAGCGGTCGAGCGGACGCGCACCACCGACACCAAGGCTTCATTTCTCGTCGTCGCCGCCGGTTTCCTGGCGGGCGTGACCGGCTCCGAGCTCGTCAGCGACGACACGTGGTTCATGGGCGTTATCCCGCTGGTTCTAACACTCGCGACCGTGGTGGTCGCGGCGGTGGTTCTGTGGCCACGCCGCCTGCGCGTGCCCTCCGGGCCAGACATGGTGAAGATGTGGGTGGATGCCGACATGTCGCCGGAAGATCTCGAAGACCACATCCTTGAGGTGAAGTCCAAAGAGGTCGAGAACCGGAACACGCAGAACGAGCGGAAGGCCGGTTTGACGAGCTGGGGCTTTGTGCTGCTCATCGCTGCCATGACGAGCGCCCTCTTCGTTGTCGTTATCAGCGCAGTAGTAGCACCGTAGGAGGTAGTGGTGGCAGACAGCGAGAACCCGGCACCAGAGCCGGCACCGTCCCGACCCGACGTTGAGGTGGTGTTCAAGGAGGTCATGGCGACCGAACACGGCAAGCCGAGGGACAAGGGATGAGTGACGCCAACACGCCACCGCCCGCCCAGTCGGCACCGTCTGCCCCGGCGCGGCCCGACGTTGAGATGGTATTCAATGCGCTGTTCGGTTCGGCCGACCTCGCACCGAAGGAGAACCAGTGAGTTCTAACGACAGCAACACCCCCGCGACGCCCCCGCCCCCGCCGCCGGCACCGTCTCGCCCGGACGTCGAGGCGGTGTTCCTCGAACTGCGCGAGAACCAGGACCCACCGCAGCACAAGCGCGGCTGACGCCGGGTTTCGCAGTCGAGTCAACGCACCCTGAACGGTTGCCCGCCGTGCACGACCTTCTCGATGTCGTCTGCGACGACGGCGGGTGGCTCGTGCTCCCAGTAGCGGAGAACCGTCCAACCCGCCGCGCGTAGCGCCGCATCGGTGTCGCGGTCCCGCTCCCGGTTACGCTCGATCTTCGCTGGCCAGTATTCCAGGTTGGACTTCGGCATGACGAAGTGCTCAGGGCACCCGTGCCAATAACACCCGTCGATGAACACGGCGACCTTGCGCCGAGTGAACACAACGTCGGCTGTCCGCCTGAGGGCCGGCTCCGGCCGTAAATGTGTGCGGTACCGCAGGCCACGGGCGTGAAGCAGCGACCGCACCGCCAGTTCCGGCCCGGTGTTCTTCGACCGATTGCCTTGCATCGACCGACGAGTGTGAGGGGTTGAAGCCCAGGACTCCGCCACCGTTCGATCGTAGATCGGCGCGTTGAGAGGCGAGTATCTGCGATGCCCATATGCTCATCGAAGTAGCAGGCAGTCATGAGGAGCATTCGTGCACATCGGCTTTCGGCGCTCCGGCGGTCGCGGAGAGTATGAGGTGGTCGGGAGCCACACCGGTCTGTCGGCGATGGACCTCGAAAGCTGGACCTTCCAGCTGCGGTGGCCAGACGGCATCGTTCGTGAGACCGACCTGTGGCTCGATCCCGGTGACAGCGGCAAGCCGCGTCTCCGCTCACTCCGGTCGCAAGCGTTCCAGATCGGCCGTCAAGCTGCGTCGATGCTGATGCTCCCGGAGCCGCGACGGAACTACGACGGCACACTCAGCGGCTTACCCGTCGCGCGCCACAAGGGCTACGTCCTCACGCGGCTGGGGTTCGGCCCCGACACCGAGTTCACCGGGATCAACGATGTTGTCACGATCGACCCCGTGTTCGTAGACCTCGATAACCAGACGGATAAGGAAACGGTCGGCATTCGGCACCGCTGGGCACGTATCGAAGCCGTCTACGCGAGCCTTGACCTCTTGCCCACCAACGTGCGCTCGCTCGTAGTTCAGCACCGGACGTTCATGGCGAGCGGCGATCCTGTCGACGCCCGCCTCGGCTCCATCGTTCGGAACCTCGAAAGAGCACTCGCCGGGGCTATCGCCGGCTGGGTAGCAGACACGGACCCTCTCCCCGGGCTAGAGGCGCTATTGGGGATCGTGCCGCTTCCTGGTCCGTCACTTCCACCGCCCGACGAGATCGGCGAGGAAGAGCCGGTCGTGAGCGCGCGGTCCGCCCATGAATACCGCTTGGCGAAGATTCGCGGGGCGTCCGGCCGCAAGTTCAGCACCGAGATTCGCGCCGCCTATGGCAACCGGTGTGCGTTCTGCGGAGCTGTTTACGGCGGTGTGGCCTCGGTGCGCTCAGGGGTTGATGCCGCGCACATTTTGGCGTGGAGCAAGTACGACCTTGACGTGGTGCCGAATGGGATCAGCCTCTGCAAGCTTCACCACTGGGCGTTCGACGCGGCGCTCCTGCTCCCGTACTACGAGGGAAGCCGGCGTGACATTCCGACGTTGCGCTTTACCCAGCTCGCCGTAGACAACTTCTCGGCTGACACACTTGCGAAGCTCGGGATGCATAAACAGACACTTCGCCCCGAGTGGTTCCCGAGCGACCCGGCGCTGTGGCCGAGCCGGACCTACCTGGACCGGCTCTACGCCGACTTGGCCATTGAGTTCGCGGCGTAACGCGCCTCGATGAGCTGCTCGCCCAGCTGCTCGACGATCCGCTGACCGATCCACTCGACCACAGGCACGGACACCGCATTGCCGCACGCGTGGTAGCGCGCAGAATCCAGGGTGTTGACGTTGGCAATCTCCTTGACCGGCATGGTCCAGTCGTCGGGGAAGCCCTGGAGTCGCTCGGTCTCCAGCGGCGTCAGGCGGCGGACTCGTCCGTCCGGGTAGGAGACGTAGTTTCGCGACCAGTCGGTTCCGGTGTGTCGGGCTGACTCGGCGTAGAGGCAGTGTGCGAGCTTCTTGACGAACCCCCGCTGAGGATCTCCAACGCTGATCGCAAAGGGGGAAACAGGTTTCGCCCCATTCGATCGGCTCTTCTCAGAATCCCGGTCGCCGCGTTCGGACTCAAAAAGTATCGATCCGGCGGCGTCTGCTCCTCTAAGAGATCCGACAATGAAGACTCGAGTTCGGCTTTGGGGGACGCCGAAGTATCGACTGTCAAGAACTCGCCATGCGACGCCATACCCGATGTCGGCCAGCGTCCGAAGGATGATTGCGAAATCTCGTCCATCGTGGGAAGAGAGGAGTGCCGCAACGTTTTCGAGGACGACAACTTCGGGGCGACGCGCTTCAATGAGCTTGGCAAAGTCGTAGAAGAGTCCTGACTGCTTGCCTCGGAGCCCACTCCGGGGACCCATTCGAGCGAGGCTGACGTCTTGGCAGGGGAATCCTCCGACCCAGATGTCGGCTTCCGGGATGTCATCCGGCTTTACCTCCGTAATGTCTTCCATGCGCGGAACGTTCGGCCAATGCTTGGCCAGGATGTCGAGGCAGAAGTCCTTCTTCTCGCACTGCCAGACGGTCTCCATGCCAGCGTTCTCAAACCCGAGATCGAAGCCCCCGATGCCGGCGAAGAAGCTCGCGACACGCAGCTTCTCGCCCGAGTCCTCTGCCCCGAGGGGGGCAACGGGTGCCACCGAATCGGCCTTCACGGTCACGAGTTCACCACTTCCTTGGACACGGCTCTGGACTTTAGTTTGAGCCACCGACACGCGGCTCTCCGGGAGACTCGCCGAGGCTACGGCGGACCTTCGACCCTACCCGGTTCCCCGGCCGTGCGGGCGTCCGACCGAGCACGCGACGGGCGACACGACAAGGCCCCCGCCGGAGCAGGGGCCGAGTCGAGATCGACTGAACGGGGCGAACCACCGCGCCTCGATTCTACCAGCGGGGTCGCGGAGCACGGAATGGCCGCGTTGAGCAATCTGCTCAGCGAGCGTGACTGCGAGTCAAGGTTGGCGTGTCGCCTTGCGCCCAAATACTGCATTGTGCTTGGATTCTTGGTAGATCGAAACTGAACACCGAGGACCGACGCCATAGTCGGACGACGCACCGAACCTGGAAGTGCGGGCAACAACGAGCCGCACGCGAACCTGAGTCACCTGAAACGGAGGTGACGGGAACGGACCGCTGACGAGCCGACACCTGGGCCTCATGGGAATCACCGAGTAGCGCGAAGCGTGGCTTAGGGACGTAAGACCTTCGGGCGGTCCTGACGACAAATAGGCACCGGTGGACACGGAGTCCACCATGCGTGCCGCAAGTCACGTTCACTTCACCACCTCACCGCTACCGGACGATCAGTTCGAGCGCCTGCTCGCTCTCCTCTTCGGGTCGGACGCGCCCGCGGTCGGCGGTGACGCCTGATGCCGAAGGTCGGACAGAAGGCCGCGCCCCCGCTTCCGCCGGAGCGCTTCCACCTGGTGCCGCTGGACAACCCAGCAGCGCCAGAGTGCCTCGGCGCGCACCCGAAGGACTACGACCGGGCGCTCTGCGACCGGCCCAACGCCCACGGCAAGATCGAGCGCGGTAAGCACCCGATCGGCGCATGGCAGACCGACGCCACCGACAGCGCGGCCAAGGTGAGCAGCTGGCGCAAGCGCGGCTACAACCTCGCGGTGGCCTGCGGGCCCTCCGGGGTCGGCGTCCTCGACGAAGACATGCCCGGCGAGGTCGAACGGTTCTGCCGGGACAACGGCGTCGAGATGCCCGAGACGTACCGAGTCCGCACCGGCCGAGGGCACCACTACTACTTCGCAGTCCCGGACGGCGTGCGGATCACCAACTACAACCCGTTCAAGGCCGCGGGCTACGACATCGACGTGCGCGGCGCTGGCGGATACGTGGTCGCCGCTGGGTCGGTGCACGCGACCGGGGTTGTGTACGAAGCCGAAGACGAGGACATGCCCGCAGCCGACATGCCGGACTGGCTCGTCCGGTTCCTCACGACGCCACCGGTCGCGCACGGTGGCGGAGCTCGCCCGGCGAAGCCGTCGCTGTCCGAGCTGCTCGCGGCACCGCCTGTGCGCGGGCAGGAGCTGACGAACGACTGGCTCACGGCCGTCGCGGGTCACTTGGCCGCGCGTCACCGTGGCGACTTCGAGACATACGCCTCGGAGGTCAAGCGCGCGGCTGCTCTCGTGGATCCCGACTACGAGGACATCGCGAAGGTGACCGACTCGGTGTGGAAGACCGACCGGACGAACCACCCCGGTGAGGGTCCGCTGCACTCGTGGGACGACGTGCCCCCGGCCACGCTGGATGAGTCGACCCTGGATCCGGCCACGAACGTGCGCGACATCCTCGCCGGCACGGAGCAGTTCTGGGCGGCGCGGCCGGTCCTGGGCCACATCCGCCAGGCGGCACGCGCACGTCTCGTCTCGCCGTGGGCTGTGCTGGTCGGCTCGGTGGTCCGGGCGCTTGCCGCCGTGCCGCCGTACGTGTACCTGCCGCCGATCATCGGCGGTCGAGCGTCGCTGAACACCTTCACGTGCGTCGTCGCGCCGTCCGGTGGCGGCAAGGACGCCTCCGGAGACGTCGCCCGTGACCTTCTGGTGATCCAGGCGGATACGCAGGTGCAGGAGGATGCGCTCGGTTCAGGAGAGGGCCTCACGAGGGCGTACGCGCACCGCGACCGCAACGGCAACCTGGTGATGGATTACACCAACGTCCTGTTCACGGTCTCGGAGATCGACAACCTCACCGCGCTGAGCAGCAGACAGGGCTCCACGCTGATGGGGTCGCTGCGGGCGGGCTGGACCGGTGGCCGGCTCGGGTTCGGCTACGGCGACCCGACGAAGAAGGTCATCCTCGAGCCGCATTCGTACCGGATGTGCCTGGTGGTGTTGGCGCAGCCGGGCCGCGCGGCGTCGCTGTTCGGCGACGCGGACGGCGGGACGCCTCAGCGGTTCATCTGGATCCCCGGCTTCGGCGGACTGGACGTGAGCAACGCGCAGGACATCCCTCCGTGGCCGGGCGAGATCGAGATCGGTCTGCCGTGGCGCTTCGAGGACGAGTACCTCGAACCGAAGGTCGAGCTGACCGTGCCGGATGTAGCGCGCGACCTGATCATCCAGACCCGCATCGAGATGGTCGGCAGCGGGGCCACGTCGCTGGACGGCCACGCGCTACTCGCCCGCCTCAAGTTCGCCTACGGGCTGGCGCTGATCGACGGCCGCGCCGAGATGAACGATGAGGACTGGCTGCTCGCGGGGGTCGTGATGCAGGTGTCTGATCGAACCCGCGACTGGATGCAGTCCGAGGTGGAGAAGTCGCAGCGTGCCGAGGCGGCGAAGCGGGGCCAGCTGCGAGCCGCGCAGGACGACGCCGCACAGGCCGAGGCCGAACGGGCTCGCACGCACCGAATCTCCGGTCTGGTCGAGAAGCACCTCGCCGCCGGACCGCTGGCGCAGGGCGTCCTCAAGCGGAAGCTCGCCAGCCGCGACAAGCCGTTCTTCGACGGGGTTCTCGATCTGCTCGTGCGGCTCGGTCGCGTGGTCCCCGAGGAGGCCGCGCACGGCGGCACCCGCTACCGCCTCGGAGGTGCGAAGTGAACGCGACAGGGGGACAGGGGGGACACGTCCCCCCATCTACACACTCACACAGCCCTATAGGGGTACCTGAAAAGCAACTTCGACACAACACAACACCGTCACGACGCGGGAGAGAGATCGCCTTGACAACTAGTCAATCTGCCGAGTGCGACCCCATGGGGGGACACGCGTCCCCCCAGTCCCCCCATCGGGGGCAGCAGGTCGAGGAGGCTCCGAGCCGCCCCCACGGCAAACACGGCACGTTTCGGCTCGACCTCGCGCGCCCGCGAGACCTGACCTCGAAGGAGGCATCGGCATGAACCACACCAAGATTCCTCAGTTCACGATCCCCGGCTGGTTGCAGGTCCATGTGGCTGAGGTGCGGGCGTGGCCCGCCGTCCGAGGTGCCGACCGGCCGTGCGTCGTGGCCGTCTGCGATCACTCGGCGTTCAGCCTCGGACTCTGCCGCGAGCACTACGACACCCTGCGGGGTCGCGCTCGCCGGCGAGGGATGTCGCTGGCCGCGTGGGTCGCCGAGAACGAGGACGAGGTGCACGGCGCTTCGCGGGTGCACTCGTCCGCCCCCGGCTGCTGGGTTGCGGCCTGTGGCCGTTCGGCGGTCAGGAACGGCCTGTGCCACGCGCACGCGGTGGCCGCTCGCCGACGCTTCCGCCAGCTCCCGGCAGAGCAGCTGCGGCTCGTCCCAGCATCCGACCGCGCAACACCCACCACGACGCCTGAGGAGGCGAACCATGAATGAGATCAAGGACCAGCCGGCCGAGCACGTGACGGAGCCGCCGCCGGAGGAGAGCCTGACGCATTTCACGCGCGAGCGTTGCGTCTGCGGCGACCCGAACACGGCCTACTGCGGTGCGGACATCAGCCGCGAGCGCTACCTGCGGCCCGAGGAGTACGCCGACGCCGAGATGTGCGTCGTGTGCGTCGAGCTGCTCCTCTGCCCGGGATGCGGGGCGGACATCAGATCCAACCGAGAACGCCACTGAGGAGGCGCACGATGAACGAGATCGAGCAGCAGGCGCGGCGGGGCCTCCGCCGCGCACGCCACGACTACAAGAGAGCCCTGGACGCCTACGAGGACCTCGCGGCACACCCGGGGCCGGACCAGTCCCCGGACGGTAGCCGAGACGCCTGGGAGGCACAGTGCCGCCAGCGGCGCGACGCCGTGGTTGAGGCGTGGCTGGCGTACCTCGACGCCCGCGTGCGCGTTGCGCGGTTCCGCGCGATCCGTGAGGACGCGCAGTAGCCCATGGACCGCCCGGTGCCGTCGCTGCGTCCCGCCCGGACATCTCCGCGCGCCGGCACCGGGCTTCGCTCACACCACGCCGAGGCCGGAATAGACGCGATATATCTCGATATGTTTTCATGGAAATCAAGGGCAGAAAGCCCAGATCAGACACGGATTGGATACCCCGCCATGACCACGAAGAAGGCACCCCCCACCGACAACCCGACCGCGCACGGCTGCGCCTGCGAGTGCGGCCTCCCCATCACCTCGAAGGCGATGTACAAGCCCGGCCACGACGCGCGCCACGTGTCCACGCTGCTGGGCTACCTGCACAACGACATCGCGGACGGCAAGCCCATCACGAAGCGGGAGATCGCCAGCATCGCGAAGGCTCTCCCGTCCGACCCGCTCCGGGCGAAGTTCACGCGTGCCGCCGAGCGCATCGCGGCGACCGCCACGACGAAGGGCGGCGAGAAGTGACTGACGACCAGGCACGTTCCGCCGAGATCGCGGCCGAGATCGGCCAGCGCATCCTCGCCAAGCAGGCGGCGGCTGATCTCAACCCGACCGACGTCGGCGCACACATCGCGCTCGTGTCGACCTCGGACCCCCACACCCACCTCGGGCTGAACGCCACGGGCGTCATCGAGTCCGTGGACGACGCCGGGACCGTCCACGTCGCCTGGGACGACGGCTCGACCCTCGGGTTGATCCCCGGCGAGGACCAGTGGCGTCAGGTTCACCCGCGCTGGTACGACGCCCCGATGTCGGAGGTGACCCCGTGACCATGACCGACACCCAGACGAAGTTCTGCCCTCACTGCGAACAGCACAAGCCCGTCGAAGACTTCGCCCTCCGCGAGAGGGGCGGCACCGCCCGGCAGGCGTATTGCCGTGGCTGCCTCAACACGTACCGCCGCGAGGCGTACGCCCTGCGGAACGGAGGGACACGATGAGCGCACCACGCAAGCCAGCCACCGCCACCCGGGCGGTCTATTACCTGCGCGTCAGCACGGCGGGCCAGGTCGAAGACGGCACCTCGCTTGAGACCCAGAAGGCATGGTGCCTCGCCGAGATCGAACGCCGCGGCTGGGAGAACGTCGGCGAGTTCATCGAGCGCGGCGAATCCGGCGCGGATGCCGCCCGCCCCGAGTGGGTGCGCCTGCTCCGTGCCGCCAGGGACCGGCAGTTCGACGCCGTGTTCGTGTTCGACCTCGACCGGTTCACCCGCGACATCCTGCTCGGGATCGGCGCGACCCGTGACCTGCGAGCCCTTGGGATTGCCCTGCACGACGCGAAGAACCCCGCGACCAACGCCGCCGCGGAGGACGAGGAGTTCCTCACCGGCCTGCGGATGCTGTGGGCCCAGGAGGAGCGCCGGAAGATCCGCGAGCGTACGGTGCGCGGTCAGCGCGCGCGTGGCCACCAGGGGCACTGGCCTGGCGGCACGCCGCCGTACACGTGGCGTCTCGAAGGGCACAAGCCCGCGCGGGTGGTCGCCGACGAAGCCGAGCGTGAGACCTTCGACCTGATGGTCGACCTGCTGGTGCGCAAGCGCTGGAACCCCGGCAAGATCGCCGACCACCTCAACGCGCTGGCGGTGCCGACCCGCAGCACGATCCGCGACCGCAAGCGCGCGGAGCGCCTGGGTGAGCCGGAACCTGCGGCGACGCCGTGGAGCAAGGAGGTCATCCGACAGATACTGGGCAACGACGTGATGTGGTCCGGCAAGGTCACGTGGGGCGCGCCGAACCAGTCAGGCAAGTACGCCCGCTCGCACAAGACGAAGCTGGACTGGGAGGGCAAGCCCGTCTACGGCGAGCCGATCGAGCTGGCCCTGCCTGAGCCTCCGCTGTCGAAGGCGCAGTATCAGGCGGTGCGCCGGGCCCTCGCCCGCCGGGAGCAGTTCAACCCGGCGGCGGCGCGCTCCCAGATGCTAACCATGCGGATCGTCGGCGCGTGCGGCAAGGCGTACTACGGTGTCTCGCTCAAGGACAAGCCGTTCGACACGTACCGGTGCACGGGCAACCGCCACGGCGGCGACAAGTGCGGCTGCAAGCAGGTGCAGGTGCAGGATCTGGACGAGCGCGTCTGGTCGGTGGTGTCGTCGTTCCTGTCGGACTCGAAGCGACTGGAGGCGGCGGCGCGGGCGTGGCTGGAGCTTCCGGACGAGGACGGCGACGGCGGCGCTGAGGTGGTCGCCGGGATCGACAAGCGCATCAAGGAGTTGGAGCGCGGACAGGCGAACGCGGCGCGCGAGCTGCTCCTGTCGGACACGCCGGACCTGCTCCGTGCGGCGCTGGCCGACATCGGCCGGGAGCTCGCCACCCTGCGCGAGCGACGGGCCGCTTATGACGCGTTCCGGGCGCAGGCGACCGCGAAGGCCCAGCAGATCAGTGACCTCGCCGCGCTGGCGGAGCGGGCGCGCGGCAGGCTCGCGACGATGCCGCCAGAGGCGCGACGCGAGGTGTGCGAGATCCTCGACATCCGCGTGACGATGGGCGGCGAGATCGTGTCCGGCAGGGACCGTGTGGCACGCCCGGAGCGCCTCGTCGTGTCCGGCTCCATCGACCCGCGGCTGTCGTTCGGTGAGGACGGCGGCACGGCGGGCGGCGGTTCCGGTGGCGGTTCCGGTCCGGACAACCCGGAGTCGGACGGTCGCACTCCTGGCGGCTCCTCCGGACGGCACCTCGTGGCACGTCCTGCGGCGAGTAACTCCGCAAAGTCGGCCCATGGCGGCCGTCGCATTCGCCGGACTGCTCGTCGTCATCATGCGCTCGGACGAGGTGCGCGGCATCCTGACCGACCTCGTGCGCCGCGCCCTCACGGTGGCATGAGCCGGCTGCGGCTCGGCGACGATCGCGGGTCGGTCGTCGCCGAGTTCGCGGTCGCGCTCCCCGCCGTCGCGCTCGTCCTGCTCCTGGGCGGGGGAGCGCTCGCCGCGGGGGCGCGGCACGTGCGGTTGCAGGATGCCGCAGCCGACGCGGCGCGCCTCATCGCGCGCGACGAACCCGAGTCCGCGGCCGCCGCCGTGGTGGCCCGCGCCGTGGCGGGGGCATCCGCCGCCGTGGATCGTACGGGCGAGCTGGTCTGCGTGACCGCCTCGGCCCCGGCCGGCGTCGTCGCGATCACGCTCACAGCGCGATCGTGCGCGCTCGCGGGAGGACTCTGATGACCGGCTCCGTTCTGAGGGGGACGACTCTGATGCCGGACCACCGCCTGGGGCGAGAACCCTGATGCCGGGCTCTGCCCTCGCTGCCGGCATCGTGGCGTGCGCCGCCGCGCTCGTCGTCGCGTGCGGCGCCGCGACGGGTGCGGCCGTTGCGAGCCAACGTCTCGCCGGGGCCGCGGACGCCGCCGCGCTCGCCGCCGCGGACGCCGCATCCGGAGCCGTCCAGGGGGTTCCGTGCGAGCGCGCGTCCGAGGTCGCTGCGGCCTCGGGAGCCCGCGTCGTCGCCTGCGAGGTCGACGAGCTCATCGCGACGGTGAGCGTGTCGACGGGCTTCGGGCGGCTCGTGGCCGCGGCTACGGCTCGGGCCGGTCCACCGCCCTGACGGGAATACCGGAGCCCTCGCGGACCGTTCCGCCTGGGCATCCTCACAGCGACCACCTGTGGTTGCGGTGTGTATGGTGTGCTTCGAAGAAAGGACGACCTGCGTTGGCACAAGGCAAGAAGCTCGTGATCGTCGAGTCCCCCACGAAGATGAAGTCGATCCAGGGGTACCTCGGCGATGATTACGAGGTGCTCAGCTCGGTCGGGCATATCCGCGATCTTGCGAGCAAGAAGGAGATCCCGGACGACAAGAAGAAGGCGTACGGCAAGTACTCGATCGACGTCGAGAACGACTTCGACCCCTATTACGTCGTCAACGATCGCAAGACCAAGACGGTCGCCGACCTCAAGCGTGCGCTGAAGAGCGCCGACGAAGTCCTGCTCGCCACCGATGAAGACCGCGAAGGCGAAGCCATCGCGTGGCACCTCCTCGAGGTCCTCCAGCCCAAGGTCCCCGTCAAGCGCATGGTCTTCCACGAGATCACGAAGGACGCCATCAAGGCGGCCGCCGAGAACACGCGCGAACTCGACCTCGCCCTCGTCGACGCCCAGGAGACGCGCCGGGTGCTCGACCGCCTCTACGGGTGGGATGTCTCGCCGGTGCTCTGGCGCAAGGTCGGCAGCGGCCGAGAAGGTGCGGCACTGAGTGCGGGCCGCGTGCAGTCCGCCGCGACGCGGCTCGTCGTCGACCGCGAGCGGGAGCGCATGGCGTTCGTCTCGGCCTCGTACTGGGATGTCGAGGCGGTCGCGGCCCTTCGACAGGCGCAGGGATCGGACGCCGCGTCCTTCACGACGCGACTCGCCCGTGTGGACGGTGCGGCGCTTGCGCGCGGCACCGACTTCGATGACACAGGTTCGCTCAAGAAGGCCGTCCTCGTGCTCGACGAGGCCGCCGCGCGCGCCCTCGCCGAGGCGATCGAGGCGGCGGGTGAGGCATCCGTCACCAATCTCGAATCCAAGCCGGGCACCCGCAGCCCGCGCGCGCCCTTCACGACCTCGACCCTCCAGCAGGAGGCGGGCCGCAAGCTCTCGATGAGCGCGAAGCACGCGATGAGCGTGGCGCAGCGTCTCTACGAGAAGGGGTACATCACTTATATGCGCACCGACTCGACCGCGCTCTCGAAGCAGGCGGTCGAAGCGGCGCGAGCGCAGGCGGTGTCGCTGTACGGCGAGAAGGCCGTCCCCCTCAACGCGCGGGTGTACCGCAACAACGCCAAGAACGCCCAGGAGGCCCACGAGGCCATCCGTCCGTCGGGCGAGGACTTCCGCACGCCGTCGTCGATCTCCGCCGAGCTCGACCGCGACGAGCTGCGCATGTACGACCTGATCTGGAAGCGTACGGTCGCGAGCCAGATGAGCGACGCGAAGTACGAGACGACGACCGTGACCCTCGAGGTGACGGCGGACGGCAAGCGCGCCGAGTTCACGGCATCCGGAACGGTGTACACCTTCAAGGGCTTCCTCGAGGCCTATGAGGAAGGACACGACGAGAAGCGCGGCGACGCCGACAAGGCCGACGACCAGTCGCTGCCCGTCATGGCGATCGGCGACGTGCTGCGCCTGAAGGACGTCGAGCCCAAGGGACACTCGACGAGCCCGAAGCCCCGCTACACCGAGGCCAGCCTCGTCAAGGCGCTCGAGGAGAAGGGCATCGGACGCCCTTCGACGTTCGCGAGCATCATCGACGTCATCCTCGACCGCGGCTACGTCAGCAAGCGCGGCCAGGCGCTCGTCCCGAGCTGGTTGGCCTTCAGCGTCGTGCGGCTCCTCGAGCAGCACTTCGCCGACCTCGTGGACTACGACTTCACGGCCGCGCTCGAGGACGACCTCGACGCGATCGCCCGCGGCGAGCAGCAGCGCGGATCGTGGCTGCACGACTTCTACTTCGGCTCCGACGGGCAGGTGGGCCTGCGCAACATCGTCGAGAACCTCGGCGAGATCGACGCTCGCGAGCTCAACGCGACGCGGATCACGGATGCCGCAACCCTCCGCTTCGGCAAGTACGGCGCGTACCTCGAGGTCGTCGACCCCGCGAAGCCCGAGGCCGAGCCGCGCCGCGTGAACATCCCGGAGGACCTCGCGCCCGACGAACTCACGGCCGAGAAGGCGCAGGAGCTCATCGACGCCCCGGTCGCGGGCGACCGCGTCCTGGGGGAGAACCCCGAGAACGGCAAGCTCATTGTCGTGAAGGACGGGCGCTTCGGGCCGTACGTGCAGGAGAACGACCCGGTCGATCCCGAGGCCGTCGACGAATCGACGGGCGAGGTCGCCGAGCCGGCTCCGAAGAAGCGCGCCGCCAAGAAGGAGGCAGCACCCAAGCCCCGCACTGCGTCGCTGTTCAAGTCGATGTCGGTCGACACGATCGACCTCGAGACAGCGCTGAAGCTGCTCTCGCTCCCGCGCGTCGTGGGCACCGACCCCGAATCGGGCAACGTCATCACGGCGCAGAACGGACGCTACGGGCCGTACCTCAAGAAGGGCACCGACTCCCGCACCCTGCAGAGCGAGCAGCAGCTCTTCGACATCACGCTCGACGAGGCGCTCGCCGTCTACGCCCAGCCGAAGTACGGCGCTCGCGGCGCGTCGAGCGCGCTGAAGGAGTTCGACGCCGACCCGGTGAGTGAGAAGCCCATCAAGATCAAGGACGGCCGCTTCGGCGCGTACGTGACCGACGGGGTGACCAACGTCACGATCCCGAGAGGTCAGACGCCCGACGACATCACCTTCGAGATCGCCGTGCAGATGCTCGCCGACAAGCGGGCGAAGGGTCCCGCGCCCAAGCGCACGACGACCCGGCGCACGACGAGCAAGACCGCGGCCAAGAAGTGACGGTTCCGGCGGCCCCGACCGGCCGTCGCGAAGGCGCCGGCGTCTTCGTCACGCTCGAGGGCGGCGACGGGGTCGGGAAGACGACGCAGGCGGCGCTCCTCGAGGAGTGGCTCACGGGACTCGGCCGCACGGTCGTGCGCACGCGGGAGCCGGGCGGCACGGAGGTCGGCGTGCTCGTGCGCGACATCGTGCTGCACCACCGCGGCGATATCGCGCCGCGCGCCGAGGCGCTGCTCTACGCGGCCGATCGCGCCCACCACATCGCGACCGTCGTCCGGCCGGCGCTCGCGCGCGACGAGGTCGTCATCCAGGATCGCTACCTCGACTCCTCGGTCGCCTACCAGGGGGAGGGGCGGCAGCTCGACGCCGCCGAGATCCGCGAACTGTCGCTGTGGGCCGCCGCCGGGCTGCTCCCCGATCTGACGGTGCTGCTCGACCTCGACCCGCGCGCGGCGCGGCGCCGCCTCGACGCCGACGACAAGCCGTTCGACCGGCTCGAAGCGGAGCGGGAGGACTTCCACGTGCGCGTTCGCGAGCACTTCCTCCAGATCGCGCGCGACGAGCCCGACCGGTTCCTCGTGCTCGACGCAGCGCGCCCCGCCGAAGAGCTCGCCGCCGACATCCGTGCGCGGCTCGAGCCGCTGCTGGCGACCCCCAGGGGCGCCGGGAGCGGCGTCGGAACACCGGATTAGGCTGGTCGCATGGATGCCACGGCGGAGGTCGCCGCTCTGCCCTGGAGCGACGTGTGGGGCCAGGAGGACGCGGTCGCGGCGCTGCGCGCGGCGGCATCCGACCCCGCCTCGCTGACTCACGCGTGGCTCATCACGGGTCCGCCCGGATCGGGTCGATCGACGCTCGCGCACGCCTTCGCTGCGGCGCTCATCGCCGAGCCGGGCGACGAGCCGGCGATGCGCCAGGTGCTCGCCGGCACGCATCCCGACCTCACCGCGCTGCGTACGGAGGGCGTCATCATCTCGATCAAAGACGCCCGGTCGCTGGTCGAGCGGTCGTACTTCGCGCCTTCGCTGGGCCGGTACCGCGTCATCGTGATGGAGGATGCCGACCGCATGGCCGAGCGCACCTCGAATGTGCTGCTCAAGGCGCTCGAAGAGCCGCCCGAGCGCACCGTCTGGGTGCTGTGCGCGCCGAGCGAGGCGGACCTCCTGCCCACGATCCGCTCGCGCGTGCGCACGCTCCGCCTGCGCGACCCCGAGATCGCCGACGTCGCGCGCCTCATCGTGCAGCGCACGGGTGTCGACGAGGGGATCGCTGAGCAGTCCGCGCGTCACGCGCAGCGGCACATCGGCATGGCCCAGCGGCTGGCGACGGATGCCGCGGCCCGCGCGCGACGCGACGAGACGCTTCGGGCCGTGCTCCGCGTCCGCGGCGTGGGCGATGCGGTCGAGGTGGCGGGCACCATCGTGCAGGTCGCGACCGACGACGCCAAGGCGCTGACGGCGGAGCGCGACGAAGCGGAGCGATCCACGCTGCTGCGCACCCTCGGCATCGCCGAGGGCGCAGCCGTCCCGCCGGCCGTCCGCGCGCAGCTCTCGGCCCTGGAGGACGACCAGAAGCGACGCGCGACTCGCAGCCTGCGGGACGGCATCGACCGCGTGCTCACCGACCTGCAGTCGATGTTCCGCGACATCGTCGTGCTGCAGTTCGGCCGCGGCGACGACCTCATCAACGTCGAGCTCGATTCCGACCTGCGGGCCGTCGCTCAGGCCTGGACTCCCGAGCGGACCCTGACCGTACTCGACCGCATCGCCGAGACCCGCCGCAACCTGGAGCAGAACGTCGCGCCGACGCTCGCGCTCGAGAGCATGCTCGTGACCGTCGCGAGCGGAAGGACACCGTGAACCCGAACCCCTCGCGGCGCCGCCGACGCGTCGCAGCCGTCGCCGCTGCGCTCGTCACGGCATCCCTCCTCCTCTCTGGGTGCCTTTATCAGCTCATCCCCGACACGAGCGCGCCGGTGTCCACCGCGAGCGCGGCGCCCGACGTCGACGGCGTGGCAGCCGAGCTGCTGCCGTACTACTCGCAGTCGCTCGACTGGAAGGCGTGCGAGACGGGGTTCGACTGCACGACCGTCACGGCGCCGCTCGACTGGAACGACCCGTCCAAGGGTGAGATCCACCTCTCCCTCATCCGCCACCGGGCAACCGGGGGCGAGGCGATCGGCTCGCTGCTGACGAACCCCGGCGGCCCGGGGGCGAGCGGCATCGGGCTGATCCGCGACTCGCTCGACTACGCCGTCGGTCAGCCACTGCAGCAGTCCTACGACGTGATCGGCTTCGACCCGCGCGGCGTCGGCGAGTCGACAGCGGTCAGCTGCTACGACGCGTCGCAGATGGACGCCTACCTCTTCGACGTGCCGAAGACCCCGCGCGGGTCGGATGCCTGGAGCAAGGAGCTCCTCGAGCGGCACAGCGGATTCGCGAAGGCGTGCGACGCGAACAGCGACGGCATCCTGCCTTACATCACCACCGAGAACGCGGCGCGCGACATGGACCTCATGCGGGCCGTGCTGGGCGACAAGAAGCTCAACTACCTGGGCTACTCCTACGGCACGTTCCTCGGCTCGACCTACGCGAAGCTCTATCCCGAGCGGGTCGGCCGGCTCGTGCTCGACGGCGCGATCGATCCCTCCGTCTCGGGCCTCCAGGTCAACCTCACGCAGGGCATCGGGTTCGAGAACGCCCTCCGCGCCTACATGGCCTCCTGCCTCAAGGGCGACAACTGCCCCTTCAGCGGCACGGTCGACGAGGGGATGGAGGACCTCGGCACGCTGCTCGCCAGCGTCGACCGCTCGCCGCTGCCCGGATCGGATGGGCGCAAGCTCGGGTCGGATACGCTCATGACCGCGATCGTCGCGGCGCTGTACTCGGAGGACAGCTGGCCATACCTCACGACGGCGCTCTCCGACGCCCTGCAGGGCAACCCCGACGTCGCCTTCCAGCTCGCCGACTTCTACTACGGCCGTGAGGCCGGCACCTACACCGACAACTCGACCGAGGCGTTCCGCGCCTACAACTGCATGGACTATCCGGTCGACACGTCTGCCGCCGACCTCGCCGCGGCGCAGGCCGAGCTCGACCAGAAGGCTCCCACCGTGGCGCCGTACTGGTTCGGCCCGGACCCGTGCGAGGTCTGGCCGTACCCGCCGACCGGTGTCCGCGAGGCGATCACGGCCGACGGCGCCGCGCCGATCGTCGTGATCGGCACGACCAACGATCCGGCGACGCCGTACGAGTGGGCCGTCTCTCTTGCCGACCAGCTGTCGTCGGGAGTGCTCATCACCCGCGTCGGCGAAGGCCACACGGGCTACAACAAGGGCAACTCGTGTGTGGACTCAGCTGTAGAGGCGTATCTGCTCAAGGGAACCGTGCCGCAGGACGGGCTGCGCTGCGGATGAGGGATGCCGGGCGCCCGGCATCCCGCAACTGACAACGGCCGGTCGCCGCCCGCCGCAGCTCGGCTCAGCGACGCAGGATCCGGCGTGCGAGCGCGTTGCCGATGAACTGCACCGCCTGCACGATGACCACGATGACGAGCACAGCCGCCCACGTCACGACCGGGTTGAACTGCTTGAATCCGTAGACGATCGCGAACTCGCCGAGACCGCCCGCCGCGACTGCCCCGGCGATTGCCGTCATGTCGACGAGAGCGACGACGATGAACGTGTAGCCGAGGACGAGTGGGCCGAGGGCTTCACGCGGGATGAGGCGGAAGAGGATCCGCGAGCGGCTCGCCCCCGCGGCGCGCGCCGCCTCGATGACGCCGGGCCGCACCGTGAGGAGGTTCTGCTCGACGATGCGGCTGATCGCGAACATCGACGCGATCGAGATCGCGAAGACCGCGAACTCCGGCCCGATTCCGGGGATGCCGAGGCTCCGTGCGAAGGGCTGGACTGCGGCCAGGAAGATCACGAACGGGATCGGCCGGAAGAAGTTGACGACGACGTTGAGTGCGCCGAACACGGGCCGGTTGGGGAACAGGCTCCCCGACCGGGTCGCGTAGAGGGCGAGGCCGAGGAGGAGGCCCAGAAGCCCGCCGAAGATGAGCGCGAGCGTCACGATGTAGAGCGTCTCGGCGGTGGACGCCCAGAGCTCGGGGAGCAGGTCGACGAGCCTATCCACGGGCATCCTCCTCGATGAGCGGGGCGAAGGCGGATGCCGCATCGATCGCACTCTGCACCGCGTCGGCCTCGCCCCCCAGTGCGAGGGTCAGGTGCCCGAACACCCGCCCCCGGATGTCGTTGATGCCCCCGTGGATGAGCTCGAAGCGCACGCCGTGCTCAGCGAGCGTCGAGAAGACCTCGGACTGCGTCACGTCGCCGTCGCGGATCGTGAAGGTCACGATGCGACCGGGATGCCGCTCCCGCAGCGTCTGCAGCTGCGCGCCGACGGGGACGTCCTCGATGATGCTCGCGACGAAGCGCCGGGTGGCCGGATGCTGCGGCGCGGACAGCACGTCGAACACGTCCCCGGACTCGATGATGTGGCCGCCCTCCATCACGACGACGCGGTCGGCGAGCGTGCGGATGACGTCCATCTCGTGCGTGATGACGAGGATCGTGATGCCGAGCTCGGAGTTGACCCGCTTCAGGAGCGCCAGCACCTCCTGGGTGGTGTCGGGGTCGAGGGCGCTCGTCGCCTCGTCCGCCAGCAGGATGCGGGGACTCGTGGCCAGCGCGCGGGCGATGCCCACCCGCTGCTTCTGGCCTCCCGACAGCTGCTCCGGGTGGTTCTTCGCCTTGTCGGCGAGGCCGACGAAGCGCAGCAGCTCGTCCACGCGCGCCGCGATCTCGGCGCGCGAGCGTCCCGCGACCTCGAGCGGATATGCGACATTGCCCGCGACGGTGCGCGAGTCGAACAGGTTGAACTGCTGGAAGATCATTCCGATGTCGCCACGCAGTGCCCGCAGCTCGCGCTCGCGGAGCCGGGTGATGTCGCGGCCGTCGATCTCCACGGTGCCGGAGGTCGGGGTCTCGAGCGCGTTGACGAGCCGCAGGACCGTGCTCTTGCCCGCGCCGGAATAGCCGATGATGCCGCAGATCTCGCCTTCGGCGATGTCGAGCGACACATCGTCGACGGCCACGACCGCTGCGGCATCCTTCGAGGGGGCGGGGAACTCCTTTGTGACCCCGCGCAAACGGATGAGCGCCATGGCGCCTCCTCTGGTCTGAACGTGCGTGTGCGGCCCGCTCCGGAGAACGGGCCGCACGCGGGGTGTCCTGCTTACGAATTGGCCTTGATGTCGTCCTGGACGTCCTCGAGCGAGGCCTGGAGGTCCTTGACCGGCGTCTTCACGAACACGGCCGTGCCGCCCGATGCGTCCTGCACGCCGTCGAGCACGCTCTGCGTGTTCTGGTAGAGCTCCACGAGCTTCTTGTAGGTCGGGTTGTCGGCGTCGTCGGCGCGCGCCGCGAAGATGTTGACGTAGGGGAGCGCGTTGGGGTCGCTCGGGTCGTCCTGCGCGATGGCGTCCTCCGGCGTGAGGCCGGCGTCCTCCACGAAGTCGTTGTTGATGATCGCGGCGGCGACATCGGGCAGCGACGTCGCGGTGAAGGCGGCGTCGAGCGCCTCGACCTCGACCTTCGACGAAGGGAGCACGTCGGTGACGGTGGAGAAGATCGAACCGCCGTCCTCGAGCTCGATCAGACCGGCCGACTGCAGCACGAGCAGGCCGCGCGCCTGGTTCGACTCGTCGTTCGGCACCGCGACGGTGGAGCCCTCGGGGATGTCGGCGACGTCGTCGTACTTGGCCGAGTACAGGCCGAGCGGGTAGATCGCCGTCGCGCCCACGGGCACGAGGTCGTCGCCGCTGTTCTCGTTGTAGGTGGCGAGGTAGATGATGTGCTGGAACTGGTTGAGGTCCAGCTCACCGGCGGAGAGGGCCGGGTTGGGCTGCGTGTACTCGCTGAAGTCGACGAGCTCGACGTCGATCCCCTCGGCGGCCGCCGCCTCCTTGTAGGTCTCCCAGTACGGGTCGCCTGCGCCCACGACGCCGATCTTCACGGTCTCTTTCGCGTCGGCGCTGCCGCCGGCGTCCGCCGATCCTGCGGCGCACCCGCCGAGCAGAAGGGCGAGGGGGAGGGCGATGGATGCGGCGACGAGTGACTTCTTGATGGGCATGGCGATACTCCTGATGTTCGACGGTCACCGCGGAGCTGCTGTGTCTGAGGCCGAACGCGATCAGCGGGACCGCGTTCGCCACGTCGCGGTGCCTCCTCGACGCTAACGGCGTCGCCGAAAGCTCGTCGAATCGCGTCGTAACACGTCGACACCCGGCCTGGTTCGCGAGCACTCTCCGGACCCTGTAAGATCGTTCATCGTGCCCCGCGCAAGCGAGGTGCGCCACCTTAGCTCAGTCGGCAGAGCGATTCACTCGTAATGAATAGGTCAAGGGTTCGATTCCCTTAGGTGGCTCCACATTCACCGCTGGAGCGAATCATCGTGTACGCGGCTCTGGACGAGGTTATCGAAGCGGGACGAGACCGCGGCCTCGATAGTGCGCAGCTCCGACGAATCGTCGCGCAGGTTCAGCCAACGCTCGACGGCATGTGCCAGCAGTTCGTCTTGGAACAGAATGGCCAACGTGCCCGCCGTTCACAGGCACGGTCGCTCTAGCGTTCGATAGCCCTCCGCAATTGTGCAGCGGGTAGCGTGGTTTCCTCTCGCCGCTCGGGCTGAGCAGCACGGCATCGACGGAACCGGGGAGCATGTCGACTCAGCGCATACCATCGGGGCGAGTATGCCGACGGCACGGGACCAAACCTGCGCGCAAGTATCCCTGAGCGGGCACGGTGCAGCCTGGTCTGGTCCCCGATCCACGCTGCTTGGCTAGCGAGAGCGGATGGCGAGGAACCGGATGGGCACCTCGATGAGCTCGAGCGGGCCGTGAGCGGCCTCGCCGTCGAGCAGCAGGGCGTCGCCGGGTGCCATCTCGTACTCGTAGCCGCCGTGCCCGTACTTCATGCGGCCCTCGAGCATGTAGAGGAACTCCGTGCCGGGGTGCTGGAACAGCGGGAAGACGTTCGATGCGTCGGTGAGGGTCACGAGCGTGGGCTCGAGCGCGTTCGGGGTGTCTTTCAGCACGCCGAGCATCTGGTACAGATGACCGTGCTGCGTACCGCTGCGCACGCTGACGCTTCCGGCGCCCGACTTCGTGAATGAGGCCTCGCGGTCGCTCGCGGAGCCGCGGAAGAGGGCGGTGACCGGAATTGCGAAGCCGTCCGCGAGCCGCTGCAGTGTCGTGAGCGAGCACGAGGTGGTGGCCGACTCGATCTTCGAGATCATGGCCTTGGACAGGCCGGTCCGCGCGGCGAGGTCGGCGGCCGAGATGCCCTGCTCCGCGCGATAGCGGCGCACCTGCTGGGCGATGATCGGCTCGAGCACTCCTCCGGCGTTGTCGCCTGGCACTGGGATCGCCGCACTCACCTCGCCATCATAGGTCGATGCCCGAAGGCCGCTTCGGCGCCGGCCGATGCGAGCCCCTGCAGGACATCGGCGAGAGCGGCGGCGCCGTGCTCGGCATCCGTATCCTCCACGAGCTCTTCGGGGGAGTGTGAGATGCCTGTCGGGTTGCGCACGAAGAGCATGGCCGTCGGCACGGCCGATGCGAGCACGCCGGCGTCGTGACCGGCGCCCGTGCCGAGCTCCGGGACGTCGCCGAGCGACGCCTGCAGGGCGTCGCGCAGCCCGAGGTCGAAGTCGACCGTCGGGCTGAGCGACTCCTCGCGCACGTCTGCGCGGCAGCCCTCTTCGCGCGCGGCGGCGAGCACGAGGTCCCGCGCCTCCGACACCAGGGCGGCGGTGATGAGATCGTCGGGATGACGGATGTCGATCCAGAACCGCACCTGCGACGCAATGACGTTCGTTCCGCCCGGCACAGGTTCTATGCGGCCGACCGTCGCGCGGGCGTCGGGCGTGCGACGGGCGAGGTCGCGGATCTCGACGATCATGCGTGCGGCCGCCACCATCGGGTCGCGCCGGTCGTCCATGAGGGTCGTGCCGGCGTGATTGCCCTGACCGTCGATCGTCACCCGCCACCGCCCGTGGCCGAGGATCGACGAGGCGATCGCGACGGGCCGGTCGAGGTCGACGAGTCCGCGACCCTGCTCGACGTGCAGCTCGACGAAGGCGGCGACAGCGTCGAGGCGCCGGGGATCGGGTCCGATCCGGTCGGGCTCGAGGCCGTCGCGGCGGGCGATGTCGGCGAACGTGTCGCCCTCCCGGTCGGTGAGAGCGAGCGCGCGCGATGGGTCGATGGCGCCGCTCATGAGACGGGAGCCCAGGCAGGCGACGCCGAACCGCGAACCCTCCTCCTCGGGGAACACCGCGATGCCGATCGGTCGCGGCGGTGCGAACGACCGGGCTCGCAGGAGGTCGACGGCCACGAGGGCGGATGCCACGCCCAGAGGACCGTCGTAGCCCCCGCCGCCCGGAACCGAGTCGAGGTGGCTGCCCGTGATGATCGCCGGCTCGGTGCTTCCCGTTGGGTTCCACCACGCCCAGAGCGTCCCGTTGGCGTCGCGCTCGACGTCGAGGCCGCGCACTGCGGCGTGGGCGGTGAACCACTCGCGGAGCTCGCGGTCCGCGTGGGAGTACCCGGCCCGGCTGAACCCTCCGCGCGCGGCATCCGCGCCCACTCCCGCGATCTCGCCGAGCATCCCTGCCAAGGCGCTCATGCGCCCACCGACGCTGCGAGCGGCCGGAAGCGGGCGACGCCGGCATCCTCGTCCGTCACGAGCCGCGCCGCGAGCTCGCCGAGGAGCGGGGCGAACTTCGCGCCGTGACCGGAGCAGGGGGAGAGGATGGTGAGGCCGCCGACGCGGTCGATGATGAAGTCGTCCGCCGGCGCATTCGTGAAGAGGCACGTCGTCTCGGCGTACGGCTCGGGCACGAGGCCGGGGAGTGCGCGCTCGACGTACGCCACGAGCCGGTCGCGCCGGGCGGGGTCGACGACGCCGTCGTGCTCGAGTGCCGATCCGATGACGCGGCCGCCGTTGTACTCGGCCACCTTCTGGCCGCGATGGTCGGCGTCGCGGCCGCCGGGAAGACCGTAGACCTGGATGTCGGCCCGCTTGTTGATGAACGTCGGCCAGGCCGTCGCGGGGTCGCGGTAGGGGAAGTGCAGCGCCTGCTCCTGGCGCACCTCGAGCCGCGGGAAAGCCGCGAGCGTCTGGTCCGCGAGCCCGAGGCCGCCGAGCAGCGCCGGGAGCCATCCGCCGGCGGCGACGACGACGTGCGATGCCACGACCGCGTCTCCCTCCTCCGACTCGATCAGGTAGTCGTCTCCCTGCGCGAGCACGCGCGCCGCTGTCCAGTTCTCGTGAACCACCGCGCCGGCGGCGACCGCCTGGGCGACCATCGCACGCACCGACGACTCCGCGTCGATGACGCCGGCGTTCTCATGCCAGAGCACGGGACCGTCGAAGGTGAAGCCCGGCCAGCGGGACGAGGCATCCGTCGCACTCAGCAGCTCGTGCGCGATGTCGTGGTCCGCGAGCACGGCGGCCAGCGCCGAGGGATCGCGCGTCGCCCCGTAGTCGAGTGATCCGGTCGGAGTGATGAGGCGCTCGCCGTGGAGGTCCTCGAGCTCCTCCCAGCCGCGTCGCGCGTCGAGCATGAGCGCCGTGTAGAACGGGTCGGGGTAGGTGTAGCGCAGGATGCGCGCCGAGCCGTGCGAGCTGCCGAGGTGGCTGGCGGGGGTGTCGCGCTCGAGGAGCACGACGTCGTGGCCGCGGCGCGCAAGGCTCCAGGCCGTCGCGGCTCCCGCGAGGCCGGCGCCGATGATCGCGATCGGGTGAGGGGACATGAGGGCCTTTCGAGGGTTCGGCTAGTCGCCGGAGGCAAGGATGTGGAAGCGTGCGATGACTGCCGACTCGCACTCGATGCGGCGGGGTCTCGTGCTCTGCAGCAGCGCGCTGCCGGGTGGGAGCGGAAGCTCGTCGAGCGTCGCCCGCCCGGCGAGCAGCACCGTGACGGTCGCGGCCGGATCGACCGCGACCGTCCCGCGGTGCACGCTGATGCGGTAGGTCGGCACCGCGAGAGCCCGCTTGACCATGACGTTGACGACCGATGTGCCGCCGCGGTCGGCTGTCGCGATGGCGCGGGATTCGCCGCGGAAACGGATGCCGCGCTCCCGCGTCACACGCTGCTCGGTGCCATCGAGGGTGAGGGCGAGGCTCGGCGCACTCAGCGGGATGAGCACGCGGTCGATGCCGTCGAAGCGGGAGAACGGCATGCGCCCGCGCAGCTCCGCGACGCTCAGTCGCCAGGCGAGTCGTTTCGCGAGTACCCGCGTGACGCCGAGGCCGTTCGCCCACGACTCGGGTGCGGCGTCGGCGGGTGTGACGACGTCGAGGTCCGCGAGTGCGCCCAGGTCCAGCGACATGGCGTCAGCTGCGTCCGGGGATCCACGAGGTGCCGGCCAGCGGCACGCCCGCCATCGCCGCCGATTCGACGGTCAGGGCCACGAGGTCCTCGGGCTCCAGGTTGCGGACGTGCGACTTTCCGCAGGCCCGGGCGATCGTCTGCGCCTCCAGCGTCAGCACCCTCAGGTAGTTCGCCAGCCGACGACCGGCCGCGACGGGGTCGAGACGAGCAGAGAGCTCCGGGTCCTGCGTCGAGATTCCGGCCGGGTCACGGCCGTCCTGGAAGTCGTCGTAGAAGCCCGCGGCGGAACCGATCTTGCGGTACTCGTCCTCGTATCGCGGGTCGTTGTCGCCGAGGGCGATGAGGGCCGCGGTGCCGATGGCGACGGCATCCGCGCCCAGGGCCAGCGCCTTGGCGACGTCGGCCCCGGTGCGGATGCCGCCCGACACGATGAGCTGCACGCCCGTGCGGTGAACCCCGAGCTCCTGCAGCGCCTGCACGGCCGGGCCGATGGCGGCGAGTGTCGGGATGCCGACGTGTTCGATGAACACCTGCTGCGTCGCGGCGGTGCCGCCCTGCATGCCGTCGAGCACGACGACGTCGGCGCCGGCCTTCACCGCGAGGGCGGTGTCGTAGTAGGGGCGGGATGCGCCGATCTTGACGTAGATCGGCTTGCGCCAGTCGGTGATCTCACGGATCTCGGCGATCTTGATCGTGAGGTCGTCGGGCCCGGTCCAGTCGGGGTGTCGGCTCGCCGAGCGCTGGTCGATGCCGACGGGGAGGGTGCGCATGCCTGCGACGCGCTCGGTGATCTTCTGACCCAGGAGCATGCCGCCGCCGCCCGGCTTCGCTCCCTGCCCGAGTACGATCTCGATCGCGTCGGCTTTGCGCAGGTCGTCGGGGTTCATGCCGTACCGCGACGGGAGGTACTGGTAGACGAGTGTCTTGGACTGGCCGCGCTCCTCGGGTGTCATGCCGCCGTCGCCGGTGGTCGTCGAGGTCCCGGCTTCGCTCGCGCCCCGGCCGAGGGCCTCCTTCGCGTTCGCGGAGAGGGCGCCGAAGCTCATGCCCGCGATCGTCACGGGGATGTCGAGGTGGATCGGCTCGAGCGCGTTGCGTGCGCCGAGCATCACGTCGGTCGCGCACTTCTCGCGGTAGCCCTCGAGCGGGTACCGCGACATGCTCGCGCCGAGGAAGAGCAGATCGTCGAAGTGGGGGAGGGGGCGCTTGGCGCCCCAGCCGCGGATGTCGTAGATGCCGGTCGCGGCGGCGCGCTGGATGTCGTTGATGGTCGCGCGGTCGAACGTCGCCGATTCGCGCAGGCCCTGGGCAGCGAGGTCGGTGGTCATTTCATGCTCCTGGTGGTGGGAGTGGGTCAGTACGCGCCGGCGTTGTCGACCTTGAAGTGGTACAGGTTGCGCGCCGAGCCGTAGCGGCGGAAGTCGGCTGGGTCTTCCGGGCGTCCCGCGCGGTCGAGCAGGTCGGCGAGCTCGGCGAGGTGCTCGGGGCGCATCTCCTTCTCGACGCAGTCGGCGCCGAGCGAGGCGACCTCGCCGCGCACGTAGATGCGCGCCTCGTAGATGGAGTCGCCGAGGGCCTCGCCGGCGTCGCCGCAGACGACGAGGCGACCGGCTTGCGCCATGAACGCCGACGCGTGGCCGATGCTCCCTCCGACGACGATGTCGACGCCCTTCATCGAGATTCCGCAGCGCGCGCCGGTGTTGCCGTCGACGATCACCAGGCCGCCGTGCCCGGTGGCGGCGGTCGACTGCGAGGCATCCCCGGTCACATGGACGACGCCCGACATGATGTTCTCGGCGAGCCCGACGCCCGCGCTGCCGCGCACGGTCGCCCTCCCGGTCTGATGCATCCCCGCGAAGTAGTAGCCGACATCGCCCTCGACGGCGACATCGATGTCGGCAGTGATGCCGACGGCGATGTTGTGGCTTCCTACGGGGGACTTCACGACCCAGGACGAGCCGTCGGGGGCGTCATGCAGGAGCTGGTTGAGCTCGCGTACGCTCGAGCCGGCCAGGTCGACGGTCGTGGCGGGTTCGGCGGGGGCGATGAGGGTCATCGGGCTGCTCCTTCCAGGACGGGCGCGAGGGCCCAGGTGTAGACGACGCCGGGTGAGGGCTCGAAGATGCGGGCATCCTCGATGCCGGGGAGGCCGGCGAGCGCGCGGTACTCCGACGCCATGGCGATCCAGTCGTCGGTCTCGGCGATGATCGCCGGCTTGCACGCGATGGGGTCGCGGACGACCGCCATGCTGTCGGAGGTCGTGACGACGAGCGTGTAGAAGCCGTCGAAGACCCCCTGCAGGGCCTGGAGCGCCGTGGTGAGGTCGTCGCCGTGGCTCATGCGCCAGGCGATGAAGCGGGCGGCGACCTCGGAGTCGTTCTCGCTGTCGAACTCGACGCCCTCGGCGCGCAGCCACCGGCGGATCGAGGCGTGGTTGCTGAACGAGCCGTTGTGCACGAGGCAGAGGTCCTCGGCGACGGTGAAGGGGTGCGCGCCCGCGGCTGTCACGGCCGACTCGGTCGCCATGCGGGTGTGCGAGAGCGCCTGGGTTCCGCTGATCTCGGTCAGGCCGTATGCGGCGGCGAGCTCGACGGGATGTCCGACGCCCTTCAGCACCGCGACGTGCGACCCGCGGCCGATGATGCTCGTGCCGGGAAGCGCCGCGCGCACCGCGGACTCCAGGACGGACGCCGGCACCCCCGCGTTGACGAGCACCGATTCCGCGTACGCAGTGACGACGGGCTCGCTTCCGGCGGGGAGGAGCGCCCGCAGGCTCTCGGTGAGCGCGGCCGGGTCGGCGTCCGAGATGACGGTGATCGCCGAGGCGCCGTGCGGCGTGAGGCGCTCCGATCCGTAAAGGGCGAGGCCGGCCGAGTCCGGCCCGCGCTCGACGATCTCGCACAGCATGCCGTGCATCAGGTCGCCGAGGCTTCCGCGCAGCGCGGGGTTGCGAATCTGCAGTGCAGCGATTCCGCACATGGGTGGTTCCTTTCGTTGTTACGGGATGCCGCGGCGCTCAGTACGCCGTGAGGTAGCGGTCGAGCTCCCACTCCGTGACGGTGTTGTGCCAGCCGAGGAACTCGTCCTCCTTGGCGTCGGCGAAGTAGTCGGCGACGCCGCGCCCGCCGTCGAGCGCTTCGCGGAGGACGGCGTCGTCGCGGAGCGACTGCACGGCGTGGAGCAGCGTGCGGGGGAGGACAGCAGAGCTCTCGCGGAACTCGCCGGGGCCGCACGGGTCGCCCGGGTCGGCGTCGCGCTCGATGCCGTCGAGACCCGCGTGCACGACCGCGGCGAGGGCGAGGTACGGGTTGGCCGATCCGTCCGCCGCGCGCAGCTCGATGCGGTTGCCGTCCGGGACGCGGATGAAGTGCGTGCGGTCGTTGCCGCCGTACGTCGCGTGCTTCGGCGACCACGTGGCACCGGACGCGCTCGTCGTGGCGCCGCGGCGCTTGTACGAGTTGACGCTCGGCGCGAGGAACAGCTGCAGCCCCGGCGCATGGTCGAGCATGCCGGCGACGAACGAGTAGGCGAGGTCGGAGAGGCCGAGGCCTCGCTCGTCGGCGGAGCCGGGGAAGACCGGGGCGTCGTCCTCCCACAGCGACAGGTGGAAGTGCAGGCCGCTGCCCGCGCGGTCGCTGAACGGCTTCGGCATGAAGGTCGCGGTCATGCCCCGCTGCTCGGCCAGCATCCCGATGAGATAGCGCAGCGTGATCACCCGATCGGCGGTGACGAGCGCCTCGTCGTACGCGAAGTTCTGCTCGAACTGTCCGGGAGCGTCTTCGTGGTCGTTGGCGTAATTGCCCCAGCCGAGCGCGTTCATGGCGTCGCTGACCGCCGCCAGGTGATCGTACATGCGCGTCACGCCGCGCGCGTCGTAGCACGAGCGCAGGCCCTCGTCCTTCGCGTCGGCCGCGGTGAGCCGGCCGTTCTCGTCGCGGTCGACGAGGAAGTACTCCACTTCGGCGCCGACCTTCGCAGACAGCCCGCGCTCGGCGAGCCGTGAGAGCGCGCGCTTGAGGATGACGCGCGGCGCGAACGGCCACGGCTCGCCTTCGACGTAGGGATCGCAGTGGACGATCGCGAGCCCCTCGCGCACGAAGGGGATCGGCGCATAGGAGTCGAGATCGGGAACGGCGATGAGGTCGGCGTCGTGCGGGTGCTGTCCGATGAGCCCCGCGGCGAAGCCCGCGAAGCCGAGCTCACCCGCCTCCAGTTCGTCGGCGGCCGACACCGGCACGAGCTTCGCGCAGGGTTTGCCGTTGAGATCGACGAACACCGCGAGGATGAAGCGCACGTCGTCGGCCAGTGCGCGCTCTCGCAGCGACCGCGGGGCGGTGGGGAGTGTGACGACGTCACTCCCGGCGAATGCGGGAAGGGTCATGTCGGATCTCCTCGTGAGGTTTACTGTTGGTGAAGAATGTTGAGTGACAGTAACAAGAGATCGACGTCGATCCGGTATCCCCGATGTTTCGGGCGGGTAAAACCCTCGGCGGATCGCGTCACGTAAGGTTTACGCCGCAGAAACGGTCGCAGGGTTTCGCGTCAAGAAAATGGGTTGCACGGCAGTCACCTGCCGGCAGGCGCGGCTCGAAGGCGCATCGCAACCCGGCGGTGCCTCGCAGAAGCCTGCAGAGAGGCTCCCCTCATGGATCAGGGAAACACCACATTCATCCTGCTGTCCGCTGCGCTCGTGCTGCTGATGGCACCCGGTCTGGCCTTCTTCTACGGAGGGCTCGTCAAGGCGAAGAGCGTCATCAGCATGATGATGATGACGTTCGGCGCTGCGGGCCTCATCGGCGTGCTGTGGGTGCTCTACGGCTATGCGATCGCGTTCCCCGGATCGGACGGCCTTGTGCCGCCCTGGTCTATCGACTGGTCGGCCATCGGGCTCGGGAGCCTGCTCGAGACGCCGGAGGGCGCGGCCTACCCACCGCTCGCCTTCGTCGCCTTCCAGGCCACCTTCGCGATCATCACGGTCGCGCTCATCTCGGGGGCGATCGCCGACCGCGCGAAGTTCGGATCGTGGATGCTGTTCGCCGGCGTGTGGGCGACGATCGTGTACTTCCCCGTCGCGAGCTGGGTCTTCAACTTCGGACTGGCCGACGACGGCAGCTTCTCTTACGGCGGCTGGATCACCTACGGGCTCCAGGAGATCTTCGGCGTCGGAGTCATCGACTTCGCCGGCGGCACGGCCGTCCACATCAACGCCGGCGCCGCCGCGCTCGCGCTCGCTCTCGTGCTCGGCCGCCGCGTCGGCTTCCGCAAGGGCGCGCACGTGCCGCACAACCCCCCGTACGTCCTCCTGGGCGCCGGCCTCCTGTGGTTCGGCTGGTTCGGCTTCAACGGCGGCTCCGAGCTCGCCGCCGACGGCACCGCGGCGCTCGTCTACGTCAACACCATCGCGGCAACCGCGGCTGCCCTGCTCGCATGGCTCGTTGTCGAGAAGATCAAAGACGGCAAGCCGACGTCCGTCGGCGCCGCGTCAGGAGCCGTCGCCGGCCTCGTCGCGATCACGCCCGCGTGCGCCGCGCTGGATCCCGTCTGGGCGATCCTGCTCGGCATCGTCGCCGGTGCGGCCTGCGCCCTCGCGATCGAGGTGAAGTACAAGTGGGGCTTCGACGACTCGCTCGACGTCGTCGGGATCCACCTCGTCGGCGGTCTGATCGGAACCCTGTACCTCGGCTTCTTCGCCAACGGCACGGGCCTGTTCATGGGCGGCGACGGGACACAGCTGCTCGTCCAGGCGATCGCCGCCTTCGCTGTCCTTGGCTACTCGCTCATCCTCACCTTCATCATCGGCCTCGCGATCGACAAGACGATCGGATTCCGTGTGAAGAGCGAGGACGAGATCGCCGGCGTCGACCTCGCCGAGCACGGCGAGGAAGGCTACGTGCTGGAGGAGAAGCTCGTCTGACACCTCCGAAGAGCGGGGCGGATTCGCGCTCGGATCCGCCCCGCTCTTTGCCCCCAGACCGATGCAACAACTTCGGCCTTGGGGCACCGGTGTTGCTCTGGCCATGCGGAGGAGGCAAGACCGAATCGCGCGCTGCCGAGGAGGCAGTGAGGATCCTGATTCGGGCATTGACCGCTGAAGGGACCGCTACGTGCGCTGTCGATCTCGAGTCCCGCCGCACTGACCCACTCGGGCAGCTGCCGACTGACATCGAATCAATAGCAACGGCTTCCGCCTTGTGTCGTCGGTGCCTGATACAACAGCGATATGGTCCCGCCCGGCATCGACTTCGATCCCATCGACGTGCGCGGATGGATAATCGAGGGCCGTTGGGATGCGCTCCTGATCCTTTGGAACGCCGGTATCACCGCGGCTGGGCAGCACTGGTGGGTCGGCCCGCTCATGATTGCGCTTGTCGTGCTCGCGGGTCGGCGAGCGTGGATTCGTCTCGCTCGCTTCGTTCTCGGCATATACCTCCGAAGTGGCTCCATTGAGTCGGGAGGGGTGACGTCCCGTTGAATGGTGGAGTTTCTCGACACCGTGCGGGTCAGTTGTTCTGATTATGCCGCGGTGAGTTCGGGGATGCTCCCCTCCTCGGGTTCGGCGAGCAGGCGCTTCATGGAGTGCTCGCTGAAGTAGCGGCGGTCGGCGCCGTCCCATTCATCGTGCTGCTCGAACAGGACGCGCCCGGCCAGGCGCAGCAGCGCGGCCGGGTTGGGGAAGGTGCCGACCACGTCGGTGCGGGCAGCTTCGTCGTAGTGTGAGCCCCTCCCGCGAATCGTGCCCCTGCCTCATGGAGTGCGGCGCGACTTCTCGACCCAGCCCTCAGAGACTCGGACGTACCGCCAACCGGTTGAAGAAGTTTGGTAGTAGCCCTGCGGGCAGGACCGCGCGCTCCACGGTTCGCAGGGCGTGCCAGGTAGCTTCTGGACCGAGCTGACTAGTCCGTTCGATCGCGACGGTCGCCAGGTGTTTGAGCAGTCGGGTCGGAACTCTGTCGGGAAGTTCGAAGTCCCACATGTCGGATGGTGTCGTCTCGGGGGAGAAGAATCGATCGACACCGGCCTCGAAAAGTTCGCGCACCGCCTCGTCGTCGACAGAGTCTGGATCAATGGCGCTTTCGGCCTTCATGACGGCCGCCCATATTAGGCAGAGACCGTCCCACGTTCGGTCGGCGCTGGGACTTCCCAGCACTTCAAGTCCAGCCTCGAACCACGGCTGGGCGTTCAACGCTCGCGTTGCGAGACTGGGATCCATGTACATGTGCGCGAGGCCTCGTGATTCGGTTATACGCCGTCGCATCTGATACATGGGTCGACAAACTTCGACACTCGGCTGCCGCTCGAGGACCAAGAGCGCCCACTGGGCCGACTCGATCTGGCTGAGTGTTCCAGGCAGGTTTCCATCTGCATGCAACCTGACAATTTCTATCGCGAGTTGTTGCGATAGAGCTGTGAGGTGGAAGGACTCGTTCCATCCCTCTGGGTCGCAGCAATAGCGCAGGTCTAGCCGGCCCATCCCTTTGGCTCCCTCGTCGAAATCGGCGGCCCAAGCGCCACTTAGCTCTAGATGCGCGCCGATGATCCCTGCCTCAAAACCAGAGAACGTGCGACCGTCAATGTAGGGCCGAAGTGCAACGAAATCATGAGTACGGTTCCGATTCGTTGCTGCGAACTCCGCCGCCAGCCGAAGGTGACCGCTGAATGCTTCCGCACTCGGCATGTCCGCTTGTCCGAACGCGGTCTCTACCAACAGGTAGGCGTCTCCCCAGGAGAGGTGTTCGACAGAACCATCGAGTCGCGTTGCTTGTGATTCATCGAAGAGGCGTCGATTGACCCAGCCTGCGACGCGCCATCGCTGATCCTCAGGGAGCGGAACGAGGCTATGCCAGCCCAGCCGTTCTGCGATCAGAGGGTTCAGATGAAGGTCGAGATCTGCATCCGGGTTGCGCGCAAGCGAGCGCCACGTCGCGACGGCGCAGAGGTAAGGATCTTGGAGTCCAGACTGCCATGCGAAATCGATCAATTCGCCCGCGCTCGCCTCGCTCGATCCATAAACAGTCAACCAGTCGTAGCCAATCGTCACTGCTCGACGAGACTCAACATCGTCGCGTAACTGTTCAATCGCGGTGACAGGGTCGGCACGATAAGCAAGTCGCCACTCACCCCGTTCCGCAAGCGCGTTCGCGACCTCTCGTCTGCGGGTCGGGCAGGTGCACGCCTTGCCCGTGGCCTGAGCAAGGATTGAGGAGATCGCGGCGTCCGGAGTATCGCCTGTGCGGAGAACGTTTGTAAAGGTTCCCATCAGCTCGTGAAGCTCCGGGCCGTCGTCGATGAGCGCCAAGAGTTGATCGAGCGTACCGGCCCAGGTTGGCAGGAGAGCTGCGCGTAGAATTGTGTCCCGCCACCCCGCTGTGCCCTGCCTTATCTGGGTGCGCAGCCGCTGCGCGACCAGATTCTCCTGCACAGCCCTATGCAGCCATCGAACGGTTTGTTGGGTCGCACCGATGGGTTCTACTGGTCCATGCGGGATTAGCAAGCCGGCGGCGAAGATTGAGTATCCGGCAGCCGACTCGAGCTCGTCGGCGAGCTCGGAAAGGGCGGCCGCGTCTGCCCATGTCACGTCATCCTGGGTTCGGGTGCTCGCCATCGCCCATGCCACGGTCCTCGCGGCGCGCTTGAGCTCCCCGACTCTCGCGACATCCAGCTCTTGCTGCTCCGGATGCCGCCAAGGTGCCCGCAAGAAGTGATCGATGAATCGGTCGAAGAGGTCTCCACGATTCATCGGGACTTCGCCCAGGCCTGCCAACAGACATGCGAAGCCCAACGTCAGCGGGCTTTGGAACGCCCCGTCCAGAGTGCCCTGGCGTTGGGCCAGGCGGAAACGGGCGTGCGCACCATCGTGGTCGGGCTCGGCGAACCACTTGGTCACGAATCTTTCCTGAGCTGCTGCATCGAGGGGAACGATGGCCAGATGCTTCCTTGCGGCCTCCCAGGGTTGGGTGTAGCCGGAGATGCGCGATGTAACTACGACTGCGTAGCCGTCGGCTGCCAGCGTCTCCGCCAGTCGGCGAGCATCGGCGAATTCGGGCGCCGAGACGAGCTCGTCCAGACCGTCCAAGACCACGAGGGGCCGCGACGCGTCAGCTTGAATCCCGCTCGCAATCGATTCACAGTCCGACCAAGTGGACACCTGACGAGCGGCTCGCGCGAAAGCCATGATCGCCAGAGTTGCCGCACTAGCATCTGCGTGCGTTCTCGCCAGCTGGGCGAGGTCTTCGAGCCGACAATAGAGTGCCATCTTGTCCGACCTCAGGCGGTCAAGTACGAGCGCGCGCGCGAGCGTCGATTTGCCAGAGCCGGGGTTGCCTAGCAGGATCGAAAGCTCGCCGGCCGCGAAATCGCTCGCGCTCACGGAGATACGCTCGCCAGACAGAGTCTCGTCCCAGTACAGTCCGCGGCCCGAGAATCTGGCGAACCGCACCTCATCAAGTGAGACAACGTTCAACCCTTCGCCAAGCTCCTGATTGTCGAACCCGGGAGGAAAGTACTCGGGTGGGCGGGCAATCTCCGCAGCGGCGGCGGCCCGCACGGACCCCCACAAAACTGACCAATGGGGCCTGGACGACGGCGCGAGGCGTGACTCAAGCGCGTCCACCGTAAGGAGAACTGACCGCAGGGTCGATAGAGTTTCGCCGAGTGCGAAGGAGACGGCGACGCGATTCGCGACTGGATTCGATCGAAACCAGGAGGCAACAAGATGTGCAATCGACTGTGATAGTCCGTTGAAATAGCTCGTTCCATCACGTGGCATCTCTTGAAGATCAGCACGGTCCTTGTTATCCAGGCCGTCAATGATTAGGGCGGAGATTGCGCCCGGTCCGACGAGGCTCTCCCGAACCAGACGATCGTCAGGCTGGGATGCCAACTTCCGGTACGCGCGTGTCAAGATCTCATGCGCCCATTCTCGGTCTGGTGCTGAAACGTCGCGAAACTCTGCGGCACGATGAGAAGCCAGTTCCCGTTCTGCCTGAGCCACGAACGCCTCAACCCGGACCCTCTCAATACCGATCAAGTCCGCGATAGCGTCCGCCAAATCGCTTCCGCCAATGAGCCGGAGCGCGGCCTTCGTGATTCCAACAATCTTCGCGGCGGCGTCATCGCCTGGAAGTCCTACCGTCACTTGCCCTCTCCGTTTTCGTTGGACGATTAGATCCTGGGCTCGATCAAGAATGTATCTCGCTTTAAGGTCGACACCGCCATGCCGGCGATGATCACCGGGCGCTTGACTGTGCGAAGACCTACGCACCCGCAGGTGAACGTCGCGACTAGGCTCACCGACCTGCAAGAAGTTCGGCTTCATCCCGAGCCCTAGCCGCCCCCGGCGGGACTGCTGCACGAGTAGGTGACATCTGATCTGGCTTGCCCGTGGGGTGGGCCTGGAAGGATGTTGCTGTGCCCAAGCCGTACCCGAGCGAGTTCCGTGACGACGTCGTGCGCGTCGCGCGCAACCGGTGAGCCCGGAGTGACGATCGAGCAGATCGCGAAAGACTTCGGTGTTCACCCGATGACGTTGCAGAAGTGGCTCCGCCGTGCGGACATCGACGAGGGCGGCAAGCCGGCCAGACCCGATCCGAGGCGGCCGAGATCCGGGAGCTGCGCAAGCGGAACCGGCTGCTGGAGCAGGAGACTCCATAGTCGAGGACTTGGACGCCATTGAAAAGTACGTCAATAGGGTCGTCGACTTTTGGGAGAAGTACGGTGCCCGAGTTCGCAGCGGCGCTCGCGTCGGCCCCGCCGCACAGGGTGTCGCAGGCGTTGTGAGCTACTCCGCCTTCCAAAACGGAGTGGTTGTTCACCGTCAGCGAGTTACCCAGTCGATGCATAAGCATCTGTTCCGGCTACCCGCAGCGCCAGCGCCGGGCGATTGAGGGTCCGCCTACGCACGTCACGGGATGTCGGAGGATGCCATTACGGTCTCCGGCATGGGACCCGTCGACCTTCTCGGCATGATCATCAACGCGATGCTCGGCCTGCCTGCACAGTTCGTCGCCATCTATCAGCAGAACCCGGACCCGTGGAATCTCATCGGTCTCATGATGGCGGGCCTTATCGCGCTCCGGTGGCTGGCCAGTAGGACCCGCCGCGGTCGAAGAGCTCGATAGTCGGTCCCCTTGCGCGTCACCGTCGCTGATTTCATTGCGAGGCTGCGCGCCTAACGATCGTCATCGCGGCGAAGAATCAGCGTCTGCAACAATTACTCGCAGCCGCGTCTTCCAGTACGTGGCTTGCATTGGCGCGAATACGTTACCTGAGACGTGCTGAAGGTAAGCGTCGTGAGCCTCGTCGAGCATTCGTTCAAGGGACGCAACAGCCAGGTCCACAGACCGGTGAGCCGCAAACTCGTGGACGAAAGAGATGATCGCGTCCCGGATTGGTTCCGGCATCTCAAGCGGGAAGCTCATCCGCTGATCCCAGCCGACATATGTGTTGACTAGCCCCCGGCTTATCAACTCTGGACCAAGTTCGCGAGCAGAAAGACATGCGACCGCAAATATCACTCGGTCACTACCGCGCAAATTCTCGCTATCACACAGTCTGCGTCGGCGTCGGAACAGCCCAGTCTTGGCAACCAGCGCATCGCCAGTACCATGGCCGAAGTAGAAGACGTCACCCCTACCTCTTAGCACGGTGTCGACTTGGGCGCGATCGGTCGTGCGCTCGATGACCGCTTCCAACAGGAGCGCAGCAGTAGCCCCCCAGCGTGCCACCTCTCGCGCGACTCCGTCGTCTGCAGGTGTTATTACGATCATCGGCACCTTCCGTGACTAGTTCGCCCCGCGTTCATCCTGATCCCAGAACCCTGGACTGAAACGACTGAGGAGCTTCTCAAGGGTGAGCCCCTCGCGATCCGCCAACTCCGCCCTAAATAGTTCGAGGATGTGGCTCCGGACGAGCTCTCTTCTCCGGCGAGCGAAACTGGGCAGCAGGCGCGGCCACCACCGCAGCCCACGGGGAAACGGTATCGAGACCGCAATGGCAGGGAACCGTAAGGCACCTCGCCCAATGGGTCTGTTTCTCCAGGCTGCCAAAGACGGGAGCCAGAACGTCGCGCTCACGAGTGGCGCTGTTGCGCGCGCGACTTCCCCTGCCGTTACAACCGATCCATCGAGAAACGCCAGGAGCGGTTCCACCGGAGGGCGTCGAGCGGCCCAGCGGCTCACCGAGAGGAAGATTCGGCTCTCGTCGCTTGGTGGCCAGAAGGCGGAAGAGTTGTTCGCGGAATCCTCTGGCATGTAATCCCCCCTGCACCTATGATCTCGCGTATCCGAGACGCAGATCAATAACCTGGGGGACAGTTGAGCGCATGGGGTGTGGGGTATCGCTCTGGCGAGGTGAGGCCTCTTTCTGATGACCCGAACAAGCTGGGCGGATTCGTAAACCGGGTCGTCGAGTGGATTCCAGCCGACGTAGTAGCCCTTTATGCGGCTGCGGTCACTGCTTTGCAGGGCTCGAAGAGCAACCCCAGCTTTGGTTGGTTAATCGTGTTTCTGATCGCAACGCCGATCATCTCCTGGCTCGGAGTACTCGCTGCAAGAAAACCTTTCACGTGGAAAGCCTTGGCGGCAGGGCTATTGGCCGCGGCAGCATTCGCGATCTGGAGCGCATCAGTGCCGTTCTCGGGCTGGTGGGAGATCCCGGCGATCGCCGCTAATCCGGTGGCGGTCGCCATCTCCTGTGCACTGGGAGGCGCGGTATTCGGCCTGGTCGCATCCGTCGTGGATGATCTGATACCAGCCAAAAGGGTCTTCATCCGTCGCGCGTGAAGGAACTCCCCGGCAGTCTGAGACTCGTGGAGGCTGGTCTTTGCTCCCCGGACCATCCTGAGGGCGCAAGGGCGGCCCCTGTGCAAACGGACGACCGCAACCGAGCCATCGCTTGAACCAAATCCCCGATGATCCAAGGGTGTGACGGTAGGCGGTCGCTCAGCGTTCGTCGAGGATGCCGCGATAGACGCCGTCCTGACCAGTGGCACCTGCGAACTCCTCCCAGTCCATGTTCGCGATGTTCAGGTTGTTGTCCACGGCCCAGAGCTCCGCTGCGATGCAACGAAACTCAGCCCGCTGCTCCACGAGATCCACGACAACGATGGGAAAGTCCGGTGCTGAGAGTGTCTCGTCGTCCGCGACGAACAGCACGGCCGCCTCTCTCGCGTGCTCGGGTATTGAGTTTCGCAGGAGGTCGGGTGAGGCGCCTGCCCAGATTGGGTCGTCGACGAAGTCGACGTAGGCACGAAAGCCGTTTTCGTTCTCCTCGACCAATGACGTGACCAGCCAGCGCCATGCGGCGTCGTGGTCGGCAGCGGTTCTGACCAGCAATGAGCGCGGTGAGGTAGTCAGCAAAGTCACCCCCACAGCATGCCGCAAGGAGTTTGGGGTCGACGGACGGATGCGGGTCCTCCAATGACGGCTTGATCGCGGGCCGGCCTAGCCCAAGAACCCCCTCAAGAACCTGACCTCGGCGAGCGCACTGTCGAGCGCGGTGGATTCATCCTCGAAGCGACGAAAGGTGGATTCGATTCGACCAGCGCGCTCGTCCGTCGCGACAGTCATCCAATCACCGGCTTGCCATAGACACAGCTTGTTTGCCGTCGTCCCTGTAGGAGCCCCGAGATACACCCATCGCTCTAGTCGTTCGCTCTTCACGGCCTGCTCGAATGTTGCCCGATCCACCAGCACATGTTGGCACGTCGCGGTCGGGGTGGGCGGATGGGACCAATGTCCGCGTCAGCACGCGCCGTTGGTGCGTCCGAAGACGGGTCCTTAACCGGGCCCGTTGCAGGATGGTTGACGATCGACTCGCCTAGGTGTCCGGTCATCGGTGGGTGCTACGGTGGGCGCATTCCAGCGGAGAGGGGAGAGACGCGATGAGCAACGCTCTGACTTCCTTCGTGCAGATCCTTCTGTCCTCTTCGACCGTGATCGGCGTCGCTGAGGCTAGCTCGGCATCGATCTGGGCTGTTGTGCTGGCGGCCGCTGTTGTCATCGGTCTGCTACAGGCCGTAGGTTCCCCGCTTTGGGCGCCGGCCTCCCTGGTTCGTCCGGACAGAGCCATCGATGTGTCGGTGGCAGTTGCGCAGAGCGATCCGGACGCTGCGGGGCATCCGCGTTCACGCGCACCCGGTATCGCGGCTCCGGCTGCGTAGCGCGTCGACGCTCCTCCACCCTGACTAGGGGTGATGTCTGTGTTCGTCGATGTCTGGCGTGGCCGTTCTGCGACCACCTCTCACATCAACGGACGGGCATCATGGACCTCTTCTCATTCCCACCCCTCTCAACCACCCTCGACTCGGCCTACGCAGTGTTGATGGGGTTGGCGGCATTGCTGCAACCAATCACGGGCGGCGCATCCGCGGCAGTCGCCGTCGTGATCCTCACCCTTCTCGTGCGGACAGTCTTGATCCCCACCGGGGTCGCGCAGGCCAAGGCTGATCAGACTCGAGCACGTATGGCACCGAAGCTGCAGGTACTGCAACGTAGACACAAGAACGACCGCGAGTGTCTGCAACGCGAGACGATGAAGCTTTACGCCGACGAGAAAGCGTCCCCATTCGCTGGATGCGCGCCCGTGCTCATTCAAGCGCCGGTCGTCGGCGTCATCTACGCGCTCTTCCTGCACACCGCCATCGCCGGCCACCCCAACGACCTGCTCACCGAACGGGTCTTCGGTGTACCGCTCGGAGCCAGCCTCATCGGTTCGCTGGGAGGTGGATCCTTGTCGTTGCCGGTCATCGTTGTCTTCGGTGTCGTGATCCTCTTGATCGTGGCAGTCGCCGAGATCACCCGTCGGCTCTTTCGGCCGGAACCTACCGCGTCAGGGTCTACCCCAGGTAGCGAGGGGATCCTCCGTTTGGTGGGCGTGCTGCAGTTTGGTACGGCGGTCGCAGCCGTGTTCGTTCCGCTGGCCGCCGGGCTCTACCTCCTCGTCACAGTCGCGTGGACACTCGCCCAAAGGCTGATCCTGCGACGAAGGTTCCCCATCGAGCCCTCGATCCCTCAGACTTAGCAACCGAAGGCTCAAGGACGACTCGTAAGCCGGTCCCGATCCGTGCGGGCATCGGCAGGAAGGATCCAGGTGGCGCGGCCGGAGCCGCTCCTGTTTGTTTGACCGGCACGGTCGTACGCCCGACGGCCGCCCGACAATCGGGCGGCTTGACTCCTGCCGCCACAGGCCACCCGTAGTCGAACTCGCTCGTTGGACACTTATTGGACACTTATGAGCCGAAACAGCACGAGGCGACTCGAGACGTCCGATACGATCGGACCCACACGAAGTTCATCAGGAATCAGAAAAGCCCAGATGAGCCCAGGTGAGCCGAGACAACAGCCTCGATGTGGCCGCCGCGTCAGAACCAGCTGGACGACTTGCTCGTAATGAATAGGTCAAGGGTTCGATTCCCTTAGGTGGCTCCACACTCCTCCATCCGACCGGCATATGAGCCCCTCACGACGGGCTCAGATTCACATGTAGTCGGCGTCTATCCGGCGCTTTTCCTGGATCAGTCGCGTGACGTCGCGTTCACACTGCCCGAGCGGTCCTGCCCGCTCAGGCGGGCGATGGCGGCCATCATGCGCTCGGTGATCTCGCGGCGAGCCCTGCCGTCCGGCACGCCCTCGAGGTCGCCGAGATCGAGCGGTTCGCCGAAGCGCACCTCGAGGCGCGGCCTCCCGGGCAGGAGGTGGCTCAGCGGCTTGGCGGTGCCGGTCCCGATCAGCCCGACGGGCACAAGGGCGGCGCCCGTGTCACGCGCCATCCACGCCGCGCCGCCGTGACCCTCGTGGAGCTTTCCGTCGCGTGAGCGGCTGCCTTCCGGGAACACCGCGAACACGCTGCCGGCCCGCAGGATGCTGCTGCCCGCGTCGAGCGCGGCGCGTGCGTCGCGGCCGGTCGCACGGTAGACCGGGACTCCGCCGATGGAGGTGAAGAACCAGCGCATCACGCGGCCGAGTGCGCCGGATCCCGTGAAGTACGACGACTTGATGAGGAACTGCACGGGGCGGGCCGCCGACGTGGGGATGATGAGCGTGTCGAGCGATGCGAGATGGTTGCTCGCCAGCAGGACGGGCCCGCGCTCGGGCACGTTGTGTCGACCGACGACGCGGGGACGGTACAGCAGCCAGAAGAGCGGCCGCAGGACCACCCGTCCGAGGAAGTAGATCGCGCCCGGCCGCGGCGCAGGGCCGGGAGTCGGCGAAGGGGGCGCTGTCACCTCGCCACCCTATCCGTCGCCGCCGGATCCGATCCCCACGGGACAGCGCTGTCCGGTGTGCCTCTACGATGAAGCGGCGGGTCGACGACGACGCGTGAGAACGGAGTAGGCATGGACATCTCGGCGGTGAACCCGGCACTGCGCACCGCGACCGAGAAGGCACCGGCGGTGAACATCGAGAACCGCGCGGTCCGCTGGTTCGCGGCGACCGCGTCGGCGCTCATGCCCGGCAAGCGTGTGGACGGGGTCGAGCGTCGCACGCTCCGCCACGACGGTGTGAAGCTGCGCGTCTACACGCCCGTGCAGCCGTCGGGGGCCGGCCTGCTGTGGATCCACGGCGGCGGGCTGGTGCTGGGATCGGCGGCGATGGATGACGTGCACTGCGGTGAGACGGCACGCGACACCGGGGTGACGATCGTCTCGGTCGACTACCGGCTGGCGCCGAAGCATCCCTTTCCCGCAGCGATCGACGATTGCTTCGCCGGGTGGCAGTGGCTGCGCGCGCACGCCCGCGAACTCGGTCTCGACTCCGAGCGTCTCGCGATCGGCGGGCAGAGCGCGGGCGGAGGCCTCGCAGCGAGCCTGGTCCAGCGCGCGCTCGATGCCGGACATCCTGTCGCGGCGCAGTGGCTGTTCTGCCCCATGCTCGACGACCGCACGGCGGCGAACCGTGCACACGATGCCACGGACCACTTCATCTGGAGCAACCGCTCGAATCTGGTGGGCTGGTCGTCGTATCTCGGGACGGCCGTCGGTGCGGACTCGCTTCCTCCGTATGCGGCGCCGGCGCGCCGTGAGTCGTTGGAGGCGATGCCGCCCACGTGGATCTACACCTCCGACATCGAGCTGTTCCACGATGAGGACGTCGAGTACGCGGACCGGCTGCGCGCGGCCGGCGCCGACGTCACCCTCGAGGTCGTGAACGGGGCGCCGCACGGTTTCGAGGCGTGGGCGTCCGACAATCCGATGGCGCACGAGCTCTTCGCGGCTGCGCGAAGCTGGCTCGGGGAGCGCCTCGGACGGTCGTAGCTCCCGGGTCCGATCCGCTGGGTAGGCTCCGACCGTGGATCTGCCAGCCGACCTCGGCCCGACCATCGTCGGCGTCGTGGTCCTCGCGGTCATCACGACCGTCGTGCTCGCGGCATCCCGCATCCCGACTCCGTGGGCGCCGGTCGTGGCCATCCTCCGCGGGGCGGTGCAGCTCGCGGTCGTCAGCGTCATCCTCACCGGCGTCATCACGAGCCGCTGGTGGATCGCCGTCGCTCTCGTCGTCATGTTCGCCGTCGCGACAGCGGTGGCGACCGGCCGTGTCCGCTGGTCTCTGCGCGCGGTGCTCATGATGTCCACGTCGATCGCGGCCGGCGTCCTTGCCGCAACGACGACCGTCTTCGCCACGGGTGCCCTGGAGCTGACGACGCGGTACGCGTTGGCCATCGGCGCCATCGTCATCGGCAACGCCATGAGCATCGCCACGCTCACCGGCCGCATGTTCACAACGGCGATCGTCGACCACTGGGATGAGGTCGAGGGATGGCTCGCGATCGGCGCGACGCCGCGGGCGTCCACTCTGCTGCTGGCGCGTCGCGCCGTGCGCGACGCCCTCGTGCCGGCGATCGACCAGACCCGGACGACGGGACTCGTCGTGCTGCCCGGCGCATTCGTCGGCGCCATCTTCGGCGGAATCTCGCCGATCGAGGCGGGTCGGTTCCAGATCGTCGTGCTCGCCGCGATCATGGCGGCGGGTTCGATCACCTCGGTGCTCATCGTGACCTGGATGGGACCGGTCCGGACGAAGCCGACGCCCCTGCGTTAGCTCGCCGCGGGATCCCGTCGTCGCGACCGTCTGGATCTGCACTGCACGCATTGCTTGCACATCGTTTACTGTGACCGCTAACATCCGAGGCACCGCCAACGAAGTCGATTGTCGGAGCTGCAGTCTGCTCCTCAGTCTCCGGCTGCAGTCCAGCCGTTCGCTGCGCGGTTCCAACGTTGTATCGACATGACGTGCGCGCGGCCGAAGACGGCTGCGGCACAGCAAGGAGCAGGGATGCAGAAGCAGAGATCACGGGCGTTGCTCACGTCGCTGATCGCGGTGCTCATCGCCGGCGTGGCGCTCACGGGCGCGCCGGGCGCGGCGGTGGCAGCGGATGACCCGGTCGAACTCGTGACGAACGGGAACATCGAGGGCGGAACAGCGCCGTGGATCGCGCAGGGAACGACAGCGAATCTCTCGCTGGGATACTCGACGCGCCACGCGGGCGCGATGTCGCTCAAGGTCAACGCGCGCACGGCGAACAGCGACGGCGCCAATCAGCCGATGACCCGACTCATCGCGGGGGAGTCGTACTCGACTTCGGCCTGGGTCCACTTCCGTGACGCAGGCGACTCCACCGTCACCTTCGCCCTCACGCTGCGCGACGGCGCCGGCCACACGGTGACCCTCGCGCAGGCGCCCGTCGTCAAGGGGAGCACGACCGACACGCTCCTCTTCACGCAGATCGCCGGCACGTTCACCGCCCCCGCCACGGGTTTCGACCTCAAGACGGCGCGGCTGGGCATCGAGACCGTGGGGGCGACGGTCGTTCCCGACATCTTCTTCGTCGATGACCTGTCGCTCATCGGGAAGCGCGCGCCCAACCCGCCCAAGCCGGTCGGCAACGCCGCCCCCGCGAAGGCGATCGGGAACGCGAACCCGCTGATGGACTACGAATACGCGGCCGACCCGTTCGCGATGGAGTACGACGGTCAGGTCTACGTGTACATGACCTCCGACGCCTACCGGATCGGTGCCGACGGCAAGGCCGAATACGGGTACGAGACGAACGCTGACGGCGACATCCTCGACAACTCGTACAGCCAGATCAAGACCATCACGGTGATCTCGTCTCCGGACATGGTGAACTGGACCAACCACGGTCAGATCAAGGTCGCCGGAAAGAACAACGGCTTCGGCGTCTCGTCGTGGGCGAGCAACTCGTGGGCACCCTCCGCGGCGCACAAGACCATCAACGGCGTCGAGAAGTTCTTCCTGTACTACGCGAACAGCGCGGGCGGCATCGGCGTGCTCACCTCGAACACTCCGGTCGGTCCGTGGACCGATCCGCTCAACGGGTCGGCGCTCGTGTCGTCCAGCACGCCCGGCGTCAACAACCTGGCCGGTGCGAACAACGTCGTGTGGCTCTTCGACCCCGCCGTGCTCGTGGACGACGACGGGACCGGATACCTGTACTTCGGCGGCGGCGTGCCGACGGGGCAGAGCGACTTCCCGAAGACCGGCCGCGTCATCAAGCTCGGTGCCGACATGACCAGCGTCGACGGCTCGGCTGCGCTCGTGAACGCCCCGGCGCTCTTCGAGGACTCCGGCATCCACAAGTTCAACGGCAAGTACTACTACAGCTACTGCACGAACTTCACCGCGCGTCCCAACGGGCTCGTGATCGACGGCCAGACGCGCAACGTCGGCACGGGCAATATCGCGTACATGGTGTCGGACTCGCCGATGGGGCCCTTCACCTACGTCGATCAGATCCTGCCCAACCCGGCGAACTTCTTCGGAGTGGGTGGCAACAACCACCACGCCATCTTCGAGTTCAAGGACAGCTGGTACATCACGTACCACGCGCAGACCGTGTTCAAGAAGTTCATCGACGACGGCCAGTTCAGCGCACCGAAGGGGTACCGCTCGACGCACATCGACAAGATCTCGATCGCGCCGGACGGCACGATCAGCCCCATCACGATGACTATGGCGGGTGTGGACCAGGTCTCCGACCTCGACCCGTACACGCGGATCGAGGGCGAGACGATCGCGTGGGACTCCGGCCTGCGTGATCCGTACACCCCCACCACGGGCATCCGGACGGAGTTCCTCGGAACGACGAACGACCAGGGCATGAAGCTCACCAACCTGCACGGCGGCGAGTGGACCGCGCTCTCCAACGTGGCGTTCGGGGAGAAGGGCGCCGCGTCGGTCAGCTTCCGGGCGGCGGCGAAGGCCGGCGGCCAGATTCAGGTGCGGCTCGGCTCGCCGACCGGCCAGGTCGTCGGAACGGTCGACGTGCCGGCCGGGAACGGGTCCTCGTACGCCGACTACTCGGCCGACCTCACCGGTGCGACGGGAACGGCGGACGTCTTCTTCACCTATGTGGGGTCGGCATCCGAGGCTCTGTTCGACGTCGACTACCTGTCGTTCGCGGAGGCGTCCGCGCGCATCGAGGACGGCGTCGCGGTCACGGCCGTGGGTCGGTGCGTCGCGGGCAAGGCGACCCTCGGAGTGACGGTGAGCAACACCAATGCGACCGCGGTCACCACGGTGGTCAAGACGTCCTACGGGTCGAAGTCGCTGACGATCCAGCCGGGCAAGAGCGCGTCCGCGGCATTCACGACGCGCGCGTCCGGTTATGGACCCGGTGAGGCGACCGTGGAGGTCTCGGGAGTCGTCGACGGCCACTCGGCGACGGGGACGGTCACGACGTCTTACCCGGCCTACACCTGCGGCTGACCCGAACAGAACGAGCGGCTCGGGCGGGGCGAGCGATCGTCCCCGCCCGGGCCGCTCGGCTGTCCGGCGAAACGGGTCGGGTAGGCTCGGACCCGATGGAGCATGCGATCGACGCCGTGATCGAGATCTTCACGTGGGTCGGCATCGGCGCGGGACTCCTCCTCGGCCTCCTGGCGCTCATCCTCAAGCTCGCCGACGGCACCTGGCTCACGGCCCGCGCCGTCGTCGAGCACGGCGACGTCAGCACCGTCGTGCGCTGGTTCGACGAGGACGGCGGCGTCAACGGCGCGGTCCTGACCCACGAGCAGGCGCACCAGATCGGCGACCGCGACATGGCGGACATCTTCTACCGCCGCGGTCGGGCCAATCGCATGCGGCTCACGCACGGCTCACCGGCGGTCCGTGCCGTCGCGCTCCTCGCGGGCGGCCTCCTTGCGCTCGGGCTCATCGCGATGATCGTCTCGTGGGTGCTGCTCTTCGTCCGCGGCTGACTCAGGGGATGGATGCCGCGCCCGCGGCATGAATCGGGCCTCCGCGCCGCTCAGGCCAGCGCGAGCATGGCGCCGGCCGCGAGGGCGAGGCCCAGGCCCAGCCACTGCACGCCCGCGATGCGCTCGCGCAGCACGACGGACGCGAGCAGGATCGTGCCGGCGGGATACATCGCCGTGAGGGCCGAGACGATCGCCAGGTCGCCGAGGCGCAGCGCGAAGACCATGGCGACGTTCGCGGTGGCGTCGAGGGCGCCGCAACCGGCGGCGAGCCACCACGCGCGGGCGGCCGCCGCGCGGGGTGGGGGCGAGGGCGTCTCGTCCGCGTGCTCGAGGTCCGCGTGCCCTGTCGGCGTCGCGCCGAGGCGAGCGCCGGCGGCCGCGAAGACCGACGACGCCCGTCGTCCGCCCCGCACGGCCGCGAGAGCCAGGATGCCGACGACGGCAGACGTCAGGACGGTGCTCACCGACCGGTTGACGATGAGCGGCACGAGCCCGCTCTCGGCGCTCGTGCGGTCGATGACGATGAGGAAGGCGCCGATCGCGAGTCCCGCCCCCACCGCGAAGAGGAGTCCGCGTAGGCTCGGCCGCACGGCCTTCTCGCCCGGGATGAATCCGACGAGCACGACGGCGACGAGCGCGACGCCGAGGCCCGCGTAGCCGATCCCCGAGAGTGTCTCGCCCTCGATGAGCAGACCCCACAGGATCGGTGCGACAGCCGAGACGACCGCGGTGAGCGGTGACAGGATGCTCATCGGCCCGATCGCGAGGCATGCGTAGAGCAGCACGATCGCGATCGCGCCCGTGAATCCCGAGAGGATGCCCCACCCGATGTCGGCCGGGATCCAGTCCCCGCCGATGGCCGGATAGGCCACGACGAGCAGCACGAGGCCGGTCGCGGCGGCGACCGCTGTCACGACGATGGAGCGGAGCCTCCTGGCTGCGAGGCCGCCGAGGAAGTCCGCCGATCCGTAGACGAGCGCTCCGGCGAGCGCGACAACGGGGGCGAACACCCGATTCAGCATACGGTCGAGCGAAAACGGAGATTGCTAGATAAGCTAGCGATATGTCGACCCGCCGCGAGCTCCGCACCCCGCACCACGCCGACCGCACACCCACGCGCTGGCTGCGGATCGGCATCCCCGTTCTGCTCATCCTCGTGTGGCTCGTCGGCGGTTCGATCGGGGGACCGTACTTCGGCAAGGTCGACGAGGTCTCGACGAACGACCAGTCGACGTATCTGCCGCAGAGCGCGGACGCGACCGAGGTGAGTGAACGCCTTCCGGACTTCCTCGGCAACGACACGATCCCCGCGCTCGTCGTCGTCGAGAGCGACACGGCGCTCACCCAGGCGCAGCTGGCGGACCTGCAGACGATCGCCGACGACATCGCGAAGCTCGACGGTGTCACCGAGGACGTGTCGCCGCCGATCGTCTCGGAAGACGGCGAGGCGGCCCAGCTGTTCGTGCCGATCGACGCGAGCGGTGAGGTCGGCGACACGGTGGAGTCGATCCGCACGCTGCTCGACGACGACCTTCCGGACGGGCTTCAGTCATGGGTCACGGGTCCCGCGGGCTTCACGGCCGACCTCGTCGAGGGCTTCCTCGGCATCGACGGGCTCCTGCTCGGCGTGGCGCTGCTCGCGGTGTTCATCATCCTCGTGATCGTCTACCGCTCGCCGCTGCTGCCGATCCTCGTCCTGCTCACCTCGACGTTCGCCCTCTGCGTCGCGCTGCTCACGGTGTGGTGGCTCGCGAAGGCCGGCATCGTCGTGCTCAACGGCCAGGTGCAGGGCATCCTGTTCATCCTCGTGATCGGTGCGGCGACCGACTACGCGCTGCTGTACGTCGCGAGATTCCGCGAAGCGATCGCCGATGGCGAGCGGAGATGGGATGCCGCGACCCGCGCGTGGCGCGGAGCGTTCGAACCGATCCTCGCCTCGGGCGGCACCGTCATCGCGGGGCTCCTGTGCCTGCTGCTCTCCGACCTCGCCACGAACCGCGCACTCGGCCCGATCGCCGCGATCGGCATCGCGTTCGCCGTGCTGTCGGCGCTCACGTTCCTCCCCGCTCTGCTCGCGGTCTTCGGCCGCTCGGCGTTCTGGCCCTTCATCCCGAAGGAGCCCATCAAGCCGCTGCCGGACGACCTCACGCAGCCGGTGAAGGGCTTCTGGCCGCGTCAGGCGCGGCTCATCGCCCGGCGCTCGCGGCCGGTCTGGATCATCAGCACGATCGTGCTGCTGGTCGCCTCGGCAGGCATGCTGCAGCTCAAGGCCGACGGCGTGCCGTCGAGCGACCTCGTCCTCGGCTACTCCGAGGCGCGCGACGGCCAGGACGTGCTCGCCGAGCACTTCCCGGCGGGGTCGGGCAGCCCGGTCTACGTCATCGTGCCGCAGGACCAGCTCGCCGACGCGGTGACCGTGCTCGACGACAGCGACGGCATCGACACGGTGGCCGTGGCATCCGCCAACTCGCCGACGGGCCAGGCGACCGTCGAGGTCAAGGACGGCGAGGCCGTGCTGACCGCCCAGGGCCCTCCGGGGACGCCGGCGCCGGAGCCGACGGTCTCGGACGGCGACGTCCTCGTCATCGGCACCCTCACCGACGCGGCCGACTCCGTCGCGGCGGAGGAGACGGTGATCCAGCTGCGCGCAGACCTCGACGAGCAGCTCGGCGAGGGGACCGCCGTCGTCGGCGGAGTGACGGCGACCGACATCGACTCGAACGCGACGTCGATCCGCGACCGCACGCTCATCATCCCCGTCGTGCTCGGGGTGATCCTCCTGATCCTCATGCTGCTGCTGCGGGCGATCCTCGCCCCAGTGCTGCTGATCCTGAGCGTCATCCTGTCGTTCGCAGCGGCGCTGGGGGTGAGCGCGATCGTCTTCAACCTCGTGTTCGGCTTCCCCGGCGCGGACCCCGCCGTGCCGCTCTACGGATTCGTGTTCCTCGTCGCCCTGGGCGTCGACTACAACATCTTCCTCATGTCGCGCGTGCGGGAGGAGTCGCTCGGTCATGGCACGCGACCCGGCATCCTGCGCGGCCTCGTCGCAACGGGCGGCGTGATCACCTCCGCGGGACTCGTGCTCGCGGCGACCTTCGCCGCGCTCGGGGTCATCCCGATCCTGTTCCTCGCGCAGATCGCGTTCATCGTCGCGTTCGGCGTGCTGCTGGACACCTTCGTCGTGCGCTCGCTGCTCGTCCCCGCGGCGACGTACGACATCGGGCGCGCGATCTGGTGGCCCTCACGACTGTGGCGGAAGGATGCCGTGCACGAACTCCGCACGTCCGAGGCCGCCGCACCCCGGGAGGCCGTGACGAGCGAGTCGCACGCCGGATCGTGAGGAGTTGGTGCACGGGCGCTCGGCGTACGCTCGAGGGATGAGCAAGGCACTGTTCATCGTCGACGTCCAGAACGACTTCACGGAGGGCGGCGCGCTCGGCGTCGCGGGCGGTGACGCCGTCGCCGAGCGCATCACCCGCTTCCTTTCAGCGCACGCGGGGGAGTACTCGGTGATCGTCGCGTCGCGCGACTGGCATGACGCCGACAACGACAACGGCGGCCACTTCGCGTCGGGCGAGCCCGACTTCATCGACACGTGGCCCGTGCACTGCGTGAGCGGCACGGCGGGCGCCGAGTACGACGAGGGGCTCGACACGGGGGCGGTGACCCACCACGTCAAGAAGGGGCAGGGAAGGCCCGCCTACTCGCTCTTCGAGGGCACGACCGACGCGGGCGAGCGCGTGAGCGACCTGCTCGACGCCGCCGGCGTCGTCGATGTCGACGTCACGGGGATCGCGACGGACTACTGTGTGCGAGCCTCTGCCCTCGACGCCATCGAGCACGGGCGGCACGTCCGCATCCTGACCGACCTCGTCGCGGGCGTCGCGGCCGAGACGAGCGACGCCGCGCTCGCCGAGCTCGCGCACGCCGGTGCGGAGCTCGCCGACTCAGGGGTGTAGGTCTGCGGCATCCCTAGCCGGCGGAGACTGGGCGCGTCAGCCCTTGTCCTTGCCCTTGCCCTTGCCGCTGCCGCTGTTCTTGCCCGGGCCGCTCTTGTCGTTGCCGCCGCCGCTGCCGCTCGTGTCCTGGGTCGTGGTCGCCGGGGTGTCGGCGGTCGTCGCGACGGGCTCCGGCGTCGGTGCCGGCGCAGTGAGCGCGGCGAGATCGGCGCGCACGACCTCGATTGCCGACTGGATGCGCGCGGCGCGCGCCGCGGTGACCTGGTCGTGCTGGACCGCGTCATCCAGCTGCGACTGCAGTCCGTCGAGCTGCGTGACGGCGGCGGCGGCGTCGCCGTCGGCGGCCGCCTGAGCGATGCTGACGACGGATGCCTGCATCCGCGTCGCCGTCGCGTCCGTGACCGAGGGGGTGGATCCGCAGCCGGCCAGCGAGAGGGCGAGCACGATCCCGGCGACGGGTGCGATCAGGCGCGCGCGCATCAGGGCGTCACCGTCTCGAGGAGGTCCTGGAGGTGCGTTCCGAGCGGCTCCTGGACGGCGGGAAGGGTGGGTATCGGCTCCGGCTCTGCCGAGGTGACGGCGGCCGCGACCCCGATGGCGAACGCCGCTGCGATGACGAGCGCGACGATGCCCGCGAGGATGAGCGCGACACGGCCCCGCTTGGGCGCGGGCTCGGAGTGGTGCGCCGGAGTCGGTGACAGCACCTCGGTCGGCGGGGCGGGCGGCGGATCCGGCAGCGGGGGCGGCGCGGGGATCGCCTCGGGAGCGGTGGCGGCGGGGTCCATGAAGGCCGCGAGCACCTCGCCGGTGGAGGGATGCCGCTCCCGGAGGGCGGTGCCGGCCAGGGCGACCTGGAGCGCCGTCGGACGACGTGCGGGGTTGGACGCGGTCATGGCGGTGAGCATCGCGCGCCACGTTCCCGGTAGATCGTCGGGGATGCTGGGGGAGACGGCGAGGCGTGCGAGCACGGCTTCGTGCCCGACCGCATGAGGGAAGGCGCGGGTGCCGGTGAGCGCCTCGAGCAGCACGAGTCCCAGGCCGTAGATGTCGGCAGCGGGCGACGGCTTCTCGCCGCGCAGCTGCTCCGGCGCGAGGTAGGCGGCCGTCCCGATGACCGTGCCGGGGGAGGTGACACGCGTCGCGTCGAGGAGGTAGGCGATGCCGAAGTCGGTGAGCTTCGCGCGGAACTCCCGATCAGGGAGGGGTGACGGCCACAGGAGCACATTGGCCGGCTTGATGTCGCGGTGGACGATGCCCCTCTCGTGCACGACATGCAGGGCCTCGGAGAGGTCGACCGCGAGCGCGGCGACCTCGTCGGGCGGGAGCGGACCGCCGGCGTCGAGGCGGTCGCGCAGGGTCTTGCCCTCGACGAGCTCCATCACGAGATAGCTCGGCTTCTCGGCCGAGATGTGCGCGTCGTAGAGCGTCACGAGCGACGGGTGGCTGAGGCCCGCGAGCAGTGTCGTCTCCGACCGGACGCGGTCGCGTGCCGGCGTCCCCTCCGTCGGGCCCCGCATGACCTTGATGGCCACGGGACGCTCCAGTGCGAGGTCCTCTGCGCGGTAGACACGCGCCATCCCGCCTTCGCCGATCGTCTCGTCGAGCCGATAGCGGCCGTCGAGGATGTCGCCGGTGCTGACGCCCGCGGCAGAGCGCAGATCGGTCATGTGTCGTCGATCCGTTCGCTGTGGGCCGGTCGGGCACCGGCGAAAGCTCCCATGGGGTGGAACCTACCCGCGCGCGCTGCCCTCCCGGAGGCACTTGACTTGCCTCGCGACGCGTGGAAGACCCGCCGGACGACCCAATCGATCCGGCCAAGTAGGCTTGTACGTCGCGGGCCTCTAGCTCAGTCGGTAGAGCATCGGACTTTTAATCCGCGGGTCGTGGGTTCGAGCCCCACGGGGCCCACGCGTGGAATCGGCGCCCTTCCGGGGGCGCCGATTTCGCGTAGACGCCTGCCGTCGAGGACGCCGTGGGGTCTCTCACCTCCACGCGAGCGGGAGGACGCTCAGCGCGACCGTCAGCGGAGCCGCGACCAGCCCGAGCAGTGCGAACCGCCCCCACGAGACGGTCACTCCCACGGCGCGGAGACGCTCGTGCCAGAGCAGGGTCGCAAGCGACGCCCAGGGCGTGATGAGCGGGCCGGCGTTGACTCCGATCAGGAGGGACGCGAGCCGGGCCGGCGAGTCGGCGACCCCCTCCAGGGCGAGGTAGGCCGGCAGATTGTTCACGGCGTTGGCGCCCAGCATCCCGACCCCGGACAGACGCCACAGCTCGACGGGGTCGTCACCGCTGCCGCTCAGCGCCTGCAGTACGGTCTGCGCGCCGAGCGACTCCAGCACGCCGACGGCGAGGAAGAGCCCGCTCGCGAAGACGATCAGCTGCCACGGCAGCAGCGAGAAGCGCAGCGCGCGGGGGAACCGCCAGGCGTAGAGCACCCCGAGCACGACGGCGGCGGCGAGGGCCGGCATCCACGGGGGGATGCCCGAAACCAGCAGGGGCAGGAGCAGCACGACGACACCGCCCGCGCACCAGGTCAGCACCCGGTCGCCGATGACCGGGCCGGGCGCCGGAGAGAACCGGCCGCGCAAGCGACGGCGGAAGACGATCCACAGCAGGGCGACCGTGACGCCGATCGCGATGAGGGCCGACGCTCCGAGCAGGGCGACGAACGAGCGGGCGTCGCCGCCGAACGACTCGACGGCGAGCAGGTTCGTGAGGTTCGAGACCGGGAGTGCGAGTGAGGCCGTGTTGGCGAGCCACACCGTGGTGAATGCGAAGGGGAGCGGATCGAGACGGTGGGCGCGGGCGACCGCGATGACGACGGGAGTCAGGAGCACGGCCGTCGTGTCGAGCGACAGGAACGCCGTCGCGACCACGGCGAGCGCCACGACGAGCAGCCATAGCAGCCACACTCGTCCGCGGGCGAGCCGGGCGAGGAAGGCCGACGCGAGATCGAAGACACCTGCGAGCGCGGCGAGCTCCGCGACCACGGTGATCGCGAGCACGAACAGCAGGATCGGCCAGACCCGATCCCCGATCGCGAGCACGTCCGCGGCCGGCATGACGCCGAACGCCACGGCAGCCCCGCTCACGAGCAGGAGGACTGCTCCGATGATGGTGATCGGCACGTCACCCATCCTGCTGTGCGCCGGGCACGGAAAAGGGGCGCCCGCGCAGGACGCCCCTCATCCGCTGGATCACTGGGCCGGCGGCATCAGCACCGTGTCGATGAGGTAGACGGTCGCGTTCGCGGTCTGAACACCGCCGCAGATGACCTTGGCGTCGTTGACCATGAGGTCGTCGCCGCTGCCCGTCACCTCGAGGTCGGAGCCCTGCACGGTGGTGTGCGTGCCGACGATGTCGGAGGGTTCGATCTGGCCGGGGACCACGTGGTACGTGAGGATCGACGACAGCGTCGCCGAATCCGTCTTCAGAGCCTCGATCGTCGCGGGATCGATCTTGGCGAAGGCGTCGTCGACGGGCGCGAACACGGTGAACTCGCTGCCGTTGAGGGTGTCGACGAGGTTCACGTTGGGGTTGAGCTGTCCGCTGACGGCCGAGACGAGCGTCGTCAGGAGCGGGTTGTTGGATGCCGCGACCGCGACCGGGTCCTGCGACATGCCCTGGATCGAGCCCGCGCCGTCCGGCACGGCGGCGGCGTAGTCCTGGCAGCCGGGGCCGACGAGGTTGGCGGCCGGGTCCATCGTGTCCATCGTCTCCGACGGGGTCGACTGCGTCGTCGGCGCGGAGGACTCCATCGAGTCATCCGATCCGGCGCTGCTGCCCGAGCAGGCGGAGAGCGCGAGGGCCGCCGCGAATGCGAGCGACAGGCCGGCGGCGAGGTGGGTCTTCTTCGTGAGCATGAGTTCCTCCGTGATCGAGGCCCGCACGGGCCCTGTGTGGACACCCCGGTGCTCCGGGTGGTGCGCCGCGAAGGCGGCGTACATGGGGCTGTTCGAGACTCCCGCCGGATCGGATTGGAAACTTCCCCGGCGAATTCCGGGCCCAATCCGAACCCGACCTCGGCGCGAACAACCGGCAGATCAGGGAGGGCTCGTGTCGCTCGTCATCATCGGACTGCTCGGCGGTCTCATCACCGGCATCTCGCCGTGCATCCTGCCCGTGCTGCCCGTCATCTTCCTCACCGGCGGTGCGCAGTCGGCGCGGTTCGAGGGGGAGCCGGCTCCGGCATCCCGAGCCCGCCCGTATCTGGTGATCCTCGGGCTCGTGACGAGCTTCACGATCGTCACCCTCGCAGGCTCCCTCGTGCTGGGGGCGCTGAATCTGCCGCAGGACGTCATCCGCTGGATCGGCATCGCCGTGCTCGTGCTCATCGGCGTCGGGCTCATCGTGCCGAAGGTGGAGCAGCTGCTCGAGCGGCCGTTCCAGTGGATCCCGCGCCGCGAGGTGTCCAACCGGGGGAGCGGCTTCGGGGTGGGCCTGGCGCTCGGGGCTGTCTTCGTACCGTGCGCGGGTCCCGTCCTCGCCGCCATCATCGTCGCGGGCTCGACGGGACGCATCGGGATCGACACCGTGCTGCTCACGGCGTCCTTCGCGGTCGGCGTCGCCGTGCCGCTGCTCTTCTTCGCCCTCGCGGGGCGCACGCTCATCGAGCGCATCCGCGCCTTCCGGACGAGGGAGCGGGGGCTGCGCATCGCGGCGGGGATCGCGATGCTCGCGCTCGCGGTCGGCCTCGTCTTCAACGTGCCGCAGCTGCTTCAGCGGCTCGTGCCCGACTACACTGCGGCGGCCCAGCGCGACCTGACCGACAACGACGAGGCCCGCCGGGCGCTCGACCTCGGCGGTCTCGTGACGGCCGAGAACGAGCAGCTCTCGCAGTGCACCAACGCCGCGACGGAGCTGGAGTCCTGCGGACCCGCGCCCGCGATCCGCGGCATCGACCAGTGGCTCAATACACCCGGCGGAGCGCCCGTCGATCTCGCCGATCTCCGGGGCAAGGTCGTGCTGATCGACTTCTGGGCCTACTCCTGCATCAACTGCCAGCGCAGCATCCCGCACGTCGTCGCCTGGGACCGTGCATACCGTGACCTCGGTCTCGAGGTGATCGGCGTGCACTCGCCCGAGTACGCGTTCGAGAAGGATGCGGCGAACGTCGCCGCCGGTGCGCGCGACTTCGGCATCACCTATCCGGTGGCGCTCGACAACGACCTCGCGACCTGGACGGCGTACCGCAACCGCTACTGGCCCGCGCACTACCTCGTCGACAAGGACGGCGTCGTGCGTCACATCGCGTTCGGCGAGGGGAACTACGCGGCGACGGAGAAGCTCATCCGCGAGCTGCTGACGCAGGCCGATCCGGATGCCGCGCTCCCGCTGGCGACGGAGGTCGCCGACGACACGCCGCAGGTGGGCTCAACGACGCGCGAGACCTTCCTCGGATCGTCGAAGGACGTCAACTTCGCCGGCGCCGAGCGCTACGGCCAGGGCTCGGCCGACTTCGCGCTTCCCGCCGACCAGCCGGCCGACTCCTTCGCCCTGGACCGAGGGTGGACGATCGCGACGCAGTACGCCCAGCCGTCGGGACCCGGCGGAGGCGGCATCCGTCTCCGCTTCCACGCCGATCAGGTGCGAATGGTGCTCTCGGGCGAGGGCGAGGTGCGGGTGCGCCTGGACGGGGGAGCGGAGAGCGTCGTGTCGGTGTCGGGGACGCCGCGCTCCTACGAGGTGGCGCGCGGAGTAGGGGGCCGGGATGCCGTGCTCGACGTGACGGTGTCGCCCGGCGTCGCAGTCTACTCATTCACCTTCGGCTGAAACAGCCGCGCGGATCGACTAGGGAGAAGGGAGCGGCTGCGGCATGCTGATGGATGTGGTGATCGATGGAGTGGACGTCCCGGACGAGGGCGCCGTCGTCGACCACGTCGCCGACCTGCTCGTCGAGGTCGCCGCGGGCGGGCAGACCGCCTTCGCGCGCCTCTACGACCTCATGGCCCCGCGTGTCTTCGGCCTCATCCTGCGCGTCCTCGTGGATCGCGCGCAGAGCGAGGAGGTGCTGCAGGAGGTGTTCCTCGAGGTGTGGCAATCCGCCGAGCGCTTCGCTCCGAACAAAGGACAGGGAAGGGCGTGGGTGCTCACGATCGCGCATCGTCGTGCTGTCGACCGGGTTCGGTCGTCGCAGGCGAGCGCCGACCGCGACACGCGCGTGGGCCTTCGCGATCTCGACGTCCCGCATGACGGCGTGGCCGAGCAGGCCGAGCTGCGCATCGAAGGACGCCGGGTCGCACGGGCCATCGCGGCACTGCCCGAGGTCCAGCGAGAGGCGATCACACTCGCGTATTACGGCGGGTACAGCCAGAGTGAGATCGCGGCCCTCGTGGGGTCGCCCTTGGGAACGATCAAGACGAGAATGCGCGACGGGCTGTCGCGCCTGCGTACAGAGCTGGGGGTGACGGCGTGAACGTGCATGAATTCGCCGAGCTGGCCGCCGGCCACGCTCTCGGCGCCCTGACGATCTACGACGAGCGCGCCTTCCAGGAGGCGCTCGCCCAGCACCCGGAATGGGCGGGGATCCTCGATGCGGATGCCGCGACCGTCGCCGAGCTCGCGGAATCCGTCGCCGAGGTCGAGCCGCCGGCGCGCGTGCGCGCCGCGCTGCTCGCGCAGATCTCCGGCGCCGACCGGCATGCCGTCGAAGTCACGGCGGACGTCGCGGACGCGATTCCGGATGCCTCGCCCCTCGTCGCGCCGCCGCTCGAGGACCCGGCTCTCGAGCCGCTCGAGGACCCCGCTCCGGAGCCGTTCGGGGCGGCCGCGGAGCCGGCCACCGTGCGCGACGTCGTCGAGCCGCCCACCTCCACCGAGGCGATCCAGACGGCGGCGAGGCGCACCTGGACGCGCGGGCTGCTCGCGCTCGCGGCATCCTTCGTCCTCCTGATCGCGATCGGGACGGGCGTCGCCTATCTCGGCGACCGACTGCGCGAGCCGGCGGACGTGCGCGCCCTCAACCAGATCGAGGCGGCCGCCGATTCGCAGTCGGCGACCGTGCAGGTCGAGGGCGGCGGAACGGCGACGGCGCACTGGTCGCCGTCGTCCGGCAAGGCCGTGCTCGTGACCGACGGGCTCGACGAGGCCGGCGCGAAGCAGACCTACGAGCTGTGGTTCGTGCGCGGCGGCACGCCGGTCTCGGCGGGCGTCTTCGACACCGATCGCGCGGGCGACGCCACGACGCTCCTCGACGGCTCCATGCAGGCCGGCGACACCATCGCCGTGACGGTCGAGCCCGCGGGCGGTTCGCCGACAGGGCAGCCGTCGTCGGATCCGATCCTCACGATCCCGACCGCGTGACGTCGGGCCCGCCCGACGTCCGACCCGGCCGGTAGCCTCGAGGTCGTGGCATCCGCGCAGACCGCTCAGACTCTCGTCCACCTGCGGCGCGCGCGCGATCTCATGGACCGCGACTACGCCCTGCCGCTCGATGTGCCGACGATGGCCGCCAAGGCGCTCATGTCGCCCGCGCACTTCTCGCGAGAGTTCAAGGCCGCCTACGGTGAGACGCCGTACTCGTACCTCATGACCAGGCGCATCGAGCGGGCGATGGCGCTCCTGCGGGCCGGAGCCTCCGTGACGGATGCCTGCACCGCCGTCGGCGCGACGTCGCTGGGCTCCTTCAGCTCGACGTTCACCGAGATCGTCGGCGAGACACCCTCGTCGTACCGATCGCGGCCGCACGACGCGGCCGAGGCGATGCCGCTGTGCGTCGCGAAGATCCTGACGCGGCCCACACGCTACGCCTGAGCGCCTGCGCCTTGCGCCCTGCCCCTGGGCGCTGCGCCTGCCCGACAAGCCTCTGGCGAACCGAGCAGGATCGGAGAAGCACCCGGGGCTGACGCGTCCTAGCGTGGCATCCATGACCGTTTCACTCGCTTACAGCCCCATCACCGTTGACGACGTCGAGGCCGCGATCCCGTTCTACCGCGACGGACTCGGCCTCGAGGTCGCCAACGACGTCTCCTACGACGGACACCGCTGGGTGTCGTTCGGCTTCCCCGGTCAGGCGGGCCTCGCGCTCGTCGTGTCCGACCCCTCGGCGGGCCGCTCGCCGGAGGACGGCGATGCGCTCACGCGCCTCGTCGTGAAGGGCTCGGGCCCCGGCCCGTACGTCTTCACGACCGACGACCTCGACGCGACCTTCGAGCGACTGCGCGCCTCGGGCGCGGAGGTGCTGCAGGAGCCGATCGAGCAGGCGTGGGGGCCCCGGGATGCCGCCTTCCGCGACCCCGCCGGCAACCACATCCGGATCAACCAGGCCTGACGATGTGCCTGCCGTGGATGGCGGCGATGCGCGACCAGGCCCGGGCGGGAGCCCGGGTGCTGGTCGCCGCCGGGGGTCAGGAGTCGGCGGAGAGTCGGGGGCCGGCTGCGGCCGAGGAGGAGGCTGCGGCGGAGGCCCGGGTGCTGGTCGCGGCCGGTAGCCTGGATCCGGTGAGCGACTCCAGGGACTTCCACAAGCCGGTGCGGCGACCCGCGGAGCTCTTCGACCGCCTCTTCGCGGCGGAGGATCCCGCCGAGGTGTCGCGCGTCGCGCACTCCACGGCGCAGGCGCTCCTCACCCGCGTCCGCCAGGACCCCGATGGCGAAGTCGTCGACCGGCTCGTCGCGTTCACCGACGAGCACGGCATCGACGACATCGCGGAGCTTTGGTCGCGCTCGCCCGCCAAGACCCTGCCGGGGGCGCTGTGGCGGCTGTACCTGCTGCAGCTCATGATCCACGACGATCCCCAGACGGCGGCGCTCCTCTACGAGCGGGGTCGCACCGAGCTGCGCTCCGCCGATCCCGTCGTCGCCGGGGCGCCGGTTCCCGCCGGCCCCGACGAGCTCGTGACGCTCGTGGACACGATCCTGCGGGGTCTGTTCGAGGGGGACTTCGCCGTCGCGCTCGACCGTGCCGCGGCGTTCTCCCGCGTGCAGGCGTCCGGCGCGACGCACCTCGCCGACGACTACGAGCGCACCGAGCCCGAGCGCGCCTCGGCGTTCACGACGCGGGCTCTGCGGCTGTCGGACTACGCGGCCGACCTTTCGGCGTGCGCGGCGCTATGGCGACGGGACGCCCTGACCTGAGTTTCCGCGGGCGGCCGGCTCTGCTCGCCTGGTGGCCGGCGTGTCCAGGGTCGATTTCGGACGATCGGAATACACACGGCGCGGGCTCCGTTACACTGGCATAGCCGGGCCGCAGTAACCCCGGGCTCCATCTTCTGCCGCTTTGAGCGGCCTTGCGCCGAGAGGCGTTCTGCGGCCCGGCAACTTCTTTCTCTAGGCTCGGATCATGGCTTGGCGCTTCGCCCTCATGATCGACCCCGCGGCATCCGACGATCCCCGCACCGACTTCTCCGGCACGTTCCGGATCATCGATCCCGCGACACCGGCGCTGAGCGTGGGGGAGCTGAGCACCCAGCGCGGCGACGGCATCTTCGAGTCGATCGGCGTCGTCGACGGGCACGCGCAGGAGGTCGGCCCCCATCTGGAGCGCCTCGCGCACTCCGCGCAGCTGTGCGACCTCCCTGCGCCCAATGCCGCGCAGTGGCGCCAGGCGATCGAGCTCGCGGCGGCCGAGAGCCCAGCCGAGGGCGAGGGCGTCATCAAGCTCATCCTGAGCCGCGGAGTCGAGCACGGACCCGCGCCGACGGCATGGGTCACGGTCGCGCAGGCCGCCGACAACACGACGGCGCGCACCCGCGGCATCCGCGTCGTCACCCTCGACCGCGGGTACGACAGCGGCGCACCCGCGCGCGCCCCCTGGCTGCTGCTCGGCGCCAAGACCCTCTCGTACGCCGTCAACATGGCGGCGCTGCGCGAAGCGCGGCGCAGGGGAGCCGATGACGCGATCTTCGTGTCGAGCGACGGACTCGTGCTCGAGGCGCCCACGGCGTCGGTCGTGCTGCGCTTCGGCGACCGGTTCGTCACGCCCGAGCCGACGGGCGCGATCCTCCACGGCACGACGCAGCTGAGCCTGTTCGACCACCTTCGGGCGGAGGGCCACGACGTCGGCTACGAGACCATCCCGGTCGCCGACCTCGTCAAGGCCGACGCGGCGTGGCTCCTCTCCAGCGTGCGCCTCGCCGCCCCCATCACCGAGGTGGACGGCATCGCGATCCCCGTCGACGCCGGCCTGACGGCATCCATCAACCGCTACCTGCTGAGCCCCCGCGACTGATCCAGCCCCTGAGGGCTTATCCGAAGCGACCCGACACGTAGTCCTCGGTCGCCTGCACGGACGGCGCGGTGAAGATCGTCGGGGTGTCGGCGTACTCGATGAGCTTGCCGGGCTTGCCCGTGCCGGCGATGTTGAAGAACGCCGTCTTGTCGCTCACGCGCGAGGCCTGCTGCATGTTGTGGGTCACGATGACAATCGTGTAGTCGCTCTTGAGCTCCTCGATGAGGTCCTCGATCGCGAGCGTCGAGATGGGGTCGAGCGCGGAGCAGGGCTCGTCCATCAGCAGCACGTCGGGGGAGACGGCGATGGCCCGTGCGATGCAGAGGCGCTGCTGCTGTCCGCCGGAGAGCCCGGCGCCCGGCTTGTCGAGGCGGTCCTTGACCTCGTTCCAGAGGTTGGCGCCGCGCAGCGACTTCTCGACGAGGTCGTCGGCGTCGGTCTTGGAGATGCGCTTGTTGTTGAGCTTGACCCCCGCGAGCACGTTCTCCTTGATCGACATCGTGGGGAACGGATTGGGGCGCTGGAACACCATGCCGACCTGGCGACGCACGAGCACGGGGTCGACGCCCGGCGCGTACAGATTCTCGCCGTCGACGAAGACCTCACCCTTCACGTGTGCGCCGGGGATGACTTCGTGCATGCGGTTGAGCGTGCGAAGGAAGGTCGACTTGCCGCAGCCGGACGGGCCGATGAACGCCGTCACCGAGCGGGGGGCGATCTCCATGGAGACGCCTTCGACGGCGAGGAAGTCGCTGTAGTAGACGTTGAGGTCGTTGACGTCGATGCTCTTGGACACGTGAGGTGCCTTTCTAGCGGGTCTTCGGCGCGAACACGGTCGCGATGATGCGGGCGATGAAGTTGAAGATCACGATGAGGATGACGAGCAGCAGCGCCGCGCCCCACGCCTGTGCCTGCGAGGCGGCGATGTCGGTCGTCGGGAAGCTGTAGTTCGTGTACGCCATGACGGCGAGCGTCTGCATCGGACCGTTGAACGGGTTGAGGTTGAGCGCGTCGGTGTAGCTGGCCGCGATGAAGATCGGGGCGGTCTCGCCGATGATGCGGGCGATCGCGAGGACGACGCCGGTCACGATGCCGCTCGCGGCCGTGCGCAGCACGACGCGGATGATCGTGCGCGACCGCGGCACGCCGAGGGCGAACGCCGCCTCGCGGAGCTCGTTCGGCACGAGCCGCAGCATCTCCTCCGTGGAGCGCACGACGATCGGGATCATCAGGACGCACAGGGCGATGGATGCCGAGAAGCCGGAGAACGCCTTCGGTCCGACGATGAGCGAGAACAGCGAGAACGCGAACAGACCCGCGACGATCGACGGGATGCCGGTCATGACGTCGACGAGGAACGTGATGGCGCGGCGCAGCGGGTTGTTCGGTTGCGCGTACTCGACGAGGTAGACCGCCGTCATGATGCCGATCGGCACCGAGATGAGCGTGGCGATGCCCGTGATGATGAGCGTGCCGACGATTGCCTGGAGGGCGCCCGGCTGGTAGGTGACCTCGAGCGTCTCGGGGTTGAACTGCGTTCCGCCCACGCTCGTGATGAACTGCCAGTTCACGACCGCGGCGCCCTGCACGATGACGGTCACGAGCGCCGAGACGAGCGGGATGACCGCGAGGAGGAAGGCGCAGATCACGAGGCCGCGCACGACCCGGTCGGTGGCCTTGCGCCGGTTCTCGACGATCGAGGACGCGATGGCGATGACGATCAGGTAGAGGATCGCCGTGAGGAAGAGCCAGAGGCCCACCGGGAAATCCTGCGTCAGGAGGAAGACGACCGCGGCCATCAGGGCGGCCGAGCCGACGGCGAAGATCGGCTCGACGAAGCGGGGGAGCCGTCCACTCTTGAGGGAGGAGCTCGCCGCGGGGGCGGTCTCGGGGGCGCGCAGCTGCGGGGTCATGGTCACGCCGCCGCTCCTTCCTTGCGACGCTTCGGCTTTCGCGTCGCCGCGGGGCCGGACCGGCCGACGATCCAGCGGGCGAGGATGTTGACGCCGAAGGAGATGACGAAGAGCATGAGGCCCGTGCCGACGAGCGCCGAGCGCTGGATGTCGTCGGAGATCGGGAAGTTCAGCGCGATGTTGGCCGCGATCGTCTGCGAGTTGTAGCCGTCGGTGAGGAGCTTGACCGAGTAGATGATCGAGGGCGAGATGATGAGCGCGATGGCCATCGTCTCACCGAGTGCGCGACCCAGGCCGAGCAGCGTGGCCGACACCATGCCGCTGCGCGCATACGGCAGCACCGCGAGGCGGATCATCTCCCAGCGCGTGGCGCCGAGGGCGAGTGCCGCCTCCTCATTGAGGCGCGGCGTTTGGAGGAAGATCTCGCGGGTGATCGAGGTGACGATCGGGAGGATCATGATGGCGAGCACGACGCCACCGGCGAGCATCGTCGATCCGGTGGACGACACGGGTCCCTCGAAGAGCGGGATCCAGCCGAAGTAGGTGCTCAGGAAGTCGGACAGCGGGAGCAGCAGGGGGCGGATCACGATGATGCCCCAGAGGCCGAAGACGATGGACGGCACGGCGGCCAGCAGGTCGATCACGTAGCCGAGCGCGCTCGCCAGACGGCGAGGCGCGTAGTGCGAGATGAAGAGGGCGACGCCGATGGCGACCGGCGTGCCGAGCACCATCGCGATGAGGGCGGCCCAGATGCTTCCCCAGAGGAGCGGTCCGACATACTCCCAGAAGCTCGTCCAGGGCACCTGCGCGGGGTTCTGGATGGCGCTGAGCGACGGGTTGTCCGCCCAGTTGGCCGTGATCGCCGGAAGGCCGCGGAGGATGAGGAAGATCGCGACGCCGGCGAGGATCACGAGGATCGACACCGCGGAGGCGGTCGACAGCCCCAGGAAGACGGAGTCTCCCGCGCGGCGCTTGAGCCGCTTCTTGGTCGGCGGCGGCGTCTGGGTGGCGGTCGCGCTGGTCATGTGCGTTCCTCGGGATTTCGCATCGGCTCGGTTCCTCATTCGGGCGATGAGATGGGCGAGATTCTGGTGCGGGATGCCGGTCCTCGCGGATCGGCGGGAGGGGCTGCCTGGTCCTGAGCCTGGGTCTGCCCCGCCCGAGCATCGTCTCGGGCGGGGCAGACCGGCTGCGGGGCGCGGCTGCCCCTGTGGGATTACTTGATGCTGGCGAGCGTCTCCTGCGCCTGCTCGAGGATCGAGCTGGGCAGGGCGGCGGAGCCGGCGTTCTTCACGGCGACCTCCTGGCCGACCGTGCTCGTCACGAAGCCGAGGTAGTTGGTCGCGAGCTTCGCCTGCGCCGAGTCCTTGAAGGTCGAGCAGAGGATCGCGTAGGAGACCAGCGGGATCGGGTAGGTGTCGGCGGTCAGCTTCGAGTAGTCGAAGCTCTGCGACAGGTCGCCCGTGACGCCGTTGGGCGCCGGGACGGCTGCGGCCTCGAAGGTCGCCGAGACGGCCTCGGGGCTGAAGGCGATGGCGGTGCCGTCCTGGATGATCTCCGCCGAGGGGAGCGTGCCGATGGCCGAGTGGTCGGCGTAGCCGATGGTGCCGGCGCCGGCCTGAACGGTCTGGACGACGCCCGAACCGCCCTTCTGCTTCGAGACGTTGCCCTGGACCGGCCAGTCCTTGCCGGCGGGGTAGGGCCAGTCGGCGGCCTGCGTCGCGGCGAGGTAGTTGGTGAAGTTCTGCGTCGTGCCCGAGCCGTCCGAGCGCGCGACCGTCGTGATGGCGCCGGCGGGGAGGGCCGTGCCGTTGTCTTCCGTGATCGCCGGGTCGGACCAGTCGGTGATCTGCAGGTTGAAGATCTTCGCGATCGTCGCACCGCTGAGCTTGAGGCTCGTGACGCCGGGGATGTTGAAGATGATGGCCACGCCGTCGAGGTAGACGGGGATGTTGAGGCCGCCCTCGGTGCACAGCGCCGCCGACTGCGTGGTCTGGTCGGCGTTGAGGGGAGCGTCGGAGCCGGCGAAGTCGTAGGCGCCGCTGAGGAAGTTGGTGACGCCACCCCCCGAGCCCTGCGACTTGTCGTAGTTGATCGTGACGCCCGCGACCTGGGCGTTGTAGGCAGCCGTCCAGGCAGCCTGCGCGTTCGCCTGAGCGCTCGAGCCACCGGCGGTGATCGTGCCCTTGAGGCTCGGGTCGACCGCGAAGGTGACGGCGGTGTCGGTGGGGGTCGGCGTCGAGCTGCTGGCGGTGCCGCCGCTGCCGGCGTCCGAGTTGGACGAGCAGCCGGCGAGGGCGAGAGCGGCGACAGCGACGACAGCGCCCACCTGGGCGATGCGAGAGATCTTCACTGTGTGATCCTCCGGGTTTCGGGATTGTCGAACCCGGTGCAGGGTTCTCCCAGACGGTAGACAGCGACTCTTAAGCGATGGAGCCACGACGGTGAACGGGAGGTGAACGGGCCTCGGCCTGCATGTGTGCGAATAGAGCGGTCAACCGGTGATGGATAAGGTGTGTGCCATGCCCAAGACGACGAAGCCCGAGCGCAAAGCCCTTGCCGCGCTGGAGGATGCCGCGTCCGCGGCCAAGTTCGCGAAGCAGGTGTCCAAGACCCTTCCCGCCAAGCCCGCCAAGAAGCTCCGGGAGGCGGCCGCCGACGCGAAGGACGCGTCCGACGTCTCGAAGAAGGCCGTCCGCAAGCACCCCAAGCGGGTCGCGAAGCGCGCCGAGAGGGCGACCGACCGCGCGCTGACGATCGCGGAGTCGGCGCTCGCGAAGGACCAGAAGAAGGCGGCGGCCAAGGCCGAGAAGAAGGCCGCCGAGAAGGCTGCCGCGCGGAAGGCCGCGGAGAAGGCCGAGAAGAAGAAGGCCGAAAAGAAGGCCGGGAAGAAGGCCGCGGGCACGAACGCGCCGAAGAACGCGTCGACGGATGCCGAGGCCGTCGTGATCATCGACGACGAGGTCTACGAGATCATCGAAGAGGCGCTCGAGGGCGCCGGTCAGGATGACCTGCAGCTCGTCGAGGCCGTCATCGAGATCGAGCCCGACGGCGACGAGAGCCCTGCCGCGGCTGCGCCCGCCGAGCCGGAGGACGTGCCGGAGGCCGCCTCCGCCGCCCCGGAGGAGACCCCGGTCGCGGCGGCTGCCGCACCCCCGCGTGCTCGCCGCCCCCGCGCGAAGGCCCCGGCCCCGACGGTCGACCTCGAGGCGCTCTCGGTCGTCGACCTGCGCGGTCGTGCCCGCGAGGCGGGCCGCACGGGCTATTCGCGCCTGACGAAGGCGCAGCTCATCGAGCTGCTGTCCTGACGTGTCCGTCGCGATCGCGCAGAGCGCACTCGATCGCACGGCGCAGGCACCGTCGCCTCGCACGCTCGTCGACATCCTCCGCGACACCACGGCGCGGCATCCCGAGGCGTCCGCCATCGATGACGGCTCGGGGGCGCTCAGCTACCGCGAGCTGATGGCCCGCGTGGGCCGCACGGCGGCCGGGCTCCACGCCGCGGGCGTGCGGCGCGGCGACCGCGTGGGGGTACGCGTCCCGTCGGGTTCCAAGGAGCTCTACCTCTCCATCCTCGGAATCCTCGCGGCGGGTGCCGCGTATGTGCCGGTCGACGCCGACGATCCCGACGAACGGGCGCGCCTCGTCTTCGGCGAGGCCCGCGTCGCGGGCGTCATCTCGGGCACGGGCACCTACACGCCCTTCGTCGACGGCGCAGCGGGGGAGGCATCCACTCCGCTCTTCGACGGTGAAGATCCGCACCCGTCGACCCACGCCCTCGAGGTCGTGCCGCCGCCGATGGTCGACGACGACGCGTGGATCATCTTCACGTCGGGCTCGACCGGCGTGCCGAAGGGCGTCGCCGTGTCGCACCTGTCGGCCGCCGCGTTCGTCGACGCCGAGGCGCGGATCTTCCTCCAGGATGCCCCGGTCGGCCCGGGGGACCGCGTCCTGGCGGGCCTGTCGGTCGCGTTCGACGCGTCGTGCGAGGAGATGTGGCTCGCGTGGCGGCATGGCGCGTGTCTCGTCCCGGCGCCGCGCGCCCTCGTGCGCTCCGGCGAGGACCTGGCCCCATGGCTCATCCGGCAGTCGATCACCGTCGTCTCGACGGTGCCGACGCTCGCCGCGATGTGGCCGGCGGACGCGATCGAGAACGTGCGCCTCCTCATCTTCGGCGGGGAGGCCTGCCCGCCCGAGCTCGCCGCGCGCCTCGCGTCGGAGGGCCGCGAGGTGTGGAACACCTACGGCCCGACCGAGGCGACGGTCGTCGCGTGCGCCGCGCCTCTCGACGGCTCGACCCCCGTGCGCATCGGCCTTCCGCTCGACGGCTGGGCACTCGCCGTCGTCGACGGCGCCGGGGAGCGCGTCGCGGAGGGCGAGGTCGGCGAGCTCATCATCGGCGGGGTCGGCCTCGCGCGGTATCTGGATGCGGCGAAGGACCTCGAGAAGTACGCGCCGATGCCGACGCTCGGGTGGGACCGGGCGTACCGCTCGGGCGACCTCGTCCGCTTCGACCGCGAGGGACTCGTCTTCGTCGGACGCGCCGACGACCAGGTGAAAGTCGGCGGACGCCGCATCGAGCTCGGCGAGGTCGAGTCGGCGCTGCAGGACCTCGACGCCGTCACGGCGGCCGCCGCCGCCGTGCGGACGACCGAGGCGGGGGTGCCCGTGCTCGTCGGATACCTCGTCGTCGACGGGGAGTTCGACCGCGCGGCCGCTCGCGCAGAGCTCGCCGAAGTGCTTCCCGCCGCCGTCGTGCCTCTGCTCGCGGTCGTCGACGAGCTGCCCGTCCGCACGTCGGGCAAGGTCGACCGCAACGCCCTGCCGTGGCCGCTTCCGGGTGTCGAGGTTCCGGTGGCGGGACTCAGCCCCGCTGAGGCGTGGCTCGCGGAGCAGTGGCAGGCGGTGCTGGGGCTGCAGGTGCCCGATCGCAAGGCCGACTTCTTCGACCTCGGCGGCGGGTCGCTGTCGGCGGCGCAGCTCGTGTCGCGCATCCGCGCCCGCGTTCCGGAGTTCTCGGTCGCCGACATCTACGACGTGCCGCGTCTGGGCGCCATGGCCAAGGCGCTCGGCCCGTTCCTTCCCGACGAGGACGTCTCGACGTTCCGCCGTCCGGCGCCCACCCCGAGGACGACGCAATGGGTTCAGACGGTCGCCGCCGTGCCGCTGTTCATCCTCAGCGGCGTGCGGTGGCTCCTCTATCTCGTCACGGCCGGCACGATCCTCAACCTGTTCCCCGGCTTCGAGTCGCTCCCGTCGGCGCCCTGGTGGGTGCTGATCGTGGGCCTCGTGATCTTCGCGACGCCGTTCGGCCGCATGGCGGTGGCCGCGGCATCCGCTCGGCTCCTCCTCGCGGGGCTCCGCCCCGGCGACTATGCGCGCGGCGGCACGGTGCACCTGCGACTGTGGCTCGCCGAGCAGATCGCCGAGCAGATCGACGCCGTCGGTCTCGCCGGGGCGCCCTGGGTCACGTACTACGCCCGGGCGCTCGGCGCGAAGATCGGGCGGGACGTCGACATGCACACGATCCCGCCGATCACGGGGATGCTGGAGCTCGGCGACGGCGCCTCGATCGAGCCGGAGGTCGACCTCTCGGGCTACTGGATCGACGGCGACCTCGTGCGGATCGGCCGCGTCCGCGTGGGCGCCGATGCGACCGTCGGCGCGCGGAGCACCCTCGCGCCCGGCACCCGGATCGGGCAGCGCGCCTCCATCGCACCCGGATCCGCCGTCTTCGGACGCGTCCGCGCCGATCAGTCCTGGGCCGGGTCACCCGCCGTCCGCGTGGGCGGCGTCGAGAGCGACTGGCCCGAGACGCGCCCGCCGCGCCGACATCGCTGGCTGTGGGGGTATGCGGCATCCGCTCTCCTGCTCGCGCTGCTGCCGATCGCCTCGTTCGTCGTCGGCGGGATCGTGCTGGCCCAGGGCATGCAGGGTTCGCCGACGCTCGGCGCGGCGCTCGGCGCCGCCTTCGTGTGGCTCGTCCCCGCCGCACTGACGGTCGGCGTCGTCTTCGCCCTCGCGGTCGTCGTGCTCGTGCGCCTCCTGTCGCTCGGGCTCGAGGAGGGAACGTTCCCCGTCCGCAGCCGGCGGGGCTGGCAGGCGTGGACGATCGAGCGCCTGCTCGACTCCGCGCGCACGATCCTCTTCCCGCTGTACTCGAGCCTGTTCACGCCGGTGTGGCTGCGGATGCTCGGGGCGGAGGTCGGCAAGGACGTCGAAGCGTCGACGGTGCTGCTGATCCCGTCGATGACCAAGATCGAGGACGGTGCCTTCCTCGCCGACGACACGATGGTGGCGTCGTACGAGCTGCACTCCGGCTGGCTGCGGCTCGGCGCCGTGCGCATCGGCAAACGCGCCTTCCTCGGCAACTCCGGCATGGCCGCGCCCGGTCACCGCGTGCCACGCGACGGCCTCGTCGCGGTGCTGTCGTCGGCGCCCGTCAAGGCCAAGGCGGGGTCGTCGTGGCTCGGCTCGCCGGCTGTGCGCCTGCGTCGCCAGTCCGCCACGGGTGACGAGAGCCGCACGTACGACCCGCCCCTGAGGCTGCGGATCGCGCGGGCGCTGTGGGAGCTGTGCCGGCTCATCCCGGTGTTCGTCACGTGTGCGATCGGGCTGCTCGTGCTGTTCGCATTCGCCGGTCTCCTCAACACCGTCGGCCCGGTCTGGACCGTGCTGCTGTCGGGTGTCGTCATGCTCGCGGCGGGGGCCGTCGCGGCGTTCGTGTCGGTCTTCGCCAAGTGGGTCTTCGTCGGCGTCATCAGGGCAGGCGAGCAGCCGCTGTGGTCGAGCTTCGTGTGGCGCACCGAGGTGTCCGACACCTTCACCGAGATGGTCGCGGCGCCCTGGTTCGCGCGCAGCGCGGCGGGGACACCAGCTCTCGCGGTGTGGCTGCGGGCGCTCGGCGCCAAGATCGGCCGTGGCGTCTGGTGCGACAGCTACTGGCTGCCCGAGCCCGATCTCGTGACCCTCGGCGACGGATCGACCGTCAACCGCGGGTGCGTCGTGCAGACGCACCTGTTCCATGATCGGATCATGAGCATGGACACCGTCGAACTCGAGGACGGGGCGACGCTCGGCCCCCACAGCGTCATCCTCCCCGCCGCGGCCATCGGCGCGCACGCGACCGTCGGCCCCGCTTCGCTCGTCATGCGCGGCGAGAGCGTGCCCGTCGGCTCCAGGTGGAGCGGCAACCCCATCGGACCCTGGCGCGCCGTGACGGTGCGCGCCTACCAGACGACATCGTGAGGCATCACGACGAGTACGCGCCGCAGAGCGGCGACCTCCGCTACGACGTCGAGTCCTACGACCTCGAGATCGGCTACCGCGTGCGCACGAACCGGCTCGAGGGCCGCGCCGTCATCAACGCCGTCGCGGCCGTCGACACGAGCTCGATCGCGCTCGACCTCGTGGGGCTCCGGGCGACGCGCGCCCGCATCGACGGCGACGTCCGCACGCGGATGCAGCCCGGCCCCCGCAAGCTGCGCGTCGTCTCGCCCCGCCTGATCGAAGCGGGGGAGGCCTTCTCGATCGAGATCCTCTACAGCGGCGCCCCGGCGCCGCGGCGCTCGCGCTGGGGCGCGATCGGGTGGGAGGAGCTCGAGGACGGCTCGCTCGTCGCGGGCCAGCCCACCGGGGCGCCGACGTGGTTCCCGTGCAACGACCGCCCCGACGACCGCGCCCGCTACCGCATCGCGGTGACGACCGACGACGGCTACCGCGTGGCTGCGACGGGCGTGCCGGGCACGACGGTCAGGGCCGGCGGTCGCACCCGCTGGGAGTTCGCGACGGAGCTGCCGGTGGCGACCTATCTCGCGGCCGTGCACATCGGGCGCTACCGCGAGAGCGTCGTCGGGCGCGCACGCATCGCCCACCCGCCGGCCCTCACGCAGCGAGTTCTGCACGCGTTCCGCGACGTTCCGCGCATGCTCACCGTCTTCGAGGACTCGTTCGGACCGTATCCGCAGGACCACTGCACGATCGTCGTGACTCCCGACGACCTCGAGATCCCGCTCGAGGCGCAGGCTCTCGCGGTGTTCGGGGCGAACCACCTGGCTCCCGACTCCGAGCGGCTCATCGCGCACGAGCTCGCGCATCAGTGGTTCGGCAACAGTGTCGGCATCGCGCGCTGGCGCGACATCTGGCTCAACGAGGGATTCGCCTGCTACGCCGAGTGGCTCTGGTCGGAGGCCTCCGGCGACGACACCGCCGACCAACTGGCCCGCCGCCACCATGCCGCCCTCAGCCGCCTGCCCCAGGACATCGTGCTCACCGATCCGGGCGCCGACCGCATGTTCGACGACATCGTCTACAAGCGCGGCGCGCTGACGCTGCACGCGCTGCGCGCCGCCGTCGGCGACGAGGCGTTCTTCGCCGTCCTGCGGCGCTGGGCCGAGCACAACCGGCACTCCCTCGTCGCGACGGACGACTTCCGGGCCTGCGTCGAGGAGGTCACGGGCCACGCGCACGCGGCCCTGCTCACGGCGTGGCTGGACCGGATGCCTCTGCCGCCCCTGCGCTGACGCGCCGCACCGCGAAGCTCAGCGCCCCTGCGCTGACGCGCCGCACCGCGACGCTCACGAGCACGCCGGTCGGGCCCTCAGCATCCCACCCCTCGAACGCCCCGCCGTCCGGCACGTCGGCGATCCAGCCGGACGGCGTGTCGCGCACGCGCACGGTGGCCGGGTCGACCCGCAGGCCGCGTCCGTCGGCTTTGAGGGCCGCCTCGACGCGTGTCCAGGCGCGGAGGGATGCCTCGCCCGGCCCGAGCACGCCGTCGAGGCCCGCGGCATCGCGGCGGGGATCGGACTCGGGCTCCGCGTCGATGCCGATGCCGATGGCACGGGAGTCCCCGACGGCGACGACCGCGAGCTCGCCCGCGTACGAGACGCTCGCGACGGCGTCGGCGCCCTCGACGCGCACGGGGCCGTGGGGGCCGCCGCAGCGCGGACACGGGTTGGAGAGGCGCGCCGAGGCGGGGAGCATCGAGACGAGAAGCCCCCACGCGGCGTCGCGGCGCGGCATCCCGTGGGGGATGGCGCGCCAGGCGATGCGAACGCCGGTGCTCATGAGGGGTTCCGCGGGTCTCACCGTCGGGCTACCCGACCCCCCATGAGGGCCGACGCACGTCAGAACTTCGGCTCGTGGGTCTCGATCGCGACGATGCCCGAGCCCGGGTTCGTCGCGGAGAGGTGCACGACCGAGAAGGCCCCCGTGTCGAGCGCCGACGCGCTGCCGAGGTACGACCCGCGGAGCGTGCCCGTCGCCAGCGCGATCTCGCTCAGGATGTCGGGGAGCACCGGCCCGTGGCTGCACAGCACGGCCGCCTTCCGCGCGCGCACGCGCTCGCCGACGATGCGGCGGGCGTCGTGCTCGCCCTCCTCCCACGCATCCTGACTGATGAGCGGGGTGTGCTCGATGTGCCGGCCGAGCGTCGACGACAGCGGCGCGACGGTCTTGACGCATCGCACGGCGGGCGACGAGACGATCTTGCGCGGACCGAAGGCGCGCAGCTGCCCGACGGCGGCGTTCGCTTGCTTGCGCCCGCGCGGCGACAGCGGGCGCGCGGCATCCTTCCCCTTCCATTCCTCGCGGGAGAGGGCCTTCGCGTGGCGCAGCACGATGAGAGGGAAGGTCGCGAGCACGCCGTCGTCGACGAAGCGCAGGAAGTTCTCGAGGATCTCGACGTCGACGGGGTAGCTCAGTCGCTTGAGGGCCTTCTTCGGCGACATCCACTCCAGCGCCGCGATCTCGCGGTTGGGCACGAAGGCCGACGACCGGATGGCGGTCTCGGTCGCCTCGGCCGACCAGTAGTGCACGATCTTCTGCCGCTTGTTGGGCATGCGGTACCGCGAGACGCCCACGGGCACCCCGAGCGAGACCCGGATGCCGGTCTCCTCGTAGATCTCGCGCACCGCCGTCTCGGCGAGCGTCTCGCCGGGGTCGACCTTCCCCTTGGGGAGCGTGAGGTCGCGATAGGCGGTGCGGTGGATCAGCAGCACGGAGAGCTTGCCCTCGACGAGGCGCCACACGACGCCGCCTGCCGCGTAGACCGCGGTGTCGGTCATCGCACCGCCCGGGCGCGACGCCGCCGCTGGATGTTGCTCATCGTGCGGTCCTGGATGTCGACAAGCGGCTTTTCGCTCTCGTCACGGCTGTGGCGGGTCCACTCGCCCTCGGGCCCGAGCCACCACGAGCTCGTCGTGTCGGCCATCGCGAGCGCGAAGAGGTCGACGAGCTCCTTGATGTGCGACGGTGCGACGACCCGCACGAGGGCCTCGACGCGGCGGTCGAGGTTGCGGTGCATCATGTCGGCGCTGCCGATGTACACCTGCGGGTCGCCGTCGTTGTGGAACGCGAAGATGCGCGAGTGCTCGAGATAGCGGCCCAGGATGCTGCGCACCGTGATGTTCTCGCTCATGCCGGGCACGCCGGGCCTGAGCGAGCAGATGCCGCGCACCCACACCTCGACGGGAACCCCCGCCTGGCTCGCGCGGTAGAGCGCGTCGATGATCTGCTCGTCGACCATCGAGTTGACCTTGATGCGGATGCGCGCGGGCTTGCCGTCGAGGGCGTTGCGGCGTTCGCGGTCGATGTGCCGGAGCAGGCCCTTGCGGAGGTGCAGGGGAGCGACGAGGAGGCGCTTGAACTTCTTCTCGATCGCGTAGCCGCTCAGCTCGTTGAACAGGCGCGTGAGGTCGCGGCCCACCTGGTCGTCGATCGTGAAGAGGCCGAAGTCCTCGTAGATGCGACTCGTCTTGGGGTTGTAGTTGCCCGTGCCGATATGGCTGTAGTGGCGCAGGATGCCGTCCTCCTCGCGGATGACGAGCGCGAGCTTGCAGTGGGTCTTGAGCCCGACGAGGCCGTAGACGACGTGGACGCCCGCCTTCTCGAGCTTGCGCGCCCACACGATGTTGGCGGCCTCGTCGAAGCGCGCCTTCACCTCGACGAGCGCGAGCACCTGCTTGCCGGCCTCGGCGGCGTCGATGAGCGCCTGCACGATGGGGCTGTCGCCGGAGGTGCGGTAAAGGGTCTGCTTGATGGCGAGCACGTGCGGGTCGCGGGCGGCCTGCTCGAGGAACGCCTGCACACTGGTCGCGAACGACTCGTACGGGTGGTGCACGAGCACGTCGCCCTTGCGGATGGCCCCGAACAGATCGGGCCGGCCGTTCTGCTCGCCCGGCTGGAAGGGGAGTGCGGTCGTCGGCACGTGCGGCGGATAGCGCAGCTCCGGCCGATCGATCTTGCCCAGGTCGAACAGTCCGCGCAGGTCGAGGTGCCCCGGGAGCCGGTAGACCTCCTGATCGGTGATGTCGAGCTCTTTGATGAGGAGATCGAGCGTCAGGTCGTCCATGTCCTCGGTGACCTCGAGGCGGATGGGCGGTCCGAACCGGCGACGCAGAAGCTCCGCCTCGAGCGCCTGGATGAGGTTCTCGGTCTCGTCCTCCTCGATGACGACGTCCTCGTTGCGCGTCAGGCGGAACGCGTGGTGGTCGAGGATCTCCATGCCGGGGAAGAGGTCGCCGAGGTTGTTCGAGATGAGCGTCTCGAGCGGCAGATACCGGACGGAGTCGCCTTCGCGAGAGACCTGCACGAAGCGCGGAAGCATCGGCGGCACCTTCAGGCGCGCGAACTCCTGACGGCCCGTGCGCGCGTTGCGGATGCGGATCGCGAGATTGAGCGAGAGACCCGAGATGTACGGGAAGGGGTGCGCCGGGTCGACCGCGAGGGGCATGAGCACGGGGAAGACCTGCGTCTGGAAGTACTCGTAGAGGCTCTCGCGCTCGTCGTCGGTGAGAGCGTCCCAGTCGACGACCTCGATGCCGACCTCGGCGAGCGCCGGCTTGACCCCCGTGGTCCAGGCGTCCGCGTGCCGCACCTGCAGGCGGTGCGCCTCGCCGGAGATGTCGGCGAGGACGTCCTGGGGAGCTCGCCCGACGTTCGTGGGCACCGCGAGACCCGTGATGATGCGGCGCTTGAGACCCGCGACGCGGACCATGAAGAACTCGTCGAGGTTGCTCGCGAAGATCGCCAGGAAGTTCGCCCGCTCGAGCACGGGGAGAGTGGGATCCTCGGCGAGCTCGAGCACACGCTGGTTGAACGCGAGCCAGCTGATCTCGCGGTCGAGGTAGCGGTGCTCGGGCAGCTGCGAGTCGAAGGTCTCGGAAAGCTCGAAGTCGTCGTCGTCGGCATCGCCGAGACCGGCGTCGAGAACCTCGTGTTCGATCATTCCCTCATCATTGCAGGGCGACGTGACGAGCGCGTGAACGAAGTGAACAGGCGGTGAATGGATGCCGCGGCGTCAGGTCGACGAGTGCGACGGCGCCGGCAGCTGATCGTCGTCGTACACGTTGAAGCGGTAGCCCACGTTTCGCACCGTGCCGATGAGCTGCTCGAGGTCGCCGAGCTTCGCCCGCAGGCGCCGCACGTGCACGTCGACCGTGCGCGTCCCGCCGAAGTAGTCGTAGCCCCACACCTCGCTGAGCAGCTGCTCCCGGGTGAAGACGCGCGACGGGTGCGTCGCGAAGAAGTGCAGGAGCTGGAACTCCTTGTAGGTGAGGTCGAGCGGCTTGCCGTGCACCTTCGCCGAGTACGACGACTCGTCGATCGTGATGCCGGAGGTCTGGATGCGGGTCGAGACCTGCTCCTTCGACATGCGCCCCATCGCGAGGCGCACGCGCGCGTCGACCTCGGCGGGACCGGCCGACACGAGGATGACGTCGTCGATCCCCCAGTCGGTCGAGACGGCTGTCAGGCCGCCTTCGGTCACGACCAGGACGAGCGGGGCGTCGAGCCCGGTCGTGTTGAGGATCTTGCACAGCGACTTGGCGCCGACGAGATCGATGCGGGCGTCGACGAAGATGACGTCTGCGCTGGGCGCGTTGACGAGCTGGGCGGGTTCGGCCGGAATCTGGCGCACTCGATGGCTGAGCAGCTCGAGAGAGGGCAGGACCGGGCCTCCTCCAGGTGCAGAACTCAGTACGAGGAGCTGTGCCAAAGGTGAACCTCCAGGGGCGAGGGTCGCGGCGTGAAACCCCAGTTTAGGGGGCGCGCGCGAATCGGCGGCGCCTCGTCGTGCGCAGCGCGCCGCGCTGCGACAGAATGGAGCGCATGGCAGCACCCGCACTCGCACCCCGTCGGGCCACCGGCGGGATCGTCGCCGTGTGGGTCGTGGCGGCCGTCCTCGGGCTCGCGATCGGCCTCTTCGTGCCGGCGGACTGGCGCGCCGCGTGGCTCGTCGTGGGGCTGGGCGGATGCCTCGTCGTCGCGTTCGGGGTGCAGCTCGCCTACGGGCGGTCGCAGGGCTTCATCCAGCGCGTCGCGATCAGCATCCTGGGCGCCCTCGTCGTGCTCGGCGTCATAAGTCTGGGCTTCGGTCTCGCCTCGATCATTCCCGGGTAGGCTGGGCGCATGGATCTCGTCGCGCTCGAACTCTTCTTCGTCGGGCTGCTCGCCCTCGCGTCGCTCTCGATCGTCTTCGTATCCGGCGTCGTGCTGAAGAACCTGTACCGCGGCCAGCGCTGATCGGTCGTCTCGTGCTCGAGCTGCCGACCGACCTCCCCGCCGACCTCGTGCCGCTCTCCTGGCTGATCGGCGTGTGGGAGGGCACCGGCGTCATCGACTACGAGGCCGGAGATCGCCGCTTCGACGGCGAGTTCGCCCATCGCGTGAGCTTCAGCCACGACGGCGGCGACTACCTCAACTACTCCGCGACCGCGTGGCTGCTCGGTGACGAGCGCACACCGCTCGTGGCCGAGATGGGCTTCTGGCGGCTCTCGCGCGCCGCGACCGACGCCGACGCGGGCCCGGGCCTCCTGCCCGCGACGGTCACGGGGGCGCCCCGATCGGCCGACGACGTCGAGGGGCTGCGCAACGGCGAGAACGGGTTCGACATCGAGGCCTCGATCGTGCACTCCGACGGCGTGAGCGAGCTCTACCTCGGTCAGGTGCGCGGCCCGCGCATCGACATCGCGACCGACGCCGTCGTGCGCACGGCCGGCGCGAAGGTCTATGCCGCCGCATCCCGCATGTACGGCCTCGTCGAGGGGCACCTGCTCTGGGCGTGGGACATCGCGGCCCTCGGCGGCGAGCTCGCCTCGCACGCCTCGGCGCGACTCGCGAAGGCGGAATGATGAGCGCCCGGTTCGCCCTCGTGCCGGGCGCCGTCGTCGACGAGTCCGGTCTGCAGCATCTCGGCAACCCGCTCGTCGAGCAGCGCGCGCTCGCAGCCGGACGCGCCGTCGCGCCGCTCGCCGATCGGCGCGTCATCGCGGTGCCCGGCGAGGACCGGCTCTCGTGGCTCGACTCGCTCTCGTCGCAGGCGCTGACGCACCTCGCGCCGGGGGAGAGCACCGAGCTGCTGATCCTCGACCCGCACGGCCACATCGAGCATGCGGCATCCGTCCTCGACGACGGTGAGACGACCTGGCTCATCGCCGACTCGGCCGACGCCGAGGGGCTGCTCGCATGGCTCCTGCGCATGCGCTTCCGTCTGCGGGTCTCCCCGCGCGACGCGAGCGACGAGTACGCCGTCATCGGCGGCACGGCCGAGGGGCTCGGGGTCGTCACGCCCGCGGACCCCGCCGGGCTGCCTCTCGTCTGGCGCGACCCCTGGCCCGCCGTCGGGGCGGGCGGCTACGCCTACGCCCGCGTCGAGCCGCACCCCGGCATCGACCGCGACTGGGCCGAGGCGATCGTCTCGCGCGCCGAGGAGGAGCGCATCGCGGATGCCGCCGCCCGCGGCGAGATCGCCCTCGCGGGTCTCGTCGCCGCCGACGCGCTGCGCGTCGCGGCGTGGCGCCCGCGCTGGTCGGCCGACGTCGACGAGCGGACGCTGCCGCACGAGCTCGACTGGCTGCGCACGGCCGTGCACCTGAGCAAGGGCTGCTACCGCGGGCAGGAGACGATCGCGAAGGTGCACAACCTCGGGCATCCGCCGCGCCGGCTCATCGCCCTCGACCTCGACGGGAGCGAGAGCGTCCTGCCGGCCCACGGCTCCGTCGTCCGGGTGGGTGACGACGCCGTGGGCGTCGTGACCTCGGTCGCCCTGCACTACGAGGACGGTCCGATCGCCCTCGCCGTCGTCCGTCGCTCGACGCCCGTCGACGCCGAGCTGCTGGTCGAGACGGCCGAGGCGCCCGTGTCGGCGTCGCAGGAGGTCATCGTTCCGCCGGAGGCGGGGGCCACGGCATCCATCCCTCGCATGACGCGACTGTCGAGGCGCACGCCCGCGAAATGAGCGGACGCGCGTGAGCGGCCCCGCGACCCAGCCCATCGCCACCGGCTGGCGGGCCCGCGTGAATCCCCGTCGCGCCGCGCTCCGGGTGCGCGATTCCGGCAACGCCATCGTCCAGATCGTCGTCGCCGCGACGGCCGCCTACTCCGTCGCGCACTACGGCCTCGGGCACGCGACGCCGCTGCTCGCGGCGACGGTCACGGTGTCGAGCCTCGGGCTCGCGCGCGATGCGCGGCCGCGTCAGATCGCTGAGAACGTCGGCGGACTGCTCCTCGGCATCCTCGTCGCGGAAACGCTCATCCTCGTGGCGGGCACGGGATGGTGGCAGATCGCGGTGGCCCTCGGCGTCTCCCTCGTCATCGGACGGTTCCTCTCGCCGCAGCCCGGCTTCGCCATCGCCGCGGGGCTCCAGGCCCTCATCGTGACGATCATCCCGGCGCCCGCACCCTTCCTCCGTCTCATCGACGGGATCATCGGCGGCATCACGGCCCTCATCGTGACGGCGCTCATCCCGCACAATCCCATCCGCACCGAGCTCCGCTCGGCGCGCGCGGTGTTCGCGGGCTTCGAGGGCACGACCGCCGCCATCGTGCAGGCGCTGCATCGCGGCGATCGCTTCCGAGCGGAGCGCGGGCTCGAGAAGGCGCGAGCCCTCACGGCTCCCATCGAGGGCTGGCGCGAGTCCGTCGAGTCGGGCATCGCGATCGCGCGCATCTCGCCGTTCCTGCGGCGCCAGCGATTCGAGCTGCAGCGCCACGACCGCATCCGCCGCTCGATGGACCTCGCCATCCGCAACCTGCGCGTGACCGCGCGGCGCGTCGTGTACCTGTGCGACGACGGCACGCCCCGGCCGATCGCGGCCGACCTCGTCAGCGAGGTCGCCCGGTCGGCGGGCCTCGTTGCGGCGTCGCTGGACGACATCTCGTTCGAGCCGGCCGCGCAGGACGCGCTGCGGGCCGTCGCGTCGCGGCTCGATCCGCGGGCGATCCTGCCCGCGGGGTCGCTCGGGGAGCACAACTTCATCTCGGGGCTGCGTCCGCTCGTCGTCGACCTGCTGACGGCCACCGGGGTGCCGCCGGCCGAGGCGCGCAAGGCCGTGCCGCGCATCTGATCGCGGGCCCGATCACTCCGTCAGTCCGCCGGAGCGACGGCGCTCCAGGGCACCGTCACCTCACCCAGCCGCCAGCGCGACCGTGCCTGCAGCGGCCAGCCCGCCGCGGCGAGCGCTCCGAGGGCCGTCTGCCAGCGGTGCACGGGGCCGAAGGGGGCGACGACCGCCGCGCGGTCCCAGTCCGCATCGAGCGCGGCGAGGAACGCGTGCACGCGCTCGCCCGGCACGTTGCGATGGATGAGCGCCTTCGGCAGGCGCTCCGCCGCGATCGAGGGATGCTCGAGCCCTGCGAGTCGCAGCGACACCGTGAGCGAGCGCGGTGCGGCGTCATGCCCGAGGGCGACCCACGTGGTGATGCGGCCGAGCTCGTCGCACGTCCCCTCGACGAGGAGGCCCGCCGGGGTCAGGCGCGCGCACATGCGCTGCCAGGCCGCGGCGACCTCCGGCTCCTGGTACTGCCGCAGCACGTTCATCGCCCGGATCACGGCGGGCCGGCGTCCTCCCGGCACAGGCACCTCGAAGCCGCCCAGTCCGAACGACACCCGCGCGTCGGACGCGAAGCCCGTCGTGCCCGCCCGCACCGCCTCGAGCTGCTCGCGGGCGCGCGCGACCCGCGCCGGCTCGATCTCGAGCCCGAGCACCTCGACGTCGGGTCGCGCGCGAGCCAGCCGCGCCTGCAGCTCGAGCGCCGTCACCCCGCTGGCCCCGTAGCCGAGGTCGACGACGAGCGGATCGGCGGCTCGCCGGAGGGCGGGATGCCGGGCGATCCAGCGGTCGACGCGGCGGAGGCGGTTGGTGCCCGTCGTGCCGCGGGTCACCTGCCCGACGGGGGAGCGCCCGGTCGCCATGAGCCCATGATGCCAGGCCGATGCGGGTCTCCCGCCCTCGGTATCATGGCGAGCATGACCGCGCCCTACACGCTGATCCTGCTTCGTCACGGCCAGAGCGAATGGAACAAGCTCAACCTCTTCACGGGATGGGTCGACGTCCGGCTCTCCGACCAGGGGAAGGCCGAAGCCCAGCGCGGCGGCGAGCTCCTGAAGGAGGCGGGGCTCCTCCCCGACATCCTGCACACCTCCGTCCTGACGCGTGCGATCCAGACCGCCAACCTCGCGCTGGACGCGGCCGACCGGGCGTGGATCCCGGTCAAGCGATCGTGGCGCCTCAACGAGCGCCACTACGGTGCGCTGCAGGGCAAGGACAAGGCCCAGACGCTCGAGGAGTTCGGCCAGGAGCAGTTCATGCTGTGGCGCCGCTCGTTCGACGTGCCGCCGCCCGTCCTCGCGGACGACTCCGAGTTCAGCCAGGTGAACGACCCGCGCTACGCCGACATCGACGGCGAGATCCCGCGCACGGAATCGCTCAAGCTCGTCATCGACCGCTTCCTGCCCTACTGGGAGAGCGACATCAAGCCCGACCTCGCCGCCGGCAAGACCGTGCTGGTCACGGCGCACGGCAACTCGCTGCGGGGCCTCGTGAAGCACCTCGACGGCATCAGCGACGCCGACATCGCGGAGCTGAACATCCCTACCGGCATCCCGCTCGTCTACCGCCTCAACGAGGACTTCACGCCCGCCGGGCCGGGCGAGTACCTCGACCCCGAGGCCGCTGCCGCGGGTGCCGCGGCCGTCGCCAACCAGGGCAAGCACTGACCTGAGGACGTAAGAAGAGCGGATGCTCCCCCCGGGGCATCCGCTCTTCTCGTCTGTGGTGCGCGGGCGGTGGCTACGAAGCCGACGGCAGCCCGTGCGCGACGAACGTGTCGTCGTTGTCCGTCGTCCAGTCGCCCGTCGCGAGGTAGGCGACCTTCTTCGAGATCGAGACCGCGTGGTCGGCGAAGCGCTCGTGGTAGCGGCTGGCCAGCGTCGCGTCGACGGTCGCGGCCGTCTCGCCCTGCCAGGTGTCGGAGAGGACCTTTTCGAACACCGAGACGTGCAGGTCGTCGATCTTGTCGTCGGTGTTGCGCAGCTCTTCGGCGATCTGGAGATCCTGCGTGCGCAGGAGCTCGGTGAGCTTGCGCGCGACCTCGACGTCGAGCTGCCCCATCTGCGTGAAGGTGCTCTTCAGCCCCCTCGGGATGGCGCGCTCGGGGAAGCGCATGCGCGTGAGCTGGGCGATGTGCTCGGCGATGTCTCCCATGCGCTCGAGCGACGCGCTGATTCGCAGGGCGCTGACGACGACGCGCAGGTCGCGCGCGACGGGGGACTGGCGAGCGAGGATCTCGATCGCGAGCTCGTCGAGCTCGATGGCCTTCTCGTCGATGATGGCGTCGGCGTCGATCACCTCTTCGGCGAGCGTCACGTCGCTCGTGCCGAACGCGGTGGTGGCCTTTTCGATGGCCGTCGTCACGAGCTCGGAGATCTCGACGAGCCGCCCTTGGACGTCTTCGAGCGACTGATGGAACACTTCGCGCATGCGCGACACCTCTCCTCTTCCGGGCACACGGGCATACCGCGACCTCCGCGATTGTCGTCAGCGAAGGTTAACGAACGGTGCCACGCCAGTGAATACTAGCCACCGGGTCCCGACGCGGGCCCGCCGACGGCGGAATCCGGCCTGAGCGGCCCCGTACCCTGGGTCCATGGATTCGACGCAGCTCGCGCTGCTCGCCCTGATCCTCGGGGTGGCTATCGGGGGCCTCGTGTCGACGGTCATCATGGCGTCCCTCCGTGCGCGCGACCGCTTCCGCGCCGAGGCGAGCGCCGCCGTGCCCGAGGGCGTGTCGCAGGTGCTGCACGCGATGGACGACCCGGCCGCCGTCATCGACGGCTCGTTCACGGTGCTCGCCGCCTCCGGGCCGGCGGCCCCGTTCGGCATGGTGGAGGGGGTCGCGATCCCCAGCGACGAGCTCAAGGCCGTCGCGCGCCGCGCCCGCTCGGGCGAATCCGCGGCCACCGAGACCCTGCGCGTGCGCCGCGGCGCTCCGCCCGCCGAGACGCGTCTGGTCGTCGTGCGGGCGACGCCGATCTCGGCGCGATCGATCTTCATCATCCTTCGCGACATCACCGAGAAGGAGCGCGTCGAGCAGATGCGGCGCGACTTCGTGGCCAACACGAGCCACGAGCTGAAGACGCCGGTCGGTGCCGTGAGCCTGCTCTCCGAGGCGATCGAGTCTGCGGCCGACGACCCCGACCAGGTGCGCGCCTTCGCATCGCGGCTCACGGCCGAGGCATCCCGCCTGGCGCTTCTGACCTCCCGCATCATGAGCCTGTCGCGGCTGCAGGCGACCGATGAGATCGGCGACGAGCGCGACATCGCGGTCGACGAGATCGTCGCCTCCGCCGTCGAGGCGCACGCCATCCAGGCCGACTCGGCCGGCGTCACGGTCGTCCGCGGCGGGGAGCGCGGCTTGTTCGTGCGCGGGGATCCGCAGATCCTCAGCGAGGCGGTCGGCAACCTCATCGCCAACGCGATCGCCTACTCGCCGAGCGGCTCGAGCGTCGGCGTCGGAGTGAGGGCGGCGGATGCGATCGCGGAGATCGCCGTCACCGACCGCGGCATCGGCATCCCCGAGGGCGAGCAGGAGCGGGTGTTCGAGCGGTTCTATCGCGCTGATCAGGCGCGCTCGCGTCGCACGGGCGGCACGGGACTGGGACTGTCGATCGTCAAGCACGCCGTGCAGCGCCACGGCGGCGAGGTGACCGTGTGGTCCCGGCCGGGACGCGGATCGACCTTCACGATCCGGCTTCCGCTCGTCGATGCCCCCGACCTCGCCGATCCCCGCAAGAAGCGCAAGAAGAAGCGCGCCAAGCCCGCCCGCCCGCGGCCCGCCGCCGCGGCGACCCCCGCCCCGTTGAACGGAGACACTCCATGACCCGCGTCCTGATCGTCGAGGATGAGCCCGACCTCGCCGACCCGCTCGCCTACCTCCTCCGCCGCGAGGGCTACGAGGTCGAGATCGCCGAGGACGGCCCGACCGCCCTCACGGCGTTCCGCGACCGCGGGGCCGACATGGTGCTGCTCGACCTCATGCTGCCCGGGATGCCGGGAACCGAGGTGTGCCGTCAGCTGCGCATCTCGTCCGCCGTGCCGATCATCATGCTCACGGCCAAGGACTCCGAGGTCGACATCGTGGTGGGCCTCGAGCTCGGCGCCGACGACTACGTCACGAAGCCGTACTCGGCGCGCGAGCTGCTCGCCCGCATGCGCGCCGTGCTGCGTCGTCTGTCGACCGCGGAGGCCGACCTCGACGAGCGCGTCCTCACCGGTGGCCGCGTCACGCTCGACATCGACCGCCACACGGTCGCCGTGGAGGGCTCGGAGATCAGCATGCCGCTCAAGGAATTCGAGCTCCTCGAGGTGCTCATGCGCAACGCCGGCCGCGTGCTCACGCGCGGTCAGCTCATCGACCGCGTGTGGGGCACCGACTACTTCGGCGACACCAAGACGCTCGACGTGCACATCAAGCGCATCCGCTCCCGCATCGAGGAGAACCCCGGGGAGCCGGCGATGCTCGTGACCGTGCGCGGCCTCGGCTACCGCTTCGAGGGCTGAACCGACGCCTGACGCACGAAACGGCCCCTCCCGCGGGAGGGGCCGTTTCGCGCGAAGGTCAGGGGACGAGCGGCGCCAGGTAGTCCAGCGCGCCGTCGAGCACGGGGATGGCCACCTCGACGCCCTCGGCGTCGCCCGACTGGAAGTACACCAGCACGTCGGCGCCCGGCTTGACGTCGAGACCCTTGATCAGAAGCGGGTCTTCCGTGACGCCGAGGCTCACGGTCTCACCCGCGGGCACGCGCACCGTCTTCTTGATCTTGTCGGTGTCGCCGATCTCGAGGTGCAGCGTCTGCGCCTTGTCGGTCTGGTTGATGAGCGCGGCGATGAAGTTCGCGTCCGTGCCGCTCTCGTCGGCGACGAACAGGGCGTTGCGGATGAGGACCGGACCGGACTCGGGCACGTTGCGGCCGTCCGCCGGCGAATAGGGGATCGTCGTCGCCTGAGTCGACAACATGGCGCAGCCCGTCGTGCCGAGAAGGACGACGGCGCTGAGGGCGAGCGACGCGATGAGGCGCGATTTCACGGATCCTCCTGGAACGGATGGCGGCTTCTCTTGCATTCTAGGGGGTCGGCATGACGCCCACCGAGCGGGCGCGAGGGTGGGGCGCGAACCTTAGCGTATGTCCCCTGTGGTATTCTGGAGGTTGCCGAAAGGACATAACTGCATGCTTTTTGAGGTTGGCGAAACGGTCGTTTACCCGCACCACGGGGCCGCGACAATCGCAGAGGTCAAGACCCGCATCATCAAGGGCGAAGAGAAGGTCTACCTCAAACTCCGCGTCACTCAGGGCGACCTGACGATCGAGGTCCCGGCGGACAACGTCGACCTCGTCGGCGTACGCGACGTGATCGGCAAGGAGGGCCTCGAGCGCGTCTTCGAGGTGCTGCGCGCCCCCTTCACGGAGGAGCCCACGAACTGGTCGCGCCGCTACAAGGCGAACCTCGAGAAGCTCGCCTCCGGTGATGTCATCAAGGTCAGCGAGGTCGTGCGCGACCTGTGGCGCCGCGATCAGGACCGCGGCCTCTCGGCGGGCGAGAAGCGCATGCTCGCGAAGGCCCGTCAGATCCTCATCTCCGAGCTCGCGCTCGCCGAAAAGACCGACGAGGAGCAGGCGAGCGTCGTCCTCGACGAGGTTCTCGCCTCCTGAGGTCGTCCCGCTGAGCGGTGCCGGTAGCGTGGGGGCGTGACCCTCGACGCAGCTCCGGAACCGTCCCTCGACGCCGGTCGGGAACCGGTGATACCTGTGCCGCGCGTCGCGGTCATCGTGGTCGCGGCCGGGTCCGGCACCCGCCTCGGCGGGCGGGCGCCCAAGGCATTCGTGGGGCTCGACGAGCACACGATCCTGCGGCACGCGCTGCGCGGCGTCTTCGCCGCGCCCCCGGCGCAGGTCGTCGTCGTCGCGCCCGAGGGGCGCGAGGGGGATGCCCTGACCGAGGTGCTCGAGACGGCGGGCGACCGGCGCGACCTCGTCGCGATCGCGACCGGCGGATCGACGCGCCAGGAGTCCGTGCGCGCAGGACTGCGGGCCGTCTGGCCCGACGTCGAGATCGTCCTCGTGCACGATGCCGCGCGCGCCCTCACACCCCCGGCGGTGTTCTCGCGCGTCATCGCGGCGATCGACGGCGGCGCCGCGGGCGCCGTCCCCGTGCTGCCCGTCATCGACACGATCAAGCGCGTCGACGGACCGGCGATCCTCGCGGCGGTCGACCGTGCCGAGCTGGCGGCCGCGCAGACGCCGCAGGGCTTCCGGCGTGATGTCCTCGACGACTCCTACGCCGTCGCCCAGGAGGACTTCACCGACGACGCGGCGCTCGTCGCGGCCGCGGGACATTCCGTCGCCGCGGTGGAGGGCGACGCGCTCGGCTTCAAGATCACGACGCCCGCCGACCTCGAGCGCGCCCGCGGACTCGTCTCGCCGCTTCCCGCCGTGCAGGCGACGCTCGCACACGTGCCCCCGCTGCCGCGCGTCGGCCTGGGCACCGATGTGCACGGCTTCGGCGGCGAGGGCAGCCTGTGGCTCGCGGGCCTCGAGTGGCCGGGCGAGCCGGCGCTCTCGGGCCATTCCGATGGGGACGCCGTCGCACACGCCATCGTCGACGCGCTCCTGGCCGCCGCGGGCCTCGGTGACATCGGCACGCACTTCGGCACCGACCATCCCGAGTACTCGGGCGCGCACGCCGAGGTCTTCCTCGCGCGCACGCACGCGATCCTCGGCGAGGCGGGCTGGCGCATCGGCAACGTGTCGGTGCAGGTCCAGGCGAACCGGCCGCGCTTCGCCGCTCGCCGCGCCGAAGCGGAGGCGGCGCTGTCGGCGGCGCTGGGCGGAGCATCCATCTCCGTCTCGGCCACCACCACCGACGGACTCGGCTTCACGGGCGCGGGGGAGGGTGTCGCGGCGTTCGCCGTGGCCCTGATCGTTCCCGCGTAGCTCCTTGCCGCCCGGCGACGGCCGAACCATACTGTCGGCATGTCGACCGCCGGCGCGGGGACAGGCGGGGACAGGCGTCCTGTCGCCACCGACTGGGCGGCGCGCTTCCGTGTGCTGCAGGCCTCGAGCGCGCCCACGGCGTCTGAGCTCGACGACCTCGGGACGGCGGCCTGGTTCCTCGGTCGCATCGACGCATGCGAGCAGGCGTGGTCGGCGGCGTACGACGCGTACCTCCGCGAGGGGCTGACGGACGCGGCGATCCGCTGCGCGTTCTGGGTCGGCTACACGCTCGAGGAGAACGGGCTCGCCGTGAAGGGACCCGCGTGGATGGCGAGGCTCATGGAGCTGTGCGGCAGGCGCGCGGCGGAGGGCGGGGCGGAGGCGGCGGCCGTCGCGGCGACCTGTCAGGCCGCCGCGGCGTGGGGCGCCGGGCGCATCGACGACGCCGTGCAGCTCGGGGAGCGCGCCGTCGCGCTCGCGCGCGACGCGGGCTCGTCCGATGTGGAGGTGCTCGCGACGATGGGACTGGCCCGGGCGCTCGTGCAGTCCGGATCGTTCGAGCGCGGCTTCGACCTGATGGACGCCCTCATGCTCTCAATCGCGAACGGCGGGGTGAGCGACCGCGTCGCGGGGCCCGTCTACTGCGCCGTCATCGCCTCGTGCCTCGACCGCTGGGACATCGCCCGCGCGAGCGCCTGGACGCGCGACCTCAACGACTGGTGCGATGCGCAGCGCGGGCTCGTGCCGTTCCGCGGGGAGTGCTCCGTGCACCGCGCGACGGTGCTCGGCATCGGAGGGGAGTGGCAGGAGGCCGCGGACGTCCTCGCCGATGTCGCCGAGCGCGAGCGGCGACCCGCGACGCTCGAGAACGTCCTGTACGAGCTTGCGGAGCTGCATCGGCGAGCGGGGGAGGCGCAACTCGCGGAGGACGGATTCCGCCGCGCCGCCGCGCTCGGACGTGAGGTCCAGCCCGGGCTCGGCCGGCTGAGATGGGATGCCGGGCGGCTCTCGACGGCACGGACCGGGGTGGCCCGCGCGCTCGCGGCCGCGCCGCCTCCGGGGCGCCGTGCCGACCTGCTCGCGGCGCAGGTGGAGTTCGAGACCGATCGCGGCGACCTCGGCATCGCGGCGCGCGCGGCCGCGGAGCTCCGCGCGCTGGCCGACGTGCTGGGGACGACGTACCTCACGGCCCTCGCCGACCGAGCCGCCGCAACCGTCCACCTCGCAGAGGGCCGGCCGGAGCAGGCGCAGCCCGCGCTGCGCCGCTCGTGGACGGGGTGGCGGGAGCTGGACGACCCGTACGACGGCGCGCTGGCCCGCATCCTCCTGGGCTGCGCGGCCCGTGCGCTGGGGGACGAGGATGCCGCTCAGCTCGAGTTCGACGCGGCCCGGACGACCCTTGCGGGTCTCGGCGCGCTCCCCGATCTCGCCCGGCTCGAGAGGATCGCCGCCTCGGCACCGCCGGCGGCGGCCGCAGCGGGACTGAGCCGCCGCGAGCTCGAGGTGCTGCAGCTCGTCGCGACCGGGTCCTCCAACCGCGATATCGCGGGGCGCCTCTTCCTGAGCGAGCGCACGGTCGCCCGGCACGTGAGCAACATCCTCGCCAAGCTCGGCCTCACGAGCCGGTCGGCGGCCACGGCGTTCGCGTTCGAGCACGGCCTCGTCGACGCGTGACGCTCCGCGGCGGAAATGCTCATTTCTGCCGATGAGCCGCACGCCCGGTCCTCCTATCGTCCGAAGGACAGGGCGATCGGAGGACCCCATGGACACGGAATTCGACACCATCGTGGTCGGCGCGGGAGCCGCCGGACTCGGCGTCGCCAAGCGGCTGCGCGATCGCGGCATCCACGTCGTCGTCCTCGACGACCAGCGGCGCGTCGGGGACACGTGGCGGACGCGGTACCGGTCGCTGAAGCTCTTCACGCCCCGGAGCCTCGCGGAGCTTCCCGGGCTGCGCCTCGACATCGGCTACTTCGAGTTCCCGACGGGCGCGCAGTTCGGCGACTACCTCGAGCGGTACGCCGAGACGTTCGCGCTCCCGGTTCACACGAGCACCCGCGTCGTGGCCCTCACCCGCGCCGGAGCGGGCTTCCGTCTCGAGACGAGCGCGGGGGAGATCCTCCTCGCGCGCCGGGTCGTCGTCGCGGCAGGCGCACACCGAGTGCCGGTGACACCGGACTTCGCGCCCCGGCTCGACCCCGGCATCCGTCAGATCCACTCGCTCGCGTATGCGGGACCCGAGGATCTCGCCCCCGGCCGCGTCCTCGTCGTCGGCGCCGGCAACTCGGGCACCGACATCGCCCTCGAGGCGGCTGCCGCCGGGCACGATGTCACGCTCGCCGGCCGTCACCCGGGACAGGTTCCCGGCGACATCGACACACCCATCGGCAACCTCGTGAGCCGCATCTTCATCCGCCGCCTGCTGCGGACGACGATCGACACCGCGAAGGGCCGCGAGCTGCGCGACACGGCGCGCGGTCACGGGGTCGATCTCGTGCGCAACTCGCTCAAGGACCTCGATCGCGCCGGCGTCGTGCGTGTCCCGCGCATCGGGGGCGCGGATGCCTCGGGCCGGCCCGCGACCGACGACGGCGTCGCGATCGACGCCGCGACGATCGTGTGGTGCACGGGGTCGCGACCGGACTTCACGTGGATCCGCATCGACGGCGCGGTCGACGGGACGGGCTGGCCGGACGAGTATCGGGGCATCTCGCGGACGGTCCCCGGGCTGGCCTTCCTCGGACTGCCGTTCCAGTACTCGGTCGCCTCCCCGACGCTCATGGGGATGGGCGTCGATGCCGACTACGTCGTCGAGCGCCTCTTCGCGGACGTCCCGGCCGACAGCGCGCTCACGACAGCGAGAGCGTCATGAACACCGAGAACGGGTCGTGCGTGTATCCCTCGAACGGCTCGCACACGACGAAGCCCTCGCTCGCGTAGAGCCGCTGCGCCGGCGTGAAGTCGGGGGTCGAGCCGGTCTCGAGCCACAGGCTCGTCATGCCGCGCTCGCGCGCCTCCGCGACGATGCGGCGCAGGATGGCCCGGCCCACGCCGGTGCCGCGGAAGCGGTCGTCGACCCGCATCGACTTGAGCTCGCCGCGCTCGGCGTCGATCGCCCTGAGGGCGCCGATGCCGGCGAGGTCGCCGTCGATCCAGGCCGACCAGAACGTGATCGAGGGATGCCGGAGCGCCGCGACGTCGAGTGCGTGCACGCTCTCGGGGGGCGAGCTCTCGTGCATGCCGTCGAGATGGCTCGCGATCAGGCGCAGGGTCGCCTCGTTCGTGAGGTCGTCGGCCAGGATCTCGATCGGCATCCACTCTCCTTCTCGCGGGACGTCACGAATGTACGCGACGTGTGCCGTGCGGGTCACATCGCTCTGGTCGTCCTTGCCGATCCTGCGGGCGCCCGCTGACGGAGCCCTGATCAGCCCTCGACGGCGAAGGGACGGGGATCGCGCGTGCGCGAGCCCCACGCCAGCAGGGCGAGCCCTGCCGCCAGGACGATGAGGCCGATGATCGCGAGGACGCTGAGCCGCTCGTCCAGGACGACGATGCCCAGGATGCTCGCGGTCAGCGGCTCGCCGAGCGTCAGTGTCGCGGCGGTCGCCGCCGTCAAGCCGCTCAGCCCCCACGTGAAGAGGACGTAGGCGATCGAGATCGTCGCGATGCCGAGCCAGAGTCCCATCGCGAGGCCGGCGGGCGTCGCCATCCACGAGAGGTCGACGAACGGCAGGACCGCGATCGAGATGACGGCGGAGCTCGCACCCATCGCGCCGACCACGGTGAACGGGTCCCAGCCGTCGTCGAGGAGGCGCCGCTGCGCGTTGGCGATGACGGCGAACGAGGCTGCGGCGCCGAGGGAACCCAGGAGCCCGATCGGGTCCGTCCCGCCCCCGCCCGCCGCATCCCCGCCGAAGCCGAGCAGTGCGACGCCGAGGGTCGCCAAGGCGGTCGCGACCATCCACGCCGAGCTCGGCGCGCGGCGCGTGAGCATCCATTCGAGGAGCCCCGCCATGACCGGCGCCGATCCGAGCGCGATGACGGTGCCGACCGCGACGCCGTTGCGTGTCGTCCCGAGGAAGAAGAGCGGCTGGTAGGTCACGAGGCAGACACCCGTCAGGACCATGAGCGAGAGGGCGCGCACGCGCTGCGAGCGGCCGAGTCGCCGGAGGGCGAGGGGTGCGGCATCCCCCCTCCGCTCCGCTCGCACGCGGTGACGGCGCGCGAGGGCGAACGCGATGACGGCGAGACCCGTGCCCCCGATCGCCAGACGGACCGCGCCCACGGCGAGGGGGGTCGTGCCGTCGGGGCCGAGCGCCTGCACCGTGCCCGTCGTGCCGAAGAGGATGGCGGCGGCGAACACCGCGAGGACGTGGAGCACGCTCCAGTATCCCGTGCCGTCACACTCGGGGCGGGGCACGGGGCGCCGGTAGGCTGGATCGGTGACCGTCCGGCTCTATGACACCAAGGCGCAGCTGCTGCGCGACTTCGTGCCGCTCGATCCCGGGAACGTCACCATCTACGTCTGCGGTCCGACGGTACAGTCGGGACCGCACATCGGTCACCTGCGCGGAGCGCTGAGCTTCGACATCCTGCGCCGCTGGCTCGCCCACCGGTACGGCCGGGTGACCTTCGTGCGCAACGTCACCGACATCGACGACAAGGTGCTGACGAACGCGACCGACTCCGAGCCGTGGTGGGCGCTGGCCTACCGCATGGAGCTCGAGTTCTCGCGGGCGTACGCCGCGATCGGCATCCTGCCCCCGACCTACGAGCCGCGAGCGACGGCGTCGATCCCGCAGATGCAGGAGCTCATCGCCCGCCTGATCGACGCCGGCCACGCGTACGCCGCCGCCGGAGACGTGTACTTCGACGTGCGGTCGTGGGCGGAGTACGGGTCGCTCACCCGCCAGTCCCTCGACGCGATGGAGCCGGCCGAGGACGCGGACCCGCGCGGCAAGCGCGACCCCCGCGACTTCGCACTCTGGAAGGGCGCAAAGCCCGACGAGCCCGCATCGGCCGTGTGGGACTCTCCGTGGGGCGCCGGACGCCCGGGCTGGCACATCGAGTGCTCCGCCATGTCGCGGCGCTACCTCGGCCCCGAGTTCGACATCCACGGCGGCGGTCTCGACCTCCGCTTCCCCCACCACGAGAACGAGCTCGCGCAGTCGACGGCTGCCGGCGACCCGTTCGCGCGCTACTGGGTGCACAACGGGCTCGTCACCGTCGGCGACCAGAAGATGTCGAAGTCGCTCGGCAACTTCGTCCTCGCGGAGGACCTGCTGCGCGAGCGGGACCCGCTCGTCGTGCGCTACGCGCTCGCCGCCGCCCACTACCGCTCGAGCCTCGACATCACGGCGTCGTCGTTCGACGAGGCGGAGGCGGCGCTCGACCGCATCCGCACCTTCCTCCACCGCGCCTCCCGCGCGCTGGCCACCGACGGCGATCAGCGGGTCGAAGCCTCCGTGCCGCAGCGGTTCGCCGCGGCGCTCGACGACGATCTCGGCGTGCCGCAGGCGCTCGCCGTCTTGCACGAGACGGTGCGTGACGGCAACTCGGCCCTCGACGCCGGCGACCGCGACGGCGTCGTGCGGGCGTTCGCGGAGGTCGCGATCATGACCGGGATCCTCGGGATCGACCCCGAAGACCCGAAGTGGATCGCCGACACGGCCGGGCCCGAGGCATCCGCACTCGATGCCCTGCTGCAGACGATGATCGCGCAGCGCGCCGACGCGCGTGCGACGAAGGACTGGGCGGCCGCCGACCGCATCCGCGACGCGATCGCGGCGGCCGGCATCGCCCTGGAAGACACCCCCGACGGGACACATTGGAGTATCGATGGCTAAGCCAGGGCGCCCCGGCGCGAGCAAGGGCGGCAAGGGTCCCACCAAGGGATCCGGCGGCAAGAACAAGCGTTCCCTCGAGGGCCGCGGACCGACCCCCAAGGCGGAGGACCGCGCCTGGCACCCCGCCGGCAAGCGCAAGGCCGCGGCCGAGCGCTATGCGGCGGCGGGCGGCAAGGGCCGTCCCGGCGGCTCGCAGGGGGGCAACCCGAACCGCGCTCCCAAGTCGAAGTCGGGCGACGACACCGAGACCGTGACCGGCCGCAACTCGGTGCTCGAGGCGCTGCGGGCGAAGATCCCCGCGACGGCGCTCTACGTCGCGCAGCGCGTCGAGATGGACGACCGGGTCAAGGAGATGCTGTCGATCGCGACGCACCGCGAGATCCCCGTGCTCGAGGTCACCCGGCCCGAGCTCGACCGCATGGCGGGCTTCGACGGCGTCCATCAGGGCGTCGCGCTCAAGGTGCCGCCGTACGAGTACGCGCACCCGCAGGACCTCCTCGAGCAGATCATCGACACGGGGGAGACCCCGCTGCTCGTCGCGCTCGACGGCGTGACCGATCCCCGCAACCTCGGCGCGATCATCCGCTCGACCGCGGCGTTCGGCGGGCAGGGCGTGCTCATCCCGCAGCGCCGCTCCGCGGGCGTCAACTCGGCCGCGTGGAAGACGAGCGCCGGCGCCGCGGCGCGGATCCCCGTCGCGATCGCGCCGAACCTGACCACGACGCTCAAGGAGCTCAAGAAGCAGGGCGTCTTCGTGCTCGGCCTCGACGGCGGCGGAGACGTGTCGCTCCCGTCCCTCGCGCTCGCGGACCGTCCCGTCGTCATCGTCGTCGGGTCGGAGGGCAAGGGCCTCTCCCGGCTCGTCACCGAGACGTGCGACCAGATCGTGTCGATCCCCATTTCGGCCGCGACCGAGTCGCTCAACGCCGGGATCGCGGCATCCGTCGCCCTCTACCAGGTCTCCACGATGCGAGCCGGCGCGCCCGAATAGTGCATTCGCGGGAATGAACCGCGCACGCGGCGCGCTGGCCTCAGCAGGACCTGACGAAAGGAACACCATGGCTCGTATCGCCGTCATCGGAGGGACCGGCTACGCCGGCAGCCACATCCTCGCCGAGGGGGTGCATCGCGGGCACACCGTCGTCTCGGTGGCGCGCACGCTGCCGGCCGAGCGCGTCGAGGGTGCCACCTACATCGAGGGCACGCTCCTCGACGTGCCGAGCCTCGTGAGCGAGCTCGAGGGCGTGGACGTCGTCGTCCTCGCCGTGCCCGCGCGAGGCGACATGGAGGGCAGCGTGCGCACGAACGTCGCGCAGCTCGTCGCGGAGCTGCCCACCTCGGTGCGCGTCGGTGTCATCGGCGGCGCCGGCGGGAGCCTCGTCGCGCCCGGCGGCGAGCGGGTCGTCGACCAGCCTTCTTTCACCGAGGAGTACAAGCCTGAGGCCCTGGAGGCGATCGGCGTCCTGGAGGACCTGCAGGCCCAGGACCACGGGCACGACTGGTTCTACATCCACCCCGCCGGCGGGTTCGGCGCCTGGAACCCCGGCGAGCGCACGGGCAGCTACCGGGACGGCGGCGACGTCATCGTCGTCGACGATCAGGGCGAGTCCTTCATCTCGGGACCCGACCTGGCGGTCGCAATCATCGACGAGATCGAGACGCCGAAGCACCACCGCGAGCGCTTCACCGTCGGCTACTGACGCGTCCTCGCGCGCGGAGCATCCGCGCCGAATGACGGAGATGTGCAGGATGACGGAGCGCGCAGCAGCGTGGCATCCGTCATCCTGCACATCCACGCCGGGATGTGCAGGCTCGGCCGCCCCGGCTCAGACCAGGTCGCGCCAGTCGATCTCTTCGTCGTCGTCGAGGGTGTCGATCGCACCCGTGATCACGGGGAGTGCCATCGTCTCGGTGGGCGGACCCATCACGGTAGCCTCATCCCGGCGATGCCGCAGCACGTCGTCGACGTAGCTCGTGAGCACTTCGGCGAGCGGCACGGCCTTGCCGCGCGCCTGCGACATGTACCAGCGGTGCTCGAGCACCTGGTGGAACACCTCTGCGGGCTCGAGCTTGGAACGCAGGTCGAAGGGGATCGCCTTGACGACCGGCTCGAAGACGCGCGTCAGCCACTCGTGCGCGACCATCTCCTCGTCATCGCCGAGGCGTGAGACTCGCGCCCGGAACTCGTCCAGATCGTTGAGCAGGCGGCGCGCCTGGTTCTCCTCGACATCGAGGCCCGTGAGGCGCAGCAGGCGCCGCTGGTGATGGCCGGCATCCACGACCTTCGGCTGGATCGAGACGCGCGTGCCGTCCGTCGTGGCCTGGATGGACATCTCGCCGATGTCGAAGCCCAGCTCGTTGAGCCGCCGGACGCGCTCCGTGATGCGCCACGCCTCGTCGGAGCCGAAGCTCTCCTTGTCGGTGAGGGCGCCCCACAGCGAGTGGTACGACGACATGATGCCGTCGGCGATCGCGAGCGCGTCGACGCCGCCCTCGAGCCGCCCGCCCGCCTCGAGGTCCATGATCTCGCCGGCGATGTTGGTGCGCGCGACGTCGAGGTCGTGCGCGCGCTGCCCCGGCGTCAGACCGCTCTCGTGCAGCTCACCCGTCTCGGCGTCCACGAGGTACGCGGCGAAGGCGCCCGCGTCGCGGCGGAACAGCGTGTTCGAGAGCGACACGTCGCCCCAGAAGAAGCCCACGTTGTGCAGCCGCACGAGGAGCACCGCGAGGGCGTCGACGAGGCGGTTCGCGGTGTCGGGGCGCAGCACCTGCGTGAACAGGGCGCGGTAGGGGAGGGAGAACTTCAGGTGGGCCGTGACGAGCGCGGCGGGCAGCGGCTCGCCCGCGGCATCCACTCGTCCCGCGATCACCGCGACGCGCTCGACGCACGGAGCGTCCAGGCGATGCAGGTTGCCCAGCATGTCGTACTCGCGGCGTGCCATCTCCTCGGTCGTCTCCTTGATGGCGACGACGCGCCCGGAGAGGTTGGCGAAGCGCACGAGGTGCCGCGAGATGCCCTTCGGGAGGAACACGATGTGGCTCGACGGCCACTCGGCGAGAGGCGTCGACCACGGCAGCGTCAGGAGACCCGGGTCGACGGAGCTGGCGGTGATGCTGAGGGCGGCGGGCATTCTTCTCCTGGAAACGGCACAGCGCGGGCGGTCTGTGAAGAGCCGCCCGCGCTGTGTCCTGATCGATTACGCCGAGGCGATCGCCTTCTTGGTGAGGCGCTCACCCGACTCGACGTCGAACGCGTGGACGTGGTGCGGCACGGGGGCCAGCACGACCTTCTCGCCCGCGTTCGGGTGGATGCGGCCGTCGACGCGTGCGACGATGTCGGTGCGCTTGCCGTTGATGTCGGTGTGGCCGTAGAGGTAGCCGTCGGCGCCGAGCTCCTCGACGAGGTCGACGTCGACCGTCAGACCCTTGCCGTCGGCCGGGTTCACGACGATGTCCTCGGGACGCACACCGGCGGTGATCTGCGAGGCGTTCGTCGGGCGGTCGATGTCGGCGTCCACGATGGCGGTGCCGAACTGGATGCCGCCACCCGTGGCGAGATCGACCGGGAACAGGTTCATCGCGGGCGAGCCGATGAAGCCGGCCACGAAGACGTTGTCGGGCTTCTCGTACAGGTCGCGGGGCGAGCCCACCTGCTGGAGGAGGCCGTCCTTCAGCACGGCGATGCGGTCGCCCATCGTGAGGGCCTCAGTCTGGTCGTGCGTGACGTAGACCGTCGTGACGCCGAGGCGGCGCTGCAGCGACGCGATCTGCGTGCGCGTCTGGACGCGGAGCTTGGCGTCGAGGTTCGACAGCGGCTCGTCCATGAGGAACACCTGCGGCTGACGGACGATGGCGCGGCCCATCGCGACACGCTGACGCTGACCACCCGAGAGGGCCTTCGGCTTGCGCGTGAGGTACTGCTCGAGGTCGAGGAGCTTGGCCGCCTCGAGGACGCGAGCGGCGCGCTCGTCCTTGCCGACGCCGGCGATCTTGAGCGCGAAGCCCATGTTCTCGGCGACGGTCATGTGCGGGTACAGCGCGTAGTTCTGGAAGACCATCGCGATGTCGCGGTCCTTCGGCGGGACGTCGGTGACGTCGCGATCGCCGATGAGGATGCGGCCGGAGTTGACCTCTTCGAGGCCGGCCAGCATGCGCAGCGACGTGGACTTGCCACAGCCGGAGGGGCCGACGAGGACGAGGAACTCACCGTCTCCGACCTCGAGGTTGAGCTTGTCCACTGCGGGGCGCGTGCCCCCGGGGTACAGACGGGTTGCGTTGTCGAACGTGACGGACGCCATTGTGTTCTCCTTCACCGGCAGGTACGTGCCGGACGATCCGTAGTGAATGGAAGTGCGGGGGCTTTTCCCGCCGCCCACCGTTGGGCGTATCTCTCAGTATGACATGGCGGGGCGCTGCGGCCGATTCCGGGTGCCGTCGGAGAGCGGATGCAGCAGCCTGCGGCGCCGCGCGGAGCCGCCGCGGAGGCTCCGTCTGGGCTTTTCCCAGGGTGCCTGGCTAGCATCGTCAACGGTCGCCGCCCCGGTGCGACCAGGCCTCGGGCCACCCCGTTCCCAGAAGGTTCCATGTCGAGCGACGAATCACCCAACGCGCCCGTTCCGAGCGACCGCCGTGAAGCGGTGCGCGAGAAGGCGCTCCAGGTGCAGGCGAAGCAGTCGCGTGCCCGGGTGATCCGCACCACCTCGATCGCCGTCGTCGTGGCGGCCGTCGTGGCGGTCGTCGCCGTCGTCGTCACCTGGACGGTCGGCTCCGCAGCATCCAAGCCCCTTCTCGATCCCACGAATGTGACAGATGACGGCGTCGTCGTCACGAGCGTCTCGGGCACGACGATGGAGGACGCGGCGGGCGATCTCGACGCTCCCGGCGCCGGTGCCTCGACCGAGACCCCCGCGCCCACCGAGACGCCGACCCCCGGCGCGACCCCGACGAAGGGCGCCGCCGTCGACATCCGGGTGTACGTCGACTACCTCTCGTCCGGCTCGCGCGACTTCCAGCTCGCCAATGCGCCGCAGCTCTCGGCCTGGGTGTCGCAGGGCGCCGCGACGCTGACGTACTACCCCGTCGCGATGCTGACCGCCAAGTCGAACGGCACGAAGTACTCCCTGCGCGCCGCGAGCGCCGCCGCCTGCGTCGCGACGCACGCCCCCGACAAGTTCTTCGCGTTCACGCACGCCCTGCTCGAGAAGCAGCCCGCCCTCGACTCGGACGGCTTCACCGACTCCGAGCTCGCCGCCATCGCGATCGCGAAGGGTGCGCCGGCCAAGATCGTGCGCGCCTGCATCGAGGACGAGGACTTCGCCGCCTGGGCCAAGTCGGCCACCGACCGAGCGCTCGAGGGCATCCCCGACACCGACGGCGTCACGCTCACGAAGGCGCCCATGGTGCTCGTCAACGGCACGCCCTACGTCGGCGCACTCGATGACCCCGCCGAGTTCTCGCAGTTCGTCCTGACGCTCGCGAGCGACAGCTACTACAAGACGTCGAGCCCGACGCCGACTCCGACCCCCGCCGGCTGAGACGGTTGCGCCCGCCCGACTAGACTGGGCACCCTGCCGACCTGGCGCAATTGGTAGCGCACCCGACTTGTAATCGGGCGGTTACGGGTTCGAGTCCCGTGGTCGGCTCCACGCTTGAGATCCCCTGTGCTCGGCTCCATGTGCTCTGCCAGTCGCCGAGCTTTCTCCGCCACTCTTCGCGCACTCTGCCGAGACCGCCGCTCGCCACGGTGTCGGTCGGCGAGACTCGTCTCTTCGCTTGACTGCAGAGGAGCCCCGATGATCACCGTTCATCTCCGGTACGAGATCGATCCCGACAAGCTCGACGACTTCACCGAGTACGGCCGTGCGTGGATCCGGCTGGTGAACAAGCTCGGCGGGACGCACCACGGCTACTTCATCCCCAGCGAGGGCGACAGCGACGAGGCGTTCGCGCTGTTCACCTTCCCCTCGCTGGCCGAGTACGAGGTGTACCGCACCGCGTCGACGACGGATCCCGAGTGCCAGGCCGCCTGGGAGCTCGCGCGCACCACCGGCTGCATCCGGCGATACGAGCGCAGGTTCCTCACTCCGGTGTTCTCCTGATCAGCAGCGGAATGATGGATGCCTCAACCCGCCCTCGGGCCGGTCGAGGCATCCATCGTCCGCGGATCAGCGCTGATCCGCCTGCGTCGCGGTCTTGAGGGCCACCTCGTGCAGGCGCTCCAGCGCGTCCGCGCCGTCGAGTCGGCTCCAGGCGTTCGCCGACGCCTCGAGGGTGAAGGCAAGACCGAGGGCGTAGTCGACGTCGAACTCTTCGTCCGCGACCCGCCACGGGTACGGGTCGGGGTCCGGCGGGAACGGGAACGGGATCGGCGGCCAGTGCCGCGGCGGCGGGCAGATGTCGTCGCCGGGCTCGTACGCCACCCTGAGCATGTGTGCCGTGGCGGCCGTCTGCACGACCTGGCGCGCCACGGCCGCGCCGTACCGGAAGGCCGGCGGCAGCGGCTGGGGGTTGAGGGCGACCGCGTCGATGCGCGTGCGGAGGCCGCCCGGGCCGCCGCCGACGATCTCCCAGATCTGCGGGTACTTGCGCGCGATGATCGCGATCAGGCTGGTGTTCAGAGCCATGATGTCTCTCCTTCTCGCCGCTGGAGGAGCGGCCCCTGGCCCGTCGGTGACGGGCCACCTGAGAAGAGGGCCGAGCAGAGCGCCTGATACGTGAGCTGCGTCCGACGTGAGTCCTAGCGGAATGGTGGATGCCGGTGGCGCGGCTCGATCGCGCGCTATGCGGGATGGGGGAAGGCGGTCAGAGCCCGCTGCGCGACTCGCCTCAGCTCGTCTCGCGTGGCTCCGGCCGCCGCCTGGACGGCGAGGCCGGCGGACACCGTCGTGAGGTAGCGCGCGAGCTCGACGGGGTCTTCCTCCGCGGGAAGATCGCCGGCATCGATCGCTGCGGCGAAACGCTCGGCGAATCGCGCCGCCCCGTCCGCCCGGCGATCCTCGAGGTAGCGGACGATCCCCTCGTCCTGCGGCGCGCTCGACAGGCCCCCTTGAATGGAGAGGCAGCCGGGCGGGCGGCCGGGCGTCGTGATCGCATCGACGTTCTCGAGGAGGTACCGGCGGGCGGTGTCATACGCGGTCGGCTCCGCGAGCGCGTCCTCGACGTAGGCCATGTCGATGCGGGCGTACCGGTCGACCGCGAGCTTGAAGGTGCCCTCTTTGCTCCCGAAGGCGCTGTAGAGGCTGGGTCGGTTGATGCCCATCGCCTCGGTCAGATCGGTGAGGCTCGTTCCCTCGTAGCCCTGACGCCAGAAGAGCTCGATGGCACGATCGAGCGCCTCGTCCACGTCGAACTCCCGTGGTCGGCCTCTCGTGGCCATGCGAGCCCTCCTCGCCATCACCGGACGTACCCAACGTAGGGGACGCCGCACCCGGATCTCCCGCGTGGATGCATGCGCGCCGAGGCGCTCCGAAGGGCTGCCCCGGCGCACAACGTGTCAGATCTGGCTCGCACCGCCGTCGACGTACAGCTCGGCGCCGGTGACGTACGAGCTGCGCGGCGAGGAGAGGTAGAGCACGGCTTCGGCGATCTCGTCCGGCGCGCCCAGGCGGCGCATCGGGACGCCCGCCGCGAGTCCGCCCAGCAGCGCCTCGGCCTGCTCGGGCTCGGCAGCCAGCCCGCTCAGTCCCGGAGTCGCGATGGGCCCGGGTGCGACGGAGTTCACCCGGATGCCCCGGTCGACGAGCTCCGCCGCCCAGCTGCGGGCGAAGCTGCGGATCGCGGCCTTCGACGCGGCGTAGACGCTGAACGACGCACTGCCTTTGACATCGATGTTGGACGAGGTGAGGACGATGGCCGCTCCCTTGTTGAGGTGCGGCAGCGCCTTCTGCACGGTGAACACCGTGCCGCCCACGTTGGACTCGAACGTCGTCGTGAAGTGGTCCCACGTGATGTCTTCGATCGTCGCGAACTCGCCACCACCCGCGTTCGCGAACACCGCATCGAGTCCGGCGCCGCGCTCGCTCACCGCGGCGAACACCCGGTCGAGGTCGTCCAGGCGCGAGACGTCGCCCTGAACGGTCGTCACAGCGTCGCCGAACTCGGCCTGTACGGCATCCAGCTTCTGGGCCGTGCGTCCCGTCACCACGACGTGCGCGCCCTCCTGAACGAAGCGGCGGACGACCGCCAAGCCGATACCGGACGTTCCGCCCGTCACGAGTGCGGTCTTGCTGTCGAGGTCTCCCATGATCCATCCCATCTACATCTGTACCGATCGGTACGCTATGCGGGTTCCAACCGGGTGCGGCCGCGGCGTATTCCGTACTGAGCGGTAAAGATTGGAACGCGCCGCGCCGCGGCGCGAGTTCGGGCGGTGGTCCGAGCCCGGGCATGATGGACCGGTGACCCGCCCCCGCCCGCCCGCCTGGATCGCGATGGGCGGAGCCGTGCTCGTGGGGGTCATGACGGCCGTGCAGGCGCGCATCAACGGCTCACTCGGACTCGCCCTCGGCGACGGCTTCACGGCGGCCGTCATCTCGTTCGGCTCGGGCCTGGTGATCCTCGCCGTGCTGTGCGCGATCCTGCCCGAAGGTCGGGCGGCCATCGCGCGCCTCGTGACGGGGGCGGGGAAGACCATCCCGATCTGGATGCTGCTGGGCGGCCTCGCGGGTGCCCTCACCGTCGCCACCCAGGGCCTCGCCGTCGCGACGATCGGCGTCGCGCTCTTCACGGTCGGAGTGGTCGCCGGCCAGACGGTCAGCGGACTCGTGCTCGACCGGGCCGGCTACGGTCCGGCGGGCGTCGTCGCCATGACACTGGGCCGCGTCGCGGGCGGCGCGATCGTGCTGGCCGCCGTGGTCCTGTGCCTCGCGGGGGAGGGGCCGGCGAATGCGCCGTGGTGGATGCTGTTCCTCCCGTTCCTCGCCGGTGCCGGCATCGCCTGGCAGCAGGCGACCAACGGGCGGCTTCGGCAGGCTGTCGGCAGCCCGCTCGTCGCGACACTCGTGAACTTCCTCGGCGGCACGATCGCCCTCGCGATCGCGGCGCTCGTGCACCTGCTGATCGGCGGCGGACCCACGGGCACCGCGACCGAGCCGTGGATGTACGCCGGCGGTGCGATCGGCGTCGTCTACATCTTCCTGTCGGCCGCGCTCGTGCGGCACACCGGCGTGCTGCTGCTCGGCCTCGGGTCGGTCGTCGGTCTGCTCGCGACATCCATCGTGCTCGACGCTCTGTGGCCGCCCCTGTCCGGGCCGTCGTTCGGCGTCGCGCTCGCCGCCGTGGTCGTCGCCCTCGTGGGCGTCATCGTCGCGGTCGTGCCGTGGCGCCGCCGGCGGGCAGCATCCGGCACGTGAGAACCGCCGCCGGGGTGCGGCATCCGGTCGTCGAGGTCAGCCGCTGCGCGGCATCCCGTCTTCGAGAACCGCCGCCGGCGCGCGGCATCCGGCACGTGAGAACCGCCGCCGGCGTGCGGCATCCGGTCTTCGAGGTCAGCCGCTGCGCGGCATCCCGCTACTGGTGCTTGTCGTCCTTCTTCGGGAGCCGCGAGAGGAAACGTGAGGCGTCGACCGGCTTGCGGTGACCCGGACGGCCGCGTCCGGGCTTGCCGCCGACGTAGAGCCAGCCGAGGAGCTCCTCGTTCTTCTTCAGGCCGTGCGCCTTGGCGACGGCCTTGCTGCGCGTATACGAGCCCGTGCGCCAGAACACGCCCCAGCCCGCGTCGTCGAGCAGCAGGCTCAGCATGTGGGCGACGCCCGAGGCGACGGCCTCCTGCTCCCACTTCGGCACCTTCGAGCTCTTGCGGGGGCTCGAGACGACTGCGATGAGCAGGGGAGCACGGAGCGGCTTGGTCGACGCGCCCTTGTGCCCTTCGGCCTTGTTGATCGCGCGGCCGAGCACGTCGCGGTCGGGTCCGCGCAGCTCGATGAGGCGCCACGGGCGCAGGGAGGAGTGGTCGGCGACGCGGCCCGCGGCCGCGACGAGCGGGAGCAGCTCGCCGTGCGTCGGCGCCTCGGGCGTCACCTTCGACCACGAGCGGCGGTCGCGGACCGCCTCGAGCGCACCGGTCATGACTCGGGCGTGAAGTCGAGGGCGATCGAGTTCATGCAGTAGCGGTCGCCCGTGGGGGTGCCGAAGCCGTCGGGGAAGACGTGGCCGAGGTGCGAGCCGCAGGTGGCGCACCGGACCTCCGTGCGGTCCATGCCGTAGCTGCGGTCCTCGATGAGCTCGACCGCCTCGGGGCGGATCGACTCGTAGAAGCTCGGCCACCCGCAGTGCGAGTCGAACTTCGTGCCGCTCTTGAACAGCTCGGCGCCGCAGGCCGCGCACGTGTAGAGGCCGGCGCGGTGCTCGTCGAGCAGCTCGCCCGTCCAGGGACGCTCCGTCGCGGCCTCGCGGAGCACGGCGTACTGCTCGGTGCCCAGCTCCTCGCGCCACTCGGCATCCGTCTTGTTCACTGCATAGCTCATGGGTTCTCCTTCTGCCCCTCCATTCAACCCGAGGTGCGCGGCGGGTGTTCCTCCTGTTGCTCACGGTCCGCCGAGAATGGAGCGGTGACGAGCGAACGGGATGCCGCGGCCGCCGAGGTGCAGGAGCGGTATGCGCGGTTCGCGCGGGACGAGGCGCCCGGACGATCGGCGCTCTACGAGAAGTGGGCGGCGGGGATCGCCCGCGATGCGGAGACGGCCGCGCTCGTGGCGCGCATTCCGGCGACGAGACGTCAGCCGCCGCTCGTCTTCGCCCTGACACGACTCCTGGGTGCGCCCCTCGCCGCGTACGAGGCGTGGGCGGCGTGGCTCGCCGGACATATCGACGACGTCGTCGCGGAGAGCGCTCGGCGCGGGCTGCAGACGAACGAGCCGCAGCGATGTGCCGCGCTGCTCCCCGCCCTCGCGACGATGGAGGGGCCGATCGCGCTGCTCGAGATCGGGGCCAGCGCCGGGCTCTGCCTCTACCCCGACCGATACTCCTATCGATTCGACGGTGACCGGGCGGTGTCCCTCGACCCCGCCGACGGACCCTCGCGCGTCGTGCTGCACTCGTCGCTGCGCGGCGCTCCGCCGCTCGGGATGCCCGACATCGTCTGGCGCGCGGGGATCGATGTCGCGCCCCTCGACCCGCGCGATGCGTCGGACCGTCGATTCCTCACGACCCTCGTCTGGCCGGGGGAGGACGGGCGCGCCGAGCGCATCGAGGCGGCCCTCGACGTCGCGGCATCCGATCCGCCCCGCATCGTCGGAGGAGATGCGAGCGAGCCCGGCGTCCTCGCTGCCCTCGCGGCCGAGGCACCGGCCGGCGCGACGCTCGTCGTCACGACGCCCGGTGTGCTGCCCCACATCCCTCGCGCGGGGCGCGAACGGCTCATCGGCATGGTGCGCGACCTCGACGCCGCGTGGATCACGATCGACCCGCCGGCACTGCATCAGGAGTGGGATCCGCCGATCGACACATCCTCGTGGGGAGGCTTCGTGCTGGCCCGGGATGCCGTTCCGCTCGCGGCGGTCGATCCGCTCGGGGCATTCGTGGAGTGGCGCGCGGGCGACGGGTCCGCTCGGGGCTAACGTGAGGCCGTGCCCCTCACCGACCGCGATCGCGCCATCCTCGAGTTCGAGGCGGAGTGGCGCCGGCACGCGGGGGCGAAGGAGGAGGCGATCCGTGCGGATCTCGGCCTCTCGCCGGCCAGGTACTACCAGCTGCTCGGCCGGCTGATCGACACCGCCGACGCCCAGCAGCACGATCCGATGCTCGTCAAGCGCCTGCGCCGGCTGCGCGACGCATCCCGTGTGGCCGAGGGCCGTCGGGCCGCCGCCGAGCCGCGCTGACCGGACGCACAGAACACGACGGGTAGCATTCACTGGTGCCGAAATCGACCTTTCCCCGGGATCGCTTCGACGAACTTCCGGCGGACAGCGGCCGTGTCGGCGCACACCGAGCCGAGAACCCGCACATGCGCGGGTGGGTGGTCTTCCTGTGGGCCGTGCTCGCCACCATCGTGCTCGTCGCCGTCGGCATCTTCGGCACGCTGATCGCCTCGGGCCGCATCGTGCTCTTCCCCACGCCCTCCCCGACGCCCACGCCGGTCGCGACGATCGCTCCGGTCGTCGACACGAGCTACGCGGTGCTGGTCCTCAACGCGACGCCCGAGGACGGCCTCGCCACCCAGACGCGCGACCAGATCATCGCGGCGGGCTGGCCGGCCGACTCCGTGACCGCCGGCGGCTCCGGTGCGACCGACTTCGCCGAGACGACCGTCTACTACGCGTTCCCCGAGGACGAGGCGGCCGCGCGCGGCCTCGCCGAGCAGGTGCTGGGCGGAGCGAAGGTCGCGCAGAGCGACGTCTACCAGCCGCAGGACGACCCCAACACGGCGGACGTCGACGAGAGCGCGAAGAAGCAGCTCGTCGTCGTGCTCGGCCTGGACCGCACCGCGAACCCGCCCAGCGCCACTCCCACTCCCTGAGAGCACGCCGCCGCCGACCCGCGTGTTTCGGCGGGGTAAACAGTTCGCGGCAGGGGTGTCAACAGTTGCCGTCTGCGCGATTCCGGCATTCCGGCGAACCATACGATGGGCCCATCTACACGGCTACAGGAGTGATTCGAATGACGCAGGGCACGGTCAAGTGGTTCAACGCCGAGAAGGGCTTCGGCTTCATCACGGTGGCGGATGGGCAGGACGTCTTCGTGCACTACTCCAACATCGACATGAGCGGGTTCCGCGTCCTCGAAGAGGGCCAGAAGGTCGAGTTCACCGTCGGCACGGGGCAGAAGGGTCCCCAGGCGGAGTCTGTGCGCATCGTCGCCTGACGACTGACTTCCCGACACCCCGGCGGCCGAGGCCCCGGGGTGTCGTCGTGTGTCGGAGGGATGCTGCGCGGCTTGCACTCCCTAGGGGCGAGTGCCAGAATGGCTTAGCACTCCGCATCTGTGAGTGCTAAGACCGAAAGCCAACGTTCCGGAGGGACGACACACACATGGCAAAGATCATCGCTTTCGACGAGGAGGCCCGCCGCGGCCTCGAGCGCGGCCTCAACACGCTGGCCGACGCCGTCAAGGTGACGCTCGGCCCCCGCGGTCGCAACGTCGTGCTCGAGAAGAAGTGGGGCGCCCCCACGATCACGAACGACGGTGTCTCGATCGCCAAGGAGATCGAGCTCGACGACCCGTACGAGAAGATCGGCGCCGAGCTGGTCAAGGAGGTCGCCAAGAAGACCGACGACGTCGCCGGCGACGGCACGACGACGGCCACCGTCCTCGCCCAGGCACTCGTCCGCGAGGGCCTGCGCAACGTCGCGGCCGGCGCTGACCCGATCTCGCTCAAGAAGGGCATCGAGAAGGCCGTCAAGGCCGTCACCGACGAGCTGCTCGCCTCGGCCAAGGAGGTCGAGTCGAAGGAGCAGATCGCCGCCACGGCGTCGATCTCGGCTGCCGACACCACGATCGGCGACCTGATCGCCGAGGCCATCGACAAGGTGGGCAAGGAAGGCGTCGTCACCGTCGAGGAGTCGCAGACGTTCGGCACCGAGCTCGAGCTCACCGAGGGCATGCGCTTCGACAAGGGCTTCATCAATCCCTACTTCGTCACCGACCCCGAGCGCCAGGAGGCGGTCTTCGAAGACCCCTACATCCTGATCGCCAACCAGAAGATCTCGAACATCAAGGACCTTCTGCCCGTCGTCGACAAGGTGATCCAGGACGGCAAGGAGCTCGTCATCATCGCCGAGGACGTCGAGGGCGAGGCGCTCGCGACTCTCGTGCTCAACAAGATCCGCGGCATCTTCAAGTCGGCCGCCGTCAAGGCCCCCGGCTTCGGCGACCGCCGCAAGGCGCAGCTGCAGGACATCGCGATCCTCACGGGTGGCCAGGTCATCACCGAGGAGGTCGGTCTCAAGCTCGAGAACGCCACCCTCGACCTGCTCGGCCGCGCGCGCAAGGTCATCATCACCAAGGACGAGACGACCATCGTCGAGGGTGCCGGTGACGCTGCGCAGATCGAGGGTCGCGTGACCCAGATCCGCCGCGAGATCGAGAACACCGACAGCGACTACGACCGCGAGAAGCTCCAGGAGCGCCTTGCCAAGCTCGCCGGCGGCGTCGCCGTCATCAAGGCGGGCGCGGCCACCGAGGTCGAGCTCAAGGAGCGCAAGCACCGCATCGAGGACGCCGTCCGCAACGCGAAGGCGGCCGTCGAGGAGGGCATCGTCCCCGGTGGTGGCGTCGCGCTCATCCAGGCCGGCAAGGTCGCGTTCGAGAACCTCGAGCTCTCGGGCGACGAGGCGACCGGTGCGAACATCGTGCGCGTCGCGATCGAGGCTCCGCTCAAGCAGATCGCCCTCAACGCGGGCCTCGAGCCCGGTGTCGTCGCCAACAAGGTCGCCGACCTTCCCGTCGGCCACGGCCTCAACGCCGCGACCGGCGAGTACGGCGACCTGTTCCAGCAGGGCATCATCGACCCCGCCAAGGTGACCCGCTCGGCGCTGCAGAACGCCGCGTCGATCGCCGGCCTCTTCCTCACGACCGAGGCCGTCGTCGCCGACAAGCCTGAGAAGGTTGCGGCTCCGGCCGGCGACCCGACGGGTGGCATGGACTTCTGAGTCCCGCCCAGCGATAGCTGAACCGCAAGAAGGCCCCCTCCCTCGGGAGGGGGCCTTCTTCGTCTGTGCGGGGCGTCTCGCCTCGGTCGCTGCGCGTCGTCGCTCAACGACCGGAGCCTTCAGACCCGGTCGTGGAGCGAGGGGCGCGAGACCGAACGCGCCGCTCAGCGGAACAGCGCCATCGACGCCTGCTCGGCGTCGGCGTACTGGCGGGCCGCGACGCCGAGCGCGGAGTTGATGCCCGCGAGGGCGTCCTCCACCTGACGCTGAGTCGCCCGCCACTGGTCGACGACGCCCTGGAAGGCGACGGCGGCACCGCCCGACCAGGTGGACTGCAGGTGCGTCAGCTGCGCGAGCATCGACTGCGTCTCGCCCTGGATGCGGTCGATCGTCGCGCGGACAGAACCGGTCGCGGCGAAGACGGCGTCGCTGTCGACGGAGAAGGCGGCCATGGGGAACTCCTCTGGGTTGGGGGTGTCGTGCCGATCACGCTACGGGCGGCGGGTGCGGCATCCCGTGTCGTCAGGCGCAGCTGTGGGCGACCCGGCTTCGGAGAAGAGCTGGGGAGGAGAGGGCGTCAGCGCTCGTCGCGGGGGCGCTGGATCGGCTGCGTCAGGATGTCGATCTGATCGCCGCGCTCGCGCACGAGAGGCAGCGCGACGTGGAACGTCGCGCCTCCGCCCGGCGTGTCGAGCACCTCGACCGTGCCGTGCAGCGCCTCGACGATCGAGGCGACGATCGACAGACCGAGGCCCGTGCCCCCGGTCTCGCGGGCGCGCGACGTGTCGGCGCGCCAGAAGCGCTGGAAGATCTTGTCCTTGATCTGGTCGGGCACGCCCTCGCCGTGGTCGACCACCTCGATCCAGCCCATGCCGGCCGCGGCATCCACTCCGATGTGCAGCTCGATGGGGGAGTCCTCCGCCGTGAATCGGCGGGCGTTGCCCAGCAGGTTCGCGACGACCTGGCGGATGCGGTTCTCATCGCCGAGGACGATGGGAGGTGTCGCGGAGGCGGCGTCGGCCTCTCCGAGGTCGACGGGCGCGACGGGCGGCGCCTCGCCGACGCCGGACGCCTGGGTCGCGGGGACCGGCCGCGGCCGGCGGCGCAGCAGCGAAAGGGTCGAGGCGCCCGCGCGGGCGATCGCGGGCCGGGTGCTCGTGCCGCGGCGACCCTTCGGTGCGCTCGCCTCCGGCGGCTCGTTGGTCGGCTCGGACTCCTCGTCGGGGACGGCCTCTTCCGGGGGCGGGAGGACCGTCGTGTCGACCACGGTGACGGGACGGAGAGGGGATGCCGCGCGCACGTCCATCGCGGCATCGCGTGCGACGGGGCGGAGGTCGACCGGGCCGATGATGACGTCGCGCCGCTCGTCGAGGCGCGCGAGCGCGAGGAGGTCCTCCACGAGGAGGCCCATGCGCTTCGCCTCGCTCTCGATGCGGTCCATCGCCTGCGCGACATCGTCGTCGCCCTCGATCGCACCCATCCGGTAGAGCTCGGCGTAGCCGCGGACGGTGACGAGCGGAGTGCGCAGCTCGTGGCTCGCGTCGCCGATGAACCGGCGCATCTGCCGGACCGTCGAGTCGCGCTGTGAGATCGCGGCATCCACTCTGTCGAGCATCGCGTTGATGGCGATCTTGAGTCGCCCGACCTCGGTCGTGGTCGGCTCGATGTCGGTCATGCGCAGACTGAAGTCGCCGGCGGCGATCGTCATGGCGGTCGACTCGACCTGTCCGAGGCTGCGGAACGTGAGCGTCACGAGCCAGCGCGTCAGGAGGGCGCCGGCGACGATCGTGATGAGGGCGAGCACGCCGTAGATGCCGAGGTAGGTCGTGACGACGCGGTTGATCGGCGCGAGCGGCATCGCCACCATCTGCGGATAGAGCTCCGCCGAGCCGACCGGCTGGTAGATGTCCGTGCTGGCGTGGAAGACCCAGTTGCCGTCGACGCTCAGCAGCTCCGTGGGCGCGAGGCCGCGCTCCTGCGTGTGCTGCAGCGTGAGGGTCGGGGGGAACTGCGGCCGGGGTGCGTCGTCGTCGCCGCCCGCCGTGATCTGCATGGAGCCGTCCGGCCCGTAGATCGCGACGAAGTAGTCCGTCGCGGCATCCGGTTTCGCCGTGAACGTGGCCTGGCCGTTCTCGACAGTCGTGTCGATGAGGCTGTTGACCGCGACGTCGGTCGACGTCAGCTGCGCGAGCTGATCGTTGAGATTGATGATGAGGGCGTTGCGCAGGAACGCCATCGTGCCGATGCCGGCGGCGGCGAGGCCCACGACGAGCAGCGCGACGGTGACACCCGTCACCTTCGCGCGCAGGCTGATGCCGCGCCACCACGTGGTGACCGCATCGGACTTCGTCGCCAGGGCGACCGCCTCCCTTCGTCGCCTCCCGACGGCCGCGGGGCGGCCGACTCGCGCTGTCCGCCGGTCAGGCGGTCTTGCCGGCCTTCAGCATGTAGCCGAAGCCGCGCTTGGTCTGGATGAGCGGCTCGGTCGAGTGCGGGTCGATCTTGCGGCGGAGGTAGGAGATGTAGCTCTCCACGATGCCCGCGTCGCCGTTGAAGTCGTACTCCCAGACGTGATCGAGGATCTGCGCCTTGGACAGGACGCGGTTGGGGTTGAGCATGAGGTAGCGCAGCAGCTTGAACTCGGTGGGGCTGAGGTCGATCGAGGCCTCTCCCACGACGACGTCGTGCGTGTCCTGATCCATCGTCAGCTCGCCGGCGCGGATGACCGACTCCTCGTCGGCCTGCATCGTCCGGCGCAGGATCGCCTGGATGCGCGCCACGATCTCGTCGAGCGAGAAGGGCTTCGTGACGTAGTCGTCGCCGCCCGCGTTGAGACCGGTGATCTTGTCCTCGGTCTCGTCCTTCGCCGTGAGGAAGAGGATGGGCGCCGTGTATCCCGCGCCGCGGAGGCGCTTGGTCACGCTGAAGCCGTTCATGTCGGGGAGCATGACGTCGAGGATGATCAGGTCGGGCTCCTCCTCGAGCACGGCCGAGATCGTCTGGGCGCCGTTGGAGACGGCCCTCACCTGATACCCGGCGAATCGGAGGCTCGTGATGAGCAGGTCGCGGATGTTCGGCTCGTCGTCGACGACCAGGATGCGGGGTGCGGTCATGCCCTCATTATGTCGAGGGAATACACGCCGCCGCTGGATATCTGCCGCAGTTGCGACAAGTGAGGCGTCACGAGGCGACGCGCACCCGCACGCAGCAGTGTCCGTCGCGCGGCTGGAGGACGGCGTCGCGGGGATCGCCGGCGCCCTCCGCGAGCCCCCGCACGAATGCGACGTTCGCGGGGCAGACGAGGTCGGTGTGCGCCGTCGCTAGTGCATGGAACGGGCAGTTCAGCAGCAAGATGCCGCCCGCGCCGTCGTCGGACGGCTCGAAGCCGCACCGCACGAGCGCCTCGTCGAGTCCGTCGGACTGGGCCCCGATGCCGGTGCCCGCCTCTGCAGCCACGCTGACGAGCGCCTCCCGGACAGGCACCGCGTCGATCTCGGCCCGCTCGATCGCCGAGGCGAGCAGCGAGCCCGCGAGCTCGTAATGCCGTTCGGGGACGCTTCCGACGACGTCGGTCGACACGGCGGCGTAGAGCTTGGACGGCCGGCCCGCGCCGGGACCCGTCCGGCCCGAGAGGCGCCGATAGGACACCGCGAGGAGGCCGGCGTCGGCGAGGCGATCGAGATGGAATGCGGCGGTGCTGCGCGGGATGCCGAGGGCCTCCGCCGCTTCGTCGCGACCGACGGGCCGCTCCCGTGCGAGCCGGTACAGCCGTCGACGCACCGGATCGCTCAGCGCGGCGACCTCGTCGAGACGATTGGCGGCGATCATGGCCCCACCCTACCGCTCTAAAAGCGGTAATGGTTGACAAAAGAAAAGGACGGATCTAGCCTGCGGACGAGGAGGAGTCATGGCGCACTACGTGATCGTCGGCGGCGGCCTCGCCGCCGGCACAGCGGTCGAGAAGCTCCGCGACGAGGGCTTCGACGGCGACCTCACGGTCGTCGCGGCGGAGCAGCATCCCCCCTATCAGCGGCCGCCTCTGTCGAAGGGCTTTCTCGCGGGGGAGGAGGGACGGGATGCCGTCATCCTCCACGATGCCGCGTGGTACGAGGAGAAGGGGGTGGGGCTGCGCACGGGAGTGACCGCGACCTCCCTAGAGCCGGCGGGGCAGAGCCTCGCGCTCGACGACGGCTCGACCCTCACCTACGACGCGCTGCTCCTCGCGACGGGCTCGTCGCCGCGACGGCTTCCGCTCGACGGCGCCGACCTGGAGGGTGTGCGCACCCTCCGCACCCTCGACGACTCCGATGCGCTCGCCGCCGAGCTGCGCGGCGGCGGCCGCCGGCTCGTGCTCATCGGCTCGGGCTGGATCGGCATGGAGGTCGCCGCGACCGCCAAGACCCTCGGCAACGAGGTGACGGTGCTCGAGCGCGGCCGCGTGCCGCTCGAGGCGGCCCTGGGCGAGGACATGGGCGCCGTGTTCCGCGACCTGCACCTCGAGAAGGGAGTCGACCTGCGCGCGTCGGTGCAGGTCGAGCGCATCGCGGGGGCGGGGCGCGTGAGCGGGGTCTTCGTCGACGGCGAGGAGATCCCCGCCGACCTCGTCGTCATCGGGGTCGGGGCCGTGCCCAACGTCTCGCTCGCGGAGCGAGCCGGCATCGACGTCGACAACGGCATCGTCGTCGACGAAAGGCTCCGCACCGACGCGTCGAACATCTTCGCGGCGGGCGACGTCGCCAACGCCTACCATCCGGTGATCCAACGGCACCTGCGCAGCGAGCACTGGGACAACGCCCTCAAGGCGGGCGAGGTCGCGGCGCGGTCGATGCTCGGGATGCCGGCATCCCATGACTCGATCCCGTACTTCTACACCGATCAGTTCGATCTCGGCATGGAGCTTTCGGGCTACCCGCCGCTCATGAAGGACGCGCGGGTCGTGACGCGGGGCGACGTCGCGACGCGCGAGTTCATCGCGTTCTGGCACGACGGCACGCGTATCGTCGGTGCGATGAACGTCAATGTGTGGGACGTCCAGGAGCAGCTGCAGCGCCTGATCCGCGACGCGGCGCCGGTCACGGCCGACGCGCTCCGCGACGGGTCGATCGCGCTCAACGAGCTCGCCCCGTGATCGCGCATCCCGTCCGCTGCCTCGGCGGGCGGTCGATCGACTTCTCCCGCCGCATCGCCGTCATGGCGATCGTCAACCGCACGCCCGACTCGTTCTACGACCGCGGTGCGACCTACGCCCTCGACGCCGCGATCGAGAAGGGGAGGGATGCCGCGGCCGCCGGCGCCGAGATCGTCGACGTGGGAGGCGTGCCGTTCGCACCCGGACCCGCGCTGCCGATCGCCGACGAGATCGAGCGCGTCGTGCCCGTCGTCGCGGCGCTCGCGCCGATCGTCGCCGTGAGCGTCGACACCTTCCATCCCGAGGTCGCACGGGCCGCGATCGATGCCGGTGCGAGCATCGTCAACGACACGACCGGCCTCCGCGATCCGTGCATGGCCGACGTCGTCGCCGACAGCGACGCCACGATCGTCATCGCGCACAGCCTCGCCGCGCCGCGGACGCAGCATCCCCTCCCGCGGTATGACGATGTCGTGCGCGACGTGGCCGACTTCCTGCGCGAACGCCGCGACCTCGCGCTGTGCCGGGGCGTGCCGCCCGAGCGGATCGTGCTCGACCCCGGACACGACCTCAACAAGAACACGCGGCACTCGCTCGAGCTGACGCGGCGGTTCGGCGAGCTCGCGGAGCTCGGCGACGTGCTGCTCGTCGCGCTGTCGAACAAGGACTTCATCGGCGAGGCGCTCGACCGCCAGCGCGGCGAGCGGCTATCCGGCTCGCTCGCGGCGGCCGTCTGGTGCGCGACGCACGGCGCGCGCATCGTCCGCGCGCACAACGTGCCCGAGACGGTCGACGCGATGCGCATGGTCGAGGCGATCCGCGGATGGCGCGAGCCCGCCTACGAGCTGCACAACACCCGGCCGGAGGGCAATTCGTGAACCCGACCCGTGAGCAGCTCTTCGAGGCGTATGCGCTTCCCGACCGCGCCGCGACGCGGGTGCGGATGAACTTCGTCGAGAGCGCCGACGGCGCCGTGACGCTCGGCGGGGAGAGCGGCCGGCTCGGCGGGGAGACGGACCGCCGGATCATGCAGGTGCTGCGGACGCTGAGCGACGTCGTCGTGGTAGGTGCGGGGACCGTGCGGGTCGAGGGCTACGGGAGCATCGAGGTCTCGGAGGAGGATGCCGCGTGGCGGCGCGAGCACGGACTCGCCGAGCAGCCCCGGCTCGCCGTCGTGTCCGCCGACCTCGGCCTGGAGCCGGGCGATGCCGTCTTCGCCGAGCCGTCGCGACGGCCGATCGTCGTGACGCACGCGGGAGCGCCGGCTGACCGGCGCGACGCGCTCGCACGAGTGGCGGACGTCGTCGTGTGCGGCGACTCGTCGGTGGACCTGCCCGAGATGCTCTCGGACCTCTCCCGACGCGGCCTGACCCAGGTGCTGTGCGAGGGCGGCCCGCACCTGTTCGGCGCGCTGCTCGACGCCCGGCTCGTCGACGAGGTCTGCGTCACGATCGCTCCGCGCTTCGTCGGCGGAGAGGCCGGCCGGATCGTCGCGGGCGCGTCTGAGTCGGATCGCCGGTTCGCGCTGGCGGGGGTGCTGACCGACGACGACGGCTTCGTCTTTCTCCGCTACGTCGGCTGAGGGGGTCGGGTGCGAGGCCGCGGCTCGCGAACGCTGCAGTTTCCTGCGAGCGCTGCGTCGTGCGACGGCCGCGCTCGCAGGAAACTGCCGCGCTCGGCCGCTCGGGCCGCGACCTGGGCGGCGACCAGGAGTCGTCGCCTCCGGGTCGGGCCGCGGCCTGGTCGGCGTCGAGGCCGCGTCGCCTCGTGATCAGGCGGCGACCTGGTCGGCGTCGAGGATCGTGTACGCGTAGCCCTGCTCTGCGAGGAAGCGCTGGCGGTTCTGCGCGAAGTCCTGGTCGACGGTGTCGCGGGCGATGAGGGTGTAGAAGCTCGCGGTGTTGCCGGACTGCTTGGGGCGCAGGAGCCGTCCGAGGCGCTGGGCCTCCTCCTGACGCGAGCCGAACGATCCCGACACCTGGATGGCGACGGATGCCTCGGGCAGGTCGATCGAGAAGTTCGCGACCTTCGACACGACGAGCACGTCGATCGATCCCTCGCGGAAGGCCTGGTACAGCTCCTCGCGCTCGTCGACGGGCGTCGCTCCGGTGATCTTCGGGGCGCCGAGCGCTTCGGAGAGCACGTCGATCTGGTCGAGGTACTGGCCGATCACGAGGATGCGCTCACCGGCGTGCCGCTCCACGAGGTCGCGGACGACGCCGATCTTCGCGGGCGCCGTCGCGGCGAGGCGGTAGCGCTCCTCGTCGGCGGCTGCCGCATACTCGAGCCGGTCGCCCGCGGGCAGGTCGACGCGCACCTCGTAGCAGGCGGCGGGGGAGATGAAGCCCTGGGCCTCGATCTCCTTCCACGGCGCGTCGAACCGCTTGGGTCCGATGAGGCTGAACACGTCGCCCTCGCGACCGTCCTCGCGCACGAGGGTCGCGGTGAGGCCGAGACGCCGGCGCGCCTGCAGGTCGGCGGTGAGCTTGAAGACGGGCGCGGGGAGGAGGTGCACCTCGTCGTAGACGATGAGGCCCCAGTCGAGCGCGTCGAGGAGCGCGAGGTGCGCATACTGTCCGCCGCGCTTGGCCGTGAGGATCTGGTAGGTCGCGATCGTGACGGGCTTGATCTCCTTGACCTGGCCCGAGTACTCGCCGATCTCCTCCGGCGTGAGCGACGTGCGCTTGAGCAGCTCGTCGCGCCACTGCCGGGCGCTGACGGTGTTGGTCACGAGGATGAGCGTTGTCGTCTTGGTGTCGGCCATCGCCGCGGCTCCGACGAGCGTCTTGCCCGCGCCGCACGGGAGCACGACGACGCCCGAGCCGCCGTCGGTGAACTTGTCGACGGCGAGGCGCTGATAGGGGCGCAGGTTCCAGCCGTCTTCGGCGAGGTCGATGGGATGCGGCGTGCCCGGCGTGTAGCCGGCGCGGTCCTCCGCGGGCCAGCCGATCTTGAGCAGCTCCTGCTTGATGTGGCCGCGTGCCCACGCGTCGACGAGGAAGGAGTCGGCGGACGGACGGCCGATGAGGAGGGGCGAGATGCGCTTGTTCTTCGAGACCTCGGCCAGCACCGCGGCATCCGTCGACCGCAGGATGAGGGCACCCTCGTCGTCGCGCTCGATGACGAGGCGTCCGTAGCGGCCGACGGTCTCGCGGATGTCGATCGACACCGACGGCGGCACGGGGAAGCGCGACCAGCGGTCGAGCGTGCCGAGCATGTCCTCGGCGTCGTGGCCCGCCGCGCGGGCGTTCCAGAGCCCGAGCCGCGTGACGCGGTAGGTGTGGATGTGCTCGGGGGCCCGCTCCAGCTCCGCGAAGATCGCGAGCTCGTGGCGCGCGGTCTCGGCATCGGGATGGGCGACCTCGAGCAGCACGGTGCGATCGCTCTGCACGATGAGGGGGCCGTCAGCCATAACGTTCGATTCTACCGGCGGATCCCGGGCCGGGCTCGCCGCGGGCCGCCCCCGCACCGGCGGAGGCTCAGCGTGGATGGTGGGGCGGGGGAGCGCGGTCAGACGGGCCGGACCGAGACGATGCTCGAGACCGGGAGCGTGCGCTCGATGTCGGCGCCGCGATCGCGTCCGCGCAGGCGGCCGCCGCCGAGGCCCGTCGCCTCGAGGGTGAAGGAGCGCTCGGAGCCGTCGGGCAGGCGCACTGCGACGGCGATGACCGATCGGGCACGTACGGCCTGCTCGAGCTCGCGGCCGAGCCACGCGGCATCCGAATCCGTCTCGTGGCTCTCGCGCAGGCGCGCGAGCAGCGTCGCATACGACCGCTCGCCCTGCTCGCCGTTCGACGCGCTGCGCGGGCGCCGTCGCACGACGGGTTCGAGTGCTCCGTCGGCGTCGACCGCGACGACCGGATACCGCGCGTCGGCGAGCGACCAGTAGACGACGTCGCGTCCGACCCGCGTGAGCAGCACGCCTCCATCGGGCACGAGCCCGAGCGGGCGCAGCGCCTGGTCGACGGCGATCGCGTCGAGCACGCCCGGCGCGGGACTCGAGACCGCGGTGTTCAGACCCGAGACCCCGACCCGCACGAGCCCGTGCCGCGACGCGGTCGTCGCGACGAGGTACTCCAGCGGCTGCGGGATGCCGGTGAGCGAGAGCCGCGCGAGGAAGTCGCGGATCGACTCCGCCGTCTCGCCCTCGTTCATTCCGGCGACGATCGATTCGGCCGTGAAGCGATACGTGGATGCCTGCGCTCGCGACTCGCGCACCGCGATGCCGCGCAGCCGCAGGTCGAGCGCCGGCGCGAGAGGGCCGGGGGCGATGGCCGTGAGGTCGGCCTGAAGGTAGATGCGGTCGATCTCGGCGGGGAGGAGGGCCGCGAGGGATGCCGCATCCGCCGTCGCACCGGAGCGCAGCGTGCGCGCCCACTCGGGCTCGTCGCCCTCGGGCGTGACGAGCCCCCAACGCAGCGCGATGCGCGCGAGCTGCTCGGCGGTCGAGGGCCAATCCGGGTCGAGGGGGTGGATGCCGCTCCAGGCAGCGGGCGGCAGGTACCCGCCCGCGGGCGTCCGGAGCCCCGGGGGCAGGCTCGAGCGGAAGCCGTCCGCGACGGCGGCCCACCGCTGCGCCGTCGACGACTCGAGCCAGCGCTCGGCATCCTCGCTCACGATCCACTCGCGGTCGACGGCGTCGAGCAGGTGCGCCGCGTCCGCGACGCGCACGAGGTCGTCGAGCTCTTCGGGCGACTCGACGGCGCCGGCATCCGTCAGCCTTCGACGATCGACGGCGCTCACCGCGCCCGTCCCCGTGCGGGCGAGCGGCGTGTGCTCGGTGGCGACGAGCAGGTCGGCGAGGGCGCCGGTCGCCTCGAACGCGCGCTCGGCGGCGGCCGCCGAGGCGGCGTCTCCCGAGGGCGGCGGCTCGGCGACGGCATCCGTCGGGGCGAAGGCCTCGGGCCGTGCGTTCGAGGTCACGGCGACGCGCTCGGCAACCGCTGCATACGGGGCGCCGTCGGCGTCGACGAGGGCGGCGGCCTGCAGCAGGTCGCGCTCCGCGCCGGCGTCGCCGGAAGCGAGGGCGACGAGGGCGGGCCGGGGGAGCGAGACGAGCGCGCGATCGATGGATGCCGCGTCCAGCAGCGCCGCGGCGGCATCGAAGAAGTCGTGCCACGGCGCGGAGGCCGAGACGGCGCGGCGCGCGAACGTGTCGGCCAGCGCCGCGTCCTCGCGGGAAGCCAGCCACGTCGCGAGCGAGCGCTCGTCGGTGGTCATCGGGGCTGCCTACGCCCCCTTGTTGGCCCGCGAGCGTCGCACGAAGCTCATGATGAGGAGCACGACGATCATGACGAACGCGATCGGCAGGGCGATGAGCGGCAGGACGACGACGAGCGGCCAGATGCCGGCGGCGAAGTTCGTCACCCCGAGCGGCCGCGCGAGGATGACCGCGAAGAAGCACACGATCGAGAGGATCGTGAGTCCGAGCGCCATGTAGGCGAGGATGCGGTCGATGCGGCGAACAGGGAGTTCGGGGCCGCTGCTGCGCGTGCTCATCCGCCCCAGCCTACCCCGGCGGCGGTGGTGCCGTAGGCTTGAGGGAGGGCCTTCCGGTCCTGTTTCATCGTGCCCGCCGAGCGCGGGCTTTTCCATAGCGAGGTCTTCCCATGCCCACCGGCAAGGTCAGGTTCTACGACGAGGAGAAGGGGTTCGGCTTCATCGCGAGCGATGACGGCCAGGACGTCTTCCTGCACGCCACTGCCCTTCCCGCCGGCACTCCGGCGCCCAAGGCGGGAGCCCGCCTCGAGTTCGGCATCGCCGACGGCAAGCGCGGTCCGCAGGCGCTCTCGGTGCGCGTGCTCGAGGCTCCCGTGAGCCTCGCCAAGCGCGCCCGCAAGCCCGCCGACGACATGGCGATCATCGTCGAAGACCTCGTGAAGCTCCTCGACGGCATCGGCGGCGACCTGCGCCGCGGACGCTACCCCAGCGGCTCGCACGCCAAGAAGGTCGCCGCTGTGCTCCGCAAGGTCGCGGATGAGCTCGACGCCTGATCCGGCCGACGAGACGGCCGTCGACACGACGCCCGTCGAGGGCGCCGAGGAGACACCGGGTGAAGCGGCCGATGGCGAACCGCCCGTCGACGTCGTCGTGATCGAGGACGTCGTGGTCGAGGTCGTGGACGCTGAGACCGGCGAGGTCGAGGCCGTCGTCGAGGAGATCCTCGTCGAGGAGGTCGCCGTCGAGGCCGTCGCCGAGGAGATCGTCGTCGACGAGCGGCTTTTCCAGGCGCACGACCTCGCGCTCGCGGCGCTGCGCGAGATCACGCCCGAGGCGACGATCGGCGAGCCTGCCGGCTACCGCGTGGAGGCGGGCGGCGTCGTGTCGCTGCTCTTCGAGAACCGCATGCCGGGATACCCCGGATGGTTCTGGACGGTCACCCTCGCGAGCGTCGGCGACGCCGAGCCCACCGTGCTCGAGGTCGAGCTGCTCCCCGGCGAGACGGCGCTCCTCGCGCCCGACTGGGTGCCCTGGGCCGTCCGGCTCGCCGAGTACCAGGCCGCGCAGGCGGCGCTCGCCGAGGCGGGAGCCGCCGACGACGGCGAGTCCGACGACGAGCTGTCCGACGATGAGGACGCCGACGAGCTCGACGACGTCGAGGACCTGGATGCCGCCGACTTCGACGACGACGGCTCCCGCATCCTGCACGCGGGTGACGTCGACGGGGTCGACATCGACGAGTTCGCGGATGCCGCCGACCTGCCCGCCGCCGAGACGTTCGACGACGAGGACGAGTTCGACGAGTCCGATGACGACGACGAGTCCGACGACGACGAGTCCGACGACGACGAGTCCGACGACGATGAGTCCGACGACGATGACTCCGATGAGGACGACGAAGACGAGTCCGATGGAGACGACGGCTTCGACGACGATCAGGACGACGACTCCGACGAGGACGACTCCGACTTCGACGACGACGAGGACGACGACGAGGCGGACGACGACTCCGACTTCGAGGACGACGACCCCGACGACGACCGGGCCTGAGCCGCGGTTCAGTCCTTCGGCCGCGGGAACGGCGGCGCGGGGTTCTTCGTGCTCAGGCGGTCGACGAGTTCGTCGAGCACCTTCTCGACGATGCGGGGCATGTCTACGGCGTCGGGGTCGAGCAGCCACTGCACCTGCAGGCCGTCCATCAGCGCGATGATGGCCGTGGCGTCATCGCGGACTTCGGGATCTGCGGCATCCCGTCCCGTGACCTCCGCGAGAACCCCCGCGATCTTGTCGCGGAGACCCGTGAACCGGTTGCGGAAGTAGTCCTGCGCGGGATGCCCCGCCGTCACCGACTCCGCCGCGAGCACCGCGTACGTCTGCACCACGCCGGGTCGGTCGGTGTTCTCCGTCACCGTGTCGAGCATGTGTCCGAGGAAGGCGGGGCCCTCGGTCTGCGCGCGGCCGGGAATGCCGGCCGCTTCCTCGCCGTCGCGGTACTGCAGCATCGCGACGAGCAGGCCCTCCTTGCTGCCGAAGTGGTGCAGCACGCCCGCGTGCGTCATGCCGGCCTGCTCGGCCACCTCGACGAGTGCGCCCTTGTTGTAGCCGCGCTGTCCGAAGACGCTCATGGCCGCGCGAAGCACCGCTTCGCGTCGTTCGAGGGTGCGCGCCTGCGGCTTCGGAGTGCGCACGACGCCGCCCTCGGGGGGAGCGGGCGTGCTCGTGTCGGACGTCATCCGGGGTCTCCTCGCGCCGTTATGCGTTCGTTACACAAGTAACTTACTGACTTGTAAGTAAGTATGCAACGATGGCTCGTGCACCTCGGGGATGAGGTGTGTGAATGGAGTATAGGCGTGCCGAAGATGGCCACCCCGACCGCAGCGGACACCCGCACGGAAGCAGCGGAGCAGATCCAGACAGCCCTCGACGAGCTCACTCTCGTGGAGAAGGTGCGGCTGCTCACGGGCGCGTCGACCTGGAGCCTGCACGCCATCGACCGCATCGGCCTGACCCCGGTCACCCTCTCCGACGGGCCCATCGGCGTCCGCGGGGTCTCCGACGACGAGCGCCCCTCGGTGCAGCTGCCCGCCCCGTCCGCGACCGCGGCCACGTGGGACGTCGACCTGCTCGCGCGCCTCGGGCGTCTCATCGCGGGGGAGGCGCGGCGCAAGGGCGTCGACGTCGTCCTCGCACCCGTCGTGAACCTGCAGCGCACTCCGGCCGGAGGCCGGCACTTCGAGTGCCTCGCGGAGGATCCGCACCTCACGGCCGAGCTCGCGGCATCCTTCGTCTCCGCTCTGCAGGATGCGGGCGTCGCAGCGTCGGTGAAGCACTTCGTCGGCAACGAGCAGGAGACCGAGCGCACCACCTACGTCTCCCGCATCGACGAGCGCACACTGCGCGAGGTGTACTTCGCGCCCTTCGAGGCGATTGTCGAGGCGGGCGCGTGGTCGGTCATGGCCGCGTACAACGGCGTCGCGCTGGACGGGGTCGAGTCGACCGCGACAGCGCACGGCCCGCTCCTGAACGGCGTCCTCAAGGACGAGTGGGGCTTCGACGGCGTGGTGGTGAGCGACTGGCTCGCGACGAAGGACACCGTCGCGTCCGCCGACGGCGGCCTGGACCTCGTCATGCCGGGGCCGGGCGGACCGTGGGATGCCGCACTCGTCGCGGCCGTCGAGCGCGGCGACGTCGACGAGTCGGTCATCGACGACAAGGTCGCCCGCATCCTGCGGCTCGCGCACCGCGTCGGAGCCTTCGCGTCGGAGCCGGTCGAGGTCGCGACGCCTGAGCCGGACGAACCCGGGGTGCGCGACCTCGTGCGCGAGGCGACCGCCCGCTCGATCGTCGTGCTCGCGAACGACGGACTCCTGCCGCTCGACCCTCGCGCCGTCCCGCGCGTGGCCCTCGTCGGCGCCAACGCCGTCGAGCCCTTCGTCCAGGGCGGTGGCAGTGCGTTCGTGCGTCCGCCGCACGTCGTCTCACCGCTCGAGGGTCTCAGCCGCGTCCTTCCGGGGGCCGAGATCGCGCTCGTCCGCGGCGGCGTGACCGAACGCCGCGCGCCCGTCCTCCCCGCAGTCCTCGTCACGACTCCGCGCGGAGCCCGCGGCATCCTCGCCGAATTCCTCGACGTCGACGGCAACGTGCGCGAGGAGCGCGTCATCCTGGATCCGGGCGAGGTGTGGTTTCCGATCGAGGATGCCGCGGTCGCTGCCGTCCGCTTCACGGCCGATGTCGCCCTCCACGGCGATGGCACGCACGTGGTCGAGGTCGGCCCCGTCGGGGCGCACGAGCTGCGGATCGACGGCGAGGTCGTCTCGCGCTCGACGCACGTGGTCGGCTCCGAGGTCGTCCTCGACTCGTCGTACTCAGACCCTGCGACGACCGAGACGCCCGTCGCGGTGATCGGCGAGGGGAGCGTCCGCGTCACCCTCGACGCACAGGTGGTCGACGCCGACGCGTTCGGCCGCTTCGTCCGCGTGCACCTGCGCTACCGCGCGCCCGGGGCCTCGGTCGACGACGAGCTCGTCGAGGCGGAGGATGCCGCGCGCGCCGCCGACGTCGCGATCGTCGTCGTCGGCACCAACCCCGAGACCGAGTCCGAGGGATGGGACCGCCCGAGCCTCGCCCTTCCCGGCCGGCAGGACGAGCTCGTGCGCCGCGTCGTCGCCGCCAACCCGCGCACCGTCGTCGTGGTCAACGCCGGAGCGCCCGTCATCCTCCCGTGGCTCGACGAGGTCCCGGCCGCGCTGTGGTGGTGGCTTCCCGGCCAGGAGGCGGGCGACGCGCTCGCCGACGCGCTCGTGGGCGCGATCGAGCCGTCGGGCCGGCTGCCGTGGACGCTTCCCGCGGCGGAGGCCGATGTCCCCGTGCCGAACGGCCTCCCGCGAGACGGGTACGTCGACTACGCGGAGGGCCTCGATGTCGGCCACCGCGGCTGGGACCGGCTCGACCGAACCCCCGCCCGCGAGTTCGGGTTCGGTCTGGGGTACGCGCAGTGGCGCTACGACCGGCTCGAGCTCGAGGCCGGGCGCACGCGCCCGGCCGGCACGCCGGCGGACTCCGGAGAAGGCACGGGCACCTGGAACGAAGCCGACGAGGCGATCGCCCGCGTGACCCTCACCAACACGAGCGATCGCACCGGCCGCGAGGTGGTGCAGATCTACCTGTCCGCCGACGGCAGCGATCCGCTCCGGCCCCTTCGCTGGCTCGCAGGCTTCGCCGTCGTCGACGTCGCGGCCGGGTCGACGGCCACCGTCGAGATCCCGCTCCGGCGCCGCCGATTCGAGGTCTGGTCGACCGACACGTCGTCGTGGACCCTGCCCGCGGGCCCGTACGTCGTGCACGCCGGCCGGTCGAGCCGCGACCTGCCGCTCGCGGCGACCCACATCATCCACTGACTCATTCCCACCCCCTCACCCAGAGAATGCAAGGAGGCAACTCATGAAGTTCCGTCGGATCGCCCCGCTCGTCGCGGGGGCCGCCGTGGCGGCGCTGCTGGTCAGCGGCTGCGCGGCAGGCGGCGGTACCAGTGCAACGGGCGGCGACGGCGCCGTCCTCACGGTCGGCATGCCCAACGGCACGCAGACCGACAACCAGTCGCCGTTCGCCACGGGCTCCTCGGCCCTGTCGCTCGGCTACGCGTTCGTCATCTACGAGCCGCTCATGATGGTCAACAAGGCCAAGCCGTCGGATGCTCCCGAGCCGTGGCTCGCCGAGAGCGTGACGTGGAACGACGACTACACGCAGGCCGTCATCACGCCGCGGTCGGGTGTGAAGTGGTCGGACGGGAAGGACTTCACCGCCGACGACATCGCGTTCTCGATCCAGCTCCGCAAGGACAACGAGGCGATCAACACCGCCGCGCTGCCCTACGGCGACATCACGAGCGACGGCTCGACCGTCACGGTGTCCTTCACAGAGCCGCAGTTCGTCAACCAGGCGAAGCTGTACGACCTGCTGATCGTGCCCGAGCACATCTGGAAGGACGTCAAGGACCCGGCGACCGACCCGAACAAGAAGCCCGTCGGCACCGGTCCGTACACGTTCAAGTCGTGGACCCCGCAGGCGGCGACGGTCGTCGCCAACCCGGACTACTGGGGCGGCAAGCCCGCGGTGCCCGAGATCCGCTACTCGTCGTACAACGACAACAACGCCCTGACCACCGCCCTCACGACGGGCGAGGCGCAGTGGGGCTGGACGTTCATCGCCGACTACGAGAACGTCTACATCGCGAAAGATCCCGAGCACTACCACCAGTTCGCGGCGGCGGGCCTCGGCATCGACGCGCTGTTCCTCAACAACGAGACGAAGCCGTTCAACGACAAGGCGTTCCGCCAGGCGCTCAACATGGTGCTCGACCGGCAGCAGCTCGTCGACGTCGCGACGTCCGGCGTCAACCCGGCCCTCACCAACGTCACGGGTCTCCCGCTTCCGGCGGGCGAGGCCTACCTCTCCGCCGACTACCAGGGCGACGACTACACGGTCGACGTCGCGGGAGCCAAGAAGCTCCTCACCGACGCCGGCTACACGTACGACGGTGACAAGCTCGTCGACCCCGACGGCACGCCGGTCACCTTCACGCTGACGAACCCCGCCGGCTGGAACGACTACCTCACCGCGCTCGACATCATCAAGACGGCCGCCGCCACCATCGGTGCGACCGCCGAGGTGCAGCCCGCGAACGCCGACGGCTGGTTCGCCGACATCATCCCTCCGGGTGACTTCCAGGCGTCGCTGCACTGGACCGACGGCGGATCGACCCCGTACGACATGTACTCGGGCATCTTCAACGGCGCGTACTACCAGCCCCTCGGCGAGGCCGCGAACTGGAACTTCGGCCGCTTCAAGAACGACGAGGCGACCGCTGCGTTCCAGACCTACGCCTCGACGTCCGACGACGCCGCGCGCACGGAGGCGATGGACACGATCCAGCGCATCTTCGTCGACGAGGTGCCGGCACTCGCGATCTGGTCGCGTCCGTCGACGGCGCAGTACTCGACGAAGAACTACACAGGGTTCCCCTCCGAGGACGACCCCTACAACTCGGCTCAGCCCACCGGACAGCAGGCCGCCGAGATCGTCATGAAGCTCAAGCCGACGGGCGACTGACGACCCCCGAGGTGCGCGGCGACTCCTCCCGTCGCCGCGCACCTCACATTCTGTCCCCAGCTGTCCGGCGGCCCCCCGCGCCGCGTGATGGAATCGACCCTTGGTGAATGCGATGACGCAGACTGACCCCCACGCCGACTCTCCCCCCGGAGCCGCCGCGCCCGCCGTCCCCGTCCTTCAGGCGATCGACCTCACGAAGCACTTCACGGCGCGGGGCGCCGGCCGCGGCAAGGTCGTGCACGCCGTCGACGGCGTGACGATCGAGCTGCACCGCGGCCGCGTGCTCGCCCTCGTCGGCGAGTCGGGGTCCGGCAAGTCCACGATCGCCCGGCTCCTCGCCCAGCTCATGCCGGTCACGGGCGGACGCATCCTGCTCGACGGAAGGGATGCCACGGCCAAGGGCCGTCGAGCCTTCCGGCGCTACGTGCATCGCGTGCAGATGATCTTCCAGGACCCGTTCGGGTCGCTGAACCCCGTGCACACCGTGCGGTACGTGCTGGGGCGCAGCATCCGGCTCCACAACGGACATCTGCGCGGCGCCGCGCTCGACGAGGCGCTCCACGACCTCCTCCGCCGCGTGCAGCTGACGCCGCCCGAGCGGTACATCGACTCGTACCCGCACGAGCTGTCCGGCGGCCAGCGCCAGCGCGTCGCGATCGCCCGCGCGCTCGCCGCCGACCCCGACGTCCTTCTCGCCGATGAGCCGATCTCGATGCTCGACGTGTCGATCAGGCTCGGCATCCTGAATCTCCTCCGCGACCTGCGCGACCGACTGAACATCGGCATCCTGTACATCACGCACGACATCGCCTCGGCTCGCTACTTCGCCGACCGCACGAGCGTCATGTACGCGGGGCGCATCGTGGAGTCCGGCGACTCGGAGTCGGTGACGCAGGACCCGAAGCACCCGTACACGCAGCTGCTCATCGCCTCGGCGCCCGATCCGGACGACCTCGAGGCGCGGGCGCACGGTGCGCGCGGCGAGGCCCCGAGCCTCGTAAACCCGCCCTCGGGATGCCGCTTCCACCCGCGCTGCCCGTTCGCGACGGAGCTCTGCAAGGCCCAGTCGCCGCCGCTCCTCCCCGTCGGCGAGGGCCGCGAGGCCGCGTGCTGGGGCTACTCCGACCGGCCCGACCGGCCCGCCGTGACGAGCGTCCTCGAGCAGTACGGCGAGCGCCCCAGCGACGCGGTGCTCATCGCGGAGTCGTCGGATGCCTCGACGGAGGTGGCCTCGTGAGGTTCGTGCTGCGCCGCGGCGTCTTCTACCTGATCACCGCGTGGGCCGCGATCACGATCAACTTCATCATCCCGCGCCTCATGCCCGGCGACCCCGTCAAGGCGATCATGGCGCAGATGCAGGGGCGCATTCCGGCCGAGGCCGAGCAGTCGCTGCGGGTGCTCCTGGGCCTCGACGAGCACCTCAGCATCTGGGACCAGTACGTCATCTATTGGAAGCTCCTCTTCCAGGGCAACCTCGGCGTCTCCTTCAAGTTCCTGACGCCCGTCGCCGACATCGTCGCCCAGACGCTGCCGTGGACGATCGGACTCGTCGGCATCGCGACATTCATCGCCTTCGTCGTCGGCACGCTCGTCGGTGTCGGCATCGGCTGGCGCCGCGGCACGTGGGCCGACTCGCTCGTGCCGATCACGACCTTCTTCTCGTCGGTGCCCTACTTCTGGCTCGCGCTCATCGCGATCTGGGTGTTCTCCGTCACGCTCGGATGGTTCCCGTCGAACGGCTCGTACGACCGGTCGCTCGTGCCGAGCTTCAGCTGGGAGTTCATCTCGTCGGTCATCTGGTACGGCTTCCTCCCGGCGATGACGATCATCGTGGCGTCGATCGCCGGCTGGATCCTCGGAATGCGCAACATGATGGTGACCGTCTCGTCCGACGACTACGTGACCGTCGCGCACGCGAAGGGCCTCTCGGGGCGGGCCGTCATGTTCGGCTACGCGGCGCGCAACGCGATCCTGCCGCAGATCTCGAGCTTCGCCCTCTCGCTCGGCTTCATCGTCGGCGGCACGCTCATCATGGAGATGGTCTTCTCCTACCAGGGCATCGGCTACACGCTCTATCAGGCCGTCAACACGCACGACTACCCGCTCATGCAGGGCTGCTTCCTCGTCATCACGCTCGCCGTGCTGCTCGCGAACCTGCTCGCCGACGTCGTGTACGTGTTCCTCGATCCCCGCACCCGACAGGAGGGCTGACCCATGCCGATGGTGGACTGGACCCTCGACGACACCGTCGCCGAGCCCCTCCAGGTGGAGGAGATGGATGCTGCGCCCGGCCGCGCGCGCAAGCGCAAGCGCTTCCTCTTCCTGCGCAACGGCAAGGCCATCACGGGCCTCGTGATCCTCGGCTTCTTCGTCCTGCTGGCGATCATCGGTCCGTGGATCGCGCCGTACGACCCGAGCGCCTCGAGCGCCGACCTGCTCCAGCCGCCGTCCTGGGACCACTGGCTCGGCACCGACCACCTGGGTCGCGACATCCTGTCCCAGATCATCGTCGGCACGCGCAACGTGCTCGTCGTGAGCTTCGTGGCGGCCTTCGCCGCGACGTTCATCGGTGCCGTCGTCGGCATCACGGCCGGCTATCTCGGCGGGGCGGGCGATGAGACGCTGTCGGCGCTGTCGAACGTCTTCCTCGTCATCCCGCAGCTGCCACTCATCATCATCGTGGCGGGGCAGCTGCCGACGACGGGCGGCCTCATCGTCGCCCTCGTCATCGGCGTGACCGGGTGGGCGTGGGGTGCGCGCGTGCTGCGCGCGCAGACCCTCTCGCTGCGACGGCGCGACTTCGTCGAGGCCGCACGGGCGAGCGGCGAGCGCACGTGGCGGCTCGTGTTCGTCGAGATCCTGCCGAACCTCACGGCGATCCTCGCCGCGGGCTTCATCGGCACCGTGACCTTCGCCGTGCTGTCGCTCATCACCCTGTCGTTCATCGGCATCCTGCCTGTGAGCGAGTGGAACTGGGGCACGATCCTCTTCTGGGCGCAGAACAACCTCGCGCTGCAGCGCGGCGCCTGGTGGTGGTTCGTCCCCGCCGGCCTGTGCATCGCGCTGCTCGGCATGGCTCTCACGTTCATCAACTTCGGCATCGACGAGTTCGTCAATCCGCGGCTGCGCTCCTCGGGTGCCAACGCGAAGGCGCTGAAGCGGCGCGGCATCCGTCCCCGCGTCGGCTTCACGCCCGTCGTGCGGGAAGTGCCCGTCAAGAAGGCCCCGACCCCGAAGGAGGATGCCTCGTGACCGGCACCGCGACCCGTTCGTCCCTCATCGCTTCCCGGGGCGCCGGGCGCGAGCCGATCCTCGAGATTCAGGACCTCTCGGTCTCGTACGGCTTCGACGACGACCCGACGCACGTCCTGCGCGGCGTCGATCTCACGCTGCACCGCGGCGAAGTGCTCGGGCTGGCGGGGGAGTCGGGGTGCGGCAAGTCGACGCTCGCCTACGCCGCCACCCGCCTGCTCGCGCCCCCCGGACTCATCACGGGCGGAAGCGTCTGGTTCACCGACCGCGACGGGTCGCGACGCGACATCCTCGCACTCGACGATCGGGCCTGCGCGAGACGCGCTGGGAGGACGTCGCGATCGTCTTCCAGGGCGCGATGAACTCGCTCAACCCCGTCGCGCGCGTCGGCAAGCAGATCGTCGACGGCATCCTCGCGCATCGGCCCGAATGGTCGGCCGCGCGGGCGCAGGAGCGCGCGGCCGAGATGTTCGAGCTCGTCGGCATCTCGCCCGACCGCATGAAGTCGTACCCGCATCAGCTCTCAGGCGGCATGCGCCAGCGCGTCATGATCGCCATGGCGCTCGCGCTCGATCCGCAGGTGCTCATCATGGATGAGCCGACGACGGCCCTCGACGTCGTCATGCAGCGGCAGATCGTCGAGCAGATCGCCGACCTCCGCGAACGGCTCGGCTTCTCGGTCATCTTCATCACGCACGACGTGTCGCTGCTCATCGAGATCGCCGACCGCATCGCGATCATGTACGCGGGCGAGATCGTGGAGGATGCCGCGGCGCACGACGTGTACCGGCAGCCGAGGCATCCCTATTCCGACGCGCTGCTGCACTCGTTCCCGCCGCTCCGCGGGACTCGGCGCGAGCTCTCCGGAATCCCCGGCTCGCCGCCCGACCTCTCCCGCCTGCCGCGCGGGTGCCCGTTCGCCGCGCGCTGCGCGTTCGCATGGGATGCCTGCCGCGCGGTCACGCCCGAGCTGACGGTTCCTCGTGTCGAGGGCGACGACCGCGCCCGCTCGGTGCGCTGCCTGCGCCACGACCCCGCGCGCGTCCGCGCCGCCGGCTTCGAGCCCCTGCCCGTCCCCCCGGAGCTCGCGCGTTAGCCCCCGGTCCCGCCCGCCGAGCCCGCCGCCGCCTCGAACCCACACTCGTTCACCGACCCCACACTCCGCGGCCGTCCGCCGGGTGTGGGCTCGGGCATCGGGTGTGGGCTCGGGCACCGGTCCCGCCGAGGGCTCGAACCCACACTCGTTCACCGACCCCACACTCCGCGGCCGTCCGCCGAGTGTGGGCTCGGGCACCGGGTGTGGGCTCGGCGAGACCCGGGCGAAACCTCAGCCGAGGCGCTCGACCGTGTAGTCGATCGCCCGGATGAGCTGGCGCACGTCGTCGGGCTCGATCGAGACGAAGGTCGCGACGCGCAGCTGGTTGCGCCCGAGCTTGCGGTACGGCTCCGTGTCGACGATCCCGTTCGAGCGCAGGCTCTTGGCGACAGCCGCGGCATCCACCGACTCGTCGAAATCGATCGTGACGACGACGGGGGAGCGGTCGGCGGGGTCCGCCACGAAGGGCGTCGCATAGGTGGATGCCTCGGCCCAGTCATACAGCGCCTGCGACGACTCGTGCGTGCGGGCGTCGGCCCACTGCAGGCCGCCGTGCGAGTTGATCCACTCGAGCTGCGATTCGAGCAGCACGAGCGTCGCGATCGCGGGGGTGTTGAGCGTCTGGTTGAGGCGCGAGTTGTCGAGAGCGTTCTTGAGGCTCAGGAACTCGGGGACGTAGCGGCCGGATGCGGCGACCCGCTCGATGCGCTCGATCGCGGCGGGCGAGACCGCGGCGAACCAGAGGCCGCCGTCGGAGCCCAGGTTCTTCTGCGGGGCGAAGTAGTAGACGTCCGTCTCGGCGACGCTGAAGTCGATGCCGCCGGCGGCGCTCGTGGCGTCGATGACGGTCAGCGCGCCCTCGTCGCCCGCGACCCGCTGGACAGGTGCCGAGACGCCGGTCGACGTCTCGTTGTGCGGCCACGCGTACACGTCGACGCCCTCGACGGCCTCGGCAACGGTCCGCGTGCCGGCGTCGACCGAGCGCACGTCGGGGGCCTCGAGCCAGGGCGCCTTCGCGGCGGCGGCGAACTTGCCGCCGAACTCGCCGAACACGAGGTTCTGGCTGCGCTTCTCGATGAGACCGAAGGCCGCGGCATCCCAGAACGCCGTCGATCCGCCGTTGCCGAGGATGATCTCGTAGCCGCTGGGCAGGCGGAAGAGGTCGGAGAGGTGGCCGCGGGTGCGGCCGACGAGGTCCTTCACGGGCGCCTGGCGGTGCGACGTGCCCAGGAGAGAGAGGTGCGAGCGCAGCTTCTCCAGCTGCTCGGTGCGCACCTTGGAGGGGCCGCAGCCGAAGCGTCCGTCGGCGGGCAGGATCTCACGAGGCAGCAGGACGTGGGGCATGGCTCCGATTCTAGAGTCGGCGCCGGTAAGCCCCCGCCGGTGTGACGCCCGGTCTCCGGCCCCGTTGGTAGGCTGGCTGGGCTCGTCCACGCTCCCGAGGAACCCCCACATGGCCGACTTGATCGACACGACCGAGATGTACCTGCGCACGATCCTCGAACTCGAGGAAGAGGGCATCACGCCGCTGCGCGCGCGCATCTCCGAGCGTCTCGGCCACTCCGGCCCCACGGTCTCGCAGACGGTCGGCCGCATGGAGCGCGACGGACTCGTCGTGGTCTCCGACGACCGCACGCTCGAGCTCACCGACGCCGGCCGGCAGAAGGCCATCGACGTCATGCGCAAGCACCGTCTCGCCGAGCGCCTGCTCTCCGACGTCATCGGACTCGATTGGGCCTACGTGCACGAAGAGGCCTGCCGGTGGGAGCACGTCATGAGCGAGCAGGTCGAGCGTCGACTCGTGGAGCTGCTGGGGCATCCCACCGAATCCCCGTACGGCAACCCGATCCCGGGCCTGGACCAGCTCGGAGACATCCCGTCGCAGACGTTCTCGAAGGGTGTCGTGGGTCTCGTGCGCAAGCTCAACGAGACGGGCCAGCCCGTCGCGGGCACCGTGCGCCGGCTCGCCGAGCCCGCGCAGGTCGACCCGGAGCTGCTGCAGCAGCTCAAGGCGGCGGGTGTCCTGCCCGGCGCATCCGGCGACTTCCGCTACAGCGAGGGCTACGTCCTGGTCGAGATGGACGGCAACGACGAGGCGCTCGAGCTGCCCGTCGAAGTTGCCGCTCACATCTTCCTCGTCGACGAACGGGTGTAGTCCTTCGCGGAGCGCGGCGCGAGTGGGTTGACACGCAGGAATCTGCCAGCCCGTCAGCGTGACATATTCGTTACCTTCGGGTAGCCTCGAAAAGTCCACCAGGCGAGAAGCCCGCCGACGGACCCCGCACGAATTGCCTCCGCGGCTCGTCGTTCGTGCGGTGAAGCCCGCATCAAGTGCCCCGAACACCCAGTGCCGACGAGCCAGCGCTCCGGCGCAGAGGCGCCGGAGGACAGTTTGGCTGAACAGAACGATTCGCCTGCCGAGGAATTGACCCAGCAGGACGCGACGAGCATCACCCGTCGTTCCCGTGCGCGCGGCATCTCGCTGCGCCGCAAGAAGGCGAGCTCGCCCGCACGATCGACGGCTGTGCCGGCGCAGCCCCGCAGCAAGGGCCGCCCGGTGCGCAATCTCGCGATCTTCACGATCGTCGGAGGCCTCATCGCCACCGTCGCGCTCCCGGCCTACGGCGCCTGGCGCCAGACGGAGGAGGAGACCTCCACCGTCCAGGCGGTCGCCCTCGACAACGCGCAGTCGCTCGTCGTCGCCTCCGACGCCACCTCCGAGACGCTCGACCGCGGCAGCTACTCCGCGACGACGCCCGATGAGATCGCCAAGAAGAAGGCGGAAGAGGCGGCAGCCGAGCGTGCGCGCGCCGCCGCCGCGGCCGCCGCGTCGGCGAAGAAGTCCGGCGGCAGCACCCGCTACAGCATGAACCTGTCGATGACGGCGCCCGGGTCGGGCGAGGTCCGCTGGCCGGTCACGAACTTCACCTACGCGAGCTACAACCTCTTCCGCCCCGCGAACCGTCCCAACCACGACGGCTTCGACATGGTGGCCCCCGCCGGCACGCCGATCTTCGCCGCCGCCGCGGGTGTCGTGCGCATCTCGCAGGAGAGCTACGCGGGCTACGGCGTCGCCGTCACGATCGACTCGGTCGTCGGCGGTCAGCAGGTCTCGACGCTCTACGGCCACATGACGTACGGCAGCCGCCAGGTCGTCTCGGGCCAGACGGTCTCGGCCGGACAGCTCATCGGCGCCGTCGGCAGCACGGGCAGCTCGACCGCGAACCACCTGCACTTCGAGGTGCGGATCAACGGCTCGCTCGTCGACCCGCTCGCCTGGCTCCAGTCCAACGCGGGCTGATCGGCTCGATCCGTTCCGAGACACGCCATCGCACGTTCACGTGCGTCGGCGGCCCTCGGCCTCCCCGCGTGCATTAGCCTGAATCCCGACGCTGAAAGAGGCGGAGGGGACTCGATGGACGCCATGCCACGCATCCGAACCATGGATGCGCTCGGCCTGCTCGTCCTTCGGCATCACGTGAGTGGATGCCACGGCACGACCGTGGCGCCAAGGCGCTGTCTGTAGACAGCGCCTTTTTTCATACCCTCCACCGCTCTCATCGTCACGAATCGAACAATCCGAGAAGCCGTCCCGGCCGTTCGAGAGGATGAGGAATGCGCACTCTGGTGCTCAATGCGGGCTACGAACCGCTCGCCGTCGTGTCGTTCAAGCGGGCGCTCGTGCTCGTCATGAACGAGAAGGCCACCGTCGTCGAGCACATCGACGACGAACCGGTGTGGGGGACGACCCAGGCGTACGATCGCCCGGCCGTGATCCTGCTGACCCGCTACGTGCGGGTGCCGGGGGGACGCCAGGTTCCCGTGACCAGGCGCGGCGTGCTCAGACGCGACGCACACCGCTGCGGGTACTGCGGCAAGGCCGCCTCGACCATCGACCACATTCTGCCGCGTTCGCGCGGGGGAGCGGACTCGTGGGAGAACCTCGTGGCGTGCTGCCTGCGATGCAACAACGTCAAGGGCGATCGCACCCCCCAGGAGATGAACTGGGAGCTGCGTGTCCTCCCGCGTCCGCCCCACGGTGCGCAGTGGACCGTGCGCGGCACGGATCGCACCGATCCGCGGTGGGAGCCGTATCTCGCGCTCGCCGCGTGACTTCCCGATCGGCTCGTCGTGGCCGGATCAGGGCCGGGTGCCGTGATCAGGACGGATCGCCCGACTTCGACCTGACGTCGGTGCATTCTCCTGATCCCGTGACTGCTCGCCGTTCTCGAGCAGCGCGAGCCAGCGTGTGAGGATCGGCTCGATCGCCGCCGCATCCGCAGGACCGAGGTCGTCGAGCAGGCGGCGCTCGTTCGCCATGTGCGCCGCGAAGGCCCTGTCGATGACGCGCTTACCTTCCGGCGTCAGCCGGATGAGTCGTCGGCGGGCATCGGATGCCTCCGCGCGCCGCTCGACGAGCCCCCGGCCGATCAGGCGATCGACGCGCTTCGTGAGGCCTCCCGTCGTGACGAGCGTGTGGTCGGCGAGCTCGCCGGCGAGCCGCTCGTAGGGCTCGCCCGTGCGGCGGAGCGTCGCGAGCACGTCGAAGTCGCCCTCGGTCAGACCGTGCTCGGCGTAGACGACCGTGAGCCGCTCGGTGAGCTCGAGTGCGACGCGGTGCAGTCGCGCGATGACCGCCTGCGGCGAGACATCGAGATCGGGGCGCTCCCGCTGCCACGCCGCCTGGATCTGTGCGACGCGGTCTCCCTCGGTCGTCATGCCTCAAGCGTACCCGACATGTCTTCCCGGTAAGATAAAGTGTCTTCCATGGAAGATAAGTCGCGACTGCGCTGGCTGATCGTCACGGCGATCGCACCGATCGCCTGGGGGAGCACGTACGTCGTGACGCGCCATCTCCTTCCGGCGGATGCGCCCCTCTGGGGCGGCGTGCTGCGGGCGCTGCCGGCGGGCCTCCTCGTGCTGCTGCTCGCGCGCCGCCTGCCGCACGGGTCGTGGTGGTGGCGCTCGATCGTGCTCGGCGCACTCAACGTCGGCGGCTTCTTCGTGCTCGTCTACATCGCCGGGCAGCGGCTGCCGTCGAGCCTGGCCGCGACGGTCATGTCGACGTCCGCGATCTCGATCATGCTGTTCGCGTGGCTGCTGCTGCATCGCCGGCCGCGGCTCGCCGCCGCCGCAGGCGCCGCGGTCGGACTCGTGGGCGTCGGCATCCTTCTCGGATTCGACCCCGCGGGCGTCGATGGGTGGGGGGTCGCGGCATCCCTCGGCGCGATGCTCTCGTCGTCGATCGGCTTCGTGCTGACGGCGCGGTGGGGGTCGGACGTGCCGGCGCTCGACATGACCGCGTGGCAGCTGCTCGCCGGCTCCCTCGTGCTGCTTCCCGTCGCGCTGGTCCTCGAAGGCACTCCGCCCGTGCTCACGCCGACATCGCTCGCGGGATTCGCGTACGTCACGGTGATCGGCACGGCCCTCGCGTACGTGTGCTGGTTCACGGGTCTGCGGCGGCTTCCCGCGGAGACGGTCGGGCTCGTCGGGCTCCTCAACCCCGTCACGGGCGTTGCCCTGGGTGTCGCGATCGCGGGGGAGGCGTTCGGGGTCGCGCAGGTGCTCGGCGTGGTGCTCGTGCTCGTCGGGGTGGCGGCGGGATCGATCTCCGGCCGGCGGCTGCCCAGGCTTAAGGATTCGGCAGTCCGACGACGAGGGACGGCGGTCGAGGCATCCTGTGCCGTCCGCGGCCTGTGATCTCATGGAGGCATGACCCGAGCCCTCATCGTCATCGACATGCAGCGCGGCTTCGACGACCTGGATTTCTGGGGGCCGACCGCCAATCCGGACTGCGAGGCGAACGTCTCCGCCCTCGTCTCGGCATGGACGGCGGCCGGCGATCCCATCGTCGTCGTGCGCCACGATTCGGCGGCGCCCGGGTCGCCGCTGCACCCCGGCAATCCGGGCAACGCGCTCGTCGAGGTCGTCGCCGCGGTGTCGCCGGCGCTGTTCGTCACGAAGAACGTGAACTCGGCGTTCTACGGCGACCCGGATCTGCACGCGTGGCTCGGCGAGCAGGGAATCGACGAGCTGGTGATCTGCGGCATCCAGACCAACATGTGCGTCGAGACGACGGCGCGCATGGCGGGAAATCTCGGCTATGACGTGACGGTCGCGCTGGATGCGACCCGCACGTTCGATCTGACGACGGATGCCGCGGGCCTGGGCACGGTCACCCGCACCGCCGCGGAGCTCATGGCCACGACGGCGCTCGTGCTCCAAGGCGGCGGGTTCGCGCGCATCGCGACGACGGCGGACATCACCGGCTGACGCAACCCCTCCGCGATGTCGGAGGGTGGAGTTATCTTCGATCTCACCATTGAGGGAATAGAACATGTGTTCTATTCTTAGGAGGTGAGGGCGATCGTGCGGAACGAAGCGCTCCGGCAGGAGCAAGGCGACGACGTGCTGCGGCTCAAGGCGCAGCTCGAACGCGTGCAGGGGCGCCGAATGGATGCCGCGGTGCTGCCGACTCTGCCCGCGTTCGCGTCGCTGCTTCCCGCCGGGGGGCTGCGTGCCGGCTCCGCGTACACACTCTCGCGGTCGGCATCGCTCGTGCTGGCCCTCATGGCGCGCCCCTCGCAGGACGGGGCGTGGTGCGCCGCGATCGGCATGCCCGAGCTGGGCGCCGAGGCCGCCGAGTCGCTCGGGGTCGATCTCGCGCGGCTCGTGTTCGTGCCCGATCCCGGTCCACGATGGCTCGCCGTCACCGCGACGATCGCCGAGATCGCCCCCGTCGTCGCCGTCCGCCCGCCCGGTCGCGCCGCCGACGGCCAGGTGTCGCGGCTCGCGGCCCGGCTCCGCGACCGGGGCACGGTGCTGCTCGTTCAGGGGCAGTGGCCGCAGGCCGAGGCGACGCTCGAGGTGAGCGACCCGGAATGGTCCGGAGTGGGGCGCGGCCACGGCTACCTCTCCGGGCGCGCCGTCACGGTGACGGCATCCAGCAGGCGCTGGTCGAGAGAGCGGCGGGAGCGGATGCTTCTTCCCGGCCCGAACGGCGAGGTCTCGCTCGTCGCACCCGCCGTGGCCGAGCGCTCCGGGTCGCCCCGGGTGTTCGCTGTGGCTGAGCCCCCGGGCGTTGAGCGCCCCGAGTCGCCCCGGATGCTCGCGGTGGCCGAGCCCTCGGGCCTCGAGCGCCCTTCGACTGGCTCGGGAACCGCGATCCAGCGCGACGAAACGCCCCCGACCTTCGAGGAGCCATCGGATGAGCGGCGTCGGCTCGAGGTCGCGGCGGAAGCCGCCGGCCGGGAGCCGTTCGAGGAGAGGCTGCGTCGGGCGATGCGCGTGCTCGAGGCGGTGGGGTGACATGCGGCTCGACGCGCCGGTGCGCAGCATCGTGCTGTGGTTCCCCGACTGGCCGGTCACGGCCCTTGCGCGCGAGGGCGCCGTCGACCCGGCCGCGCCGGTCGCGGTGTTCGAGCACAACGAGGTCGTCGCGTGTTCGCCGGCCGCACGGGCGGAGGGGGTGCGGCGCGGTCAGCGCCGGCGCGATGCCCAGGCGCGCTGTCCACGGCTCGCCGTCATCCCCTCCGACGCGATGCGCGATCATCGCGTGTTCGCACCGCTCGTCGCGCGCATCGAGGAGCGCGCTCCGGGCGTGCAGATCGTGCGTGCGGGCCTGTGCGTGCTGAAGGCCCGCGGGCCCGCCCGCTACTACGGCGGCGAGGTCGAGGCGGCGTGCCTGCTGCTCGAAGCGCTGAGCGATCTGGGGGTCGAGAGCGCGCGTGCCGGGATCGCCGACGGTCCCTTCACGGCCGAGCAGGCGGCCCGAGCGGGCACGGGTCCCGACGACCCGGTGTGCGTCGTGCCGACGGGTGGGGCGGCGGGGTTCCTCGCCCCGCTGCCCATCGGCCTCCTCGACGATGTCTCGCTCGGCGGCGGGCCGGAGTTCACGGGACTCCTCGCACGGCTCGGCGTGCAGACCCTCGGCGAGTTCGCCGCGCTCGAGCCTGATCGCGTGCGCGAGCGGTTCGGCGAGCGCGGCATCCGGCTGCATGCTCTCTCGTCGGGGCGCGACCCGCGCGCCGTCGATCCGCGCACGCCTCCGCCCGAACTGCACCGCGAGGTGGCGTTCGAGCCGCCGCTCGAGCTGGCCGACCAGGTCGCGTTCGGCATGCGTCTGGCCGCCGACGAGTTCATCGCCAGGCTCGGCGCCGTCGACCTTGTCTGCACCGAGCTGCGCGTCGAGCTCACCGGCGATCGAGGCGAGCGGAGCGAGCGCGTGTGGCTGCATCCCGGCTCATTCGACGCGGCGGCGGTCGTCGACCGGGTGCGCTGGCAGCTGGGGGAGGATGCGGCGGACCTCCGCAGCGGCGTCGCGCTCGTGCGCATCTCGCCCGAAGCGGTCGATGCCGCGGCGCACCACGCTCCCGCGATCTTCGGCGCGGCGCCCGAGGAGCGCGTGCACCACGCCCTCTCGCGCGTGCAGGCGATGCTGGGGCATCGCGCCGTGCTCACGCCCGTCATCGGCGGAGGCCGCTGGCTCGCCGAGCGCCAGGTGCTCGTGCCGTGGGGCGATCGTGTCGTGCTCGCGAAGGAGCGGTCGCGGCCGTGGCCGGGCAGCCTCCCCGATCCGCTGCCCGCGTCGGTGTTCGCGCATCCGCCTCTCGTCGAGGTGTCGTCGTCGATGGGCGGTGTCGTGTCGGTCGACGACCGCGGCCGGGTGACGGCGCATCCGGCCGTGCTCATCGAGGGCGGGCGCGCGCGGACGATCGAGCAGTGGGCGGGGCCCTGGCCGATCAGCGAGAGGGGATGGGATGCCGCGCGAGCCCGCCGCGCGCACCGGTTCCAGGTCGTCGACGCCGACGGCGTCGCGTGGCTGCTGGTCTGCGAGTCCGGCTCCTGGACGGCGGAGGCCCGCTATGACTGACCTCCGCCCGTCCCGCTCGCACCCCCGTCCCCCGAGCTCCCGCCCACCGGCCCCCGAGCTTGTCGAGGGGTCGAACGCCGCACTGGTCCTCGACCTCTCCCCGGTCCTCGACCTCCCCCCGGTCCCCGAGCTTGTCGAGGGGTCGAACGCCGCCCCTTCGAACGGCAGGGGGTGAGACCTGATGGGTTTCAACAACCCCTCCGTGCCGTGGTCCGAGATGGAGCGCATCCTCAGCGACCGCCGGCGCCCGCGCAACGTCCCGGCCGGCGCCGACGGCGGCGACAGCCCGGCGTGGTCGCACAAGCGCGGGCCGTACGTCGCGCCCGAGATCGAGCGCCCCGCCGACGCGGTGCCGTACGCCGAGCTGCACGCGCACTCCACCTATTCGTTCCTCGACGGCGCCTCCTCACCCGAGGAGCTCGCCGAGGAGGCCGAGCGGCTGGGGCTCCACGCCCTCGCCATCACCGATCACGACGGGTTCTACGGCATCGTCCGGTTCGCGGAGGCGGCCGAGGCGCTGCAGGTCAACACCGTCTTCGGGGCCGAGCTGTCGCTCGAGCTGCCCAAGCCGCAGAACGGCGAGCCCGATCCGGCGGGCGCGCACCTGCTCGTGCTCGCACGCGGCGAAGAGGGCTATCACCGACTCGCCGGAGCGCTGACCCACGCGCAGCTCCAGGGCGCCGAGAAGGGCCGTCCCGTCTACGACCTCGACGAGCTCGCGATGCAGTCCGACGGGCGCTGGGCCGTGCTGACGGGATGCCGCAAGGGCACCGTGCGGTACGCGCTCGCGGCAGAGGGGCCGTCGGGTGCCGAGCGCGAGCTCGATCGGCTCGTCGCCCTGTTCGGGAGGGATGCCGTCAACGTCGAGCTCATCGACCACGGCAATCCGCTCGACTCGCGCGACAACGACCTCCTCGCCCGCCTCGCGGCCGATCGCGGGCTGCCGATCCTCGCCTCGAACAACGTGCACTACGCCGTGCCGCAGCGCGAGCACCTCGCGGCAGCCGTCGCCGCCGTGCGCGCGAACCGCGGTCTCGACGAGCTCGACGGGTGGCTCCCCGCGCACGCCGGCGCGCATCTGCGCTCGGGCGCGGAGATGGCGGAGCGGTTCGCGCGCTACCCCGGCGCTGTCGCGCGCACGGTGACGCTCGCCGACGAGCTCGCCTTCCCGCTCCGTCGAGCCAAGCCCGCACTGCCCAAGCAGGAGGTCCCCGAGGGGCACACGCCGATGTCGTACCTGCGGCAGCTCGTGTGGGAGGCCGTGCCGCGCAAGTACCCCGACCTCACGGAAGACCAGGGCAAGCGCATCGACAGCGAGCTCGCGGTCATCGAGATGAAGGACTTCCCGGGCTACTTCCTCATCGTCTACGGCATCGTGCAGGAGGCTCGGCGGCGCGGCATCCTGTGCCAAGGTCGCGGTTCGGCGGCCAACAGCGCCGTCTGCTATCTGCTCGACATCACGGCGGTCGACTCGATCGCGTACGGCCTGCCGTTCGAGAGGTTCCTGTCGTCGCTGCGTGACGAGGAGCCGGACATCGACGTCGACTTCGACTCCGATCGCCGTGAGGAGATCATCCAGTGGGTGTACGCGAAGTACGGGCGCGAGCGGGCCGCGCAGGTCGCGAACGTCATCCAGTACCGGCCCAAGAACGCCGTGCGCGACATGGCGAAGGCGCTCGGGCATTCGCCGGGGCAGCAGGATGCCTGGTCGAAGCAGGTCGAGCAGTGGGGCGCGACGCTCGAGACCGGCGCCGACCACGACATCCCGGACCAGGTCATCGAGTACGCGACCGAGCTGCTGAAGGCGCCGCGGCACCTCGGCATCCACTCCGGCGGAATGGTGCTGACCGACAGGCCCGTCGGCGAGGTCGTCCCCATCGAGCACGCGCGCATGGAGAACCGCACGGTCATCCAGTGGGACAAGGACGACGCCGCGTGGATGGGCCTCGTGAAGTTCGACCTGCTGGGACTCGGCATGCTCGCGGCGCTGCAGTACTGCTTCGACCTGGTGCGCGAGTCGACGGGGGAGGAGTGGGAGCTTGCGACGATCCCCAAGGAGGAGAAGGCGGTCTACGACATGCTGTGCCGGGCCGACTCGATCGGCGTGTTCCAGGTCGAGTCGCGCGCGCAGATGGGACTCCTTCCCCGGCTCCAGCCGCGGCGGTTCTACGACCTCGTCGTGCAGATCGCGCTCATCCGGCCGGGACCGATCCAGGGCGGCGCGGTGCACCCGTTCGTCCGGCGCAAGCTCGGACGCGAGCCGATCACGTACGCACACCCCAACCTCGAGCCCGTGCTCGAGCGCACGCTCGGCATCCCGGTCTTCCAGGAGCAGCTCATGCAGATGGCGGTCGCCGTCGGCGAGGTGAGCGGAGAGGATGCCGACCTCCTGCGCCGTGCGATGGGCTCGAAGCGGGGCGTCGAGCGCATCGACTCCCTGCGCGAGAAGCTCTACGCGGGGATGGCGCGCAACGGGCTCGTCGGCGACGAGGCCGACGCGATCTACCAGAAGATCCAGGCCTTCGCGAACTTCGGCTTCGCCGAATCGCACTCGCTGTCGTTCGGCCTCCTCGTCTACGCGAGCTCGTGGATCAAGCTGCATTACCCCGGCGCGTTCCTCGCGGGGCTGCTGCGCGCGCAGCCGATGGGCTTCTACTCTCCCGCGACGCTCACCGCCGACGCGCGCCGTCACGGCGTCGAGGTGCTGCGCCCCGACCTCCTCCGCTCAGGCGCCGAGGCCACCCTCGAGCGGGTGCCACGGGAGGAGATGACGGCTGGGGAGGATGCTGGACCCGCCGGAGCCCCTCCGGAACAGTCATCTCCTCCCGAGGCGTACACCGGCCTCGACTCCTGCCTCGACCGGCACCAGCCTCCCGTCGGCGACTTCGACCCCGCGGCGCCCGACGAGTACGCCGCGCACCGGCGCGACGGCGCGTTCGCCGTGCGGCTCGGTCTCGCGGGCGTCAAGGGCATCGGCTCGGCCGTCGCCGAGCGCATCGTCGCGGAGCGCGAGAGCGGAGGACCGTACCGCGACCTGCGCGACCTCGTGCGCCGCACCGATGTCACGGCCGTGCAGCTCGAGTCGCTCGCGACCGCGGGCGCTTTCGACTGCCTCGGGCTGACGCGTCGCGAAGCGATCTGGCTCGCAGGGTCGGCGGCCGAGGATCGCGCCCAGTACCTGCCCGACTCGCTCGTCGCGGTGCAGCCGCCGCTGTTCCCCGATCCGACGAGCTACGAGCGCCTCGCCGCCGACCTCTGGGCGACGGGCGTTTCGACCGACGACCACCCCATGACGCACTACCGCTCCGGGCTCGACGCGCGCGGGGTCCTCACCTCGAGCGAGCTCCGGTCGCATGAGTCCGGCAGGCGCGTCGAGGTCGCGGGGCTCGTCACCCATCGGCAGCGGCCGGCCACGGCATCCGGAGTCACCTTCATCAACCTCGAAGACGAGCACGGGCTCGTCAACATCGTCTGTTCCGTCGGGGTGTGGAATCGCTATCGCCGGGTCGTGCGCGATTCGCCGGCTCTCATCGTGCGCGGGATGCTGGAGCGCTCGGTCGAGGGCGTGACGAACCTCGTCGCGGATGCGTTCGAAGACCTGCGGGTCGGGGTGCACCACAAGTCGAAGGACTTCCGGTGACGTCAGGCGTAGCCTCGCAGAATGACCGAGCAGCAGCCGTACGACGTCGTCCACCAGTACGACTCGTGGGAGCTGCGCAGCTACCCATCGCACGTCGTCGCCGAGACGGTCGTGCGCGGCGCGTCCTTCGAGGACGCGGGCAACCGGGCCTTCCGCTCCCTGGCGGGATACATCGGCGGCGAGAACGTGGCCCGCCGCCAGATCGACATGACCGCTCCCGTCGTGCAATCGCGGGAGAAGATCGCGATGACAGCTCCCGTGCTGCAGCAGAGCGACGGGGAGGGCTTCGTCGTGGCGTTCGTGCTTCCCGCCGGAATCAGCGAAGCGGATGCCCCGGTTCCTGTCAGCCCCGACGTGACGCTGCGCACCATTCCCGAGCAGCTCGTCGCGGCGCTCCGGTTCTCGGGCCGCTGGAGCCGCGACTCCTGGGAGCGTCACCGCGACGACCTGCTCGCCAAGGTGTCCGCCGCCGGCCTGACCGTGCAGGGCGAGCCGCGCTTCGCCCGCTTCAATCCGCCGATCACTCCGTCCTTCCTCAGGCACAACGAGGTGCTCGTCGACGTCGCGCGCACCGGGTGACTCGGCGTCACGCCTGACTCTGCGCAAGGGCCGCGGAGTGCGGGCCCCGACGCGACAGCGCTGAGGCCCGCATCCACCACGCGTCAGGTCTGCGGAGCGAGCTCGAAGCTCACCTGCCCTTCGCCCGTGAAGCGGGCGTCGAGCACCTGGTCATCGAGGGCGGCGGCCGCCGTCGTGTCGAGGAACACGCGGGCGCCGTCGGTGTCCACCACCGTGTCGGACGCCTCCGGGGCGTCCGCGATGGTCAGCGCGAAGCCGACGGTCTCGCCGTCGTCGCTGATGCGCACGCCGGCGTCGGTGGCATCGGGCATCCGCGCAACGATCTTCTTGACAGCCTCTGCTGCGGTGTCGGTCATCGTGAGCATGATGGTCCTTTCCCTTGCTTCGGTTCGTGCATCGGACCGGCCACGATTCCGAGAATTCGAGCGACCGGCAACCCGACAGAGCCGGTTCGGAGGGTTTTCCCACCTGCAATCCGGGTACCTCTCTGGCCAGACTTGACCCGTGCGAGCCATCGTCTACGACCGGTACGGAACGCCCGACGAGCTGCGCCTCGAAGACGTTCCCCGGCCGGAGCCGGGGGCACGGCAGATGCTCGTGGAGATCGTCGCGACCTCGATCAACCTGAGCGATTGGGAGGGACTGACCGGTCGCCCCGCGTACGCGCGGATCGGCGGCCTCCGCAGACCGCGGCGCCGCATCCTCGGTTCCGACATCGCGGGTCGCGTCGTCGGAGTCGGCGCCGGAGTCACCGCAGTCCGAGTGGGGGATGAGGTCTACGGCGACAACCTGCAGCTCATGGGGGCTTCGCCGAGTTCGCTGTCGCCCCCGCGTCGGCGCTCGCGCGCAAACCGTCCGGGCTGTCCTTCGTCGAGGCATCCACCATTCCGCAATCGGGTGCCATCGCCCTGCAGGCCGTCGCGCACGGCGAGCCGGGGGAGCGGATGCTGATCAACGGCGCCGGCGGCGGCGCGGGCTCGTTCGCGATCCAGCTCGCCAAAGCGGCCGGGCTCCACGTGACGGCCGTCGACAGCGCCGCGAAGCTCGACGTCATGAGAGGTCTCGGCGCCGACGAGGTCATCGACTATCGCGTACAGGACTTCACGCGCACGGGTCCCTACGATCTCGTCGTCGACCTCGTCGCGTCGAGGTCGGTCTTCGCCTACCGCCGAGCACTCGCGCCGCGCGGTCGCTACTTCATGGTGGGCGGCACGACGCGGACGATCCTCCGGCTGCTCACCCTCGGGACGCTCGTGGGCCTTCTGACGCGCACGCGTCTCGGCATCCTGGTCGTCCGCCAGGGTCCCGCCCACTTCGTGCCCCTCGCCGATCGGATCGTGGCCGGCGACGTGACCGTCCGCGTCGACAGCATCCATCCGCTCGAGGCGGTTCCCGAGGCGCTCGCGCGCCACGGTGAAGGGCGCGCACTCGGCAAGGTCGTCATTGCTGTGGCGGACGAGCCCCAGAGCTAGGAGATCGTCCGTCGCCCGGCGGGTGAACAGCGGGTTTACGATGAGCCGAGACTGACGACACCGGAGTCGCCGCTCAACGCACACCTGAGCTCGGGAGATTTCATGTCGGACGTCGCAGCCTCGCGCACCGCGGTCACGCCGGGCGCGGACCCGGTGATGACCCACCGGATGATCCTCTTCGTCATCTTCGGGCTCATGGCGGGCATGTTCCTGTCCGCGCTCGATCAGACGATCGTCGGCACGGCGATCCGCACGATCGGCGACGACCTGCACGGCCTCAGCCAGCAGGCGTGGGTGACGACGGCGTATCTCATCACCTCGACGATCTCGACGCCGATCTACGGAAAGCTCAGCGACATCTTCGGCCGGCGGCCGCTCTTCATCTTCGCGATCGTCATCTTCATCATCGGCTCGATCCTGGCGTCGTTCTCGACGTCGATGCTCGAGCTCGCGGCCTTCCGCGCCGTGCAGGGTCTCGGCGCCGGCGGTCTCATGTCGATGCCGCTCGCGATCATGGGCGACATCCTCGCGCCCCGGGAACGCGCGAAATATCAGGGATACTTCCTCGCCGTCTTCGGCATCTCGAGTCTGCTCGGACCCCTCATCGGCGGTCTGTTCGCCGGCACCGAGCAGATCCTCGGCATCGCCGGGTGGCGCTGGGTCTTCCTCATCAACGTGCCGATCGGCATCTTCGCGCTCGCGATCGTGCTGCGGTTCCTGCACATCCCGAAGCATCCGCGGCACTCCGTCCGCATCGACTGGTTCGGGGCCGCCTTCGTCATCATGGCGCTCGTGCCGCTCCTGCTCGTCGCCGAGCAGGGCCGCGAGTGGGGCTGGGGCTCGCCGATCGCGATCGGATGCTACGTCGTCGGCGCCATCGGCATCATCGCGTTCATCATCACCGAGATCGTGATGAAGGACGACGCGCTCATCCCGCTCAAGCTCTTCCGCTCGGCGACGTTCTCGATGGCGACCGTCATCGGCGTCTTCGTCGGCTTCGGGATGTTCGGTGCGATGCTGACGATCCCGCTCTACCTGCAGCTGGTCATGGGGTCGACGCCCACCGAGAGCGGCTTCCAGATGCTGCCGATGATCCTCGGCCTCATGATCGCGTCGATCGGGAGCGGACAGATCATCGCTCGCACGGGCCGGTACCGCATGTTCCCGATCCTCGGCACGGCGTTCATGGCGCTCGCGTTCTACTGGCTCACGCATCTGCAGTACAACACCTCGTACTGGTTCATGGCGGGCGCGATGCTGCTCCTCGGGCTCGGCCTCGGTCAACTCATGCAGACCCTCACGATCGCGAGTCAGAACTCCGTCGGGCTCCGCGACATGGGCGTCGCGACGAGCGCGTCGACCTTCTTCCGCCAGATCGGCGGAACGTTGGGCACCGCCGTGCTGCTGTCGCTCATGTTCGCCGTCATGCCCGCGAACATCCAGACCTCGTTCGCCGACGAGGACACGCTCACGAGCGCCCTCGATGCCGCGCTCGACCCCGACGTCGCGAACGATCCCGCCAACGCCGAGATCATGGACCAGATCTACACCCCGATCGTCTCGGGCGTGACGGATGCGACGACGGCTCAGATCCAGGCGGGTCTGAAGAAGGCGACGGATGCTGCGACCGCCGCCGTCGCCGCGCAGGTCGCCGCCGGCACGCTGCCACCCGAGGCCCAGGAGACGGTGACGGCCCAGGCCGTCGCGCAGGCGCAGGCCACCGCGGAGGCGAAGATCCAGGAGCAGATCCCGGTCGCGCGCATCGCCGACGACGGCACGGTGACCCTCGACTTCTCCAACCCCGACGAGCGGTCGGCTTTCGTGGCATCCATCGTTCCGAAGCTCCAGGACCAGTTCTCCGGCGGATCCGGCGACAAGGCGACGAACGACTCATCGCTGAACGACACGTCGTTCCTGCTGGGCGCCGACCCGCGCCTCGCGAAGCCCATGCTCGTCGCCTTCAACGCCTCGGCCGTGACGGTCTACTGGGTCGCGATGTGGGTCGTGATCGTGGCGTTCATCCTGTCGCTGTTCTTCCGCACGCCGCCGCTTCGCGACAAGTCCGCCCTGCAGGAGGCCGTCGACGACGCCGCGGCCCTCGAGGCGAACCGCGCGGCGAATGAGATGGGGGCTCTCATCGAGCCCACGTCGCCGCGCACGGAGGAGCTGGTGACGGTCGGAGCGGGCGGTCCGCCCCAGACCCGGCGGGAGGCTCGCGAAGCCCGCGAGGCACGCGCCGCTGCGGAGGGCGGCGACGGCGGCGACTGAGTCGCGCACATAGACTGGATGCCGTCAGCCTCTGTAGCTCAATGGAAGAGCAGCTCCGTCCTAAGGAGAGGGTTGGGGGTTCGAGTCCCTCCAGGGGCACTACCTGTTTTGTCCTCTGACCAGGGATTTCTGTTTGGTCAGACCACTCAGGAATTCGTTTTTGCCCACTTTTTGCCCACATTTTCGGGAGCAACCGACAGCTGCGAAGCCCGTCAAGCGGCTTCATCCGACGTCTCTGAACGTCGAAATCGGCCGTTTCGGACGGCGTGTGCTCAGCCGCAAAACTGAGCATTCTGCTCTCTGAGGTCAGCGCGATCGGGAGACGCGGGTGCGCGGAGGGTTGGACAGCGCGACCAGCGGCATCGCGTCGTTGAGTCGCGACGCGACGGCATCCAGATCGTCGTCGAAGAGGTCGGCGTACGTATCGAGCGTCATCGCGGCCGACGCGTGCCCGAGCATCCGCTGCACGGCCTTCACGTTCGCACCGGAGCTGATCGCGAGCGATGCCGCGGTGTGACGAAGGTCGTGCGGGGTCAGTCGCGGGATCGACGGATCGACCGCCTGCGCGCGCCGGACCGCGTTCGCGAACCACCCCTGCGCTCCCGAGTTGCGCATGTGGTTGATCCCGTCACCGAACAGCAGTCCTTCCGGACCCTTGCCGGCGCAGGCCTGCTCGATCATCGGAGCGAGGCGCTCGGGGTAGGGGACCGACCGGCGCTCGTGCGTCTTGGGTGTGCCGACGTGGATCTCGTAGGCGATCATCACGGCGTTCTCCTCAACGACGAAGCGCCGGCGCAGCCGGTTCACGCTGCGCACGCGCAGCCCCGTCGCCTCGCCCCAGCGCAGTCCCGTGTACGCAAGCGTCAGCACGAGGGTCGGATGCGCCGAGCACGCCGCGAGCGTCGCCACCTGGTCATGCGTGAGGTAGACACGGCGCTTGGTCGGGCTGTGCCGAGGAAGGTTGCGCACGTGGCGGGCCGGGTTGCTTGCGAGCCGACGATCGTCGATCGCGACGTCGAGGATGCCAGCGAGGATTCCGAGGCAGCGAAGAACGACAGTGCGCGACTTGCGCGTCGCGAGGTCCGACACCCAATCTTGGACTTCCGAGCGTCGGATGGACGAGATCTCTCTGTCGGCCCACACGGGAGCGACGTGGTTCTTCCACGCGCGCTCGAGTGTCATGTAGTACGACGGCTTCGACATCGGAGGCTGCTTGGATCGCAGCCAGCTGTCGGCGAACATCCTGACGGGAACCCTCGACGATGCCGGGTCGATGTACTCGCCCTTCGCCTTCGACACCGTGACCATGGAGAGGTAGAGCTTCGCCTCGCGCATCGTTGTGAAACCGCGCTTCTCCGCCTGGGTCCGATCCGGCTTGCGATAGCGCACGCGGTAGCGGCGGCCCTTCGCCGATTCGTACGGGGTGATGCTGCCCATCTCGACCTCCCAGCAGCAGGTTCGTTGAGGTCAGTATCGGGCCAGTGTCGGACACTGGTCGCGCCTCGTCAACGCGGCCGATCACAGATGCGGACAGATGTCGGAAGACGTCCTCAACTGACGTTGGGTTGGGGGGCCTCCCTCCGACGCCGAGAGTGTAGCGATCGGTCGCGTCTCCGTTCTCGCCGCTCACTCCTTGCAGACTCCGCGCTGGCGCGCGTCGCTTAGCAGCCGTTCGACGACGAGCACTGCGCCGCGCCCGAACGCTGATGTGTGCTGAATGTCGGGGCAAAGCTGATCATGGTCGCACGCCGTTTCGTCGCATCCGCAGCGGCGCTGTCGCATCACCGCGACGGCGGGAGTCGAATGACGCCGTTCGAGTTCGGTCCGGATCCATCTCGGCCCGAATATCGCGAAGATCCGCGGCTCTCTTGGTTCAACGATTCATGTCGAGCGGGCTGATTGTCGTAGGGCATGCGTACGATTTATGCATGACCTACGAGCCTCGCATGATCGACCTGTTCGCCGGTTGCGGAGGCATGACAGTAGGGTTCGCCGCCGAGGGCTTCCGCTCAGTGCTTGCGGTCGAATGGGACCGCGCAGCAGCCGCCACGTACGCGGCCAACTTCGGTGAGGAGCATGTGATCGCGGGAGACATCGCCGGTGTGCCGGACGATGCCATCCCCGAGGCAGACATCATCATCGGTGGTCCACCATGCCAGGGATTCTCGAACCTCGGGCTCAAGGACATCAACGACCCGAGAAATCAGCTCTGGCGCGAGTACATGCGGTTCGTGAAGCGCTCACGCCCCAAAGTCTTCGTCATCGAGAACGTAGACAGATTCGCCAAGTCGCCGGAGTTCGCCATGTTGTTGGCCGAGACGGATGATGGCGCTCTGGCCGAGTACGAACTCCAGCACGCCGTCCTCAACGCAGCGGACTACGGCGTGGCGCAACGCCGGAAGAGAACTATCGTCATCGGATCGCGGATCGGTCGAATCGACCTACCCGAACCAACGCACGCGAAGGAGCCCGTCGAAGGATCGGGCCTGCTCCCCTGGCGGACCGTTCGTGACGTTATCTCCGCCATCCCGCCGCACCCCTCCACGACGGAACTTCCCGACAGCAGGTCCGTGTTCTTCGGGGAGACCATGCCGGGCATCTTCCGCGGGCTTGACCTTCACATCCGACGGACACCGACCAGCAAGAGTCTCGATCGATACAGCTTCATTCCGCCTGGCGGAGGACGATTCGACCTTCCGCAGGCCCTGCTGCCTAACTGCTGGGCGAACAAGCCCACAGGAACCACAGACGTGATGGGCCGTCTCCGTTGGGACGCACCATCGGTGACGATCCGGACCGAGTTCTTCAAGCCGGAGAAGGGCCAGTACCTTCACCCCCAATGGGAGCCCGGCGACTGGGTGGAGGAATACGGCCAGTATCGCAGCGACCCGGTCCGCTCAGTGGATCGCGTGATCAGCCACTTCGAGGCCTCATTGATCCAGGACTTCCCGATCGACTACCGATGGGTCGGCACGAAGATTCAGATCGCCCGACAGATCGGCAATGCGGTGCCCTCTGGCCTGGCCCGCGCGATCGCGCAGCAGATCAAGCCGCATCTCATCGCGGATCAAATCACCGACGAGCAGGAGCTCGAACTGGCGGTCGCTTAGCCCCGGCCAGGCGTTTTGGAATCCCACTCGATCTCAAGCTGGGCCGGCGTCACGTCGACTCGGCGTGGTGCCGTCGTGGGACTTACGGCGACCCAGGCATCGTCACCCAGATCGAACCCGAGCTCCTTCGCGCGCAGCCGATCAGCGCGCCACGTTCCGACAAGTACCTCCAGGCCCGACGCGGCGAGAACCGCATCCTTCGCCTGTCTCGCGCGGCGCATCGGGTCCTTATTCCCGAAGCAGACCGTCTCGATCGACGACCGAGGAATCACCGTGTCTGGCAGGAACCCGAAGAGCGAAACCAGGCGAGAGGTCTGACCAACTCTTGGCGCGAAGACGACAGCGAGCTGTGCTGCGGTGAGCTGGATCAATGGCTCCGGGGGAAGCGGCGTCCAATCGATCAGGGGGAGTGAGAACTGCGCCATCGCATCCGCTGCGATGCCACGCTTTCCGTCCTTGTTGGCACCGTCGTTCAGCCACACCCGGTGGACCCGCATCAGGAACGCTCGATGACGTCGCCTCGCGACATCCACCTGGATGAGGACGCTGATCTCACATTGGCCCTCCGTCGGGATCATCCAGTTCGACCGGATCGTGGCCTTGAGCTCGACAGGAATCTCGAGGATTCGGGTGTCGAGCGGGGGCTCCTTGTAGAGACCCAGCTCATTCAGCACGCGGTACTGAAGCTTGGTGCCTACCGAGGCTCGCTCGTCGGAATCGACCTCAGGACTCAGCAGATCGAAGCGACCTGTCCGAGCTCCATCGAGAACGTACTTCACGGCATCGTCGACTGCCCGCGTGAGCTGAACAGGCAAGGGGCGGGCGACCAGCCATGACCACACCTTCTCGAGTTCAATATCGTCGTCTACGTCATGAATCACGTGGGGAGTGGAGGTGCGCCCGCGCCGCTCATCCGGCAAGCACACACTGCCCGGCAACGCGACCGTCTTCCTCACTATCGAGACGCTATCGCACGGGGCGCGCGCAACGACTATCGCGGGTCGGCCTCATCGAGCGACCTTCGTTTCTCGTTCACTGCGCCCATAACGAGTGCGGAGGCGGCAGCGACCGATTCGTGCTCCCAGATACGTATGACCGCCCAGCCGTCGGTTTCCAGGGCCCGGCTTGTCTCCGCGTCGCGAAGCCGGTTCCGCTCCAGCTTCGGCACCCAGTAGTCGACGTTGGTCTTGGGCACGGTTCCATGGACCGGGCATGAGTGCCAGAAGCAACCGTCGACGAAGACCACGATGCGAAGCCGTGTGAAGACGATGTCTGCGCGTCGTCGCCGATCCGGGCCTGGCGGGTAGTCGACCCTATACCTGTAACCCGCCGCATGCAGCACCCGACGCAGCGCAAGCTCAGGACTGGTGTCGCGACCGCGGTTGGAGCGCATCGATTTCGAGACACGCTCTGAGCTTGCCCACGACGCCCGCGACGACCGCTGCTCTTCCATTTCGAGACTCTAGTACCAGCCCGTCACCGCAGTAGCCGCCTCATCGATCGTTCCTGGAGCAAGGACCAGCCACTTGAGCGACCCGCGGCCAGCCGGGGTTGCGGCGCTCGTAACAGCTAAAAGGATATTCGATCGTTCGACGGTGGCGCCTGGAAAGGCTGCGTTCCCGGTGAGGAACCGCGAGCTCTGGCCTGCAAAGCAACACCACAACCTGAGCGAGACGCCGCGACCGCCCCGGCCACCATCGCGGCTGGCTGGACCCCCGCTTCTGGGCGCAAGACCTGCGCGGCTAATCCCGCTCTTGTAGCCGTCGCGATCGCCGTAGCCGTGTGCCCGTCAGTCCCCCTGACATGATGACCGGTCATGCTTGCTGGCCGGGCGCTCGCTGCGGATCGCGAACTCCGCGGCGAACCTCGTCGAAATCTGCGTGAGCGGGTGGTGTGCATAACTGGCGTCGGTGGGTCGACCGGCACTTCGGAGACTGCATTCGAACCTGTCGGCGACGTGCATGCGGGCGCGTTGCCCCAGACGCTGATCCCCGGGCGAGAACCCCTGCTCCAACATCGCTGCACCGACGGTGTCAGGCGCGACTCCAAGCGGGCCAACGATCATGCGCGCGGGATGGTGCCGGCGATGAAGAAGAGCACCATCCCGGACGCACCTGACCTATCGCGGCGATGTGGACATAAGGCGAATATATTCGGCTAGAAGCACCTGCGGAGCCGATAGAGTTGATGTATCGTTGCCTTATGACCACAAGGGATTCAGATAGTGAACGCATCGTCAAGGTGCCGTTCCCGATCTCTCTGATAAGACGGATGGACGAGACGATCGTCACCGAGCGCGGCGGTTTTCGCACTCGCGCGGAGTTGATGCGTGAGGCGGTTGAGAACCTGCTCGACGAACTGGACTATCCCGAGGCTCCTCCGGAGCGCAGTTCTCCCGGACCGCAGCTGCTCGCAGACTCGGAGGTTTCCAAGAACCACCCTGGACAATCCGCTGGTTTCCCCGATGCGCGCAGCCTTTTCGCGAACCTCCCCGCCTGGGAACGCGAGGAGCTGGCTCTGGACGACCTGACCGCGACTGCCCTTACCGCGCCCGGCGCGCGCCCGTTCATTCTGGACAGAGGCGAGGCGTCGGTGTCGAACGGGCCGCTCCTCGGATTGCATAACCGCGACTATGTCTCTATGTGGGCCCTGCACCGGCTCGCACGGTACACGCCCGACGGTCCCATCACCTTTGAGGACTACCTCGGGCGCATCACGAAGGCCGCCTGGTACTACGGCGCTCAGCTCCATGCGCTCGAGCGAGGCAATCCCGGCCGGAAGCTCACGGTGCTGTTCCCGACGAACTCCACGAAGCAACCGTCTGCTGAGCGAGGCTTTCAGAACTTCGCAATCGGAACGCTCGCGCGTCGTGTGGGTGACAGAATCCCGGCGTCCGGGCCGCTCTTCGCTTGGCAGGCTGTGCAGGTCTCGTCCGATAACGGCCTGGCCACCGGGCTCACAACGGCGGGCTGGCGCCTGCTCCAAGAACTGGACGGGCTGTCGTTGGACCTGCCCCACGACCCCGCGCTCATGGAGCGGTTCATGACCTACCTGGCCGAACACGCGCCCGGAGATCGCTGGGGGTTCGACCATTTGCTCGCCGCCGCCGCGGATGGACCAGACCGCGTGGCGCTCGTGAATCGTTTCCGGGAGCCGCATCCCGAATGGAGTCCGGCGACGGCCAGCTCCGTAGCGCAGGGATACGTGGCTCGCGCCCGAGAGTGGGGGCTCGTCGAGCCTCGCCTGATCGAGGGCCGCTACTGGCTAACGGATGTCGGCCGGCAACTCCGGCACGAATCGTCCCCAATCACGGCAACCAGCTAAGGAATACTCAAAATGACCAACACCAGCATCACCATCGCAAGCATCGAGACGAAGATCATCGAGTCGGCGATCAATGCAACGACGTACGACGACGCAGTCGCGGTCGCGACGCTCATTGAGAGCGCTGTCGGAGCGCGCTACGTGCGCCCCATCGGCGACCGGTACAACAACTACGGGCTTATGGCCTCGAGCGGCTCGTACGAATACAAGGCTCTGGAGCCCGTCACCAACGAGCAGGACGGGGTGCTGGAGAGGCTCGCAGCAGCCAAGTGGGGTGATCTCACCAAAGTCCCGTACCAGACGCCTGCCGAGGCTGCCGAGGACCTCCTTAGCGGCATGAATTACCAGCAGCGAGCTGACATGGTCACCGTCGCCTTCCGGGAGTCTGATAGCCCGACGCGCTCTTCCAAGCGGTTGACGATCGTCTACAGGGACCGAGGCTGTGGGATGGAGCCGGGGGCCATTCCTGGAACTATCTTCGCTCTCGGTTCGAGCCACAAGATCGACACGAGGTGGCACCAAGGTGCGTTCGGCATCGGTGGCGCGAGCACCTATCGGAATGCAAAGGCCGTAGTGCTGGTGACGCGACGCGCGCCCGAAATGGAGCCGACCGACGACCGCATCGCGGTGGCGGTTGTGCTGTGGGACGCCCACGGAAAGGGCCAGACGGCCTCCTACCTCGTCACGACCGACTGGGAGACGAATCCGGCGGCGCAGCCGTGGTCGGCGCCCGCCAGCGCCTACCCTCAGTTCGAGCCCGGCACCCATCTGGCGCTGGTGTCCTACGGCGTCGAGGGTTTCCACCGTGCCCGGTCTGGTGACGAGCGCTCGTTCGACATGGTGCTCAACACGCGCCTGTTGTCGCCCATCATGCCCGTTCGCTTCACGAACGAGATTACGCGGGGGAAGAACGAGTACCTTCGCGGCCTCAGCAGACGGCTCGCCGACAACCCTAGCCCCGAGCGACTCGAGGACGACGAGGAGATGCTTTACACCTTCGGTGGCGTGAGCTACAAGCTGCCGGTGAGGTACTACGTCTTTCCGACGGGGGACAAGGGGACTCGCCGCCGGTTTATCGCCAAGGGCCATGCGCTCGTCTTCACGTCCAACGGCCAGGTCCACCACCACTGGACTCCGGCGGATTTCCGCCTGCGTACCTCGCTGAACAAGCTTCACGAGCGGATCTTCGTGGTCGTGGAGACCGACGACCTGCCGATCGAGCACAGGACGGCGCTGTTCACGCCGGACCGGTCGCAGTTGCTGTCGAACGAGGCGGCGCTTCAACTCGAGGACCAGGTGGCGGACTTCCTGGATAACTGGCACAAGCTCCGCGAGCTCAACAACCAGTTGGTCCGGGAGGCGATCTCGTCCGCGAGCGGGGGACGCTCCGCGCTCGACGTTGGCCGGCGCATCGCTACGGCGCTCAAAGTCAAGGGTTTCAATCTCGGCGGATCCGGCGGATCCGCGGGCGGCGGGGCGACCGGCGCCGGCGGCCCGCGGGTCCGCAAGAAGGTCGAGACCTACCCCGACCCGACCACCCTTGAGGGGCCGGACAAGCTCATCGTGGAGGACGGCAAGGTGCGCTATCTCGAGTACATGCTGAACGCCGTCGACGACTTTCTCGACAGTGGGCGCGGCGCGCTGTCGTTCACGACTGACCATCCGGACATCAAGCCCGTGAAGCACATCGTGGTCGGCCGGCTTCGCGACGGCTACGTCCGTGTGCAACTGCAGGTGCCCGAGGGGGCCACCGAGGGTGAGTTCACCCTGACGGCCTCGCTTGACGGCTGGCACCGGGCGTCCGGAGGCATCGGACCGACGATGTCCTACACGACCGCTCTCGTAGTCGTCGACGAGATGCCTGGGAGGTCTGGCGGCGGCAACGGCCGCGGCAGTAGCGGCGCCGGTGAGGGTGGTCAAGTGGCGGTGCTCTGGCAGACACCCGAGGAGTACGGCAACGGCTGGAACAACTCTGTTCCCGGAGGCGTGGACGAGATCGAGGCCGCAACACTCGCGTCCGAACGGGAGGAGTACAAGGAGCTGGCTAAGCTCGGCCAGCAGCGCATCCCGACGATCGTGCTCAACAGCACGTACTCGCCGTACAAGGGCTACATCCAGATGCGCGCCAAGGAGCTCACGGATACCGGTGCGCAGGAGGCGTCGGACCGCTACGCTGTCGGCACCGGCCTGGGGCTGCTGCTGCTGCATGAGGACCTCAAGGCGCGGCAGGAGAAGAGCAAGAAGCCCGCAGACCCCGAACAGGCGGCAGCTGCAAGGCAGGCGGTCGCGCGATCGGTCCTGCTCATGATGCCCGCCTTCGACACCCTCGCCCGTGCGACGGGTATCGAGGACTGGGTTTAGGTCGCGACTGTGCGGCGAGCCGCAGTGAGGGCGTCCTGGGCTTAAGCCCGGGCGCCCTCTCCCTGCCCCTGGCGCAGACGACCGAGCAACGGCGTGGCCGAACACTCAGTGCCGCCACCCGACTTGCCACGTGAATCGAGTGGCGTTTCCCGCAGGAGCGCCCGCGTGGATCCTAGGCGGCGAGGCGTCGAATTGGCCCACGAGAGACTCCACCCAGAACGCTTCGGTCAAGCCAGGCAGAACGACTACGAACGCAGAGCGAACGACCTAGTCGAGCCGCCCAGCAGCAGAACGACCGCGACGACTCGATACAGAGCTACTGGCTCACGGAGAAACAAGTACCAGAGCAATGCACGCAGGCACCATGGGTGAGCGACGCCGTTTAGAACCACCTCGCTACACCTACCTTCAAATCAGAAAAATACCTGGATAACCGGGAAAAACGCTCGTACCCTGGCGGCATGCGCGGAGGTCTCGAGCGATGGAAACGCGGCGTCGAATCCCACGGCGTTCGACAGGCGATCTCCTACGCGCTCGAGGGCACATGCGACGCCCATATGCCCTACCCGACGGGGGCCGAAGCGCTCGAGGCGTACGGCGCAGCATCCGATTCGACCGTCTCTCGGTTCATCGTCGACAACGGCGTCATCACCTCCGACGAGCTCACCGCCGGGGGTCTTCGGGTCTGGCTCACCGGGCATGATCCGATCACGGGGGAGGGGCGCGGCCATCAGCGGTTGAGCCCCGACGCCGACCTGCTGCTCGACGGGACGCTCAACCACCCGAAGTCGTTCAGCATCGCCGCGCTGCTGCATCCCGAACTCGCTGTCGAGTTCGAAGCGCTCCAGGATCGTCTGCGTGATCGCATCCTGCTCACGTGGCAGACGGAGCTCAATGCGCGGCGTGGGCACGGCGGGCTTATCCGCGAGCAGATCACCCGCACCGAGGTCGTCGAGCTGCAACATCGCCGCTCTCGTGCGCTCGACCCCCACATCCACCGCCACCTGTGGCTGAACATCAAGGTGCTCGGCGCGGACGGCAAGTGGTCGAACGTCGACTCACGCGTCGCGATGAAGCTGCACACCGTTATCAACGCCGAGGGTGAGCTTGCAGCCCGCACCGATCCCGCATGGATCGCCGCGCTCGCGCGCCACGGATACACGCTCGATGCCGTGGGGGAGATCGCGGAGCTCGCGGGCGCCGTTCGTCCGCTCTCGCGCCGGTCGGCGCAGATCGAGACCAACCGCGCGCGACTGATCGCGGAGTGGTCGGCGGCGCACGGGGGAGCGGCGCCCAGCGTCGAGGTGCTGCATCAGATCGACCGGCGCGCGTGGGCGGTGTCGCGCCCGAACAAGCCGGCCGATCTGGACGAGATGTCGTGGGAGGCGCGCGTCCGCGACGAGATCGCGGCGATCGATCCGAGCCTCGTCGGCGAGCGAGCGCCCACCGGCGTCGACGCAACGGACCTCGACGCGCTCGATCTCGATCTGCTCGCGGCCATGGCGCTCGTCGACGCGGACGAGCGGTCGACGTCATCCGGAGGACGGTTCAGCCGCTTCGACATCCGCGCCGGTGCAACACGCGCACTCTCGCGCACGGGCGTCGTTGCACCGCCCGAGCAGCTCGATGAGGTCATTGCAGAGATCAGCACGCGGGCTGCGAAGTCCGTCGTGCGGTTGCTTGCAGCAGGCGCTCCTCCGCACGTCAAGGCGTTCATGGCGACTGAGACGGTGCGCGCGAAGATGCGCCTCGCCGGTCTCCTGGATGCACTCGCCGCGCCCGGACGCTCGCTTCTGCCCGGCGAGTTGCGACGGCTCGCATCGGGGGAGGTCGTTTCGGGTCTGGATGCTTCGCAGCACGTTGCAGCGTGCGCCATCGCCGGAACCGATGGGCTCGTGACGGTGACGGGGCCGGCCGGCACAGGAAAGACCACGATGCTACGCGTCGCGTTTCACGCTCTCACGGCGCAGCGGCGACGGATGCTGGTGGTCGCCCCGACCCGCAAGGCAGCGTCGGTGGCCGCTCAGGAGATCGGGACCGCCGCGGCCAGCATCCATGCCCTCCTTGCCGATCATGGCTACCGGTGGAGCAATGATGCAGCCGGCGCGAAAGTGTGGACGCGGCTCGCTCAGGGCGATGCTGACCCCATGATGGGCGGCCGGTATGACGGTCCTGCGCATTGGGTGCTGCGTGCGCACGACCGGATCGTCGTGGATGAAGCCGGCATGGTCGATCTGCAGACCGCGAACGTCCTCACGGAACTGGCGCTCGAGCACCGGGTGGGTCTCGCGTTCGTCGGCGACCCGTATCAGGCGTTGCCGGTCGGGCATGCCGGGGCGATGGCATCCGCGATTAGGCACGCCAAGGCAGCCGTCGAGCTCGATACCGTGCACCGCTTCCGCGATCCCGAGTACGCGGCGCTCACGTTGCGGCTGCGCGATGCGGGCGATCGTGACCATGCGCTGGCTGTTGCCGGCGAGTTGGCGGAACGCGGCCACCTCGAGCGGGTCGATCACCACGATGCGGCGCGCGAGCGGATGATCGATGCCTACTTCGACTGGCACGCACGCGGAAAGCGGGTGACGCTCGTGTCCGGGACGAACGCCGAGGCGGATGCCATCAACGACGCCATTCAGCAGCGCCGCGTCGATCAAGGCGATCTCGACGCCGGCGTCGTCGCGTGGGGGATGGGGGAGCAGCGCATCCTCGTCGGCGACACCGTGCAGACCCGCCGCAACGACCGGCGCACCGGCGTCGAGAACCGTGCGCAGTGGGTCGTGCGTGGCATCTACGACGAGTTCATCTCGCTCGTCTCCGTCGGTGACAGCGGCGAGGCGCGGGTGGTGTCTCTCGACTATGCGCGCGAGCATGTGCAGCTCGCGTACGCGTCGACCGCGCACGGCGTACAGGGCGACACCGCTGACGCGTCAGTCGTCGGGCCGGATGTGGATGCCGCCGGGCTCTACGTCGGGCTCACGCGTGGACGGCTCCACAACGTCGCGATCGTCGTGGCGCGGACCGATGCCGCGGCACAGGAGCGGGTTGCCGAGTCGATGCAGCGCGGCACGCCGGAGCTGACGATGCAGGATGCGGTGCGCGCCGCGGAGGCAGAGGCGCGACGCGCGGCGCGGAATCGTGACGCGGCGATGTGGACGGGGCCGGCGGTCAGTCCGCCGCGGGCGGGGCGCGGGTTGGGACTGTAGGCCGTAAGTTGGCGCGCTACCTGCGGGCATGTGCTCGGGATGACGAAGAAGTGCCGGTCGACGTGCCGAGTCAGTCACAATGGCGCGTGAGGATTTATGGGGTGAACATCTCGTCCGCCGGCCCCGAGGAGCACAACTGAGAAACGGGCCGCACTTGACCTGCTCACCTCCCTGCGGACGGGGACCCGTCGAGGAGGCGAACGAATTCCTCGTGGAGAGCTCGCAAGGCTGGCCCTGCGCCCTTCGCGAGCCGTACCCGCCGATGGTCGGGCTCCCCCGCCGATCGTGCGTCGAGGTCTCCAAGGATGCGCTCGGCGACATCGACTGCGGACGGGTAGGCGATCCCCCACTTGTTAGCGCAAAGCTCCTCCAGCTGCGGCTTGAGAGGACCGGGCCCGAGTGCCAAGTCCGCGGTGGTTTCGGGTCGCCCAGCGAGCCCGAGGAAGATCTGAATGTAGTACTCGCGGTCGAGTAGGTCCTCCGCCGCCATCCCGGCTGGGAGCGACTTAATGCGGTCCTTATCCACCCCGGCCGCGACCAGTTGCTTTGTCCACTCAGCACCCTGCAAATCGCCATCCACGAGATATGCGACCTGTACTCCATAGTCGTCCAGCCCTCCAAGGCGCTCCTTCGAAGTCGTCGAGATGCCGGGAACGATCTGAAAGTCCAGCTCCTCCAACTTCGTTGCGGCTCGGAACAACGTCGGCAAGAGAATCATGTCGCTCGGTCCCTCCGCGACAATCGCCCGGCGAACTCGCGAGAAGGCGGCGGCGCTGGCTCCCATCAGGAACAAGATTGGACTCGCGCCGAATGCACTGGCGGCCTCAACGGTCCAGAAATCTCTCCGAACTTGGCTCGTGTTCGAGTCGGCGACGTCCGGTTGAACAAAGATCACCCCCGTTCCGAGATCGGGCGGCAGGCAGCCCGGTGAGTGCGTTGTATAGATAATCTGGCCGACTTCAGACGACGTCTGCAGGACGGAGATCAGGTCCGCCTGTGCGTCCCAGTGCAACCGCGTCTCAGCTTCATCGAGCAGAAGGATTGGGGGGACTGCGCCTCCCCGTGTTGCGAGAAATGCAGTCAACGCGACGAAAGTGCGGAGGCCGTCACTGCGTTCATCGAACGAGATCGTCTTTCCGCCCGGGCCACGATCACGAACCAAGATGGTGATTCGATCTGGCTCGAATCCGAGCTTCACAGCTATGGGGTGCTGAGTCCATGCGTTCTCGAATACATGCTCGAGAGTGTCGGTGGCCTCGTCCTGAGCGGTGGCAACCGCTGTTCGGCGAGAGGAGTCGGGCAAGATGTCGACAAGCGTTGTCCCCGCCAAAGAGAGCAGATTCTGGAGGGCCTTCGGCACTGAGCTGTCGAGGTCCTGAAGAAGGTACTCCGCTTCGAGGCGCCGATCATGGTCATCGAATAGCTCGAATCTGGGTCGTCGCTCCTGCAGGTGCTCCGCCATCAGAGCCGCGGGATCAGGCTCGGCTGCCACGAGCTGGGTCGCCAGGACCACCGGATCAAAGAGATCTGGGCTCGCCAGTGTGGACCTGAGCTGTTCCGCGATCTGTGCGCGCAACGCCGACAAATCGTCAGGGGTTATGGTGAGAGTCTTTGCAGCGACCTCGGCCTCCAATCGTTCGTATTGGTCAGATATCTCGACACGGCGCTGATTGTCTTCCTCCGGCAACTGATCCGACACCGCGAGAGCGTCGCTCACTATCGAGTTGAAGGTGTTTAGTGCGCCCTTTACCGTCGTCCAGACCTCTGGCTTGTATGTCGGTAGCACGTCGAACTCGAACTCACGAGCGCCACCGGCACGCTTCCTGAGGAGCATTCTGCCTGGACGACGGGTCCAGGGTCGGTCAGCGAAGCGTTCCGTATCGGCGTCGTCCAGCAGGTACTCAGCCTCGAGCACGACATCTTCATCGGCGACCACCGTGGATCTATTCCGCACGGCCGAGGGAATTGGGAGATCGTCATTCAGCGCGAGGAGGGCGTGCAAAATGGTGGATTTGCCCGCCTCATTCGGCCCCAGGATCGCGGTCAGCTTCCGCTCAGTGGAGAAGGTCGAATGACGCAGGCGGCCGTACCCAGTGATCTGCACTCTCACAAGCCTCATGACGGGACCCTATCGGGATGCGGCGACCTTGCTCCGACGCGCGTCGCTAGCTTGCTTGGACTGTCGCATGGCTAGGTCATGCCAGCCAGGCTTGTCGATCGGGAATCATCTGGCTCGCACGCGGACGCGTGAGTCACTCCCCACCGACGACAGCCCGGAAGGGCGGTACCTCGTCGCCCTCCTCGTCGTAGTCAGGACCATCATCGAGGACCGCGATCGCGACGCCCGTGGCATTAATGTCCTCGAACTGCCAGCTGATATCCCAGCGGATAGCAACCGTGACGTCCACGTATCCCCCCGCGAAGGGACCTACTACATCACCCACGATTTCGAAATCCCCCGAAGACGTTTCACGACGCTCCAGGAACGCTAGTTCAAATTCTCCGAACATCCGCATCTCGCCCAGCCCAAATCTTGCATTTCCTGCTGAGGCGATCTCGAAATGGTGAAACTCGACCAGATCAACCCTACGGAAGTCGATTCGCTCCGGCTGGATCCCAAAGTCCGACCCGGCGCGGCCGCCAATCCCATGGAGGTCGACTCCGAACTCGTCGAAGGCCAACGCAGGTTCACCTTCTGCGATTCTCTCGTTGAGCAACCCAGGTAGGACTTCGGAAGCACGAACTTCGAGGTCCTCGGGCGCGGGCTCGAAGCTGTTTAACTGCTTCAATACGTCCCGAGTACCGTTTGCAACCAGCAAGTCCTCGATTGCTTTGGTGGCTTGGCCCCGCAATCGCGAGTCGGACGAGAGTAGTACGACTGGCGGTTCGGATCGATATGCGAACTCGCTGGCACACGCCAACACCACGCCGTCCGCGGCGCCAGTCTTGACTTCCTTCTTCATCTCTCCGGTGCCAACTTGAAGTACTTGCTGCCGCACGGCGTCCCGCCAATGCTCGGGGGATGGGGTCCAGATCTCCACCCCGGATTCGACGAGTATCGACTGGATGATTGTGACGACCTCGGAGATTGGGGGCGGCGCGGAGACAGTTGCCCCCGGCATGACCTTTGGATCCACGCGATGCTGCTCGACAGTGAGATTCAGGGTGACCTGGGCGCGAAAGGCGTGCTCCGCCCACTCCCACACCACAACCTCGGGGACGATGATCGCGCTGCCGCGTCCGATGATGCTCCACAGTTGGCGCAATGTCTTTTCGTTGAAGTGACCGTGCGGCATTGCGTTGGCATCCAGTACGACCACTGTCATACCTGCACAGTATCCGCCCATCGGGCGACGAGGATCGGCGACAAGCGTCGTCTCGCCGCGTGCGATGCAGCATGACGGTTCGTCCGAGTAAGTAACGGCGTTGCCACCGCGCGGGCTCAATAGTGATGCTGGCGTCTTCGGTGCGATGCGGCCTTCAACGTGCTTGTGCAAATGGTTCGCACCGCTGTCGGCGACGCTCGAAAAGTAGGCCATTGCGACGGCCGCTGGAAGCCGCCCCTTGCGGCTGCGGTGCCGCAGCGCCCGCCCGGTGCGCAGGTACCGGGCCAGCGCTCCTGTTTCTGCGCCCCGCGGGACTGCACGTAGAGCGATTGGTAGATCGTCTCCGTGCTCACCTGCATCTCCGGGTCATCGGGAAACTCCCGGCGCAGCCGACCGGAGATCCGCTCCGGCGATCGGCGCTTAGTCAAGTCCGCTTCCACCCCGGCACTCGACCGGAGGATGGTCGCCAGCTTCGCCAGCTTCGCCGGCTTCGTCTGCTCGCCCGCTCGAACGCGGAGACATGCGCAGACGATGCCGATACTGGCCACGCGAGCTCGGATACTTGCGGGACGCGCTCCGCCCCCATCTCGCCGTGAACGCGTCAACCGGGGCGTCTCCCGGTGGGGCATATCCGTCTATCCCCGATCGGCGCCACTTCCGGAACTTCTGAATCCTCTTACGTGCACTATGCGTGTGAGCCGGTCGGGTGCGGACCTCAGCGCATCTGATCGCGTTATCAACAGTGGTTCTGTTCGAAGCCGCGGCGGTTCAGTTATCGGACGGTGACTTCATACTTCTCGACGGTTGGCCTCTTGTTGGTTCCCGCGATCTCGCAGTAGACGCGTGCGGCGACTTTGTCATCACTTGACGTGATCACCCATGCGTCAGCGTCGATTGCCCATCCAAGATCTTGCTTCGCGCTCACGAACTTGAAGGCCGGAAACTCGATGCCGTAGGCAAGTTCTGGATCGCTCTTCGCCCATGCGCGGCACGCGCCCAGTGCGGTGCCTTCGCCCACGACCTCAGACTTCTTGATCACGTGCAAGGTGACCTTGGTTCCGGGCTTCACAACCTTGCCGCCCACGGGAGTTTGCTCGACGACAACCCAGTTCTTCTTCACCCAGACGGAGCGCCCGCCTGTGTGGACTTTTGCCTTCAAGTCGAGCGCTTTGACCGACTTCAGGGCCAGGTCTAGACGCTCGCCCACAAGATCGGGCACCTCGACGGTTTCGCTGACCGATGCTAGCGGGACCGTGCGAGCAGCCACGAGCGACGGCGCTAAAAGAATCAGGAGCACTAGGGCGATTCCGACGAGTCGTGGACGAGAAGCGGCCATCCGCCGAGTGTAATTGCGATGCTTTGCGCCACAGGGCACGCCTTGCCATCTTCCCGTGGGCTTCGGCTCGAGGATTGGGCACGCCCGGTTTCAGGGTTCCTCCCTTTGCGGCCACGGGCGAAGATCCACATGGGATGCGGTCTCGAAAGACTCCGCGACGTCGGCTATGGCCGTGACCAACCCGTTCATCCGGCGCCGCGGGGGTAGTCGTCGAACTGCCATGCGCGGCCGGTGTCATTGCGTACGCGACGTCGCGTAGCCGCTCTACGCGTGAGCGCCCTTGACCCACCCGTCCCACTCTTGCTCGTTGACGGCGTTTGTCCACGAGCGGGGCTTGAAGCTGTCGTGGCCGCGCGAACACTGGCCGTAATACGCGCGACGGAGGCGGGGCATCGCCACACTGAGTTGCTCGTGCCATCCGATCGGCCCGTATCCGGTATCCGAAGGGTCGAACGCGACGGTGTGCGCGATGTGGAGCGCCGAGAGTTCGTCCACGAGTGCGCCGTGTTTGAACCAGCACGCCGGCACGATCGACGCCGAGATGTTGTAGCGGACGGCGAACCACTCCACCCACTCGCGCAGCAAGTCCCACGCGGCTCGGGCATCAGCGCCCTCCAGCGTCCGGAAGTCGACGACCGGTGCCGACGATGCGGCGGGGATCTCGAAATCGACGTCGCCGATGTCCTCGTGCAGGAGGAAGTCGAGGTCGACCGGGTCGTCGTGGTCGGTCATGATGCGTTCCCCTCGAACGGGACGTCCTGGTGCGCGGAGCGCCCGAGGTGTGCTCAACACCCGGCGCGGGCGGCGGTGGCGCAAGAGTACTGCGTCGCAGTGGAGGTGCGCACGCTCCTCGCGGTCCGCCGCGACAAGCAGATTCAGGCGTCGACGCCGAAGGCGCGCAGCAGTGGGACGCGGGGGATCATCCGTCGCGGCCCGAGTTGGACAGTCGGGATCGTCCCGCTTTCAATCCCCAGCTTGATGGTGCGGTAATCGACGCCGACGAGCTTCGCGGCATCCTTCATCGTCAGAGCCAGGCTGTTCTGCGACCGGTTCATCGCCCTTCCCTTCTTTGAGCCAACAGTGTCAGTCTCCCTTCGTCGCAAAGTACCACATCCGTGAGCCAAGATCGACAGTCTTCTTCGCGAATCGCCGATGACCTGGAATAGTGGGCGTCATGGCAGACGTCGAGGCATATGACATCAGCGACGACCGCGTCGATCTCGGCAGTGGCGTCTGGGTCCCGACGTCATGGCATGCGCGCGTGTCGGGGGAGCAGGACGTGCCTGGCACGATCACGGTGCGTGTGGAGTGGGATGCCGAGCTCGGCCGTTCAGCCGTCGCTTTCGCTGCCCTCGAGCGCCAAGGTGGCGGCATCGACATCACCAGCCAGGTGCTGCGTGAGGTGCGTACGCACTGGATCATGACGACGTCTGCCCTGGACGTGGTCACGGTCGACGTGGAAACCCTCGACGGAACGGTCGAGCGGGTCCCCGTCCGGGAGTACCTCGGCCGCGAGCGGGAGCGCGAGGATCGAGAGCCCTCGGAATCGCTCTACGACGCCGTCACCGTGTACCGAGTTGCGACGGCCCTCAGCTACCCGCCCCTCAAGCTCGTCTCCGACACTCTCAACATCAGTCAGAGCACTGCGACCCGGCTCATGAACCGCGCGCGCGACTCGGGCATCGCGCCAGAAGTGCGAATCCAGGAGCCTCGACGGGCGCCGGCAGTTGACCCGTACTTTCCTGGACCAAGCGACCCCGCCCGGCGTCAGCCCGGACCGTCTCACTCTGGCGGCCCCGCGATCGGCCGGTGATCACCCCGGGAGTGACGCTTACGACCGAGGGAAGTTACGACGTCGACGCGCGGAGTGCGCGGTACTCCCGCGTCATCGAGGCTTGGATGCGACGGTCGAGCTCTTCCAGCTCGCCGAGAGCGTCCGTTGCGGCCCAGACCCGGTCGCGCTTGCGACCCGTGATCTCGGTGATGATCCCGGCATCCGTCAGACGATCGATCGCGTTGTATGCGGCGGACGTGGGTGCTCCGGATACTGTCACGATGTCCTCGGCGCGCATGACAGGGTCGTCGATGAGAGCCTCGATGACGCGCTCGGCGACGGGGCTCCTCCGACCCGTCAACTGCTTCCGCCACTCGGCCGGAAGCGCACGCAGCTCGTCCATCGAGGCGCGGCTCTCGACGGAGGCCACTCGAGCCGAGAGCGCGATGATCTCGACGATCGGCGCGACGTCACCGGCGCGGTAGGCAGTCAGCGCCGCGAAGTACTCATCACGAACGGCCAGCAGGCCGCTGGCAAGTGGGATCACGACATTCCGTGCAACTCCCCGCCGCCGGAGCACAGCACTGATGAGCGCCCTTCCGATCCGGCCGTTCCCGTCGGTGAAGGGATGGATCGACTCGAACTGTGCGTGCGTGATCGCGGCCTGGACCATGACTGGGACGTCGTCACGCGATGCCCATGTCAGCAGGTCGACGAGGAGGTCCGGCACCAGGTCAGGGGGAGGGGGGACGAACAGCGCGCCGCGGGGGCTGTGGTCGCTGCCGCCGATCCAGTTCTGCATGTCGCGAAGCCGACCGGCGTAGTCCGCCTCTGCCCGATCGTCGGCCATCAGATCGCGATGGGCTGCGAGCAGATCATCCAACTGGATGCTGCCGCTCTCGCCCGCCCGTCGAACAAGGCGAAGCAACGCCGCCGACGCGGCCACCATGCTCGTGGCGCTGGTGTTCGCGCGGCTGCCGGCCAACGCCCGCGCGAAATCCCCGACGCTCGCCGACACTCGCTCGATCTTCGACGAGGCGGCCGACTCCGTGCGGAGCAGGAACCGTCCCATCGCCTGCGAATGGCTTCGCGCGTCGGCGTCCGTCGATGCGATCTCCACCAACGCGCTCTCCGTGCTTGCGGTGAGGTCCGTCCCCACGGTCGCGGCGAGCCCGGCAATACGAGGCGGGACGGACACGTCCACGTGGCGCAGCATCCGGTCCTCGCGGTTTCCGCCGCGCATCGACTGATGCCAATCCCGACGCTCGATGGCATGAGGTGGCCAGGTGTGGGTTGCACTGTTGCCAGGAATGTCGGGCCGCACTATTCCACTTTAATGGACTAATCCGGAATAATGGGCGCCCTTGCTCCACAGTGGTGGGGTTGCGAACCAGCCGACCCGGGGCCCATCAAGATACACGGTGGAACAAGCATGTCGGAACCTGTATTTATCGGCTGACCAGGGAGTTTGAGAGTCCGGTGACGATGACGCGTTAACGTAACGAACTGCGCTTGCCCGATACTGCGCATATTGCTGAATGCATCCTCCTGATGTTGCGATTTGCATAGTCCGTGCCCTGGCCCGGCTCGCGCTCAAATAGCTCGATCGGGGTCTAGTGTGGGGCCGCCCGAGTGGACCGACTCGCGCGGTGGGGTGGGGAATGCACAGGTAGCGCGTCTCGATCCTTGGGAACGCACTCCGAGCGGTCAAGGCCGCTGGTCCAACTGCTGCTGGAGTACCTTGGTGCGCTCGCTCGCTCTATCGATCAGCTCCACGGCGAAATCTCGCGCTTGCCCGCGGAGTGAAGCTTCCTCCACCGCCAGGCTCAGAGCATCTGGCAGCCCTTCGACGTAGGTCTGCGCGCGCGAGTACACCCAATCCGTCGCAGTGCTCTGCCCCAGGGTGCTGTGGAAGATGGCCGCCTCGCGAAGGATGTGCCGAGGCTCGATCTCGAAAGTGCGGTAATGGCCGTCGAAGGACATCGCGAGCTTGGCCCTGCGGTTGTTGATCTCGGGATAGGCAAGTGCCGAGCCCAGATCGTAGAGAGGAGACAGGGTCGGCCATCCCGTGCGCGCCGTCGACGACAGCAATGCGTAATTCTTGGCGTGGGCATCTGTGCCAAGCGCTGCCCAATTGAAGATCGTCGCCTCGAAGAACCTCAGCGCTTCACTCACGCTGGCGGGACCGAAGGATTCGAGGATGAGGTTCGTGATCGAGGCGATGCTCGGGCCGCCCTCGTTCTGATATTTCGACGACGGATGCGTGCCCGTTGCTTGCGCGAAATCCTCCTGATGTCGACGTCCCACCAACGCATCCGCCGACTGCTCGCCGCGCTGTCGGTAACGGTCGTAGCGCTCGACAACGATGGCGCTCTCGTCCTCGAATTGGACCATTCGGCTTCGTGCGACATCCAGGTGAAGGTGGTGCGCCGCGCGCATGGTGAGGTGCTCGTTCAGGTCGCCGCGAGTGAGCCCCGCAATGCCGGGTTTGACGATGTGCGTCGATGCTGCGCGACCTTTGGCGAATCCCCACTTGCCCGATCCGCGGACGAGCGTGAACTTCGATTGAGCTCCGGCGAGCGAGAAGTAGCCACCGTCAAACTCGGCGGCCACCCATGCAGTGGGGTCGTCGCGCAGCAGGCGGAGATGAGCCGCGATGACCGCTTCATCGACCCACTCGACGGAGGCTGGTCCTTCGAGTCGCGCTCCGTCCCACAGCGTCGAATCGACGAGCTGCACCGCGCCCGCAGCATCCAGCCCCACGTTTCCAAGCAAGGCCATCGGGTTACGGGAGGAGACGCCGAACGTGCGCCCCCATCGGTTCAGCACCCCGGAATTGTCGGGTAGCAGATTCCAGAGGAAGTTCCCGGGAGCTGATCCTTCGTGTCGACGCCGGCTCTTCGGCAACGACAAGGACAGCTCGACACGACCGGCGTCCCGCTGCCATGTCGGATCGAACTCGAGCACGATGTCACCGAAGTCGTTCTGCGTGAACCAGCCGACCCGGGCTCCATCCAGATACGCGGTGAGTCTCATTGCGCCTTCAGCCCTCCCACGGATCCACGACATCCATGAACATCGGGTCGGGGTCTTCTTCGGCGATATCGACCGCGGCGTACAGATCGAGCGCGTTCAGCACCGCGATCACGCTATCGAGGCTCGCGCTTCCGGCGTGGCCTGACTCGAATCGCACCACCCACTGACGCGCTCGCCCGATGCGACGGGCGAGGTCCTCTTGGGTGAGCCCGAGGTCGGAGCGACGATCGCGGACGACATTCGCCCAGTCTTGTGAGCCATTCATCAACACCTGAAGCTCCCTGGATCAGTCAGCGTGTACGAGAAGCCAGACACTGTGGCATCTATACGAGGATTCTGACATCGGGGCAGGTGTACGTCAATGCGTACACCTGCCCCGGCGGTTTCGGCCGACGGTCTGAGCTGCCCGTCGCGAGGCAGTTCACTGGCCCGTTCGGGCGGCACAAGCATGTCGGGACTTGTATTTATCCGCTGACCTGGGAGTTTGAGAGTCCGGTGACGATGACGCGCTAACGTAAGGACGTGCACCTGCCGATACTGCGCATGTTGCTAAGTGATTCTTCCTGCAGTTGCGATTTGCTTAGCAATGTGCTCAAGTGGAGGTATTCGGAACTTGACGGCTCACAGGCCGGCTCATCCGGCTTCTGCGAACCCCGGAAACACGCGGATTTTGCCCACATTTTGCCCTCGTTCTCTGTGAAGCCACCTGTTTCCCGACGTCACTCGATGTTGTAGACTTCTCAAAAACCCGCGTAATTCCGCGATATATGCCGTTAGATGCAATTGAGCATAATGCTCAATTTCGGATTCGAGTCCCTCCAGGGGCGTTAGTTTCAAATGCGTCCGTACGATGTCGACCCGAGGCAAAATCCGCGTTGCGCTGAACACGCGGACCCAGCCCGCCGCACCTGCCGGCTATGCCGCTGCAACAAGCCCGTCGCCGTTCACCCGATGAGCGAGTCCACCGAGACCACCTCATGCTCCGCCATCGCCGGCTCCGGCACCAGGTACAGCCCCGACGCCGAGTTCGCGACGAGGGCGAGGGCCTCCACCCAGGCGGAGTTGAGCCGAGGCGGCCGGCCGCCGTAGTACTTGTAGACGAGCGCGCATCGGGGGTGCATCCAGACCGTCGTCCGGCCACCCCCGATGCTCGCGTCTTCACGCCACGAGAAGAAGAACGACTCGCCTCGCCGGAGTTTGGTGCCGATCACGAGCTGCAGATGCGCGAGCGCCCTGTCGTCGATGTCGACCCTGATGGAGTTCTCGTACGTGAGCTTGCCCATGACGCGGCCTTCACCTCGTGCCGGTCGTGCTCCGGGGGCAGGATCTCGCGGATCGGTCTGCATCCATCGGGCGACTCCGGTTCTCGCTCAAGAGGCCAGCGACGAGACTGCCCGGCCGCCTGTCCGCGACCTGGTTCGCAATCTACTCAGCCGTTCGTCAGCCGCAATTCGCTATCCGCAAGGCGCAAGCGCCGGGCGTGTCCGGATCCGTGACGGCCGTCAGACCGAGAACACCCGCCCCGTCTCCACACCCTCGACCGCGCGGATGTACGCCTGCACCACGTCGGCCGCGGGCACCGGGACGAAGCCGGGGAAGCTCGAGTGGTAGGACTCCGCCTCGAGCAGGACGTTGGGGCTGACCGCGTTGATGCGCTGATCCTGGGGGAGTCCGGTCGCGGCGGCGATCACGAAGGAGTTCAGCGCCCCGTTGACGGCGGAGGCCGCAGCCCCGGTCGCGACGACCTGGTCGGCGAGCACCCCGCTCGTCAGGGTGAACGAGCCGCCCGCGCTGACGTGGGCGTGACCGAGCGTCACGAGCGCGATCTGGCCGAGCGCCTTGTCGGTGAGACCCGCGCGGAAGTCGTCGACCGTCAACTCGGTGAAGGGCTTGAACGGCACGACGCCGGCGGCCGCGACGACAGCATCCACCGTTCCGATCCGCTCGTACAGCGACGCGATCGAGTCGATGTCGAGGAGGTCGACCTGCTCGCCGCTCGACCGGGACGCGCGCACGATCTCGTGGCCGCGGGCCTCGAGCTCGGACGCGACGCGACTGCCGATGAGGCCGTTCGCTCCGACGATCAGAACGCGCTTCGACATGGATGCTCCTTCAGGCTGGATGATCAGTGTCCTCTCAGCAATCAGACGCGGTACGGATTCATTCCGATCAGGATCGAGACCGAGAATGCGACTGCGCACGACCGCGCACGGCGAAGGAGAAGGGGGAGTGGATGCCTCCCCGCACGCGCGATCGAGTGCTCGACCTCGTCTTCCTCCTCGGCGTGCTGTTCAAGGGCATCGACGGGCTCGTCGAACTCATCGCGGGCGTCGTGCTGCTGATCCTCACGCCCAGCCAGCTCCTCGACCTCGCGCACGCGCTCACAGCGGGGGAGCTGGCGCAGGATCCGCACGACATCCTCGCGAACCTCGTGCTGCACGGCATCCAGCACCTGGATTCCGCGACGGCGACCTTCGTCGCGCTGTATCTCCTGCTGCACGGCGTCGTGAAGCTCGCGATCGTCGCGGCGCTGCTGCTCGGCACGCGTCGCATCTACCCCTGGGCGATCGGGGCGCTGCTCGCGTTCCTCGTGTTCCAGGTGTACGAGCTGATCGTCCATCCGACGATCACTGTCGTGCTGCTGACGCTGTTCGACGCGCTCATCATCGTGCTGACGTGGCGCGAGTGGCGCAACGACCGCACTTTCCGCGAGACGATGCGCAGCACCCTGGACTGGGTGCTCCGGCGCCCGGCCGCGTGAATCTCCGCGCGCGGTTCAGCTCGCGGCGGAGAGCGCCTTCGCCTCGGGCGCGAGGCGCTGCTTCGCGCCGCGCTCGACGAGGACCGGCACGAAGTCGCGCACCTTGGCCTCCGTCATCGACAGGTGCACCTCGCCGACGACTTCGGCGACCCGTTCGCGCGTGAGATCGGGGTATTTCTCGGCCAATCGATCGACGATCTCCTCCACGGCGACGTCTTCGTTGATCTCGGCGGCCATGAGGTGCTCCTGCCTGCAGACGGGGTTCCGAACGAGGTTACGCCTCGAGGACGAGACCGGTAACGGGACAACCGGTTCTCTCGCCCGCGGCGGGTGACGTGCCCGCCGGCCGATCCACAGCACGCAAGCGCATGACGCCGCATGACGGCATGCGACGAGACGTGACGCTCTTCGACGGGCCGTGACGCGCAGCCGGGCGACGTGGTCGCGATCTCTCCTACCTTCTGGGGAAGCCGCGGAGGGGACCCTGCTCCGCACGGATTCCCCACGAAAGGCAGCCCCATGGCCGCGCCCGCTTCCGTCAGCGACCCCGCCCGCACGAGCGCTCTCAGCGCCGTGCTGGACGACCTCGCCGCGTCGCTCCCGCACCTCGAGGTGATCGCGCCGTCGGCCGAGACGGTCGCCTATCTCGATGACGCCGCGACGCGGCATGCGCGGAGGGATGCCGCATCCGGCCCCGCCGTGGCGCTCCCGTCCACAGCGGACGAGGTGCAGGAGGTCGTCCGCACCGCGGCGCGCCACGGCGTCACGATCGTTCCGCGCGGCGCCGGCACCGGCCTGTCGGGCGGAGCCTCGGCATCCCGCGATCAGCTCGTCGTCTCGACCGAGCGACTGAACCGCATCGTCGAGGTCTCTCCGCTCGACGAGGTCGCGGTCGTCGAGCCGGGCGTGCTGAACGCCGCGCTCAACGAGCACCTCGCCCCGTGGGGCCTCTTCTACGCGCCCGACCCGGCGAGCTACGAGATCTCGACGATCGGGGGCAACGTCGCGACGAATGCGGGCGGCCTCCGGTGCGCCAAGTACGGCGTGACGCGCGAGTCGGTGCTCGCGCTCGACGTCGTCCTCGCCGACGGAGAGCTCCTCACGATCGGGCACCGATCCATCAAGGGCGTCACGGGGCTCGACCTCGTGTCGCTGTTCGTCGGCTCGGAAGGCGTGCTGGGGATCGTCGTGCGCGTGACGGTGAGGCTGCGGCCGATCCCCGTCGCGCGGCGGACGGTGTCGGCGTTCTTCGACACGACCGAGGCCGGAGCATCGGCGCTCGCCGCCATCACGCGCAGCCCGGTGCGACCAGCCGTCATCGAGTTCCTCGACGGCCGCACTCTCGCCAACATCGATCGGCACCGCGGCACGACCCTGACCGCACGGGGTGGGGCCCTGCTCCTCATCGAGCTCGACGGCTACGGCATCGACGAGCAGTTCGGCGACCTGCGCGAGGCGCTGCACGCCGTCGGCGGGCGGGTGACGGCCGAGACCGATGCCGACGGCGAGGCCCTCTGGGCTCTGCGCCGCGGCGGCCGCGGCTTCGACGAGCGCTCGTGGTTCGCGGGCGGCGACATCGCCGTGCCGAAGTCGCGCATCCCCGACGTCTACGCGGCGCTTCCCGAGCTCGAGCGCCGGTTCGGCGTCGAGATCGGCTCGGTCGCGCACGCGGGCGACGGCAATCTCCACCCCGTCATCACCAAGCCGATCCCCGACGGCGCCGACCCGCTCTCGCCGCCCGCCGAGCTGCACGACGCTGCCGACGAACTCGTGCGCCTCGCACTGGCGCTGGGCGGAACCGTGAGCGGCGAACACGGCATCGGCACCGTCAAGCGCGAGCTCGCAGCCCTCGAGCTCTCGCCCCGCAGCCGTCAGGCGCAGCTCGCCGTCAAGGCCGCCTTCGACCCCTTCGAGCTGCTCAACCCCGGCAAGGCCCTCTGATCCTCGAGACCGCCCTGTCTCGACCCCCTCGGCGCCCGGCGCCGCCCTCACCTCACAGCAAGGAAAGAAATGATCCTCCGCACCAGACACACGTTCCGACGCGCCGCGCTCGCCGCCGCCGCCGCGGCCGCGACCATCGCCCTCCTCGCCGGCTGCGCGGGCGGCGGCACCCCGCAGGCCAGCGGCGCCTCGGACGAGCCCAAGGACGGCGGCGACATCACGTTCCTCATCGACTCGCTCGGCGCCACCTGGATCCCCAACTCGAGCTCCATCTCGAGCTACCAGGGCAACGTCTGGGGCGAGATCACCGACAAGCTGATCTACGTCGACCCCGACGGCAAGCTGAGCCCCTGGGTCGCCGAGAGCTGGGACCAGAACGACGCCGCGACCGAGTTCACGATCCACCTCAAGGACGGCGTCACCTTCTCCGATGGCACGCCGCTGGATGCCGCGGCCGTCGTCGCCAACATCGATGTGTGGGCGAAGGGACAGCCCGACAAGGGCATTGCCCGCATCGGCCTGTTCCCGTCCGCCAACTACGTCGGCGCCGAGGCCGTCGACGACTCCACCGTCAAGGTCACCTTCTCGAAGCCGACGCTGAGCTTCATTCCGACCCTCGGGTACCACGGCTCGATCCTCATCTCGCCGAAGACGCTCGCCCTCCCCGCCGAGGAGCAGGCCGATCTCTCGAACGACATCGGCAGCGGACCCTTCGTCGTGAAGTCGTGGAAGGAGGGCGACAACGTCGTCCTCGCCAAGCGCGACGACTACAGTTGGGGCCCGGAGGCCCTCGGCCACACCGGCCCGGCGTACCTCGATTCGATCACGTACAAGATCGTCGCCGAGCCCACGCTGCGCACGGGATCGGTCGAATCGGGACAGGCGGATGTCGCGTACAACGCGTCGCCCCAGGAGCTGGATGCCTTGAAGGATGAAGGCTTCGTCGTCGGCGTGCCGCGCTACCTCGGCTTCGCCAACGGCTATGCGCTCAACGTCACGACGGCGCCATTCGGCGACAAGGCCGTCCGACAGGCCTTCTCGCACGGCATCGACCGCGACGAGATCCTCTCCACCGTCTACACCGACGACTGGCACGCGGCCGAGACGTTCGTGCAGAGCAACGTTCCCGAGGCGACCGACCACACGGATGCCTTCGCGTACGACCCCGACAAGGCCGAGGAGCTCCTCGACGACGCCGGCTGGGTGAAGGGGGCGGACGGCATCCGCGAGAAGGACGGCCAGCAGCTCGCGGTCACGCTCTACGCCAACCCCTACCTCGCCACCTCGAAGGCGATCGACGAGCTCGTCGCCCAGCAGCTCGCGAAGATCGGCTTCAAGATCGACATCGAGGCGTACGACGTCGTCACGTACGGCCAGAAGGTCATCGGCAACAAGACGCTCGCCGCGAACGAGATCACCCGCAGCTTCGTCGACATCGGCACGATCCCGGGGGTTCTCACCGCGAGCAACCCGGGCGACGAGGACTGGTTCAAGGTCGGCACGAGCGACGCGACCCTCAACGACCTGGCGGCGCAGGTCTCGTCGGCCACCGACACCGACTCGCGCGCGAAGACCTTCGACGAGCTGCAGCAGTACGTCCTCGAGCAGGGCTACTTCGTGCCGATCACGCAGATCGTGCAGCGCATCTACGTGCAGACGCCCGACCTGAAGGACGTCACGTACAACGGCCTCGCCTACGCGAACTACTACACCGCCTGGCTCGACCGCTGACCCCGTCGGGGCGCCGCTTTCACAGGAGCGCGGCGCCCCGGCATCCCCTCCTGTCGATCGTGAGGATGCCGAGATGAAATCCCCCTACGCGCGCTTCGCGCTGTCGCGCACGGCGCAGGCGGTCGTGGTCGTGCTGCTCGCCTACGTGTTCACGTTCATCGTGATCAGCGTGCTGCCCGGCGACCCCGTGTCGAGCACGCTGAAGAACCCCGACAACGGCTTCACGCAGGACGAGATCGACAAGATCGTCGCCTACTACGGCCTCGACGAGCCGCTGCTTGCGCAGCTCTGGACCTCTCTCACACGCTTCCTCACGGGCGACTTCGGCATCTCGCTGCGCTCGAACCTGCCGGTGCGCGACCTCATCGCGCAGGCGCTGCCCTCGACGCTCATCCTCGCCTCGACGGCCCTCGTGGTCGCCATCGTCCTCGCGGCGCTCATCGCGTGGGGCACGCAGGTGCTCCCGGCCAAGTACGGTCAGGGCGTGCCGCGGGCGCTCCCGTCGCTCTTCCTCTCGGTGCCGAACTTCGTCATCGGCCTCCTCCTCATTCAGGTCTTCGCCTTCGGGCTCGGACTCTTCCGGATCATCGACTCGGAGAGTCCTTGGTCGACGTTCTTCGCGGCCATCGCGCTCGGCATCCCGGTGTCGGCGCAGCTCGCGGAGGTGTTCATCGCCAACCTCGACCACGAGTCGCGGCAGGAATACGTCGCCGTCGCCCGCTCGCAGGGGCTGCGTCGCACGCGCGTGTTCGCGAAGCACCTCGTGAAGCCCTCGGCGCTGCCGACCGTCACGGTGCTCGCGCTCATCGTGGGGGAGCTGCTCGGCGGGTCGCTCATCACGGAGTCGATCTTCGGACGCACGGGCATCGGAAGCCTCGTGCAGAGCGCCGTCGCGAGCCAGGACCTGCCGGTGCTGCAGGCCGTCGTGTCGCTCGCCGCCGTCGTCTTCGTCGTCGTGAACCTCGTCGCCGACCTCGCCTACCCGCTCCTCGACCCGCGCGTGAGCCTCGAGCGCGCGCTGCGGTCGCGTGCCGTATCGCCCGCCGCCGATCAGCCCATCCATTCCCCGCTCCAGGAGGAGGTGAGCGTCATATGACCGGCGCCGCACTCACGGTCCGCCGCCCGGTCGTCGCGACCCGCGCATTCGCGACCGCCGTGCCCCCGACCGTCGTCCTGTCGTTCCTCGCGCTCGCCCTCGTGCTCGCGTGGGCCGTCGTGCCGTCGCTGTTCACGTCGTACAGCCCGGCGGTCGGCGTTCCCGCCGACAAGTTCCTGCCGCCGAGCCTCGTGCACTATTTCGGCACCGATCAGCTCGGACGCGACCAGTTCGCCCGCGTCGTCTTCGGCACGCAGTCGTCGGTGCTGAGCGCGCTCGTGGCCGTGGTGATCGGCGTCGTCGCCGGCGGCGCGATCGGCCTCATCGCCGGCTTCTTCAGCGGCTGGACGGATGTCGCGCTCGCCCGCGTCGTCGACGTCCTGCTCGCCATCCCGAGCTTCCTCCTCGCGGTCGTCATCGTGAGCTCGCTGGGGTTCCAGACGATCAACGCCGCGATCGCCACGGGCGTCTCGGCGGTCGCCGTCTTCGCCCGCGTCATGCGGTCGGAGGTGATCAAGACCCGCCGCGCCGTCTTCGTCGAGGCGTCCGCCCTCCAGGGAGGATCGCGCGGCCACATCCTCTTCCGCCACGTACTGCCCAACGCCTCGCGGTCGGTGCTGACCCTCGCCGTGCTGCAGTTCGGTCTGTCGATCCTCGTGATCGCGGGGCTCGCGTTCCTCGGCTACGGCGACCCGCCGCCCGCGTCGGACTGGGGTCTGCTCATCTCGTCCGGCAAGGACTATCCCCGCGCGCCGTGGCTCGTGTTCTTCCCCGCGCTCGTCACGGTCGTGACGGTGCTCTCGATCAATCGCCTCAGCCGCTGGCTGCGCAAGACCTCCTGACGTCGAAGGACTGTGACATGACGACTTCCGAGCTCCTCCGGGTCGACGGCCTCTCCGTCTCGTACGGCTCGACCCAGGTCGTGTTCGACGCCGGCTTCGCCCTGGCCCGCGGCGAGAGCCTCGCGCTCATCGGGGAATCCGGATCGGGCAAGTCCACGATCGCCCGCTCGATCCTGCGGCTGCTTCCCGACGGCGCGCGTGCCTCGGGGTCGGTGCTCTTCGAGGGCACCGACACGCTCGCGCTGTCGGAGGCCCGCTTCCGGCCCCTGCGGGGGCGGAAGATCGGCTTCGTGCCCCAGGATCCGGCCAACGCGCTCAACCCCGTGCGGCGCATCGGCGCGCAGGCGCACGAGGCCGCTGCGCTCGTCGAGCCGCGCGATGCCCGGGCCCGCCGGCTCCTCATCCTCGACACGTTCGAGAAGGTCGGCCTGCACGATCCGCAGCGCGTCTACGACTCGTACCCGCACCAGCTGTCGGGAGGGATGCTGCAGCGCGTGCTCATCGGTCTCGCGCTGATCCCCGCCCCGGCGCTGATCGTGGCCGACGAGCCGACGAGTGCGCTCGACGTGACGATCCAGAAGCGGATCCTCGATCTGCTGACCGAGCTCCAGACGGACCGCGGCATCGGGCTGCTCCTCATCACGCACGACCTCGCGATCGCGGGGGAGCGGACCGACCGCATCGTCGTGCTCAGGGACGGACGGGTTCAGGATGCCGGGGGCACGGCCGACGTGTTCGCGCGGCCCGCATCCGACTACACCCTGCGCCTGCAGGGCGATGCGCCCGCCCTCAACCCCTCGCGGTACAGCGGTCTCCGCGGGCTGCGACTGCCGGTCGTCGGGGCCGCCGCTCCCAAGATCGAGGTCGCGGGGCTGACGAAGTCGTTCGATGGGGGAGCGGTGAAGGCGCTCGACGACGTGTCGTTCTCGGTGCCCGCCGGCACGACCCACGCGCTCGTCGGGGAGTCCGGCTCCGGCAAGACGACGGCGCTGCGCATGCTCCTGGGGCTCGAGCAGCCGGACGCCGGCACGCTCCTCGTGGACGGGCAGTCGGTGGTCGGGCGCACCGCCGACGACGTGCGCAGCATCCGTCGCCATCTGCAGCTGGTGTACCAGAACCCCTTCACGTCGCTCGACCCCGCCTGGCGCGTCGGCACGATCGTGCGCGAGCCGCTCGAGCGGTACCGGGTCGGCTCGCGACGGGAGCGCGCGACGCGCGTCGCGGAGATGCTCGACGCCGTCGGCCTCACGGCCGCCCATGCGCGTCGTCGTCCCGCCGAGCTGTCCGGTGGCCAGCGTCAGCGCGTCGCGATCGCCCGCGCGCTCGTGCTCGAGCCCGATGTGATCGTGCTCGACGAGCCGACGAGCGCGCTCGACGTGAGCGTGCAGGCCGACATCCTGGAGGTGCTCCTGAAGCTCCAGGCCGAGCGGGGCCTCACCTACCTCTTCGTGTCGCACGACCTCGCGCTCGTGCGACAGGTCGCCGACACGGTCTCGGTGCTCCGCCGCGGGAAGGTCGTCGAGTCCGGAACGGTCGACCGCGTCTTCGCGGCCCCCCGGGAGGACTACACGGTGTCGCTGCTCTCGGCGATCCCGCGCCCCGACGTCCGCGCCGACATCGAACTCGCCCGCACCGCGTAACCGCGACGACACCCACCGGAGCATGACATGACCATCGACACCCTCCCCGCCCTCGACCGGCGGACTGCGCTCGTCTCCGCCTTCACGGCGCCGAAGGGATTCGGCGACCAGACCCTGCGCGACCGCCGAGCCGACGCGATCGAGCTGCTCGGCGGCATCCCGGACCCGAGCGTCCTTCCCGCCCGGGAACTGGCGGAGGCGACTGCCCGCGTGCTCGGCCAGCCGGGTCTTCCGGCGCTGCAGTACTCGCGCACGGAGGGCATCCCGGCGCTCCGGGAGTGGATCGCGGCCCGCGAGGGCGTGCCCGTCTCGCGCATCATCGTGACCAACGGCGGATTCCACGGCCTGGCGCTCTCGATCCAGGCGACCGTCGAACGCGGCGACCTCGTGGCCGTGGACAACCCGATCTTCCCGCTCTTCCTCCGCGGGCTCGAGCTGTCGGCGGCCGAGACGCTTCCCGTGCGCGTCGGCCGCGAAGGGATCGACCTCGAGGAGCTCGGCCGACTGCTGGCCGAGGGGGCGCGGCCGGCGGCGCTCTACACGGTGCCCGACTTCCACAACCCGACACAGGGGTCGCTGTCGCTCGAGGGCCGCCGCGAGCTCGTCCGTCTCGCCGAGCACTACGGCTTCGTCGTGTTCGCCGACAACCCGTACCGCGAGCTGCGGTTCACGGGCGCCGCGCCGGAGGAGGAGCCGTTCAACCACTCCGAGCGGGTCATCCACGTCAACACGTTCACGAAGACGCTCGGCCCTGGCCTGCGGCTCGGCTGGGTGGTGCTGCCGGAGTCGCTCGTGTCCGACATCGTCGCGCTGCGCAGCCGCCAGGACTCGCACTCGTCGACGTTCGTGCAGGCCGTCGTCGCCGACCTGCTCACGACCGACCCCGACCTCTTCGATCGCACCCTGGACCGCGCCCGGGCGCTCTATGCCTCGCGGGCGTGCACGCTCGCCGAGGCGCTCGAGCGCGAAGCGCCCGGCGCCTTCGACATCGAGGTGCCCGCCGGCGGACTCTTCCTGTGGCCGCGGCTGCGCGACGACAACGTCGAGGCGGACCGTCTCGCCGTCGACGCGAGCGCGGAGGGGGTGGACTACCAACGGGGGTCGTTCTTCCCGTCGGGACCGGGAACGGATGCCGCCCGCCACCTCCGCCTCGCGTTCGGCGACACGTCGGAGGAGCGCCTCGCCGAAGCCGCGGCCCGCCTCGGGCGCGCGCTGCGGCGGCAGCGGGGCTGACCGCGCCGGCACCCGGATCGTCACGTGAGGTACGCGTCGACGAGGAGCGGACCGCGGATGTCGCGGAAGACGTCGATCAGCTTGTCGACGCCCGTCTTGCCGAGCGAGGAGAGCTGCAGGTCGTACGGTCCGAGCTTCTCGAGCCTGCCGGTGCGGATGCGCACGACCTCCCAGTGGGCGGCCCGCAGCGTGCGGTCCTTCCGGCGGTCGGCATCCTCGCGCGTGCCGAGATGCTCGAGCCCGAAGCGCCCGATGCTGTCGTACTCCACCGCGATGCGCAGCTCGGGCAGCAGGATGTCGGGCCACACCTCGACGTGGTCGAAGAACGGGCGCCCCACGCGCACGGCGTTGACGCCCGTCGTCGTGACGATGCGCGCGACGAGCTCGGCGCGCAGCTCGGCCTCGACCGCCGATGCCGGCTTCGGTGCGCAGTCGCTCGCGAACGCCTCGCCGACGGGCAGATCGGGCGTCTTCCCGCACAGCTCGCGCCGCGGCTTCGGCCGCTTCGCCGTGGGCTTCCCGGCGGGCTGTACGCGGGGCGGCACCGCGAGCAACGCGCACTCCGGGCACCACGCCGACCGCCGCCGCTCGCGCCCGGGTCGCGCCCGCTGCTCGGTCGGGGTCGCCGCGAACAGGTGGCCCGCCTCGCACTGCCAGAGCAGGAGCACGTCAGCCGCCGGCGGGATCTGCGTCAGCGTGATGCCGGCGTTGAGATCGGGGTGGTACTGCCGGATGAGCGCCGGGTAGGCGGCCCACGCCTCCCGGTACGTGCCGATCTCGTACGGCACGTCGAGGCCGCGCGAGAACTGCCTGCGCGCCCACCACGCCTCGACCCGTTCCGCCATGCCGGCACCCTACGCGCGACATCCGACACCGACGTCGCTCGTGCACAGGCGCGGACCGAGTCGCACGACACGCCGCCGCGCGAGCGGCGGAGCAGCGTGTCGACGGCGGCTGTCCGCCGCTGTGCGCACGCCCCGAATCCGCCGCCCGCGAACGGCGCCGCGCGACGCCTCGCGACCCGACAGAATGGCCGGGATGTCCTCCCAGATCCACGGGGTCGGCACGACGGCGGTCGCCGTCGCGGCGGCGCGCGCCCTCGAGTCGACCCGCCCCGACGCCCTCGTGCATGATCCGTGGGCGGCGACGCTGGTCGCAGCATCCCGAATCGACGTCCCGTACCCCGCGAGGTGGCCCGACGACCTCGCCGCCGTGCCACCGCTCGAACAGTCCCTGCTCCTCGGCTCGCTCTACATCGGCCTGCGCACCCGCTTCATCGACGACGAGTTGGGCGCGGGCGGACTGCGCCAGGTCGTGATCCTCGGCAGCGGCCTCGACACGCGATCGTGGCGACTCGACTGGCCCGAGGACACGACAGTCTTCGAGCTCGACACCGACAGCGTCGTCTCGTTCGTCGGCGCCGCACTCGTGAGCCCGCCGCGGGCGAGGCGGGTGCCCGTCGCGGCGGATGTGACCCAGCCGTGGGCGGCGAACATCGTGGCGCACGGGTTCCGCCCCGCGGAGCCGACGCACTGGGTGCTCGAAGGTCTCCTGCCCTACCTTTCGGCGCACGACCAGGCGGCCGTGCTCGACGACGTCGCGCACCTCTCCGCGCCGGGCTCGCGCGCCGTCATCGAGCGGGCCGTGCCTATCGAAGACACACCCGACGCCCGGGAGAGACTCGCGACCTTCGCGCAGGCGACGGGCCTTCCGATGGACGAGGTGCTCTCGCGGGCCGATCCGCCCGACCCGGCCGGTCTGCTCGCCGCGGCCGGCTGGGCGGCTGACAGCACCACGATCACCGACCTCGAACGCCGGTACGGTCGCGCGATCCGGATCGGCGATTCCGCGACGCCGAGCTCGCGCGGCGGCTTCGTCACCGCACACCGCCCGCGCCGCTGACGGACGACGGCCCGCGTCGGGTCGCATTGCGCGATCGCCGCGCGCGGTGCCATGCTCTGGTCAGCGCCGCGCCCCAACGCGACCTGCAGCACCACCGCACCATCCGCACCACCGCTCCACCCTCGCGATCGTTCCGTTCGAGACAGGAGTGCGATGTCTGTGTCGCCGTCTGCCCTTGCCCGCCGCGCTGCCCTCGCCGTCGGCACCGCCATCGCCCTCGTCGCCACCGCGCTCGCCGGACCACCCGCCGCACTCGCATCGGCGACGACCGCGGCGCCGGCAGCGGGGAGCTACATCGTGCGGCTCGATGCCCCGGCGCTCGCGACCTACGCCGGCGGAATCCAGGGGCTCGCCGCCACGGCGCCCGCCTCGGGCGAGCAGCTCGACGTGCTCACCGAAGCCGCCCGCCGCTATCGCGCCTACCTGACGGAGGCGCAGAGCCGCATCGCCGGTCTCGTCGGCGCGACGATCGCCTACTCCTATACGGCGGCCCTCAACGGTTTCAGCGCGAAGCTCAGCGCCGCGCAGGCCGCCGCCCTCGCGGCGCTGCCGGGCGTGGCCGAGGTCGACGCCGACGAACTCCGGCACGTCGACGTCACGACGGGGACGGACTACCTCGGCGTCCCCGACACGTGGTCGCTGGTCGGGGGAGTGGCGGGAGCCGGCAAGGGCGTCGTCGTCGGCGTCGTCGACACCGGCATCGCGCCCGAGAACCCCTCGTTCGCCGGCGCGGCCCTCACCGCGACGCCCGGCAGCGAGCCCTACCTCGTCGGCAACGACGTCGTGTTCACGAAGAAGGACGGCGGCACCTTCCGCTCGGCCCGCGTCACCGGCCCGCAGTGGGATGCCGGCGATTACTCGACCAAGGTGATCGGCGCCCGCTTCTACGCGACGGGCTTCGGCGATGTCGCGTCGAGCGATCCGAAGTCCCCGCGCGACGTCGAGGGCCACGGCAGCCACACCGCGTCCACGGCGGCGGGCGACAGCGGGGTGACGGCGCGGGTGACGGATGCCGCATCCGCGACCATCTCGGGAGTCGCTCCCGCCGCCAAGCTCGCCGTGTACAAGGCGTGCTGGAGCAACCCCGACGGGGACGGCGGCTGCGCCTCCTCCGACCTCGTCGCGGCGATCGACCAGGCCGTCGCAGACGGCGTCGACGTCATCAACTTCTCGATCGGCGGCGCTCCGTCGGCCACCCTCTCGCCGGAGGACCACGCCTTCCTCGGCGCGGCGTCCGCCGGCGTCTTCGTCGCGACGGCAGCGGGCAACTCGGGGCCGGGCGCCACGACACTCGACCACGCCTACCCCTGGTACACGACGGTCGCGGCGAGCACGCTGCCGTTCGACGTCTCGACCGCGTCGATCTCGACGGGCCTGCCGGTTCCCGGCGCGAGCACGACGGTCGTGGATGCCGTGACCGCGCCCCTCGTCTACGCGGGGGACGCCGGCTCGGCACTGTGCAGCCCGGGCGCCCTCGACGCGAGCAAGGTCAGCGGCCGCATCGTCGTGTGCGACCGAGGCGACATCGCCCGCACCGACAAGTCCGCCGCGGTCAAGACGGCGGGCGGTGTCGGCATGATCCTCGTCAACACCCAGCCCGATTCGCTCGACCTCGATGCCCACTCGGTGCCGACGATCCACGCGCAGTCGGACTACCGGACGCCGTTGATCGCCGCGGCTCGCACGGCGGGTGCGACGGCGACCCTGTCGGCGACGAACCCGACGGGCTACAGCCCGCCTGTTCCCCAGGTCGCCGGCTTCAGCTCCCGCGGTCCGGTGGTGGCCGACGACGCCGACGTGCTCAAGCCGGACGTGGCGGCGCCCGGGACGGGCGTCCTCGCCGCCATCCAGAACGGGTCCTCGGGACAGGCGCAGTACGCCTTCCTGTCGGGAACGTCGATGGCGTCGCCGCACGTCGCCGGGCTCGGTGCGCTCTACCTCAGCCTTCGTCCTAAGGCGCTGCCCTCCGACATCCGCTCGGCGCTCATGACCACGGCGAAGAACACGCTCAACGCCGACGGAAGCGTCAACGCGGATCCCTTCGCGCAGGGAGCGGGACAGGTGCAGGCGCGCGTGTTCCTCTACCCCGGCCTCCTGTACCGGAGCACGCGCGCCGACTGGATGTCGTTCCTCGCGGGCTCGGGATACTCCATCGAGCCGGCGCCGGCGATCGATCCGAGCGATCTCAATCAGGCATCCATCTCGATCGGAAGTCTCGCCGGCACGCAGACCGTGACCCGCTCGGTCACCGCCCTCACCGCCGGCACGTACACGGCGTCGGTGAGCGGGCTTCCCGGTGTCACGGCGACGGTGTCGCCCGCGACCCTCACACTCGCCGTGGGGGAGACGAAGTCGTTCACGGTCACGCTCACCCGCGGCTCCGCCGCCGCGAACACCTGGTCGACCGGTGCCCTCACCTGGAAGGGCGCGGGCAAGACCGTCCGATCGCCGATCGCCGTGCGGCCGACCGTCATCGACGCCCCCGACGAGGTCACAGGCGCGGGGCAGACCGGATCGACGACGGTGCAGGTGCGAGGCGGCGCATCGACATCCGTCGCCCTCGCGGCATCCACTCTCAACAAGAGCACGTACCTCAAGAACTCGGCCGGCACGGCGAAGGGCGCGTCCGGCGTCATCGCGACGGGACAGCAGGTGGCGTACACCTTCAGCGTCGGCTCGGGCACCAAGGTGACCCGCATCAGCCTCGAGTCGTCGGCGGATGCCGAGCTCTGGGTCGCCGCGACCCGCACGTACCTCGGAGTGGTCCCCGTCGGCGACCCGTATGCGGCATCGTCGTACGGGCCGAACGAGACGCTCGACATCGTCACGCCCACCGCGGGAACGTACATCATCTACGTCGTCGCCGACCGGGCCGCGGCGGGGACGACCTTCAACCTGTGGGCGACGAACGTCAAGAGCGGAGGATCGACACTCACCGTGTCGCCCTCCACCCTCCCGCTCACCCCCGGCGTCGCGGCGTCCTACACGGCCGCGTGGTCGGGCCTGCAGGCGAACTCGCGCTACGTCGGGTATGTCAACAACGGCTCGTCCGCGAACCGCACCTTCGTCACCGTGAAGACCTCCGGATGACGAGACAGGGGACCGCACCGCGAAATCCACGCCCTCTGAATGCGTGACGCCCCCGAAACCTGGGGTCGATAAACTGCGGCCAGGTCGCGCCCTGATGTGCGGTGCGATCCCTCGCCTATCGAGGGAGCGAGATTCGCATCCCGCCTCCGCCGGCACGACCGCCCAGGTCGACGTGAGGAGTGCGCGGTGGATGACGGCGAAGCAGGGCTGACGAGGCGAGGACTGCTCCGCACGGCGGGATGGGGACTTCCGCTCGCCGCCGCCGCGACGGCGGGCCTGCTGGTGCCGTCCACCGCCCGGGCACTCCAGAGCCCGCCCGCGTACGCGAACCCGCGGCCCCTGCGCAACGACCTCGGACTCATGGCGACTCTCTCGCTGCAGCCGGGGCAGACGTACAAGGGCACGGTGCCCATCACCGTCCAGTTCGATCCGGGTGTGCCGACGCCGTCGTCGGTCACGATGACGCTCGGCCGGTTCACTCGCCAGCTGAAGCGAGTGGGCACGACGAGCCTGTGGTCGGGCGATCCGTGGGACACGACGAAGCGCCTCGCGGCCACCGACACGGCGTCGCCGAGCAACTTCTGCGCGTGGGTCCGGGCGGACGCGGTCATCGGCGGAATCAAATACTCGTCGGCGAGCTTCAGCGTCTACACCGGCAACTACTCGTACGGCTCGCTGGCCGCGAAAGGCTGGGTGGACTCGTCCGCCTGGGCGGCCGACTACTCCTCGTGGAACGCCTGGCTCGGCTCGTTCGCCGCGACCCCGTACGGCGTCAAGTACGCGAAGCTCGTCGACGACCCGGCGCGCCGGGGACGCAAGGCGATCAAGGTCGCGGTCCCGGACAGCGCCCGGTTCGATTCCGATCAGCCCACGAACTCGCCTCGCTTCCAGGCGCAGCAGCCCGCCATGGAGTCCGGGACGGGATTCTTCGAGGGCCAGGAGTTCTACGTGGGCTTCTCGGTCTACGTGCCGAAGGTGGATTCGAGTGCCGCCGGATCAGGAGGGTTTCCGAGCGTGCGACTCTCCGATCCGAATGACACCAATCTGCATATCGCGATCTTCCAGATGTACGGACCGCAGGCGACGAGCCCGACGCAATATCCTTCGGGTCGCGGGGCGATCACCATCATCGACGCCAATCGCACCGCGGATTCCGACCCCATCGACCGATTCCACATCGAGGCGAATCAGCTCAACGGGGGCGATCCGAGATCACTCGTCGATTTCGGCTACAACCGAGGGGCGTGGACCGACATCGTCCTCGGATTCCGGATGTCGGCCGACGTCCGAAAAGGGTGGATCGAGGTGTACCTCAACCAGGGGGGCTACTCGTCCGTGCAGCCTGTCACTCTTTTCGGCGGCCTCACCCGGCTGCCGCGCGTCTCCGCGTGGCCGGACACCTCGACGCCCGCCGTTCCGGCGAGCTACGTCGACGGAAAGCTCGTCACGGGCGGCTCGCGCCGTCACCGCACCGACATGCAGATCTACCGGTCTCCGACCGCGTACGACGAGGTCACCCTCCTGCACACGGCGCACCGCGTCGGGCCGTCGCCCGAAGCGGTCGATCCCAAGTCGTACGCGTGATCCAGCGTCAGTGGGCTGCTTCGTAGGCTTCGAGGACGGATGCCGGCACTCGGCCGCGCTCCGAGACGGTGTAGCCGTTCGACTTCGCCCACTCGCGGACGGGACCGTAGTCCTGCTGACCGGTGCGGCGGCGCTTGCGACCACCCTGCGAGGACGACGAGCCCTGTGAGCGGCTCGCCGCGCGCGACGACGACACGGAGCGCGCGGCGTCGACATAAGGGGCGAAGGCGGCGCGGATCGCCGCCGCATTCTCGTCGGAGAGGTCGATCTCATAGGCGATCCCGTCGAGCGAGAAGAGGACGGTTTCACCCGTTCCGACTTCCAGGACGCTGCCGTCCAGGTCGTCGACGAGTTGATGCACGATTCTGCGGGCCATGAATGCGACATTACGCCGATCGCACATTCCGCACTATCTGAGCGGTGGATGCTGGGGGAATTCCGATTCTTCCCGTGAATGCGGATTCGATTCAGGCGAGAAGTCCGGCGCGGCGGGCTTTCGCCACGGCGGCATGGCGTGTGGACACGTCGAGTTTCGCCATCGCCGACTGCAGATACGACTTGACGGTCATCTCCTTGAGCGAAAGAGTCGCGCCGATCTCGGCATTCGTCGCGCCGAGCGCCGCACACGCGAGCACGTCGATCTCACGCGGAGCGAGCCGCACGTCGAGCTCGAGGCTCCCGTCGCCGTCGGACGAGAGGGCCGCGAGGCGATGCTCGATGCGGTGCAGGCGCTCACGGATGCCGGCATCCTCGACCGTCGCCGCGATGCTGCGCAGCTCGGCGTACGTCTCGCGCAGCTCCTCGCGGGCGGCGGTCGTGACCGCGGCGGGCGTCGGGGCGGGTGCGGCGTGAAGCCTCCGGTCGACCTCGTCGCGCACCCGCAGCTCGGTCGCGAGTTCGTCGGCGATGCGGAAGGCGGGCGCGGCGATGGCGTCGTCGACCGGCGCGGCCGACCACGAGCCGCAGTAGACGACGCCGCGCGTGCTCTCCCCGACGACGATGGGCACGGCGATGAGGGTCGCGATGCCCTCGCCGAGCACGGCGCCGTCGTAGTCGTGGGTGATGCCGCGGGCGGAGCGGTAGTCGACGGCGAGGCGGGCACGACGTTCGAGGAGGGCACGACCGCCGAGGCCCCGGCCGGCGTGGACGACGAGCCCCTCGAGGCTGCGCGTGCGAGCGCCGGCGACGGCGCTGACGTGGATCGCGTCGTCGCGCGCGAAGCCGCCGAACGCGACGGGGAAGCGGGTGCGGCGCACGAGATCGCCCACCGCACGCTCCATGAGCTGGGAGTCCGATTTCGAGCCCACGGGTGCGACCACGCACAACCTGCTTCCGGGGTGACGGCGACGACGCCGTCCGCGATTCGTAGGCGTCGACTTTATCACCGGCGGTGCACGGCGCCGGGGGCTCGGGCGCAACGGCCGGCCGGCGGGCTCGCACGGGGACCACGCCGCGGGCTCGAAAGGCTCGAGCGTGGACAGCCCCGCCCCGGCCGGACTCGGGTGGATCCGGCCGGGGCGCGCCGCGCGGACGGCCTACTCGTCCGCGGCCTGGGGAGCGCCGACGGGCTCGGAGTCGAGGTCGTCAGCAGACGCCGACGCGCCGACCGGCGCCGGTGGAATCGCCACCGTCAGCTCGCCGGCCGTCTCGCGTTCGAGGTCAAGCAGGAAGCGCTTCAGCTCCGGTCGTCCGCCGTACTCGCCGAGCGACCCGTCGGCACGCACGACGCGGTGCACGGGCACGACGATCGAGAACGGCGTCGTCGCGCACGCCGTGCCGACCGCGCGGGCCGCCCCCGGACTGCCGGCCGCGATCGCGACCTCGCCGTACCCGGCGGTCTCGGCGTAGGGGATGTGGCGCACGGCCTCGAGCGCGTCGCGGCGGAAGCCGTTGACGAGTCGCCAGTCGAGCTCGACGTCGAAGTCGCGGCGCTCACCTTCGAAGTACTCGTCGAGCTGGCGGTCGACATCGCCGCCGGCCTCGTCGTCGGGGACGGGGAGCGCGTGCAGCATCGTCGCGACGCGCGCCAGCTCGGCGTCGAGCGGGCCCTCGAACGGGTGGAGTGTCACAAGGCCTTCGGGGGTCGCGACGATGAGGATCTCTCCGACGGGGGAGGGGTGCACGCGGAACGTGATGTCGGTCATGCGACCATCCTCCCGCCGCCCGGCGACGCGCCCGCGGGCGGCCGCGCAGGCTGTGCACAGCATCCCGATCCGACCGCCTGGGGAGGAACGGCTGATCACTCGGCGTGTCGGCAATACGGCGAAACTCGGACGGGGATGTCCTGTCGCACCCCACCGGGCGCATACCCTGGCACGTGTGTGGCGAGCAGAAGGAAGCGCCGTTGTCGGCGCGGAGGATCCCGTGCCCGCGGCACCCGTGACCCCCGGTGACCTCGGAGTCGCGGAACCGGGGGTGACCGTCGTGCACATCGCGCAGTCCGAGCGAGACCGCCTGCGACGCGAGATCGCGCTGCTCGGCGGCCGGTCGACGCTTCTGCACTACATCGACGTCACAGACGCGGGCATCGAGATCACGAAGGCGCATCCCGGGAGCCTCCCGCAGTTCATCACCGGGCGCTCCACCCTCCTCTCGAACCTCTTCCGCGACGAGGTGGCCCTGCGCAACGCGCGACTCGCCGCCGAGCGGCTGACGACCAAGAACGTCGAGCTGCGCACCGCGCGCGGCCTGGATGCCGTGCGGCTCGGAGTGGGCCTCGCGACGTGGCGTGTCGGAGGGATGTCGTGCACGGCGCCCGTGCTCCTGCGGCCGCTGGCGATCCGCCGCCACCACCGCGACTTCGAACTGAAGCTGCACGGCTCGTTCACCGTCAACCCCGAGCTCGTGCGTGCGCTGCGCACGCACTTCGGCATCGAGGTCGACGGCGTGGCGCTCGCCTCGCTCGCGTATGACGCGGGCGTCTTCAAGCCGCAGCCCGTCATCGATCATCTGCGCGCGCTCACGACGGCGGTCGACACGTTCACCGTCACGCCGCGGCTCGTCGTCTCGAGCTTCGCCGACGTCGGCGCGGCGATGGCCCGCGATGCGGCCGACCTCGATCACACGATCCTCAATGCACTCGCGGGTCACGCCGACGACCGTGAGCGGCTCGCGATCCGCCGGGACACCCCGCCGTGGACGAGCCCCGACGACCGGGCTCCGGCATCCGACACCCTCCTCCTCGACGCGGATGCCGAGCAGGAGCGCGTGCTGTCGCGCATCGCCGACGGCCAGTCGCTTGCGGTGCACACCCTGCCCGGCACGGGCGGCACCCAGACCGTCATCAACGCGATCGGCCGGCTCGTGCACGACGGCAAGCGCGTCCTCGTCGTGAGCGCTCGCCGCTCGACGCTCGAGGGCGTGCGGCACCGGCTCGCGGGGATCGGCCTCGGCGGACTCGCCGTCTCGCCCCGCGACCTGCAGCGCGACCTCATCCGCGCGATCGGCCGAAACGAGAAGGCCGAGCAGCCCAAGGTCTCCGACATCGACGACGCGCTCGTGCGTCTGCGCGGCGTGCTCCGCGACTACCGCGGCGCGGTGACGCGCCGGCATCCCGGCCTCGACGTGTCGATGCTCGACATCCTCCGCCGCCTCGCGACGATCACGACGCAGCATCCCGCCCCCGAGACGGCCGCCCGCTTCGACATCGCGACCCTCGAGAAGCTCGCGTCGAGCCGTAAGGAGGCCGCGGCCAAGCTCGCCGCCGCCGCGCGGCTCGGCGAGTTCCGGGTCGGACCGGGCGAGTCGCCCTGGTACGGCGTGACGTTCGCGACGACCGAGCAGGCGCGCTCGGCGCACGGGCTCGCGGCGAACCTGCACCGGCAGACCCTGCCGAACCTGCTCGAGCGCTCGTACGAGCTCATCGCGCAGACCCGCATGCGCCCCTTCCGCACGATCACCGAGCTCGGCGAGTACCTGCGCCTCCTGCAGGGCATCCGCGACTCGCTCGACAAGTTCAGCCCGACCGTGTTCGAGCGTCCGCTCGACGAGCTCATCCAGGCGCACGGCACCCGTCGCGACGCGCCCGAGATGAGCGGCACGCGCCGCCGCCATCTGCGCCGCCTCTCGAAGGAGTACGTGCGCCCCGGCGTGCACATCGCCGACATGCACGAGGGGCTCACGCGGGTGCGGCAGCAGCGCGCCGAGTGGCAGCGGCACGTCGACGTGGGGGTCGTCCCCGAGGTGCCTCTCGGCCTGTCCGACGTGCACGTCGCGTGGCAGCGCGTCGAAGCCGACCTCGGCGAGCTCGACACCATCCTGCGCCGGTCGCCGTCCGACCGCCTGGCCACGATCCCGATCCCCGAGCTCGTGCGTACGCTCGCGGGTCTCGCCGCCGAGTCCGAGGTGTTCGACAACCTCGTCGAGCGCGCGACCCTGCGCACGGAGCTTGCTGCCCTCGGCCTCGAGCCGCTGCTCATCGAGCTGTCGGTGCGGCATGTGCCCGAAGACCGTGTCGGCGCCGAGCTCGAGTTCGCGTGGTGGCAGTCGGCGCTCGAGCACCTGCTGCGCAGCGACCGGGCCCTCCTCGGCGCCAACACCGCCGTCGTCGACCGACTGGAGCGCGACTTCCGTCTCGTCGACGAGGCGCATGCCGCGGCATCCGGCCCCCTGCTCGCCGCCCAGCTGGCGACGCAGTGGCGCATCGGCATCGTGGATCACGCGGACGAGGCGGCCCGCCTCAAGCAGGCCCTCAAAGAGGGGGTGATGGATGCCGCGGCCCTCACCGCCGCTGCGCCCGCGCTCCTGCGCACCCTCGCGCCGGTGTGGCTGGCGTCTCCCTATGACGTGCCCGCGATCCCCGACGAGCCGTCGTTCGACGTCGTCGTCATCGCCGACGCGGGTGCGCTGTGCCTCGCGGAATCCGTGCCGGCCCTGCGGCGCGCCCGGCAGATCGTCGTCTTCGGCGACCCCGTCACCCAGAAGCCGACGCCGTTCCGCGTCGCGGCGGGATCACCGCCCGACGATCCGGAGGACGAGCCCTTCGACGAGACGAGCGTCTTCGAGCGCCTCGCCGAGCTGCTCCCCGTCGAGACGCTCACGCGCAGCTACCGGGCCGGCGGCGAAGACCTCGCGCAGCTCGTCAACGACGCGTTCTACGGGGGAGAGCTCGTCTCGTTCCCCTGGGCGGGCTCGTACCTCGGGCGCGGAAGCCTGAGCGTCGACTACGTCGAGGGCGGCCACGGCGCCCCCGATCCCGTCACGGGAGCCGTCGAGAGCCCCGACGCCGAGGTGAACCGGGTCGTGACGCTCGTCGTCGAGCACGCCGTCAACCGGGGCTCGGAGTCGCTCATGGTCGTGACCGCGAGCGCCAAGCACGCCGAGCGCGTGCGGGCCGCGGTCGACGCGGCGTTCGCCGGCCGCTCCGACGTCGCCGACTTCGTCTCGCGGGACACCGCCGAACCGTTCGCCGTCCTCACCCTCGAGGAGTCGGTCGCCGAGAGCCGCGACCGCGTGATCTTCTCGCTCGGCTTCGGCCTCACACGCCACGGCCGCGTGCTCAGCGACTTCGGCGACCTGTCGACCCCCGACGGCGACCGCCTCCTCACGGTCGGGATGACACGCGCTCGGCGCTCGATGGTCATCGTGTCGTCGATCCGGCCCTCGGCGTTCGACGACGGGCGGCTCGACTACGGCGCCGCGACCCTCATGGGCGTCCTCGGCGGCGTCGCCGCGCGTTCCCGCGAAGCCCGGCTGGAAGATCTCGCCGACCCGCTCACGCGCTCGCTCGCGCACGAGCTGCGCGCGCTCGGCGTCTCGGTCGACGTGCACTACCGCGGCATCCTGCCCCTCGTCGCCCAGTACGACGGCAAGGCCGTCGTCGCCGAGAGCGACCCCGAGACGATCGGCGAGTCGCTGCGCGAGTCCCTCCGCCTGCGGCCGCAGATTCTGCGGCGCCTCGGCTGGCACTATGTGCGCGTGCACGCGTTCGATCTCTACAGCGACCCCGCCGGTGTCGCGGCGCGCATCGCCGCGCTCCTGGGCGTCGCGCCCGAAGCCGCGTCGGCTCAGGCCGACACGCAGCCGTTCGATGTCATCGAGTGACCGCCAGCGGGTCGAGCGAGTGCCCGGCGCCCGCCGCGCGAAGCTGACGCCCGCGCCCGACACGAGCGCCGAGCCGGTGCCCGCCGACGAGTCGATGGATGCCGCGGCCGAGGCATCCCGAACCGATCAGGGCCCGAACGACGAGCGCCTGCGCCGGGATGTCCCGCCGCACTACTGACGCGGCTACGCCCGGGGCGTCGGGGACTGCTTCTCGAGCAGGTCGCGGATCTGGATGAGCAGCTCCTGCTCGGTCGGCAGCGACGGCTCGTCGGGCTCGCCGATGCCGCGACGCGCCTCCTGGCGCTCCTTCAGACGGTTCATCGGGTAGACGAACACGAAGTAGACGACGACCGCGACGGCGACGAAGTTGATGATCGCGCCCACGATCAAACCCCAGCTGAAGATCGTCGTGCCGCCCGTCAGCGTGGGCACCTTCCAGACGAGACTGTTGAGGCTGTCGGCCTGGAAGACGAGAGCGATCAGAGGATTGATGAGCCCGGCGACGATCGCGTTCACGATGCCCGTGAATGCCGCGCCGATGACGACGGCGACCGCGAGGTCGATGACGTTTCCGCGGAGGATGAACTCCTTGAAGCCCTTGATCACGTGATGCCCCTCACTGTCTCCGGCTTCCGCCGGCCCTACCCCGCAGCGGCGGGCGAGGCCTTCGCCTCCGACTTCGATCCTGTCGAAGATGAGGAGGAGTCGCCACCCGACGACGAGGTCGACGACGAGCCGGACGACTCCTTCGGCGTGCTGCGCGAATCGGTGCGGTAGAAGCCCGAGCCGTTGAAGGTGACGCCGATCGAGCCGTACTCCTTGCGGAGCTGGCCGCCGCACTCGGGGCACTCGGTGAGGGCGGGGTCCGCGAAGGACTGGACGGCGTCGAAGCGGTGTCCGCACTGCTTGCAGGCGTAGGCGTAGGTCGGCATGGTGCTTTCTCGGGTCAGCGCCGCGCGGGCGAGAGGACGAGGGTCTGAGTGGGGGTCACGACTCCCGTGACGGGCTGGTCGTGGACATCGCGCGGAACCTCGTCGAGGAGCTCGCTGTCGTAGATGACGGCGTACACGGGAGGGCAGCGCTCCATCGAGCCGAGCGTCTTGTCGAAGAAGCCGCGGCCCCATCCCATCCGCATGCCCGATCGGTCGACGGCCGCGGCGGGGATGACGAGCAGGTCGACGTCGTTGACGGCGATCGGACCGAGCAGCTCGCCGACGGGCTCGGGGAGCCCGAGGCTGCCCTCGGTGATCTCGCCGCCGGGCGTCGCGACGGCCCAGTCGAGCAGCCCGTCGTTGCGCGTGATCGGAAGGAGGACCCGGATGCCGCGCGCCACGGCGGCATCGACGAAGTCGCGCGTGCCGGGCTCGGTCGAGGTCGACAGGAAGCACGAGATCGAGCGTGCGCCGACACTCGCCACGAGCGCGTCGAGCTGCGCGGCGATGCCGCGGGCCGCGGCATCCCGAGCCGATTCCGACATGCACTGCCGACGCTCGCGCAGCTCCGCGCGGAGCGCGCGCTTGGCGTCGGCGATCGCGTCGGACATGGTGTCGATTGTAGGCGGGCACACGGGGTGCGGGATTCGCAAGCCCTCCCGGGCTCTGTCGGGGCCCTGAGTAGGATCGGGGGATGCCTCACAAGCCCTTCAAAGCGGTGATCCCGGCGGCCGGTCTCGGCACGCGCTTCCTGCCCGCCACCAAGGCCATGCCGAAAGAGATGCTGCCGGTCGTCGACAAGCCGGCTATCCAGTACGTCGTCGAGGAGGCGACGCAGGCCGGCATCGGAGACATCCTCATCATCATCGGTCGCAACAAGAACGCGCTGTCGAACCACTTCGACTCCGTGCCCGAGCTCGAGACCAATCTCGAGAAGAAGGGCGACACCGACAAGCTCGAGAAGGTGAAGCGGTCGAGCGACCTCGCCGACATCCACTTCGTCCGTCAGGGCGAGCCGAAGGGGCTGGGCCACGCCGTGCTGCGCGCCCGCTCGCACGTCGGCGACAACCCCTTCGCGGTGCTCCTCGGCGACGACCTCATCGACGAGCGCGACCCGCTCCTGACGAAGATGCTCGCCGAGCACGAGCGGACCGGCGCCGCGATCGTCGCCCTCATGGAGGTCGACCCCGCCCACATCCACATGTACGGCGCGGCGGCCGTCGAGGAGACCGGCGAAGACGGCGTCGTGAAGGTGACGGGACTCGTGGAGAAGCCGAAGGCGGAGGATGCGCCCTCCAACCTCGCCGTCATCGGCCGCTACGTGCTCGGCCCCGGCGTCTTCGACATCCTGGAGCGCACCCAGCCCGGCAAGGGCGGCGAGATCCAGCTGACCGACGCGCTGCAGGAGCTCGCGGCCGATTCGGACGGTCCCGGCGTGTACGGCGTGGTTTTCCGGGGTCGTCGGTACGACACCGGCGATAGGCTGGACTACATCAAGGCCATCGTGCAACTCGCCGCCGATCGGGAAGATCTCGGGCCCGACTTGCGACCCTGGTTCAAGGAGTTCGCGGCGACACTGTGACGGCACGGTGAGACCGCCCGGATGAGGGGGTTCGTTGGAACTGACCGCTCCCCGTCGCCACGGGCCGGTGTCGATCCGCCTCGTGCGTCAGCGTGATGCCCGGGTGCTGCAGCAGGAGCTGCTGAGCAACCGGTCGTGGCTGCGCCCGTGGGAGGCCACGAGCCCCGACGGTCCCGTCTCGTTCGACATGCGGCTCGGCATCCGCCGACTGCTGCAGCAGTACCGTGACGGCCAGGGCGTGCCCTTCGTCATGGAGTACGACGGCGAGGTCGCCGGGCAGCTCAACGTGTGGGGCGTCGCGCGCGGGTCGCTCGCCTCGGCGACGATCGGCTACTGGGTGAGCGAGCGCTTCGCGGGGCGCAACATCACGCCGACCTCGGTCGCGATGGCGACCGACATCTGCTTCAACGAGCTGCGCCTGCACCGCATGGAGATCTGCATCAGGCCCGAGAACCGCGCGAGCCTGCGCGTCGTCGAGAAGCTCGGCTTCCGCTACGAGGGCCTGCGCCGGCGCTTCATCCACATCGACGGCGACTGGCGCGATCACTACGCCTTCGCGCTCGTGCGCGAAGAGGTGCCCGAGGGCGTTCTCGAGCGCTGGGTGCAGGGACGTGCGCCGCAGGACGCCGCCACGATCCCGCCGGCCGACCGCCTGCACGCCTGAGCCGCGCGCCCGGGTCGACGCTCTCCCGGGGTTCGACGCTCTCTCGGGGTTCGACGCTCTCCCGGGATCCGACGCGCTCCCGGGATTCGACGCGCCCGGGGGTTCGGGAGACACGCCGGTATATCACCGGCCTCGGACATCCCCTCGCTTACCGTGGTTCCCATGGGTGGGCAGGTGCTGGGTGGGGGAGTCATCGTCCTCGTCGCCGCGCTCCTCTGGCTCGTCTACCTGCTGCCCTCGTGGGCGAGCCGCCGGCAGTACGACGCCGCCGAGCGCAACGCCGTCCGCCTCAATCAAGCCCTCCGGGTGCTCGCCGAGACGAGCGAGACGCCCGAGGAGGTGCGCCTCGAGCTCAACGCCCGCACGGCGCTCGCGCAGCAGCGCCTCGCGCGCCGCGCCCTCGCCGAGCAGGAGGAGCTCGCCAAGCGCACCCAGACCGAGCTCGACCAGGCCCGGCTCGAGGAAGCCCGCACGGCCCTCGCGGCCGCCCGCGACCTTCCCGCCGCGCGCCGGGCACGCGCACGACGACGCGCGCGACTGCTGACGTCGTCGATTGCGCTGGCATCGCTCGGCCTCATGGCAACGGGAGTCTGGGACCTCGTCGCGACGGGCGGCTGGGCCGTGCTCGCGTGGGGCGTCGGCCTTATGACCGTGTGCATCGTGCTGCTGCGCCGCATGGCTCGCGTCGGTCGTGCGCCGGCCGTCGTGCAGACGATGGATGCCGCGACCCGCGCGCCCCTCGCCGTGCAGGACGTCGCACTCCAGGCCGACGAGCGCGCGTGGGCTCCGCGCGAGCTTCCGCGCCCGCTCACAGCGTCTGCGGGCTCTCGCGCCGCCGCGGTGCTCGACGCGGTCGACGCCCGCGAGAAGCTGCGCGAGGCCGCCCTCGAGGAGGCTATGCGGGCCCGCGTGGACGCGCAGCGTCCGCCGTCGATCCAGACCGCCCGTCGCACCCGCGACGGATCCGCGTCGGGCGAATTCGGGCGCGCCGGACACGTCGACGATGCCGAGATCGAGGCGCATGTCCGGCGCCTGCTCGAGCGTCGCGCGTCGGGCGAGTGAGGCATCCACGATTCGGAGTGCCTCGCCGAGCGTGATAGTGTTTCTGAGGTTCACGGGCCTGTGGCGCAGTTGGTAGCGCGCTTCGTTCGCAATGAAGAGGTCAGGGGTTCGAATCCCCTCAGGTCCACGAAACGATGGAAGGGCGTCCGCTTTGCGGGCGCCCTTCCATCGTTTCGTCGTGTGCGGAGCGATTCGAACCCCTGGGCGGGCCCACGCCGCAGAGGCTCCGCGCGACGCGAAGCGGCGCGCGGAGGGGCGGTGGGGGCGAATCCCCTCAGGTCCACCGAGAGAAACCCCCGCTTGTCGGGGGTTTTCTTCTTTCCGTCGCTGTCTCGCGACTCCTCACCCGTTTCGGGTAGAGCCTCCCGCTCTCGACCGCTTCCCGGCGCTATCGTCGGCACATGAAGAACTGGCTCGTCATCGTCATCCTCGCCGTGGCGCAATTCGTGATGGTGCTCGACAGCACGGTCATGAACGTCTCGATCTCTCAGGTCGCCAGCGACCTCGGCACGACGATCACGGGCCTGCAGGCGGCCATCACGTTCTACGCGCTGACGATGGCGGCGTTCATGCTCACGGGCGGCAAGCTCGGCGACAAGTGGGGGCGCCGGCGCGCGTTCACGATCGGCTCGATCATCTACGGCATCGGCTCACTCCTGACGGGACTCAGCCAGAACATCGGGATGCTGCTCTTCGGCTGGTCGCTCGTCGAGGGCCTCGGCGCTGTGCTCGTCATCCCGGCCATCGCCGCCCTCGCCGCGATCAACTACACGGGCAAGGCGCGGGTCGCGGCCTTCTCGATCCTCGGCGCCGTGACGGGCCTCGCCGCCGCAGCCGGTCCGCTCATCGGCGGCTATCTCACGACCTACGCGTCGTGGCGCTACGTCTTCTTCGCCGAGACGATCGTCATGATCGTCGTCCTCATCTTCACGCGCCGCATCAAGGACGTGCCGAACGACCCGAAGCTCAAGATCGACCTCCTGAGCGTCATCCTGTCGGCGGGCGGCATGGCCCTGCTCGTCCTCGGCGTGCTGCAGAGCAAGACCTGGGGCTGGTTCGTCCCGCTGAACCCGCCGACGATCAACGGCGTCGAGATCGCCCCGCTCGGCGTCTCGCCGGTCACGTACCTCATCATCGGCGGCATCCTCGTGCTCTGGTGGTTCCTCAAGCGCCAGGCGAAGCTCGAGCGCGCCGGGGCGAACCCGCTCCTCAAGGTCAGCATGCTCACGATCCCGGCCCTTCGCGGCGGGCTGGCAGGCTTCCTCGTGCAGTACTTCGCGATCGCGGCGCTGTTCTTCGTCGTGCCCGTGTACCTCCAGACGATCCTGGGTTTCAACGCCCTCGAGACGGGGCTCAAGATCCTCCCGCTGTCGGCAGGCCTGATCGTTTGCTCGATCCTGGGGTCGTGGCTCACCTCGCGCCGCTCGGCGAAGTACATCGCCCGCGCGGGCCAGGCGACAATGGCGATCGGCATGCTCTTCGTGCTCATCGCGATCGGCCCCGAGCTGTCGGGCTGGGCGTTCCCCGTCGGCATGTTCGTCATCGGCGCGGGCTTCGGTCTGCTCGCCTCGCAGCTCGGCAACGTCAACATGAACGCCGTCTCGAAGGACGACACCTCCGAGGTGGGCGGCCTGCAGGGCACGTTCCAGAACCTCGGCTCCTCGTTCGGCACCGCGATCGTGGGCTCTGTCTTCATCCTCCTGCTCGCGTCGGGCTTCGGCGCGGCCGTCGCGCAGAACGCGACGATCGACGCCAACACCCGGACTCAGGTGAACGAGTACCTCGAGCAGGGCGTGCCGATCATCTCCCAGGAGCAGGCGAAGGATCTCGTCGTCAAGGCCGGAGGGTCGGAGGAGGTCGCGACCGCCGTCGCGCAGGACTACGCCGACTCGCAGGTCGAGGCCCTCAAGCAGGCGCTGTTCATCGTCTTCGGGCTCCTCGTGCTCTCGCTCATGCTGTCGCGCAACCTCCCCGCGGAGGTCGTGGCGAAGCCCGAGGAGGAGATCGAGGAAGCCGCGGCGACCTGATCGCCGACACCATGACAGAGGGATGCCCCGGCCACAGCGGCCGGGGCATCCCTCTGTCTGCCGGTGTCAGGCGTGCGCGAGCTCGCGCGCGCGCAGGTCCTTGCGGAGGATCTTGCCGGAGGTCGACTTCGGGATCGCCTCGATGAACTCCACGCGCCGCACCTTCTTGTGCGGGGCGACGTGCTCCGACACGAACGACATGACGTCGTCGGCGGTGAGGCCGGAGTCGGGAGCCGCGACGACGAACGCCTTGGGGATCTCCTGCTTGTCGTCGTCGAGGACGCCGATGACCGCGGCATCCATCACCTTCGGGTGCGACAGGAGCAGCGCCTCGAGCTCAGCGGGAGCGATCTGGTAGCCCTTGTACTTGATGAGCTCCTTCACGCGGTCGACGATCGAGAAGTAGCCGCCCTCGTGATACACCGCGATGTCGCCGGTGTGCAGGAAGCCGTCGGCGTCGAGCGTCTCGGCCGTCGCCTGGGGGTTGTTGAGGTACCCGAGCATGACGTTCGGGCCCTTCACCCACAGCTCGCCGGGCTTCGTGACGCCGCCCTCGCCGAGTTCGGTGATCTCCTCGCCCGTCTCGGTGTCGACGAGCTTGCACTGCTCGTTGGGGAGCATCGTGCCGACCGAGCTGACCGGGATGTCGTGGCGGTCGTGGGGCATCGCGTGCGAGACGGGGCTGAGCTCGCTCATGCCGTAGCCCTGCATCATGCGGGCGTGGATGCGGGCGCCGGCGGCCTCGGCCGTCTCGCCGTCGAGCGGTGCAGCGCCCGAGAAGACGGTGTGGACGCTCGAGATGTCGAACTGATCGACGATGGGATGCTTCGCCAGGGCGACCGCGATGGGCGGCGCGATGTAGAGGTAGGTGCAGCCGAAGTTCTGGATGTTCGTGAGGAACTCGACGAGGTCGAACTTGGGCATCGTGACGAGGCTCGCCCGCTGACGAAGAGCGAGGTTGAGGAGCACCGTCATGCCGTAGATGTGGAAGAACGGCAGCACCGCGAGCACGCGGTCATCGGCCTTGAGGTCGATGTTGACCCGCGACTGCTGCACATTGGCGATGAGATTGCGGTGGCTGAGCATGACGCCCTTGGGCACGCCCGTCGTGCCCGACGAGTAGGGGAGCACGGCAACATGCGTCGCGGGGTCGAAGCTCACCTCTGGCGCCGCGTGCTGCTCGGTGAGGAGCTCGCGGAGGTTCAGGTGCCCGTGCGCCCCATCGAGGACGATGACCCGCTCGTGCGGAATCCCGACGGCTTCGGCGGCGGTCGAGGCCTGGGCGAGCAGGGGGGAGACCGTCACGAACCAGGTGGCGTGGGCGTCCTCGAGCTGCTTCCCGATCTCGCCTGCCGTGTAGAGCGAGTTGATCGTCGTGACGGTGGCGCCGGCTCGCAGGATGCCGTGGAACACGGTCGCGAAGGCCGGAACGTTGGGGCAGAGGAGCGCGACGGTCGTGCCGACGCCCACACCGCGCGCGGCGAGCGCTCCGGCGAACGCGTCGACCTGGGCACGCAGGGCGCCGTACGTCGTCTCGGCCCCGGTGGCCGGGTCGATGAGGGCGACGCGGGCCGCATCATCGGCGGTGAGGGACCCGAAGAGGAAGTCGTAGACGCTGACGTCGGGGATCTCGACATCGGGGTACGGGCTTGAGAACACGAGGCTTCTCCCTTGACTCATCGTGCGGCGCGCCCGGCGACGATGCCGGGCCGCTCCATCCTCGCACAGGGAGATTCCTGCCGTGCGACTGAGTGCCGGAACCGCTGGCACTCAGTCGCACGGCGGGGCTCAGGCGAGCGCGTGGGCGCCGTGCGACGCGCCGGCGGCGAGGCGCTCGGCGGCGAGCCCTTCGGCTGCCTCGAGCGGCGTGACCCCGCGGGACTCCGCCTCGTCGAAGATGCGGCGCACCGTGTCGCCGATCGCGGCGACGCGATCCATGATCTCGGCGCGCGTGCCGAGGTGCTTCGCCTCAAGGTCGAGGTAGATGACGCCGCCCGCGTTCACGACGAAGTCGGGGGCGTACAGGATGCCGCGCGCGGCGAGACGGTCGGCACCTTCGTGCGAGGCGAGGGGGTTGTTGGCCGGACCGCAGACGGCCTTCGCGTCCAGCGCGTCGATGACCTCGTCCGTGAGGACGCCGCCGATGCCCGCGGGCACGAAGACGTCGGCCGGAATGAGGTGCTCGGTGCCCGCCTCGGCCCACTCGGCGCCGAGCTCGAGAGCCAGGTCGCGCTTGGCCGGATTGACGTCGGTGACCGCGAGGCGCGCGCCCTCCGCCGCGAGGCGCACGGCGAGGCGGCTGCCGACCTGGCCGAGTCCCGCGATGGTGATGCGGCGACCCGCGACGTCCGACGATCCGGTCACGCGCTCGAGCGTCGCGCGCAGCGACTCGTACACGCCGAGGCTCGTGGGTCCGGCGGGCTCGCCCGAGCCGCCGACGGCGTCGGGAAGACCGACGACGTGCTCTGTGCGCTCGCTCACGACGAGCATGTCCTCCGTCGTCGACCCGACGTCCTCAGCGGTGCGGTACAGGCCGTGCAGCGACTCGACGGCGTCGCCGAGGTCGAGGAACGCCGCGCGCCGGCGCTCGGCGTCGAGCGTCATTCCAGGCTCGAGGCGGATGACGGACTTGCCGCCGCCCGCGTCGAGACCCGCGGCGGCGTTCTTGAGGGTCATGGCGGCCGAGAGGCGCAGGGCGTCGCCGAGGGCGTCGCTCCAGTGGTCGTACGTCCACAGGCGGGCGCCGCCCAGTCCTGAGCCGAGCACGGAGGAGTGCAGCGCGACGGCGATGAACAGTCCGCTCCGCCGGCCGGTGATCACCTCCACGCGTTCGTGCAGGAAGTCGGGCAGGGGCAGGTGGTGCGACATCGCGATCCTCTTTCGGCGGGCCTTGTGGGCTGTGCTCGGCGGACGCCGCGGCTTTGCGGCATCCACTCTCTATTGCACCACCCCCTGACGGAGTGTTCAACTCCCCGCCGGAGTGTTGCGCATTCTGCGCAGTCGACCCGCGCTGTCTCTTCAACTCGACAGCCGCAGTGTCCCTCAGCTCGGCTCGGCAGGACAGAAGTGGCGCCTGCGGCCCTGATGCCCGGCGTGTCGTCACAGCCAGCCGAGCTGCGGGACACTCTCGCCTCCCCAACCCGGCGCCGACGCCTCCTTTCCACGGACTCTTCGTGGCCCAGATATGACCGCCGGCCCGAGCCCGAGGGTGTTCGCATGCCTCGCGCCGCTCGCCACCTCGCCCTCGCCCAAGCCCTCGCCGGTCATCTCGAGCCCGACGGCACTGCCGTCGACCCGCGCCTGTTCACGACGGCCGACCTCCGTCGGTTCGGGTGGACGAAGCGCGATCTCGCCGGCGCCGTCGCCTCCGGCTCGCTCACGACCGTGCGTCGGGGGGTGTTCCTGTGCGCGGGCGCCTCCGACGAGATCGTCGCCGCGGTGAAAGAGGGTGGTCGGCTGGCCTGCGTCTCTGTCCTGCAGCCGCTCGGCGTCTTCGTGCTGAAGCGATCGAAGACACACGTGCATTTCGAGCGCGGGACGTGGAAGCACACGCCCCGCAAACGGACGCAGATCTGGCATTGGAGACCGCTCCAGCGATCACCGCACCCGCGCGCGACGTGCGTCGGTCTCATCGACGCTCTCGCGCAGGCGACGACGTGTCAGTCTCCGCGGGCCGCGGTCGCGACTCTGGACTCAGCCCTGAACCTCGGTCTCATCTCACTGGAAGATCTGGACGAGATCTTCGCGCGTGTGCCGGCCCGTCGGCGGGTGCTCCGCGGGCTCGTCGACGGACGCGCGGAGTCCGGACCGGAGACCTTCGTGAGGCTGATGGCGCTCGCCCTCGGGTTCGAGGTGCAGCTGCAGGTACAGATCGACGGTGTCGGACGCGTCGATCTGGTGCTGGACGGGTGGCTCGTGGTCGAGTGCGACGGCGAGAAGTTCCACAGCGGCTGGGCATCTCAGAAGGCGGACCGCCGCCGCGACCTCGCCCTGGCGGCTCGCGGTCTCACCTCCATCAGACCGATCGCGGAGGACATCCTGTTCCACCCGGAGGACGTCATGGACGCCTTGCGCGGTCTTCGCGCGGCGCACGAGGCACTCGGGCAGGCCGGGTCTCGTCCCTGATCTCGGCTGGGCGTGACCCCTGAGGCGAATCCAGTCTGTCTCGGCGGCGTGTCGTCACACTCAGCCGAGCCGCGGGACGCTTCCGCGAAGCGATGCGCCGCGGGCTAGGGTCGGAGGATGCCCGAGCAGTACACCCACGGCCACCACGAGAGCGTTCTGCGATCGCACGAGTGGCGCACCGTCGAGAACTCCGCCGCGTACCTCGTGCCGCACCTCCGACCGGGGCTCCGCGTGCTCGACGTGGGGTCGGGGCCCGGCACGATCACGGTCGACCTCGCCGAGCGGGTCGCCCCGGGTCGGGTCACCGGACTGGATGTCGCAGCCGACGTCGTCGCCAAGGCGGCTGCGCTCGCCGCGGATCGAGGCCTTGGCAACGTCGACTTCGCGACGGGCGACGCGTACGCCCTCGACGTCGAGCCCGGCACGTACGACATCGTGCACGCGCATCAGGTGCTGCAGCACCTCTCCCGCCCGGTCGACGCGCTGCGGGACTTCCGTCGCATCCTCGCGCCCGGAGGCGTCGTCGCCGCCCGCGACGTCGACTACCGCGGCGTCATCTGGTACCCGGAGGTGCCGGGACTCGACGAGTGGCACGACGTGTACCTGCGCGTGCACCGGATCGTCTCCGGCGAGCCCGCCGCCGGACGAAGACTCAAGGCATGGGCGCGCGAGGCGGGATTCGGCGAGGTGGAGTCGTCCGCATCCCTGTGGCTCTTCGAGACGCCCGAGGCGCGCGAGTGGTGGGGCGGAGCGTGGGCCGACCGCGCCCTGCGTTCGGCGTTCGCGGAGCACGCCCTCGAGCACGGCGTGACCGACCTTGCGGGTCTCGAGCGCATCGCCGAGGGGTGGCGCGAGTGGGCGGTTGCGGACGACGGCTGGCTGCTCATGCCGCACGGCGAGATCCTCGCCCGCGGCTGACCGGTCGCCCGCGGGCCCGCCGCACGGCGAGATCAGCGCCCGCGGCTGACAAGTCGTCGCCGCGCCTGCCGCACGGCGAGATCCTCGCCCCGCGGCTGACGAGTCGTGCGCCGGGCCCGCCGCTAGGCTGAGCCGGTGACCGCCCATCTCCCCGCTCGCAGCCGACTCGTCCACGACTCCCTGCGCGAGGCAGGCATCGCGGGGGAGATCGTCGTGCTTCCGGATGCCGCGTCCACCGCGGTCCTCGCCGCGGAGGCGCTCGGTGTCGAGGTGGGGGCGATCGCGAACAGCCTCGTCTTCTGGTCGGACGGCGAGCCGCTCCTCGTCATGACGAGTGGCGCGCACCGGGTCGACACGAAGGTCCTCGCCGAGCGGCTCGGCCGCGACAAGATCCAGCGCGCAACACCGGAGCAGGTGCGCGAGGCGACGGGCCAGGCGATCGGCGGCGTGGCGCCCACCGGGCATCCCGCACCCCTCACGACCATCGTCGACGAGGAGCTCGCGCAGTACCCGGAGATCTGGACGGCGGGCGGCACGCCGCACACCGTCGTGCCGATGACCTACGACGAGCTCGTGCGCCTCACCGACGGCAGGGTCACGAAGGTCGACTGAGCCGCACCGCCTCGGCACACGCCACCGCTGCGGCGGCCGACCACGCCTGCGGCCGGCAGGCCGCCGGGTAGGGGATCGGCGTCGACGTCTCGGCGGCGGAGTCGCCGGAGAAGAGCTCGGGAACGCGGAAGCCGAAGCCCTCCGCCGCGGCGAGCAGCCCCTCGACGACCTGCAGCGCCTCGGCGTGCAGGCCGGCTCGCGACATCCCGTGCATCGCGATCGCCGTGTCGTGCGGCCAGACACTTCCGCCGTGGTAGCTCAGGGGCCAGTAGCCTTCGGCGCCCGTCGACATCGTGCGGATGCCGAACCCCGACGACATCGCCGGTGTGAGCAGCAGCGCCGCGACCTCGCGCTCCTCCTCGGGATCGAGGATGCCGGTGCCGAGGAGGTGCCCGATGTTGCTCGTGAGGGTGTCGACCGGGCGCCGGTCGGCGTCGAGCGCGACCGCCGGGTACCTGCCCTCGGGTGTCGTCACCCAGTACGCCGCCCGGAAGCGCTCTCGGAGCGCGGCGGCCCAGAATCGCAGCTCGTCGCCGCCCCTCTCGCCGAGTGCGTCGAGCAGATCCGCGCCCCGCCGAGCGGCCTCGTATGCATACCCCTGCACTTCGCACAGCGCGATGGGGCCGCGGGCGAGCGAACCGTCGCGCCACTGGATCGAATCCCCGGAGTCCTTCCAGCCCTGATTCGCGAGGCCGTGCCCCGTCTCGTCGATGTAGTCGATGAACCCGTGCCCCGAGCCGTCGCCGTGGTCGGTGATCCAGGCCAGCGCGCGGCGGAGCGCGGGCACGAGCGCCTCCACCTCGGCGCGCGGGATCCCCGCCTCGAACGCGTCGGCGAGCAGGCACACCCACAGCGGCGTGGCGTCGACCGTGCCGTAGTACAGCGGCGGCAGGAGCACGTTCTCGCCCGGCAGCGCGAGCGGCGCGCTGCGCAGCTCGTGCGGGATCTTGCCCGGCTGCTGCGCGGTCTCGACATCGACGCGGTCGCCCTGCAGTCGGGCGAGGACACGCAGAGTGGATGCCGCCATCCCGACGTCGACCGGCAGGGCGAGGCGCGCCGCCCACAGCGAGTCGCGTCCGAAGAGCGTGAAGAACCACGGCGCGCCCGCGGCGTAGAACTCGTCCTCCGGATGGTCGGGGAGTGCGAGCCGCAGCGCGTCGAGATCGCCGAGCGCGACGTCGAGCCATCGGTCGATGCGGGGGTCGCGATGATCACGGCGCCGAGGAGCCATCGCGGCCGACGCGCCGCCCTGCACGACGAGAGAGGGATCATCAAGCGTCAGTGCCCATGCGACGGAGGCGCTCGCGCGGCCATCCACGTGCACGTCCCAGGAGAGCAGGATCGCGCCGTCGTCGACCCGCACGTCCGCCTCCGGGGCGGACACCGAGAACGAATGGATGCCGGACGCCACCGTGAAGGGCGCGTCAACGCCGGCCGCCCGAATCGCCTCCCACACGCGGCCCGTCGGCGTGCCGGCCTTCACTTCCTGCATCGGCGCGAACTCCGGCACGACGCGCAGCCTGAGCGTGAGATCGATGGCGTTGCCGACGTGCGAGACCACCGTGAAGGTCTCGCCGACCGTTCCCGCGGCGACCTCCCGCTCCCGCAGCAGCCGCACCTTGGGATCGGGCCAGTGATCGTCGAGCGCGCGCAGCAGTCCGCCGAAGATGACGCGAGACGGACCGTCGGGTGAGACGGAGATCCACTCCGGCGATGCGCCGTCGCACGTGAGCACCGCCCCCCGCACATGCCGCAGGTCGCCGTGGTAGACGCCGTGGATCTCGGCGTGGCCGAGATCGCCGGATGCCCCCGACCACACCTGCGTCGGTGCGCGCAGGGCGATGATCGACTCGTGGAGGAGCGGCTGCAACGGCGCCGCGGAGGGATCGTGCTCCGTCATCCCTTGACCGCCCCTTCGCTCGTGTTCATGATGCGCCGCTGGAAGACGAAGAACATCACCGCCACCGGGATCGTCATGATTGCCGCCGCAGCGAGCTTGATCGGGAACTGGTTCCCCTGGCTCAGCTGTCCCGAGGCGAGCGACGCGACGCCCTTCGTGAGGGTCGTCAGCGCCGGCGACTGCGTCGAGACGATGAAGTGGTTCAGCTCGTTCCACGACCCCTGGAACGACAGGATGATGATCGTCATGAGCGCGGGCCGCGCCATCGGCAGCACGACCGACCAGAACAGCCGGAACGAGCCGGCGCCGTCGATGCGGGCCTGCTCCTCGACCGACACCGGGATGGACTCGAAGAAGTTCCTCATGATGAACACCCCCGCGGCATCCACCAGCAGCGGAAGGATCATGCCCGCGTACGAGTCGTAGATGCCGATCTGGTTCAGCACGAGGAATTTCGGGATCAGCAGCACGACGGTCGGCACGCCCATGACGGCGATGATGAGCGCGAAGATCACCCCGCGTCCGCGGAAGTGCAGGCGGGCGAGCGCGTAGCCCGCGAGCGAGACGAAGAACACGCGCCCGAGGGTCACGAAGATCGTCACGATCGCGGAGTTCGCGAACCACAGCGGGAAGTCGCTGCGGTTGAACAGCAGCCGGTACGCGGCGAACGACCACACCGTCGGGATCAGCGACATCGGATCCGCGGTGGCCTCGGCGTCCGTCTTGAACGACGTCGCCACCTGCACGAGGAACGGATAGATGTAGATGATCGCGAAGACGACGAGCACCAGGTACAGGGCCACCTGCCCGCCGACGGATCTGATGGTGAACCGCCGGCGCCGGCGCGCAGGCGGCTCGACGGGCGTGGCGAGGGCGGCGGCGTCGGCCACCGCGACGGGCGTGACGGTCATGACGTCGATCCCTTCACCTGGTACTGACGGATGCGGCGCTTGGACACGGGGCGCTCTCGGAGCACCCAGCGCTGGAAGAGCGTGAACACGATGATGATGACGAAGAGGATGAAGGCGATCGCGGCGCCCTGCCCCCACTTCTGGTTCTCGAACGCCGCCTGATACGAGAGGTAGGCGGGTGTCAGCGTGGTCTTGGCCGGTCCGCCCTGCGTGCCGGTGTAGATCTGGTCGAACACCTGCCAGCAGCCGATCAGCCCGAGCGTCACGACGGTGAAGATCGTCGGGCGCAGCTGCGGAAGCGTGATGTACCAGAAGCGCTGCCACGCGGTGGCGCCGTCCATCATTCCGGCTTCACCGAGCTCCGAGCCGATGTTCTGAAGTGCCGCGACGAACAGGAGCATGAACGTGCCGCTCGTGGTGAAGACCCCCATGAGCACGAAGGCGGTCATCGCGAAGGACGGGCCGGACCACCACTCCCACCAGGAGACGCCGAGGAAGGTGTTCTGCACCATCCAGTCGGGGCCCGCGAGCGGCCCGAGGCCCAGCGCCGCATGGATGATGCCGCGCGGGTCGTGGAACCAGTTCGGTCCGTCGATGCCGACCCACGACAACACCTCGTTCACGACGCCCGTCGCATTGAAGAGGAAGAGCCAGAGGATCGTGATGGCGACCGAGCTCGTCATGGACGGGAAATAGTACGCGGTGCGGAAGAAGCCCCGGCCGCGGATCACAGCCCGGTTGATGAGCACGGCGAGGAAGAGCGACAGCGCCGTCTGGAGAGGCACGACGAGCACGACGTACCAGGCGTTGTTCCGCAGCGCGATGCCGAAGTTGCGCTCGGTCAGCCCGCCGCCGGTCGTGACGGCGGCGTAGTTCTCGAGGCCCACGAATCCGACCCGCGACGAGAACGGGCTGCCCCGGCCGTTCCAGTCCGAGAAGCTCACCCACAGCGCCATGAGCACCGGGATGAAGAGGAAGACGCCCAGGATGATGATCACGGGCGCCGTGAAGATCCATCCGGCCAGGCCCTCGCCGCGCCGGATCCCGGAGGATCCGGCGCGACGCGGCGTCGCCACCGCGCTCGGCATGTCAGCCGCCGACCACGGCCTCGAGGTTCGACTGCACGGAGTCGAGGATCTGCTTCGGGTCGCTCGTCTTCAGGCTCTCGAGCTGAGCGTTGAAGTCGGTGATGACCTCCTGCGTGCCGTCCTGCGTCGGCATGAACTGCGCGTAGTCGGCGCCCTTCAGGAACGCGGCCAGGTCGGGGTTGTCACTGCTCCACTGGTCGGCCGCCGACTGGATCGAGGGCATCGGGCCGAATGCCTTCGAGAACGCGAGCTGCTGGTCGGTGGAGGTGAGGTACTCGGCGAGGTCGAGCGCAGCCTTCTGGTTGGGGCTGTCGGCAGCCATGCCCCAGCAGTTCGTGTACTGCATCGTGCCCTGACCCTTGGGCCCGGCGGGAAGCTCGGCGACCGTGTACTTGACGTCGGGGTAATCGGCCTTCATGGCGCCCGTGATCCAGTTGCCCTCGATCACCATCGCCACGAGCTGCTTGCCGAACGCCTCACCGCCCCAGCCGGCACCCAGGTCCTTGGCGTAGCCGAAGTAGCCGCCGGTGAGCCCGTCCTTCACGTAGGTGAGGGCATCCACGTTCTCCTGGCTGTTCGCCACGGCCTTGTCGTCCTTCACGAGCGCGCCGCCGGCCTGAGCCATGAACGCGCCGAGCCGCTGATACTCGTTGCTGAACCCGAGGCCGACGACGCCGTTGGTCGTCAGCTTCTTGCTGACTTCGGTGAGCTGGTCCCAGGTCGTCGGCACATCGGCGTCCGTGAGGCCCGCCGCCGCCCACAGGTCGGTGTTGATGATCAGCTGCAGCGTCGAGAAGTCCTTGGGCGCGCAGTAGAAGTCTCCGTCGAAGGTGAAGTTGTCGACGAGGCTCGGATAGAAGTCGTCCTTGTTCTTAAGCTCATCGCCGTACGCCTTGAGCGACCCGTTGCCCGCGTAGCCGGCGATCGCCTCGGGCGCGAGGTAGAAGAGGTCCGGGGGAGAGCCGGCCGCGAAGCCCTGCGCGAGCTGCTGATTGAGGTCGTTCGCCGTCTGGACCGTCGCCTTGACGCCCGAGTCCTTCGACCAGGCCGCGACGGCGTCCTCGACAGCCGTCGTCTCGGCTTCGCCGCTCGAGCCGATGAGGAGCGCCAGCGCGTCGTCGGACGAGGTGAGACCGCCCGAGCTCCCGGTATCCGCCGGCTCCTCGAACCCCGAACCGCCGCAGCCGGAGAGCACGAATGCTCCCGTCATGAGGACCGCGCCCGTGGCGAGGGCGGCGCGCAGGGTGTGCCGTGTCATGTCTCTCTCCTTTGATGAGTCAGGCTCGACGGCCGGTCGGTGCAGAAATTTGAACGATCAAAGTCGGCCGTCGAGGTGACATTACGTCGCGCTGATTTGCGCTGTCAACGACTTGACAGCCCCGTAGGATAACGATTTGAACGTTCCCAAGATCCGGGAGGTCGGGATGGCGAAGTCGCCCACGGTCGAAGACGTGGCGCGGGTCGCGGGCGTCTCCCGGCAGACGGTGTCGAACGTCATCAACGCGCCGGATATCGTTCGGGATGCCACGCGCCAGCGTGTGAACGCGGCGATCGCCGCGCTCGGCTACGCGCCCTCGATGGCGGCACGGCGCCTGCGCACGCAGCGGAGCGCGACCATCGGCATCCATCTGGATCCCTACGCCGGCGGCATCTCGGGAATCGTGCTCGACCGCTTCATCCACGCCCTCACCGACCGGGCGACCCCGCGCGGACTGCGCATCCTCGTGTACGCGGCGGCCGACGCCGACGAGGAGCTGCGGCGGATCCGGCAGCTTCGCGAGGGCGGCGAGATCGACCGCATCGTCCTCACCGGCACCTACGCCGGCGACCCCCGCGCGGACTGGCTCGCCCACCACGACATCCCCTTCGTGGCGTTCGGCCGCCCCTGGGGAGAGCCGGGAGCCGGCGCCGAGATGGGGCATCCCGGCCGCCCGTGGGTGGATGTGGACGGGGCCGCCGGCACGCGCGCCGCGACCGGGCACGCGCTGGCCGCCGGGCGCCGGGTGGCCTTCCTCGGCTGGCCCGAGGGCTCGGGAACGGGAGACGACCGCGAGCGCGGGTGGCGGGAGGCGATGGGCGACGCGGCCGACGGCTTGCGGTGGACCTCGGTCGACAGCGTCTCGCAGGCCCGTGCGGTCGTCGACGAGGCGCTGGCCGAGGCATCCGTCGACGCGGTCGTCTGCGCGAGCGACACCCTCGCCCTCGGCGCGCACCTCGCGGCGTCGCACAGCGGCCGGCCCGACCTGCCCGTCATCGGATTCGACAACACACCCGTCGCCGAGGCGCTCGGGCTCTCGAGCGTCGAGCAGCGCCCCGAACGCGTCGCCGAGGCCGTGCTCGACCTGCTCGTCGCCGATCCCGCGACTCACGACGGCGACTGGCATCGGCTCATCACGCCCGAGCTCGTCGTGCGCTGAGTCAGCGGGCGTAGAGCCGGCGGGACAGCTCGGACGCGGCCTGCGTCACGAGCGGTGCGAGGGTCGAGGCATCCCGCTCCGAATCCGTGGGCCACGTGACGGCGATCGCCGCCGTCGGCCAGCCCACGTGGTCGAGCACCGCGAGGCCCACGGAGCGCAGGCCCAGGGTCACCTCGCCGTCCTCGGTCGCCCATCCCGTCGCGCGCACGGTGCGCAGCAGCTCGCGCAGCTCGCCGGGGGTGCGCGGGCCTCTCCCCGTGCGGTCGGCGAAGGCCGAGGCATCCGGGAACAGCGCCCGCACCTGCTCGCGGGGGAGCGCCGCGAGCATCGCGCGGCCCGTCGCCGTGAGATGCGCCGGCAGCCGCACGCCCACGTCGGTGACGAGCGCAGGGCGGCGCGGCGCGCGCTCCTCGACGATGTAGACGACGTCGCGCCCGCTCATGACGGCGAGGTGCGCGCTCTCGCCGACGCGGTCGACGAGCTCAGCGAGAAGCGGGCGCCCCAGTCGTGCGAGTGGGGCCTGGCGTGCGTATCCGCCGGCGAGCTCGAAGGCGGCGACGCCGAGTCCCCAGCGGCGCTCGGCCGGCACGTGCACGACGAAGCCGTGCTGCTCGAGCGTCGTGAGCAGGTGGTAGACGCTGGAGCGCGGGATGCCGAGGTGCGCCGCGATGGTGCTCGCCGCGATCGGGCCACGCTGACGGCCGAGGTAGGTCAGCATGCGCAGCGTCTGATCCGCGGCGGGCACCTGCGGCCTGCGATTGTCTGGCATGACAGACACAGGATGCCACGACCGCCTGTCGTGCGAAACCGGCGCGGTGTGGAATCGTGCCATGACCACCGTCACTGCAGACCTCGCGGTCGTCACCGTGGGCGCGGCACCCCTGCGCCCCGAGGACATCGTCGCCGTCGCGCGCCACTTCGCGCGCGTCGAGCTCGACCCGTCCGCGCTCGCCCGTGTCGCCGCCACCCGCGCCCTCATCGAGGGCCTCGCCGACGACCCCGAGCCGCACTACGGCATCTCGACGGGCTTCGGCGCGCTCGCGACGACCTTCATCCCGCTCGAGCGTCGCATGCAGCTGCAGGCCTCGCTCATCCGCTCGCACGCCGCCGGCACGGGCGCCGAGGTCGAGACGGAGGTCGTGCGGGCGCTCCAGCTGCTGCGCTTGCAGACCCTCGCGACCGGTCGCACGGGCGTGCGGCCCGTCGTCGTCGAGACGTACGCCGCGATGCTCAACGCGGGCATCACGCCGATCGTGCGCGAGTACGGCTCTCTTGGCTGCTCCGGCGACCTCGCACCGCTGTCGCACGTGGCGCTCGCCGCGATGGGGGAGGGGGAGGTCCGCGTCGTCGACCGCTCGACCGGTTCGGGAAACCTCATGCCCGCGGCCGAGGCGCTGGGCGCAGCATCCATTCCTCCGCTCGAACTCCGCGAGAAGGAGGGCCTCGCGCTCATCAACGGCACCGACGGAATGCTCGGGATGCTGCTCCTCGCGCTGCACGACCTGCGCACACTGCTCGACACGGCGGATGTCGCCGCGGCGATGTCGATCGAGAGCCTGCTCGGCACCGATGCCGTCTTCGCCGCCGACCTCATGGCGCTGCGGCCGCAGGTGGGGCAGGCCTCGTCGGCCGCCAACCTCCGCGCGCTGCTCGCGGGCTCCGAGATCATGGCGTCGCACCGCGACCCCGCCGTCTGCACCCGGGTGCAGGACGCGTACTCGCTGCGCTGCTCGCCCCAGGTGCACGGCGCCGCCCGCGACACCGTGGGGCACGCGGCGATGATCGCGCAGCGCGAGCTCGCGGCATCCGTCGACAATCCTGTGGTGACCGACGACGGGCGCGTGGAGTCCAACGGCAACTTCCACGGGGCGCCCGTCGCGTACGTGCTCGACTTCCTCGCGATCGCCGTCGCCGACGTCGCCTCGATCTCGGAGCGACGCACGGACCGCGCCCTCGACGTCGCACGCAGCCAGGGGCTCCCGCCCTTCCTCGCCGACGAGGTCGGGGTCGACTCGGGTCTGATGATCGCGCAGTATGCCGCGGCGGGCATCGTCTCGGAGCTCAAGCGCCTCGCCGTTCCGGCATCCGTCGACTCGATCCCGTCCTCGGCGATGCAGGAGGACCACGTGTCGATGGGCTGGGCCGCGGCACGCAAGCTTCGCCGCGGCATCGACGGACTCGCGAGGGTGCTCGCGATCGAGCTGCTCACGTCGGCGCGGGCCCTCGACCTGCGCGCGCCGCTGCAGCCGGGGCCGGCGACGCGCGCTGCGCGCGAGGTCGTCCGCACCGTCGCATCCGGTCCGGGGCGCGACCGCTTCGTGTCGCCCGACATCGAGGCGCTGACCGAGCTCGTGCTGTCGGGTGCCGTGGCGGATGCCGCACTCGGCGGGGCCGGCGTTGACACCGCGGCGCCGGCCGTCCGCCGCGTCGCCGCAGCGTCGGAGAAGACCACAATGTCGGAGGGAAACCGATGAACGCGTCCGAAGAAGTGCTGATCTCCGACGCTGCGGCGGCCGCGTCACGAGTGGTTCGTGCCCCGCGCGGGTCGGAGCGCACCGCGAAGAGCTGGGGCGCCGAAGCCGCGAAGCGCATGCTCATGAACAACCTCGATCCCGAGGTGGCCGAGCATCCCGAGGACCTCGTCGTCTACGGCGGCACGGGCAAGGCCGCTCGGTCGTGGGAGGCGTTCGACGCCATCGTGCGCACCCTCGACGAGCTCCAGCCGGACGAGACGCTGCTCGTACAGTCCGGCAAGCCGGTCGGCGTCTTCCGCACGCACGAGTGGGCGCCGCGCGTGCTCATCGCCAACTCCAACCTCGTCGGCGACTGGGCGACGTGGCCTGAGTTCCGCCGCCTCGAGCACCTCGGACTCACGATGTACGGCCAGATGACGGCGGGCTCGTGGATCTACATCGGCACGCAGGGCATCCTGCAGGGCACATACGAGACGTTCGCGGCGGTCGCGCGGTCGCTCGGTCGCGACTCGCTCGCCGGAACATTGACTCTGACGGGCGGATGCGGCGGCATGGGCGGCGCGCAGCCGCTCGCCGTGACACTCAACGGCGGAGCGGTGCTCGTCGTCGACGTCGACGAGTCGCGCCTCGCACGCCGCCTCGAGCACGGATACCTCGACGAGTACACGACCGACCTCGACGCCGCGATCGCGCGAGTCATGTCGGCTCGTGCCGCGGGCGAGGCGCTGTCGGTCGGCGTCGTCGGCAACGCGGCCGAGATCTTCCCCGACCTCCTGCTGCGCCACCAGGCGGGCGACGTCGTGATCGACATCGTCACCGACCAGACGAGCGCGCACGACCCGCTGGCCTACCTGCCGGTCGGCATTCCGTTCGAGGCATGGCGGGACGAGGCATCCCGCGATCCCGAGGCCTTCACGGCCCGCGCCCGCGGGAGCATGGCCAAGCACGTCGCGGCGATGGTGGGATTCCAGGATGCCGGCGCCGCCGTCTTCGACTACGGCAACTCGATCCGGGCCGAGGCGAAGCTCGGCGGGTTCGCGCGCGCTTTCGAGTTCCCGGGCTTCGTGCCGGCGTACATCCGGCCGCAGTTCGCGGAGGGCCGCGGGCCCTTCCGCTGGGTCGCGCTCTCGGGCGATCCCGAGGACATCCGCAAGACCGACCGCGCGATCATGGAGCTCTTCCCCGACAATGCGGGGCTCGTGCGGTGGCTCGAGAAGGCCGGCGATGCCGTGCACTTCGAGGGCCTGCCCGCGCGCATCTGCTGGCTGGGCTACCAGGAGCGCCACCTGGCGGGCCTGAAGTTCAACGAGATGGTCGCCTCGGGCGAGCTCTCCGGGCCGATCGTGATCGGTCGCGACCACCTCGACGCCGGCTCCGTCGCCTCGCCGTATCGCGAGACCGAGGCGATGGCCGACGGCTCCGACGCCATTGCGGACTGGCCGTTGCTCAACGCCCTCCTCAACACCGCCTCGGGGGCGGCGTGGGTCTCGATCCATCACGGCGGCGGCGTCGGCATCGGGCGCAGCATCCATGCCGGTCAGGTGACGGTCGCCGACGGCACCCCGCTCGCGGCGGAGAAGCTCGCGCGGGTGCTCGTCAACGACCCGGGCACGGGGGTCATGCGCCACGTCGATGCCGGGTACGAGCGTGCCCGCGAGGTCGCGCGCGAGCGCGGCCTGAAGGTGCCGATGCTGTGATCACGGGGAGGGGTGCCGTGCCCGCGACGCTCATCACGAACATCGGCGAGCTGACGACCAACGTCGACGCCGCGGGGGACCGGTGCGGCACCCTCCGGGACGCCGCGGTCCTGATCGAGGGCGGGCGCATCGCGTGGGTCGGGTCGGCAGGGGACGGGCGGAGGCTGCTGGAGGGCTCGGGGTTCGGCCCTTCGACAAGCTCAGGGACCGGGGGTGGAGCGGGGACCGGGAGTGGCTCGGGGACCGGGGGTGGATCCGGGATCGCGGTCGTCGACGCCGGAGGGCGGGCCGTCATCCCGGGGTTCGTCGACTCGCACACGCACCTCGTGTTCGGCGGGGACCGGGCCGATGAGTTCGAGGCGCGGATGTCGGGGACGCCCTATGCAGCGGGCGGCATACGACGCACCGTCGCGGCGACTCGCGCTGCGAGCGACGACGAGCTGCGCCGCCGCCTCGCCGGACTCGTCGCCGAGCTGCACGCGCAGGGGACGACGACCTTCGAGATCAAGACGGGTTACGGGCTCACGGTCGAGGACGAGTCCCGCCTCGCGCGGATCGCGGCCGAGGCCACGCCGGAGGTCACCTTCCTCGGTGCGCACGTCGTGCCGGACGAGTACGCCGATGCGCGTGACGACTACGTCGACCTCGTGTGCGGGCACATGCTGCAGGCCGTCGCCCCGCACGCCCGCTGGATCGACGTCTTCTGCGAACGCGGGGCCTTCACGCCCGACGAATCGCGTCGGATTCTCGCGGCCGGCGTCGCCCACGGCCTCCTGCCCCGGGTGCACGGCAATCAGCTCGGCCACGGCGAGGGCGTGCGCATCGCGGTCGCGCTGGGCGCGGCATCCGTCGACCACTGCACGTATCTCGATGACGACGACGTCGCGGCGCTCGCCGACTCGGACACCGTCGCAACCCTCCTGCCGGGTGTCGAGTTCTCGACCCGGCAGCCGTACCCCGACGCACGCCGCCTGCTGGATGCCGGCGTCACCGTCGCGCTCGCGAGCGACTGCAATCCGGGGTCGAGCTTCACCAGCTCGATGCCGCTCATGATCGCGCTCGCCGTCCGCGAGATGGGCATGACCCCAGCCGAAGCCGTCTGGGCCTCGACCGCCGGGGGAGCCCGGGCCCTCCGTCGCGACGACGTCGGCGTCATCGCCCCCGGAAAGCGCGCCGACCTCGTGCTGCTCGACGCGCCGACGCGGGTGCACCTCGCCTATCGCCCCGGCGTGCCGCTCGTCGCCGGTGTGTGGAAGGACGGCGTGCGGCTGTAGCCCGTGCACCAACTCCTCACGATCGTCGTCGAGGAGGCGCGACGCGCCGCGAGGGGCGCCGACGTGGCCGATTCTTGAGGAGTTGCTGCGCGCTCAGCGCGGTGAGTCGAAGGTCCAGGATGCCGGGTCCACCGCGGTCGCGACGTCCCAGTCGTCCTCATCCCACTCGAAGGTCGCCACGGCGCACGTCGGCATGTGGACGATGCCGCCGTCGGACAGCTGCTCCGCGAGGGTCGTCATGCCGGGGTCGTGCGCGACGACGATGACCGAGGCGACACCGCGCTCGGCCGCCGCGCGCAGCAGCAGCGACGCCGGGGCGCCGTAGAGCCGCTCCTGCAGCTCGACCTCCACGCCGAGCGCCTCACCGAAGTACGACGCCGTCGTGCGAGCGCGGAGGGCCGTGCTCGAGAGGATCGCATCCGCCCGGAACCCCGACTGGGCGAGCCGCGCCGCCATGACCGGCGCATCGCGCAGGCCGCGGTCGTTGAGCGGCCGGTCGTGGTCGTCGAGGTCGGGGTCGCCCCAGTCGGACTTCGCGTGCCGCACGAGTGCGAGCCTGATCGTCATTCTGTCGCCTTTCCCTTGCCCGAGCCGGTCGCGGTCGCCGCTCGCCCCGCGAGCAGCTCGAGGACGCACAGCGCCGCGAGGCGCACCGTGCGACCGTCGGGCGCGTCGGCCGTCGCGTCGACCTCGACGATATCGGCGCTCACGACACGGGCATCGGATGCCGCGCCCCGCACGAGCGCCCGGAGCTCCCACGCCTGCAGGCCGCCGGGCACCGAGGCGGGGCATCCCGGAGCGACCGAGCGGTCGCAGACGTCGACGTCGATGTCGAGATGCACGGATCCGCCGCCGGCGACCTCCAGCGCCTCGGCGAGCACATCCGCGCTACCGCGGCGGCGCACGTCGTCGAGAGTGATGACGGTAATGCCGTACTCGGCGGCGCGGCGGGCATAGGCCGCCGAGTTGGCGAAGTGGGCGATGCCGATCTGCACGATGCGGCGCCCGTCGAGTCCGTCGGCGACGAGCCGGCGCACGGGGGATCCGTTCGAGGCGCCGTCCCGCAGGTCGAAGTGGGCGTCGAGCGTGATGAGGCCTGTCGCCCGGGCACCCTGCGCCACGGCGTACGTCACGGAGTTGTCGCCACCCAGCGCGATCACGAGGCCGGCGTGCGTCGCGAGCTCGGCGACCCGTGCGCGTACGGCGTCTTCGCCGGCAGGGCCGTCGGGATCGGCGACATCGCCGGCGTCGACGATCCGCAGCACCTCCGTCAGGTCGACGGGCGGCGGACCCATGAAGGTCGAGCTGTAGCGGGCCAGCGCTTCGCGCACGGCGGCGGGCGTCGCGTGAGCGCCCGTCGGCGACAGCGACGTCTTCCAGGCGGGGAGGCCGAGGATCGCGGCATCCACTCGCCCCTCCGTGTCGTCGAACGGCGGCCAGCCGCCTGCGCGGGGCCAGAGCGGATCGTGCGAGAGGGCCACGCAGTCGACGCTACTCTGCGGGCGCGCCGGTGCCCCGTGCGCGGCAGCGTGTCAGACCGAGACGTACACCCAGGCTTCGCGGCCGCTCGCGAGGACGACCGAGACCCGCCGGTACAGCTGGACCTCGTACTCGTCGGCCGCGTCGAGCTCGTCGATCGTCAGGTGCAGGACCTTGCCGACGACTTTGTCCCGCGGGTTGCCGGTCGCCCGCACGATGGGATGCACGGCGAGTCCGGAGAGGTCGACGACGCGGTGATCCTCGATCTCGGCGTAGTCGACCGTGTAACCGGGCAGCACGTCGTCTTCGCCCTCGAGGAGGCGCCCGAAGGTGTCGAGCTGCACATCGGCGTGCCCGAGAGTGCCGTAGCTGAACAGCAGCTGGTCGGCGCGCTCGGGCATGCGCCCAGGTTAGCCGAGCAGGGCGTGCGCGACAGCGTAGATGACGAGTCCGGCGAGCGCGCCGACGACGGTTCCGTTGAGCCGGATGTACTGCAGGTCGCGGCCGACCATGAGCTCGATCTTCTCGGTCGTCTCGTCGGGATCCCAGCGCTCGACGGTGTCGGTGATGATCGACGCGATGTCGTGCCGGTAGCGATCGACGAGGAAGACGGCGGCATCCGTCACCCAGACGTCGACCCGGTGCTGCAGGGCGGGGTCCGTCACGAGACGATCGCCGATCTCGGCGACGGCGTCGGCGGCACGTCGGCGCAGCCCGCTCGCGGGGTCGGCGAGCGAGGCGAGGAGGCCGGCCTTGGCGGTGTTCCACGCCTCCGCCGCGAGCTCGCGCACGCGCGGACTGTCGAAGAGGGTCGTCTTCGCGTCCTCGAGCTTGCCGATCGTGGCGGGATCGTTCTGCAGGTTCTCGGCAAGACGGTCGAGGTATCCGTCGATCGCCTTGCGCGCCGGGTGCTCGGGGTCGGCCCGCACGGCCGCGGCGAACTTGACGGCCTCGTTGTAGACGGTGTCGTCGACGAGGCGCTGGGCGACGGAGGGCACCCAGGCCGGCAGGCGGCGAGAGACGAGTCCCGAGAACGCCGCCTGGTTGCTCGCGAGCCAGAGCTGTATGGTCTCGACGGTCATGTCGACCGCTCCGTGGTGCGCCCCGGATTCGACGATCCGCCCGAGCCACGCCCCGAGCGGCGGCCCCCACTCGGGCGCGAGCAGGTGCTCGCGCGCCAGCTGCTCGATGACGTCCTGCACGTCGTCGTCGCTCAGCGCACGCAGGATTCCCGACGCCATGACCGACCCCTCGGCCGTGACGCGCTCCGCGTGCGCAGGCTCGCGCAGCCACTCGCCGGCGCGCGCGGCGATCCTCGTCGCCTCGAGCTTCGTGCGCACCACGTCGCCCGACAGGAAGTTCGTCTCGACGAACTCGCCGAGGGTCCGGCCGATCTCGTCCTTGCGGTTGGGGATGATCGCGGTGTGCGGGATCGGGATGCCGAGGGGATGCCGGAACAGCGCGGTCACGGCGAACCAGTCGGCGAGTGCACCGACCATGCCGCCCTCCGCCGCCGCGCGCACGTACGCGAGCGCCGGCACCTGCTCCTCGAACGCGAACGACACGAGGAAGACCGCCGCCATCGCCAGGAGCGCGCCGAGGGCGACGCCTTTCATGACGCGCAGTGCACGCCGTCGCTCCTGATCAGCCGGGCTCAGCAGGGCCGTGGGGGTCCGCGCCATTCCGTCATCCTCGCACGCCCACGGGCGAGGAGGCCGCGCGAAGCGCTCAGCCGGCGGCGCGCCTCACGAGCTCGGCGACACGCTCCTTGTCGGCGTCGGTGAGGGACAGGATCGCGTAGGACGTCGGCCACATCTGACCGTCGTCGAGCTGGGCGGAGGTCTCGAACCCGAGGGTCGCGTAGCGGTCCTTGAACTTCGCGGCGGGCTTGAAGAACAGCACGACCTTGCCGCCGCGCGTGTAGGCGGGGAAGCCGTACCAGGTCTTCGAGGCGAGGTGGGGGGCCACGGAGGCGACGATGTCGTCGATGCCCTGCGCGATCGTGCGGTCGCTGTCCTCCATGCCGGCGATCGCGTCGAGGAGGTCCTGACGGTCGATGGCGGCCTTCTCCTCCGCGCTCTTCCCCTTGCGCTCCTGCGCCTTCAGCTCGGCCGCGCGCTGGCGCATCGCGGCGCGCTCATCGGCGCTGAATCCGGACTTCGTGTTGCGTTCTGCGGTGCTCATACCGGCAACACTAGGGATGCCGTCGGACCGGCGCTTCTCGAATCCTGCTCGATGTCTCAGCTCTCCACCGGGCCGAGCCACGCCGTCGCGACGGTCGAGTGCGCAGACTCCGGATCGGACGGGTGGAACAGTCCCGCGAGCACGTCGCGGTAGAGCCGCCCGAGCTCTGAGCCGGCGAAGTACGACGACCCGCCGGCGACGAGCACCGCGTCGTCGACGACGGCCTTCGCGGTCGTGACGGCCCGGTGCTTGACGCCGCTCATGTACGAGAACCAGCGGCCGTCGGGCGGCTCGAGGTCGTCGACGGCCCGGCAGAGCGAGGCGAGCTGCGGCGGCAGCGCGTCGTAGGCGAGCGCCATGCCGGCGATGCGCCAGCGGATGTCGGGATCCTGGCTGTAGCTCGTCCCGGTCCGCTTCGAGGTGCGCGTGCGCGCCGTCGCCACGGCGAGATCGAGGGCCCGGCGGGCGATGCCTGTGTAGACCGACGCGAGCAGCAGCTCGAACACGGAGAAGATGCCGAAGACGATGGGATCGGGGTTCGGACCGGGATCGACGCGCCGCACGACGCGATCGGCGGGCGCCACGGCACCGTGCAGCTCGGTCGTGCGACTCTGCGTGCCGCGCATGCCGAGCGTGTCCCAGTCGTCGCGCGTCACGACGGCATCGCTCCGCTCGACGAACGCGTAGACCATCTTCGGCCCGTCGGGACTCGTCGTGTCGAGACCGTGCAGCCCGAGCTGCGTCCACACCGGCGCGAGCGACGTGAAGATCTTCGTGCCCGTGAACGCGTACGAGCCGTCCGGGCCGGGGGCGGCGTCGGTATCGCTCCCGAAGAGGACGAGGTCGTTGCCGGCCTCGCTGATCCCGAACGCGAAGACCTCGCCCCGGGCGGCGCCCTCCTGCACGAACCGAAGGCTGTCGATGCCGCGATCCGCGAGCACCTTCGCGACACCCGTCCACACGAGGTGCATGTTGATCGCGAGGGCGGTGGCCGGCGCCGCGCCCGCGAGTCTCTGCTGGAGAGTGGATGCCTCAGCGAGGCCGAGCCCCGATCCGCCGAGCTCCGACGGCACGAGGATCGCCAGGTACCCGGCATCCTTCAGTTCGGCCAGATCCTCTTCGGGGAAGGTGTTCTCGCGGTCGTGCGCCGCCGCGCGCTCTCGGAAGCGCTCGAGCAGCTCGGCGGGCAGGAGGACGGTCGGGTCGAACGGCGTCTCGCTCACGGGTCCATTCTGGTCACTGCCACCGACACGCGGGGCGTCAGGCCGGGGTGCGGGACGCCTGCTCGATGCCGAGCGTTGCGAGTGCACGGTGGAAGACGCGCAGCGTCTCCTCCGGCTGGTCACGGTGCGGTGAGTGTCCGGCGTTCGGGACCACGGACATGCCGATCCGTGGATTGGCGAGCACCTCGTCCACGAGCGATCCCGTGAAGATGGAGTACACCGCGGGGTCGGAGGCGATCACGTGCGCGGGGATCAGGAGGTGGGCCGCGGCATCCCGGACGTCCCAATCCTGGTTCTGCTCGCTCGTCTGCTCGACCGCCCACCGGCTCGCCTGCTGCGCCGACAGCGCCTTGAGCTCCACGTCGTGCTCGTGCCACGTGGGGTGCTCGGCCCGAACGGCCGCGGTGGTGGGATCGTCGAACGAGCGCTCCTGCGAGTCGCGCACGATGGCGCGATCGCGATCGCTCAGGTGGATGGCCGGGTCGATGAGGATGAGACGGCGCGTCCAGCCGAAGTGGTCGGCCGCCGCCTGCGTCGCCGCCGCGCCGCCGAGCGAGTGCGCGACGACGAGCTCCCAGTGGTCGCGGCCCTCGGGTCGCGTGATCGCCAGGTCGGCGGCGTACGCGTCGATCGAGTAGTCGAGCGCTCGCGGCGCGGTTCCGTGGCCCCGGAGGTCGACCGCGACGGCATGCCAGCCGGCATCCGCCAGTGCCACGCCGTAGCGCCACATGAGGGCGCCGTTCGAGCCGAGGCCGTGGACGAGCAGAGCGTGGCGCGACGACGACGGGTCGCCCCACGAGAGACGGGGGAGGGACACGGGGGATGGCATGGGCTCAGCCTAGAGTCGCGCCGATGTCCTCCTGCACGCGGGAGGATAGTCGGCATGATCTCGACGGAAATGGCAGTCGCCCTCCGGGACGCGGGCCTGATCTGGCATCCGCACTCCGGCGACCGGTTCCAGCTCGACGAGCCCGAATTCGAAGCCGACGTCTTCACCGTCAGCGAGATGACGATCGAGCCGCGGGACTACCCGACGGGGAAGATCCTCTCCTTCAACGGCACGACCGAGTGGGCCCTCGACTCCGTCGCGCTGGAGGACGCGCTCTGGCTGCCGAGGGAGGACCAGCTGCGCGAGCTGCTGCGCGGGGCGTTCCGGTCGCTGCGGCGCCTCGCCGACACGCACGAGGTCGAGATCGAGGTCGCGGGGGAGCGCCGGGTCTTCGAGCATCCCGAGCCGTCCGATGCCTACGCCCTCGCGGTACTGGAGCTGCTGAAGCGAATCGCGTGATCGCGGTGCCGGCGCTGATCGCCTGATCGCGGTGCCGAAGCGACTCGCGTGATCGCCGTCAGGTGATGGTCGGCACGGGCTCCGTGTCGGGGATGGGGCTCGAGTCACGCCCGCGGAGGTCGGGGAATCCGCGCACGAAGATCGCCGAGACGAGGAATCCCGCCGCAGCGAACGCCGTCGCCGCCCAGTAGGCCCCTTGCGGTCCGACACCGTCGATGAGGAAGCCGGCGACGGCGGAGCCCATCGCGGCGCCGATGAGCTGGCCTGTGCCGATCCAGCCGAAGGCCTCGGCGGTCTCGCTGAACTTCACGCTCGCCGATGTCATGGCGAACATGACGGCGAGAGCCGGAGCGATGCCGATGCCGGCCAGGAACAGGGATCCCCCGAGCCACCAGGCGTTCAGGGAGAATGTCGTGAGCGCGAGTCCGACCGCGACGACCGCGAACCGGCGACCCATGGCCCACGGTCCGATCGGGATGTGCCCGAAGGTGAGGCCGCCCGCCAGGCTGCCGACCGAGAAGACAGCGAGGACGAGACCCGCCTCGAGGCCGCCGTGGCCGAACGTCGCGACGACGCCCGCCTCGACGGCGGCGCACGCGCCGATGAGGAGGAAGCCCGTGACCGTCGCGAGGATGACCGGCGGTTTGGCGAGCACCTTGCCGAGGCTGCGCCGGCTGCGCGGGATGCGCACGCGGCCCACCTCGGGCGAGAGGATGAACCACGCCCCGCCGCCGAGCAGGATGACGACGACCAGCAGGAGGCCCTGCACGGTGCCGACCTGCGTCGAGACGAACGTGATGAGCACGGGTGCGATGATCCAGATGATCTCCTGCAGCGAGGCGTCGAGGGAGAAGAGCGGCGTGAGCTGCCGCGAGTTGACCATCTTCGGATAGATCGTGCGGACCGCCGACTGCACGGGCGGCGTCGCGAGGCCGGCGATGAGCCCGAGCACCATGTAGACGGGGAGCGGCACCTCCACGAGCGCGAGCGCCGTGATGGCGGCGGCGCAGATGAGGAGGGTCGTCGTGAGGACGCGACGCATGCCCCAGATGCCCATCCACCGGCTCGTCACGGGGCCCGCGATCGCCTGACCGACCGACGTCGCCGCGAGCACGAGGCCCGCCGAGCCGTAGGAGCCGGTGACCTGCTCGATGTGCAGGAGGATCGCGAGGCTCGTCATGCCGTTGGGGAAGCGCGCCGTCAGCTGGGCCGCGATGATGCGGGCCACGCCGGGCGTTCGCAGCAGTTCGCGGTACCCGGCCATCTCTCCACGCTATCGCGGGCCCATGACACGCCGCGACACGCCGGGGGCGCACGGAGGGCCCGGATGGATGTCGGTGGCCCGGCGTACCGTCGGTGGCCTGTGGATGGATGCGGCCGCGGCATCCGAAACCGCCGTGATCCAGGTGTTTTCCAGGTTTCCCAGAACCCTGCCGCCTGTGGATGAAACGGTGGACAAGCTGTGTTGTATATGGGGAGAACGGTGGAAAACTACACGGATGTAACTACTAGCCCTTGTGGTGCTATCCAATGTCCGTACCCATATGTAGTATTGGACTCCCGGTGGGGGGACCGCCGGTCAGAACACCGGATGTGAGGGGAGAAGCCGATAACAATGGCAATCACGGTTTACACGAAGCCCGCTTGTGTGCAGTGCAACGCGACGTACCGCGCGCTCGACTCGAAGGGCATCGAATACGAGGTCCATGACCTCACGCAGGACCCTGCCGCGCTCGAGCAGGTGAAGGCGCTCGGCTACCTGCAGGCGCCCGTCGTCATCACCGACGAAGACCACTGGTCGGGCTTCCGTCCCGACAAGATCGACGAGCTCGCCTCCCGTCTGGCCTGAGTCATGAGTGCGGTGGCCACGAGCGCCCCGCTGCTCGTGTACTTCTCCAGCACTTCCGGCAACACGGCGCGCTTCATCGAGAAGCTCGGGTTGCCGGCTGTACGGATTCCCCTTCACCCCTCTGAACCTCCGCTCGTCGTCGACGAGCCGTTCGTCCTGGTCACTCCCACCTACGGGGGTGGCCAGGGTCGGGGCGAGGAGAAGGGCGCCGTCCCCAAGCAGGTGATCCGGTTCCTCAACGACGAGCACAACCGTCGCCTCATCCGCGGAGTCATCTCCGCGGGAAACACCAACTTCGGCGAGCACTTCTGCCTCGCCGGGGAGATCATCAGCCGCAAGTGCGACGTGCCCCACTTGTATCGGCTCGAGGTATTCGGCACGCCTGAAGATGTCGATCGCGTGAGCGACGGATTGGAACGATGGTGGAAGCTGCACTGAAAGAGAACGACTTCAAGACGGATGCGCGGTTCGAGGGCCTCGACTACCACGCCCTGAACGCGATGCTGAACCTCTACGGCGCCGACGGGAAGATCCAGTTCGACGCCGACAAGCGCGCCGCGCGCGAGTACTTCCTGCAGCACGTCAACCAGAACACGGTCTTCTTCCACTCGTTGAAGGAGCGTCTCGACTACCTCGTCGAGAAGCAGTACTACGAGCCGCAGGTGCTCGCGAAGTACCCGCTCGAGTTCATCCAGCAGCTCAACGACCGCGCGTACGGCAAGAAGTTCCGCTTCGACACGTTCCTCGGCGCCTTCAAGTACTACACGAGCTACACGCTCAAGACCTTCGACGGCAAGCGCTACCTCGAGCGCTTCGAGGACCGCGTCGTCATGACCGCCCTCGGTCTCGCCGACGGCGACCAGGCGCTCGCGACGGCCCTCGTCGACGAGATCATCGCCGGGCGCTTCCAGCCGGCCACCCCGACGTTCCTCAACACGGGCAAGGCGCAGCGCGGCGAGCTCGTGTCGTGCTTCCTCCTGCGCATCGAAGACAACATGGAGTCGATCGCCCGCGGCATCAACTCGGCGCTGCAGCTGAGCAAGCGCGGCGGCGGCGTGGCACTCCTCCTCTCGAACATCCGCGAGGCCGGCGCGCCGATCAAGCAGATCGAGAACCAGTCGAGCGGCATCATCCCCGTCATGAAGCTCCTCGAAGACAGCTTCAGCTACGCCAACCAGCTCGGCGCGCGTCAGGGCGCCGGCGCGGTGTACCTCTCGGCGCACCACCCCGACATCCTGCGGTTCCTCGACACCAAGCGCGAGAACGCCGACGAGAAGATCCGCATCAAGACGCTGTCGCTGGGTGTCGTCATCCCCGACATCACGTTCGAGCTCGCCAAGAACGACGAGGACATGTACCTCTTCTCGCCGTACGACGTCGAGCGCGTGTATGGCGTGCCCTTCGGCGACATCTCCGTGAGCGACAAGTACCGCGAGATGGTCGACGACGCGCGCATCAAGAAGACGAAGATCAACGCACGCGAGTTCTTCCAGACCCTCGCCGAGATCCAGTTCGAGTCGGGTTACCCGTACATCATGTTCGAGGACACGGTGAACAAGGCCAACCCGATCAAGGGCCGCATCAACATGTCCAACCTCTGCAGCGAGATCCTGCAGGTCAACACGCCGACGACGTACAACGAGGACCTCTCGTACGCCGAGATCGGCAAGGACATCTCGTGCAACCTGGGCTCGATGAACATCGCGCTCGCGATGGACGGGGGAGACCTCGGCCGTACCGTCGAGACCGCGATCCGTGCACTGTCGGCGGTGAGCGACCAGAGCCACATCACCTCGGTGCGCTCGATCGAGGACGGCAACGACCGCTCGCACGCGATCGGCCTGGGCCAGATGAACCTCCACGGCTACCTGGCGCGCGAGCACGTGCGCTACGGGTCGGAAGAGGGCATCGACTTCACGAACATCTACTTCTACACGGTGCTGTTCCACGCCCTGCGGGCCTCGAACCTCATCGCGATCGAGCGCGGGCAGGCTTTCGACGGCTTCGCCGACTCGACCTACGCCTCGGGCGAGTTCTTCGACAAGTACATCGACCAGGCGTGGGAGCCGCAGACCGAGAAGGTGAAGGACCTCTTCGGCGGCATCCCGATCCCGACTCAGGATGACTGGCGTGCGCTCAAGGCGTCGATCCAGGAGCACGGCATCTACAACCAGAACCTGCAGGCTGTGCCGCCGACCGGTTCGATCTCGTACATCAACAACTCGACGTCGTCGATCCACCCGATCGCCTCGAAGATCGAGATCCGCAAGGAAGGCAAGATCGGCCGCGTCTACTACCCGGCTCCGTTCATGACGAACGAGAACCTGGAGTACTACGAAGACGCATACGAGATCGGCTACGAGAAGGTCATCGACACCTACGCCGCCGCGACGCAGCACGTCGACCAGGGCCTGTCGCTCACGCTGTTCTTCAAGGACACCGCGACGACGCGCGACATCAACAAGGCCCAGATCTACGCGTGGCGCAAGGGCATCAAGACGATCTACTACATCCGCCTGCGCCAGATGGCTCTGGAAGGTACCGAGGTCGACGGCTGCGTCTCCTGCATGCTTTAATTCCTTGACCTGGGATTTTTAGGAAAGAGAAATGACACCCGAGAAGCTGAAGCTGATCGACCACGTGCAGGCGATCAACTGGAACCGCATCCAGGACGACAAGGACCTCGAGGTCTGGAACCGCCTCGTCAACAACTTCTGGCTGCCTGAGAAGGTGCCGCTCTCCAACGACGTGCAGTCGTGGGCGACGCTGACGCCCGAGGAGCAGCAGACGACGATGCGCGTGTTCACGGGGCTCACACTCCTCGACACGATCCAGGGCACCGTCGGCGCCGTCTCGCTCATCCCCGACGCGATCACCCCGCACGAGGAGGCCGTCTACACGAACATCGCCTTCATGGAGTCAGTGCACGCCAAGAGCTACTCGTCGATCTTCTCGACGCTGTGCTCGACGAGCGAGATCGACGACGCGTTCCGCTGGTCGGTCGAGAACGAGAACCTTCAGAAGAAGGCGCACATCGTCATGGACTACTACCGTGGCGACGAGCCCCTCAAGCGGAAGGTCGCCTCGACACTGCTCGAGTCGTTCCTCTTCTACTCGGGCTTCTACCTGCCGCTGTACTGGTCGTCCAAGGCGAAGCTGACGAACACGGCCGACATCATCCGCCTCATCATCCGCGACGAGGCCGTGCACGGCTACTACATCGGCTACAAGTTCCAGCGTGGGCTCGAGCTGCTGCCGCAGTCCCAGCGCGACGAGCTCAAGGATTACACCTTCTCGCTGCTCTACGAGCTCTACGACAACGAGGTGCAGTACACGCAGGACCTCTACGACGGCATCGGCCTGACCGAGGACGTCAAGAAGTTCCTGCACTACAACGCCAACAAGGCCCTCATGAACCTGGGCTACGAGGCGATGTTCCCTTCGACGGTCACGAACGTGAATCCGGCGATCCTCTCGGCGCTCTCGCCGAACGCGGACGAGAACCACGACTTCTTCAGCGGCTCCGGATCGTCCTACGTCATCGGCAAGGCTGTCGCGACGGAAGACGAGGACTGGGACTTCTAGAAGCTCCAGATCACGCTTCACCCGGATAGGGCGGCTGAGAGGCCCGGACACGCAGGATTCTGCGGGTCCGGGCCTCTTTCGTGCCTCACCACGCCTCACCACCCACCCTTGGCCCGATCCCTCAGCAGCGCACGCGCGCCTTCATGTCGCCCTGCACAGGCTCAGCAGACCACCCTCGACCGACGCGACGCACCTTGCGACACGATGGAATGACGGAGACCCTCTCCCGCTTGACTGATGGAGAACGATCTCGAAGGAGCTGAACATGGGTGCACTCGAAGGAGCCGTCGTGCTCGTCACCGGTGCCAACGGCGGCCTCGGCCGCGAATTCGTCGCCCAGGCCCTCGCGGGCGGCGCCGCGAAGGTCTACGCGTCAGCGCGCCGACCCCAGGAGTGGGGTGATCCCCGCGTCGTGCCGCTCGCGCTGGACGTGACGGATGCTGCATCCGTCGCCTCGGCCGCGGCATCCGCCCCCGACGTCACGGTCGTCGTCAACAACGCCGGCGTCTCACCGCGTGAGAGCAGCCTGCTCAAAGCCACCGACGCGGAGCTGCGCGAGATCTTCGACACGAACTTCTTCGGCGCCGTGGCGGTTGCGCGCGCGTTCGCCCCCGCGCTCGCCGCGGCAGAAGGCACCGCCGCGCTCATCGACCTGCACTCTGCTCTGAGCTGGCACGCGATGGGCGGCACCTACTCCACGACGAAGGCGGCGCTGTGGTCGGCGACCAACGCGCTGCGCCTCGAGCTCGCCCCGCAGGGCGTGCAGGTGATCGGCGTGCACGTCGGGTGGGTCGACACGCCGATGGCCGCCGGCGTCGACTCGCCGAAGGTCGCCCCGGCCGACGTCGTGGCTCAGACATACTCCGCGCTCGAGACCGGGGAGTACGAGGTCCTGGTCGACGATCTCAGCGTGCGGCTCAAAGCGGGCCTGGCCGCACCGATCGATCAGCTCTACCGGGGACTGCCGGCACCCGCCGGACGCTGACCGGCACGGAGAGAACGCGCATGCGACTCGTCAGACTGGGCGACTCGGGGCTCAAGGTGTCGGAGATCGTGCTCGGCTGCATGAGCTACGGCGAGCCCGACCAGGGGGCACACCCGTGGTCGCTCCCGTGGGAGGAGTCCCGGCCCTTCTACGTCCAGGCGCTCGAGGCCGGCATCACGACCTTCGATACCGCAGACGTCTACTCCGCCGGAACGAGCGAGGAGTTCACCGGCCGAGCCATCCGCGAGCTGGCGAACCGCGACGACGTCGTCATCGCGAGCAAGGTGCACGGGCGCATGCGCGAGAGCGCCTATGCGGGTGGACTCTCACGCAAGCACATCATGGCGGCGGTCGACGCGTCACTGCGCCGGCTCGGAACGGACTACATCGACCTCTACCAGATCCACCGCTTCGATCCCGAGACGCCGGTCGAGGAGACGATGGAGGCGCTGCACGATGTCGTCAAGGCGGGCAAGGCGCGGTACCTCGGCGCGTCGAGCATGTCGGCGTGGCAATTCGCCAAGCTGCAGTACACGGCCGACCTCGGAGGTTGGACGCGATTCATCTCGATGCAGGATCAGTACAACCTGATCCAGCGCGAGGAGGAGCGGGAGATGCATCCCTTCTGCCTCGATCAGGGCGTCGGCGTGCTGCCGTGGTCGCCGCTCGCGCGCGGTCGGCTCACCCGGCCGTGGGGCGAGGCGACCGCGCGCAGCGGCACCGACCTGTTCGGTCAGACGCTCTACCACCAGGCCGAGGAGTCCGACCGGGCGGTCGTGGACGCCGTGCACCGGATCGCCGCCGAGCGCGGCGTGCCGGCGGCGCAGGTCGCGCTCGCCTGGGTGCGCCAGCAGGAAGCCGTGACCGCCCCGATCGTGGGGGCGACGAAGGCCTCGCACCTCACGGATGCCGTCGCCTCACTCGAGATCGAGTTGACGGATGCCGAGCTCCAGGCCCTCGAGGGTCCGTACGCTCCCCGCGACCCCGAGGGGTTCTGAGCGACAGACGTACCGCAGCGACGGGCGGGGGCATGGCCGGAGGGAGGCCGCGGGACCATGCTCCGCCGATGCAGCCGCGGGCCGTATCGCCCGCGGACTCCATCCGTCCGGCAGGGTCCACGGCGCTCGTGGCGCCGATGTCACATGTCGTCGGACCAGACCGCCGTCGCTCCGCTGTGGCCGATGAGGACGGCATCCACCGTCGTCCCGCCCCCGACGATGACGGCGAGCACGAGCAGCGTGACGGGGATCCATGCCGGCCCCGGTCGGGCGCCGCCTTCGGAGGATGATCCGGATGCCGCGGCCGCGTCTCCCGGATGCTCCACCACAAGAGGGCCGCCGCCACGACGACTAAGCCGATCACCCACGGCAGGAGCCCATCGGCGAGCTCCGCGTGCGCTTCGATGAGCGCATCCTCGCCGACGCGCTTCTCCAGCGCTTCGCCGGACTCCTTCGAGACGGGCACGAGGATGAGCGCGACCAGTGACACGCTGATCGTCAGGTATCCCGCCCACCGTCGGAATCGGGGCCAGGCGGCCGTGAGAACGACCATGATTGCAGCGACGGGGACGATGACCTCCGTCGCGTGCACCACGAGCGGGTGAAGCGGCAGACCGAAGAACGTGTCGAACATCGCGTCCGGACCCCCGATTTTCCAGACGAGTCCCCGGTTCCGGGGCGGGTTCCGGAGCGGCGGCGGCGTCTCGTGATGACGTCCCGATTCTCGCGTTGCGCCGCAGTGGGCGGAAGGTAGTGACAACCGGTGGCCGGCGAGAGACCGATCGACGTCTCCATCCCTTCCGGGGAACCCCGCCTACGGACGGGGGAGCAGAGGAGTGGTGCGGTCGGTCGCGTCGCCGCCCTCGTGGGCCGCCGTCGGTCAGCCATTTCACGCAGGGCGCGATCCGAATCACGCAAAGTCCTCCCACGGCGGTCGCGCCGACCTAACCTTCTTTTCTAGAGAGATGGATGAGGTGCGGAGATGCCCGGGGTCGAGATCCACTACGGCGGTGAGACGTATCACATCGCCAACCGGGACGTCGACGACGTGGCGGCCGAAGTGCTCACCGCCACCCGCAACGGCGGCGGGTGGCTGAACGCCGTCGACGGCGGAGGGCCGACACGGCTCCTGATCTCGGCCGGCGTGAGCGTCGCCCTGAACAACCTGCCGGCCGGCGGCGACTCGTAACCGTGACATGCCCGGCCACACGACGAGATGTGGCCGAAGAGAGCTCCTCGAGCGGAGGCTCGTGCGACCGATCCTCCCGGGTGCGCGCCCCCGGATGTCAGCCGGTCGCGAAGATGTCGGAGAGCATCGGGGTTTCGTCCCTGAAGTCATCGCCCGCGGGCAGTTCCCGCGTCCGGCATCGGCGCGAATCATGCCTGTAACCCGGCAGGCGTAGCATCGCGTCGACATCCCGGTTCCGTCTCGAAATGAGGTGATGGCGGCGTGACTGCTCCGAGGTATGAAGTGAGTGTGTGGGAGCGCTACGCGACCGAGTTCGCTCTTGCCTTCGCGGACACCCCGACGCGGCTCCGGGCGGTGCGGCAGGCGTACTTCGTGCATGAGTTCGATGTCGACTTGATATCCGCACTGAGCGGCTTCCCCCTGTGGCGGATTCGGCAGGCGATCTCCGACGGCGGGCGAACAGGGGACTGAGTCATCGGTGCTCGGTGATCCGATGCCATCGAGCCGACGCGCCTCCCGCAGCTACGCTCGCCCCTGTGACAGACGGTGAGGCGCAGCGGGCGTCGGATCGACGAATGACCCGTCGCCCCCGCGCTGACGATGCTCCGCCCGAGACCGCGTCCCGCGTGCCCGGTCCGGCTGGCGATATCGACGTCGTGACCCAGGGAACCGGTCGCACGATCGCCATCGTGCATGGCGGCACCGGCAATCGCACGTCATGGGAGGGCGTGGCGGATCGGCTCGCCGCATCCTTCCGCGTTCAGCGCTACACCCGTCCGACGTACCGGCTGGCGCCGCCCCCGCGCGGCGCCGCGGCGGTTGAGCTCGAAGTCGCCGAAGCGCGTGCGGTGGCGAGATCGGCCCACGAGCCCGTCGTGCTCGTGGGACATTCGTCCGGAGCTGCGGTTGCGATCGAGGCGGTGCTCGCTGATCCCACTCCCTTCGCCGCTCTCGCCCTCTACGAGCCGCCGCTGGACGTCACCCATGATGTGAAGGGCACCGCGGCGCTCCGGCGTGCTCGGGCGGCGCTCGACGACGGTCATCCCGTGCGCGCAATGCGCATCCATCTGACGGACCTCGTCGGGATGCCGAGACCGCTCACGGCACTTCTCCTGGCGCTCCCTCCGGCTCGGCGCCTGCTCGCCGACTTCGCCGAGGGACAGATCGCCGACGATGAGATGCTCGACGCCCTCCCGGTCGGGCTCCAGCGCTTCGTGCGGGTCGAGCTGCCGGTGCTGCTGATCACCGGGGCGAAGAGCCCACGGTATCTGCGCGATCGAAGCGCCCAGCTTGCCGCTGTCCTGCCCGGGTCACCCGAGCAGGTCGATCTGGTGGGCCAGGCCCACGGCGCGAATGAATCCGCTCCGGACGTTCTCGCGGAGGCGATCGCGGCGTTCGTCGCCCGGCTTCCGGCCTGATGTGCCGGGGTCGGCGCGCGCCGGGCCCTTCATCCGGTTCAGGCGCGTACGTCGTCGATGAGCGTGAGCACGTCTTTCACAGCGCCGCGGACGATCGGAACACGAGCGAGCGGGATGGTGGCTCTCAGCAGCTTGAGTCCCCGGTCGAGCAGCCGGCGTGTGCGCTGCTGTCCCTCCGACGTGTCGTACACCCAGAAGAGCGCCAGGAGGAGATGGGCGAGCAGAAGCGCTCGCGGCATCAGTCTCTTCAGATCGTCGGGTAGACCGGATGCCGCGGCGCCCGCAACCCCGTCGCTGAAGAGCCGTTCGATGACGGCGAGCGCCTCAGCGGATTCGGGCGCGAGCGGATTGATCGGCGATCGCGGGGATACGGCGGCGGAGAGGAACTCGCCGGCGTGCTCGTGGTACGGGCGGAGTTGGTCCAAGCCCGTCTTGTAGATGATCTCGAGTCGCCGAACGAGGTCGGTCTCGGAGGCGAGCAGTGGCTCCGCTGCGGCGCGGTGCGCCTCCTGCACATCGAGGTAGAGCTCCTGGATGAGGTGGTTCTTCGAGGCGAAGTGGTAGTTCGTCGCGCCGACCGACATCCCCAGTTCGCCTGCGATCCCTCGGATGGTGGTCGCGTCGTAGCCCTTCTCGCGGAATGATGCCAAGGCGGCGGCCCGGATCCGAGCACGGGTGCGGTCCCCCTTGCTTTCGGCGGAGCTCATGCCGTCACGGGGCGCCGGGCGGCGCGGGAGCCTCGGACGGCGACGAGAGCTGCCTCCAGGTGCGGATAGGCGAACTCGAACCCCGCCTCGGACAAAATCTCTGGCAGGACCCATCGGCTCTTCAGCACGAGCTCCGGTTCGGTGCGCAGCGCCCACATGCCGAGCTCCAGCATCCATCTGGTCGTCGGCATTCCCACCGGGGCGCCGACCAGCTCGCGCAGCGTGCGCATCAGCGTGGCGTTGTCGGAGGGATGCGGTGAAGCGATGTTGATCGGACCGGAGAGCCGGTCGTCGTCGCGGATTAACCGGATCGCTGCGACGACGTCGTCGATGTGCACCCAGCTGAACCGCTGCCGCCCCCGCGTGCGGTGCCAGGTGGCGAGGTCAGGGCCGGTGGGATCGTCGCCGATTCCGCGGTAGCGGCGGTGCGGCCTGCACCAGCCGTCATGCTGGGCGCCGCCCAGGCCGGAGCGAGCGAGAGCGAACAGCATGCCGGTCGCGGGCCCGTCACCGAGGACGATGGCCATCCGAAGGGCGACTCGACGGGTCGCGGTGAGTGTTCCGGAGAACAGCGCGCGCTCCCACGACCGGGCGACGTCGACCGAGAACCCGCTGCCGATCTCGCCGGCGGTCTCGGTGTTTGGCCGGTCCATCGCATGCCGATAGATCGTCGCGGTGGAGGCGTTCAGCCACACTCGAGGCGGATGCGCCGCCCCCGCGATCGCCTCACGCAGCACGGTCGTGGTGCCTACGCGTGAGTCGAGGATCGCGCGCCGGTCCCGGTCGGTGTACCGGCAGTCGACGGACTTTCCCGCGAGATTGACGACGACGTCGGCACCGTCCACCGCACGCCGTACCGCACCGGCGTCACCCCACCGCGCCTCAGCGCTGCGGCCCACGGTACGAAGCTCGTACCCGTCGGCGGCCAATGCGTCGGTGACCGCTCGCCCGATGAATCCACTTGCTCCTGCGACGACTGCGACGGGAGCCCCACTCTCGACCATGAGAGGACGATACAGCTATCTGAACATGTTCAGTAATGAGGGAGCCGATCGGATCTCGCGATCAGCCTCGGGCGCTGGACGACTCCTCCGCTCGGGCATCCACGGTGGTTCGCGAACGATGTCGGAGCCCGTAGGTAGCGTTCTCGTTGTGACGACGGATCCGGAGATCGTCTCGTTCTCGACAGTGGCCGAGCTCTGGTCGTGGCTCGAGTGCAACCACGATGGTCACCCCGGAGTATGGGTCCGACTTCAGAAGGTCGGCAGCGACGAACCGTCGGTCGGCTTCCATGACCTCTTGGAGGCCGGCATCGCCTACGGCTGGAGCGAGAGCAGTCGGCGAGCTCACAGCGCGACGGCGTACCTCCAGAGATTCACGCCGCGCCGCACGGTTGGTACGGCGTCGCCCCGAAACCTGGCGATCGCGGACCGGCTCGAGCAGGAGGGGCGGATGACTCCCGCGGGTCGGCGTGCCCTCGGGCGGTGAGACCCGCCAGGGTCGACCGGCGGCGAACGACCTTCGGACCCTTCCCCTCCTGACAGAGATCCTGCCCCGTCGCAAGCCGGTTCCGGGAAGGGCGGATGCCGAGCCACAGTCGGGCATGGCAGACACGGCGATCTTCGACGTCGACGGCACTCTGGTCGACACCAACTATCAGCATGCGCTCGCGTGGTACCGGGCCTTCAGGCGCTTCGACATCACTCCGCCCATCTGGCGCATCCATCGGGCCATCGGGATGGGCGGCGACCAGCTCGTGCCCGAGATCGCGGGAGAGTCGGTCGAGCAAGCGCACGGCGATGAGCTGCGGGATGCCTGGACGGAAGAGTTCGACCTCATGATCGACGAGGTCCGGCCGCTGGAGGGCGCGAAGGAGCTCCTCGTCGAGGTCAAGCGCCGGGGGTTTCGACTCGTGCTGGCCAGCTCCGGCAAGAAGGATCACGTCGAACGCTTTCTCGATCTGATCGACGGCCGTGATGTCGCGGATGCGTGGACCACGTCCGACGATGTTCAGGCGAGCAAGCCCCAACCCGATCTGGTCGAGACCGCGCTCGCGCGCGTGTCAGGCGCGTCAGCCGTGATGGTCGGCGACTCCGTCTGGGATGTCGTCGCCGCAGCGAAAGTGGACGTGCCGACCATCGCGATCCGCACGGGCGGCTTCTCCGTCGCCGAGTTGGAGGATGCCGGCGCGGTCGCAGTGTTCGAGTCGCTCCCGGAACTCCGCACCCATCTCGACGACACCCCGCTCGGACGTGCAACACCGCCGGGAGAGTGAGGTCGCTCCTCGCGCGGTCCAACGAGCGCATCAGGCGTTCTGGTCGTCGTGGGCGGTGGTGGCCTGCAGGAGCTGGTCGCTGTGACGACCGAACCAGGCGATCAGTTCGGTCATCGGCTTCGCGAGGCTCGTTCCGAGTTCGGTGAGGCTGTAGGTGACCTGCGGGGGGATGGTCGGCACCACATCTCTCGACACGAGACCTGCGCGGACGAGGGCCTTGAGGTTCTGCGACAGCATCTTCTGGCTGATACCGCCGATGCGAGACGCCAGAGCCGAGAAGCGGTGCGGCTCGATCAGCAATGCCGCGACGATCAGCTGAGCCCACCGGCTCGTCACCTGATCCATGATCGGCCGGAACTCGCACGTGCTCGCAAAGGCCTCGAGCTCGAGGAGTCGATGGGCTGTCGCGAGCTGCTCTGTTTCCGTCACGGAAGTAGCTTACAAAATAGTGCCTACTTCCTCCTAGTAACCCACTCTCATATGGTGAGTGAATTGCTCCCCTTGAGAAGGATTGAGAACCAGATGAACTCCCTCGCAGACCGAACCGCGATCGTCACCGGCGCTTCGAAAGGCATCGGTGCCGGCATCGCGACCGCCCTCGCCGCGGCCGGCGCCGCTGTCGTCGTCAACTACCGCTCGGATCAGCTCGGCGCAGACCGCGTCGTCAGGGGCATCACCGCCGCGGGCGGGCGTGCCCTCGCAGTTCAAGGCGATGTCGCCGACGCGGCCGACGTCCGCATGCTCTTCGACACCGCGCGGACCGAGTTCGGGCCGGTGGACATCCTCGTGAACAATGCCGGTGTCGTCACGTTCGCGCCGCTGACCGCCATCAGCGCCGACGACTTCCACCGGATGATCGGCACGAACTTCTGGGGTACGGTCCAGACGACCCAGGCCCTCGCCGCCCAGGACGACATCGACGGCGCCGCAATCGTCAACGTCTCCACCGCAGGCACTCTGCAATTTCCCGCGTTCGGCAGCCTGTACGTGGCGACGAAGAGCGCGGTCGAAGCCTTCACGATCATCGCAGCGAAGGAGCTCGGACCGCGGGGCATTCGGGTCAACGGCATCGCCCCGGGCCCGTCGGACACCGAAGGCACCCGATCCTCTGGTTTCGTCGGATCCGATCTCGAGTCCGCGTCAGTCGCGGCGACGCCACTCGGACGGACGGGCACTCCTGAGGACTACGGACCCCTCGTCGCGTTCCTCGCCTCTGATGACGCGCGCTGGATCACCGGCGACATCATTCTCGCCTCCGGCGGGCAACGCTGACCGCGGGGCGAGATCATCGTCGGCCGTCTCGTCGGATGCAAGGGGGTAGGTCGAGTCGCGGCCTCTGCTTAGCGTCCTGCGGTGCGTGGATGCGCGTGACCACGCCCGGAGAGAAGGAGAACCCATGAGCACCACCGTCGAGAAGAAGATCCTCGTCAACGTTCCGATCAGCGTCGCGTACAACCAGTGGACGCAGTTCGAGGACTTCCCTCGCTTCATGAGCGGAATCACATCCGTCACGCAGCTGGACGACGAGAACCTGGAATGGGTGGCCGAGATCGCCGGCGTGCGTCGGCAATGGAAGGCACGCATCCTGGAACAGGTCCCCGACAAGAAGGTGGCGTGGGCGGCGACCGAAGGCGCGACGAACGCCGGCGCGGTGACCTTCGAAGACGTCGGAGGCGGGCAGACCCAGGTGCACCTCGTCCTCGAGTACGAGCCCGAGGGGATGGTCGAGAAGGTCGGGGACAAGCTGAACGTCGTCGACAGGCAGGCGGAGGGAGACCTCGAGCGTTTCAAGGAGTTCATCGAATCCGACGGCTACGCCACCGGAGCGTGGCGAGGATCGGTGGGAACAGAGAGGGGCACGGCGGCGCCGGGGATCGACGCCGCTGCGGCCTCTCGCGGAGACAGCGGCAAGGCCGGGATCTCGGGCAAGGTCGCAGCCGGCGTGGGCCTCGCCGCCGCCGCTGCCACGGCAGCCGGCGTCGCCGCGGCCACGAGCAGGTCGAACGACACCGACGAGATGGAGACCGACGTCACCGTGACCCCTGGCTATGACGCCGCCTCCCTGAACCCGGTCGCCACATCGAGCGACGACATGGTGGACCTTCCGCTGGCCGGGGGAGTGGTGGAGCCAGACCTGACCGAGTCCCGGACGACCGGCTCGACTCTCGATGAGGACGACGATCCTCTCACGGGAGGCGACCGGACAACCCGCGGCGCCATCTGACCGTCCTGACGGCGCTCGCACGACGTCGTCGGAAAGAGGCCCGGAGCCGCAGGATCCTGCGGGTCCGGGCCTCCTTCGTGTGTGACGGGCCGGGTCAACGGGTGCCCACGTGCTCCCTCAGGGCCGCTGCGGTCGACGCGGTCGCGGGGGCCGCAGCGGGAGCAGCATCCATCGTCTTCCTGCCGGCGGTCGCCGCGGCGATGATCATGACGAAGAGGGCGGAGAGGGTGATGATCGCGCCGATCCAGATGGGGGAGGTGTAGCCGAGGCCCGCGGCGATGCCGACGCCGCCGGCCCACGCGCCGAGGGCATTGCCGACGTTGAAGGCGCCGATGTTCGCGCCGGAGGCGAGGGTGGGCGCGTCCCCGGCGTAGACCATGATGCGGCTCTGCAGGCCGGGGACGGTGCCGAAGCCGAACCCGCCCATGAGGAACAGGGCGATGATCGTGGCGGTCTGCGATCCGGCGAACAGGGCGAACAGGGCGAGGATGACCACGAGCGCTGCGATGAAGCCGATCAGGGTCGCGTCGATGGAGCGATCGGCCAGTCTGCCGCCGAGCCAGTTGCCGACGACGAGCCCAGCGCCGAACAGGACGAGCAGCCAGGGCACGGCGGGGGTGGGGAAGCCGCTGACCTCGGTGAGCGTGTATGCGATGTAGGTGAATGCGCCGAACATGCCCCCGTAGGCGAGCACGGTCACGAGCAGTGAGAGCCAGACCTGGCCGGAGCGGAACCTCCGGAGTTCGGTGCGGAGGCTGATGCGCTCGTCCGGGGTGTGCAGGGTGGGGACGAGGACGGCGATGCCGATGAACGCGAGCACGCCGACGCCGGCGATCGCCCAGAACGTGGACCGCCATCCCAGCTGCTGGCCGAGGAAGGTTCCGAAGGGGACACCGAGCACGTTGGCGGCGGTCAAACCGGTGAACATGATCGCGATCGCGCCGGCCTTCTTGTCGGGGGCGACGAGGCTGGCGGCGACGACGGCGCCGATGCCGAAGAACGCGCCGTGGCAGAGCGCGGCGAGGATGCGGCCGAGCATGGCGAGGCTGTAGTCCTCCGCGAGGGCGGTGAGCACGTTGCCGGCGATGAACAGCACGATCAGGCCGAGCAGGACGGGCTTGCGGGGGAGTCGCGTGGTCGCCGCCGTCAGTCCGAGCGCGCCGACGACGACCGCGAGGGCGTACCCCGAGATGAGCCATCCCGCCGCCTCGGTGACGCCGAAGTCTGCGGCGACCTCGGGCAGCAGGCCCATGATCACGAACTCGGTCAATCCGATCCCGAACGCGCCGATCGCCAGTGCGACAAGACCCAAGGGCATGACATCCTCCTCGTGAGGCTCTAAAATAGTTGCAGGCGCGGGATACTGCACGAGCAAACAAAATCATTGCACATGCAAATAACCCGCGCAAGCAACTATCTTGGAGGAGTCTCGATGGGCATCGGCGACGACGCTGTTCAGGTGCGCGCGCAGGGGTGGCGAACGCTCGCGGCCCTGCATGGGCTGATCGAGTCAGAACTCGATCGTGGCCTCGCCGCGCTCGACCTTTCGGTGGTGGAATTCACCGTCCTCGACGCGCTGAGTCGGCAGGACGGGTGGCACATGCGGATGCAGCAGCTCGCGCGGGCCGCCGCGCTCAGCCCCAGCGCCACCACGCGGCTCGTCACCCGCCTCGAGGACCGGGGACTGCTCACCCGGATCCTCTGCGCCGACGACCGCCGCGGCATCTACACGGAGCTCACTCCGAGCGGGCGCGCACTCTACGAGAAGGCTCTGCCGGTGCATGACCGCGCCCTCGAGCGCGCACTGGACGAGGCGGCGGACCGGCCGGAGCTCGCACCGGTGGTGGACGCGCTGCACGGAGTCGCGCTGCCGACGCTTCCGTCCTCGGTGCGATAGGGGGAGTCCGCGCCGGCGGCGAGGCTGGTGCTGCTGCCGGCCGCACGGGGCTGGGGGACGCTCCCGCCGTGCCGAGGTCTCGAATCCGTCAGACGGTCTCGGCCGGTGGTCAGGGCGAGGTCTCGGCCGCGCGGAGAAGCGAGCGCGCGAGGTCCGTCGACCCCGCGACGGCGGCGGGCATGACGATGATCGCGCCGAACGGGATCAGGAAGAAGAGCTGCGTCGCCACGCCGAAACCCAGCGCGCGGGCACGGTGGCCGCGGAGCAGCATCCCCCTGTCCCGTCGTGAGAGTCCACGAGCCGTGAGCGCGCGTGACGAGAGCTCGTCGGCGAGCAGCCATCCCGTCAGGACGACGCCCGTCACGGCGCCGAGGACGCCGCCGACCACGGGGATGAGACCCAGCAGGGCGGCGAGAAGGGCGACGAGGATGCCACGTCCGACGAGTGACACGGCATCGACCGCCGATCGCCAGAACGGGTAGTCGGCGTCGGGCGCCGGGCCACCCAGGTCGCGCTCGACCGTGCGCCAGATGCGCTCGTAGAACGGGTCCCCGACGAGGAGCGTCAGCGCCGTGAACGACACGATCGCGACGAACAGTGCACCGCCGAACAAGGCCGCGCCGACGCCGAACCGCAGGAAGTCGCGCCAGAACGGCACCCAGCCCTCGGCGTAGGGCGTCGCCGCCGACGTCAGCTGGGGGAGCGCGATGCCCAGCGCCGTGAGGGCTGCGACGAGGACGATCGCGACGATCGCCGCCGGGACGAGGCCGAGCAGCATCGCGCCGGGCCGCCGGCGCCACCAGGTGAAGCCGCGCAGCAGGAAGCCCATCCCGCCGAAGAACTCTCGCATCCAGCCGAGACTACGACGCCATCCGCCGGGGGTGACGTCTCTTCCCGGCGGCACACGCCGTCCCTACACTGAGCGTCAATCTCGCCTGCCGCGCACGCGGGCACCCCTCGCCGATCTGGAGCCTCGCATGACCGATCCGACTCAGCCCACCCGCAGCACGACGCCGCCCCCGACCGAGCCGAAGAAGAACGGCGTCGGTCTCGGCGCCCTGATCGGCGTCGGCATCGGCGTCGTGCTCCTCTCGTTCGTCGCGGCCTTCCTCGGCTCATCGCTCGCGAAGTCGACCGAGCCCGCGCCCGAGACGACGGCTGTCGCGGAGCAGACGCCCGTACCGACTCCGAAGTCGTCGGAGGAGGTCGAGGACATCATTCAGGAGATCCTTCCCGCGGGCTCGGCGGTGCGCGCCGGCAAGGGCGTGCCCGAAGCGGGCAAGGGGTACGAGGGCGACGTCTACATCGACGTCTCGAACGCCAACGTCTACGTCTTCCGCGACGGGCAGTGGGTGCTCGCCGGCAACATCAAGCAGTCGGCGGCCGAGAACCTCACCGGCGCGACCGGGGCGACGGGTGAGACGGGCGCCACCGGCGCGACGGGTGCGCAGGGTGAGACGGGAGCGACGGGCGCGCCCGGTGCTCCCGGCACGCAGGTGCTGCTCGGATCCGGGGAGCCCGACAATGAGACCTGTCAGGCCAACGGCGACGTCTACATCGACACCGACAACACGACGTTCTACCAGTGCACCGACAGCGAGTGGGTACTGCCCGGGACCAACTGACCTCCCGGAGCAGTGATCCTCACGGCATCCCCTCGCCTGTAGCGACCTCTCCCTCTGGCGCCGCCCCGCGTCCAGGGGGACGATGGTCGCTACTGGTCCGCGAGGATGCGGGAGGACTCCGTGGCCGAGACATCACCTGCGCCGACGCATCGCACGGTCGCCCTGCTCGGAGCGATGGGCAGCGGCAAGACCACGCTCGCCGAGGCGATGCTGCATCGCGCGGGGGCCATCCCGCGCATGGGCAGCGTCGAGCAGGGCACCACGGTCTGCGACCACGAGCCGGAGGAGGTCGCTCGCGGAGCGTCGCTCGGGCTCGCCCTGGCGTGGCTGACATGGACGGTGGGCGGCGCGGACCAGGGCGTGACGATCGCCGACACCCCGGGGCATCCCGATTTCGTCGGCGCTGTCGATGCCGCCCTGTCGGTCGCCGACGTCGCCGCGATCGTCGTGAGCGCGGTGGACGGCGTGACGGGAGGCACCCGCACCGCGTGGGCGAATGCGGGCGCGGCCGGGGTGCCGCGCATCGTGGTCGTGACGCAGGAGGATCGCGCGCGCGCCGACTTCCGGCGCACGGTCGACCAGCTTCGGGATGCTTTCGGGCCGGGTCTGTGGCCCCTCGAGCTTCCGCTCGGGGAGGAGCACGCCTTCCGCGGCGTCGCCGACATCCTGAGTGAGCGCGCGCTCGTGTACGAAGGGGACGGGCGCCACCACGACGAGGACGTCCCCGACGAACTCGCCGCCGAGGAGCACCGGATGCACCAGGAGGTGACCGAGGAGATCGTCGCGCGCGATGACGCTCAGCTCGAGGCCTACCTCGACGGCGAGGAGCCGGGCGCTCCCGAGCTCGAGTCGACCTTCGCCGCTGCGATGGCGGCGGGGGAGGCGGTGCCCATCGTCGTGTGCTCGGGGCTCACCGAGACGGGCGTCGACCACGTGCTCGACCTGCTGTGCGACCTCGCGCCGACGGGCGGCGCGCACGACGGCCGCATCCTGCTCGGGGTCGACGGCGAGGGCCTCGGCGGCACCGAGCATCGCGTCGCTCCCCAGGAGAACGGCGACACGCTCGTGCACGTCTTCCGCACGGTCGCCGACCCGTTCGTCGGCCAGGTCGCGATGTTCAAGGTGCTCTCGGGCGTCGTGCGGCCGGGCGACCGGCTCCGCAATGCGACGACCGGCGGCGAGGAGAGGATCCCCGCGCTGTTCCGCCTGCGTGGTGCCGAGCACGTGCCGGCCGACGCGATCCGCACGGGCGAGGTCGGTGCCGTGGCGAAGCTCACCGCGACCCCGGCTCGATCGCTGCTGTGGACGCGTCCGCAGGGTGCCGCGCGTCCGACCCCGCTGCCCGCGCGCGCCCCCGTGTACGCGACGACACTCGAGCCGGTGTCGCAGTCCGACGATGCCAAGCTCACGACGGCTCTCGCGCGCCTCACGGCGGAGGACCCGACGCTCGTCGTCGATCGCTCGGGCAGCCTCACGATCCTGCGCGGCCTCGGCGACACCCACGTCGCCGTCGCCGTCGAGCGCCTCGCACGCGTGCTCGGCGTGCACGTCACGACCGGCGCGGCGCCGGTCGCCTACCGCGAGACGATCGCCCACACGGCGCAGGCCGAGGGCAAGCTCAAGAAGCAGTCCGGCGGGCACGGGCAGTTCGCCGTCGTGCAGCTCAAGCTCTCGCCGCTCCCGCCCGGCGGCGGCTTCGCGTTCGTCGACTCGGTCGTCGGCGGCGCTGTGCCGCGGACCTACATCCCCGCCGTCGAGCGCGGCGCGCGGGAGGCGCTTGCGGCCGGCGGCCCTCTCGGCCACCCCGTCGTCGACGTGCAGGTGGAGCTGCTGGACGGCAAGGCGCACTCGGTCGACTCGTCCGAGATGGCCTTCCGCACGGCCGCGGCCCTCGGCGTCAAAGCCGCGCTCGCCGACGCGCATACGGTGCTCCTCGAACCGGTGTCGACGGTCACCGTGACGGTGCCGACCGACCTGCAGGGCCCCGTGCTGACCGACCTGTCCGGCCGGCGAGGCCGCGTGCACGCGAGCGAGTCGGCCGACGACGGTCGCGCCCGCGTCGTGGCGAGCGTGCCCGATGCCGAGCTCGACCGCTACGTGCTCGATCTCCGTGCTCTCACCGGCGGTCAGGCCGAGCTCACGATCGCGCCGGACCATTACGAGCCTGCACCCGGCCCGCACTGCTGAGCCGGTCGCTACGATGAGACGTCATGCCTGAGCGCCCGCCTTTCAGTCCCGTCATCGCGCTGCTCACCGTCTCCAGCGTGTGGGACGCGCGGCTCAACGCCGCCCTCAAGGACCTCGGCCTCACGACCCGCAAGTACGGACTCCTCGCGCACATCCACGCCACGCCGGGCATCTCGTTCTCCGAGCTCGCTCGCCGGTCGCAGATCACGGTGCAGACGGCGCACACCGCCGTGCGGACGCTCCAGGAGGAAGGGCTGGTTCAGGATGCCACGGCTCAGGCGGGTGCGGCATCCGATCTGCGGGCGACCGACAAAGGCGAGGCGGCGCTGACCGAGGCGGACGCCCGGCTCGCCCGCCTCGACGCGGCTTTCGGCGAGGGCGTGCCCCGCTTGAGCGAAGCCCTGCAGGGACTCCACGAGGAGCCGTTCGGCGCGTGAGCGAACTGCGGATCATCAGCACGGGCGACGCCGCCCGCCCCGTTCCGAAGAAGCGCACCCGCGATCCCGACCGCCTCGCCGCGGCGTTCATGCTCATCGGCGTCGCGATCGCGATGGTGTGGGCCAATTCGCCGTGGTCGGCCACTTACGAGGAGTTCTGGGCCCTTCCCCTCGGGTTGTCGGTCGGCGGGTTCGACGTGTCGTTCCCCATGCACGCCGTCGTGAACGAGGGCCTCATGACCCTCTTCTTCTTCCTCGTCGGCCTCGAGGTGAAGCGCGAGCTCACGATCGGCGAGCTCACCGACCGCTCGCGCGCCCTGCTTCCCATCGCCGCGGCGATCGCGGGGCTCATCGTGCCGGCTGTCGTCTTCGTGCTCTTCAACCTCGGCAGCGGCGAGGCCGACGCGTGGGGTGTCGTCATCTCGACCGACACGGCGTTCCTCCTCGGCGCCCTCGCGATCATCGCGCCCAAGTACCCGTCGCGCCTGCGCATCTTCCTCCTGACCCTCGCGGTGGTCGACGACATCGGGGCGCTCCTCGTGATCGGCCTGTTCTACAACAACGGGCTTGCGGTCGTGCCGCTGCTGGTCGCGATCGTGCTCATGGCCCTGCTCGCCCTCGTGCGGTTCCTGCCCGCGGGCCGCGGCCTCGCGTACACCCTGCTCGGCGCCGCACTCTGGATCGCGGTGCTGCTGGCCGGCATCCATCCCACCCTGGCGGGAGTCGCGGTCGCGCTGCTGATCCCCGTCTTCCCGCCGCGGCGCACCGACGTCGAGCGCGCCGCCGAGCTGACCCGCGCTTTCCGCGAGTCGCCCAACCCGGCCTATGCGGCGGCCGTCACCCGGAGCCTGCGCGACTCGCTCTCGATCAACGAGCGCGTCGACGCGGCCTGGCGCCCCTACATCGCGTTCGGCGTCCTGCCGATCTTCGCGCTCGCGAACGCTGGCGTGCACCTCGATGCCGAGACGATCCGTGATGCCGTGGCCTCGCCCGTCGCCTGGGGCATCGTCGCGGGACTCGTCGTCGGCAAGTTCGTCGGCATCACGGGCGCGACGGCGCTCCTGCGGGCGATGGGGCGCGGGCAGCTCGCTCCGGGACTCGGTCTGAACCGCATCGCGGGCGGAGGGGCGCTCTCGGGCATCGGCTTCACGATCGCGCTGTTCCTCGTTCCGATCGCGATCGACGACCCCGGGACGCAGAACATCGCGAGGGTGGCCGTGCTCACGGCATCCCTCCTCGCGTTCCTCATCGGCTGGGCGATGCTCGTGATCGGCGATCGCGTGCGCCCGCCGCGGCCCGTCGGCGCGAAGCTCATGCGGCCGTTCGACCCCGACCGCGACCACTACCGGGGCGATCCGGCGGCACCCTTCGAGATCGTCGAGTACGGCGACTTCGAGTGCCCGTTCTGCAGTCGCGCGACCGGCTCCGTCGACAACGTGCTGGAGTACTTCGGCGCCGACGTGCGCTGGGTGTGGCGGCATTTCCCCCTCGACGCGCCCCACCCGCACGCGCAGGAGGCGGCGCAGGCCGCCGAGGCGGCGGGGATGCAGGGACGCTTCTTCGAGATGGCGGTGACCCTGTTCGCGAATCAGCAGCGGCTCGAGACATCCGATCTGTGCATGTACGCGGCTCAGCTGGGGCTGGACGCGGAGCGGTTCATGGAGGACTTCCAGTCGACGCGGGTCGCGCGGCGCATTCAGGACGACCGCTTCGACGCGGAGCTCATGGACCTCAGCGGCACGCCGACGTTCTTCGTGAACGGCACGCGCCATGTCGGGCCGTACGACTCCGCGAGCCTGATCCGTTCGCTCGAGGCGACGCGTTCGCGAGGTGCGGCGGGCCGCTGAGGCTCACGCCGGCACCTGGTCGCGGTGGTCGATGACGACCAGGGCCAGCTCGTTGAGGCGCTCCCAGTACACGGTGCCGTGATGCGCGCAGTACGCCACCGAGCGCCCTGAGGGGAGCTCGGCGTAGACGTATGCCTGGACTTTCGCGTCGGTGTCGCACTGGAGGCAGATGTCGTCGGACATCTCCAGGACGGCGGTGCGGTGGCGGTCGATGATGTCGACGGGCGACGTGTCCATGAGGCTCTCCTTCTCGCTCACCGATGAGGAGCGCCGGATGGCCCGATTGATACCGGTCGCCCGATTCCGCCGTGAATCTTCGCCCTCGTGGGAATAGCCGGCCGCCCGCTTCGTTGAACTTGATACGGATCGACTCAAGTTGAGTCATCCATCCCCGAACACCAACCTCAGACGGAGAAAACGGGAGATGCCCGAAGACTTCACCCCTTACACCGACGGCGACGACGGTGCCGGCTCGTTCGACGACTTCCTCGCCCGCTACCTCGCGGGCGAGCGCGCACGCGCCGAGCGGTCGATCGACCTCACGCGGTTCCTGAGCGCGCGCACGCAGGACGTCCTGCAGCGCGCGGGCCGCTTCGCCCTCGAGCGCGGCCAGAGCGAGCTCGACGCGCTGCACGTGCTGCGCGTCCTGGTATCGGAGGATCCCGCCGAGGACGCCGTCGAGCGCATCGGCGGCGATCCGCGCGCCATCCGCCGCGCCGCCGAGGAGCGGCTCCCCGCCGCCTCCGCCGCCCAGGATGCCGATGGCGCCGTCGTGACGCCGTCCGTGACGCGCGCGCTGTTCCACGCGTTCCAGGTCGCCCGCTCATCGGGTTCGACGTACATCGACCCCGAGCACCTGTTCTTCGCACTCGTCCTCGCGCAGGACACGCCCGCCGGGCGCATCCTCGCCGGGGCCGGCGTGACGCCCGAGGCGCTCACGGAGGGCGTTCGCGAAACCGTGCGCCCCGCCGCCGCGCCGTCGGCCGACCAGCCCGAGAACGAGACGCCGATGCTCGACAAGTTCGGCACGGACCTGACCGCGCTCGCATCGAGCGGCCGGCTGGACCCCGTGATCGGCCGCGCTGACGAGATCGAGCAGACGATCGAGATCCTGAGCCGGCGCACGAAGAACAACCCCGTCCTCGTCGGCGAGGCCGGAGTCGGCAAGACCGCCATCGTCGAGGGACTCGCACAGGCGATCACCGACGGCGGCGTGCCCGAGCAGCTCGTCGGCAAGCGCGTGATCTCGCTCGACCTCGCCGGCATGCTCGCCGGCACCCGCTACCGCGGCGACTTCGAGGAGCGCCTCACGAAGACGATGGACGAGGTCGCCACGCTGGAGGGGACCGTCATCCTCTTCATCGACGAGATCCACACGGTCGTCGGCGCCGGTGGCGGCGGCGAGGGCGCGATGGATGCCGGAAACATCCTGAAGCCGCGTCTCGCCCGCGGGGAGCTGCACCTCGTGGGTGCCACGACGCTCAAGGAGTACCGCACGATCGAGAAGGACCCGGCGCTCGAGCGCCGCTTCCAGCCGGTGCGCGTCGGCGAGCCGTCGATCGAAGACGCCGTCCTCATCCTGCACGGCCTCAAGCCGGCCTACGAGGAGCACCACGGCGTCACATTCACGGATGCCGCGCTGCGCGCCGCCGTCGAGCTCAGCGACCGGTACCTCACCGAGCGCGTGCTGCCCGACAAGGCGATCGACCTCATCGACCAGGCCGGCGCCCGGCTGCGCCTGAAGCTCGGCGCGCTCGTGGACGTGAAGGCGCTCGTCGAGCGGCTCGCAACGCTCGAGGCCGACAAGAACGCCGCCGTCTCGGCGGAGCACTACGAGGAGGCGTCGCGCATCCGCGACCAGATCGCGGACGTCCAGTCCCGGTTGGCCGACGCCACGTCGCGCGGACCCTCGGCGGGCTCGGGGACCGGGTTCGCCGGCGAGGCCGTCGTCGACGAGGCGGAGATCGCGGCCGTGATCAGCCGGGCCACCGGCATCCCGGTCAACCGCCTGACCGAGACGGAGCGCGAGCGCCTCGCCTCGCTCGAATCGGAGCTGCACGCCCGGGTCATCGGGCAGGACGACGCCGTGACCGCGGTCGCGAAGGCCGTTCGCCGCAACCGCACGGGCATGGGCGACTCGCGCCGTCCTGTCGGCTCGTTCCTCTTCCTCGGCCCGACCGGCGTCGGCAAGACCGAGCTCGCCAAGGCGCTCGCCCAGTCCCTGTTCGACGACGACCCTTCGACAGGCTCAGGGAGCAAGGTCATCCGGTTCGACATGAGCGAGTTCGGCGAGCGGCACACCGTCTCGCGGCTCGTCGGCGCCCCTCCCGGATACGTCGGCTACGACGAGGCCGGTCAGCTCACCGAGCGTGTGCGCCGCAACCCGTACGCCGTCGTGCTGTTCGACGAGATCGAGAAGGCCCACCCGGACGTCTTCAACCTGCTGCTGCAGGTGCTCGACGACGGACGCCTGACCGACGGTCAGGGCCGCACCGTCGACTTCCGCAACACGGTCATCATCATGACGTCGAACCTCGGCTCGGAGTTCCTCGCCTCCCGCGCGGGTGCGATCGGCTTCATCGCCGACGGCGGCGGGTCGACCGGATTCGGCTCGGAGAAGGACCTGCGCGACCGCGTCTTCGGCAAGCTCCGCGAGGCGATGCGTCCCGAGTTCCTGAACCGCATCGATGAGATCGTGCTCTTCCGGAAGCTCGAGAAGGCGCAGCTGCGCGACATCGTGCGGCTCGTCCTCGACCAGACGTCTTCGCGTCTGGCCAAGCGCGAGGTCGGTCTCGAGGTGACGGAGGCCGCGATCGACTGGCTCGCCGAGCACGGATACGAGCCCGAGTACGGCGCCCGGCCGCTGCGCCGCCTCGTGCAGCGCGAGGTCGACGACCGCATCGCAGAGCTCTTCGTCACGGGATCCCTCGGTGGCGGGGGGATCGTGACGGTGGATGCCGCGGGCTCCGAGCTCGTGGTGCGGTCGGAGGTCGTCGCGGCCGCCGCGTAGTCCTCCTGCGCTGACACACGACGGGCGAGCCGATACGGATTCTTCGTATCGGCTCGCCCGCTCGTATCGCGTACGCGGGGCGGGGGTCAAGGAGGGGTTAAACCTTCAGTTAGGCTGAAGGGGTGTTTCGATCTCCCTACCGACTCTTCCGAACGTTCGCGATCCTCGAGGCGATCTCGTGGACCCTGCTTCTGCTCGCTCTGGTGCTCCGGGCAGTCGCCGACCTCGCGATCGGCGTCACGATCGGCGGAGCCATCCACGGATTCGTCTTCCTCTCGTACGGCGCAACGGTCATCCTGGTGGCCAAGAACAACCGGCTGCGTCCGTGGCCGACGATCGTCGCGCTGGTCAGCGCCGTGATCCCGTACGCGACCATCCCGACCGAGATCTGGCTGCAGCGCACGGGTCGGCTCGCGGGCGAATGGCGGCTCGAGGCCACGGATGATCCGCGGGACGCCCTGTGGCATGACCGGCTCCTGCGCTGGTTCCTCGCGCGTCCGTGGGTGCTCGGCGCGCTCATCCTCGTCGCGCTCGTCGTGCTCTACGCCGTGCTGCTCGTCATCGGACCGCCCGGGGGGCGCAGCTGAGGACGCCGCGGACCCCGCGGGTCAGGTGTGCAGCATGCGCTTCAGGGTGCGGGCGTTGCGGACGGCGTTGCCTCCGCCATCGTTGTTGAAGTAGCCGTAGACCTCGTGGCCCGCACCCTCCCATTCCCGGATGCGCTCGGCCCACCACGCCATGTCGGACTCGGAGTACGAGCCGCCGTAGAGGTGCTCGGCATCCGGTCCGTGCCACCGCACGTAGACGAGCTTCGCGGTCGCGCGGAGGATGCACGGGAGCTTCGCACCGCTCATGACGCAGTACCCGGCGCCGTGGCGCTCGAGGATCCCGAAGACGGCGTCATCCGTCCACGAATCGTGCCGGAACTCGACGACCGGACGCGTCCAGTCCGGCAGGGCGCCGAGGAAGTAGCCGAGGCGCGCGTCGTCGCGCTGCATCGTCGGCGGCAGCTGCACGATGAGCGGGCCGCGCTTGCCGCGCAGCTCGTGCAGGCCCGCCGTCACGCGCTCGATCCACTGCTCGGGCTCGAGCAGGCGCCGCGCGTGAGTGAGTCCGCGCGGGGCCTTGACGGTCATCTCGAAGCCCTCGGGAAGCCGCTGTCGCCAGGAGGCGAAGCGCGCGGGAGGCGGCCATCGATAGAAGCTCGCGTTGAGCTCCACGGTGTCGAACTCGCGCTGGTAGATGTCGAGCCACTCCCGCTGCGGCGCGCTGGCGTAGAGGGTGCTTCGCCAGTGCTGATAGCTCCATCCCGACGTCCCGATGCGCGCCATCCCTCCATCGTGGGCGGGGTGCCGCCACCCGGCCACGGGGTTGCTGCCGACCGTCGACGACGATAGAGATGGCGTGGCCTTGTGTGACGTCCCCCTCGCAATTTCCCGTCCACTGGGAATAGCATGTGGCGCAACAGACACTGGCCGGGGGGCACCACAATGTCGCGTCACCACAACCACGTCCGTGCGTTCGGTCCTGCTGCAGGCATCGGCGCTCTCGCCTTCGCCGTCGTGCTGGCATCGCCGTCCGCCGCGAACGCCGTGCCGTCGCAGACGATCGACTTCAGCGCCGCGGGGTACACGCTCGGCGAGGGGAGCCCGGCCGGCCAGAACGGCTGGACGGCCACAGCCGCTCCCTTCGACTACGCGCTCGTCGACACATCCGCGTTTCCCGATTCGGGGCTGCCCGCCGGCGTCAGCCTCCAGGTCTCGAATGCGATCGACCCCGATGGCACCGACTATCTCCGCTCGCCCGGGGTGGACCCCGCCGGCAAGGCCGGCGCACCAGGAGCGCTCTTCAACGCCTTCGCCGCGGAGTTCACCGTCGCCTCGGCCACCGGCGCGGTGCAGGACGGTCTCCGCCTCGATGTCGCCCTCGACGCCTCGTCGCGGGACGGCGGCGTCGTCAACCTGCGCCACACGGACCGCGGTCTCGAGATCGGCAGCTACTGGGTTCCCGAGGATGCGACGGACACCGACATCCCGGACTGGCGGTCGGCCGTCTTCGCCGTCGTCGACCCTGCCGTGCCGCACACGATCCGCGTGGAGGAGCTGTTCCGCGCGAATGCCTCCGACGTCGTCCGCATCTACGTCGACGACGTCCTGGTCACGGGATGCTCGGAGATCACGTCCTGGGAGCACTACCACGCGCTCGCGGGCGAGGAGACAGACGACCTGGTGGACGAGATCGGCTTCCGCATGACCTCGAGCGCCCCGAGCGCCGACGGGATCGGCTACGACACCGGTCTGCCGGCGGCCCCCGCGACCGAGAACGCGGGCTTCCTCTTCGACGGCATCTCATACGGGTCGTACGACGGCGAGCTCGCGAGCCCCTCGACGGGCGCGCCGATCCCGGATGCGACCGATGCGCCCGACCAGACGCTCACCGTCGACCCGGCCTCGGTCGCGGCGGCCGGGGGAGCGATCACGGTCTCGACGTCGGGCTTCCAGCCCGGTGAGGACGTCTACGGCACCCTCTTCCCGGAGGGCGAGTCGCTCGGCTGGCTGACCGCCGACGCGGCAGGCGCTGTCGCGGGCTCGCTGACCGTGCCCGCCGACCTCGCCGCCGGTGCGCACACGGTTCAGCTCAACGGTGCGGCGAGCAGCTGCACCGCCGCGGGAGCCGTTGCGGTGGCTGCTGTGCCGGTCGCGCCGACCCCCGGCCCGACGCCGACCCCGTCGCCGTCCGGTCCCGCACTTGCTCCCACCGGCCCCGCCGACGCGACGCCCGCCCTCGCCGTCGCCGGCATCGGGCTCGCCGTGGGGAGCGTGCTCTTCTGGGCGGCGCGCGCAGCGCGCGGTGGCGGCCGGGTGCGGCGCGGTCGCAGCTGACGCTCTGCGACTCCTCCCGTCGATCGGGTGAGCGGAGGAGAAAGGACGGACGGATGCCGGGTCGCGGCATCCACTCCTCCTGTGCTCCGATGTCATCCCGTTCTCTGAGGCAACGGAGGAGTCCGCTGACCCGGGCCGGGTGTCGGAGGCCGGTGCGAGAATTCTGGGATGCTGCTCGCCGACCTGGTCGAGACCGTCGACGCCGTGACCGCCACCCGCTCGCGGCTGGCGAAGGTCGATGCGCTCGCATCGGCGCTGTCCCGGCTCGAGCCCGATGAGATCCGCCCCGCTGTCGGGTTCCTGACGGCGAGCCCGCGCCAGGGGCGACTCGGTGTGGGCTGGCGCACCCTGTCGTCGCTCGATGCGCAGCACTCGACGGCCTCGACGCTCACCATCGGCGAGGTCGACGTCGCACTCGACGACCTGGCGGAGGCATCCGGAGCCGGCTCGGTCGCCGCCCGCGGCGACGCCTTGCGGGCGCTCGCGCAGCGCGCGACGCGCGCGGAGTGGGACTTCGTCAGCCGCGTGATCCTCGGCGAGCTGCGCACCGGAGCGCTCGAAGGCGTGCTGCTCGACGCGATCGCCCGGGCCTCCGATCGCCCTGCCGAGGTCGTGCGCCGGGCCGCGATGCTGTCCGGCGATCTCGGCGACACCGCCGTGATCGCGCTCACGCAGACGCCGGAGGAGCTCGAGGCGGTCGGGCTCGTCGTCGGGCGGGCGGTGCTGCCGATGCTCGCCTCGACGGCCGCCACCGCGACGGAGGCCGTCGCGTCAGTGGGCGAGGCATCGGTCGAGTACAAGCTCGACGGGGCGCGCATACAGGTGCATCGCCACGGCGACGACGTGCACATCTTCACACGCAACCTCGCCGACATCACGCACCGGCTTCCCGAGGTGGTGGAGGTCGTGAGGGGGATGCCGGTCACCGACGTCATCCTCGACGGTGAGACGCTCGCGCTCGACGAGAACGACGCACCGCGTCCGTTCCAGGACACGATGTCGCGGTTCGGCGCGGCCCTTCGACAGGCTCAGGGACCGGATTTCACGGTGCTGCACCCGTGGTTCTTCGACGTGCTGCACGTCGATGGCCGCGATCTCCTCGACGAGCCGCTCCGCGTCCGGCGCGACGAGCTCGGTCGCATCGCGCCCGCGCACCGCATCCCGGGCGAGGTCACGAGCGATCCCGATGTCGCCGAGCGCGTGAGCGCGGACGCGCTCGCCGCGGGCCACGAGGGCGTCGTCGTGAAGGCGATCGACTCGACGTACGCCGCCGGCCGGCGCGGGTCGAGCTGGATCAAGGTCAAGCCGGTCCACACGTTCGACCTCGTCGTGCTCGCCGCCGAGTGGGGCTACGGCCGCCGCTCGGGGTGGCTCTCGAACCTCCATCTCGGCGCCCGCGACGAGACCGGGGAGTTCGGCGGAGGCTTCGTCATGGTCGGCAAGACCTTCAAGGGCCTCACCGACGCCCTTCTGACGTGGCAGACCGAGCGGTTCCCCGAGATCGCCGTCGACGAGACGCCCGGGACGGTGTGGCTCCCGCCCGAGATCGTCGTCGAGATCGCGATCGACGGCGTACAGCGCTCGACGCGCTACCCGGGCGGCCTGGCGCTGCGCTTCGCGCGCGTCAAGCGCTACCGCGACGACAAGCGCCCTGCCGAGGCCGACACAATCCAGACGCTGCGGGGGATGCTGCGCGGGTGACTCCGCGCGGCGCGGTGCCGACGGTCATCCCATCGCCGCGCGGGTGATCCACGCTGCGGGGCGCAGCGTCCCTCCTCCCAGAAATGCCGTCGCAGAAAGGCTAGGCCGAATCGCTCGCCGCCTCGACGGGCTCGGGCTCGTCGATGTGCACGGGCGGGATGAACGAGCACGCGACGAGCATGACGAGGGCCGACGCCGCGACGCCGATGAAGACCGCGATCGAGCCCGCCTGGATCGCGGCGGGGATGTCCGCGCCGCCGTTGCGGTTGATGAGCGCGTTCGCGATCGCCCCGAAGACGGCGACGCCGACGGCGCTGCCGATCGAGCGCGCCAGCATGTTGGTGCCCGACACGACGCCGCGGCGGCGCATGTCGACCGACGACTGCGCCGCGATGAGGCTCGGGGCGGCGACGAGGCCCAGACCGAGTCCGACGATGAAGCAGCCGAGCGCCGTGAGCGGGATCGACGGAGAGAGGGCGAACACCACGAGCATGGCCGCGCCGAGGATCACGAGGACGCTGCCGAGGAGCGTCGTCGCCCGGAACCCGATCCGCAGGTAGAAGCGGCCGGCGAGCGACGCCGACACGGGCCAGCCGAGCGTGAGGGCTGCGACGGCGAGTCCAGCGACGAGGGGAGCGGCATCCGTCGTCGACTGCAGGAACGTGGGGACGAACGACACGAGCCCGATCAGCACGACGCCCACGAGGAGCCCCGCTATCGAGGTCGTCACCACGATGCGGCTCCGGAAGACCCAGGGCGCGAGGATCGGGTCCTCCGCCCGCCGCTCCACGAACGCGAACGCGACGAGGAGCAGCGCGCCGATTCCGAAGGCCGCGAGGCTCTGCCACGACAGCCACTCCCAGGCGTGTCCGCCCTCGAGGAGCGCGAGTACCAGGAGCACGAGCGCCGCGGTGAGGAGCGCCGCACCCGCGTAGTCGATGCGCCGCCGCTGCCGCTCGAACGGCTGGCGGTAGTTGCGCCACAGCATCCACAGTGCGAGGAGGCACAGCGGCACGTTGATCCAGAAGATCCAGCGCCACGACGCGAACTGCGAGAAGAGGCCGCCGATCGTCGGACCCGCGACGGACGAGAACGCCCACACGCTCGCGAGGTACCCCTGCGTCTTGGCGCGCTCCCGCACGGTGTAGATGTCTCCCGCGACCGTCATGGTGGCGGGCATGATGGCGCCGGCGCCGAGGCCCTGCACCGCGCGGAACGCGATGAGCGCCCCCATGCTCCACGCCGTCGCGCACAGCACCGAGCCGACGAGGAAGAGCACGATGCCCGCGTACATGACCGGCCGGCGGCCGACGATGTCGCTGAGCTTCGCGAACACCGGCACCGACGCGGCCTGCGCGAGCGTGTAGATGGAGAAGAGCCACGGGAACTGCTCGAAGCCGCCGAACTCCTGGACGATCGTCGGCACCGCGGTCGAGAGCACCGTCGCGTCGATCGCGATGAGGAACGTCGACAGCATGAGCGCGAGGAGGATCGGGCCGCGCTCCGATCGCAGTCCCACGCCATCGGTCATCCGTCCAGCCAACCACAGGGCGGAGGCGGTGAGGGCCGCTACCAGCCGGTCGTGAGCACCCGGTCCAGCGCGGCGACGAGCGCATCGGCGGACTCGCGCGAGAAGCACATCGGCGGCTTGATCTTCAGGATGTTCTGGTGGTCGCCCGTCGGCTGCGCGATGACGCCGAGTCCGCGCAGGCGGTCGCAGATCGCCGCCGTCTCCTCGGTGGCCGGCGCCCACGTGTCGCGGTCGCGCACGAGCTCGGGGCCGAGGTAGAGGCCGTAGCCGTGCACGGTGGCGAGGAGCGGATGCCGCTCGCCGAGCTCCTGGAGCCGCGCCTTCAGGTACGCGCCGGTGTCGCGGGCATTGCCCTGCAGGTCCTCGTCGCGCAGGATGTCGAGCACCGTCGTGCCCACGACGCTCGAGACGGGGCTGCCGCCCGCCGACGAGAAGAAGTAGCCGCCCGTGCGGTAGCGCTCGGCGACCGCGCGGGTCGTGATGACGGCGCCGAGGGGATGCCCCGACCCCATCGACTTCGCGACCGTCACGACGTCGGGCACGACGCCCTGCTGCTCGAAGCCCCAGAACCACTCGCCGAGCCGGCCGTAGCCGACCTGCACCTCGTCGGCGATCGCGAGACCGCCGTGCGCCCGCACGGCGTCGTAGATCGCCGCGAGGTACCCGTCGGGGAGGGCGATGCCGCCGCCGTTCCCGAAGAGCGACTCGGCGATGAAGCCCGCCACCGGCGTGCCGGCCTCGGCCAGACGATGCACCTCGGCGACGGCCTCCTCCGCGTAGCGACGGACGTTGTCGCCGCGGTGCTTCCCGCGGAAGGGGTTGGGCGCGGGGACGGTGTGGATGAACGCGGGCCGCGTCTCGAGCGCCGCCGGGTTGTCGGCGATCGACGTCGAGACGGCGTCGGAGAGGTACGTCCAGCCGTGATACGCCTCCCGCACGGCGAGCAGATCGGGCCGGCCGGTCCACGCGTGCGCGAGGCGCAGTGCGAGATCGACGGCCTCCGACCCGCTGTTCACGAGGAACACGGTGTCGAGCGAGTCGGGAAGCAGCGCCGCGAGACGCTCGGAGAACTCGACGACGGACGGGTAGTGGAACCGCGAGTTGGTGTTGAGCAGGCTCCACTGCCGCGCGACGGCGCTCACGAGCCGCGGGTGCGCGTGCCCGACCGACGTCACGTTGTTGAGGGTGTCGAGATACACGCGCCCGTCGGCGTCGACGAGATGCTCCCGCCACCCTCGCACCATCACGGGCGGGTCGGCGAAGTAGTGCTCCTGCACATCGGCGAACGCCCTGTCGCGACGGGAGAGGAGGGATGCCGCATCCGCCGCGGACTCCGCCGGCGGGACCTCGCCCGTCACGAGTGGCCCCGGGTCTCCGACGACGGCGCGCCAGGCCGCCGCAAGGGAGCGCGTCGTGAACCGCGGAGGGACGATGCCCGCCCGCACGACGTGCAGCCAGGACGTCCCGAGGATGCAGCCGATGACGTCACCGGCCGCCACCTCGGCGCCTTCCGGGAGTGCGTCGGTCACGCCCTCGACCCGCACATCGATGTCCCCAGCGCGAAGCACGACGACCGCGCCGCCGGACTGCACGATGACACCCGGCCACGGCGCGTGCAGCGACCGCTCCGCGCGCGTGGCGAGCTCGAGACCGAGCGCCGCGTTGCGCGGCTCGTCCTGTCCGGGACGCGAGCGCGTCAGGCGCGACTCGTCGAACCGGGCGGTGGCGAGGCCGTGATGCGCGAGCGCCTCGGCGAACAGCTCCGACTCGGCGTTGTCATCGAGCCACCGGCCCTCGTCGAGGCTCGGGCTCGTCGCCGAGAGGTCGAGCACGGCGATCTCGCCCGACGTCTCGATCAGCCGGACGCCGGCCGGCACCTCGAGCGGCTCCACCGCCTCGCCCGCGGCCGCGCGGACGAGCGCCGTCGCGACGGGCAGCGGCACCGAGACGGCGCTCTCGAAGATCGCCCGCTCGTGCACGAGGTTCTCGGCGGCGTAGACGTTGCCCGGATCCGTCGACAGCACGTGATGGGCGCTCGCGACCAGCACCGCTGCCCGCGCGACGACGAGCGGCCACAGCGCCTCCAGCTCGTCCGCGTCGAGCGGCCGCACCGCGTGATACGCCCCGACGGCCCGCATCGCCGCGGGGAGGTCGACCCCGTCGTGGTGGAGGAGGGACGACAGCGTGATGGCGAGCTCGCCGACGGTCCAGGTGCGGTTGAGGTCGCCGAGGTCGATGACGCCGTCGGGCAGGCGGTCGCCGGAGTGCACGACGTTGTCGTCGGTCAGGTCGCCGTGGATGAACTGCGACGGCAGCCGCTCCGCGAGCGGTCCGACGACCTCCCACGCCGCACCGGCGGCTGCGGCGAGACGCTCCCGCAGGTCGAGGTCGTCGACGTGGGGCAGGAGGTCGTCGAGCACGGCCGGCGTGTGCCGCAGGTCCCACTGGTGGTCGCGTTCGGCGCCCTCGGGGTGGATTCCGGCCAGCGCGCTGTCGACAGCCGCGGCGAGCGACCCCATCGCCGCGACGGCGGTGGGGGAGAGGTATCCGCTTCCCGACAGCGTCTCGCCGTCGAGGAACTCGAGAAGCCGCGCCTGCATCGCGACGCCGGCGACCACGACCTCGCGGGCCGTCGAGCCGTCGTCGAACGCGAGCGCGCGCGGCGCGCGAACGGCGGTGATGTCGGCGATGGCCGCCGCGGCGAGGGACTGCGCCTCGAGCTCCGCCGCCGAGACGCTGGGGTTGGCGATCTTCAGCAGGAGGCGGCGGTCGCCCGCGTCGATGAGGAAGTTGCGGTCCTGATGACTGCCCAGCGAGCGGATGTCGCCCGCGACGCCCCAGACGTCCTCGGCGATCGCGAGCGCCTCGGCATCGGAGATCTCCGGCGGCGCCGGCTGAACGAGCGAGGCGTCGGCGGCTTCGGCGAGGTCGGTCATGATGCCGAGGGTACTGATCGCGAGGATTTGACGCGGCATCCCTCAGCAGTGTGCAATATATTGCATGCCGCTCCCTCGCGCCGAACGCCCGAGCTCGCTGCGCGACTACGCGTACGCACAGCTGCGCGACGCCATCGTGAGCGGCGAGCTCGCCCCCGGCGAGAGGCTGCGCGACAGCGAGCTCGCGGCGTGGCTCGGCGTCAGCCGCACGCCGATCCGCGAGGCGATCGCGCGCCTCGAAGCGGCCGGCCTCGTGCACACGCGCCGGGCCAAGGAGACGCTCGTCGCGCCGCTCGACGACCGCGACGCGTTCGCCGCGCAGCGCATCGCGGCGAGCCTCCACGAGCTCGCCGTCCGCGACGCCGTGTCGCTGCTCGCTGAGGCGGACATCGACGACATGCGCTCCGCCAACGCCCGCTTCACTGCTGCTCTGAAAGACGGCGATGTGGATGCTGCGCTCGCCGCCGACGATGACTTCCACGCCGTCGCGGTGCGGGCGAGCGCCAATCCGCTGCTTCCCGGCCTGCTCGAGCAGGTGACGCCGCTGCTCCGGCGCCTCGAGCGCGCGCGGTTCTCGACCCTCGCCGGGCGGGGGAGCGTCGGCGACCACGACCGCATCATCGCCGCCTGTGCGGCGGGCGACGCCGACGAGGCCGCGCGACTGACCCGGGAGAACTGGCTCACGCTCGAGCGCCTGCTGACGGCATCCCGAACCGACCGACCCGACCACCAGGAGACGACATGACGCTCGCCGACTTCCCCCGCCATCCGCTCATGTTCGGGCCGAGCCCGATCCACCCGCTGAACCGGCTGTCCGACCACCTGGGCGGCGCACGGGTGTGGGCGAAGCGAGAGGACGTCTCGAGCGGCCTGGCCTTCGGCGGCAACAAGGTGCGCAAGCTCGAGTACCTCGTGCCCGAGGCGCTCGCACAGGGTGCCGACACGCTCGTGTCGATCGGCGGCGTGCAGTCCAACCACACGCGGCAGGTCGCGGCGGTCGCGGCGCACCTCGGCATGAAGGCGGTGCTCGTGCAGGAGCACTGGGTGAACTGGCCGGATGCCGTGAACGACCGGGTCGGCAACATCCTGCTCTCGCGGCTCATGGGCGCCGATGTGCGGCTCTCGCCGGCGGGCTTCGACATCGGCTTCCGCGACTCGTGGAAGGACGCCATCGCCGAGGTGGAGGCATCCGGCGGCAAGCCCTACGCGATCCCCGCGGGCGCCAGTGACCACCCGCTCGGCGGCCTCGGCTTCGCCAACTGGGCGCACGAGGTGAAGGCGCAGGAGCAGCAGCTCGGCGTCTTCTTCGACACGATCGTCGTCTGCACCGTCACGGGCTCGACGCACGCCGGCATGATCGCGGGCTTCGCCGATCTGCTCGAGAACTTCGGCGACCGCTCCCGGCGGGTGATCGGCATCGACGCGTCGGCGACGATCGACAAGACACGCGATCAGGTCGCCCGCATCGCCCGGCGGACGGCCGATGCGATCGGCGTCGGACGCGATCTCCGCGACGAAGAGATCACGGTGCTCGAGGGCTGGGCCGGCGACGAGTACGGCATCCCGGTGGAGTCGACCGATGAGGCGATCTACCTGACCGGCCGGCTCGAGGGGGTCATCCTCGACCCCGTGTACGAGGGCAAGTCGATGGCGGGGCTCATCGACCTCGTCTCGTCGGGTGAGATCCCGCGCGACGCGAACGTGCTCTACGCGCACCTCGGCGGACAGCCCGCGATCAACGCGTACAGCGGCCGCTACCACTGACCGCCTCCCACCGAGGCAGGGGATCTCGTCGAGACAGGGCGGCACGACACCCTGCCTCGGCGCGCTACTCCGTCTCGGCACGGTCGGCAAGGGGTCGCTCCGAGCGGCGGCGTCGGCTTCAATCGAGCCATGCGCACGACACTGCGGTGGCTCCTCGCCGCCTCCATGGTCTTCGCCGGCATCAGCCACCTCTTCTGGGCACGACGAGAGTTCCAGAACCAGGTGCCGGCGTGGGCGACCGAGATCTCGACGATCGACCCCGACGGGATCGTCGTCGCGTCCGGGGTCGTCGAGGTGATGCTCGGCGCCGCGCTCGTCGCGCTGCCCAAGGAGAAGCGGCGCGTCGGCGCGATTCTCGCCGCGTTCTTCATCGCGGTGTTCCCAGGCAACGTCGACCAGTGGCTCAAGCACCGCGACGGCTTCGGCATGGACACCGATGCGAAGCGGCTCATCCGGCTGGCCTTCCAGCCGCTCCTCGTCGCCGCGGCGCTCTGGTCGACGCGCCGCTGACCTAGGCCGTGTTGCTAAACGCGATCGGGACGTTCGCGGGTGAGTCTTTAGGCGTGTCGCGTGAGGTGATCTCGGATGAGACGTGGGCGGTGATCGGGCCGTTGTTTCCGACGGTGAAGTCAACGGGGCGGCCACCTGTGGACCGCCGGACTGTGGTCGAGGCGACCGCGTGGCGGTTCCGCACGGGTGCGCCCTGGCGGGACGTTCCGGAGCGGTACGGGAACTGGAACACGGTCTATAAGAACTTCAACCGGTGGGCCGAGGCGGGCGTGTGGGCTCGGGTGCTGGAAAAGGTGCAGTCCCTCGCGCAGCGGTCGGGTGACCTGGACTGGGTGGCGTCGATCGACTCGACGATCGTGCGAGTTCATCAGCACGGTGCGACCCTGCCGCGGACCGCGGGGGGCGCTGTCGAACTACACGAAGTTCGGCCTGGAGCCCGCTGATCACGCGATCGGCCGCTCGCGGGGCGGGCTGACGACCAAGAATCACTTGGTCTGCGACGGGAAGGGACGCGCGCTGGCATTCATCCTGACCCCAGGGCAGGCCGCCGACACGAGCATGCTGCCCGCCACGCTCGCGCAGATCCGCGTCCCGGGTGTCGCCGGCCGGCCGCGCACTCGCCCGGACCGCGTGCTCGCCGACAAGGGTTACCCGTCGAAGGCGAACCGGGCCTGGCTGCGGACGCGCCGGATCGCCGCGACGATCCCCGAACGCGACGATCAGATCGCTCACCGCCGCAAGCGCCCGGGTCGGCCGATCGACTTCGGCGAGACCCAACGCGATCGCTATCGCGGACGCAACGTCGTCGAACGCTGCTTCAACAAGCTCAAGCAGTGGCGAGGGATCGCGATGCGCTCAGACAAGACCGCCCGTAACTACCACGCCGGACTCTGCCTCGCCGCGACGCTGCACTGGCTCACCAGCGCCTTTAGCAACACGGCCTAGCGCGCGCCCGGCGGGCTGCTGACCCGCCGCTCGCCCGGCGCGCCGCTGACTAGGCGCTCGCCGACGCGCCGCTGACCCGGCGCGCGCTCGGCGCGCTGCTGACCCGGCGCGGGCCCGACGCGCCGCTGACCCGTCGGCGCGGGCCCGGCGCGCGGCGCCGGCGTCGGTGAGTCCGCCCGGACCGGCGATCTCCCCGCGTCAGTCGGCGTAACGCAGCCGCGCGTCCTCGGGGCGGCACTCGTCGCCGATGCGGATGCCGTCGGCGACGCGTCCGTCGAGGCGCAGGCGCGTGAGCTCGGCGACGGCGCGGCGGCGGAGCTCCCACGGGTCGATCGTGTTGACGTAGATCTTCGTGCCGCCCTCAAACCCCGCCGGGTTCGAGATGCGCCACTTCAGCACGATGCGCCACGGCATGGGCCAGGGCGCTCCGGGCGGCCGGTAGTGCCACTCCTCGTTCGTCGGCACGTGCACGCCCGTGGCAGCGTGGAGGGCGTGCACGAGATCGGACATCCCGCGCACCTCCGCGGCGGAGTGCTCCGAGGGCAGGTTCGCCGTGGAGCGCGAGTACACCTCGAAGGCCGGATAGCGGTGGCCCACCCCGGCGAACGCGACCGCGTGGTCGTTCGCCGCGACGACCAGGCCCTTGTCGACGGCGAGATCGGCGATCGCGTGCTGGTAGAGCCGCCGGTCGCCCGACAGCAGCCGCAGCTCGTGATCGACCTGCGGGCCGTGCTCGTCGATCGCGACGAGCTGCTTGTGCAGGTGCTCGAAGGAGGCGCCGGCGGGAAGGAGCCAGTTCTGGAACACCGCGACGTACGCCGCGTGCGGCTGGGCCTTCGCGATCTCGTCGAGCGCGCGAACGGTGAACGCGAAGTACTCCGCGTGCTCGCGGGGCGTCAGCAGACCCGACGACACGAGCTCATCGTCGGTCTTCGCGCCGTCGACGACGTGGCGGCGCGCGACCACGACGTCGTGCGATCCGCCCACGAGGTCGAGCGCGGCCTCCTCGATCGACGGCGAGGCTCCGGTCGCCGCCGCCCGCACGGTGGCGAGACGCTCGATGTGCGCGCGACCCGCCGGATCGGCGAGGTACTCGTCGGCCCACGCGACCACCGACGCAGGCTGGCGGAAGCCGTGATCCTCGCGCCAGTACTCGGCCGAGACGATCTCGAAGAGGTTGCCGAAGCGGCGGAACTCGGCGACGGTGTCGAAGAGACGGGATGCGGGCACTCGGCGCAGCTCCGCATAGTCGTCGCCGACGAGCCGGGACTTCTCGGGGGTCGTCTCGAGGTAGCGGTCCTCGCAGAACGCGCAGAGCCGCGTCGCCTCGCCCTTCGCGAGGGTGCGGGTGTCGTCGCGCGGCATCTCGATGGGACGGCTCGCGCGCCCCGGCACGGTCCACACGCGCGTGCCGGTGAGCGGCCCGACCTGCTTGACGGTCCCGTCCGGGAGGCGGATCAGGGGACTCTTCCCGGGCGCGGCGTCGCTCACGTCACAATGGTGCCATGCGCATCGTCGTGCTCACGGGCGCCGGCATCTCGGCCGAGAGCGGTGTCCCCACTTTCCGCGACGCGGGCGGCCTCTGGGAGGGGCACCGCGTCGAAGACGTCGCGACGCCCGAGGGGTTCGACGCGGACCCCGACCTGGTGTTGCGGTTCTACGACGAGCGGAGGCGGGGCGTGGCATCCACTCGTCCCAATGCCGCTCACCGCGCTCTCGCGCGGCTCGAAGGCGCGATCGGATTCGAGCTGCTGGTCGTGACGCAGAACGTCGACGACCTGCACGAGCGCGCCGGAAGCCGCAACCTCGTGCACATGCACGGAGAGCTGCGGCGCGCGCTGTGCCTCGCGTGCGGTGCGCGACCCGAGTGGACGCGCGACCTCATCGATCGTCCCCCCTGCCCCGAATGCGGGGAGAGGATGCTGCGCCCCGACGTCGTCTGGTTCGGCGAGCTGCCCTACGACCTCGGCCGCATCGAGCAGGCCGTCGTCGCCTGCGACGTGTTCGTGTCGATCGGGACGTCGGGCGCGGTGTATCCCGCGGCCGGATACGTCGCGCTCGCCACCGCCTTCGGCGCGCGCACGGTCGAGCTCAACCTCGTGCCGAGCGACGCGGCCGCACCGTTCGACGAGGTGCGCGCGGGGCCGGCGACCGAGGTCGTTCCGGCCTGGGTCGACGAGATCATCGCGGCCCGCTAGCGGCATCCCGCTCCCGTTGCGTTGCGGCGAAGGGTGCGAGCGGCGTGACGGAAACGACGAACCGCCCCGCCCCAACGTGGGGCGAGGCGGTCCGGGATGCCGGGGTCAGGCCTTCGCGGCGACCTTGTCGGCCGCGAGCTTCTCCTCATCGAGGCGGTCGAGGTCGTGCAGCGACGTGTCCTTCGTCTCCCGCATCGAGATCACCGCGATGAGGGTAATGCCCGCCGCGATCGCGAGGTACACCGCGACAGGGATGTACGAGCCGTAGCTCGCCAGCAGCGCTGTGGCGATGATCGGGGCGAGCGAGCCAGCGACGATCGACGTCACCTGGTAGCCGAGCGAGACGCCCGAGTAGCGCATGCGGGTCGGGAACATCTCCGACATGATCGCCGGCTGCGGCGCGTACATGAACGCGTGGATGAAGAGGCCGAGCGAGATCGCCGAGACGATGATCACGGGGTTCTTCGTGTCGAACATGGGGAAGGCGATGAAGCCCCACACGGCGGCGCCGATCGTGCCGATGAGGTACACCGGCTTGCGGCCGATGCGGTCGGTCAGCCCGCCGATGAGCGGGATGACGATCGCGTGGATGATGTGCGCGATCGCGAGCAGTCCGAGGATCTCGGCGGTCTCGACCTTGAGCGCGACAGCGAGATACGTGATCGAGAACGTCACGACGAGGTAGTACATGATGTTCTCCGCGAAGCGAAGTCCCATCGCCGTCAGCACGCCGCGCGGGTAGCGCTTGATCACCTCGAGCACGCCGTAGCGCGTCGCCTTCGATTCGTCGGCCTGCTTCTGCGCCTCGAGGAAGATCGGCGCATCGGTGACGCGCGTGCGGACGTAGTAGCCGATCGCGACGATGACGACGGAGAGCCAGAAGCCGACGCGCCATCCCCACGCGAGGAACTGCTCCTCGCTGAGCGTGCGGCTCAGGATGAGGAGCACGACGGTCGCGGTGAGGTTGCCGAGCGGCACGGCCGCCTGCGGCCACGATGCCCAGAACCCGCGTGTCCGGTCGGGGGAATGCTCGGAGACGAGCAGGACTGCGCCGCCCCACTCGCCGCCGACCGCGAAGCCCTGGGCGAAGCGCAGCGTCACGAGGAGGATGGGCGCCCAGACGCCGATCGCGGCGTAGGTGGGCAGGCAGCCCATGAGGAACGTCGCGACGCCGACGAGGATGATCGCGAGCTGCAGCAGCTTCTTGCGGCCGTACTTGTCGCCGAAGTGGCCGAAGACGATTCCGCCGAGAGGACGGGCGACGAAGCCCACGGCGTAGGTGATGAGCGCCGCGATGATGGGCGCATAGGGGTCGTCCGACGGCGGGAACATGATCTTGTTGAAGACGAGCGTCGCGGCCGTGGCGTAGAGGAAGAACTCGTACCACTCGACGACGGTGCCGGCCATCGAGGCTGTGACGACGCGTCGCAGACTCGACTGCTTCAGCGTCGGATCGGAGAGCTGCGGGGATGCCATGCGCTGGATACCTCCTTGTAGAGCGCGGAAAGCGGTGTGGGGGAGAACCGCTCCGGGCGACTGTACATGACAGTCGATTCAGGTTTCAACGCACTTGCGGTGTCCGGTGCCGTGAAGTATCGCGGATCTTCTGCGGTCGGGCGGGCGGCTAGCATCGGAACGCCATGGACACCGTCGTCTCCGCCCTCATCGCCGCTCTTCCGCACGGTGTCGTCGACACCGATCCCGAGACCCTCGATCGCTGCAGTCACGACGACGCCGAGTGGGCCGACTACGGCCTGCCCGCCGCGGTCGTCTTCGCGACATCGGTCGAGGACGTCGTCGCGGCGGTGCGGATCGCCGCCGCCCACGGCATCGCGATCGTGCCGCGCGGCGCGGGCACCGGTCTTTCCGGCGGGGCGAATGCGACAGCGGGAGCCGTCGTCCTGTCGCTCGAGCGCATGACCCGCGTCGTCGAGGTGAACGTCGCAGAGCGCTACGCCGTCGTCGAGGCGGGTGTGCTCAACGACGACCTCCGGCGCCACGTCGCGGGGTTCGGGCTGTGGTACCCGCCCGACCCCGCGAGCCAGTCGATCTCGACGATCGGCGGCAACGTCGCGACGAACGCCGGCGGCATCTGCTGCGTCAAGTATGGGGTGACCCGGGATTACGTGCTCGGGCTCACCGTGGTGCTCGCGGACGGACGCGTCGCGAAGGTCGGCCGCACCACCGCCAAAGGCGTCACCGGCTACGACCTCGCCGGACTCTTCACCGGATCGGAAGGGACCCTCGGCATCGTCGTCGACGCGACCCTCAAGCTCCTGCCGCTCGCCGGCCGCGAAGAACGGGCGATCGTCGGCTACTTCCGTTCGCTGACGGATGCCGGCAACGCCGTCGCCGCCGTATCGGGTGCAGGCATCATCCCGTCGGCACTCGAGCTCATCGACCGCACGTGCCTGCACGCCGTTGCCGAGTGGCAGGGCTGGGACCTGCCCGAGGGGGCGAGCGCCCTGCTGCTCGCGAAGGTCGACGAGCCCGGCGGCCGGGGCGAGGAGCTGGCCGCTCGGATCGCGGATGCGTTCCACGCCGCCGGCGGTGCCCAGGTCGAGCGCGCCGTCGACCCCGACGAGGTGGCCCGGCTCTTCTCCGCGCGGCGGCTCGCCTATCCGGCGCTCGAACGACTCGGCCCCGTTCTCACGGAGGACGTCTGCGTGCCGCGCGCGGCCGTGCCCGAGATGCTCGCGCGCATCGAGCGGGCGGCGGCCGACGAGGACGTCGTGATCGCGAACATCGCGCATGCCGGCGACGGCAACCTGCACCCGCTCATCATCGCGCCCGAGGGCGACGACGAGGCCAGGCGCCGGGCGAAGCGGGCCTTCGACCGCATCGTCGACGACTGCCGTGCACTCGGCGGGACGGTGACCGGCGAGCATGGCGTCGGGCTCCTGAAGCTCCGCGGCGCCGCCGCAGAGCTGAGCGACGTCGTGCTCGAACTGCACGCCTCCATCAAGCACGCGCTCGACCCCGCCGGCATCCTCAATCCTGGCAAGGCCTTCCCGAACGGAGCACGATGACCACGCTGCGGGCCGACGACGGCGTCCGGCTCGACTACACCGAGCACGGGGATCCCGCAGGGCGACCGGTCGTGCTGCTCGCGGGATTCAAGGCCGCCGGCACGAGCTGGACCTATCAGGTGGAGCCCCTCGCGGCCGCCGGATATCGCGTGCTCGTGGTCGACCTGCGCGGGCACGGTGCCGCGGAGCGGCCCGGATCGGGGGTCGACATGGCCCGCCGGGGCGCCGACCTGCGGGATGTGCTCGAGGGGCTCGACCTGCAGGGCGCCGCGCTCGTCGGCGGCTCGATGGGCGGCAACACGATCTGGTCGTATCTCTCGCAGTCCGGGTCATCCCGCGTGAGTGCGGTGGTCATCGTCGATCAGACGCCGCAGATGCTCAACACCGACGACTGGCCGCACGGGTTCTACGGCTACGACGCCTCGAACATCGACACCTACTTCGCCGAGCGCATCCCCGACACGGGCAAGGGCACGCCGATGGCGAAGCGCGGAATGCGCCTCGTGCGGCTGCTGAAGGCCATGCGGGGCGCAGAGCGCGAGCTTACAGCGGGCGAGCTCGTGCTGCTGAACGACCACGCGAAGGCGGACTGGCGTGCGGCGATCGAAAAGGCTGACGTGCCCGTGCTGTTCGTCGCGGGGGCCGAGAGCGAGTTCTGGCCGTCATCGCACGCGGATGCCGCGGCCGCCCTGGCGCCGAATGGGCGGGCCGTCGTCATCCCTAACGACGGGCACGCGGCCAACATCGAGCAGCCGAAGGCCTTCAACCAGGCGATGCTCGGTTTCCTCGGGGAGGTTGCGCCGGCGCGCTGATCGTCTTCGCGTTCCGCGCGGGCTGGGGCTCGACGCCTCGACAGGCTCGGCGACCGGGTGGAAGAGGGGGCGAGGGGGCGGAGGATCAGCGGCGGTGGTAGCGGTGCTCGGGGCGGCCGGTCGTCCCGTACCGCAGCCGCACCTCGATGATGCCGCGCGCCGCGAGGGTCGCGAGGTGCCGCTGCGCCGTCGCGCGCGACACCCCGGACCGCTCGGCCACCTCCGTCGCCGACGCGCCGTCGCCGCCGATCGCCTCGAGGATCAGCTGCTCGGTCGCCGAGCGGCTCAGTGAGGGCGCCTCCGCGCCGTGCAGGATCGAGAGCGCCCGGTCGAGCTCCTCCTGGCCGAGTGCGCCCTGCGATCCGAGGAGATTGCGGAAACGCGCGTACCGGTCGAGCCGATCGCCGAGGACCCGCGATTCGAACGGCTTCACGAGGTAGGCGAGGGCGCCCGCGCGGAGCGCGCGGCGGATCGTCGCGGCGTCGTTCGCGGCCGACAGCACGATCGCGTCGACGTCGACCGAGCGGACGAGGTCGACGCCGTCGCCGTCGGGGAGATACGCGTCGACGAGCAGCAGGTCGGGGCGGTGATCCCGGATCGACGCCCTCGCGGCGCTCACCGACCCGGCTGCCTCAAGCACGGTGAAGCCGGGCCGGTCGGCGATGCCGCGATGGAGGCCCGCGACGCGGAAGTCGTCGTCGACGACGAGCACCCGGATGGAGTCGGTCATGGGTCGATCCCTTCTCCGTGCGAGCTCATGACTCCCGGCAGCCGCGCTCCGAACACGGCACCGCCGTCGGGGCGCTTCGCCTCGATGATCCAGACGTCTCCGCCGCGCCGCCGGGCGAGGTCGCGGGAGAGTCGCAGGCCGATTCCGTGGCCGTGGATCCGATCCGTCGCATCGTCGGACGGGCTCGACCGTCCTCCGAAGACGTCGACGCCCGGATCGATGCCGGGGCCGGAGTCGGCGACCGTCACGACGAGCTCGTCGCCCGCATCCAGCAGCGCGATCTCGACCTCTCTCGGATCGTCCCCGCCCACGGCCGCCGTGATCGCGTTGTCGAGGAGGTTTCCGACGACGGCGGCGACGTCCTCCGCCCCGACGAGCGTGCCGTGGAGCACGGTGTCGTCGGCGACCCGCAGCGTCACGCCGCGCTCGCCCGCCTCGATCGCCTTCGCACCGAGGAACGACTGCAGCAGCGGGTCCGCGATGCGGTCGAGGCCCTCGACCGGGAAGTCCACCGGCCCGCGGCCGAGCTGCTCGGCGAGGAACGCGCGCGCGTCGGCGGGCCGCGCCGCATCCAGCAGCCCCGTCGCGACATGCAGGCGGTTGGCGAACTCGTGCCGCTGCACACGCAGGGCGCTCGTCATGGCGCGAACCGTCTCGAGGCGTTCCGCGATGGCGACGAGGTCGGTGCGGTCGCGGACGACGAGGACCTCGCCGAGGGAGCGGCCGTCGCGCACGACGGGATGCGCATCGAGGTAGAGCACGCGATCGCCGACGGGGATGCCGTCCCGCGGCGTGCGGTCGGCGATCACCGCCCGCACTTCCGCGGGCACGTCGAGATCGGCGAGGCGCCGCCCCACGGGGTCGTCGAGCGACAGCATCCGGGATGCCGCCTGATTGCACACGCGCACGACGCCCGACGTGTCGAGGGCGATGACGCCGTCTCCCACGCCCTCGAGGACCGCCGCCTGGTTCTGCACGAGCCCGACGAGCTCCTCCGGCTGCAGGCCGAGGGTCAGGCGCTCCCAGCGCCGGCGGAGGAGCAGAGCCGCGAGCGCGCCGATCGCGAGCGCCGCCGCCGCCGCCACCGCGATCCCCACGAGCAGCGCGGGAAGGTCGTCGAAGACGCTCGCCCGTTCGAAGCCGACGCTCACCTCGCCGACGGGAGCAGCGTCGTCGCCTCCGGGGGAGTACACGGGAACCTTGGCGCGTGCGGATTCGCCGAGGGTGCCCCGCTCCCAGTCGACGACCTCGTGCCCGGCGAGCACCCGGTCGAACGGCGTGCTGACCTGCCGGCCGAGGAGGTCCTGGTTGGGGTGGGCGAGACGGATGCCGTGGTCGTCGGTGATCACGACGAAGAGAGCGTCCGTGCGAGCAGTCACGCCGGCCGCGACGCGCTGCAGCTCGCCGTCGCGCAGCTCGGCGGCATCCGGAGTCCCTGGATCCGCCGAGAACTCAGCGACGAGGCGGCGCACGTCGGGCTCCTCTGCGACGGTGCGGGCGATGTTGAGGGCGGATGCCTCCGACTCGGCCCGCAGCTGCTGCACGCCGAGGTACACGAACACGGCGGTGCACACCGCGACGACCGCGGCGACCGTTGCGAGCTGGAGGATCAGCACCCGTGTCGCGAACCGCACGCCACCTCCTCCATCGTGAGCACAATGCGCGGAACACACGCTACGCGCAGAACCGCGGGCAATGCGAGATAGCGCGCGCCCGCACTCGACGCCTGCCTAGCATCGGGCGAATCGCACACCACGCGGGTGTGCAAGACGAAGGAGTCGAGATGCACCTCACTGCACTTCACGCGGCGGCGGCCGCCGAGGACGGCTACGCGCTGGCCTTCGTACCGTCCGAGACCGTGCTCGTGATCCTCGGGTTCACGATGATCCTCACGTTCATGGCGCTCATCATGACGCGGCGCCTGACGCCCATGGTGGCGCTCATCCTCGTGCCCACGATCTTCGGGCTCTTCGCCGGTGCCGGTCTCGGGCTCGGCGACATGATCCTCGACTCGATCGGCAACATGGCGCCCACGGCGGCGCTGCTGATGTTCGCGATCATGTTCTTCGGGATCATGATCGACGTCGGTCTCTTCGACCCGCTCATCCGCTTCATCACGCGTCTGCTCGGCGACGACCCGGCCAAGGTCGTCCTCGGCACGGCGATCCTCGCCGGTGCGGTCTCGCTCGACGGCGACGGGTCGACGACGTTCATCATCACGACCTCCGCGATGCTCCCGATCTACCTGCGGCTGGGCATGAGTCCCGTCGTGCTGACGTGCGTCGCCGGGCTCATGAACGGCACGCTCAACATCGTGCCGTGGGGCGGACCGACGGTCCGCGCCGCGACGGCGCTCGGGCTCGAGCCGACCGCGATCTTCGTGCCGATGCTCCCGTCGCTGGCGGCCGGCCTCGTGGTCTCGCTGACGTTCGCGTGGATGCTGGGGCTGGGGGAGCGTCGCCGGCTCGGCACCGTCGACACCTCGCGCCTGGACGGTGTCTCCGGCGGATCCCAGGGCATCCGGCCCCCGCGCATCTTCCGCGGCGGCGACCCGAAGCCCGGCGCCCGCGCCACGCTGCGCACCGGCAACCTGCTGACGGTCGACGGCGCCCGCACCGCGGTCGCGGCGCCGGAGTTCGTCGACGCCGCCGACACGGCGATGGCCGACACGATCCTCGATCCGCGCCGCGCGACCCTCCGCCCCAAGCTCATCTGGTTCAACCTGGCGCTGACGCTCGCCGTCATGGTGCTGCTCGTGCTCGACCTCTTCCAGCTGCCGTACGTCTTCATGGTCGGCGCCGCGGTCGCCCTCGTCGTCAACTTCCCGAAGATCAAGGGCCAGGCCGACGAGATCGTCGCGCACGCCCCGAGCATCGTCGGCGTCGTGTCGATGGTCCTCGCCGCGGGCGTGCTCGTGGGTGTGCTCAACGGCACGGGCATGGTCGACGCGATGGCGACGTGGATCACCACCGTGATCCCGGCATCCCTCGGCCCCTTCCTCGCCGTGATCACGGGCATCCTGTCGATCCCGTTCACGTTCTTCATGTCGAACGACGCGTTCTACTTCGGCATCCTGCCGATCCTCGCCGAGAGCGCGACGGCGTACGGCATCGAGCCCGTCGAGATGGCCCGCGCATCGATCACCGGCCAGCCCGTGCACCTGCAGAGCCCGCTCGTCCCCGCGATCCTGCTGCTCGTCTCGCTCGCGAGCGTCAACCTCGGCGACCACCACAAGAAGGTGCTGTGGCGGGCGACGATCGTGTCGCTCGTGATGCTCGGCGTCGCCGTGCTCGTGGGGGCGGTGCCGCTCGCGGCCTGAGCCGCTGTCCCGCGACGACGAAGCTCCCCGGACCGGATCCGGGGAGCTTCGTCGTGTCGTCAGCGTCCGACGAGGCGGACCCGCACGACGTTCGTCGACTCGTCGATCTCGGCGACATCCGGATGCGCCTTCACGAAGTCCGAGAACGACCGGTGTCCGAGGGCCTTCTCGTTGAACGAGGGGTCCATGCGCTTGAGCAGGTTCTTGACGGCCGACAGGTGCAGCCAGTCCTCATCGGTGCGCACGTTCTCCAGGCGCAGGGCGCGATCCAGCAGCACAGCCGAGGAGTCCTCGAGCTGCTCGTCGGTCGGCTCGTCCGGCTGCTCGTCGGCCGGTGCGGCGACCGGCTCCTCCGGCGGCTTCTTCCGGCGGCGGCCCGTCGTGGCCGGCTCGGCGGCCGGCGTCTGCGCGGCCGGTGCCGCGGCGGCAGCGGGCGCAGCGGTGGCGGCGGTCTGCGCCGGCTTGCGCTTGGAGGGAGCCTCGACGCCCGGGAGCGAGTCGTACGAGTCGAACTGGTCGCATGCGGCCGCGAGGGACTTCGCCGTCGAGCCCGCGACGCCCACCCCGACGACGTAGCGGCCGAGGCGCTTGCAGCGCTGCGCGAGCGGGACGTAGTCGCTGTCGCCCGCGACGATCACGACGTGCGTGAGGTCGTCGAGGCGGAACATGTCCTCGACGGCGTCGACGGCGAGGCGGATGTCGGCGCCGTTCTTCGCGTAGGCCGCGGCCGGGAAGAGCTGCACGAGGTCGACGGCGCGGGCGACGAGCTGCGAGCGGTACTCCGCGTTGACCGGCGACGACCAGTCCGCGTACGCCCGCGTCAGCACGAGTGTGCCGAAGGATGCCGCGTAGTCGATGATCGCGCCGACGTCGACGGTCGCCGCCGCGAGGCGCTCGGCGATCTCGGGGTCCGCGGGCTGCGCCGTGATGCGCTGCCGGTCGCGCGAGTACGTGTTGCGGCCGTGCACGCGGTCGTACCAGGACATCACGATGTTGTCGAAGTCGAGATACACCGCGACGCGCGGCGTCGAGTCGGCCATGGGCTCAGTCCTCCTGCGGGTATCGCACGCCGACGATCTGGCGGATCTCGTCGAGGCTGTCCATGATCGCGACGGTCTCGTCGAGCGGGAGGATGTCGCTGTCGGTCTGGCCCGCGGCGACGTACCGCTCCGCCGCGAGCGCCTGGAACTGCATCCCGCGCCCCTCGTGCTGCGGCACGAAGTCCTCGACCACGGTGCCGTCCGGTGTGATGACCCGGAAGGAGGTCGGGTTGTACCAGACGCGGTCGATGTCGATCCGCGCGTCTGTGCCGAGGATGTGGGCCGTGTTGGGGCCGGCCGAGCGGGCCGCCGAGAAGGTCGTCGAGACGGCACCGTCGGCGTGCGTGAAGATCGTCGCGACCTCGCTGTCGGCGCCCGTCTCGAGGAGCCGTGCCGACGCCCCGATGGTCGTCGGGGCGCCGAGGATGTCCCACGCGAAGGACACCGGGTAGATCCCGAGGTCGAGGAGGGCGCCGCCGCCGAGCTCGATCGCGTTGAGGCGGTGCGAGAGATCCGTGGGGAGGCTCTGCGTGTGGTCGGCGAACAGGGCGCGCACGTCGCCGAGCGTCCCCGACGCGACGATCTCGCGGACACGGATCATGTGCGGGAGGTACCGCGTCCACATGGCCTCCATCGCGAGGAGGCCGTGGGCGCGTGCGACGTCGCGGACGCGCGCCGCCTCGGCTCCCGTCAGCGTGAACGGCTTCTCCACGAGCACGTGCTTGCCGTGCTCGAGCGCGAGGATCGCGTTGTCCGCGTGTGCCGGATGCGGCGTCGCGATGTAGACGATGTCGACGTCGTCGTCGTCGACGAGCGACTCGTACGAGTCGTGCGCGTGCGGGATCTCGAACTCGTCGGCGAACGCGCGTGCGGCGTCGGCGCGTCGCGAGCCGACGGCGGCGACGTCGAGGCCGGCCGTGCGCAGGTCGCGGGCGAAGGCGTGGGCGATGCCGCCCGTCGCGAGGATGCCCCAGCCGAGGCCGGGCGAAGCGGGTGAGGTCATGCCTCGAGGGTATCGAGGGAGCGCTCTCCCGCGCGCGGAGCCGGGCCGGACGCGCGGGTAGGCTCGGGCGGGTGACAGCGCCCGTCGACCGGTTCCGTGAGCTCCTGCGCATCCCGACGATCTCGCACACGGACGAGTCCGCGACCGACTGGGCGTCCTTCGACGCCTTCCACGCCGCGATTCAGCGGCTGTACCCGCTGGTTCACGAGCGCCTCGAGCGCGAAGTGGTCGCGGGCCATTCCCTGCTCTACCGCTGGCGGGGCCGGACGCCGGGCGACCCGCTCGTGCTCATGGCCCACATGGACGTCGTCCCCGTCGTCGAGGAGGAGTGGCGGCATCCGCCGTTCGACGCGACCCTCACGGGAGAGGGGAGGGATGCCGAGCTCCACGCCCGCGGCGCCATCGACGACAAGGGCTCCCTCGTCGCGATCCTCGAAGCGGTCGAGGAGTCGCTCGCGGAGGGCGTGTCACCGCAGAGCGACGTGTACCTGGCGTTCGGGCACAACGAGGAGACCGCCGGCGGCGGTGCGGCCGCGATCGCCGAGACGCTCCGCGCCCGCGGCATCCGTCCCTCGCTCGTGCTCGATGAGGGAGGAGCGGTCGTCGACGGCGTCATCCCCGGCGTCACGGTGCCGACGGCCATGATCGGCGTCGCGGAGCGCGGCGTCATGACCCTGCTGCTGACCGTTCGCGAGCAGGGCGGGCACGCGTCGACGCCGCCCGCGACCCCCGCGACGGCGCGCCTCGCGCGGGCGATCGACCGGCTGCACCGGCATCCCTTCCCGACGCGACTCGCGCCGCCGGTGCGCGCCATGCTGGCGACAGTGGCCCCGTACGCGCCCCAGCCGCTGCGCGGGGTGCTGGAACGGCTGACCCTCACCGGCCCGCTCCTCGCCCGGTGTTCTCCCGCCTCGGCCCCGAGCTCAACGCGATCGTCCGCACGACGGCCGTCACGACGCAGCTGAGCGGAGCCCCGGGCGCCAACGTCCTCGCGACGACGGCGAGGGCCGCGGTCAACATCCGGCTCCTGCACGGCGACACCGTCGAATCGGCGACGCGCCGCGCCCGCCGCATCATCGCCGACGAGGGCGTCGAGCTCGCGGTGAGCCACGCGTCGGACCCCTCGCCCATCTCGCCCTGGCACGGCGAGGCGTGGGGACGTCTCGCGCGGGCGGTGCGCGAGACGCTCGGCGATGATGTCGTGCCGACGCCGTACCTGCAGCTCGGGGCGAGCGACAGCAGGTGGTTCACGGGCATCAGCGCCAACATCTACCGCTTCATGCCGTTCCACCTGACGCGCGCCGAGCGCGACGCGCTGCACGCCCACGACGAGCGCATCCGCGTCGACGTGTGGCTGCGAGGGATCGCGTTCTACCGCGCGCTCATCGCGTCGAGCTGAGCGCCGGCTCCGCTTCGGCGACCCCCGCCACGACGGGCTCGATCGCGATGTCGGTCACGAGGTCGAGAGACCGCGCGAGGTCGGCGATCACGTCGGCCGGGTCCTCCAGGCCGATCGACAGGCGGATGGTCGTCCACGAGATGCCGGCCTCCGCGAACTGCTCCTCGGTCAGGTGGCTGTGCGTCATCGACGCGGGGTGGGCGACCATGCTGCGTGCGTCGCCGATGTTCGCCACGAGCTTGACGACCTCGAGCGAGTCCACGAACGCCTGCACCTTCTCCCAGTCGCGCTCGGCATCGCCCGTCGAGACGAGGTCGAAGGCGAAGACGGATGCCGCGCCCCGCGGCGCGTAGCGCAGCGCGAGGTCGTTCCACGGCGAGGTGGGAAGAAGGGGGTGGTGCACGGTCGACACCGCGGGGTGGGTGGCGAGGAACTCGGCGACCGCGAGCGCCGACGCACTGTGCCGCGCCATGCGCAGCTCCAGCGTCTCGACGCCCTGCAGGAGCTGGAAGGCGTTGAACGGCGAGATCGACGGGCCGAGGTCGTGCACGTACTTCGACTTCACGAGCGCGACGAATGCGAGACCCTCGGGCCCGAAGCGGTCCCACAGGACGAGGTCGCGCACGCGGGCGTAGGGCTTGGTGAGCTGCGGCCAGCGCTCGGGCTCGGCGCCGAAGTCGAAGGTGCCGAGGTCGACGACGACGCCGCCCATCGACGTGCCGTGTCCGCCGAGGTACTTCGTGGCGGAGTGCACGACGAAGTCCGCGCCGAACTCGACGGGGCGGATGAGGGCCGGGGTCGCGACAGTGTTGTCGATCACGAGGGGAACGCCCGCCTCGTGGGCGATGTCCGCCACGGCGCGGATGTCGAGCACCTGGGCGAGCGGGTTCGTGATCGACTCGCCGAACAGGGCCCGCGTCTCGGGACGCACGGCGGCCCGCCACGCCTCGAGGTCGTCCTGGTCGACGAACGTCACGTCGATGCCCCAGTCCGCGAAGGTGTCCTGCAGCAGGTCGACAGTGCCGCCGTAGATCTGCCGGGCCGCCACGATGTGCTCGCCGGACTTCGCGAGGGCGAGGAGGGTCACGGCGACGGCGGCCTGACCGGATGCCACCGCGGCGGCGGAGCGTCCGCCCTCGAGCGCCGCGACGCGCTCTTCGAAGACGAGCTGCGTCGGGTTGGCGTTGCGGCTGTAGATGTTGCCGGACTTACGCAGCGCGAACAGGTCGCGGGCCTCGGCGAGCGAGCCGAACTCATAGGCGTTCGACTGGTAGATGGGCGCGACGGCGGTGTTCTGGGGCTGGCCCGGGGCGTACCCGGCCTGCACCTGGGCCGTGGCGAAGCCCTGGCGGCGGGGTGTGGTCGACATCCGTCAATTGTGGCGATGCGGCCGCGTTTTCGCGCTTCGGTGTTGCGAACTGTTGCGGCGACGGCCGTGTGAGGATGCCGGTATGCCATTGTCTCCGCTCCTCGCCCCCGCCGACCTGCATGCCCGCCTCGACGCGGGGGAGGCGATCCGCCTCCTCGACGTGCGCTACCGCCTCGACCAGCCCGACGGGCGGCCGGAGTACCTCGCGGGTCATCTTCCGGGCGCGGTCTACGTCGACATGGACACCGAGCTCGCGAGCCACGGCGCACCGTCGGACGGCCGTCACCCTCTCCCGTCTCGCGAGACGCTGCAGGATGCCGCGCGCCGCTGGGGACTGAACGACGGCGACGTCGTCGTGGTCTACGACGACTACCGCTCGGTCGCCGCCGCGCGGGCGTGGTGGCTCCTGCAGCGCGCGGGCGTCGAGGAGGTGCGCGTCCTCGACGGGGGGCTCGGCGCGTGGCGGGCGGCCGGACTCCCGCTCGAGGAGGGCGATGTCGCCCCGATCCCCGGATCCATCACGCTGTCAGACCCCGCGGGCGGCCTGACGATCGACCAGGCGGCGGCCTGGCCGGATCGCGGGCTGCTGCTCGACGCCCGGGCACCCGAGCGGTACCGGGGCGCGACGGAGCCGTACGACCCGATCGCGGGTCACATTCCCGGCGCCGTCAACCTGCCCGCCGACGCCGTGCTCGAGGGTGAGGCGTTCGCGTCGCCGGAGGCGATCCGCGCGGCCTTCGCGCGCGCGGGTGCGACCGACGACACCCCGATCGCGGCGTACTGCGGGTCGGGCCTGACGGCCGCCCACACGGCGCTCGCGGGAGCATCGGCCGGCATCGACGTGGCGGTCTACCCCGGCTCGTGGAGCCAGTGGTCGAACACTCCGGGACGCCCCGTCGCGACGGGCGCCGATCCGCGCGGCGGCGTGTGACCCACGCGCGAGACGCGCGCCTCGTCAGGGGATGAGGACGATCTTGCCGTCGACCCCCGACTCGACCGCCTCGTGCGCCTTCGCCGCCTCGGCAAGCGGGAACGACGGCCCGAGCTCGACCGAGAACGCCCCCGCTGCGAGCAGGGCGAGGACCACAGGGATGGCCTCGCCGCGCCAGCTCAGCTGCTGCTCCGTGAGCGGCTCGGGGCTGCCGCCCGAGAAGGCGCGGATGCCGAGCTCCGCGGCATCCCGTCCGCGCACGAGCGTCGCGATCCTGCTCCTGTCGCGGAGGAGCTCGAGCGAGGCCGAGAGGGCATCGTCGGTTCCCGCGGCGTCGATGATGACCGTGGGACCATCGGGGGCGAGGTCGCGGACGCGGTCGACGAGTCCGTCGCCGTAGGCGACCGGCGTCGCGCCGAGCGCGCGGACGCGGTCGAAGCGGCGCGGGGACGAGGTCGCGATGACCGTCGCACCCCACAGGACGGCGAACTGGATCGCGGCCTGCCCCACGGCACCGGATCCGCCGTGGATGAGGAGAGTGCCGCCGGGGCCGACGCCGAGCGATCGGAGCGTCTGGTACGCGGTGCCGACCGGGATGCCGAGAGCCGCCGCTTCGGCGGGGGAGACCTGCGGGGGTCGCGGATGGGCGAGCGACGCCTTCACGACGAGGTCGGTCGCGTAGCCGCCGTGCACGCCGAATGCGGCGACGGCGTCGCCCACGCGGAAGCCGTCGACGCCGGGGCCGACGGCCGTCACGACGCCCGCGAGATCGCTGCCCACCCGGCGCGGCTCGCGGATGCCGCCGCTCGGACGGCGGCCGGAGCGCAGCTTCGCGTCGATCGGATTGACGCCCGCGGCCTCGACGTGGACGGCGAGCTCGCCGTCGCCGGGAACCGGGTCGGGGATCTCGCTCAGCGTCAGGACCTCGGGTCCGCCGAACTCGGTGTAGGTGATCGCGTGCGTCATGAGAGGGCCAACCTCGCCGGGTCGATCAGATATTCCGATCGGCCGGTGCGTCGGCTCAGCCGCCGCGCAGCGCCTTCTGGATGCGCTGGAGCGACACGGGCTCGGCGGTGCCGAGCGCCTGCGCGAAGAGGCTCACGCGATACTCCTCGAGCAGCCAGCGCGCATGCACGATCGTCGTCGGGGCGTCGGAAGGGGCCGGGATCGCACCGCTGGCCTCCGCGTAGACCGCAACCGCCCGCTCGAACTCCGTCAGACGCTGCCGGTCACGGCCGGGATTGTCGGAGAGCGTCCTCACCCGGTCGAGCGCCCCGCGCAGGTAGCGGGGGAGGTGGGTCAGCCGGGCGGTTCCGGTTCGCGAGACGAAACCCGGGAACACGAGGCCGGCGACCTGCGCCTTGACGTCGTTCAGAGCCGCGAGGAGCGTCAGCGAGTTCTGCTCGCGCACGGCGCGCTCGACATCCCGGGCGCCGATCAGGATGCGCGCGACGAGCGACACGGTCTGGAACAGCTCGTCGACGACGGCCGCCGAGAAGGCGTCGCGGACGCGGTCGAACTCGGCGCGGCTGCGGACGGTCGGCGAGGTCCGTGCCATGACGGCATCGGCCACGGCGACCCGCGCATCCTCGACGAGCGCTTTCGCGGAGGGATAGGGCGATGCCGCGAGTGCGAGCTTCTCCGTCGAGGTCAGGTGGTCGAGCACATACGCCGAGGGGGAGGCGACCGCGAGCAGCACGAGTCGGCGCACGCCGGCGTGGGTGGCCGCCGCCGCGGCCTCGGGCGTCGCCTCGATGCGCAGGGCGACGCTCGCGCCCTCGTCGATGAGCGCGGGGTATCCCCGGACGACTCCGCCGGCGACCTTCGTGTCGACGACATCGGGGAGGTCGCCCAACGTCCAGTCGGTCAGGCCCGAGCGCTCCGCGAAGCCCGCGCGGCCGTCGTCACCGGTCGCCCCGCGAGCGGAGCGAGGCGAAACGCTCGCGCCGACGAGACTCGCCGGCCCGGAGCGTTTGGCCTCGTCGCCGCGCTCCTCGCCCGACGACCGGGGGCCGGTCAGGGAGCGGCTCACCGCCGTGCGTGCACGTCCGGCCAGGCGGTCCTGCAGCGCACCCAGGTCGCGGTCGGAGCCCACCGCGCGCCCCCGCTCGTCGACCGCGCGGAACGATACGAGCAGATGCCCGGGCACGCGCTCGAGGTCGAAGTCGGCGGCCGATACGGGCTGGTTCGCGATGCGCTGGATGCGTCCCGCCAGCGCGTCGCGCAACGATGCGGGCGGGACGCCGTCGTGCGATTCCGGGCCCTGCCCGTCGAGCTCCTCCGCGAACTTCGCGGCCCAGTCGGCCGCGGGCACGACGTGTCGCCGGATCGCCTTGGGCAGTGCTCGGATGAGCCCGGCGATGAGCTCGTCGCGCATGCCGGGCACCTGCCAGTCGAACCCGTCGGGGCGCAGCTGCGCGAGGAGTGCGAGCGGCACGACCGCGGTGACGCCGTCGTCCGGCGCGCCGGGCTCGAAGCGGTACGCGAGCGACAGCACCTGATCGCCCTGCCGCCAGCGGGCGGGGAAGTCGCGCTCGTCGCTGCGGCGCACATCGCCGGCGAGGTCGGCCTCCGTCATGTCGAGGAGCTTGGGGGTGCGGTTCGAGGCATCCCGCCACCAGGTCTCGAACGAGCGCACGTCGAAGACGTCGCGCGGGATCCGCGAGTCGTAGAACGCGAAGACGGCCTCGTCCCCGGCGAGGATGTCCCGGCGGCGCTCGCGCTCCTCGATCTTCTCGAGGCGGCGACGCAGCTCGAGGTTGCGGCGCTCGAACGCCGTCAGGCGCTTGTCGCCCTGCGACGGGCTCAGGGACCCGAACGGCTCCCATTCACCTTCGACGAGGGCGTGCCGCACGAAGAGCTCACGCGCGAACGGCCGGTCGAAGCGCGCGAGCTGCACGCGACGCTTCGGAATGATCTCGACGCCGAAGAGAGTGACCTTCTCGTAGGCGGATGCCGCACCCGCCGCCTTCGACCAGTGCGGTTCGCTCAGCGAGCGCTTCGCGAGGTCGCCGGCGAGCGCCTCGGCCCAGGCCGGGTCGACCGCCGCGACGGTGCGCGCGAAGAGCCGCGAGGTCTCGACGAGCTCGGCCGCCATGACGGCGCTCGGCGACTTCTTGCGCAGCCCCGAGCCCGGGAAGATCGTGAACCGCGCTCCCCGGGCGCCGATGTATTCAGCGGCCGGGGTGCGCCCCTTCGGAGGCGTCTTGCCGCCGCGGCTCGCCGAGGAGGCCTTGCGCTCATCCAGGATGCCGAGGTGCGACAGCAGGCCGGACAGGATCGCCTTGTGGATGTCGTCCGGGTCGGCCTCGGCAACCTCGGCCTTCGGACGGCCGAGGAGCGACCCGAGCTGGCGGTGCACGTCGAACCACTCCCGCACGCGCACGTAATTGAGGTGCTCGGCCCGGCACAGCCGACGGAAGGCGCTCGAGCCGAGCGCCGACTGCTGCTCCTGCAGGTGGTTCCAGAGGTTGAGGAGCGTCAGGAAGTCGCTCGTCGGGTCGGTGAACCGCGCGTGCAGGCGGTCGGCCTCCTCGCGGCGCTCCTCGGGCCGCTCGCGGACGTCCTGGATCGACATCCCCGCGACGATCGCCATGACGTCGCGCAGCACGCCCGTCGTGCGCGCCTCGAGAAGCATGCGGGCGAAGCGCGGGTCGATCGGCAGGCGCGCGATCTCGCGACCCAGGTCGGTGAGCTTCGGTCCGCTCCCGTCCTCGGACCCGGAGCGTGCCTGAGGCCGGACCGCGCCGAGCTCGACCAGTAGGTCGAACGCCGCCTTGACGCCGCGCGAGTCCGGGGGAGTCAGGAAGGGGAACGACGAGATGTCGCCGAAGCCGAGCGAGAGCATCTGCAGGATGACGGAGGCGAGGCTCGTGCGGAGGATCTCCGGCTCGGTGAACTCGTCACGACGGTCGAAATCCTCCTCCGAGTACAGGCGGATCGCGATGCCGGGCGCCGTGCGCCCGGCACGACCCGAACGCTGCTGAGCGGATGCCTGCGAGATGGCCTCGATCGGCAGCCGCTGGATCTTGCTGCGGTTGCTGTACCGCGAGATGCGGGCGGTGCCCGTGTCGACGACGTACCGGATGCCGGGCACCGTGAGGCTCGTCTCGGCGACGTTGGTCGAGAGGATGACGCGCCGCCTGACGCCGGCGACGGCGGAGCGCTCGAAGACGCGGTGCTGCTCGGCGGCGCTCAATCGGCCGTACAGCGGGAGCACCTCGGTGGGCGAGGCATCCTTCGAATACATTCCCCGCACGGCATCCATCGCATCGCGGATCTCCGCCTCGCCGGGAAGGAACACGAGCACGTCTCCGGCCGCCTCGCGGTCGAGCTCGCGGAGCGCCGCCGTGATGCCGTCCACGTCGTCGGATTCGCCGTCACTCGCCTCGGCATCCGACCCCCGATAGCGGATCTCGACGGGATACGTGCGGCCCGACACCTCGATGATCGGCGCGGGCTTCTCCGGCGACGGGCCGAAGTGCTTCGCGAAGCTCTCGGGGTCGATCGTCGCCGACGTGATGATGACCTTGAGGTCGGGCCGCTTCGGCAGGATGCGCTTGAGGTAGCCGAGCAGGAAGTCGACGTTGAGCGACCGCTCGTGCGCCTCGTCGACGATGATCGTGTCGTACTTGCGCAGCATCCGGTCGCGATGGATCTCGTTGAGCAGGATGCCGTCGGTCAGCAGCGCGATGCTCGTGTCGGCCGAGACCTTGTCGGTGAAGCGCACCTTGTAGCCGACCGTCGTGCCGAGCGGCACCTGCAGCTCCTCCGCGATGCGCTCCGCGATGGAGCGTGCCGCGATCCGGCGAGGCTGCGTGTGCGCGATCTTCGCACGACCGAGCTCGAGGCAGATCTTCGGCAGCTGGGTCGTCTTGCCCGACCCCGTGGCACCGGCGACGATCACGACCTGGTTGTCGCGGATCGCGCGCGCGATCTCGTCCCGCGCGGCGCTGACCGGCAGCTCGGGCGGGTAGACGATGACGGGTTCGCGCGCGGGCATAGCCTTCCATCGTAGAACGCCTGCGGGGTGCCGTGCGCGCCCCAGACCGGCATCCATACCCCGCCATAGGCTTGACGGATGACCATCCCCACCGTGACGCTCAACGACGGCAACGACATCCCCCAGCTCGGCTACGGAGTGTTCAAGGTGCCGCCGGCGGACACCGAGCGGGCCGTGAGCGAGGCGCTCGAGGTCGGCTATCGCCACATCGACACGGCGGCCGTCTACGGCAACGAGGCGGGCGTCGGGGCCGCGATCGCGTCGAGCGGTCTCAGCCGAGGCGACCTCTACGTCACGACCAAGCTGTGGAACGACCGGCACGACGGCGAGGAGCCGCACGCCGCGATCCGGGAGAGCCTCGACAAGCTCCGCCTCGACGCCGTCGACCTGTACCTCGTGCACTGGCCCACGCCTGCCGCCGACAACTACGTGCACGCCTGGGAGAAGATGATCGAGATCCAGGATGCCGGGCACACCCGCTCGATCGGAGTCTCGAACCACCTCGTCGCGCACCTCGAGCGGATCGTGGACGCCACCGGCGTCGTGCCCGCTGTGAACCAGATCGAGCTGCACCCGGCCTACCAGCAGCGCGAGATCACCGACTGGGCGGCCGGGAAGGGCGTGAAGATCGAAGCCTGGGGCCCGCTCGGCCAGGGCAAGTACGACCTCTTCGGCGCCGAGCCCGTCGCGTCCGCGGCATCCGCTCACGGGAAGACTCCCGCGCAGGTCGTCCTGCGCTGGCACCTGCAGCACGGCTTCATCGTCTTCCCGAAGTCGGTGCGCCGGGAGCGCCTCGAGGAGAATCGCGACGTCTTCGACTTCGACCTCTCCGACGCCGAGGTGGCGGCGATCGACGCCCTCGACTCGGGCGACGGCTCGGGGCGCGTGAGCGCGCACCCCGACGAGGTCCACTGAACGTCGCGCGATGAACAAGCGCCTGGCCGCCTCCGCGAGTCCGTACCTCCGGGCACACGCCGCCAACCCCGTCGCGTGGTACCCGTGGGGCGAAGAGGCTTTCGCGGAGGCGCGCCGGCGCGACGTGCCGGTGTTCGTGTCGATCGGCTACTCGACCTGCCACTGGTGCCACGTGATGGCGCGGGAGTCGTTCCAGGACGTCGCGCTCGCGGCGCGCCTCAACGAACGGTTCGTGGCGATCAAGGTCGACCGTGAGGAGCACCCCGAGGTCGACGCCGCCTACATGGCGGCCGCGGGCGCGTTCACGCAGAATCTCGGCTGGCCGCTGAGCGTCTTCACGACGCCCGACGGCGGCCCGTTCTACGCGGGCACCTACTTCCCGCCGACGACGCGCGGCGGCATCCCGTCCTTCGGGCAGGTGCTCGACGCGGTGCACGAGGCCTGGACCATGCGCCGGGAAGCGGCGGAGGGCACCGCCGGCGCGATCGCCGACGCGCTCGCGGACGTGCGCGCGTCGTCGGCGGGCGAGGGGGCTGTTCCGGATGCCGCCGCCATCGTCACGGCGGCCGAGGCGCTCGCGGCGCGCGAGGATCCGGAGCACGGCGGCTTCTGGGGCGGCGATCCGCGTGCTCCGAAGTTCCCCGTCGCGACGGCGCTGCGGCTGCTGCAGTCACGGCTCATTGGGGAGCGTGCGCCAGAGGCGACGGCGATGGCCACGCGCGCGCTCACGGCGATGGCCGGCTCGGAGCTGCGGGACCCGGTCGAGGGCGGGTTCTTCCGGTACGCGACGCGTCGCGACTGGACGGTGCCCCACTACGAGCGCATGCTCACCGACAACGCGCAGCTGCTCGATGTCGCGGTCGACGCGGGCGACGTCGAGACGGCCCGCGGAATCGTGCGGTTCCTCCGCGACGTGCTTCAGCAGCCGGGCGGCGGATTCGGGGCCGCCCAGGATTCGGAGTCCTGGATCGACGGTCAGCGAAGCGAAGGCGGCTATTACGCCCGGGATGCCGCCTCCCGCGCCGGCCTCACGCCGCCGGCGGTCGACGGGAAGGTCGTGACCGGCTGGAACGGCCTCGCGATCGGCGCCCTCGCCCGCGCCGGTGCACGCCTGGGCGAGCCCGAGTGGATCGAGGCGGCACGGTGGGCCGCCGACGCGGTGCTCACGACGAACATCGGCGTCGACGGCGTGCTCGTGCGGGCATCGCTCGACGAGATCGCATCGCGTGCCCCGGCGACCGTCGCCGATCACGGACAGCTCGCCGAGGGGCTCGTCGCGCTCGCGGTCGCGACCGGAGAGGTCGCCTACGCCGAGCGGGCGCGCGACCTCGTCGCGGCGTGCGTCGACGTCGACGGCTCCCTGCGCGCGCCGGCGGGAGCCGACCCCGTGCTCGCTGCGCGCGGCGTGCTGGCTCCGGATGCCGCATCCGACGGCGATGAGCCGTCCGGCGTCGCGGCGATCGCGGGTGCCGCGGCCGCGCTGTGGCTCCTGGGCGGGGGAGAGGAGCTCCGCGCCCTCGCCGAGCGTCTCGTCGCCGGGCACGCCGCGGCCGCATTGGCTCAACCCCTGGCGCACAGCGCGCTGCTGCGGGTCGCGACGCTGCTCGCGGGACCGCCGCGGCAGGTGGTCGTCATCGGGGCGAGCGACGACCCGGTCGCGGTCGCAGCGCGCGCACTTCCGGCGGACGTCGTGGCGGTGGTGTCTCCGGCGCAGGCGGCGGAGTGGGCTGCGGCGGGCTTCGCGCTGTTCGCGGAGAAGACGCAGCGCGACGGTCTCGCCACGGCGTACGACTGCCGGGACTTCGCGTGCCGTCTTCCGACGACGTCGGTGGACGACCTCGTGGCCTGAGCTCTTCGCGGGTTCGGGGTCGACGCCTCTACAAGCTCGGCGAACGAAGAGCTCTGAGGCCGCCCCCGGTCCCCGAGCTTGTAGAGGGGTCGAGGTGGAGCGCCCGGAGGCTCGAGGATCAGCCGGCGGCGCGATCCTCGTCGGCGACGACCGACAGCCCCGACGCGACCTCGAGACCGAACACCGTCTCGAGTGCCCGCTCGAACTCGGCGAGGCGACCCGACGCCGCGAACTCGCGGGCGCGCGTCGACGGGCCGTGCGAGAGGACGCCGGCGAGGTGCCGCAGCGCGGCGGCGGTGTGGGCGTCGTCGGCGCGCAGGCGGGAGAGCTCGGAGTCGAGCACCGACTGCACGTGCGTGCGCCACGCGACGATGGCGGGCGCGGCGGCGCGCTCGGCGTTGAAGGTCGCAGCGGCCGAGCCGACGACTTCGTGCGCGCCGGCGCCGAGCTCGGCGAGCGACGCGTGCCGACCGATGAGCTCGAGGTCGAGCAGGTCGACGCCCGGCAGGAGGCCGACCTCCGGCTCCACGTTGCGGGGGAGGCCGAGGTCGATGACGAGGCGACGACGCTCGTCGGGGATGTCGCCGGGTCCGATCGTGTAGCGCGCCGTGGAGGTGATGACGATGTCGGCGCGGGCGATCGCGGTGCTGAGATCGTGCTCGGCGCGGACGCCGTACTTGGCCGCGAAGGAGTCCGCGCGGCCCGTCGCGGAGTACACCCGCACGTCGCCGGCGCCGCGCGCCTGCAGAGCTGCGATCGTCGTGGCCGCGTACTGGCCGGTGCCGACGAGCAGCACGGGAACCGTGCCCCAGTCGGTCACGCGGGAGTCGGCGAGGTCGAGTGCGAGGCGCGCGAGCGAGCGGCCGGCGGCCGCCAGGTCGGCCTTCGCGCGCACTTCGCGCGTCGCGCGCGCGGCGCGCTGGAAGGCCTGTTCGAGCTCGGTGCTGCTCGTGCCGGACTCGCGGGCGGCACGCAGCGAGCGCTGCACCTGGCCGCTGATCTCCTCTTCGCCGACGACCATCGACTCGAGTCCGGAGCTCACGGCGAAGAGGTGCCGCACGACGTCGTCGCCGCTCAGCACGACAGCCGACGCGCGCAGGGCTTCGGCATCCGCTCCCGTCTTCTGGGCGATCGCCTCCAGCACCGCCTCGCGTGCGAGGACCACGCCGCCCGTGACGGGCTCGTCGAGCTCGAGGTAGGTCTCGAAGCGGTTGCAGGTGGCGACGACGACGGCGCCCCGCACGAAGTCGTGGGCGGCGATGACATCGGCGCCGGCCGAGTCGGCAGCCCTCGAGATGCGGTCGAGGACGTCGAACTCAGTGTTCCGGTGGTTCGCCGTCAGGCAGAACAGCACGCGCACGAGTTTAGCCTGGATGGGTGCCTTCACCTCTGAGCGCCCTGCCGGCGCCCCACCCGCTCGCCGACGGACGCACGTCCGAGGCCCCTCTCGTCCGTGCCGCACGCGGCGATCGTCCCGAGCGGCTGCCGGTCTGGTTCATGCGGCAGGCGGGCCGCTCGCTGCCCGAGTACCGGGCGAGTCGTGCCGGCACCGAGATGCTCGACGCGTGCCTCGACCCGGCGCTCGCGGCCGAGATCACTCTGCAGCCGGTCCGCCGTCACGGCGTCGACGCGGCGGTGTTCTTCAGCGACATCGTGATCCCCGTGCTGCTCGCAGGTGTCGACGTCAAGATCGTGCCAGGACGTGGTCCCGTGCTCGAGAACCCGATCCGCTCGGCATCCGATGTGCTGAACCTGCGCCCTCTCGAGCCGGAGGCGCTCGCGCCCATCTCGGAGGCGGTGCGCATCGTCGTCGACGAGCTCGGCGGAACGCCGCTCGTAGGCTTCGGAGGTGCGCCGTACACGCTCGCGAGCTATCTCATCGAGGGCGGCCCGTCGCGGGAGCAGCTGCGCGCCCGCGCGCTCATGCGCACCGATCCGCACACGTGGGCGACGCTGCTCAACTGGTGCGCCGACGTGACGGGCGCCTTCCTCCGCGCGCAGGTCGAGGCCGGCGCGAGCGTCGTGCAGCTCTTCGACTCGTGGGCCGGCTCGCTGTCGCGCAACGACTACCAGCGTCGCGTCGCCCCGCACTCGCGCCGGGCCTTCGACGCGCTCCGCGGCTTCGAGGTGCCGAAGATCCACTTCGGGCTGGGCCTGACCGAGATGCTCGATCTGCTGCCTCCGCTCGGCGCCGACGTCATCGGCATCGACTGGCGCCTGCCCCTCGACGTCGCGAACGAGCGCCTCGGCGGCCGTGTGCCGCTGCAGGGCAACCTCGACCCCGCCCTGCTCACCGCGCCGTGGCCGATCGTCGACGCGCACGTCCGCGACGTCGTCTCGCGGGGCGCCGACGCGCCCGCGCACATCGTCAACCTCGGCCACGGCGTGCCGCCGGACACCGATCCGACGGTGCTGACGCGCATCGTCGAGCTCGTGCATGCCCTCTGACGTCACCGTCGTCGGGGGAGGGGTCTCAGGACTCGTCGCCGCGCGGCGCCTGGCCCTCGAGGGTCTGAGCGTCACGCTGCACGAGCAGTCCGACCGTCTCGGTGGCCAGGTGGCCCGGCAGCGCGTCGCAGGGGTCGACCTCGATGCGGCGGCCGAGTCGTTCGCGACCCGCACGACGGCCGTCGCCGACCTCCTCGGCGAGCTCGGACTCGCGGGCGACATCGTCGCGCCGAGCCCGGCGCCGGCGTGGCTGCACCGCGCGGACGGCACGGCCGTGCCGCTCCCGGCGACGGGTCTCTTCGGCATCCCGGGCGATCCGCTCGCCGCCGACGTCGTCCGCGCGATCGGCGCGGCGGGCGCCGCCCGTGCGGCTCAGGACGCCTCGCTTCCGACCGAGGAGGGGAGGGATGCCTCGTCCCTCGGCGAACTCGTGCGCATCCGCATGGGACAGGCCGTCGTCGACGGGCTCGTCGCGCCCGTCGTGCGCGGCGTGCACTCCACGTCTGCCGACGATCTTCCCGTCGAGCGGGCGCATCCCCGCCTGCGCGAGGAGCTGCAGGCGCGAGGATCGCTTGCGGCAGCCGTCCGAGCCCTCCGCGCGGCGTCGCCCGCCGGCTCGCAGGTCGCGGGCATCCGGGGCGGGATGTTCCGCCTCGTCGACGCGCTCGCGGCCGACTGCACGAGGCTCGGCGTGCGGATCGTGCTCGGATCCACTCTGCCGATCGGCGCCGGGCTCGTCGTGCGCGCCGCGCCGCCCGCGGATGGCTCCCGCGGCCGACGCGTGACCCTTGTCACCCTCGTCGTAGACGCCCCCGCGCTCGACGCCGCTCCGCGCGGCACGGGCGTCCTCGTGGCGGCGGATGCCCCCGGCGTCACCGCCCGGGCCCTCACCCATCTCTCGGCGAAGTGGGCGTGGGTGCGCGACGCGCTGCCCGCCCGTCACGCCCTTCGGCTCTCCTACGACGGCGACCCCGTCGACCCCATCGAGCGAGCGACGGCGGATGCCGGCATCCTGCTCGGAACCGCCATCGACCGCGTCGAGGACGCGAGCGTGCGCGCGTGGGTGCGCGGCTCGGCCGGGCCGGCCGAGGGGTATGCCGTGGGGGAGTATGTCGCGGGGACGGGCCTCTCCTCGGTCGTCCAGCAGGCGGAGCGCGCCGCGCGGAAGCTCGCCGGCGAGACATCGATTCGCCGCCCCCGGTGAGCAGGGGCGAGGATGGAAGGGTGAGCGACCGGACCGACGAGCACCAGACGACCGAGACCGCCGACCAGCCCGACCTCCGCGCCGGGCTGCACTTCGCCCTCTGGGCGGTGCTGCGGCGCGACCCGCATCCCGCGGCCGTCGCCGACGGCGCACCCGAGCTCGCCGATGTCGTCGCCGAGCTCGGCGCGACTGTGCGCGCGATCTACGACGTCTCGGGCCTCCGCGCCGACGCCGACATCCTGCTGTGGCTCACGGGCGACTCCGCCGAGGGGCTGCAGTCGGCACTCCGCGCCCTGCGTCGCTCGCGCGAGCTGAGCCCGCTGCTGCCCACGTGGAACGCCCTCGGCGTGCACCGCGACGCCGAGTTCAGCCGCGACCACGCGCCGGCCTTCGCGCGCGGCCTCGCCCCCAAGCGCTGGCTCGCCGTCTATCCGTTCGTCCGCAGCTACGAGTGGTACGTGCTGCCGGCGAAGGAGCGCGGCGAGATGCTCGCCGACCACGGCCTCAAGGGCCGCGAGTACCCGCAGGTGCAGAGCAACACTGTCGCGAGCTTCGCGCTCGGCGACTACGAGTGGATCCTCGCCCTCGAGGCCGACGAGCCGACCGAGCTCGTCGACCTCATGCGCCACCTGCGCGCGACCGAGGCGCGTCGTCACGTGCGCGAAGAGGTGCCCTTCTTCACGGGGCGCCAGATCGAGCCGTCCGAGGTCGCCGAGGTGCTGTCGTGAGCGGAGCCCGGCGATGACCCTCCGGGTCGGCACCCGCGCGAGTGCGCTCGCGACGGCGCAGGCCGGGACGGTCGCGAAGGCGCTCGGCGGCGAGCTCGTGCCGATCGTCTCGGAGGGCGATACGTCGACGGCTTCGCTCGCATCCCTCGGCGGCACCGGCGTCTTCGCGACGGCCCTGCGCGAGGCCCTCCGCGCCGGGGAGGTGGACGCCGTCGTCCACTCCTACAAGGACCTCCCGACGGCCCCTGCCCCCGGCCTCGCCATCGCCGCCGTCCCGCGCCGGGCGGATGTGCGCGACGTGCTGTGCGCCCGCGACGGCCTCGACCTCGCGAGCCTGCCCGAGGGCGCCCGGGTGGGCACGGGATCGCCGCGCCGCCGGGCACAGCTCGCGGCGCGTCGTCCCGACCTCGAGCTCGTCGACATCCGCGGCAACATCGACTCGCGTCTCGCGCGCGTCGGGTCGGACGACCCCGAGCGCGTGCTCGACGCCGTCGTGCTCGCGGCGGCGGGACTCGAGCGGCTCGGGCGGCTCGACGCCGTGACCGAGTTCCTCCCGATCGACCCGTGGCCGACCGCCCCCGCGCAGGGCGCCCTCGCCGTGGAGACGCGGGCGGGCGACGAGCACCTCGCGCAGAGGCTCGACGACCGGCCGACGCGGCTCGCGGTCGAGGCCGAGCGCGGCGTGCTCGCCCGGCTCGAGGCCGGCTGCGCCGCTCCGATCGGCGCGCACGCGTTCCTCGACGACGGACTGCTGTTCCTCACGGCGCGCGTGTACCGTCCCGACGGGAGCGAGTACGTGACGAGCTCGCACGCCATGCCCCCCGACGCCGAGGCGCCCGCAGACCTCGCCGCGCGCGTCGCCGACGAGCTGCTCGCTCTGGGCGCTGCGCGGCTCGCGCCCCTTCACGAGTGAGGTCGCCGCGCGACGAGCGCTGCGATGAGACGAACGCCCGGCGCTGTCCGGGCACCGGAGAGATATGACCGAATCCCAGTTCCCGACCGTCCGTCCCCGCCGCCTGCGCGCCACCCCCGCATGGCGCCGCCTCGTCGCCGAGACCCGCGTGCACCCGTCGCAGCTCGTCCTCCCCGTCTTCGTGCGGGAGGGCGCGACGGAGCCGGTGCCCATCGCGAGCATGCCGGGCGTCGTGCAGCACACGTCGGACTCCCTCAAGGCCGAGCTGCAGCGGGCCGCTGCGGCCGGGATAGGCGGCATCATGATCTTCGGCGTGCCCGAGCACAAGGACGCCACGGGGTCCGGCGCGACCGAGCCCGACGGCATCCTGAACGTCGCGACCCGCCTCGCCGCGGCGGAGGTCGGCGACGCACTCGTCGTGCAGACCGACCTGTGCCTCGACGAGTTCACCGACCACGGCCACTGCGGCGTGCTCGACGACCAGGGCCGCGTCGACAACGACGCGTCGCTCGAGCGCTATCGCGACATGGCGCTCGCGCAGGCGGAGGCGGGCTCCGCCCTCCTCGGCCTCTCCGGCATGATGGACGGCCAGGTCGCCGTCGTGCGTGAGGCGCTCGACGCCGCCGGTCGGCAGGACGTCGCCATCCTCGGCTACGCCGCGAAGTACGCCTCGGCGTTCTACGGCCCCTTCCGCGAGGCCGTGCAGTCCTCGCTGCAGGGCGACCGCCGCACGTACCAGCTCGATCCCGCCAACCGCCGCGAGGGCGCCCGCGAGGTCGCGCTCGACATCGCGGAGGGTGCCGACATCGTCATGGTCAAGCCCGCCATGGCCTACCTCGACGTGCTCGCCGACGCGGCCGCCGTCTCGCCCGTGCCCGTGTGGGCCTACCAGGTGAGCGGCGAGTACTCGATGATCGAGGCTGCCGCCGCCAACGGCTGGATCGACCGCGAGCGCACGATCGACGAGACGATCACGGGCATCGTCCGCGCGGGCGCCGAGGCTGTGCTGACCTACTGGGCCATCGAGGCCGCCGGGCGCCTGTCGGCGCACTGACCGAGGAGACCACGACGATGACCACGAATCAGGATGCCGCGGCCCGCGCCCGCGCCGTCATCCCCGGCGGCGTCAACTCGCCGGTCCGCGCCTTCGGCTCCGTCGGCGGCACGCCCCTGTCGATCGTGTCGGCCTCCGGCGCGACCGTCACCGACGTGACGGGGCGCGAGTACGTCGACCTCGTCGCGTCGTGGGGTCCGGCCCTTCTCGGGCACGCGCACCCCGAGGTAGTCGCGACAGTGCAGGAGGCGGCATCCCGAGGGCTGTCGTTCGGCGCCTCGACACCCGGTGAGACAGACCTCGCCGAGCTCGTCATCGGCCGGCTCGACGGCGGCATCGAGAAGCTCCGCCTCGTCTCGACCGGGACCGAGGCGACGATGACCGCGATCCGCATCGCGCGCGGCGCGACCGGACGCGACGTCATCATCAAGTTCGCCGGGCACTACCACGGCCACTCCGACGGACTCCTCGCCGAGTCCGGCTCGGGCGTCGCGACGCTCGGGCTGCCCGGTTCCGCGGGCGTGCCCGCCGACATCGCGGGCCTCACGCTCGTGCTGCCCTACAACGACCGCGACGCCGTGCTCGCGGCGTTCGCGGCGCACCCCGGCCGCATCGCCGCCATCATCACCGAGGCCGCGGGCGCCAACGCGGGCGTGCTCGCCCCGGAGCCCGGGTTCAACGCCTTCCTCATCGACGCGGCGCACGCGAACGGCGCCCTCCTCATCCTCGACGAGGTGCTCACGGGCTTCCGGGTGGGCCCGGCCGGCTGGTGGGGCCTCGAGCGAGCGGCGGGCGAGCGGTGGACGCCCGACCTCGTCACGTTCGGCAAGGTCATCGGGGGAGGGATGCCGCTGGCCGGCATCGGCGGCCGCGCCGAGCTGCTCGACCTCCTCGCACCGCTCGGCCCCGTGTATCAGGCAGGCACGCTGAGCGGCAATCCGCTCGCCGTCGCCGCGGGCCTCGCGACGCTGCGGCTCGCGGACGCCGACGTGTACGCGCGAGTGGATGCCGCGGCATCCACCGTCTCGAACGCCCTCGATGAGGCGCTCACCGACGCGGGCGTCGCCCACACGATCTCGCGCGCGGGGAGCCTCTTCTCGGTCGCGTTCCGCGACGGCGTCGTGCGCGACTACGCGGACGCGAAGGACCAGGATGCCTGGCGGTACCCGCCGTTCTTCCACGCGATGCTCGAGGCGGGTGTCTCGCTGCCGCCGAGCGTCTTCGAGGCCTGGTTCCTCACGGCCGCGCACGACGACGCCGCGCTCGACCGCGTGCTCGCGGCGCTTCCCGGCGCGGCCCGCGCCGCGGCGGAGGCGACGGCGCCCTGACCCTGCGCCCGCCGAGGGGCCGAGGGGTCAGACCCAGCCGCTGCGGTTGAAGTGCAGGTACCAGAGGTCGTACGGCACCTGGATCGCCGTCCACACGGGGTAGTACCAGGCCGAGACGGCGAGCACGGCGACGATGAAGACGCCGGTGGCCCAGCGGCCCAGCGCGAACCCGCGATGCGTCTTCAGCTGCGCCAGGTCGCGCAGCAGCGTCGTCATCGCGAGCACCATGAACGGCAGGATCACGATCGTGTAGAACTGGAAGATCGTGCGGTCGGGGTAGAGCAGCCAGGGCACGTAGGTCGCGATGACGCCCGTCAGCACGAGCCAGTCGCCGTCGTCGCGGCGGGCGAAGCAGCGCCACGCCAGGTAGATGACGGCGATGACGGCCGCCCACCACAGGAGCGGGTTCGCGATGCTCGTGATGCCCTCGGCGCACCCGTGGCCGCCCACCGTGCAGCCGTTCTCGCCGGCCTTCGAGCCGAGGTAGTACATCGACGTCGGGCGGATCAGCAGCGGCCACTGCCACGCAGGGCTCGCGTACGTGTGCGGCGTCGTGAGCCCGATGTTCGAGGCGTAGATGGCCTGGTGGTACTTCCAGAGGCTCTGCAGCGACAGCGGCACCCACGACCAGAAGCCCGTCGCGGGATCCGCGTCGGCGGAATGCCGGTCGTAGCCGCCGTCGGTCACGAGCCAGCCGGTCCACGACGCGAGGTAGACGACGAAGGCGACGGGCACGAAGAGCACGCCCGTGACGAGTCCCTGACGCAGCCCGTCGGTCGGCCAATAGCCCACCCCGAGGCGTCGGCGGGTGAGCGCGTCGTCCACGACGAGGTAGATGCCGAGCGCCGCGATGACGTACAGCCCCGACCACTTGACCGCGGTCGCTGCGCCGATGGCCGCGCCGGCGGCGAGGATCCACGGCCGGTTCCAGAACACGGGACCCCAGGCGGGCGGGATGCCGTCGACCGTCCGCGCCTCGACCGCTTCGGCGAGCCGTTCCCGATGCCGTCGCCGGTCGAGGAGCACGAACCAGAAGGCGAGCACGATGAAGAACGCGAGGATGCCGTCGAGGATGCTCACGCGACTGAGCACGATGCCCAGGCCGTCGACCGCGAGGAAGAGCGCCGCGACGGACGCGTAGACGATCGAGCCGCCGAGGGCACGGGCGACGAAGTAGAGCACGAGCACCGTCGCGGTGCCGAACAGGGCGACCGAGAAGCGCCACCCGAACGACGAGTCGGCGCCGAAGAGCCACATGCCCACGCCGATGATCCACTTGCCGAGCGGCGGATGCACGACATAGCTGGGGTTCGTCGTGAAGATGTCGCTCTCGCCGTCGGCGAACCTCGCGTCGGCCTGGTCGGGCCAGGTGCCGGGGTAGCCGAGGTGCCACTGGCTCCAGGCATCCTTCACGTAGTACGTCTCGTCGAAGACGATCGCGTGCGGATGGTCGAGATTCCAGAAGCGCAGGATGCCCGCGAAGAGGGTCACGAGCAGCGGGGCGAGCCACCGCCAGAGCCGGTGGACGCGCGGATCGGCGTCGAGGCGCACGCGCCATCGCTCGTAGAAGGTGGGACGCCGCTCGAGCTCCGGCACGAGCGGCTCTGCGGGCAGCAGCGGCTCGGAGGTGGCGGTCACGCACACAAGCCTAGGCTGGACGCCGTGATCATCCTCGCGGCGACCCCCATCGGCAATCTGGGGGATGCCTCGCGCCGCCTCGTCGAGGCCCTCGAAGACGCGACGGTCGTCGCGGCCGAGGACACCCGCACGACGCAGCGGCTGCTGACGGCGCTCGGCATCTCCAACCGCCCGCGGCTCGTGGCGCTGCACGACCACAACGAGAAGCAGAGGGCCGTCGAGCTCGTCGAGCTCGCGCGCGACCAGGACGTGCTCCTGCTCTCCGACGCCGGCATGCCGACCGTCAGCGACCCGGGATACGGCGTCGTGGCGGCCGCCGCCGCGGCGGGCGTGACGGTGACGGCGATCCCCGGCCCGAGCGCCGTGCTGACCGCGCTCGCGGTCTCGGGCCTGCCCACCGACCGCTTCACGTTCGAGGGCTTCGTGCCGCGCAAGCCCGGCGAGCGGCGCTCGACGTTCGCCGCGCTCGCGCGCGAGCCCCGCACGATGGTCTTCTTCGAGTCGCCGGCGCGGGTCGCGGCATCCCTCGCCGACATGGCGGGAGCCTTCGGCGCCGACCGTCGCGGGGCGGTCTGCCGCGAGCTCACGAAGCTGCACGAGGAGGTCGCGCGAGGGTCGCTCGCCGAGCTCGCCGCATGGGCCGAGCCGGGCGTCCGAGGCGAGGTCGTGGTCGTCGTGGCTGGAGCCGAGCGCGCCGAGGTCGTCTTCGAAGACGCCGTCGCGCAGGTGCAGGGCCTCGTCGCGGCGGGCTCGCGGCTCAAGGATGCCGCCGCCGAGGTCGCGGGCCAGACCGGCCACTCCTCCCGCGAGCTCTATCAAGCAACGCTCGCCGCTCGCGGCTGACGCACGACACATCGGCCGGGCGCGGCATCCCGGGCAAATAGAATCTCCTGGTGACTTCCGGCCGATCCTTCTACATCACGACGCCGATCTACTACCCGAGCGACGTGCCCCACATCGGCCACGGCTATACGACCGTGGCGGTCGACACGCTCGCGCGCTGGCACCGCCAAGCCGGCGACGACACCTGGATGCTGACGGGCACCGACGAGCACGGCCAGAAGATGATGCGCGCCGCGGCGGCGAACAACGCCACGCCGCAGGAGTGGGTCGACAAGCTCGTGACGCAGGAGTGGTTCCCGCTGCTGAAGACGCTCGACGTCGCCAACGACGACTTCATCCGCACGACGCAGCCCCGCCACGAGGAGCGCGTCAAGCAGTTCGTGCAGGCGATCTACGACCGCGGCTACATCTACGCGGGGGAGTTCGAGGCGCTGTACTGCGTGGGCTGCGAGGAGTTCAAGACCGAGGCGGAGATCGTCGACGGCGAGGGTCCGTTCGAGGGTCTCAAGGTCTGCGCGATCCACTCGAAGCCGCTCGAGCTGCTGCAGGAGAAGAACTACTTCTTCAAGCTCAGCGAGTTCCAGGACAAGCTGCTGGAGCTGTACTCGACGGTGCCGGACTTCATCCGCCCGGAGTCGGCGCGCAACGAGGTCGTCTCGTTCGTCAAGAACGGCCTCAAGGACCTCTCGATCTCGCGGTCGACGTTCGACTGGGGCATCACGGTGCCGTGGGACGAGTCGCACGTCATCTACGTGTGGGTCGACGCGCTCCTCAACTATGCGACGGCGATCGGGTACGGCGAGGATCCCGAGGAGTTCGCCCGCCGCTGGCCGGCCTATCACGTCGTCGGCAAGGACATCCTGCGCTTCCACGCCGTCATCTGGCCGGCCATGCTCATGGCCGCGGGCCTCGAGGTGCCGAAGGGCGTCTTCGCGCACGGCTGGCTGCTCGTCGGCGGCGAGAAGATGTCGAAGTCGAAGCTCACCGGCATCGCGCCGACCGAGATCACCGACGTCTTCGGCTCCGACGCCTACCGGTTCTACTTCCTCTCCGCGATCGCGTTCGGGCAGGACGGCTCGTTTTCGTGGGAGGACCTCTCGGCCCGCTACCAGGCCGAGCTCGCGAACGGCTTCGGCAACCTCGCGTCGCGCACGACGGCGATGATCGACCGCTACTTCGACGGCGTCGTGCCGCCCGCTGCCGAGTACACCGAGGTCGATCTCGGCATCCAGCAGACGGTCCGGGATGCCGCGGCCGCCGCCGATGCCGCGATCGAGCGGTTCCGCATCGACGAGGCGATCGGCGCCATCTGGACGATCGTCGACGCGCTCAACCTCTACATCACGGAGAACGAACCGTGGGCGCTCGCGAAGGACGAGACGAAGCGGGAGCGACTCGGCACCGTGCTGTACACGGCCGCCGAGGGGCTTCGCGCCCTCGCGGTGCTGCTGTCGCCCGTGACGCCCGTTGCGACCGAGAAGCTCTGGGTCGCGCTCGGCGCCGCCGACACGCTCGGCCGCCTGCAGGACCAGCCCATCCGCGAGGCGGGTGCATGGGGCGTCCTGCCCGCCGGCGCGACGGTCAACGCCCTCGCGCCGCTGTTCCCGCGCGTCGAGCAGACGGTCTGACCCGCTCCATGTCCCGATCTCCACGCTCCATGTCCCGATCTTCGCGTTCCATGTCCCACTTTCCGCTGCTCCGGCACCCGTTTGCGCCCGAAAGTGGGACATGCTGCGGCGGCAGGAGGCCTGAGGCCGGTCGAGCATGAGTGAGCCACGCGTTCCTTACCCCGCGGAGGGTGCCGACCCGTCGCAGTACGTCCGCGTGCGCGAGAAGGGCTCCCGCGACGTTTCGTACCCCGAGGCGCCCGAGCCTCTCGCCGTGCCGGTCTACGACAACCACGCGCACCTCGAGATCGAGGACGGCGTGGGCTTCTCCCTCGACGAGCAGCTCTCCCGGGCCGAGGCCGTGGGTGTGGTCGGCGTCGTGCAGGCCGGCGGCGACATCGAGTCGAGCCGCTGGTCGGCGTGGGCCGCGGCATCCCATCCGCGTGTTCTGGCGGCGGTCGCGATCCACCCGAACGAGGCGCCGGCCTATGCCTCCGCGGGCCGGCTCGCCGAGGCGATCGGCGTCATCGACGAGCTTGCGGCGCAGCCGCGCGTGAGGGCGATCGGCGAGACCGGGCTCGACTTCTTCCGCACCGACGACGACGGGCGCCCCGCCCAGTTCGAGAGCTTCGAGGCGCACATCGCGCTCGCGAAGAAGCACGGCATCGCGATGCAGATCCACGACCGCGACGCGCACGACTCCGTCCTGGAGACGCTCGAGCGGGTCGGTGCGCCCGATCGCACGGTGTTCCACTGCTTCTCGGGCGACGCCGACATGGCCCGCATCGCGGGCGAGCGCGGCTACTACCTGTCGTTCGCGGGCAACATCACCTTCAAGAACGCGCAGAACCTGCGCGACGCGCTCGCGGTGATCCCGCACGAGCGCATCCTGGTGGAGACGGATGCCCCCTTCCTCACGCCCACGCCGCACCGCGGTCGCCCCAACGCGCCGTACCTCGTGCCTGTGACCGTCCGCTTCATGGCGAGCGAGCTCGGTCTGGATGTCGACGAGCTCTGCGCGCAGCTCGCGGCGAACACCCTCGAGGTCTACGGCACGTTCGACGCCTGACGTCGCGGCGTGCGGCGGGACGTGCCGGCGCGTGACCACAATTGCGGAGATGTGCCGGTTGACCGGTGCCGGGGCGCGCAGGCAACCGTAATCCATCACATCAGCCGCGTAGTTACGCGCGCGGAGCGCGCGCGGGGTGGGTCCGGGAGGGTCAGCCGCCCGCGACGTCGCGCAGAAGCGCAGCCTGCCGCGCGAGCGCTGCACTTTCCTGCAAGCGCTGCCCCCTCGGCGACGCGAGCGCTGCGCACCCCTGCGAGGGCTGCCGCGCTCGACGCCGCCAGCGCTGCGCACTCCTGCGAGCGCTGCCTCACTCGCCGTCGCGAGCGGGGCGCAATCCGCGAGCGCTGCACTTTCCTGCGAGCGCTGCCGCCGGCGACGCCGCGCTCGCAGGAATGTGGCGCGGTCGCGCGCGCGTGGCGGGAAGGGCCGCGCCGCCCGCGGTGTGGTGCCTGCCGGAGTCAGCCTCCGAGGCGCACCCCGATGCCCGCGGGCATCGTCAGCAGCGCGTCCGCGAGTTCGCTCCAGAAGGCGCGCCGGCGCGCCTTGCGCCATTGGCGCAGCTCCAGCCGGGCTTCCTCGATGTGGATCGCGAACTCCCGCTCCTCGGCGACGCTCATGCCCCGATCCGTCATGTCCTTCACCTCTCGTCGATGCGCGGACCCGGTGATCCGCCGTCACGGTGGCCACGAACGGAGGCGCCCTGTTTCGACGGAACCGACGGATTTCCCGACCCCTTGAACTTTTCGCGCGCCGCGGTGTCGAATCGGTGGGGTCCCGTTCGTCGATCTGTTGAGGGTCGCCGCCGGGCGGTCCCGACCAAGCGAAGGAGCCCCGATGGCCTCGGACGTCGCCGCAGCGATCGCGCGAGCGCATCGTGAGGAGTGGGCTCGCGTCGTCGCGGGGCTCACCCGGCGCTTCCGCGACCTCGACCTCGCCGAGGAGATGGCCGCGGAGGCGTTCGCGATCGCCGTGGAGCGGTGGCCGTCCGACGGCGTGCCGCCGAACCCCGGCGCGTGGATCACCACGACGGCGAACCGCAAGGCGATCGACCGGCTCCGGCGCGAGGCGCGTCGCGACGAGCTGCACCAGGAGGCCTTCATGCTCTCCGACGACTCACCCGCGGAGGACGTCGGCGTCGTCGAGGACGACCGGCTACGGCTCATCTTCACGTGCTGCCACCCTACGCTCTCGATGGAGGCGCGCGTCGCGCTCACCCTTCGCATCGTGGGCGGGCTCACCGTCGCGGAGGTCGCCCGGGCGTTCCTCGTGCAGGAGACGACCATGGGTCAGCGGCTGACTCGGGCGAAGGCGAAGATCGCGGCGGCGCGCATCCCGTTCCGCGTTCCCGAGCGGGAGGATCTCGCCGCACGCGCGGCCGGCGTGCTCGCCGTGCTCTACCTCATCTTCAACGAGGGGTATCTGGCCTCCGGCGAGGCGTCCGATCCGCTCCGTCCCGACCTCACGGGGGAGGCGATCCGCCTCACCCGGCTCGTGCGCGGCCTGCTTCCCACCGGCTCCGCCGAGCGGGCGGAGGCGACGGGCCTTCTCGCCCTGATGCTGCTGACCGAGGCGCGAGCGGAGGCCCGGGTCTCCGCCGATGGTGAGCTCGTCCGGCTCGACGAGCAGGACCGCGGAGCCTGGGATCGCGCTCTCATCGACGAAGGTCTGTCCCTCGTTCACGAGCGGATGGATGCCGCCGCACGCGACGCCGGCGCGCTGGGGCGGTATCAGCTCCTCTCCGCGATCAATGCCGTCCACGCGTCGGCGCCGGCCCCCGGCGACACCGACTGGTCGCGCATCGTGGCGCTCTACGGGCAGCTCGAGCGGATCGATCCGAACCCGCTGATCACCCTGAACCGCGCGATCGCGGTCTCGGAGCTCGCCTCGCCGCGGGTCGGGCTCGCCCTGCTCGAACGGCTGACCGTCCCGCTCGACGGGCACCACGCCTTCCACGCGACGAGGGCAGAGCTCCTCGCGCGCATCGACCGTCCGGCCGACGCGATCGCCGCGTTCGACCGGGCGATCGCCCTGGCGAGCAACACCGCCGAGGTGGCCCACCTCATCCGCCGCCGCGACGGGCTCGCGGCATCCACGACAGGAGAACCCACATGACCATGCAGCAGTTCCTCGTGATCCACATGACCGACGCGACGGCGGAGGCCGCGCTTCCCCAGGACGAGGACCGGCGGATGCTGGAGTCCTGGGCCCAGGAGGGCGCCGACGCCGGCACCCTCGGGCTCGGCGCCCCCGTCGCCGGGCGAGATCGCGCGAAGTCGGTCGTCGTCCGCGGCGGGGAGACCATCGTCACCGACGGGCCGTTCCCGGAGTTCAAGGAGTGGTTCGCCGGTTACGACCTGCTTGAGGCGGAGTCGATCGACGAGGCGGCGGGGTACATGGCGAAGCATCCCACCGCCGTGCTGGGGCGGGTTCTCATCCTCCCCGTCGTGCCGCATCCGTGGGAGGCGCAGGCCTGACGGGCTCGTCGAGGAGTCGACCGCGAGGTCTGGGTCACGCAGGCGCGGGATGCCGGGGCCTGCGTTTCCCGGACGGCACGCTGCCGGGCGGCCCGCTGTCGGTGGCCGCCTTCTCGCCGGCGCCCGGCCGCGCCCCGGCCGTCAGGCCGTGCCGGGGAGCTTGGCGTCCTTGCGCGTGAACAGGGTCTCGGTCTGCTCGATGTCCATGCCCTTCGTCTCGGGCACGCGCCAGGCGACGTACACGAACGAGAGCGCCGCGAAGAGCGCATACATGCCGTACGTGAGAGGAAGCGACCACTCGCTCATCGCCGGGAAGCTCATGGTGATGAGGAAGTTCGCGATCCACTGCGCACCGGCGGCGACGCCGAGCGCCTTACCGCGGATGCGGCTCGGGAAGATCTCGCCGAGGAGCACCCACACGAGCGGACCCCACGATGCGCCGAAGCCGATGACGAAGATGTTCGCCGCGACGAGCGCGATGGGTCCCCACGGCGCGGGCAGCGTCACGGCGCCCTGCGCGTCGGTCGTCGAGAAGAGGAACGAGATCGCCATGGTGCCGAGTGCGAGGGTCATCATGACGGAGCCCGTGAGGAGGATCGGCTTCCGCCCGACGCGGTCGACGAGGAAGATCGCCACGAGCGTGACGAGCACGTTGACGATCGATGTCACCACGCTGATGGTGAACGAGTTCGACTCGTCGAAGCCCACCGAGCTCCACAGGCTCGTCGAGTAGTAGAAGATCACGTTGATGCCGACGAACTGCTGGAACACCGACAGGATGATGCCGACCCACACGATGCGCTGAAGGCCCAGCACCGGTCCGCGGATCGAGACGCCGGCATTCTTGCGGTCGGTCTCGATCGCCGTCTGCAGGTCGCGCATCGTCTGGTCGAGGTCTGCGGCCGGCACGAGCCGCTGGAAGATCGTGCGGGCCTCGTCGTAACGGCCCTTCGCGATGAGGTAGCGCGGAGACTCGGGAAGCGTGAAGGCGAGGATGCCGTACACGGCCGACGGCACGACGCCGACGAGGAACATCCACCGCCACGCCTCGAGCCCGAACCACAGCGGCTCGTCGGGACCGCCCGCCGCGTTCTGCAGCAGGGCGTCGCTGAGGAGTGCGGCGAAGATGCCGAGCGTGATCGCGAGCTGCTGCAGCGACGCGAGGCTGCCGCGGATCTGCCGCGGGGCGATCTCGGCGATGTAGGCGGGGGCGACCACGGACGCGATTCCGATGCCGAGACCGCCGATGACGCGCCAGAACGCCAGGTCCCACACCGAGAAGCAGAAGCCCGCCCCGAGCGAGCTCGCGAAGAACATGATCGCGCCGAGGAACATGACGCGCAGACGCCCGAAGCGGTCGGAGAGGTTGCCCGCGATGATCGCGCCGACGGCGCAGCCGAGGAGCGCGATCGCGACGACGAACCCCGTGATGACCGCATTGAGGCCGAAGTCCTTCTGGATCGAGTCGACGGCTCCGTTGATGACGGAGGAGTCGAACCCGAAGAGGAATCCGCCGACAGCGGCCGCGACGGAGAGTCCGATCGCTCGGCGACCGTAGGGGCTGCGGAGCGAGAACGCGTCCGCCGGAATCGAGCCCGTTGTGTTCATGACCCCGACGCTAGCGCCGTCGCGCGATCGTCACGAGGGAGGGGCGCGCGCGTCGCTACTGTGGTACGCATGCCTGTCAGCCTCCTCGGTGCCGCCGAGATCCGCGCCCTCGCGGCCGAACTCGACGTCACCCCCACCAAGAAGCTGGGGCAGAACTTCGTCGTCGATGCCAACACGGTGCGCAAGATCGTGCAGGTCGCTCGGGTCGAGGCGGGCGAGCGCGTCGTCGAGGTGGGCCCGGGCCTCGGCTCGCTGACCCTCGCGATCCTCGAGACGGGCGCGACGGTCACCGCCGTCGAGATCGACCACCGCCTCGCCGCGCGCCTGCCCGAGACGGCGGCCGAGCACGGCGTCGCGGACGGCGCACTCACCGTGGTCGACGCCGACGCGCTCCGCGTGCGGGATCTGCCCGGCGACCCGACGGTGCTCGTGGCCAACCTTCCGTACAACGTCAGCGTCCCCGTGCTGCTGCACTTCCTCGAGACCTTCCCGAGCCTCGAGCGCGGTGTCGTCATGGTGCAGGCCGAAGTGGGGGAGCGCCTCGCCGCACCTCCCGGCTCGAAGGTCTACGGCGCGCCGAGCGTCAAGGCGGCCTGGTACGGCCCGTGGCGCCTGGCCGGCACGGTGTCGCGCCAGGTGTTCTGGCCGGTTCCCAACGTCGACAGCGTGCTCGTCGCGTTCGAGCGCGACGCGGAGCCGCGCGGCGACGAGACCCTGCGCCGGCGCACCTTCGAGATCGTGGATGCCGCCTTCCAGCAGCGCCGCAAGATGCTGCGGCAGGCTGTGGCGCCGGTGCTCGGCGGGTCGGCGGCCGCGGCATCCGAGGTCCTCGAGAAGGCGGGCGTCGCTCCCACCGCCCGCGGCGAGCAGCTCTCCGTCGACGACTTCGTCCGCATCGCCCGCATCTGAGGGCCCTGGGCGTCCGATACGGGTTTGCCGAACGTTCACGCCGTGTTGCCGGGAAGGTACGAAACATGCCGGTAACATTTCGGGATGCGCCGAGCGGCGCGCGCGGAGCACCGTGCCCCGCGCAGGGGGACGAAAAACCATGCGGACCGCGGAACACCCGGCACCCGAACGGGTTCTGCTGCACCTGAGCGACACGCATCTGCGCGCCGCCGGCTCACGACTGTTCGACCTCGTCGACTCGACCGAGCGGCTCGCGCGCGCGCTCGCCGCGATCGAGGGGACCGGCATCCATCCCGATGCCCTCATCTTCACGGGCGATCTCGCGGATTGGGGCGAAGGGGAGGCGTACGTCGCCATCCGCGATCTCGTGGAGCCTTTCGCCGCGCGTCTCGGCGCGCCCGTGCTCTGGGTCATGGGCAATCACGACGACCGCGCGGGGTTCCGGGCGCACCTGCTCGGCGACCGCGTCACCGACCCGCTCGTGCCCGTCGACCGCGTCGACGAGCTCGACGGGCTGCGCGTCGTCACGCTCGACACGTCGGTGCCGGCGCACCACCACGGCGAGCTGCGCGACGAGCAGCTCGCGTGGCTCGCCGGCGTGCTCGCGACGCCGGCACCGCTCGGCACGATCCTCGCGATGCATCACCCGCCGGTGCCGAGCGTGCTCCCGCTCGCGGCGACCGTCGAGCTGCGCGACCAGTCCCGGCTCGCCGCGGTCGTCCGCGGCACCGACGTGCGGGCCATCATCGCGGGACACCTGCATTACTCCACGTTCGCGACATTCGCGGGGATTCCCGTCTCGGTCGCCTCGGCGACCTGCTACACGCAGGACCTCACGGTCCCGACCGGCGGCACCCGTCCGCAGGATGGCGCGCAGTCCTTCAACCTGGTGCACGTCTACGACGAGACGGTCGTCCACTCCGTCGTGCCCGTCGATGCACCGCTCCCGCTCGAGCACATCGACGCGGCGGAGTCGCTCCATCGCCTCGCACTCGCCGGAATCGCGCCCGCGCCGCGGCTCGCGCCATCAACGCCGCGGCTCGCGGCACCCGCGCCGCGCCTCGGACCCCTCAGCGGCGAGCGGAAGGATGCGCCGACCGAGCCGCTTCCTGTGCTGCGGTGAGCTCGGGCCGCTCCCACGGAGCACGCACCGGGAACATCCGCTCGAGGGTCGCGCGCAGCGTCTCGACGCGCAGCTCCTCAGGCAGCTCCTTCTCGCCGCCGTCGTTGAGGCAGAACATGTCGACGTCGCGGCGCTTCGCGAGCGTCTCCATGCGCGTGAGCGACGCCGCCATCGTCGTCTGCACGTAGCGGGTGCGGGGCTTGTGCGTCACGACCGCGCGCCCCGTCATGAGGGCGTAGTAGTGGTACAGGCAGTTCGTCACCGAGATGTCGGTGGCGGAGCGGAATCGGGATGCCGCCGTGCGGGCGAAGTCGTCCGCGAACTGCTCCTCCAGCTCGGCGAGCACGCTCCGGCGCAGCGGCGTCGCACAGTGCTCGAGGTCGCGCACGATCGTGCGGCCGAAGCGTGAGCGCAGCAGCTCGCGGTTGACGCGCAGGGCGTTGTCGTGGCCGCTGCGGTGCGGGGCCGCCGGTCCGGTGCCGATGCGCACCTCGCACTCCACGAACTTCGTGATTCCGCCGGGGGTGAAGAACAGCTCGGGCTCGACCGGACGCCCGAAGAACATGTCGTCGTTGGAGTAGAGGAAGTGCTCCGCGAGACCCGGGATGCGGTGCAGCTGCGCTTCGACGGCGTGCGAGTTGTGCGTGGGGAGGACCGAGGGGTCGGCGAAGAACTCCTCGCTGCGCACGATCGTCACCTGCGGGTGGTCGCGCAGCCATGCGGGCGCGGGGGAGTCGGTCGCGATGAAGATGCGCCGCACCCACGGCGCGTACATGTGCACGCTGCGCAGCGCGTAGCGCAGCTCGTCGACGTGCCGGTAGCGCGCCGGGCCGTCGTCGCCCTCGCCCACGACGTAGCCCGCCATGCGTGCCGCGCGCTGGCGCTGGAACTCGCTCGACGAGCCGTCGACCCACGAGAAGACGATGTCGACGTCGGCGGTGAACTCCTCGGGCTGCGGGTCGAACATGCCCGCGATCGTGCGCCACGCGCGGCCGTGCTGCGCCACCGTCTCGTACGAGAGATCGGATGCGGCCGTCACGCGCCGCATCAGCAGATTCGCCTGCGGAGCTTCGACGAGGTCGTCGCCGAACCGCCAGAACTCGAGCCGGGCGCCCGTCGACGATCCGTACCGCAGGTCGGCGGAACGCGTCAGCCGGGGGCGGTACACGCGCCACGACGACGGCTCGGATCCCGGCAGCTCGGCCTCGGCCGCGAGCACCGCGCGCCCGCGCTGGCGCTTGACGTAGAACGGCTCGTCGCGCCCGAGCCGGCGGAGGGCGTCGAAGGCGGCATCCCGAGCAGAGACGTCCACGACCAGGGCGGGCGTCGAGCGGTCGTGCCGGATGAGCGCGACCTCGATCCCCGCCTCGTCGAGCGCGTCGGCCACGGCGAGGAGGTCGGCGATCCGCGCCTCCTGAGGGGTCACGTCGTCGTGCACGACGTGCAGGACGCCGCGATCGAGGACGACGTCGGGCCGACCGAGCAGAGCGGTCCAGGGATGCTGCGCGACCGGCAGCGCCGACAGAGCCGACATGGCGTCCTCCTTCAGGGGGTGCGAGGGGCGGAGCGAGGGGCGGGGGCCCGTGAGCCACCCTATGCAGAGGTTGTTACGGCCTCGTTTCCCTCCCAAGTCCCTTGACAGGAGGGGCCCCCATCGGCATCGGGATGCCGGCGGCCCCTCGGGATGCCGTCTCACCGGGTTCGGGATGCCGTCTCATCGGCTTCGGGATGCGGTGCCGCCGGCCTCGGGATGGCGCCGCGCAACGGGCTGACCGCGCCCGCTGTGCGCGCGCTAGCCTCGAACGGTGACCGACGCATCGCAGTATCGCTCTCGCGGTGGAGACCTCCACCGCCCGTACGCCGCCGCCGACGACCGCTACGACTCCCTCGAGTACCGCCGGGTCGGCACCTCCGGCCTGCTCCTGCCGCCGATCTCGCTCGGACTGTGGTGGAACTTCGGCGACAACATCCCCTTCGACCGTCAGCGCGAAGTGCTGCGCCACGCGTTCGACAAGGGCATCACGCACTTCGACCTCGCGAACAACTACGGCCCGCCCTACGGCTCGGCGGAGACGAACTTCGGCCGCATGATGCGCGAGGACTTCGGCCGCTACCGCGACGAGCTCATCATCTCGTCGAAGGCCGGCTACGACATGTGGAACGGCCCCTACGCCAACGGCGGGCCGCGCAAGTACCTCATCGCGAGCGCCGAGCAGTCGCTCACCCGGATGAGCGTCGACTACGTCGACATCTTCTACTCGCATCGCTTCGACCCCGACGTGCCGCTCGAGGAGACCATCGGCGCGCTCGACACCCTCGTGCGCCAGGGCAAGGCGCTCTACGTCGGCATCTCGTCCTACAGCGCCGAGCGCACCGCCGTCGCGATCGCCATCGCCCGCAGCCTCGGGACGCCCCTCGTCATCCACCAGCCGTCGTACTCGATCCTCAACCGCTGGGTGCAGGACGGCCTCACGGGCGTGCTCGCGAAGGAGGGGCTCGGTGCGATCGCGTTCACGCCGCTCGCACAGGGGCTGCTCACCGACAAGTACCTCGGCGACGGCACGGCCGAGCGCGCGCAGCAGCGCTCGTCGCTCGGCGGACAGCGCCTGACCGAGGGGGCGCTGTCGGCGCTGCGCAGCCTCGACGTCATCGCGAAGGAGCGGGGTCAGACGCTCGCGCAGATGGCGATCCAGTGGGTTCTGCGCGACCCCGTGGTGACCTCCGCGCTCATCGGGGCCTCGTCGACGACTCAGCTCGACGAGAACCTCGCGGCCCTCCGCGGACCGGGCTTCACGACCGAGGAGCTGGAGCGCATCGACGCTCTCGCCGACTCGATCGACGTCGACCTCTGGGCGCAGTCGGCGACCTCGTGAGTCACGCGCACGTCGGCGATCGGGTGCACGTCCGGGCCCCGGGGAAGATCAACCTCTTCTTCGAGGTCGGCGACGTGCAGGACGACGGCTACCACGACGTCGCCTCGGCCTATCAGGCGGTGTCGCTGTACGAGGACGTGTGGGCGGAGCCGTCCGACGGGTTCTCCATCTCGGTGAGCGGCACCGTCGACGTCGCGGGCGTGCCCGCCGACGACCGCAACCTCGCCCTGCGCGCCGCGCGGCTCGTCGCGCAGCGCGCGGGCTACGAGGGCGGGGTGCACCTCGAGGTCGTCAAGCACGTGCCGGTCGCCGGGGGGATGGGCGGGGGATCAGCGGATGCCGCGGCCGCCCTCGTCGCGTGCGATCTGCTGTGGGGCACCGACCTCGGCGGGCAGGAGCTGCAGCGACTGGCCGCACGCCTCGGCGCCGACGTGCCCTTCGCCCTGCTCGGCGGCACGGCGATCGGCACCGGGCGCGGCGACCAGCTGAGTCCCGCCCTCGCCAAGGGGCGCTTCGACTGGATCATCCTCCCGTCCGCGGGGGAGGGTCTGTCGACGCCCGAGGTGTACCGGCACCTCGACCGCCTCCGCGACGACCGCGCGACCGACATCGCCCCGCCCGTGCGCTCGCCCGCCGTCGACCCCGCCGTGCTGCAGGCGCTGCGCGCGGGCGATCCCGTCGTCCTCGCCGAGCGCGTGCGCAACGACCTGCAGGCGGCCGCGCTTTCGCTGCGCCCGTCGCTGCGCGACGCGCTCGAGCTGGGAGAGCAGTCCGGAGCGCTCGCCGGGATCGTATCGGGGTCGGGTCCGACCCTCGCCTTCCTCACCGCCGACCCCGAGGCGGCCCTGGAACTGCAGGTGACGCTGTCCTCCGCCGGCTACACCGCCCTGCACGTGCACGGGCCCGTGCCGGGTGCCCGCATCCTCTGACGGCCGGAATCGAAGGAGCTCCACCATGACCGACCTCGCTGCGCGCCACCACGACGGACCGCTCGACGACGACGCGCGCCGCGTGCTGGGCGAGCAGGAGCTCGAGCTGCGTCTCGTCGCCAACACAGACGAGACGGCCGCACGGCACTGGAACCAGGCCGTGGCCCGCGGATTCCTCGACAGCGAGCTGACCGAGGTGCAGCAGAGCGCGTGGTTCGAGCGCCAGACGCAGCGGCGGCTCCTGGGCGTCTACGACACGGCGGCTCCCGACCCCGATCGGCCGGTTGCGACGTTCGCCTCGTGGGTCACCGAGCTCTCTGTCCCGGGCGGTCGAGGCATCCCGGCGGCCGCGATCAGCACCGTGACGGTCGCTCCCACGCATCGGCGCCGCGGCGTGCTGCGCTCGATGATGACGGGGGAGCTCCGCCGGGCGCACGCGGCTGGCGTACCCGTGGCCGTGCTGACGGTGAGCGAGTCGACGATCTACGGCCGCTTCGGCTTCGCCGCCGCCGCCATGAGCGGGCAGCTCAAGATCGACGTGCGTCGCGGGCGCTGGTCGGGACCCTGCCCCGACGGGCGCATCGACTTCATCACGCGCGAGCGCTTCCGCGAGATCGCGCCCGAGCTGCACGACCGGGTGCGCCTGGACCAGCCCGGCGAGATCGAGATGCCGGTCGGCCACTGGGACCGCTTCGCGGGCACGCGACCCGATGCCGAGAAGCCCGAGCGCCTCCGCGCCGTGCAGTACACCGACACCGAAGGCGCCCTCCGTGGGGTTGCGCTCTACGCGTACGAGGAGAACGACGACGACTTCGCCCGCTCGAAGGTGCAGATTCACCGCCTCATCGCCGAGACGCCCGACGCCTACGCCGCGCTGTGGCGGTTCCTCCTCGAGCTCGACCTCGTCGCCGAGCTGACCGCCTCGGAGCAGTCCGTCGAAGAGCCCGTGCTGTGGATGATCTCCGACCGCCGCGCGGCGCACCTGTGGGTCGGCGACCACCAGTGGGTGCGCATCCTCGACGTGCCCGCCGCGCTCGCCGCGCGCCGCTACCCGGCATCCGGCCGCATCGCACTCGAGGTGACCGACCCGCTCGGGATCGCGGCAGGCCGCTGGCTGCTCGACATCGACGCGGCCGGCGAGGCGACGGTCTCGGCCGACGTGCCCGACGACGTGCCCGTCGTGCGCCTCGGCGTCACCGAGCTCTCCGCCGTCTACCTCGGCTCGGTGTCGCTCGCGACGCTCGCCGCGGCAGGTCGCGTCGAGGCGGACGACGGCGTCGCAGCCGCAGCGCTGCTGTCGTGGCCCGTGCCGGCGCGCCTGAGCTTCTGGTATTGAGAGCGTGCCGAGCGCCGCCGACATCGTCCGCTTCGCGGACGCCCCAGCCCCTCCCGGACAGACGCCGTGGGTTGCGGGAGCCGAGCCCCTCCCCGACATCGTCATCGCCGAGCCCAACGCGGCGTGGGCGGAGGCGTTCGCGGTGCTCGAGGGCCGCATTCGGGGCGCCCTCGGGCCGACGGCCGTGTCCGTGACCCACGTCGGCTCGACATCGGTGGCCGGACTGCCCGCCAAGCCGATCATCGACATCGACCTGATCGTCGCCGACCCCGACGACGAGGACGCGTACGTCCCCGCTCTCGAGGCGGCGGGCTTCCGGCTCCGGGTCCGCGAGCCGTGGTGGTACGGGCATCGGTGCTTCGGGGCGACGGAGCCGCTCTGCAATCTCCACGTCTTCCCGCCCGACTGCCCCGAGGCGGCGCGGCACCTCATCTTCCGCGACTGGCTGCGCACGCATCCCGAGGATCGAGAGCGCTACGCCGACGCGAAGCGAGCGGCCGCTGCGGCCGCGAACGAGCGCGGCGAGCACGTCATGCAGTACAACGCGCGCAAGCAGGACGTCGTCCGGGAGATCTACGACCGTGCCTTCCGGGGTCTGGGGCTGCTTCCGGAGGTGTGAGCTCGGCGCCGCGCGCGCGAGCGCTGCCGTTTTCTGCGAGCGCTGCGGCGGACGGATGCCGCGCGCGCGAGCGCTGCAGTTTCCTGCGAGCGCTGCGGCGGGGGGATGCCGCGCTCGCAGGAAAGTGGCGCGCTCGGCGCCGGGCGCCCTCGCGCGACTCGCTGGGCGCGGCCCTGGGGCGGGCGTCAGGCCTCGAGCGACTCGCTCAGCTCGAGCCAGCGCTCCTCGAGCGTCGCCTGCTCGTCGGCGAGCGCCGCCCGTTCGGCCTGCAGCGCCGTGAGGGTCGAGTAGTCGTCGTGCGCGTCGGCGAAGCGGGTGTCGAGCGCGCCGATCGAGGCGGTCAGCTTCTCGAGACGGCGGTCGATCGACGAGAGCTCCTTCTCGGCGGCGCGCCGGTCGGCGCCTGTCAGGGAGGGGGATGCCGCGGCCGGCGCCGCCGCGGCGCGCGAGGGTGCGGCATCCATCGGCCTGTTCTTCTGCGCCGTGCGCAGGCGCAGGTACTCGTCGACGCCGCCGGGAAGGTGGCGCAGGTGCTGATCGAGGATGGCGTACTGCTGGTCGGTGACGCGCTCGAGGAAGTACCGGTCGTGCGACACGACGATGAGCGTGCCCGGCCACGAGTCGAGGAGGTCTTCGAGGGCGGCGAGCATGTCGGTGTCGAGGTCGTTGGTCGGCTCGTCGAGGATCAGCACGTTCGGCTGCTCGAGAAGGATGAGCAGCAGCTGCAGGCGGCGCTGCTGTCCGCCCGAGAGGTCTTTCACGGGCGTCGAGAGCTGCGCGGACTGGAAGCCCATCCGCTCGAGCAGCTGACCGGGTGTGAGCTCCTGCGCCTTCGATCCGGCGCCGAACGTGTAGCTCGTGCGCAGGCGCGAGATGACGATGCGGACGGGCTCGTCGAGGAACGGATCGAGGTCGTCGAGGCGCTGCGTGAGCGTCGCGACCTGCACGGTCTTGCCGCGCTTGACCCGCCCCGAGGTGGGCTCGACCGTTCCGGCGATCAGGCCGAGGAGCGTCGACTTGCCCGCGCCGTTGACGCCGAGGATGCCGGTGCGCTCGCCGGGTGCCAGGCGCCACTCGACGTCGCGGAGGACGGGCCGATCGTCGTACGAGACGCCGACGTCCAGCAGATCGACGACGTCCTTGCCGAGCCGCGACACCGCGAGCGACTGCAGCTCGGTCTTGTCGCGGATCTCGGGCACGTCGGCGATGAGGGCGTTCGCGGCGTCGATGCGGAACTTCGGCTTCGACGTGCGCGCGGGGGCGCCGCGGCGCAGCCACGCGAGCTCCTTGCGCGCGAGGTTCTGACGTCGCGCCTCGATGGATGCGGCCTGCCGGTCGCGCTCGACGCGCTGGAGGATGTACGCCGCGTAGCCGCCCTCGAACGGCTCGACGATGCGGTCGTGCACCTCCCACGTCGTCGTGCAGACCTCGTCGAGGAACCACCGGTCGTGCGTCACGACGAGCAGTGCGCCCGCGCCGCGGGCCCAGCGGTTCTTGAGGTGCTCGGCGAGCCACGCGATCGCCTCGACGTCGAGGTGGTTCGTCGGCTCGTCGAGGGCGAGGACGTCCCAGTCGCCGACGAGCAGCTTGGCGAGCGCGACGCGGCGGCGCTGGCCGCCCGAGAGCGGCACGACGGAGCCGTCCCAGTCGAGGTCCGCGAGAAGGCCCGCGATGACGTCGCGCACGCGCGCGTCGCCCGCCCATTCGTGGTCGGCCGCGTCGCCGACGACCGCCTCGCGAATCGAGTGGTCGTCGTCGAGGGTGTCGCCCTGGTCGAGCACGCCGACGCGCACGCCGCCGCGCACCGTGACGCGTCCGCCGTCGGGCTCGAGGCGACCGGCGAGCATCGCGAGCAGCGAGCTCTTGCCGTCGCCGTTGCGGCCGACGATGCCGATGCGGTCGCCCTCGTCCACGCCGAGCGAGACCGAGTCGAACACGACCTTGGTGGGGAACTCGAGGTGCAGCGCCTCGCCGCCGAGCAGGTGCGCCATCAGCCGACGTCGCTCAGGTCGAAGCCGAGGCTGAGCTTGCGGAGCAGCCCCGCCAGGCGGTCGCGGTCACCGCGCGAGAGCGCGGCGAGGAGCAGAGCCTCCGCGTCCACGAGGCGCGTGATGGCGGCATCCACTCTCGTTCTCCCGTCCTCCGTCAGGGTGACCAGGATGCTGCGCCCGTCGTCCGGGTCCTGCTCGCGTCGGACGAGCCGGCGGCCGACGAGGCGGTCGATGCGGTTGGTCATCGTGCCGCTCGAGACGAGCGTCTGCTGCAGCAGCTGCTTGGGGCTCAGCTGGAACGGCTCGCCCGCACGGCGGAGCGCCGAGAGCACGTCCCACTCCCACGGCTCGAGCTCGCTGCGCCGGAAGGCGTCCCGCCGCGCGCGGTCGAGGTGGCGCGACAGGCGGTCGACGCGCGAGAGCACTTCGAGGGGCGAGAAGTCGAGGTCGGGACGCTGCAGGGTCCACGCTTCGACGATCCGATCGACCTCGTCCGCCTCTGCTGCCATCCCTCCATTATCGAGTGGCGCCGCGGGCCGCGATGCCGCGGTCAGGCGGTCTCGCGCACGACGAGCGTCGTGGGCAGCGTCACCGCCTCGTGCGGCCCGCCGTCGATGACGTCGAGGAGGAGGGCGACCATGCGCTCGCTGATCTGCTCCCACGGCTGGCGCATCGTCGTGAGCGGAGGCTCGTGCGACGCCGCGAGTCCCGAGTCGTCGAAGCCCGCGACGGCGACGTCGTCGGGCACCCGGAGTCCCGCTCGGCGCAGCGCCGTGATGGCGCCGGCGGCCATCAGGTCGGATGCTGCGAACACGGCGTCGGGCCGCTCGCCCTTCTCGAGCAGGCGGTTCATCCCCGCGATGCCCGAGTCGAGGCTGTAGTCGCCCTCCTCGACGAGGGCGGGATCGAACAGGTCCCCGAGCTCGTCGCGGAAGCCGACGAGGCGGTACTTGCCGCCCGGGGTGTCGTGGGGGCCCGCGATCATCGCGATGCGACGGTGGCCCTGGTCGAGGAGGTGCCGGGTCATCGTTCGCGCCGAGCCGACCTCGTCGACCGAGACCGTCGAGACGTCGCTCTGGTGGCCGAGGGGGAGTCCGCAGCACACGGTCGGCACGCCGGAGGCGATGAGCGACTCGAGCAGCGGATCGGACTCGTGCGACGAGATCAGCAGCACGCCGTCCACGTGTCCGGCGCTCACGAAGTGCGTCACGTTGGCCCGCTCGGCGGGGGTGCCGGCGACGAGGAGCACGAGCGTCATCGACCGCTGCGCGAGCGCCTCGGCGGCGCCACGGAGGAGGAGCGCGAACGTCGGGTCGGAGAACAGCAGATGCTGCGGCTCGGTGAGGAGGAAGGCGAGGGAGCCGGCCCTGCCCGTCGCGAGGCTGCGCGCGGCGTGGCTGACGGTGTAGCCCGTCGTGCGGATCGCCTCCTCGACCGCGGCCCGCGCCTCGGGCGAGACCCAGTGCCCGCCGTTGAGGAATCGCGACACGGTGCCGTGCGAGACGCCGGCAGCCGCCGCGACGTCGCGGATGGTGGGCTTGCGCCGGGTCGTCGTCGAGTCGTCCACGATGGGCGACTCTACCCCCGCAGGAGGCCGATCGAGCGGTTCGGCGCGATAATCCTGTGACCGGTCACAGTTTGGTAACGGAACCGGCCTGCGGCTAGCCGATCGATCAAGGGGTGCGTAAGACTGTGACCGGTCACAGCCCGTGACACAGACAACACGACCCGACGGAGTGTCCATGACTTCGACCGACGCCTGGCCCTCGATCCGGGGCATCGCCTACGGAGGCGACTACACGCCGGAGCAGTGGCCCCGCGAGGTCTGGCTCGAAGACGTCGCGCTCATGCGCGAGGCGGGCGTCAACCTCGTGAGCGTCGGCATCTTCGCCTGGGCGCTCATCGAGACGAGCGAGGGCGTCTTCGACTTCTCCTGGCTCGACGAGCTGCTCGACCTCCTCCACGACAACGGCATCTCGGTCGATCTGGGCACGCCGACGGCATCCCCTCCCGCCTGGCTCTTCGCGCAGCACCCCGACGCGCGCGTCGTGTCGCGCGAGGGCGTCGTCATGGGCTTCGGCTCGCGCGGCATGGCCTCGCACTCGTCGCCCGCCTACCGCGACGCCGTCGTGCGCATCGCGTCGGCGCTCGCCGAGCGCTACGGCGAGCACCCGGCCGTCGTGATGTGGCACGTGCACAACGAGTACGGCGTGCCCGTCGGCGAGGACTACTCCACGCACTCGGTTCGCGCCTTCCGCGAGTGGCTGCAGGGCCGCTACGGCTCGCTCGACGCGCTCAACGCCGCGTGGGGGACGGCCTTCTGGGGCCAGCGCTACGGCGCGTGGGAGCACGTCGGCGCCCCCGCAGCGACGCCCTCCGTCGCCAACCCCGCACAGCGCCTCGACTTCGCGCGGTTCACCGACCACCAGCTCCGTGCGTGCTTCGTCGCCGAGCGCGACGCGATCCGCGCCCGTGCGAGTCAGCCGATCACGACGAACTTCATGGCCAACCAGAGCTGGACGACCGACATGTGGGCGTGGGCGCGCGAGGTCGACATCGTCTCCGACGACCACTACCTGTGGGCGGCCGACCCCGAGGGCGAGATCGGCCTCGCGATCGCCGCCGATCTGTCACGGTCGGTGGGCGGCGGCAAGCCGTGGATCCTCATGGAGCACTCGACGTCGGCCGTCAACTGGCAGCCGCGCAACATCGCCAAGCGCCCCGGCGAGCTCGCACGCAACTCGCTCACCCACCTCGCCCGCGGCGCGGACGCGATCCTCTTCTTCCAGTGGCGCGCGTCGCGCTATGGCGCCGAGAAGTTCCACTCGGCGATGATCCCGCACGCCGGCACCGGTTCGCGGGTGTGGCGGGAAGTCGTCGAGCTCGGTGGCACGCTGGCCCAGCTCGAGGAGATCCGCGGCTCGCGGGTCGTCGCCGACGTCGCGATGCTGTGGGACTTCGAGTCGTTCTGGGCACAGGACCTCGAGTGGCGTCCCTCCGTCGATGTGACCCACGCCGAGCAGGTGCGCGCCTTCTACGAGCGGCTGTGGCGCGACGGCATCACCGTCGATTTCGCCCTGCCGGGGCAGGACCTCTCGGGCTACCGCCTGGTCGTCGCCCCCGCGCAGTACATGCTGAGCGAGCGGGACGCCGCGAACCTCAACCGCTACGTCGAGCAGGGCGGCACGCTCCTGGTCTCGTTCTTCTCCGCGATCGTCGACGAGAACGACGCCGTGCACGCAGGCGGCTTCGGCGCGCCGCTCGAGCCCTCGCTCGGCGTCGTCGTCGAGGAGTTTCTGCCCCTGCGCGAGGGGGCGACGTGCGGCGTGTCCTGGCCGGCGGAGTCGGCCGCGCCGCTCGTGGCCGACGCGTGGGCCGAGGATGTCGTGCTCCGCGGCGCCGAGGCCATCGCGACCTACGTCGACGGTCCGGGCGCCGGTCGCCCCGCCATCACGCGCAATCGCCACGGCGTCGGGGTCGGCTGGTACGTCAGCACCCGACTGGATGCCGTCGGCCTGGCGACGCTCGCGAGCGCCGTCTACCGCGACGCCGGCGTCACGCCGAGCGACGCGCCCGAGGGTGTCGAGATCGTCAGGCGACGCTCGGACGCGGCCGAGTACACGATCGTCGTGAACCACCGCGACGAGGCCGTCCGCGTCTCCGCGCAGGGCACCGACCTCGTCTCGGGCGTCGAGCTCGACGGCGAACTGCAGCTCCCGGGCGGCGCGGTCGCCGTCGTCCGCACCTCTCGCGTGCTCGCACGGGAGGTGGTCGCCGGCCTGCGATGACCCGCGGCCGCTCCACCGCCGCCCGGGACCCGGCGGAGCGACCGACGACACACCTTCAGCTCCGGGCATCACCACCTCCGGTCGTAACGACGCGATCCCCCCGGCTCGCGCCCGACGGCCCTCCTTCTGGAAGGAACAATCCACATGCGCAAGCACATCGCACTCGGCGCCGCGGTCCTCGCGACCGCCGTCGTCCTCGCCGGCTGCTCGAGCGGTGGCGCCCCCGAGTCGTCCGGCAGCGCCGACGGCTCCGGTCAGGAGCTCACCGTCTGGGTCGACGCGAACCGCAAGCCGGCCGTCGAGGCCGCCGCGAAGTCGTTCGAGGAGGAGACGGGCGCCACCGTCACGCTCGTCGAGAAGAACTTCGACGACATCCGCAACGACTTCATCGCCCAGGTGCCGACGGGCGAGGGCCCCGACATCACGGTCGGCGCACACGACTGGCTGGGCGCCCTCGTGGCCGCCGGCGTCGTCAACACCGTCGACCTCGGCGACAAGGCGTCGTCGTTCGAGCAGGTCGCCCTCGACGCCATGACCTACGACGGCCAGCTCTACGCACTGCCGTACTCGCTCGAGACCGTCGCGCTCATCCAGAACACCGACCTCGTCGGCGACACGGCGCCCACGACGTGGGACGAGATGATCCAGATGGGTCAGGCCTCCGGAGCCGAGCGTCCGTTCGTCATCAACACGAACGGCCAGACGGGCGACGGTTACACGATGTACGGGTTCCAGACGTCGTTCGGCGCGCCCGTCTTCGTGCAGGACGACTCGGGCTCGTATACGAACGAGGTCGGCATGGGCGGTGCGAACGGCGAGGCCTTCGCGAACTGGCTCGGCGCCAACGGCGAGAAGGGCACCGGCTTCATCTCGACGACGATCGACTACGACACGAACAACGAGCTGTTCAACTCGGGCAAGGCCGCCTTCACGGTGCAGGGCCCGTGGGCGATCTCGTCGTTCGGCGACGTCAACCTCAAGGTGAGCCCCATCCCGTCCGCGGGCGGCCAGCCGGCCGCGCCGTTCGTCGGCGTGCAGGGCTTCTACCTGAGTTCGCAGAGCAAGAACGCGCTGCTCGCGAACGAGTTCCTGGTGAACTACCTCGCGACCGACGAGGCCCAGAAGGCCCTCTACGACGCAGACCCGCGCATCCCCGCGTGGACGACGCTCGCCGACCAGGTGGCATCCGACCCGGTCATCGCCGGCTTCCTCGCCTCGTCGAAGAACGGCGTGCCGATGCCCAGCATCCCCGAGATGGGCACGGTCTGGGACTACTGGAACGCCGCGGAGTCGCAGATCATCGCCGGAGCCGACCCGGCCTCGACGTGGAACAAGATGATCGACGATCTGAACGGCGCGCTCGCCGGCTGACCGGTTCCGCTGCGAGGCGGACGGCGCGCCCGCCCGCCTCGCAGCATCGCCGCACCCGCACCGTCGAGAAGGAAGGACGCGATGTCGCTCAAACAGGAGGCCGTGGAGGCCCCGTCGTCACCAGGGGAGGCCCCCGTACGCCCCGTCCGGGAGTCGCACGCCCGCAACTGGCGCGGCCGCGGCGGGGGCTTCGTCGTCAAGCTCGTGCTGATGGCGCTCATCAACGCGTTCGGACTGCTCGTCGTCCTGTCGGCCTATCGCGTCGAGAACTGGTTCATCCTCGTGGGCATGGTCGTGATCGTCGCGGTCGCCGACTGGGTGTACTTCGCGAAGCGCACGATCCCGCTGAAGTACATGCTGCCGGGGCTCGTGTTCCTGTTCACCTTCCAGATCTTCATCTTCGGCTACACGGCCTACATCGCCTTCACGAACTACGGCACGGGCCACGCCGGCACGCAGGAGCAGGCGGTCCAAGCGGCGCTCATCCAGGGCGAGCGACGTGTCGAGGGATCGCCGACGTACCCGCTGACGATCGTGCAGCAGATGGGGGCGCTCGGGTTCGCGATCAACGACGGCGGCATCGTGCGTGTCGGCACCGAGGAGCAGCCGCTCAGCGACGCCGGCGAGATGTCCGGCAGCGGCGCGCCCACAGAGGTGCAGGGCTGGACCGTCGTGGACCGCACGCAGCTCCTCTCCGACCAGGCCCTGCAGGACTCCGTCATCGCCCTGCGCGTCCCGATCTCGAGCGATCCCAACGATGGGGCGCTCCGCACGCGGGATGCCGTCAGCGCGGCGGTCTATACCTCGACCCTCGTGTGGGACGAGCAGGCGCAGACGATCACCGACACCACGACCGGCACCGTGTACCACGCGACGGACCAGGGCAGCTTCGTCGCCGACGACGGCACGGCGCTGCCGACCGGCTGGGCCGTGAACGTCGGATTCCAGAACTTCACCCGGCTGTTCACCGACCCCGAGCTCGCGCAGCCGATGCTCCTCGTCCTCGGCTGGACCGTCGTCTGGTCGCTGCTGTCCGTCGTGCTGCCGTTCGCCCTCGGGCTGTTCTTCGCGCTCGTCTACAACGACCCGAGGGTGCGCGGCCGGAAATGGATGCGGGTGCTGTTCATCCTCCCGTACGCCTTCCCGGCGTTCATGTCGGCGCTCGTCTTCCGCGGCATGTTCAACGCCGAGTTCGGCGTCATCAATGACCTCTTCTTCTTCGGCGCCGACATCAACTGGCTCGGCGATCCGACGCTCGCGCGCATCGCGGTGGTCTGGGTCAACGTCTGGCTGAGCTACCCGTACTGGCTGCTCGTGTGCACAGGCGCCCTGCAGGCGATCCCGCAGGACGCGCTCGAAGCGGCCGAGATCGACGGCGCCGGCAAGTTCCGTCGCTTCCGGTCGATCATCCTGCCGCTGCTTCTCGTGTCGACGGCGCCGCTCGCGATCTCGTCCTTCGCCGTCGCGTTCAACAACTTCACCGTCATCTACATGTTCAACAACGGCGGCCCGTCGATACCCGGCGCCCCGTATGCGCTCGGGTACACCGACATCCTGATCTCCGCGATCTACGACATCTCGGGCGTGTCCGGCGGCGCCGCCGACTACGGCCTCGCGAGCGCGCTGTCGATCATCGCCTTCGTCTTCGTCGGGCTCGTCGCCCTCTTCTCCTTCCGTCAGACCCGCAAGCTCGAGGAGTTCCAGTGATGACCACGCAGACCGCGTCCGCGCGGACCCTTGCCGTCGCAGAGCCGAGCCGGTCGGGCCGCCGTCGCCGCTGGCTGCTCGACGTCGGCTGGAAGTACCTCCTCGCCGTCGTGATCGCGTTCTACGCGCTCTTCCCGCTCGTGTACGTGCTGTCGGCGTCGCTCAATCCGCGAGGGACGCTCTCGGCCGCGACGGCGCTGTTCAGCGAGGTCTCGGGCGTCAACTACGCGGCGCTGAGCGAGACGAGCTACTGGACGTGGGCGCTCAACACGCTCATCATCTGCACGAGCGTCTCGCTCGGGTCGGTGCTCATGGGCGCCTCGGCGGCGTACGCGTTCTCGCGATTCCGGTTCTCGGGACGCCGGGCGGGGCTCACGACGCTGCTCATCGTGCAGATGTTCCCGCAGGCGCTCGCCTTCATCGCGATCTTCCTCATGCTGCTGTCGCTCGGCGAGGTCGTCCCGGCGCTCGGCCTCAACTCCAAGCTCGCGCTCATCTGCGTGTACTTCGGGGGAGTGCTCGGGGCGAACACGTTCCTGCTCTACGGCTTCTTCAACACGGTGCCGATCGAGATAGACGAGTCCGCCAAGATCGACGGCGCGACGCACGCGCAGATCTTCTGGAAGCTCATCTTCCCGCTCGTCACGCCGATCCTCGCCGTCGTCGCGCTGCTGTCCTTCATCACGACGTTCGGCGACTTCATCGTCGCGAAGATCGTGCTCGTGTCCGAGGACAACTGGACGCTCGCGGTCGGCATGTACCAGTGGGTGTCGAACCAGCTGTCGTCCAACTGGGGCCTTTTCACGGCGGGAGCCGTCGTCGCGGCCATCCCCATCGCGATCCTCGTGCTGTCGATGCAGCGCTACATCATCGGAGGCCTCACCGCCGGGGCCGTCAAGGGCTGATCCCGCGCGGGCGCGCCCTGCCCGCATCCTCCTTCACCGTCGATCGGAGAAACAATGCGCCATTCCGCCCGCCCGCTGCTGGGACCGGTCACAGTCCTCGTGGCATCCCTTCTCGCCGTGGGGGTACTCGCCGTCCCCGCCGCGGCCGCCGACGGACCCGTCGATGCCGGCATCGTCGTGCAGAAGGTCGAGAACCTGCCCGCCGACTTCGTCAACGGCGTCGACGTGTCGTCGGTCATCTCGCTCGAGAAGTCGGGCGTCGTCTTCCGCGACGACGCCGGGCAGCCCGCCGACCTCTTCGATGTGCTCAAGGACCACGGGATCACGGACGTGCGCATCCGCGTGTGGAACGACCCGCACGACGCCGAGGGCAACGGGTATGGCGGCGGCAGCGTCGACGTCGCGCGCGCCGTCGAGATCGGCGAGAGGGCGACGGATGCCGGACTCCGCGTGCTCGTGGACTTCCACTACTCCGACTTCTGGGCTGATCCCGGCAAGCAGAAGTCCCCGAAGGCGTGGGCCGCGATGAGCGTCGATGAGAAGGCGGCCGCGACGAAGGGCTTCACCCTCGACGCGCTGCAGCGCATGAAGGACGCGGGCGTCGACGTGCACATGGTGCAGGTCGGCAACGAGACCAACAACGGCGTCGCGGGCGTGACGGGCTTCGCGAACATGGCGAAGATCTTCTCCGCCGGCTCGGCCGCGGTGCGCCAGGTGTTCCCGACGGCGCTCGTCGCCGTGCACTTCACGAACCCCGAGACGGTCGGCCGCTACGCCGGCTACGCCGCGAACCTCCAGACCTACGGCGTCGACTACGACGTCTTCGCGTCGTCGTACTACCCGTACTGGCACGGCACGCTGTCGAACCTCACGTCGGTCCTCACACAGGTCGCAAACACCTACGGCAAGCAGGTCATGGTCGCCGAGACGAGCTGGGCGTACACGCTCGCCGACGGCGACGGCCACACCAACGTCATCGACCTCCCGTCGGAGGCGACGCAGTACCCGGTCAGCGTGCAGGGCCAGGCCACGGCCGTCCGCGACGTCATCCAGGCCGTCGCGAACGTCGGCACCGCCGGCATCGGCGTCTTCTACTGGGAACCCGCGTGGCTGCCCGTCGGAGCGCCCGACCAGCTCACCGCCAACAAGGTGAAGTGGGAGCGGGACGGCTCGGGCTGGGCGTCGAGCTTCGCCGGCGAGTACGACCCCGCAGACGCCGGCGTGTACTACGGCGGTTCGGCGTGGGACAACCAGGCGCTCTTCGCAAACGACGGCACGCCTCTCGAGTCGCTGAACGTCTTCGCGTACGCCCGCACGGGCGCCGTCGCTCCGCGTGAGGTGACCGACGTCGCCGACCCCGCGCTGACGTTCACGGAGGGGCAGGCGATCGCGCTGCCCGCGACCGTCCCAGTCACGTACAACGACGGCTCGACCGAGGACGAGGCGGTCACCTGGTCCGACGTCGCATCCTGGATCGAGGGCGCGGGCGTGTACTCGATCGCCGGCACGACGGCGTCGGGCCATGCCTCGACCGCAACGGTGACCGTGCTCGCGCAGAACTTCCTGCGCAATCCCGGCTTCGAAGACGCCGACGTCAGCATGTGGACCCGGACGGGCACGGCGCTGACCGTGCGCGCGACCGACGATCCGAAGAGCGGCTCGCGCTCGTCGCACTTCTACTCCGGATCGGCGTTCACCTTCTCCCTCACGCAGACGATCACGGGCCTCGCAGCCGGGCAGTACAGGGCCTCGGCGTCGATGCAGGGCGCCGGCGCCGACGCGGCGAGCGACGTGCGCATCACGCTGTCGACCGCGCCGGGCGGAAAGAGCGCCTTCGCGCCCTTCGGCCTCAACGGATGGCAGAACTGGTCGACGCCCGCAACGGGCGCCGTGGCCGTGGCAGCCGGCGACACCGTCACCGTGCGGATCTCGGCGACGCTGCCCGCGGGAGCGTGGGGCACGATCGACGACGTGCAGCTCGTGAAGGCGCGGACCGCCGGAGACACGACGGCGCTCCGCGCCGCGGTCGACCGGGCCGCCCACGTCGTCCGCGACGCCGCGACGCCGGACTCGCTCGCGAGTCTCGATCACGCTCTCGCCGTCGCGGGCGTCGTCCTCGCCGCCGCGAGCCCGGCGCAGCGGCTCGTTGACGACGCGCTCGCCGTGCTCGACGGCGCGTACGACGGTCTGAAGCTGACGGGCGCCGAACCGACACCGACCGTCGCGTCCGTCTCGCTCACGGCCGTCGAGGGCGACGCGATCGCCCTGCCGAAGACCGTCGACGTCGTCCGCTGGAACGGCGCGGCCGACAGCATCCCGGTGACCTGGTCCGACGCCGACTCGTGGATCCACGGCCCCGGCGCGTACACGGTTCCCGGCTCGACGGCGGCGGCCGGCCCCGTCTCGGCGAGCGTCACGGTCACGCCGCGGCAGTGGGTGGCGAACGCGGGCTTCGAGGACGCCGACGTCTCGATGTGGACGGTGACGGGTCAGGGCGCCACGATCGGAGCATCGACGGATGCCGCGCAGGGCGCGCGCGCCGTGAGCTTCTGGTCCGACGCCGCCTACGCGGCGACCGTGTCTCAGCGCATCACCGGCGTGCCGGCGGGGGAGTACACGCTCTCCGCGACGACGCAGGGCGGCGGCGCCGGGGCGTCCGACGCGGTGTCCGTCTCCGCGACCACCGCCTCGGGATCGGCGTCGGCACCGCTCGAGCTGGCGGGCTGGCGCACATTCCGCACCGCGACGACGGCTCCCGTGACGGTCGGCGCCGACGGCATCGTGACGGTGGCGGCCTCGCTGACGCTCAGCGCGGGTGCGTGGGGCACGCTCGACGAGGTGCGCCTCACCCGCACGGGGCCCGCCGTCGACACGGGGGCGCTGAAGGCCGATGTGGCGGCTGCCGAGGCGCGCGACCGCGCGGCGGCGACGCCCGCGACGGCGGCTGCGCTCGTCGCGGCGCTCGAGAAGGCGCACATCGTGCTCGGCGCGCAGTGGCCCTCGTCGGCCGATGTCGCAGCCGCCCGCAACCTCGTGTCGCTCGCGGTCGGAGGCCTCGTGCCCCGCGCAGACGGCGCCCGCAAGGCGCCCGCGAAGGGTGTGCTGTCGGATGACAACGGCTGGGACACGGGCCTGAAGGACGGCGACTACACCCTCACGATGAACCTCTGGTGGGGCGAGAACGCCTCCGTGTTCCGTCTCTACGAGAACGGCACGCTCATCGCGGCGATCCCGGTGGCCTACGCGGGCGTCTCGGCCCAGAAGGCGACCGTGCCAGTGTCCGGTCGCGGCAACGGCACCTACGTCTACACGGGCGAGCTGGTCAACTCGAAGGGGTCGACCGACGTGACGCCCGTCACCGTCAAGGTCGCCGATGCGAAGCCCGGCACGCCCGTGCTCAGCCACGACAACCAGGACGGCGACGGCGCCTACACCGTGGTGGCGAACCTATGGTGGGGCACGAACGCGACGTCCTACCGGTTCTACGAAGGCACGACGCTCGTCGCAGAGGGCCCGCTCACGGCGGCCACGCCGAATGCGCAGAGGGCGACGCTGCCCGTCACGGGCAAGGCGAAGGGCTCGTACGTCTACCGCGTGGAGTTCGTGAACGCGGCCGGTGCGACGACGAGCAAGTCGCTCACGGTGACCGTCAAGAAGTGATCGAGGGATGGCGGATGCCTCGCGCCGAGGCATCCGGCATCCATCCTGGTCTGCCCACCCGCCATGGCAGACTTGTCGAGGCCCCGACGCCTGAGTCGCGGCCGGTCCGCCGTGGTGTAATGGCAGCACGACAGCCTTTGGAGCTGTGAGGTCTAGGTTCGAGTCCTGGCGGCGGAGCATGACCGATACGAAGCTCGCTGTCGTCGTCCTCGCCGCCGGCCGGGGCACCCGCATGAAGTCGTCGCTGCCGAAGGTGCTGCACGGCATCGGCGGACGCCCGCTCGTGGGACACGTCCTCGACACCGCCGAGGCGCTCGCCCCCGCGCATGTCCTCGTCGTCGTGCGGCACGAGCGCGACCTCGTCGCGTCGGCCGTGCTCGCCGCCCACCCCGAGGCCACCGTCGTCGATCAGGACGAGGTCCCGGGCACGGGACGTGCGGTCGAGATCGCCCTCGACCGGCTCGGCGAGTTCGATGGCGACGTCCTGGTGCTGAGCGGCGACGTGCCGCTCCTCGACAGCGACACGCTGACGTCCCTCGTCACGACGCACCGCGGGTCGGGCGCCGCCGTCACGGTCATGAGCGCCGTCGTCGATGACGCGACCGGCTACGGCCGCATCATCCGTGGGGGCTCGGGAGACCTCGAGCGGATCGTGGAGCAGAAGGATGCCACGCCCGACGAGGCATCCGTCACCGAGATCAACGTCGGGGTGTACGTCTTCCGCGCGGGCGACCTCCGCGCGCACATCGCACTCGTCGGCACGGCCAACGCGCAGGGGGAGAAGTACCTCACCGACGTGGTCGGCCTGCTGCACGACTCCCGTCTGCCTGTCGCCGTCTCGACCGCGCCCGATGCCGCCGCCGCCCTCGGCGTCAACGACCGGGTGCAGCTCGCCGAGGCCGCTCGCACCCTCAACGCCCGCACCGTGCGGCGCTGGCAGCTCGAGGGCGCCACGATCCTCGACCCCGCCACGACGTGGATCGACGTCAGCGCGACGCTCGCACCCGACGTCACGGTGCTGCCGAACACGCACATCCTCCGTGCCACCGTCATCGACTCCGGGGCCACGATCGGGCCGGACACGAGCCTCGTCGACTGCGAGGTGGGGGAGAACGCGGTCGTGACGCGCACCGACGCGACGCTCGCCGTCATCGGCGCGGGCGCCAACGTCGGTCCCTTCGCGTACCTCCGGCCCGGCGCGCAGCTCGCGGCGAACGGCAAGATCGGCACGTTCGTCGAGGTGAAGAACTCCACGATCGGCGAGGGGAGCAAGGTGCCGCACCTCTCCTACATCGGCGACACGACGATCGGGCGCGGCGTCAATCTCGGCGCCGGCGCCATCACGGCCAACTACGACGATCTGACCAAGCACCGCACCGAGATCGGCGACGAGGTGCACTCCGGCTCGCACAACGTATTCGTCGCGCCCGTTAGGGTAGGAGACGGCGCGAAGACCGGGGCCGGGGCGGTCATCCGCAAGGACGTCCCCGCCGGTGCACTGGCTCTGAGCGTCGCCCCCCAGCGCAACATCGAGGGGTGGGTCGAGAAGAACCGACCGGGGACCCATGCCGCCGACGTGGCGGCGCAGGCTCGGTCCGCACAGAAGGCGGGCGATGGCGCGCAAGAAGAAGACGGTTGAGCTCGACCGCGAGAACGACATCGCACCCGGACTCGTCGCCAAGACGAAGAAGCGACTGGTCGTCGCGTCGGGTCGTTCGCATCCGGCGCTCGCCGCAGACGTCGCCGCGTCGCTCGGCACGCAGCTCGTGCCGACCGAGTACCGGACGTTCGCGTCGGGCGAGATCCTGACCCGCTTCGAGGTCTCGATCCGCGGCTGCGACTTCTTCCTCATCCAGAGCTTCGGGCCGCCGGTCAACGAGTGGCTCATGGAGACGCTCATCATGCTGGATGCCGCCAAGCGCGCGTCCGCCAAGCGCATCACCGTCGTCGCGCCGTACTATCCGTATTCGCGGCAGGACAAGAAGGGTCGCGGCCGCGAGCCGATCAGCGCGCGCCTCGTGGCCGACCTGCTCAAGACCGCCGGCGCCGATCGCGTCATGAGCGTCGATCTGCACGCCGCGCAGATCCAGGGCTTCTTCGACGGACCCGTCGACCACCTCTTCGCCAAGCCCGTGCTGCTCGACTACTTCGAGACCACGCTCTCCGCGGAGGACCGCGCGAAGCTCACCGTCGTGTCGCCCGACACGGGCCGCGTGCGGGTCGCCGACACGTGGTCGGACAGCCTGGGCGCGCCGCTCGCGATCATCCACAAGCGCCGCGACCCCAATGTCGCGAATCAGGTCACGGTCAACGAGATCGTCGGCCAGGTCTCCGGACGCGTGTGCCTCCTCGTCGACGACATGATCGACACGGGCGGCACGATCGTGAAGGCCGCCGAGGCGCTCAAGGCCAACGGCGCCGAGCGCGTCATCGTCGCGGCGACGCATGCGATCTTCTCGCACCCGGCCGCGGAGCGGCTGCAGAGCGCGGCGATCGACGAGGTCGTCGTGACCGACACGATCCCGCTGCCCGACGAGAAGCGCTTCTCGACGCTCACCGTCCTGCCGATCGCTCCGCTGCTCGCGCGCGCCATCCACGAGGTCTTCGAGGACGGCTCCGTCACGAGCATGTTCGACGGCGCCGCCTGACCCTTCCGCCACCGCGCAGGAGATCACCACGTCGCAGGACGAGTCGTTGCGATTCGCTCCGACATCGTGGCGATCTCCGACGCTGTGGTGTGAGCGAGGGGATGCCGCGGTCCGACGCCCGACGAATCCGGGCCGCCCCGTCGCGCCCGCGCGTCGGAGTCGCCACGTGCTTTAGCCTGACCCTGTCGAAGGGAAGCCGCATGGCAGCTCAGGTCACCGAGGCGGATCTCGTCGTCGCGCGCCCGTTCGCGCTCGACGTCGATGAGGTGGTGCGCGAGCTGCGCACCGATGAGCGCGGGCTGACGACGCAGGATGCCGCGACACGCCTCGGCATCGTCGGACGCAACGAGCTGCCGGAACCCGCGCGCAAGCCGGCGATCGTCCGGTTCCTGGCGCATTTCAACGACACGCTCATCTACATCCTCATCGCCGCCGCCGTCATCAAGGCCGTCATGGGCGACTGGCTCGACTTCTGGGTGATCATGGCGGTCGCGATCATCAACGCGATCATCGGCTACATCCAGGAGGGCCGCGCCGAGAAGGCGCTCGCCGGCATCCGGGGGATGCTGTCGGCGGATGCCTCGGCCCGGCGCGACGGCGCCTGGGCGACCGTGCCCGCGGCGGAGCTGGTTCCGGGCGACGTGATCCGTCTCATGCCGGGCGACAAGGTGCCCGCCGACGTCCGGCTGCTGCAGGCCTTTCAGCTGCGCATCGACGAGTCGGCCCTCACCGGAGAGTCTGTGCCCGCGTCGAAGAAGGTCGACCCGGTGTCCGCTGACGCCGGCGTCGGCGACCGGACGTCGATGGCGTTCTCCGGCACGATCGTGTCGGCCGGCCAGGGGCGCGGGATCGTCACGGGCACCGGCGTGACGACCGAGATCGGCAAGATCCAGAGCCTCGCCGACGAGGCGGGCGAGCTCGCGACGCCGCTCACGCAGCAGCTCGACTACTTCGGGCGGGTCCTCACGATCGTGATCCTGGGCATGGCGGCCGTCATGCTCATGATCGGCCGCTTCCTCCACCAGATGCCCTTCGACGAGCTCATCTCGGCGGCGATCGGCTTCGCCGTCGCGGCGATCCCCGAGGGGCTCCCGGCGCTCGTGACGATCACGCTCGCGCTCGGCGTGCAGCAGATGGCCCGGCAGAACGCCATCACCCGGAAGCTCCCCGCCGTCGAGGCGCTCGGGTCGGTCACGACGGTGTGCTCCGACAAGACCGGCACGCTCACCAAGAACGAGATGACGGTGCGGCGCATCGTGACGCCCATCGCCGCCTACGACGTCACGGGGCTCGGGTACGACCCGACGGGTGAGATCCGGCCCGTCGGAGACGCGCGCCTCGGCGGCGACCTCACCGCCGTGCTCGCGGTGGCGTCTCTGTGCAACGATGCGCACATCGTCCAGTCCGACCAGGCGGCGGGTTCGGGGGAGGCGCCGAGGTGGCAGCTCGTCGGCGAGCCGACGGAGGGCGCCCTCAAGGTGGTCGCGATGAAGGGTCGCCTCGATCCCGGCGGCTCGACGCGCGTCGGAGTCATCCCCTTCGACTCGGCGAACAAGTTCATGGCGACGCTCAACCAGGGCGCCGACGGATCGCGGGCGATCCTCGTGAAGGGCGCGCCCGACCGCCTGCTCGAGCGCTCGGGCTCGCAGCGCGGGCCAGCGGGACCCCAGGCGCTCGACCTCGTCCGCTGGGAGGCGGTCATCGACGAGCTGAGCGCGCAGGGCCTGCGCGTCCTCGCCGCCGCACGCAAGCCCGTCGGCGCCGATGTCGACGGCATCGCCGTCGAGGATCTCGAAGGCCTGGAGTTCCTCGGCGTGTGGGGCATCGTCGATCCGCCGCGCCCCGAGGCGATCGACGCGATCGCCGACTGCCACACGGCGGGCATCAAGGTGAAGATGATCACGGGCGACCACGCGGGCACCGCGCTCGCGATCGGCCGCGAAATGGGACTCGTCCGCGGCGACGACGTGCGTGTGCTCACGGGCGCCGACCTCGAGGCGCTCAGCCAGGAGCAGCTCAAGGAGGTCGTGCGCGACGTCGACGTCTACGCGCGCACGAGCCCCGAGCACAAGATCCGCATCGTCCGGGCCCTTCAGTCGCACGGCGAGGTCGTGGCCATGACGGGCGACGGCGTCAACGACGCACCTGCCCTCACGCGCGCGAACGTCGGGATCGCGATGGGCATCAAGGGCACCGAAGCGACGAAGGAAGCGGCCGAGGTCGTCCTCGCCGACGACAACTTCGCGACGATCCGCAGCGCGATCGCCGAGGGACGGCGCATCTACGACAATCTCCGCAAGTCGATCGTCTTCCTCCTGCCGACGAACGGCGCGCAGTCGCTCGTCATCCTGATCGCCGTGGTCTTCGGGCTCACGCTGCCCCTCACCTCGGTGCAGGTGCTCTGGGTCAACATGGTCACCGCCGTCACGCTGTCGCTCGCGCTCGCGTACGAGCCGGCGGAGAAGGACATCATGACGCGCCGGCCGCGCAAGACGGGCGGGCCCATCATCGACGGCAGCGAGCTCGCATTCGTGCTCATCGTGTCGGTCCTCATCGGCGGTGCCGCGATGGGCGTCTTCTACGGCGTCGCGGCGACCGGGACCGACGTGGCGTACGCGCGCACGGAGGCCGTCCTCATGCTCGCCCTCGGCCAGCTCGCCTACCTGCTCAACTGCCGCTTCATGTCGCGCTCGAGCATCACGGGCGACCTCTTCCGCGGCAACCGGATGATCTGGATCTCGGCCGCCGCGCTCATCGTGCTGCAGGTGATCTTCACCTACGTCCCCGTCATGAACACGCTCTTCGAGTCCGAGCCGCTGGCCGCGGCATCCTGGATCCTGCCGCTCGTGCTGTCGATCGCGATCTTCTTCGCCGTCGAGGTGCTGAAGGCGGTGTTCCGCGGCCGGAGTCGCTGATCCATGCGCTCGCATTCAAAGGGTCTTCATAGCTGAACCGGCGGAGCCTTCGCGTCGTGTCCCCTAGCGTGGCTTGCAGGCCACGAGGCACGACAGAAGAGGACCGCTCATGATCCGCACCACCGCCGTACCCCGCCCGCTCCGTGTCGGCGCCGCCGTCGTCGGCGTCGCCGGAGCCATCGCCCTCGCGGGCTGCTCCGCGACCGACTCGACCTCGAGCGCCGACACCGGCTCGAACGACTCCGGCTCGGGAACCACGACGGGCTCCGGAAGCTACACCGACGGCACGTACACGGCCCAGGGCGCGTACACGACGCCCGAGTCCGTCGAGACGATCAGCGTCACCGTCACGCTAGAGAACGACGTCATCACCGACGTCGAGGTCACCGGCAACCCGAAGGCGCGGGAGTCGAAGGAGTACCAGAGCAAGTTCATCGGCGGCATCGCCGACGTCGTCGTGGGCCAGGACATCGATGCCATCTCGGTCAGCCGCGTCGCCGGCTCATCGCTCACGAGCGGCGGCTTCAACGACGCCATCGAGCAGATCAAGGTCGAAGCGGCAGCCTGACGCGTGTCCGGGGTCGGGCCTGCGGTCTGGCGGTTCGACGCGATCGGCACCGTCTGGCAGATCGAGACGCGCGAGCCTCTACCGGGCGATGCCCGTTCGGCGGTCGAGCGGTGCATCGGCGATTTCGACGCGGCCTGGTCGCGCTTCCGAGCCGACTCGCTCGTGTCGCGGCTCGCGGCGACCGGCGGGTCCACCCCCGCGCCGCCCGACGCGGCGGCGATGCTCGACGCGTACGCCGAGCTCTCGTCAGCGACCGACGACGCCGTGAATCCGCTCGTCGGCGAGACGCTCGCCCGCCGGGGCTACGACGCGATCTACTCGTTCGTGGACGGGGGAGCAGCGCCGGCCCCGCCGTGGCGGACCCTCGTGCACTGGGGGAACGGGATGCTGCGCCTCGACGCGCCCTCCCTCCTCGATGTCGGCGCGCTCGGCAAGGGGCGTCTCGTCGACCTCGTGCTCGACGCCCTCGCCCCGTGGGCCGCCACCGACGTCGTGGTGGACGCGGGGGGTGACATGGCGATGCGCGGAGCGCCGCAGCGCATCGGGCTGGAGCATCCCTTCGACGCGCGTCGCGCGATCGGCGTCCTGGAGATCCGGGATGCCGCGCTCTGCGCGTCCGCGATCAACCGGCGCGCGTGGGGCGACGGCCTTCACCACGTGCTGGACGCGCGGACGGGGCATCCCGTGCGCTCGATCGTCGCGACGTGGGCCGTCGCGCCCACCGCCATGCGGGCCGACGCGGTCGCGACGGCGCTGTTCTTCGACGGCGGACCGCGCCTCGCGCACGAGTGGGGCGTGGAGTGGGTGCGCATGACGAGCGACGGCCGCGTCGAGTGGTCTGCGGGCAGTAAGGCAGAGTTGTTCACGTGATCGGATCCCTCACCTCGCTCTGGAACCGCGTCTTCGCGGTGCTGGGACGCGTCTCGATGTACCGCCTCGTGTTCCTGAGCCTCGTCGCGCTCGCGGGGGTCGCACTCGTCGTGTCCTTCGCGGGGGTCGTGGCGCCGACCTGGATCGAGCTGATCGTGACGGCCGCCGTGCTCGCGGTTGTGTGCGCGGCGACGGACGCGGCGGCGCAGGCGATCCTCAAGCTTCCGTGGCGCATCGAGTCGTCGCTCATCACGGCAGGCATCCTGCTCTTCGTCCTCCGCCCCACGGTCGAGCTGCTGCCGCTCGTGGGGATCGCGTTCGCCGGGTTCGTCGCATCCCTCTCCAAGTACGTCCTTGCCTGGCGCGGGCGCCACATCTTCAACCCCGCCGCCGTCGGCGCCGCCGTGCTCACGATCGTGAGCGTGTGGGTGCCCGAACTCGGCGCGTCGTCGTGGTGGATCGGCACTCCGATCCTCGCGGGACCTGTCGTGCTGCTCGGCGCACTCGTGCTGCTGCGCACCGAGAAGGTGCGGGTCGTGACCGTGTTCCTCGTCGTCGCGGTCGCCGTCGGCGTGCTCCGCACGTCGGCGCAGTACCAGTCGGCCGGGCTCGCCTTCGATCCCTGGACGGTGTTCTGGCAGATCCTCTGGGCATCGCCGTTCCTGTTCCTCGGCGCATTCATGCTCTCGGAGCCGCTCACGATGCCGCCGCGCCGCTGGCAGCAGTTCACCGTCGCGATCGTCGTCGGCGTGCTCGCCGGCTGGCCCATCCCGATCGGCCAGATCACGCTCGGCCAGGAGCGCGCGCTCCTCATCGGCAACGCCGTCGCGTTCGTCTTCGCGTTCTCGCTGCGCTCGGCCGTCAAGCTGACGCTCGTCTCGCGCACCGAGCTGACTCCGACGGTGAAGCAGCTGACGTTCCGCACGCACAGCCGCCTCGCGTTCCTGCCGGGCCAGTACCTGGAGCTCGACGTGCCGCACCGGCATCCCGATGCCCGCGGCACGCGCCGGGAGTTCAGCATCGCCTCGGCGCCGGAAGACCTGCCCGAGCTCTCGGTCGCCTTCCGCGAAGTGTCGGGGCCCGGCGCCAAGCCGCAGAGCTCGTACAAGAAGGCGCTCGCGGAGGTGCAGCCCGGGGGAGCCCTCGCCGTCACCGGCGTGTGGGGCGACTTCGTGCTGCCCAAGCGCAGCTCGGCCCCCGTCCTCATGGTCGCCGCCGGCATCGGCATCACGCCCTTCGCGTCGCAGCTCCGCCATCAGCGCCTCGCCGGCGACGACCGCGACGTCGTGCTCGTCTACGTCGCGTCGGAGGCGTCCGAGCTCGCGTTCCGCGCCGAGCTCGAGGCATCCGGAGTCCCCGTCGTCGTCTTCACGCGCGACCGGCCCGCCGACCTCCCGCGGCACTGGATGTGGGCGCAGGGAGTCCGGCTCGACGCGGAGGGACTCCTGCGTGTCGTGCCCGACATCGCATCGCGCCACGCCTACATCTCGGGCCCGCCCGGACTGATCGCCGAGCTCGCGCCCGCGCTCGAGAAGGCCCGGTCGATCGTGACCGACGCCTTCTCCGGCTACTGACCCACGCCCTGCCGCGCCCCGTCCGCGTCCGCCCGGTCCCGGGCGTCAGGCCGGAGGGTCGGCCGGCCGGGCCGGGAGGCGCACCTCGAACGTCGTGTCGCCCGGAACGCTCGCGACCGAGATCGTGCCGCCGTGCGCATCGACGATGGCCTTCGCGATCGACAGGCCGAGGCCCGTGCCGCCCGTCTTGCGGGCGCGGGAGCGGTCGGCGCGCGAGAAGCGCTCGAACAGCTCGTCCTTGACGGCGGGGTCGACCCCGGGGCCGTCGTCGTGCACGCGCAGCACGGCGTCGTGGCCGTCGCGCCCGACGCTGACGGTCACGGTCGTGCCCTCGGGCGTGTGCGTACGGGCGTTGGCGAGGAGGTTCGCCGCGACCTGATGCAGGCGGCCGGCGTCGCCGGCGATGACGACGGGCTCCTCACCCACCTCGAGCACCCACTCGTGATCGGGTCCGGCGGGCCGCGCGTCCGAGACGGCCTCGATCGCGAGGCGCGTGAGGTCGACGCTTCCGTAGACGAGCTCCTGGCCCTCGTCGAGGCGCGCGAGCAGCAGGAGGTCTTCGACGAGCGTCGTCATGCGCAGCGACTGCGCCTGGATGCGCTCGAGGGACTGCCCCGCCGTGTCGACCGTCATCCGCACGGAGCCCCCGCTCGTCTCCGCCTGGCGGATCGCGCGCAGCGACAGCTCGCTGTATCCGCGGATCGAGGCCAGGGGAGTGCGCAGCTCATGGCTCGCGTCGGCGACGAAGCGCCGCATCCGCTCCTCGTTGCGCTGGCGTGCGTCGAGCGAGGAGTCGATGTGGTCGAGAAGCGTGTTGAGGGCGTGGCCGACGCGGCCGATCTCGGTGCGCTCGTCGGCCTCCCCTGCAGGCACGCGCTCCTCGATGGAGACGGCGCCCTCCGACAGCGGCAGCGACGCGACGCGCGTCGCCGTGTCGGCGACGGCGCGCAGAGGCCGTAACCCGCGGCGGACGATGAGCACGATGGCGGCGGCGACGAGGAGGAGCCCCGCGGCCGTGACGATGAGGATCGCCGCGACGATCTGGGCGATGGTGCTCTGCACCTCGCTGAGAGGAAGGCCGACGACCACGCCCGAGCCCTGCAGCTGGGCCGCGAAGACGCGATACTCGCCGAGTCCGTGGATGTCGATCGAATCGAACCCCGCGCGCGTGAGCTGGCCCAGCACCTCATCGATCTGGTCGTCGCTGAGCTCGGTCACGGTGCCGTCGGACTCCACGACGGCCCCCGACGCCGCACCGTTGAAGGGCCGCACGATGAACAGCGTCCCCTGCTGTCGTACCTGGGCGAGGGTGTCGGCGGCCGTGACAGTGGCGCCGCTGCCGAAAGGGGCTTGCATCCGCTGGTACGTCTGGACCGTCAGGCTCGCGGTCTGCTGCAGCTTCGCGTCGAGGTTCACCTGCAGGATCTGCCCGAGCGACGCGCTGATCGCCACCGCGATGCCCACGAGGATGAGCGCCACGATGCCCGTGATGGTGACCATGAGCCGCGTCTGCAGGCTCCATGGTCGGCGCTTGCGCCGCGGCCGATCGACGGGGGCTGAGACGGTCACTGCGGGGCTTTGATCATGTAGCCGACGCCGCGCACGGTGTGGATGAGCGGCTCACGGCCCTGGTCGATCTTCTTGCGGAGGTACGAGATGTACAGCTCGACGACGCTCGAGCGCCCGCCGAAGTCGTAGTTCCACACGCGATCCAGGATCTGCGCCTTCGACACGACCCGGCGCTGGTTGCGCATGAGGTAGCGGAGCAGCTCGAACTCGGTCGCCGTCAGCTCGATCTCGTCGCCGGAGCGCTCGACCTCGTGGCTGTCCTCGTTGAGCGACAGGTCGCCGACGCGCAGGATGGGCTCGGCATCGCTCGCGAGCGCCGTGCCGGCCCGGCGCATGAGCCCGCGGAGGCGTGCCACGACCTCCTCCAGGCTGAACGGCTTCGTGACGTAGTCGTCGCCGCCCGCGGTGAGCCCCGCCACGCGGTCGCTCACGGCATCCTTGGCGGTGAGGAACAGCACGGGCACATCGTTTCCCGACTGGCGCAGTCGCTGCAGCACAGCCATGCCGTCGAGGTCGGGCATCATGATGTCGAGCACCATGGCGTCGGGATCGAAGTCGCGCGCCGCCTGCAGGGCCTGGAAGCCGGAGGCCGCCGTGCGGACGTCCCATCCCTCCATGCGCAGCGCCATGGAGAGCAGATCGGTGAGCATCTGCTCGTCGTCGACCACGAGCACTCGGAGCGCCGAGCCGTCGGGTCGGTGCAGAGCGGGAACGGGAGCTGTCACGGTCATGCCACCATCCTGAGCCGCCTTCCTTTGCGACTCCTATGGGGAATCCTATGCGTGGCCTGTGAAAGGGGAAGAGGATTCGGGATGCTGCGCCCCGACGCTGGGCGCTGCCGCTCATAAGACGGTCATAGCTCGCCCTGGACGCGCCCATCGACGCCCTTCCTACCGTCGTCGCTGACGGCCGGCCCTTCGCCTGCCGAGAGGAGACCCATGTACTGGACCTATCTGCGGCGGGAGCTGGCCGGCCGCAAGAAGCAGACGATCATCGTCGCGACCGGCCTCGCCATCGCGATCGCGCTCGTCATCATCGTCAACGCCCTGTCCGCCGGCGTGAGCGCCGCGCAGACGCAGGCGCTCCAATCGGTCTACGGGGTGGGCACCGACCTCACCGTGACGGGGGCCCAGTCGCAGCCCGGCGAGGGCGGGGGCCGGCAGTTCGACTTCGGCCAGGACGACGGCTCGACGACCGACGACGGCACGACGAACATCAGCCAGTCGCGGCTCATGACCGACTTCATGCGCGGCACGCTCGACTCGTCGACGGTCGACACCGTCGCCTCGGTCGACGGCGTGGCGGCGGCATCCGGAGCCCTCTCGCTCACCAACACCACGTTCAACGGCGAGCTCCCGCAGCGTCCCACCGACGGCGGCACGGGCACGACCGACGGCACGCAGCAGCAGCCTCCCTCGGGCGACCAGGGCGACCAGGGCGCGCAGGGCGGCGGCTTCGGCGGCGGCTCGTTCGACGTCGACGCGTTCACGGTGCTCGGCATCGACGCCTCCCACGCGGAGGTCGGACCGCTGTCGGCCGTCTCGGTGGTCGACGGTCGCGCGCTCTCGACCGACGACAAGGGTCAGGATGTCGCGGTCCTCGACCAGACCTACGCGACGTCGAGCGACCTCGCGGTGGGAGGCACGATCGACGTGGGGGGCACCGACATGCAGATCGTCGGCATCGTCGCCTCCACCGGCAGCACGGCCGACACCGCGGCGAACGTCTACATCCCGCTGGATGTCGCGCAGGCCCTCTCCGGGTCGGGCGACGTCGTCTCGACGGTGTACGTGCAGGCCTCGTCGGCCGAGGACATCGCGACAGTGCAGGCGGCGATCGAGAAGGAGCTGCCCGACGCCACCGTGAGCTCGCAGTCCGACCTCGCCTCGACCGTCTCGAGCTCGCTCTCCAGCGCGACCTCGCTCATCACCAACCTCGGCACGTGGCTGTCGATCCTCGTGCTCGGCGTCGCCGTCGTGCTCGCCGTGCTCTTCACGATCTCCGGCGTCTCGCGCCGCACCCGGGAGTTCGGCACCCTCAAGGCGATCGGCTGGTCGAACGGCCGCGTCGTCGGCCAGGTGGCGGGCGAGTCGGTCGTGCAGGGGCTCATCGGGGGCGCGGTGGGTCTCATCATCGGCCTCGCCGGCATCCTCGCGATCAACATCATCCAGCCCACGATCTCGTCGGCGCCCGCGGCGCAGTCGGGTCCGGGCGGCGGTCCCGGCGGCGGCCCGGGGGGCGGCGGATTCCTCCAGGCGATGTCGAACACCGCGACCGACATCGTGCTCACGGCTCCCGTGACGGTGTGGGTCGTCGTCGCCGCCGTGGGGCTCGCGACCCTCGGCGGCCTCATCGCCGGCGCCTTCGGCGGGTGGCGCGCCGCCCGGCTGAGCCCGGCCGAAGCCCTGCGATCGGTCGCGTGAGGCATCCCATGGACACGATTCCGGAACAGGCACCCACGACAGGAGACGAAGCCATGACGATCACCGACAGCTCGCCCGCCGAGCTCGCACCCCCGGCGCCCCTCGCGCCCGCCTACCGGCTCACCGGCGTGACGCGGACGTATCAGCAGAAGGGACGCATCGTGAAGGCCCTCACGGGCGTCGATCTCGAGATCGCCGCGGGCGACTTCGTGACCATTCAGGGGCCCACGGGCGGCGGCAAATCGACGCTCCTGCAGCTGCTCGGCGCCCTCGACCGGCCCTCGACGGGCTCCGTGATCCTCGGCGACACCGACATCGCGACGGCGTCGAACGCGCAGCTCGGCCGGCTGCGCGCCGAGGAGATCGGATTCGTCTTCCAGGGGTTCAATCTCATCCCGACGCTCACCGCGCACGAGAACGTCGACATGGCGCTCGAGCCGCTCGGGCTGCCCGGCTCCGAGCGCCGCGAACGAGTCACGGAGGCGCTCACGCACGTCGGCCTCGCCGACCGGGCCGATCACCGCCCCGGTGAGCTGTCCGGCGGACAGCAGCAGCGCGTCGCGATCGCGCGCGCGATCGTGAAGCGCCCGCGCGTCCTGCTGGCCGACGAGCCGACCGGCAACCTCGACGAGAGCATGCGGGACGAGATCCTCGCCGTGCTCGAGACGCTCAACGCCGAGGGACTGACCCTTCTCGTGGTGACGCACGACTCCGCCGTCGCGCGGCGCGCGCGCCGCCGCCTGCGCCTCGAGCGGGGCACGGTCCGCGACATCACCGGCGGCTGACACCACGGTCCGCGCACGGCCGGTCCCCGTCGGCCGTGCGCGGACGGTGCGACGCCCGGACTTAGGGTTGCAGCATGGCGCTCATCGAGTCGTGGGTCTACGTCGACGGGGCCCGCGTCGGCGACCCGAAGGATGCCGAGGAGGCGCTCCGCGAGGCCCGATCCCGCGGCGGGATCGCCTGGATCTCGCTCAGCCGCACCGATCCCGACGACCTCGAGCGCCTGGCGGGCATTCTGGGCCTGCATCCCCTCGCCGTGCGCGACTGCCTCAAGGGGCACCAGCGCAGCAAGCTCGAGCGCTACGACGACATGACTTTCGTCGTCCTCCAGCCCGCGCATTACTACGACGATCGCGAGACCGTCGAGTGCTCCGAGATCGACCTGTTCATCGGCCCCGATTACGTGCTCACCGTGGACAGCGACGACCGCGTCGACGACGCCGTCGTGCGCGACAAGCTCGCCGAGCACCACCCCCAGGTGCTCGCCCGCGGGCCGTTCGGCGTCCTGTGGGGCATGGTCGAGCACGTGCTCTACGGCTACGGACCCGTGCTCGACGGCGTCGAGAACGACATCGACGAGATCGAGGACCAGCTCTTCTCGCACGGCGAGGGCGTCTCGCGCCGCATCTTCAAGCTGCAGCGCGAGGTCATCGACCTCCAGCATGCGACGGCGCCGCTTCCGGACATGCTCGAGCGGGTGCGCGACATCCTCGCGGAGACGGTTCAGGATGCCTCGGCCCCCGTGTTCCGCGAGCTCGAGGACAGCGCGCGCCACGTCACCGACCGCGTCGACGCCTTCCGCCACACGCTCGAGTCGGCACTCGGCGTGCATGCGACGCTCGTCGAGCAGGCCAACAACGACGCCATGCGTCGCATGACCGAGCACAGCATCACGCAGAACGACCAGGTGAAGAAGGTCTCGTCGTGGGCCGCGATCCTCTTCGCGCCGACGCTCGTCGGGACGATCTACGGCATGAACTTCCACTACATGCCGGAGCTCTCCTGGCCGTGGGGCTACCCGATGGCGCTGTGTCTCATGGTCGCGACGAGCGCGACGCTGTACCTGATCTTCAAGCGCCGCGGCTGGCTGTGACCGCCCGCTCCGCCTGTGCCGCAGCTCCTGTTCCCGCCGGCGCAGAATGGTCGACCGAGAGGAGCGCCTACGTCGGCAGAACGTCCTGTCCCGGTGTCGGAGGACAGCGGTAGCGTCCTGGCTATGGATATCGCACCCCTGCGCACTTCCGTCTCCGGAGCGGTTCTCGCCGCCGAGGACCAGGGCTGGGACGCCGCTCGCGCCTCGCATGCCGGCACCGGGCGTCCCGACGTCATCGTCCGCGTCTCGAACCTCGACGACGTCAGCGAGGCCGTGCGCTTCGCGGCGGCATCCCGTCGGCCCGCCGTCGTGCGCGGCGGCGGGCACAGCGCGTGGTCCACGCTCGACGACGGCGTGCTCATCGACCTCTCCGCGCTCGACTCCGTCGAGGTCGTCGGCGATCCCGAGGGCGGCGCGCTCGTCCGGATCGGCGGGGGAGCGCGCTGGGGTGACGTCGCCCAGGTCCTCAGCGAGCACGGCGTCGGCATCAGCTCGGGCGACACGGCGTCCGTCGGGGTCGGCGGACTCACGCTCGGCGGGGGCATCGGCTGGATGGTGCGGGCCTGGGGGCTCGCCGCCGATCAGCTCGTCGGCGCGCAGCTCGTCACGGCCGAGGGCGAGGTCGTCGAGGTGACGGAGGCCTCGCATCCCGAACTGCTGTGGGCGCTTCGCGGCGGAGGCGGCAACTTCGGCGTCGTGACGCGGTTCGACTTCCGCGCGCACGACCTCGCGGCGGTCGTCTGGGCCGAGCTGGGGGTGTCGGGGGATGCGCGCCCCATCCTCGCGGCGCTTCGCGATGTGCTCGCCACTGCCCCGCGCGAGCTGACCGCCTCATACATGGACGTGCCCGCGATGGACCCGAGCGCGCCGGCGGGTGCGACGATCTCGGCGTGCTGGGCGGGCGACGACGAGGGCGCGCTGCGCGCCGCGCTCGCACCGCTGCTCGATCTCGACGGCGTGAGCGAGAGGGAGATCGGCGTCCGCGCGTATCCCGACATCCTGCTCGACGCGCCGATGCCGGATCCCGATCAGCCGCTTCCCGGCTTCATCGGCGGCAACACGCTCGTCAGAAAGCTCGACGACGACCTGATCGACCGATTCGCGTCCTTCCGCGAGAGCACGCCCGCCTCCGTCATCTTCTTCCGCTCGCTCGGCGGTGCCTTCGGCGACGTCGAGCAGGACGCGACGCCGTTCCCGGCACGGGATGCGACCTGGTTCGCGATGGCCGGCGCGTTCGACATCCCCGGCCTCGTCGACGACGCCGAACGCGGCCGGCTCGAGGGCGCATGGGCCGCGATCGAGGAACGCGGTCAGGGCGTGTACGGCAACTTCTCGACCACGACCGATCCCGACTTCGCCCACCGTATGTATCCGGCGACGACGATGGCCCGCCTCGCCGCGGTGAAGGCGACGTGGGATCCGCGCAATCTCTTCGCACGCAACCACAACGTGATTCCCGCCTGACGGCCACATGACGACGAAAGCCCGAGCCGGTGCGGCTCGGGCTTTCGTGTGGACGCGGTGCGTCAGTGCGTGTCTTCGGCCTCGATCTCGGTGCGGTCGCCCGACCACAGGGTGTGGAAGGTGCCCGGCTTGTCGATGCGCTTGTAGGTGTGCGCACCGAAGAAGTCGCGCTGGCCCTGGATGAGGGCCGCCGGCAGGCGCTCGGCGCGCAGGCCGTCGTAGTACGCGAGCGACGACGAGAAGGCCGGGGCGGGGATGCCGGCTGTCGCGGCTGCCGTGACGATACGGCGCCACGCGGCCTGGGCGCGCTGCAGCGCCTCGACGAAGTACGGGGCGGTGAGCAGCACGGGCAGCTCGGGCTCGGCGTCGTACGCGTCGGCGATGCGGTTGAGGAACTGGGCGCGGATGATGCATCCGGCGCGCCAGATCTTCGAGATCGCGCCGAGGTCGATGGTCCAGTCGTACTCGGCGGCGCCGGCGCGGATCTCGTCGAAGCCCTGCGAGTAGGCGACGATCTTCGACGCGAACAGGGCGAGGCGGACATCCTCGATGAACGCGTCGGCGTCGTCGGCCTCGAGGTGCACGTCGGGGCCGGGGAGGCCGAGCGACACGGCGCGCTGCTCGGGATGGCTCGACAGCGACCGGGCGAAGGTCGCCTCGGCGATGCCCGACACGGGGACGCCCAGGTCGAGGGCCGTCTGCACCGTCCAGGCCCCGGTGCCCTTGGCGCCGGCCTGGTCGACGATGACGTCGACGAGCGGGTTGCCCGTCTCGGCGTCGATCTGCCGGAGCACCTCGGCGGTGATCTCGATGAGGTACGACTCGAGCTCGCCCGTGTTCCATTCGGCGAAGACGTCGGCGATCTCGGCGGGGGTCTTGCCGGTGCCGCGGCGGATGAGGTCGTACGCCTCCGCGATGAGCTGCATGTCGGCGTACTCGATGCCGTTGTGCACCATCTTGACGAAGTGGCCGGCGCCGTCGTGGCCGACGTGCGTGACGCAGGGCTCGCCCTCGGCGACGGCGGCGATCGAGCGCAGGATGGGGCCGAGCGTGACCCACGACTCGTCGGGTCCGCCGGGCATGAGCGACGGGCCGTTGAGCGCGCCCTCCTCGCCACCGGAGACGCCCATGCCGACGAAGTTCACGCCGGTCTCGCGGACGGCCTTCTCGCGGCGGATCGTGTCGCTGAACAGCGCGTTGCCGCCGTCGACGATGATGTCGCCGGGCTCGAAGACCTCGAGGAGCGAGTCGATGACGGCGTCGGTGGGGCGGCCGGCCTTGACCATGATCACGGCCGTGCGGGGCTTCGTGAGTCGGGCGGCGAACTCGTCGTACGAGAACGCGGGGACGAACTCCGCCTCGGGGTGCTCGGCCACCAGCTCGTCGGTCTTGGAACGGCTGCGGTTGAACACCGCGACCGTGTTGCCCTCGCGGCTGGCGAGGTTGCGGGCCAGGTTGGAGCCCATGACGGCAAGCCCGACGACGCCGATGTTCGCGGTCGCCGCGTGTGCGGCATCCGGTCCCTCGGGAGTGGGGGCAGGACGACGCACGTCCTCGGGAGCGGGTGCCCCCTCGTGGACGGTGGCCGCCTCGTCGGGGGCCTGGTCACGATCTGTGCAGATCTGGGTCTGGACGGCGGGCTCGGTATTCGAAGGTGTCTCAGACACACGTGCTCCTTGAATCGATCGCGCAGGGGTTGACATCAAGCCTAGAGTTTGCCGCACCGGTGTTACGCCCGGTGGGCGTGATTCTCACCGGGGGACGAGTGGTGTTGTGATCGGCCGTCACGCCGGGCGCTCGGAGATGAAGCGCCGGACGACGGCGATGTCGCGGTCGCCGAGGCCGGCAGCGACCAGCTCCTCGAACGCCGAGCGCACGGCGGGCAGCATGACGGCGGCCGTCGCCGTGTCGTCGGCGACGTCGGTCGCGAAGCCCAGGTCCTTGATCATGTAGCGGGCGGCCCCGCTGGGGGAGTCGTCCCCCGTCACGAGCCGCTCCTTGCGGCTCGTGAGCAGGTTCGACCCCGCGTACCCGTCGCCGAGGAGGTCCCAGAGTGCGCGCGGGTCTATCCCCGACCTCTCGGCGAGCACGGTCGCTTCGCCGAGCGCGAGGATCGTGGATGCCACGATCAGCTGATTGCACGCCTTCGCGACCTCGCCGGCACCGAGGGGACCGAGGCGGACGGGGTTGCCGCACGGGGCGAGGAGTGCGGCTGCGCGATCGGTGTCGACCGGGTCTCCGCCCAGCATGATCGACAGCGTCCCCGCCGAGGCGCCGTCCGTGCCGCCGGACACAGGGCTGTCGACGACCCTCACCCGGCCATCGGTGCGGCGGCCGACCTTCTCGGCGAGCGTGCGGACGCCGAGCGGTGAGGAAGTCGAGCCGATCATGAGCAGCAGCTCGCGGTCGCCGGCGAGGAGGCCGTCGGGCCCGTCGAGCTGTGCCTCGAGCTCCGGCAGATCGGGGAGCATGACCAGCACGGCATCGACCCGGCGTGCCAGGTCGGCCGGGGTCGGCGCCCACGTGGCGCCGGCGTCGACGAGCGCTGCGTGCCGACGGCGCGAGTGCACCACGAGCCGCCCGTGCTCCGCGAGAAGCCGACGCGCCATGGGCTCTCCCATCGCGCCGAGCCCCAGCACGCCGATCGAATCTCCGCTCATCGTGGCTTCTCCCTCGAAGTCGTCCCGGAGCGAGCCGGGGGTTGTCGATCCATGTTCAGTATATAGGACGCTGTACAGGATAATGAACTTCCGCTACACTAAGAACCGGCCCGCCCCGCGGAGCCCGAGGAAGGGATCCGGATGACCGACTCATTGCAGACCGCCGTCGCGACGCTCCGCGTCGTGGCTGCCGTCCCGCTTCGCGAGGAGCTGTGCGAGCTCATCGAGCAGCTCGAACCGCGCGTCGAGGTGATCCGCGACCAGAGCCTGATGCGTCCCATGCGCGGCGCGGCCGACTGGTCTGGTGACCCGGACTTCGAGCGCACGCCCGCGCAGCAGGCCGCATTCGACGACCTCGTCGACTCCGCGGACGCCCTGTTCGGCATCCCGGATGTGGACCCGTCCGCGCTGGCGCGCACGGTCGCCGCCAACCCGCGACTCAGATGGGTCATGACAACTGCTGCCGGGGGCGGAAGCCAGATCAAGGCGGCAGGCCTCGACCGGGAGGCGCTCGACCGCATCGTGTTCACCACGAGCGCCGGTGTGCACGGCGGTCCGCTCGCGGAGTTCGCGGTGTTCGGCGTGCTTGCGGGCGCAAAAGGGCTCCCTCGCCTTCGCGAAGATCAGCGCCTGCGGACATGGCCCGATCGATGGGAGATGCGTCAGCTCGATGAGATGACGGTCCTCGTCGTGGGTCTGGGCGGGATCGGGGCGGAGTGCGCCCGCCGGTTCCGCGCGCTCGGCGCGCGCGTGTGGGGAACGAGTCGCTCGGGTGCTCACGTCGACGCTGTCGATCGCATGATCCCGCTCGCGGAGCTCGCCTCGGCCGTCGCGAACGTCGATGCGATCGTCGTCACCCTGCCGGGCACCGACCAGACGTACCACCTCATCGACGAGACGCTGCTGTCGGCGGTCACGCCTGGCACGATCCTGGCCAGTGTCGGGCGCGGCACGGTGATCGACGAGACGGCGCTCCTCGCGGCTCTCGACGACGGGCGCATCTCGTTCGCGGCGCTCGACGTCTTCGAGACCGAGCCCCTCCCGCACGCGTCTCGGCTCTGGTCGCATCCGAGCGTGCTCGTGAGCCCCCACACCGCCGCCCTCAGCAGCAGGGAGGAGGAGCGCATCGCCCGCCGGTTCGCCGAGAGCGCGACACGGCTCATGGATGGGCTTCCTCTGCGGAGCACGGTCGATACGGTCGAGTTCTACTGACCCGCGCGGGCTCCGCGCGGACGAGCGGAGGGATCCGGCATGGCCGACGAACAGGACGATCGACTGAGCCGCGACCCGGCGCCCGCGGTCACGCGGAGCATCCGGCTGCTCGATCTGCTCGCCCAGTCGAGGTCGCCTCTCACGCTCACCGAGCTCGCGACGGCGCTGGGGATCGCCAAGTCCTCGACGGCGAACCTCTGCCTCGCCCTCGAGGCCTCGGCCATGGTGGAGCGCGTCGCGGCGGGCTACCGGCTGGGTCGTCGCACTGCTGAGCTCGGCGGTGCCTTCGCCGCGCAGTTCCAACAGGTGCGCGAGTTCTACGACGTCTGCGACGCATCACCGGTCCTGCGGCACGAGCTCGTCCAGGTCGCGATGCTCGACGGGGTGCACGCGCTGTACCTCGCGCGCCACGAGGGAAGCGCCGGCGTCCGCCTGGGCACACCGCTCGGCTCGAGGCTGCCGGCGGCACTCTCAGCGACGGGTCGAGCCCTTCTGATGGTGCACGACGATGACTGGGTCGCCGAGCGGCTCTCGGATCACGTGCCCTTCCCCAAGCTCACCGACCGGTCGCCCACAGACCTGGGCGGGCTCCTCGAGCGGCTTGCTCAGGCCCGCGCACGCGGCTGGGCGCTGGACGAGGAGGAGTCGTACCCCGGCATCGTGGGCCTTGCCGTGCCGCTGGACGCGTGGGCGCCGGGGGATCCGCAGCTCGCCCTCGGCGTGGGGATGTCGGCGGCCGAGGCGGACGGTGCTCGTGTCGAACGGGTTGCGGCGGCGCTCGCCGACGTCGCTGCGTCGCTGACGAATCCCTTCAGTGCTGCCGCGCGAAAGAAGAACTAGTCGTTCAACATATTGAACTCTGTTCATCAGGTTGGTATGGTGGTGTACATCGCCGCTTGGCGAGCCGATCGAAGGAGATGGCATGAGCACCACGAAGCCCACCCTGGCGCCGACGCCGACGGACGACCCCGAGTACGCCGCCAACCTGCGTCGCGCGACGCTCGCATCGAGCGTCGGCAGCGCCCTCGAGTACTTCGACTTCGCCCTCTACGGGCTGTCGACGGCTCTGATCTTCAACGTGCTCTTCTTCCCGCAGGACGATCCGGCGATGGCGACCGTCGCGGCGTTCGCCACGTACGGCGTCGGATTCCTCGCGAGGCCCTTCGGGGGGCTCTTCTTCGGCACCCTGGGCGACCGCCTCGGCCGCAAGTGGGTGCTCGTCATCACGATCCTGCTCATGGGAGGGGCCTCGACTGCGATCGGCCTGCTTCCCACCTACGAGACGATCGGCATCCTGGCACCGATCTTCCTCGTCGTGCTCCGCCTGCTACAGGGATTCGGCGCGGGTGCAGAGCAGGCGGGCGCCACGGTGCTGATGGCGGAATACGCCCCCGTGCGCCGTCGCGGCTTCTTCTCCGCGCTGCCGTTCGTCGGCATCCAGGCCGGCACGCTCCTGGCCGCCATCGTCTTCAGCCTCATCACGCTGCTTCCCGAGGACCAGCTGCTCACCTGGGGCTGGCGCATCCCGTTCCTCGCGTCGTTCCTCCTGATCCTCGTCGCGCTGTTCATCCGCATGCGCCTCAGGGAGACGCCGACGTTCGTCGAGCTCGAGAAGCATGAGCAGATCGCGGAGCACCCGATCCGCGAGATCTTCACCCGGGGACTTCCCGGCGTGATCGTGGGCATCGGACTGCGCATGGCCGAGAACGGCGGGTCGTACCTCTTCAACACCCTCGCACTCACCTTCTTCGTGTCGATGGTGGGCGCCGACGCCGACCGAAGCCTCCTGACGTGGGGCGTGACTCTCGGCTCGCTCATCGGAGTCTTCTCCGTTCCGCTCACGGGGGCGCTGTCCGACCGGTTCGGCCGCCGCACGGTCTACCGTTTCGGCGCGGCGTTCCTCCTCGTGTACTCGTTCCCGGCATGGTGGCTGCTGTCGCTCGGCAACTACGTCCTCGCGATCGCGGTGGTCGCCGTCGGCATCGGGGTCGGTGTGAACTCGATGCTCGGACCCCAGTGCGCGATGCTCCCCGAGCTGTTCGGAAACCGCCACCGCTACCTCGGGGTGGCGATGGCGCGGGAGCTCTCGGCCGTGGTCGCGGGGGGTCTCGCGGGCGTCCTCGGCGCCTACCTCATCGCCGTCAGCAACGGCAACTGGCTGCTCCTCGCGATCTACATGGCGACGCTCGCCCTCATCACGACTGCCTCCACGTTCCTCGTTCCCGAAACTCTCCGCCGCGACCTGACTCGAATCGACGACGCGGTGAAGGTGTCGCGCGACGAGGTCGGCGACGACGTGAGCGCCACCACCGTGACGATCCGCACCGTCCAATGGTGACCGGCACCGCGGCGTTCGGCCTCGACGGCCGGATCGCCCTCATCACGGGGTCGAGCCAGGGCATCGGACGGACGCTGGCCGAGGGGCTCGCCGAGGCGGGCGCCACGGTGATCGTGCACGGCCGGGATGCGGGCAAGGCGGCGCGCGCGGCCGGGGAGATCTCGTCGGCGGTCGGGAGTCCCGTCTTCAGCGCGGCGTTCGACGTCACAGATCCGCTGGCGGTGGATGCCGGCATCCAGGCCCTCCAGGACGAGCACGGCGTTGCCGACATCCTCGTGAACAATGCGGGCATCCAGCGCCGTGGACCCATCACCGATTTCCGCGACGAGGATTGGGCCGATCTGGTGGACACCAATCTGTCCAGCGTGTTCTACGTCTCCCGCCGGGTGGCGCGCGGCATGGTGGCGCGGGGATCGGGCAAGCTCATCCAGATCGGCAGCGTGCAATCGCAGCTCGCCCGTCCCGGCATCGCGCCGTACTCCGCCACGAAGGGAGCGATCGCGATGTTCACGAAGGGGCTCTGCGCCGATCTCGCACCGCATGGGATCCAGGCCAATGCGATCGCACCGGGGTACTTCGAGACGGAGCTCACGCAGCCGCTCGTCGCCGACGAGCGGTTCTCCGAGTGGGTGCGCGGCCGCACGCCCGCCGGACGCTGGGGACGCACTCGAGACCTCGTGGGTGCGCTGGTCTTCCTCGCGAGCTCCGCGAGCGACTTCGTCAACGGCCAGACGCTCTATGTCGACGGCGGCATGACGGCGGTGGTCTGATGCGCATCGGGCGCGCCCTGATCGGCGATCGGGTTCACCATGTGCGTGCGACCCCGGACGGGTGGACCGTGATCGAGGATCCCTACGCGGCCTTCGCCGACGGCCGCGAGCCCGCCGACCTCGGCGGCGACGGGGAGGGCCGGCTCCTCGCACCGAGCGCCCCCGCCGTCGTGATCGGGATCGCCCAGAACGGACCGGCGCACGCCTCGCCCGTGCAGGCGTGGCTCAAGAGCCCGCGCGGCGTCGTGGCCGACGGGGAGACGGTCGCGCTTCGGCGCGACGCGGGCAGGACGGTCGCCGAGGGCGAGATCGCCGTCGTCATCGGGCGCTCGACGGAGGGCCTGACGGCCGACAACGCGCACGAGTACGTCCTGGGCCTCACGGCGGTGAACGACCTCTCCAGTCCCGACCGCTCGCAGTTCGATCCTCGCAACTTCGAGTCGAAGTCCGGCATCGGCTACACGCCCCTCGGGCCGTGGATCGACACCGAGGCCGACCTCGGCTCCGTCCCGCTCGTCCTGCGGGTGGACGGGGTCGACGTCGCGCGGACGGATGCTGCGGCCCTTCCTGTGCCCATCCGCGAGTGCCTCGCGTACGTCGCCCGCTGGACACCGCTCGGTGCCGGCGACGTCATCATGACGGGCGCGCCGTTCACCGCCTCGCCCATCGATCCGGGCGCGACCGTCGAAGTGCGGGTCGGCGACGTCGTGCTCGTGACCCCGACCGCCTGACCGGAGAGCGCCATGAACAATCCCGGCATCATCGTGTACGCCGCCGGCGACGTCCGCGTCGTCGATCTGCCCGAACCCGAACCCGCGCAGGACGAGGCTGTCGTCGAGATCGCCTACGGCGGAGTCTGCGGCTCCGACCTGCACTACTGGCGGCACGGCGCCGCCGGGCTCTCCGTGCTGCGCGAGCCGATGCTTCTCGGCCATGAAGTGTCGGGAACCGTCGTCGTCGGTGCCTCCGACGGCACGGGTCCGAGGGCCGGCACCCGGGTCGCAGTCCACCCGCTCAGCCCGCACGGCGACGGTCTCACGCCGTGGCCGTCGGACCGGCCGAACCTCGCGCCGGCGTCGACCTACCTCGGATCGGCGATGCACCTGCCCCACACGCAGGGCGCCTTCGCCAGGCGCGTCGCGCTTCCCGCGCGGATGCTGCACGCCGTTCCGGATGGATTGGATCTCGCACGGGCGGCACTCGCGGAGCCGGCCGCGGTGGCGTGGCACGGTCTCGCCCGGGCCGGGGACGTGCGCGGCAAGCGGGTCGTCGTGGTCGGGGCGGGCCCGATCGGCCTCCTCGTGGTCGCGGCGGCGCGGCATCACGGCGCGGCGGAGGTCGTCGCCACCGATCTGGAGCCGGCGCCGCGCCGCATCGCAGAGGGCCTCGGTGCGCGCAGCCTCGACGCCCGCGATGCCGATGCGATCGGCGCCCTGCACGCGGACGTCGTCGTGGAGTCCAGCGGAACCGTCCCCGGTCTCTCCGCCGCGATCGGAGCCTGCGGTCGCGGCGGCACTGTCGTGCTGCTCGGACTCCAGCGTCACGGCGACGTCGCTGCCCCTCTCGCCACCGCCATCACGCGGGAGCTGAACCTGGTCGGATCGTTCCGGTTCGGCGACGAGTTCGACGATGTGATCGCGGCCCTGGCGGACGGCACCCTCGAGGTGGACGGCATCGTGACCCATGTCGTGGCCGTCGACGAGGCGCTCGAAGGGTTGCAGACGGCGGGCGATCCCTCGGCGTCGTCGAAGGTGCTGATCTCGTTCGAACCCGGTGTCAGCGCATGACCGGTCGTGTCGTGGTGATGGGTCCGAGCGGGTCGGGCAAGTCGCTCGTCGGCGCCGCGCTGGCCGAACGGGTCGGCGCGGCCTTCGTCGACGCGGACGACCTGCATCCCGAGGTCAACCTCGTGAAGATGGCGCGAGGCATTCCGCTCGACGACGCGGACCGTATGCCGTGGCTCGACGCGGTCGCGCGGGCTCTCGACGCGGCCGACGCGGGTCTCGTCGTGGCCTGCTCGGCGCTCGCGCGCCGCTACCGCGACCGCATCCGGGCCGGCGCGCCGGGGATCGCCTTCGTCGAGCTGCTCGTGGATCCGCGGGAGCTGTCCCGCCGGATGGACTCGCGCGACCACTTCATGCCGACACAGCTGCTCGGCTCGCAGCTCACGACGTGGGAACACCTCGAACCCGATGAAGTCGGCCTCGCGGTCCGCAATGATCGCTCCGTGCTCGACGTCGTCGAGGAGGCGCTGAGCGGATTGGAGAGGCGTCAGTCCTTGCGGTAGGACTGGCGGCCCATCGTCCAGAAGCCGAGGACCGTTCCGACGAGGCCCGCGGCGGCGATGAGGCCGATGACCCAGAGCACGACGTGCGAGGCGAAGCCGTAGTCCATGGGAACCTCCAGGAAGTCGTCGGCGGCGGAATCTTCATCGTAGCGGGGCGGCGACCGGGGATGCGGCGCCGTCGGTGCCGCGAAGAGGCGCCTGGTAGACTGGGACGCGAACTTCGGCGAGGGATGCCTCGCGCCGGCCCGATGGGTCGGTGGCGGCATCCGTGATCGACGCGGTGATCAAGGCTCACGGCTTTCCTCACGCGCACGCGTTCGAGTCGAATCCAGACCCCCATACGCCAGGCCGTCCGCGCCTGAACAGAACGGGCCCGTGTGCCCGCAAGGAGAATCATCATGTCGACCGAGACCGACACCAAGGTCCAGGCCGAGCTTCGCGAGAACTTCGGCAAGGGCTACGCCCGCCGCCTCCGCGCCGCCGGCAAGATCCCCGCCGTCATCTACGGCCACGGCACCGATCCCGTGCACGTCGCGCTCCCGGGCCACCAGGTCTCGCTCCTGATCCGCCGCGCCAACGCCGTGCTCGAGCTCGACGTCAACGGCAAGCAGCAGCTGACGCTCGTCAAGGACGTCCAGAAGGACCCGGTGCACCAGATCATCGAGCACATCGACCTCCTGGTCGTGAAGGCCGGCGAGAAGATCCAGGTCGACGTGCCGATCGTCGTCGTGGGCGAGCCCGCGGGCGACGCCATCGCGAACCTCGACGCGACGAGCGTCTCGCTCGAGGTCGAGGCCACCCACATCCCCGAGCACGTCGAGCTCGACGTCGAGGGTCTCGAGGACGGCACGCACGTGACGGCCGCCGACCTGAAGCTCCCGCGCGGTGCGGCGCTCGTCTCCGAGCCCGAGCTGCTCATCGTCGCCGTCGCGGTCCCGTCCACGGCCGCCGTCGACGAGATCGAGGCCGCCGACGAGGCCGAGGCCTCGGAGCAGGCCGAGGACTCCGAGTCCGCAGCCGAGTAATTCCGGTTTCAGACGGCGAGGGGGTGCGGGATGCCGCGCCCCCTCGCTGCATTCCGCGCCCGTGTGCGCGGATCAGCGAGGATGGGAAGCATGGCGGAGACGTGGCTGGTGGTGGGACTCGGCAACCCCGGGCCCCGCTATGAGCTGACCCGGCACAACGTCGGTCAGCTCGTCGTCGACGAGCTCGCGGCGCGGCGCGGGGAAGCGTTCAAGCAGCACAAGGCGAACGCGCGCGCTGCCGAGACGTGGCTGCGACCGGGCGGTCCCAAGGTGGTGCTCGCCAAGCCCAACTCGTTCATGAACGTCTCGGGCGGGCCCGTGGCGGGCCTCGCCAAGTTCTACGGCATCGACGCCGACCACGTCGTCGTGGTGCACGACGAGCTCGACATCCCGTTCGACACGATCAAGCTCAAGGTCGGCGGAGGCCACGGCGGCCACAACGGCGTGCGCGATGTCGCCAAAGCCCTCGGCACCGCCGACTTCCCGCGCGTGCGCGTCGGCATCGGCCGCCCGCCCGGCAGGCAGGACCCGGCCGACTGGGTGCTCGATCCCTTCAGCGCGAGCGAGCGGCAGACCCTCGGCATCCTGATCGGTGATGCGGCGGATGCCGTCGAGCAGCTTCTCGGCGAGGGCCTCCTGGCCGCGCAGCAGAAGCACCACGCCCCACGCGCCTGACGCGAGCCCGTCGAGCGGGCGACCCCGCTCCTGCAACGGTTGCCGGTTCAGCCGCCGATGCCCGAACCCGCAGCGAAGCCGGCGGTGAGGAAGACGTTCACGGCGATGACGAACAGCACCGGCCCGAAGACCGCGACGGCGACGGCGGCGATGCCGAAGCCGCGTCCGCGCGCGCTGACGATCGCGACGACGCCCTGCGCGAGCGCCCACAGGCCGAGGACGGTGCCGGTCCAGAACGCGACCTCGCCGAGCAGTACCCAGTCGCGCACGGGGGAGAGGACGCTCCAGTCGAAGTCGCTCGACAGCGGTCGGTTCGCGAGCTCCTTCCCGGTGCCCAGGCCGATCTGGAATGCGGCGATCGACACGACGACCGCCGCGCCGACCGCCGCCAGGATGCCGAGCACGAGGGCGACGACGCCGAGCGTGCCTCGGCGTGCGGGCGTCGGCAGCGGGCCGCCGAATGCGGGCTGAGCGAGAGACTGCGGCGGCCGCGCCGGATAGCCCGGGGGCGGTGAGTAGGCGGGTGACGGCGCGGCTCCCTGATGCCCCGGAAAGCCCGGATACGCCGACGGCGGCGGGTACGCCGACGGCTGCGGGTACGCCGACGGCGGCGGAGGGTAGGCGGACGGCGGCGGGGAGGCCGACGGAAGCGGCGGTCGAGGCGGCACGGCGTCGGTCACGCGACTCATCCTAGGATCCTGCGGCGACGCGCGAGGGCCCGCATGTCGGGCGTCGCCCGTAGACTCTTCCGGTGACAGTTCCCGGGATCGTGCGCGCCCTCGAACAGGCTGAATCGTTCCGGGATGCCGCGGGCGCAGCATCCGTCGATTCCGACTTCTCGCTCGCCGACGGACTCGACGCTCCGCTGCTCGCGTCGCTCATCGAGCGGCGCCGTGCCGCCGGGCGCCCGCCTGTGCTCCTCGCGATCGCGCCGACCGGTCGCCGCGCCGAGTCGCTGGGCGCCGCCCTCGAGGGGCTCTTGCCGGGAGCGGCCGTCATGCACTTCCCGGCGTGGGAGACGCTGCCGCACGAGCGGCTGAGCCCGAGCCCCGAGACGGTCGGGCGACGCCTCGAGGTGCTGCGCCGCGTCGCCTCGTGGGACGGCGATGCGCCGTTCGTCGTGACGGCGAGCGTCCGGGGCGCCCTGCAGCCGCTCGCTGCGGGGCTCGCCGACGCCGCCCCCATCGAGCTGTCGATCGGAGGTCGCGGCTTCGACCTCAACGACGTCGCGCTGCGTCTCGTCGAGCTCGCGTATCACCGCGTCGACATGGTCTCGCGCCGCGGCGAGTTCGCGCTGCGCGGGGGCATCCTGGATGTCTTCCCGCCGACCGCGGCGCACCCGTACCGCGTCGAGTTCTTCGGCGACGAGGTCGACCAGATCCGCGCGTTCTCGGTGGCCGACCAGCGCTCGCTCCCGGGCGAGGTGCGCGAGGTCTCGCTCGTGCCGAGCCGCGAGCTGCTGCTGACGGAGGGCGTGCGCGGTCGCGCGCGCCAGCTGAAGGACGAGTTCCCCGCCATCCGCGGCATGCTCGAGAAGATGGCCGAGGGCATCCCGGTCGAGGGCATGGAGTCGCTGACCCCGGCGCTCGTCGAGCGGATCGTGACGCTGGTCGACTACCTGCCGGAGGGATCGGCCGTCGCTCTCGCCGACCCCGAGCGGTCGGTGACCCGAGCCATCACCCTCGGCGAGACGAACCGCGAGTTCCTGGATGCCGCGTGGAGCGCCGCGACCTCGGGGGCGAGCACCCCCATCGACCTGGGCGCCGGCGACTTCCTGTCGCTGCCGAAGCTGCGCGAGGCGGCGGCCGACCGCGGCGACGTGTGGTGGACGCTGTCGGGATTCGACTCGGGATCGGCGGCCGCGGCGGCCGAGGGCCTCCTCGACGACGACCTCGACGTGGCCCTCGAGGCCTCGGCCGCGATCCGCGTGCCAGGCGCCGCCGTGCCGTCCTTCCAGGGCAACGTCGACGGCGCGACGGCGCACGTCGGCGAGCTGCTGGCCGACGGCTGGCGGGTCGTCGTGGCGGCATCCGGAACCGGGCTCGTCGAGCGCGCACGCGACGTCCTCGCCGAGCGCGGCATCGCGGCCCGCAAGGTCGACACACTCGCCGACGCGCCCGAGGCAGGTGTCGCGCACGTCGTCGTCGCCGCGCTGGAGCGGGGCTTCGAGGCGCCGGACGCGAAGCTCGCCGTGCTCACCGAGACGGAGTTCTACGGCCGCACGATCGGCGGCGACAACCGCGTCGTGAAGAAGCTCGCGTCTCGGCGCAAGAACGTCGTCGACCCGCTGCAGCTCAAGACAGGCGACTACGTCGTGCACGCGACGCACGGCATCGGCAAGTTCGTCGAGCTGACGCAGCGCGAGGTCTCCAGCGGCGGGCGCAACGCGGTGAAGAGCGTGCGCGAGTACCTCGTGCTGGAGTACGCGCCGTCCAAGCGCGGCTACCCGGGGGACAAGCTCTTCGTGCCCACCGACCAGCTCGACCTGCTCTCGCGGTACGTGGGCGGCGAGGCGCCGGCGCTGTCGAAGATGGGCGGCAGCGACTGGGCCCAGGCGAAGGGTCGCGCCCGTCGCGCCGTGCGCGACATCGCGGTCGAGCTCGTGAAGCTGTACTCGGCCCGCATGGCGGCCAAGGGATACGCCTTCGGCGCCGACACGCCCTGGCAGCGCGAGCTCGAGGAGGCGTTCCCCTTCGCCGAGACGCCCGATCAGCTGCAGACGATCGACGAGATCAAGGCCGACATGGAGAAGCCGATCCCGATGGACCGGCTGCTCTCGGGCGACGTGGGCTTCGGCAAGACCGAGGTGGCCGTGCGCGCCGCCTTCAAAGCCATCCAGGACGGCAAGCAGGTCGCCATGCTCGTGCCGACGACGCTGCTCGTGAAGCAGCACCTCGAGACGTTCTCGGAGCGGTTCGCGGGCTTCCCGGTCAAGGTGCGGCCCCTGTCGCGCTTCCAGACCGACAAGCAGGCGCGCGACACGATCGCCGGCCTCGCCGACGGGACGGTCGACATGGTGATCGGCACGCACCGCATCCTCACCGAGAAGGTGCTGTTCAAGGACCTCGGGCTCATGATCATCGACGAGGAGCAGCGCTTCGGCGTCGAGCACAAGGACCAGCTCAAGAAGCTCAAGACCAACGTCGACATCCTGGCCATGAGCGCGACGCCGATCCCGCGCACGCTCGAGATGGCGGTCACGGGCATCCGCGAGATGTCCACGCTGCAGACGCCGCCCGAGGACCGGCATCCGATCCTCTCGTTCGTCGGTCCGCGCAACGACAAGCAGATCGCCGCGGCCATCCGTCGCGAGCTGCTGCGCGAGGGCCAGGTGTTCTATGTGCACAACCGCGTGCAGTCCATCCAGCGCGTCGCCGCCGAGCTCGCCGAGCTCGTGCCCGAGGCGCGCATCGCGGTCGCGCACGGGCAGATGGGGGAGCACGCGCTCGAGCAGGTCGTCGACGACTTCTGGGAGCGCAAGGCCGATGTCCTCGTCTCGACGACGATCATCGAGACCGGGCTCGACATCTCCAACGCGAACACGATCATCATCGACCGGGCCGACAAGTACGGACTGTCGCAGCTCCACCAGCTGCGCGGTCGCGTGGGACGAGCGCGCGAGCGCGCCTACGCGTACTTCCTCTACGACGACCTGAAGCCGCTGTCCGAGACGGCCGCCGACCGGCTCGAGACGATCGCCGTCAACAACGACCTCGGCAGCGGCATGCAGGTCGCGCTGAAGGACCTCGAGCTGCGCGGCGCGGGCAACCTGCTCGGCGCCGAGCAGGCCGGGCACATCGCGGGCGTCGGCTTCGACCTGTACCTCCGCATGATCGGCGAGGCCGTCGCGGCGTTCCGCGGCGAGGAGAACGAGGGGCCCGCCGAGCTGCGACTCGAGCTGCCCGTCCAGGCGCGCATCCCCGAGTCGTACATCGACAGCGAGCGGCTGCGCCTCGAGGCGTACCAGAAGCTCTCCGCCGCGGCTTCCGCCACCGCGAAGGACGAGGCGATCGACCTCGTGATCGACGAGCTCCGCGACCGCTACGGCGAGCCGCCGAGCGAGGTCGAGGGCCTCGTCGCGGTCGCGCGCCTGCGGCGCGGGGCGGCGCGCGCGGGCCTCGCCGACGTCGTCGCGATGGGACCGAATCTGCGCATCGCGCCGGCCAACCTGCCCGACTCCCGCCGTGTGCGGCTGCAGCGGCTGTACCCCAAGGCGAAGCTCGTCGCGAGCGGCGAGGCGCTCGTCGTGCCGCTGCCCGCGGCGGGGGGCGAGCCGGTGGGAGATGCCGACCTCATCGCGTGGGTCGGACAGCTGCTCGAGCAGCTCTTCCCCGAGCCCGTGTCGACGGAGGCGGCTCCCGCGCAATAGCGTGAGGAGATGCAGTTCGAGCATCTCGGCGTACGCCCCCGCATCCATTCCGAGGCCGTCATCGCGCCGACCGCCGTCATCAGCGGCGACGTCACAATCGGCCCCGACTGCCAGGTGCTGCACGGCGCCGTGATCACGGCCGAGGGCGGACCCATCACGCTGGGCGAGAACGTCATCGTGATGGAGAACGCCCTCATCCGCGCGACCGTCGCCAACTCCGTGCACATCGGCGACCACGTGCTCGTGGGGCCGATGGCGAGCGTGAGCGGCGCGACGATCGCCGAGGAGGTGTTCCTCGCGACGGGGACGCGGATCTTCAACGGCGCGAAGATCGGCGCCCGGAGCGAGGTGCGCATCAACGCCGTCGTGCATCTGCGCACCGTGCTTCCGGCCGAGACCGTCGTGCCGATCGGGTGGGTCGCGGTCGGCGACCCCGCCCAGATCCTGTCGCCCGACCGGCACGAGGAGATCTGGGCCGCGCAGCGCGAACTGGACTTCCCGGGCTACGTCTTCGGGCTCGACCGCGAGACACCCGACCTCATGGTGCAGCTCACCGAGCGCTACGGCCGGGGCCTCGCGCGGCACGCGAACGACACGCAGATCGGCTGACGGAGGAGTGGATGCCGCACCCGCGGCATCCACTCATCGACGCGTCGTCAGTGCCAGACCGACCCGCAGTCGCGGCAGGTGAACTCGACCTCGAACACCTGGCGACGCAGCTCGTCGCCACGCTCCAGCTCCACCGTGAACCAATCCGGCTCGACCGTCCGCACCTGCAGCGACGCACAGACGGGACACACCTCGACGGCGACTGCCGGGCCGTCGTCCCACGTCCTGACCATGGCGCCCACGGTACGCCGGGGCTTCTCGCGCCCCGGGAGCGACGCGCGTGTCAGCCCGTGTTCTGCAGACCCGCCGCGACGCCGCTGACCGAGAGCAGCAGCAGACGCTGCTGGTCGGGATCGGCGGGAAGGCCCGCGGCCGCGGCATCCCGGAGCGCGCGGAGCGCCCGCAGCTGCAGCAACGAGAGCGCGTCGACGTAGGGGCTGCGGAGCTTGACCGCCCGCTGCAGGATCGGCCGGTTCTCGAGCAGCTCATCGCCGCCCGCGACCCGGATGACCCACGACCGCGTGAGGGCGAGCTCGTCCATGACGACGCCGGCGAGGTCGTCGCGGTCGCCGAGCTCGAGGTAGCTGCGCGCGATGCGGCTGTCTGCCTTGGCGAGGCTCATGGCGACGTTGTCGATCAGGGTGCGGAACAGCGGCCACTCGTCGTACGCCCGGCGGAGCAGGTCCTCGTCGCCGACGGCCTCGAGCGCCGTCCCCAGGCCGAACCAGCCGGCGAGGTTGATGCGCGCCTGCGTCCACGCGAACACCCACGGGATCGCCCGGAGGTCCTCGAGCGACTCGACCGAGAGCCCGCGACGCGCCGGCCGCGAACCCAGCGCGAGCAGGCCGATCTCCTCCATGGGCGTGACCTGGGCGAACCACGGCGCGAATCCGGGCGCCTTCACGAGCGCGAAGAACCGGTCGCGGGATGCGACGTCCATCGTCGCGGCGACCTCGGCGTACCGCTCGGCCGCGGCGCGGTTGCGCTCCTCGATCGACGGCGCCGACGCGAGCAGCACGGCCGCCGCGACCTGGTCGATGTGACGCATCGCGATGTCCGCGTCGCCGTACCGGGCGAAGATGACCTCGCCCTGCTCGGTGAGCTTGAACCGGCCGTCGACGGAGTGCGGGGGCTGGCCGAGGATCGCCGTGTTGGCGGGCCCGCCGCCGCGTCCGAGGGCGCCGCCGCGGCCGTGGAAGAGGGTCAGCTCGATGCCGTTCTCGTCGGCCCACGCCGCGATCCGCGCCTGCGCCTCGTAGAGCGCGAGGGTCGCGGCGACCGGTCCGACGTCCTTGGACGAGTCCGAGTAGCCGAGCATGACCTCGAGCCTGCGGCCCGTCGCGGCGAGGCGTGCGGCGAAGGCGGGGTGCTCGACGATCTCGGCGAGGATGCCGGGCGCCGCCTGCAGGTCGGCGAACGTCTCGAAGAGCGGGATGACGTCGAGCACAGGGGCGTCGCCGTCGTCGCCCGTCGCGTACGCCGAGAGGCGGTGGACGGCTGCGAGGTCGTCGGCAGACTGCGTGAACGAGACGATGTAGCGGCCGGCGGCGCGAGGGCCGAGTCGGCGCTGGATCGCCGCGATGCTGCGGAAGACCTCGAGCACCTCCTCGGTCTGCTCGCTGCGCGCTCCGCCGGCGTCGAGCTCGGCGAGGGCCTTCGCGTGCACGGCCGAGTGCTGACGCACCTCGAGCTCGGTCAGGTGGAAGCCGAAGGTCTCGACCTGCCAGATCAGCTGCTGCAGGTGCCCGTACGCCTGGCGCGGCGCGGGGGCCGCGACGAGCGAGTCCTGCACGACGCGGAGGTCGGCGAGGAGCTGCTCGGGGTCGGAGTATGCGATCGACGCGTCCCGCCGCTCGGTCGCGGCGATCTTGCGCGCGATGAGCAGGAGGGCGCGGCGGTGCGGCTCGTTGGGGGAGCGCTTGGCGATCTCGACGGCGGCGTCCTCGTCGTCGATCACGAGGCGCTTCAGCAGCGACGTGAGCGCGGGGCTCGGGGGAGTCGTCGCGGCGTCGAGGGTGAGTGTGCGGCCGATGCGGGTCGTCGTGCGCTCGAGGCCCAGCAGGATGTGCTGGCTCGCGATCTTCGCGGCCTTCCGGGTGACCGACGACGTGACGAAGGGGTTGCCGTCGCGGTCGCCGCCGACCCACGAGCCGATTCGAACGAAGGGGCGCACGATGGGCGCGCGCGAGCCCGCGGCGGGACCCTGCAGGGCATCGTCCACGCGGCGGTACACGTGCGGGATCGACGTGTACATCGTCTCGTCGAAGATCTCCATCACCGCGCGCACCTCGTCGGTGGGCGACGGCTTCTCGGCGCGCAGGGGCGCCGTGCGCCAGAGCGTGTCGATCTCCTCGATCATGCGGCGCTCGGCGCGGCGCTCGTCAGCGCCGTTGCGCAGCAGGCTGTCGTGCTCGTCCAGGAGGTCGGACAGGCGGCGGATGCTGCGCGAGATCGCGCGGCGCCGCGCCTCGGTGGGGTGCGCCGTGAACACGGGGTGGAACCGCATCGACTGCAGGCGCTTGAGCGCCGTGTCGTCGCCGACCTCGGCGGCGAGGCGCACGAACGCGGCGGCGACCGAGTCGGTGGCATCCTCCCGCTCGGGACGCCCGTCGCGCTCGCGGAGGATGCGCACCCGCTGGTGCTCCTCGATGAGGTTCATGAGGTGGAAGTAGACGGTGAAGGCGCGGGCGACCTCGTCGGCGCGCTCGACGGTGAACGAGTCGGCGATCGCGGCGGCGTGGGCGAAGGCCTCCGGCGTCTCGTCGGTGTACGCCTGGATCGTCGCGACGCGCAGTCGCTCGACGTCTTCGTAGAGTCCGGGCGAGCCGCTTTCGCGCAGCACGCGGCCGAGCAGTGCGCCGAGCTTGCGCACGTCGGCGCGCATCCGCTCGGGGATCTCCTGACCGGCTTCATAGCGGCCGACGAGGTCGATCGCTTCGGTCCTGGTGAGTTCGGGCATGGGTTCAACCGTAACGCCGCGGTGTTTCGCCGACGTGACGTGTGACGCCGAGCGATGGCTAGCATGGATGCCGGTGCGCCGGGAAGTCTGGTCGGCATGTCCTTGCCGCTGCCCTCGCACGGCGGATGCCGTCTCATCCCGGAGGTCACGTGAAGCTCCTGCGCTCTGCCCGGTTCCCCGCCATCCTGCTGCTCATCGCCGCGGCGGCCGGTCTGATCATCGCGAACTCGCCGGTCGGCCACGACGTCCTCGAGTTCTCCCACGCGCACCTCGCGGTGCCGGGCACGGCGATCGACCTGTCGCTGACCCACTGGGTGTCGGACGGGCTCCTCGTCTTCTTCTTCTTCGTGGTGTCGGTCGAGCTGCAGTTCGAGCTGACGAGGGGCGAGCTGCGCAGCGCGCGGCGGGCGCTGCAGCCGGCGCTCGCGGCCGCCGGCGGCGTGATCGTGCCGATCGCGATCTATCTCGTCCTGACGGCCGGGAGCGGCTTCCAGAAGGGCTGGCCCGTCCCGACCGCGACCGACATCGCCTTCGCGCTGGGTGTGCTCGCCGTGTTCGGGCGCAGCCTGCCGTCGGGCGTGCGCATCTTCCTGCTCGCACTCGCGATCATCGACGACGTCGTCGGCATCGTCTTCATCGCGGTGCTGTTCGCGACGGATCTGAATTTCGGGATGCTGGCCGCCGGCCTTCTCACGACGGTGCTGTTCGGCATCCTGAGCCGCATGCTCCACACCCGGGTCCGCGGGCTCGTGATCGCCGGGCTCGTCGTGCTCGCGGTGCTGACGTGGTCGTTCATCCTCCTGTCGGGCGTGCACGCCACGATCGCCGGTGTGCTGCTGGGCCTGGCGATGGCGCAGACGCCTGCCCTCGTCACGCGCCACGCGATGGAGCCGTGGGTCAACGCCGTCGTCCTGCCGCTCTTCGCGTTCACGGCGGCGCTCGTGCCGATCCCGGACTTCAGCGGGCCGGGACAGGCCGTCTTCTGGGGTATCCTCATCGCGCTTCCCGTCGGCAAGATCGTGGGCATCGCGGGATTCGGGTGGATCGGCCAGCGGCTGGTCGGCTCGCCCGACCACCCGAAGCTCGCGCTCGGCGACCTCGTCGCCGTCGGCGCGCTCGGCGGCATCGGCTTCACGGTGTCGCTGCTGCTGGCGAATCTCGCGTTCGCGGCGGAGCCGGTCGTCCGCGACAAGGCCGTGCTCGGCGTGCTCGCCGGCTCGGTCATCTCGGCGATCGTCGCGGCGATCCTGCTCACGGCGCGGGTGCGCCACCACAGACGCGCGGGCACCGCCGTCGAGGAGCCGGCAGCATGACCGATCCGCTGCGGGAGGCCGCCGAGACGATGCGCGCCGTCCGCGACCGGTGCGTCTGGACGCAGCAGATCGACCACCGCGCGCTCGTGCCCTACCTCGTGGAGGAGAGCGCGGAGCTCATCGACGCCGTCGAGGACGGCTCGCGCGACGACCTGCGCGAAGAGCTCGGAGACCTGCTGTGGCAGGTGCTGTTCCACGCCGAGATCGCCTCGCGCGACCCCGACGCCCCGTTCGACATCGACGACGTCGCGCGGGGCCTCACCGAGAAGATGGTGCGCCGGCATCCCCACGTCTTCGGCGACGCCGTCGCGAACACCCCCGAAGAGGTGCTCGTCCACTGGAACGCCGCGAAGGCCGCCGAGAAGGGCTCGCGCACGAGTGTCCTCGACGGCGTCTCGGAGCACATGCCGTCGCTCGCGCTCGCGCAGAAGCTCCTCGGCAAGGCCGCTCAGGTGGGTGCCGCCGTTCATGCCTCATCCGCGAACCGGGGCATTCCCGCCGAGCCCGAGGGCGACGCCCCTGGCCTCGCCGCGGATCCGCGGTCTCCCGAGGCGGAGGGGGGCGTCGCGTCGGAGGCCGAGCTCGGCGACGCGCTGCTCGCCCTCGTCGCGACGGCGCGCGCCCGCGGCTGGGACGCCGAACGGGCGCTCCGTGAACGGCTCCGCGTGCTCGAAGCCGACATCCGCGCCGCCGAAGCGCGTCCCACGACCTGACAACATAGACGCGTGGCATCGGTCAATCCGCCGCGCGGAATGCGCGACTTCCTCCCCGCAGACAAAGCCCGGCGCGAGCGGGTGCTCGGCGTCATCCGCGAGCGATACCGCGCTCACGGCTTCGACGAGATCGAGACGCCCGTCGTCGAGGAGTACGCGCGTCTGCACGCGGGGATCGGCGGCGACAACGAGAAGCTCGCCTTCAACATCCTCAAGCGGGGGATGGATGCCGAGGCCGTGCGTGCCGCGGCCGACGACCAGTCCGCGCTGACCGACCTCGGCCTGCGCTACGACCTCACGGTCCCGCTCGCGCGGTTCTACGCGAGCCATCGGGCGGAGCTGCCGAGCGTCTTCCGGTCGATCCAGATCGCGCCCGTCTGGCGCGCGGAGCGCCCGCAGAAGGGCCGGTACCGCCAGTTCGTGCAGTGCGACATCGACATCATCGGGGATGCCTCGGCCCGCGCCGAGGCCGAGCTCGTCACGGCGACCCTCGACGCCGTCGATGCGCTCGGGCTCGAGGGCGGCTCGGTGCGCATCAACGACCGCCGGGCCCTCGACTGGATGCTCGACACCTTCGGCTTCGCGGCCGACGAGCGCCCCGGGGTGCTCATCACGATCGACAAGCTCGACAAGATCGGCCCTGAGGGCATCGTGGCCGAGCTCCGCGACCGCGGCGCGACGCCGTCCGCCGTCGACGCGTTCGAGGCCTTCCTCACGCGCGCCGTGACCCTCGAGTACAACCCCTTCGGCGAGCGTCAGATCAGGAAGGCGCTCCCGGAGGGTGCGCCCGACGAGATCGTCGAGCACCTCGTCGGCATCGGCCGCGCCGTGTCGGCCTCGCGCGACACCGGGTCCCCGAGCCTGTCGAGGGGCGATGTGCCGCTCGTCTTCGACCCCTTCCTCGTCCGGGGCATGGGCTACTACACGGGCACGATCTTCGAGCTGGCCCACCCGTCCGTGTCGTACTCGCTCGGTGGCGGCGGCCGGTACGACGGCATGATCGGCCGGTTCCTCGGCCAGGACGTGCCGGCCGTCGGGTTCTCGATCGGCTTCGAGCGCATCGTCGACCTCGTGTCGGCGGCGGAGGGCGACGGCGCGGCCGCGATCGTCCTCGTGCACGACCGCGACGTCCCCGTCGGCGAGCTGCTGGCCCTCAAGGCCGCGCTCGTGGCCGAGGGATCGCGTGTGCGCCTCGAGCAGCGCACGAAGAACCTCAAGCCGCTGCTCGAGCGGGCGGCATCCGACGGCTACTCGGCCTTCGCGACGGTCTCGGCCGGTGCGACCCGCGAGGGGCTCGAGGTCAAGCAGCTCTCCTGACCGTGCCCGCATCGCGCGCGAGAAACCATCCTCGGCGCGGCAGACCTCGCGGCCCGTGGTGTTCGGCGCGGAAAGTGTGTTCTCACGCGCGCTGAACGCGCAGCCGCACGGCGCGGTACACGACGCCGACCACCACCACCGCCACGCCGGCCAGCACGCTCTGCCAGGGGAGCGTGATCGACAGGATGACGCAGCCCACGCCGCCCACCATCTGCAGCGCCCGTGGATAGCGGCGCACGTCGCGTCCCTGGCGGAACGCCGCGATGTTGGCCACGAGGTAGTACAGCAGCACGCCGAACGACGAGAAGCCGATCGCGCCGCGGAGGTCGACGACCGCCACCAGCACGATGACGACCGCGCCCAGCACGAGCTCGGCGCGGTGCGGCACGTGCGACCGCGGGTGGACCGCCGCGAGGAACCGGGGCAGGTCGCCCTCGCGCGCCATCGCGAAGCTCGTGCGGCCGATCCCCGCGACGAGTGCGAGGAGCGCTCCGAGTGACGCGAACGCGGCGCCGATGCGCACGATCGGCTCGGCCCACCTCCAGCCGGACGCGGCGACGGCTGCCGCGACCGGTTCCGTCGATGCCGCGGCACCCTCCGGCCCGAGGGACGACAGCACGGTCACGGCGACCGCCGCGTAGACGACGAGCGCTCCGAGGAAGGCGAGGATGATGGCGCGCGGGATCGTGCGCGCGGGATCGCGGACCTCTTCGCCCATCGTGGCGATGCGCGCGTACCCCGCGAAGGCGAAGAACAGCAGGCCGCCGGACTGCAGGATGCCGTACCAGCCGCTCGCCGTGAGACCCTCTCCGCTCAACCAGGCGGGGGAGTCCGGTGCCGAGAGTCCCGCCGTGACGGCGACGGCCAGAGTCGCGAGCACGACGACCACGATGACGCGGGTGAGCTGCGCCGTCCGCGTGACTCCGAAGAGGTTGACCGTGATGAGCGCCGCGACCGCGAGGATCGCGACCGACCGCTCCCAGCCGGCAGGGGCGGCATACGCGGCGAAGGTCAGTGCCATGGCGGCGCAGCTCGCCGTCTTGCCGATGACGAACCCCCAGCCCGCGATGAATCCCCACCACGGTCCCAGCTCCGCCCGCCCGTATGCGTACGTGCCGCCCGAGGTGGGGTGCACGGCGGCCAGCTGCGCCGACGACGTCGCGTTGCCGAAGGCGACGATCGCCGCGAGGGCCAGCCCGATGAGGAGTCCGGACCCCGCCGCCGCAGCCGCCGGGGCGAAGGCCGAGAAGACGCCCGCGCCGATCATCGAGCCCAGGCCGATGAAGACGGCGTCACCGAGTCCGAGGCGTCGGGTCAGGCCGGGTGAGCTCACTCCTCGAATCTAGTGACGGCCCCGGTGGGCGGGCGTCCGGGGGCCGCATCTCGAGCCGATGCGCATTCCGCCGTGCACGCCGGTGCCGCCCGCCGGTCACCGGCCGTTCACCCGGACGGCGTCGAATCGGCCCGTGAGCCGTTCGCGGACAGCCGTCCTCACGACCGCGGGCACGGTCGTGGGCGTGAGCGCGGTCGTGGTCGGGGCTCGCACGCTGCTCGATCGGCAGGCGGCCATCGCCCGCCGCCGCATCGGCAAGCCGCTCGGCGAGGAGGCCCTCGATGCCGATCGCGTCTGGCGCGGGGGGCTCGGCGGTGAGCCGATCGACCTGCTGCTGCTCGGCGACTCCATCGCCGCGGGCCTCGGCGCGCAACACCGCAAGGAGACCCTCGGCGCCCGGATCGCCAAGCGCCTCGCCCGCGCGCTGGACCGCCCCGTGCGGCTGCGCACGGCCGCCGTCGTCGGCGCCGAGACGTCGATGCTCGCGGCGCAGCTCGAGGCCCTGCCCGCCGGCTACCGCCCGCACGTGGCCGTCATCGTCGTCGGCGGCAACGACGTCACGCATCGCATCCCCATCGCGGCGTCGGCCGCGGAGCTCGAGGCCGTCGTCGCGCGACTGCGCGGACTCGGCGCGGGCGTCGTGGTGGGCACGTGTCCCGACCTCGGGGCCCTCCGGCCCGTGCCGCAGCCGCTCCGCGCACTCGGCGGACGGCAGTCGCGCCGGCTCGCGATGGCGCAGGCATCGGCCGCACTCCGCGCAGGCGCGCGGCCCGTGTCGCTGCGCAGAGCCGTCGGGCACCTGTTCGTCTCGCATCCCGAGGAGATGTTCAGCGTCGACCGGTTCCATCCGAGCGCCCTCGGCTACCGCCGCACGGCGGACGCGCTCCTGCCCGCGGTCGTGGCCGCGGCGGCGAGCGCCGCGGCGCCGCTCAGCCCGAGCTGACCGAAGCCCTCATGCGCGGCGCCCCCAGCCGCGCCGACCGACGGCGGCCTCTCGCAGCGACCTACACCCCCGCGGCCTCGGTGACGCGCCGCTTCTCGCGCACGTAGACCTCGCGCCGCACCCGCGCGACGACGTCGCCGGAGGCATCCCGGATCTCCGTCTCGAACCACTCGAGCACCCTGGCGCCGCCTCGCGCCCGCGCCCGCAGCTCCTCGGCCTTCTCGCGCGGCACCTCGAACCGGGCCGTCAGAACGCCCCGACCCGGCTTGAGGAATTCGATCTCGCCGCGCGTGTCCCACACGACGTAGTCCCGGCCGAGCTGGTGCATGACGAGCATGAAGAAGTAGGGATCGGTCATCGCCGACATCGACCCGCCGAACGCCGTCTTGACGTAATTGCGTGTGAAGACGTTGACGTGCAGCTCGACGGTCGCGCGCGTCCAGTCGTCGGAGAACCGCTTCACCCGGATGCCGCTGAAGAGGTTGGGGATCCACAGGCTCATGCCGATCGCGAGCCGTCGAGGGGTGATGCGCATGCGCGACAGTGTGCCAAGGCGATGGATGCTGCGCACGTCGATTGTGGGCACATCACAACTGTTCTAGTTGCTATAGAATAGTCCCGTGCTCATCCGTCTCGATCCGCAGAGCGATGCCGCGATCTTCGACCAGATCGCGGCGTCGATCCGCGCCGACCTCGCGGCGGCGCGACTGCGTCCCGGCGACCGGCTCCCCGCGGCCCGCGACGTGGCCGGCGCGCTGGGGGTGAACCTCCACACCGTCCTGCGGGCGTACCAGGAGCTGCGCGACGAGGGTCTCGTCGAGATGCGACGGGGGAGGGGCGCGACCGTGACGGATGCCGCCACCCCCCTCGCCGAGCTCCATGCCGACGTCGTCGCCCTTGCCGCCAAAGCGCGTCGTCTGGGGCTCTCGCCGGACACTCTCGCCTCTCTCGTGAAGGAGACCGCCGATGGCCGCTGACCGTTCGCGCGCCCTGTCCCGCTTCGTCCTCGTCGGGGTCGTGCTCCCCGTCGTGCTCGCTGTCGTCGCCGTCGTCACTCAGCTCGTCGTGCTCCCGCGGGTGCCCGACCCCGTCGCCGTGCACTGGAGCGCACAGGGTGTCGCCGACGGATTCGCGAGTCCCTGGCTGTACCCGGTCATGACGCTCCTGCTCGCCGGCGGTCTGCCGCTGCTGCTGTCGCTCGCGAGCCTGCCCGGACTGCGCCGCGGGCACGGCGGACCCACCTACCGCTTCATGGGGGCGACGTCGCTCGGGCTCGCCGCGTTCCTCGGGGTCATGCTGACGTGGCTCCTCGTGATGCAGGTCGGCCTCGCCGACGCGAGCGACGTCGAGGCCGTGTGGCCGGCCATCATCGGCGCGGTCCTCGCCGGTGCCGGTGCGGGCGTCGCAGGCTGGTTCCTCCAGCCGCACGTCGACCAGCCCGCGCCGACGACGCTCCCCGCGACCCCGATCACGCTGCGACCGGGGGAGCGCGCGGTGTGGATGCGGACCACCTCCCTCGGCCGCGGCGCGACGGCGGCCATCGCGCTCGGCACGCTCCTGGTCGCGATCACCGCGGTCGCCGCCTACCTCTCCGGCGCCGAGGCGGGTCTCGTGTGGATCCTCGCGGGCGTCACGGTGATCCTCGTCGTGCTCTCCGCCACCACCGTCGCCTTCCACGTGCGCGTCGACGAGTCCGGGCTCGAGGTGCGGTCGGTGCTGGGCCTCCCGCGCTTCCGCGTACCGCTCGGCGAGGTCGCGCGTGCGGCGGCCGTCGAGGTCGCCCCCATGGGAGAGTTCGGCGGGTGGGGCATCCGACTCGTCCCTGGCCGCTTCGGCATCGTCATGCGCGCGGGCGAGGCGATCGAGGTCTGGCGCGGGGAGAAGCGCCGGTTCGTCGTGAGCGTCGACGACGCGGCCACGGGCGCCGCGCTGCTCGAGGCGCTCGCCGCGCGCTCCCGGACGACCGCCGCTCGCTGATCTCGCAGGGTTGACGGACGTCGCCGGCGACGGTTGGCTGAAGCCCATGGCCGACCCGACTCCCGACGCCTGGCGGCGTCTCGACGCCTACTTCGCCGACACCCTCGTGGGGCACGACTCCGCGCTCGATGCGGCCGTCGCCGATCAGGGAGCGGCGGGGCTCCCCGCGATCGAGGTGGCGCCGGTCAACGGCAAGCTCCTGCACCTGCTCGCCCGCATGTCCCACGCGCGGCGTGTGCTCGAGATCGGCACGCTGGGCGCATACTCGACGATCTGGCTCGCCCGCGGCATCCCGGACGACGGACAGGTCGTGACGATCGAGGCCGAGCCGCGCAATGCCGAGGTCGCCCGCGCCAACCTCGACCGCGCGGGTGTCGGCGGCAAGGTCGAGATCCGGCTCGGGCGCGCCGCCGACGTGCTGCCGACGCTCGTCGACGACGAGCCGTTCGACTTCGTGTTCATCGACGCCGACAAGGAGTCCAACGCCGTCTATCTCGACTGGGCGGCGAGGCTGGGTCATCCGGGCACCGTCGTCGTCGTCGACAACGTGGGCCGCGGTGGACGAGTCGCCGATCCGGCCGCGATGGAGCCGCAGGTCATCGGAACGCAGCGCGGGCTCGAACTGCTCGCCCGCGACCCGCGTTTCGACGCGACGGCGCTGCAGACGCTCGACGCGAAAGGCTGGGACGGCGTCGCGATCGCCCTCGTCGTCTGACGGTCGTCCACCCGCGAAGCCCGACATGGTGGGCAACAGCCTCTGGCCGCGGCATCCCGCATCACTAGACTCAGTCGCGGACCGACGACGCTCCGTGATCCACAAGCCCACTCTCCACGAAACAAGGAGTCCTCCGTGGCACTTATCGAGGCAGTCAACGCGCGCGAGATCCTCGACTCGCGCGGCAACCCGACCGTCGAAGTGGAGGTGCTCCTCGACGACGGAACCGTGCAGCGTGCGGCTGTCCCCTCGGGCGCGTCCACCGGCGCCTTCGAAGCGTACGAGCTGCGCGACGGCGACAAGTCGCGCTACAGCGGCAAGGGCGTGCTGAAGGCCGTCGCCGCCGTGATCGACGAGCTCGGGCCGGCGATCGAGGGGGTCGAGGCGAGCGAGCAGCGCATCGTCGACGAGATCCTCATCGAGACCGACGGCACCGAGAACAAGTCGCGCACGGGCGCCAACGCGATCCTCGGCGTCTCGCTCGCCGTCGCGAAGGCCGCCGCCGACTCGGCCGACCTGCCGCTCTTCCGCTACCTCGGCGGACCCAACGCGCACGTCCTGCCCGTGCCGCTGTTCAACGTCATCAACGGCGGCGAGCACGCCGACAACGGCATCGACTTCCAGGAGTACTTCCTCGCGCCGATCGGCGCCGAGACGTACGCCGAGTCGCTCCGCTGGGGCACCGAGGTCTACCACGTCCTCAAGGGCGAGCTGAAGGCCGCGGGCTTCGCGACCGGTCTCGGCGACGAGGGCGGCTTCGCGCCCGACCTCCCCAGCAACCGCGAGGGCCTCGACTTCCTCATCAAGGCGATCGAGAAGGCGGGATTCACGCCCGGCCAGGACATCGCCGTCGGCCTGGACGTGGCCGCCACGGAGTTCTTCAAGGACGGCGTCTACACGGTCGAGGGCAAGGCCTGGTCGGCCGAGCAGCTCACCGACTACTTCGCCGACCTCGTCGCGAACTACCCGATCGTCACGATCGAGGACGCCCTCGCCGAGGACGACTGGGATGCCTGGAAGGCCCTCACCGACAAGATCGGCACGCAGGTCCAGCTCGTCGGCGACGACCTCTTCGTCACCAACCCGGAGCGCCTCCAGCGCGGCATCGACCTCGGCGTCGCCAACGCGCTCCTCGTGAAGGTCAACCAGATCGGCACGCTGTCCGAGACGCTCGACGCGATCGCCCTCGCGACGCAGAACGGCTACCGCTCGATGCTCTCGCACCGCTCGGGCGAGACCGAGGACACCACGATCGCCGACCTCGCGGTCGCGGTCAACGCGGGTCAGATCAAGACCGGCGCGCCCGCCCGCAGCGAGCGCGTCGCGAAATACAATCAGCTTCTGCGCATCGAGGAAGAGCTCGGCGACGCCGCGGTCTTCGCGGGTCGCGGAGCGTTCCCCCGCTACAAGGGCTGAGCGCACCGACAGAGTGACGAAGAGCCGGCTGAGGAACGGCCCGCGAGAGCGGGCGGAAACCCTCACGACCGGCCGACGAGAGGGGGAGCCGTGGCCACTGGGGCGGCTCCCCCTTCTCGTACCCGCCGGCCGCCGCGGTCGGAGCGCCCGGTCCGCGAGCGGCGTCAGGTCGACGTGCGCGAGTGGCTCGGCGGCATCCGTCTCTCGGGCTTCATGGTCATCATGCTCGGCCTCGTCGTGCTCGCCGCGTTCGTGCTCGTGCCGACGATCGGCACCTACGTCGACCAGCGCCAGCAGATCGCCGCGCTCGCGGCGTCGGTGAAGCTCAGCCAGGAGGAGGTCGCCGACCTCCAGGCGCAGCGCGACCGGTGGCGGGATCCGGCGTACATCACGACGCAGGCGCGGGAGAGGCTGTACTACGTCAAGCCCGGCGAGGTCGTCTATCTCGTCGACAACGACCTCACCGCGGCGCAGGTGCCGCAGGAGGCGGCGCCGGTGAGTGACGAGGTCGTCGAGACGAAGACCGACTGGATGACGCAGCTCGTGCGCTCCGTGACGGAGGCGGGCCTCGCCCAGACCGTCACGACGACCCCGAGCATCGGCGTGCCCGACCAGTCGCCCTCCGGCACGCCGGGCGCGACGCCCACGGCGGGCTGATCAGCCGCTCTCCAGCGTGCGACGGTAGCCTTTCGGGGTGACCACGCCGCCCTTCCCGCCCGTCAGCGACGCCGATCTCGCGGTGCTCCGCGAGCAGCTCGGACGGCCCGCGCGCGGCGTCGTCGGGATCGCGGCCCGCTGCGTCTGCGGCAATCCCACGGTGGCGGCCACCTCCCCGCGCCTCCCCGACGGAACGCCGTTCCCGACCTTCTACTACCTCTCGCACCCCGCCGCGACCGCCGCCATGTCGATGCTCGAGGCCGATCACGTCATGCCTGTGCTGGCCGAGGAGCTCGCCGACGAGGACGTCGCGGCGGCCTACACCGCGGCGCACGAGGCGTATCTCCGCGACCGTGCCCTGTTCGGCGAGGTCGAGGAGATCGACGGCATATCCGCGGGAGGCATGCCGACGCGCGTCAAGTGCCTGCACGCGCTCGCGGCCCACGCGCTCGCCGCCGGCCCCGGGGTCAACCCGATCGGCGACAGGGCGCTGGCGCTCTCGACCTGGTCGCCGGAGCGCTGCGTGTGCGCCCAGCCGGGGGCCGCGGGGTGAGACGCCTCGTCGGCGCAACCCTCGGGGCGGCGCTCGCGACCCTCCTCGCGGGCGCGCTCACGATCGCGCCGGCCGCGGCGAGCGTGCTGGCGGTGCGCGCCGCCGGGCTCCAGGCGTCCCCGCAGGGCGCCGAGCTCCACGCGTCTCCGCAGCTCGCTGGAGAGCCGGCGTCTCCGCGGGGCGCCGGGCAGGCGGCATCCCTCTCCGCTGTCGCGGCCTCCGCCGACGATCAGGTGCGGTCCGCCGAGTACTGGCTCGACGACTACGGGATCCGCACGGCGTGGGCGACGACCCGCGGCGCGGGCGTGAAGATCGCGATCGTCGACACGGGCATCGGCAAGGGCCCCGTCGAGTTCGAGGGCGCCGTCGTCGGCGGAACCGACGTCTCGGGACAGGGCACTCCCGACGGCCGCACGCCCGTGGGCGCCGTCGACGCCAATCACGGCAGCTGGGTCGCCTCGCTCGCCGCGGCCCGCGGAACCGGCCCCGGGACCGGCATGATCGGCGTCGCACCGGAGGCGCAGCTGCTCTCGGTCTCCGTCGGCTTCGGATCCGGCGCCGCCGTGCCCTTCACCGACCAGATCGCCGAGGCGCTGCACTGGGCGGTGGACAACGGCGCGAAGGTCATCAACCTCTCGCTCACCACCAACACCCCCGATTGGGACGAGAGCTGGGACGAGGCGTTCCTCTACGCCTTCCAGCACGACGTCGTGGTCGTGGTCGCGGCCGGCAACCGGGGAAGCGGCACGACCCGCGTCGGGGCTCCCGCCACGATCCCGGGCGTCCTCACGGTCGCGGGCGTCGACCCGCAGGGCAAGGCGAGCGTCGAGGCCTCGACGCAGGGCATCACAATCGGCGTCTCCGCACCGAGCGAAGACCTCGTCGGCGTCTCGGCCGACGGCAGCCTCGTCCTCTGGAACGGCACGAGCGGCGCTGCGCCGATCGTGGCCGGCATCGCGGCGCTCGTCCGGGCGGCGCATCCCGAGCTCGACGCGGCCAACGTCATCAACCGCATCATCAAGACGGCGCGCCCGGCGGCCGGCGCGACCGCCGTGCCCGATCCGCTGTACGGATACGGATTGGTGGATGCCGCGGCCGCCGTCTCGGCATCCGTTCCGCGCGTCGCGACCAACCCGATGGGGAGCCTGCAGGACTGGATCCGGCTCTACCGTCGCGCGGCGGCCGATCCCGCGCCGCAGCCCAGTGCGTCGCCCGTGACGATCGACCAGCTCCCGCCGGCCGATCCGGTCACCGCACAGGTCTCGCCGCTGCTGCCGTCGACCCAGACCCTCCTGTACGGCAGCCTTCCGCTCGGGGCGGCCACCGTCACGGCTATACTGGTGGCGCTCGGCGTCACCGCTGCTGTCCGACGCATCCGTATGGCGCGCTCTCCGGGGCCGCCGAGCCGATGAACCCGAGGAGTTCCTCTCACCGTGTCCAGCACCGCGAACAGCACTGTGCCCAAGATCCTCATCGTCGGCGGTGGCTACGCCGGCTTCTACACCGCGTGGAAGCTCGAGAAGCATCTCCGCAAGGGTGAAGCCGAGGTCACGATCGTCGACCCGCTGCCCTACATGACCTACCAGCCGTTCCTCCCCGAGGTCGCGGCCGGCTCCATCGAGGCCCGTCACGCCGTCGTCGCCCTGCGCCGCCACCTCAAGCGCACGAAGGTCGTCGCGGCGAAGGTCACGGGCATCAACCACGCCACGAAGACGGCGACGATCACCCCCGAACTGGCTGCGCCCTACGAGGTGGAGTACGACCAGATCGTCGTCACCGCGGGCGCGGTGTCGCGCACGTTCCCGATTCCGGGCATCGCCGACAACGCGATCGGCCTCAAGACGATCGAGGAGGCCGTCGCCATCCGCGACCGCCTGATGTCGAACTTCGACCGCGCCGCGACGCTTCCTCCCGGGCCCGAGCGCGACCGCCTGCTCACGGTCGTCGTCGTCGGCGGCGGCTTCGCCGGCATCGAGGTCTTCGCGGAGCTCCGCTCGCTCGCCTCGTCGCTCGTCGCCGAGTACCCCGAGCTCACGTTCGACGACACGCACTTCCACCTCATCGAGGCCATGGGCCGCATCATGCCCGAGGTCTCGCTCAAGACCAGCGAGTGGGTGCTCAAGAACCTCGCGAACCGCGGCGCCTACGTGCACCTCGAGACGCAGGTCACCGGCGCCGTCGACGGCAACATCGAGCTCTCCACGGGCGAGGTGCTCCCGACCGACCTCATCATCTGGACCGCCGGCGTCATGGCCAACCCCACCGTCGTGCGCGGCGGCGACCTCCCCGTCGAGGAGCGCGGCCGCATCCGCACGCGCGCCGATCTGCGTGTGGGCTCCGAGGACGAGATCGTCGAGGGCGCGTGGGCGGCCGGCGACGTCTCGGCCGTGCCCGACCTGTCGGGCGGCGGCGTCGGCGGCTACTGCGTACCCAACGCGCAGCACGCCGTGCGCCAGGCGAAGCTCCTCGCGAAGAACCTCGTCGCGGTCCTCCGCGGCGAGACGCCCCGCGAGTACTACCACAAGAACCTCGGCGCCGTCGCGGGCCTCGGGCTGTGGGTCGGCGTCTTCCAGTCGGGCAACTTCGCCCTCAAGGGCTGGATCGCGTGGCTCGCCCACCGCGGCTACCACGGCCTGGCCATGCCCTCCTGGGAGCGCAAGTGGCGCGTGCTGTGGGGCTGGTGGAACAACTTCTGGCTCGGCCGCGACATGGTCAACCTGCAGACCGTGCAGAACCCGCGCTACGTCTTCGAGGAGTTCGCGGCGCGCCCGCGGCCCGCGCAGCCGGCACCGGCCGTCGAGCCCAAGGCGGACGCGAAGCCCGTCGAGGCGAAGGCCGCCGACGCCAAGCCTGCCGCGGAGGCGGGCGAGAAGGTCGCCGCCGCACGCTGAATCGACGCGACACGGGATGCTTCGGCATCCCGTGTCGCGCTTTTCGTGACGGGAGCCGGCTCAGCCGATAGTCTCCGGCTGTGGCTCCCGAGGGAAGCGAAAATCTCAACGCGCTGTTCGTCGTGGGCACACGCCCCGAGGCGATCAAGATGCTGCCGCTCATCGCGGCGGTCCGCGACAGCCAGTGGTTCCATCCGATCGTCGTCTCGACAGGGCAGCATGCCGAGCTGGTCGCCGAGGTGCTCGCGATCGACGGCATCACGCCGGATGTGACATTCGACATGCCGAAGGGGCCGCGCGGCCTCAACGACCTGTTCGCGAAGGTCATGCTCGACCTGAACCAGTTCCTGCTCGACAGGTTCGGGCCGCCCCGCAAGGCGAACGTCGCGCCCTACCCCGAGGGGTACCCGAGCGCCTGCTTCGTGCACGGCGACACGACCAGCGCGGCGGCCGCGGCGCTCACGGCGTTCCACCGGCACCTGCCGGTCGTGCACGTCGAAGCGGGTCTGCGCACCTCCGACACGCTGTCGCCCTTCCCCGAGGAGCTCAACCGGCAGCTCATCTCGCGGATCGCGGCGCTGCACCTCGCCCCGACGATCAACAACAAGGCGAACCTCGTCCGCGAGGGCATCGACTACGCACGCGTGTTCGTGACCGGCAACACCGCGATCGACGCGCTGCGGATCGCCGCCGAGCACCGCACCCCGTACACCGATCCGCTCCTCGCCGACCTCGAGGACGACGAGGGCACGACGCCCGTCGTCACCGTCACGGCGCATCGCCGCGAGAACTGGGGCCAGCCGCTGTCGCGCATTGCGGACGCCGTCGGGCTCCTCGCCGACCAGTACCCGCACGTGCGGTTCGTCGTGGCGCTGCATCCCAATCCCGAGGTCGCCGATGTCCTGCGCGGGCGTCTCTTCGGGCACGACAACGTCTCGCTCGTCGCGCCGATGGGCTATGCGGAGTTCGCGCGCCTGCTGCGCCGCGCGACGTTCGCCATCACCGACTCGGGCGGCATCCAGGAGGAGGCGCCCTCGCTCGGCACGCCGGTCCTGTGCGTCCGCGACACGACCGAGCGGCAGGAGGGCGTCTCGGCGGGCACGGTCGAGCTCGTCGGCACCGACACGGTCGACATCATCGAGGCCGCGCGCCGGCTGCTGGACGATCCGGCCGAGCTGGCCGACCGTCGTGCCCGCCGCAACCCCTACGGCGACGGACATGCGGCCGAGCGCATCGTGAAGGCGCTCGAGTACATCGCCTACTCGACGGAGGCGCCGACCTCGTTCGGTCCGGGCTTCGCGCGCAGCGCCGTGCTGCGCGCGGGTGGCCGCGACAGCGAACAGATCGGATTCGAGGGCGGCTGGCCGGAGGGCTGGGCCGGATGACCGTCATCGACGAGCTGTTCCTGGGCCTGCCGCTGTGGGTGCAGACGCTCTTCTGGGTCACGCTCGTCGTCATCCTGGCCTCGATCGGCTCGGTCGTCGTGCTGCTGATCCTCGGTCATCGGTTCCGCCGCCGGGTGCGGCGTCTCGCCGAGCGTGGGGGAGGCCCGACCGAGTCGGACTTCCTGTGGGTCTTCCTCGTCCCCGCCCTCAACGAGGAGGTGACCATCGCCGACTCGGTCGCGCGGCTGCGCGCGACGCGCGCGACGAACGCGGTGTTCCTCGTCATCGACGACGGCTCCGACGACCGCACCGGCGAGATCCTCGCCGGCATCGACGATCCCCGCCTGCACGTGTTGACGCGGACGCCGCCCGAGGCTCGCAAGGGGAAGGCGGCGGCCCTCAACGCGGCCTATCGCGACGCCCGTGCCTTCATCGCCGCCGACCCGCGCTACTCGACCTGGACCGAGGATCGCGTGATCGTCGGAGTGGTCGACGCCGACGGACGCCTCGATCCGCTCGCCCCCGAGGCCGTCGCCTTCCACTTCGGCGACGCCGGGGTCGGAGGAGTCCAGGTGCTGGTGCGCATCTACAACCGGCGCGGCTGGCTCACGTGGGCGCAGGACGTGGAGTTCTCCTCGTTCGGCCTCGTCTTCCAGGCCGGGCGCGCCTGGTGGGGCATCGCCAACATGGGCGGCAACGGCCAGTTCAACCGGCTCTCCGCCCTCGCCTCGATCGACGACGGCTCGGGGCCGTGGCGCGACCGCCTCACGGAGGACCAGGATCTCGGCGTGCGCCTCATCCAGGCCGGCTGGGCGGGGGTTCAGGAGAACCGCGTCTCGATCAATCAGCAGGGGCTCAACTCGGTCCGCCGGCTCTACCGGCAGCGCGTGCGCTGGGCGCAGGGCAACTGGCAGGCGCTGTCGCTGCTCGGGGGCGTGTTCCGCCCGCGGCTGCCCTTCTTCGCCCGGCTCGACTCGATCTACTACCTCATCACGCCGCCCCTCCAGCTGCTCACGGGCATCGCGCTCGTCGTCTCGGTGATCGAGTCGCTCATCGATCAGGTGCCGTATCGGCCGTCGTACTGGTGGGTGCTCATCATCTTCCTCGGGCTGTCGTTCGGTCCCGGCGTCGCGACGCTCGTGCTCCGCGGCGGACGGTGGTACTCGCCGTTCGTCGCGATCGTGCAGGTGATCCCGTACACGGTGTACTCGTGGCTCACCTTCGGCGCGCTGGCCGTCTCGGTCGTCCGGCAGCTGAGCGGTCGCACCTCCTGGGCGAAGACGCCACGGGAGGCGGCGGATGACGCGGATGCTCCGGTGCTGCGCAGTGCGGATAGTCTGAGCGGCGAGTCCGCGGCACCCGCCGACTCGCCCCCGTAGCCCAATCGGCAGAGGCAGGCGGCTTAAACCCGCTCCAGTCCGGGTTCGAGTCCCGGCGGGGGTACGGTCCGGCACCGCCGGAGGCGCTGTCGGGCCGTACCGCCGCCGTCGGCGAGAACACGGGTCCGGGCGGGCCCACGCCGCCGGAGGCTCCGCGCGACGCGAAGCGGCGCGTGGAGTGGCGGTGGGGACGAGTCCCGGCGGGGTACGGTCCGGCACCGCCGGAGGCGCTGCGAGGGACCCCCGCACACTGGTCGGACTGCGTGTCACGCGTTGTGGAACTGCGTTTCACCTGTGAATCGCTGTGCCCAGGCCCCGCAACACCTCACAGCCGGTCGGAGCCGCGCGTCGCCGGGCTTTAGGCTGTACCGATGCGCACGGAGGTGTGCGCGAGAGGACAACCCCGATGACCCTCGATCTCCTGGCGGCACCCCGGTCCGCCGAGGCTCAGCCCTGGTCGCATCCCGCCGCGTACTGGCCCGGGATGACGGCTGCGATCGCCGACCTCTCCGGTCCCGTCGCTGCCCTGAATCTCGATGCGCTGCGGTACAACGCGCTCGACATGGTCGTGCGGGCCGCGGGGGTCCCCATCCGCGTCGCGAGCAAGTCCGTCCGCATCCGCGAGGTCATCGACGCGACGCTCGCGCTCCCCGGCTATGCCGGCATCCTCGCGTTCACGCTGCCCGAGGCGCTCTGGCTCGCCGAGACCCACGACGACGTCGTCGTCGGCTACCCGTCGGTCGACCGCGCGGCCCTCGCGCGCCTCGCGGCGGACGAGGTCGCGGCATCGCGCGTCACGCTGATGGTCGACGACATCGCGCAGCTCGACGTGGTCGATTCCGTCGTGCCGCCGTCGCGCCGGGCCGAGATCCGGGTCGCGATCGACGCGGACGCATCCTGGCGCGCACCGGGCCTCGGCCACATCGGCGTCTTCCGCTCGCCCGTCCACGACCCGGGCGAGGTCGCGAACCTGGCACGGCTCATCGTCGACCGCCCCGGCTTCCGGCTCGTGGGCCTCATGATGTACGAGGCCCAGATCGCCGGCCAGGGCGATGCGACGGGGTCGGGGGATGCCGTCATCCGCTGGATGCAGCGCCGCTCCGGGCACGAGCTGCTCGAGCGCCGCGGCGCCATCGTCGACGCCCTCACGCGGATCGCACCGCTCGAGTTCGTCAACGGCGGCGGCACGGGGTCGCTCGAGCTCACGGCATCCGATCGCGCCGTCACCGAGATCACCGCGGGAAGCGGCCTGCTCGCGGGCCGGCTCTTCGACGGCTACCGCGCATTCGACCCCGCCCCCGCCGCCGCGTTCTCGATGGAGGTCGTGCGCAAGCCGGCCCCCGACATCGCGACAGTGCTCGGCGGCGGCTGGATCGCGTCGGGCCCGCCCGTCGCATCCCGACAGCCGGCCCCCGTGTGGCCCGAGGGTCTCTCGACGATGCCGCGCGAAGGCGCCGGCGAGGTGCAGACGCCGCTCCGCGGCGACGCGGCCCGCGCCCTGCGCGTCGGCGATCGCGTCTGGTTCCGGCACGCCAAGAGCGGCGAGCTGTCGGAGCGGGTGGAGAAGTTCGTGCTGGTCGAGGGCGACCGGCGCGTCGGCGAGGTGCCGACGTATCGAGGCGAAGGGAAGGCCTTCCTGTGACCCGACCAGGCGGCGAGTGGCAGAACTGGGGGCGCTCGCAGCGCGTGCGCCCGCTCCGCGTCGAGCGACCCGGCTCCATCCAGGCGGTGCAGCGCGCCGTTCTGGCCGCGCAGGCCAACCGCATGACGGTGAAGCCGATCGGCGCGGGCCACAGCTTCAGCGGCATCGCGGTCGCACCCGGAGCACTCCTCGAGCTCGACGACCTCACCGGGATCGTCGAGATCGACCGCGACCGCAAGCGCGTCCGCATGCTGGCCGGCACGCGACTCCACCAGATCCCGAAGCTCCTCGCGCCGCACGGTCTCGCGATGCAGAACCTCGGCGACATCGACCGGCAGTCGATCTCGGGGGCGATCTCGACCGGCACGCACGGCACCGGCGCGCGGTTCGGCGGCATCGCGACGCAGATCGTCGGAGCGACGCTCGTGACGGCATCCGGTGATCTCCTGACGGTCGACGAGACGCAGAACAGCGAGCTGCTCCCCGCCGTCGCCCCCGGGCTCGGCGCCCTCGGCGTCCTCGTCGAGGTGACCGTGCAGTGCGTCGATGCGTTCGTGATGCACGCCGTCGAGCGCCCCGAGCCGCTCGCCGACGTGCTCGCCGACCTCGACAGCCGCGTCGCGAAGGCCGACCACTTCGAGTTCTACTGGTTCCCGCACACCGACGTCGCCCTCACGAAGACCAACACGCGCCTGCCGGGCGACGCGCCGCGGCATCCCCTCCCGCGCGTCGGCAAGTGGATGGACGAGGAGCTCCTCTCCAACGGCCTGTACCGCGCCGTGTGCGCGACGGGCGCCGTGATCCCGGCCATCGTCCCGTCGTTCAGCCGCCTGGCCGTCAAGCTCACGGGCAACCGCGAGTACACGGATGCCTCGACCGGCGTCTTCACGCAGAACCGCGACGTGCGCTTCCGCGAGATGGAGTACGCCCTGCCCGCCGAGAACGTCCGGCCGGCGTTCGAGGCGATGCGCGCGCTCATCGACGAGCGCGGCTGGCGCATCTCGTTCCCCGTCGAGGTGCGCTTCGCGGCGGCCGACGACCTGTGGATGTCGACGGCCCAAGGCCGGGCATCGGGCTACATCGCGGTGCACCGCTACTGGCGCGAGGACCCCGCGGAGTACTTCGAGGCCGTCGAGCAGATCATGCTGTCGTTCGGCGGGCGTCCGCACTGGGGCAAGATGCACACACTGGATGCCTCGATCCTGCGGGAGCGCTACGAGCACTTCGACGACTTCACCGCCCTCCGCGACCGACTCGACCCCGACCGCCGCTTCCAGAACCCGTACCTGGAGCGCGTGCTCGGCGAGTAGTCGGCTGGGAGTGTCCTCCGGTTCCCGACTGGCGGGGCCCCGCTGGGTAGGATGTGCCCTATGTGGGAGTGGCTGATCCCTGTCCTGATCGTCGTGGCGCTGGTGCTCGTCGTCGGCATCTACCTGTGGGCGACGTACAACTCGCTCGTGCAGTTGAATGTGCGCGTCGATGAAGCCTGGAGCGACATCACGGTGCAGCTCAAGCGCAGAGCGGATCTGCTGCCGAACCTCATAGAAGCGGTCAAGGGCTACGCGGCCCATGAGAAGGCCGTCTTCGAGAACGTCACGCGCGCCCGCGCCGAGACGCTGTCTGCGGGCGGGCCCGCCGAAGCGGGCGTCGCCGAGGGTCACATGCAGCAGGCGCTCAAGTCGCTTTTCGCGGTCGCCGAAGCCTATCCGCAGCTGCAGGCGAGCCAGAACTTCCTCCAGCTGCAGCAGTCCATCGTCGACACCGAGGACAAGATCCAGGCGTCCCGCCGCTTCTACAACGGCGGTGTGCGGGAGCTGAACACCAAGGTCAAGGTGTTCCCCAACAACCTGTTCGCCCGCAATCTCGGCTTCGACGAGCGCGAGTTCTTCGAGGTCGTCGACGGCGCCGCGATCTCCGAGCCGCCCAGAGTCCAGTTCTGACCGGACCCGGTCGTTGAGCGAGCGATGCGACCCGAAACGCCCCTCCGCCGTGAGGGGCGTTTCGTATCGTCGCTTCGCTCCTCGCTCGACGCCGGGAACCTGACGTGTACTCGGCGATCGCGCGCAACAAGCGCAACACGTGGTTCATCCTCATCGCGTTCATCCTGCTGATCGCGGGCGTCGGTGTGCTCGCCGGCTGGCTCATGGGCAACAACTGGTGGGTCACGGGCTTCATCCTGCTGTTCGCGACCGGCTACGCCACGTTCCAGTACTTCTTCGCCGACCGTGAGGCGATCGCGATGGCGGGCGCCTTCGAGGTCTCACAGGCCGATGCGCCGCGGTACTACCGCCTCGTCGAGAACCTCTGCATCACGACCGGCACACCGATGCCGAAGCTCTACGTCGTGGAGGACGCCGCGCCCAACGCGTTCGCGACCGGTCGCACGCCGGAGCAGGCGTCGATCACGGTGACGACGGGCCTGTTCGAGCTCATGACCGACCGAGAGCTCGAGGGCGTGCTCGGCCACGAACTGGGTCACATCCGCAACTACGACATCCGGGTGTCGCTCATCGTCTTCGGACTCGTCGTGGCGGTCGGCATCCTCGCCGACATGCTGCTGCGGTTCGCGTTCTTCGGCGGCGGGCGGCGCGGCGGCAACTCCCAGGCGCAGCTCATCTTCCTGGTGTTCGGGCTCGTCGCGGCGGTCGTCGCCCCGCTGCTCGCCGGCGCCGTGCAGGCGGCGATCTCGCGCCAGCGCGAATACCTCGCCGATGCCACGAGCGCCATGACGACCCGCGATCCCGACGGCCTCGCCTCCGCGCTGGGCAAGCTCCAGGAGCACGGCCGGCCGCTCCGACGGCCGAACACCTCGATGGCGCATCTCTGGATCGCGGATCCGCTGCGCCCCAACGCCCTCGAGCGGCTCTTCTCGACGCATCCGCCGCTCGCCGACCGCATCGAGCGGCTGCACAAGATCGGCGGGGAGTTCTGACGGGATGCCGCGTCCGCCGCGTCAGCCGACCGCGAGCTGCATGCCGTCGGACGTGAGCTCGACGGTTCCGCGCAGCGTCCAGTCGTCGGCGCGATAGGTGAAGGAGGCCGTCTCGCCTGCGCGAGTCGTGCCCGTCGCGGTCGCGACGACGATGCCGCCGGTCGCGGCGAACGTGCGGAGGTCGGGGGAGAGCGCGACCTGGGGCGTCTGCTCGACGCGAAACGCGATGGACGTGAGAGTCGCGAGGTCGGCGGCCCAGGGCACCCGCAGCCCGCAGTGCTCGGGGACGCTCGACGCGGGTTGCGTGCATTCCGACGCATAGCCGTCGAGCTGCTTCTGGGCGAGTCGCGTCGCCTCGCTCGAGACCGACGCATCGACGGCCGCATCGCCCTGGGCGCCGGGGAGCACGAGCACGCGTGCCGAACCGTCGAGGAGCCCTGCCGGCGCCGCCGACACGGGGTAGACGGCCGGCAGCAGGGCGACCTCCTCGCCGGCCGGGATCGTCGCCGCGCCGACCCGGACGTGATCGCCGATCGTCGTGGTGGCCGTCACCGTGCCGAGCCCTGCGGCGCCCACGAGCCACCGCCCATCGCGCTGGACGAGGGGGAGGGTCGCGCTCCGCTCGCGGCCGTCGAGTCGGAACCGGACGTCGGCCGTCGCGCCGCCGTTCGTCTCGGACACCTGATCGACGACCGGATCGGAGACGTACTCGTCAGCGCCCTCGTACGCAGACGGAAGCACGTCGTCGCCTTCCGGCGCCTCGACGTAGGACAGCGCGCGCGGCCCGTCCCCGGCCGCGAGGGCCTCGAGGTAGGCGGAAGCCGTCGTCTCCGGCCCGCTGGGCCGGGAGAGGATCCACCACACGGCGCCGCCCCCGACGACGATCGCGACCGCGGCGATCACCAGGCCGACGACGACTCCGCGTCTCACGCGCTGCCGGCCAGGTCGAGCACGGACTCCTCGGCGAAGTCGGCGCCGGGCTCGTCGTCGGCGAGGGCGACGGGCGCATCGGGGCCCGCGTCATGCCGACGCGCCTCGGTGAGCACATCGGCGAGGTCATCGACGGCATCGCCCCAGCGCGAGACCGAGATGTGCTCCAGGCCCTGCCAGCGCGCTGCGAGCCGCAACTCGTCGGAGAGGCGTGCAGCGGCATCCATCGGCCTGCCGTGCTCCCACCACGCCGACTGCACGAGCAGGGTCGACCTCGCCCGATCGGCCTTGAGGTCGACGCGGCCCACGACGTCGTCGCCCACGAGCACGGGCAGGGAGTAGTAGCCGAAGCGGCGCTGCGGCGCGGGGGTGTAGATCTCGATGCGGTACTCGAAGTCGAACAGGCGCTCCGCCCGCTCGCGGAACCACACGACGGGATCGAACGGCGTCAGCAGCGCGGTCGCGTCGATGCGGCGGGGGAGGGCTGCATCGGCGTGCATCCAGGCTTTCGCGGGTCGTCCCGCCGTCGTCCAGCCCTCGACCGTCACGGGGCGCAGCTCGCCGGCGTCGACGAGATCGCCGACGGCGGCGAGGATCGCCTTGCGGTCGCGGATGCGCCAGTAGTCGGCGAGGTCGGATGCCGTCGCGACTCCGTACGCGACCGCGGCGCGGCGCACGAGCTCCCGGATGGCGTCCGGCCGGGCCACCGGCGCGGCGAGAACGTCGGCGGGGATGACGTGCTCCGCGAGTCCGTATCGCCGCTCGAACCCCCGGCGTCCGGCGATCGCCACCTCGCCGCACACCCAGAGGTGCTCGAGCGCGCGCTTGACGACGTCCCAGTCCCACCAGGGCCCGCGGCGCACCTCCTGCACGTCGTGCTCGATCTGAGCGGGTCGGAGCGGTCCGCGGGCCGCCAGCTCGGCGCGCACCCACTCGACGATCTCCCGGTTCGACGAGAACCAGCCGTCGTCGCGGGCCGTGTACCGGGCGCGCATCTCTTCCATGCGGAAGCGGAAGAGCGACCAGTCCGTCGCGGGGATGAACGACGCGACGTGCGCCCAGTACTCCACGTACGGCGGCCGCCGCGCGAACAGCAGACGGTCGAGTGCGGCAGTGTCATACGCGCCGACGCGCGAGAACAGCGGCATGTAGTGCGAGCGGGCGAAGACGTTGACGGAGTCGATCTGCAGTGTCGCCATGCGCGTGATCGCGAGGTTGAGCTGCCTCGTTCCGGCAGAGTCCGGACGAGCTCGTGCGAAGCCCTGGGCCGCCAGCGCAATCCGACGCGCCTCGGCGAGACTCAGCTTCTCCTTCACGCGGCAAGCCTAACGACGCCCTCCGACAGCGGCGTCAAGGGGGGAGAGGGGGCATTTCCGGCTCCATCTAGACTGGGCGGATGAGCGGCCCTGACGAGAAGCCCCGCGGTTCGCTGTTCGATGCAGTGCGCGATCGCACCCGCGTCGTCTCGACCGATCTGGCCCCGTCGGTCCCGCACGGACTGCGCCTCACGACCGCCTACGCCTGGCGGTTCCTGGTGATCGCCGCCGCCCTCGGCGTGGGCATCTGGCTCGTCATCCAGCTGAAGCTCCTCGTCATCCCGCTCCTCGTCTCGGTGCTCATCACGGCGCTGCTGTGGCCCGCGTTCACATTCCTCATGCGGCATCGCTTCCCGCGATGGCTCGCGCTCGTGATCTGCGCCGTCGGGGCGATCGCGGTCATCGCGGGCCTCGTCTGGCTCGTCGTGTGGCAGACCACGCGCGAGTGGTCGAGCGTCCAGGACCGCACGGTCGCCGCCGTGCAGGAGCTGCGCCAGTACCTCATCGACGGACCGCTCCACCTCACTCCTCAGCAGATCGACGACGTGCTCGCGCAGTCGCTCCAGTTCCTCCAGGAGCAGGCCTCCCTGCTCTGGTCGGGGGCTCTCGCGCTCGGCACCACGGTCGGCCACATCGCGACGGGCGTGCTGCTGTCCTTCTTCATCCTGCTGTGCCTCCTCGCCGACGGCGGCGGCATCTGGCAGTGGACGACGCGGCTCTTCCCCCGCAAGGCGCGTCCCGCCGTCGACGGCGCGGGCCGTGCGGGCTGGGTGACGCTCGTCAACTACGCGCGCACGCAGCTGCTCGTCGCGACGATCGACGCGATAGGCATCGGGCTCGGCGCCTTCTTCCTCGGCGTGCCGCTCGCCATCCCCATCGCGGTCCTCGTGTTCCTCGGAGCCTTCGTGCCGATCGTCGGCGCCGTGGTCACCGGCGCCTTCGCCGTCTTCCTCGCCCTCGTCTACAACGGGCCGTGGATCGCGCTGTGGATGCTCGTCGTCGTGCTCGGAGTGCAGCAGATCGAGGGTCACATCCTGCAGCCGCTGCTCATGGGCTCCGCCGTCAAGGTGCACCCGCTCGCCGTCGTGCTCGTCGTCGCGGGCGGCGCCATGATCGCCGGCATCCCCGGAGCCCTCTTCGCCGTGCCGATCGCCGCCTTCGTCAACGTCGTCGCCGTCTACCTCAGCGACCGCGCCTGGCAGACGGGCGCGCCGCCGCACGGCGACTACATCTGGGCCACAGTCCCGCGCCCGAGAAGGAGACCCGCTTGAGTCTTTCCGCCACCGCCCCGGCTCTCGCAGAATTCGAGGATGCCGCGGCCACCCTCGCCGGTGTCATCACCCGAACCCCGCTCGACGAGTCCCAGCACCTCTCGGAGCTGCTCGGCGTGCCCGTTCACCTCAAGCTGGAGAACCTGCAGCGCACCGGCTCGTTCAAGATCCGCGGCGCGGCCTACCGTCTCTCCCGGCTCACGGCGGAGGAGCGGGCGCGCGGCGTCGTCGCGGCGTCCGCCGGCAACCACGCCCAGGGCGTCTCGCTCGCGGCGCAGGCGCTCGGCATCCCGGCGACGATCTTCATGCCGCTCGGCGTGCCGGTGCCCAAGCTCCTCGCGACACGGGGGTACGGCGCCGACGTCATCCTCGAGGGCGCGACCGTCGAGACGCCGCTGCGCCTCGCGGCCGAGTTCGCCGAGCGCACCGGTGCCGTGCTCATCCATCCGTTCGACCACCGCGACATCATCATCGGCCAGGGCACGCTCGGCCTCGAGATCTACCGCGACCTGCCGGGCCTCGAGACGGTGCTCGTCGGCATCGGGGGCGGCGGGCTCGCGGCGGGCGTCGCGGCGGCCGTCAAGGCGCTGGCCGCGGCCGAGGGCCGCGAGGTGCGGGTCATCGGCGTCCAGGCCGAGAACTCGGCCGCCTATCCGACCTCGCTCGCGCTCGGGCATCCCGTCGAGGTCGAGACGCGCCCCACGATCGCCGACGGCATCGCCGTCGCGCGGCCGGGCGATCTGCCCTTCTCGATCATCCACGACCTCGTGGACGAGGTCGTGACGGTGACGGAGGACGACCTGGCCCGCGCCCTCCTCGTGCTGCTCGAGCGCGCCAAACAGGTCGTCGAGCCGGCCGGCGCCGTCGGGGTCGCCGCGATCCTCGCGGGGAAGGTGCAGGGGACCGGGCCGACCGTCTCGATCCTCTCCGGCGGCAACATCGACCCGATGCTGCTGCAGCGCGTCGTCGCGCACGGGCTCGCGGCATCCGGACGCTACATGACCCTGCAGATCCCGCTGCCCGACCGGCCCGGGCAGCTCGCCCGAGTCTCGGAGCTGCTCGCGCAGGCGGGGGCCAACGTCATCGAGGTGCTGCACACGCGTCACGGTCAGGGGCTGCAGATCAGCGAGGTGATCCTGCAGCTCAGCGTCGAGACGCGCGGCGAGGAGCACCGCGCGCACGTCATCGCGACGCTGCGCGAGGCCGGCTACTTCCCGACCGTCATGCCGGACTGATCGGCGCCGTCATGGCGAACGGGGCCCGGCACGCCGGACCCCGTTCCCTTCGTCTGATGGACGGGCTACTGCCCCGCGTAGGTCTCGACCTTGATCACCTTGACGGAGATCTGGCGGCCGTTGGGGGCGGTGTAGGAGGTCTCGTCGCCCTCCTTGAGGCCGAGGATCGCCTCGCCCAGGGGGGACGCCTCGCTGTACACGTCGAGCTTCGAGTTGGCCGCGATCTCGCGGTTGCCGAGCAGGAAGACCTCTTCGCCGCCGGCGACCTCGGCCGTCACGACGGTGCCGGGCTCGACGACGCCGGTGCTCTCCGGCGCCTCGCCGACCTTGGCGTTCTTGAGGAGCGACTGGAGGGTGCGGATGCGCGCCTCCTGCTTGCCCTGCTCGTCCTTCGCCGCGTGGTAGCCGCCGTTCTCCTTCAGGTCGCCCTCTTCGCGAGCGGCCTCGATGCGCTTCGCGATCTCCTCGCGGCCCGTGGTCGAGAGATGCTCGAGCTCAGCGGCGAGACGGTCGTACGCGTCCTGCGTGAGGAAGGTCTCGGGAGCGTCGTTGGACACGTCGGTCTCCTTCTTTCTAGGGCGGTGCTTGCGCAGCGCGATATCTTCCGCGGTTCCGCCCCTCTGGGGAACGAGCAGGGTGAGGCGGATAAGCCGAGACGCCCCGGCTCCAGCCAGGGCGTCTGCTTTCAGTCCGGTCAGACTACGGCACCCAGCACGAGTTGACCAAACCCGTCGTCGCCTCTGCGACGGTGGGTATCGTCTCGCGGAAAGCGCGTGCGTGCGTCTCGGATGCCGGGATCTCGACGACCTTCCACCCGACGACGCCGTGCTCGACATCCTGCGCCTCGATGGCGCACGCGACCGGCGATCCAGCGGGGGCGGAGATCTGGAACTCGAGCACGACGCTGTGCTCGTCGACGATCTGGAAGCCCGTCGTGTCGGCATCCACCGACATGAGCGCGCCGGCCACGGTCATCCAGGCGAAGGCCACGACCACGACGACCGCGACGACGATGACCGCGATCAGCCCGCGACGGCCTCCTCGGCGCGTGCGGCCGTACCGCTCGTCGAGCATCTGCTGCGTCGTCATGGTGGTCCCGTCGGGCGAATTAGGCTGGAGACTCCAGGCTAAGCGCTCCGCGGAACGAGGACCCGATGCACGCAGCGTTCGCCGCACTCCTGAGTGCGGCCTCGACCGCGACCCCCACGCCCACCCCGACGCCGGCGGTCGACCCCGACCTGGTGACGCCCGGCCCCTGGGGTTTCGTCGTGATCGCCTTCCTGGCGCTCGTCGTCATCGTCCTGGTGTGGGACATGATGCGCCGCATCCGCCGCGCGCGCATCCGCTCCGAGGTCGACGAGGAGCTGGATGCGGAAGAGGCGGCGGCGCGGCAGGGCGAACGGGCCGCCGAGGCGACCGAGACGGACGCCGAGGACATCGACCCCAAGGCGTAGCGGATGCCCGGGCCCGGGCATCCTGTCGTCGTCGGGCCGGTAGCGATGGCCAGCGGATGCCGGGGCCTGCGGCATCCTGTCGTCGTCAGGCCGGAAGCCCGAGCGACGGCGAGAACGGATGCAGCGCGATGATCGCGCACGCCGCCCAGTGGCAGAGGAACGCCAGCACCGTGCAGACGTGGAAGATCTCGTGGAAGCCGAAGTGCCCCGGCCACGGGTTCGGGCGCTTGAGGGCGTAGACGATCGCGCCGCCCGTGTACAGCAGGCCGCCGATGGCGACGAGGATCATCATGGCCGCGCTGGCCTGGAACAGCGGAACCACGTACATGACGGCCGCCCACCCCAGCAGGAGATAGAGGGCGACGTAGAGCCAGCGGGGCGCGTGGATCCAGAAGACCCGGAAAAGGATGCCGAGGAGTGCGCCGCTCCACACGAGGATCAGCAGCAGCGCGCCCTGCTGCGGCGGGAGGGCGAGGGTCGCGATCGGCGTGTAGGTCCCCGCGATCAGCAGCAGGATGTTGGCGTGGTCGATCCGCTTCAGGATCGCCTTGGTCCTCGGCTTCCAGTTGAACCGGTGGTACAGGGCGGAGTTGCCGAAGAGCAGCAGCGACGTGAGCATGAAGACGGCGCACGCCCACTTGGCGGCGGGTCCCTGGGCGAGCGCGATGAGCACGATGCCGGCCGCGATCGCGACGGGGAAGGTGGCGGCGTGGATCCAGCCGCGCCAGGTCGGCTTGAGCTCGGTCTGCGCGCTCGCCTCGGCGGCTTCGATCAGAGGAAGCTGCGGCATCTCCACGCCGTCGTCGAGCGGCGGCGAACTCTCGGGCGAACGGTCCACGCGAGAAGCCTACGGCGCTGTGTATTCCCTACGCAGTACGCACACCGCCGCGACCGGCGCGTGCGGGGCACGAGCGGTACGGTAGGCGAGTGACCGCGTCGAACGAGGGAAGAGGCCCCCTCTACCGGCTGTACATCAACCGGCTCCGGCGACAGCTCACCCCCGAGACCGTGCCGCGGCACATCGCGATGATGATCGACGGCAATCGGCGCTGGGCCAAGCAGCTCGGCTACGACTCCGCCGCCCATGGACACCGCGCGGGCGCGGCGAAGATGCGCGAGTTCCTCGGCTGGTGCGACGACATCGGCGTCCGCGTCGTCTCGCTCTACCTCCTCTCCACCGACAACCTCCGCAAGCGCGACTCGAAGGAGCTCGAGGATCTGATCCAGATCATCGCCGAGCTCGCCGATCAGCTCTCGCACGAGCGCGACTGGCGCGTGAAGCACGTCGGGCGCGCGGATCCGCTTCCCGCCGACCTCGCCCGCGTGCTCGCCGAGGCGGAGCAGCGCACCAAGGACAGGACGGGCATGCACGTCAACCTCGCGGTCGCGTACGGAGGGCGGGGCGAGATCGTGGACGCCGTGCGCAGCATCATCGCCGCGCATCAGAAGGACGGGGGCTCGCTCGAAGACCTCGCCGAGAGCCTCACCCCCGAGCAGATCGGCGAGCACCTCTACACCGGCGGTCAACCCGATCCCGACCTGGTCATCCGCACCTCGGGGGAGCAGCGGCTGAGCGACTTCCTGCTCTGGCAGTCGGCGCACAGCGAGTTCTACTTCGTCGAGGCGCTCGGTCCCGACCTTCGCGAAGTGGACTTCCTGCGCGCGATCCGCGACTACACGTCGCGGGATCGTCGCTTCGGCAGCTGAGCGAGCGGCCCCGGTTTCACGCGCTGACCGGGCCCGGACGCCTCGTCAAGCCCTCTCTGCACCCCGGTGCGGCCATGCCAGAATGGGGCGGTGACCGATTGGGAGTCCTATCTCGCCTCTTTCGACGGGGAACCCGGCTACCTCGATTGGGCGGCGTTCGGGCCTCTGGCGCCGAGCGTGCGCGCCGAGGTGCACGCCGACGCCGAGCTGCTGGGGTCGGGGCGTCCGTCGAGCATCGAGCTCGTCGCGGACCACTCGCGCGAGGCGCGGGAGCTCATCGCCCAGCTGCTGGGGGCGGATGCCGAGCAGGTCACGCTCCAGCCGTCGACGACGTACGGCCTCATGCAGGCCGTGTACGGGCTCGCCGGGGGGCTCATGATCTCGCGCGGCGACTTCCCGAGCCTCACCGTCGCGGCATCCCGCGCCGCTGACGCGCTCGGCTCGATCGAGCTGCAGTGGCTCGAGCCGGAGGGCGGCTACGTGACGCCCGAAGCGGTGCGCGAGGCGCTGACCGACGAGACCACCGCCGTCGGGGTCAGCCTCGTGGATTTCCGCACCGGATACCGCGCCGACCTCGCGGCTCTCCGCGACGTCATCGGCGACCGCCTTCTCATCGTCGACGCGATCCAAGGCTTCGGTGTCGTTGAGGCCGACTGGGCCGCAGCCGACGTGGTCTGCGGCAACGGCTACAAGTGGCTCCGTGCAGGCCGGGGGACGGGCTTCGCGTGGTTCGGCGACCGTGCCCTGGAGCGCATCGCCCCCGTCCTGTCCGGCTTCTCGGGCGTGGAGGGCGATCTGCCCGTCGACGCCGTTCCGCTGCCGGCGCCCTCCGCTCAGGCCTTCTCGGTCGCCACCCCCGACCACCTCGCCTTCGCCCGCCTCGTCGCGGGACTCCGTGACGTGGTCGACGTGGGTGTCGGCATGATCGAGAGCGAGCTCGTCGCACGGTCGGGCGATGTCATGTACTTCGCCGAGCGGTACGAGATCCCGGTCGTCACGCCGAGCGAGGCGGGGCGTCGCGCCGGCATCGTCGCTCTCGCACCCGCGCCTCAGGATGTGGCCCCGCTCGCGGCGTCGCTCGCCAATCACGGCCTCACGGTCACGGTGCGCTCCGGTCTCGTGCGGGTCGCTCCGCACGTCGGCACCGGTGCCGACACGCTGCGCCTCTTCGGCGATGCGCTGGCAGCGTTCTCGTCCGCGCGGGTGTGGTGAGCGCTTCCGGCCGATACCGCTGCTGAGGCGGATGCGCCGGATACCGGGGATGCGGCGGATGCCGGGGATGCGCCGGACACCGGGGATGCGGCGGATGCGCCGGATATCGGGGATGCCGCGGGTGCGGGTATGCGGCGGATGCGGCATCCCGGCGTCCACCGGAAATTCACACGCTCGTAATCCTGGGCCAGCGTGTCTGCAGTCCGCTGTCACATCGCCGCCGTAGTTTCATCCCAACGGGCAAGGAGCCCGTTCGAGTCGGCCGGAAAGATCGCGACTCGTGACTTTGGTCGACTCGCTGACTGCCGGGTGACGAACCCGGGGCGGGAGTGGGTTGTGACCACACGAGCACCACACAGGCAGTACCGCGAGACGACCGACGAGGTCGACGAGCTGGGGGAGGTGCTCAGGACATATGTGCTGGACACCTCGGTGCTGCTGAGCGATCCGCGGGCGTTCTTCCGCTTCGCCGAGCACAACGTCGTCATCCCGGTCGTCGTGATCACCGAGCTCGAGGGGAAGCGGCACGATCCCGAGATCGGGTACTTCGCGCGTCAAGCGCTGCGCCACCTCGACGAGCTGCGCGTCGAGCACGGACGCCTCGACTTCCCCGTCCCGGTCGGCGAGGGCGGCACGCTCCGCGTCGAGCTCAACAACACCGATGCCACCGTTCTGCCGTCGGGCATGCGCCTGGGGGACAACGACAGCCGCATCCTCGCCGTCGCCCTGCATCTCGCCCAGGACGGCCAAGAGGTCACGGTCGTCTCGAAGGACCTGCCGATGCGCGTGAAGGCCGCATCGCTCGGCGTCTCCGCCGAGGAGTACCTCGCCGAGCAGGCCGTCGACTCCGGCTGGACCGGAATCGCCGACCTCGACGTCTCGGGCGACGACATCAGCGACCTCTACGAGAGCGAGGTCGCCTCGAGTGAGGACGTCCTCGGTCTCCCCGTCAACACCGGCCTCATCATCCACTCCGAGCGCGGATCGGCCCTCGGGCGGGTCACGGGCGACGGGTCGTACCGACTGGTCCGCGGCGACCGGGAGGTGTTCGGCATGCACGGCCGGTCGGCGGAGCAGCGCATCGCGATCGACCTCCTACTCGATCCCGACGTCGGCATCATCTCGCTGGGCGGGCGCGCCGGCACGGGCAAGTCGGCCCTCGCCCTGTGCGCGGGTCTCGAGGCGGTGCTCGAGCGTCAGCAGCAGAAGAAGATCATCGTCTTCCGCCCGCTCTTCGCGGTCGGCGGGCAGGAGCTGGGGTACCTCCCCGGCGACCAGCAGGAGAAGATGAACCCCTGGGGTCAGGCGGTCTTCGACACGCTGGGCTCCGTCGTCTCGGCGAACGTCATCGAGGAGGTCATCGCGCGCGGGCTCCTCGAAGTGCTCCCGCTCACCCACATCCGCGGCCGCTCGCTGCACGATGCGTTCGTGATCGTCGACGAGGCGCAGTCGCTCGAGCGCAACGTCCTGCTCACCGTGCTGAGCCGCATCGGGCAGAACTCGCGGGTCGTCCTGACCCACGACGTCGGCCAGCGCGACAACCTCAGGGTGGGCAGGCACGACGGCGTGGCCTCCGTCATCGAGACGCTCAAGGGCCACGACCTCTTCGGGCACGTGACTCTCGTGCGCAGTGAGCGCTCCGCCATCGCCGCGCTCGTGACCGACCTCCTGGAGGCGGGCGAGCTCGCCTGAACACCGGCTGTGAGAGGGCTGGGATGCTGCGGCATCCCGGCCCTTTTCCGTGCATGCGGGCGCATGCAGAATGAGAAGAGTCTCATCCTCCTCTCCTCGTCCTCTCACCCTCGTCTGCGACGATTGATGAGGCACTCCGGTGGACTCCGGCGTGCCGAAGGGCGCCCTTCAGGGCCAGTGACACGGGAGCGACGAGTGGACGGACGAGCCGGATTCGCCGCCGGCGGGTTCATCGCCGGGGCTGCCGCCGTCGCTGTCGCCTGCGCGGTGACGCTGAGCAACAGCGCCGCGCTCGCCGACGCCCCCGGCGCCGCTGTGAACGTCGACGTCGTCCGCGTCACCCCCTCCGCCGCATCGCCGTCGGCGACCCCCAGTCCGACGGCGACTGCGACGGTCGTTCCCGTGGTCCCCGACATCCCCGCGCCCGTCTCGACCGCCGAGGTCGTGCCGGCGCCCGAACCTCAAGACGTGACCCAGGCCCCTGCTCCGGTGCAGCCGGCCGCCCCGGCGCAGCCCGAGACGCCCTCCGCTCAGCAGAGCGCGGCTCCCTCCCAGCAGGAGATCGCCGCCGATGCGCTGCGGTCCGGCTCGTGGGACCGTCTGCGCGCATGGGCCGAGGACCACGGCTGGACGCGCGAGCAGATCTCGCGCTGGGTCGCGAAATTGCAACGGCAGCTCGATGACTCCGACGCCACGACGTCGGGCACGAGCTCCTCACAGACCCCCGCGAGAGCGGGTGGCACATCCGGCAGTGACTTCTCGTCCTGGTCCGGATTGAAGAGAGATCAGTCGTCCAAGCCCCCACGAGGCGACTGACCCAGGGTTGGAGTCCCCCAGCTCCGGCCCTTTCCCAGCCCCCGGTGTCCCCCAGCACCGGGGGCTTCTCTTCGCCCCGGGGTCGTCATGAGCAGGGGAGCGGATGCCGCGGCATCCCTCGCCCGACGGAGTCGGCGGGATCACTCCTCCCGATAGCCGGGGCTGTCTCGAGCAGGGGAGCGGATGCCGCGTCATCCCTCGCCCGACAGAGTCGGCGGGATCACTCCTGCCGGTCGTCGGGTCGTCATGAGCAGGGGAGCGGATGCCGCGGCATCCCGCGTCTGACGGCGTCGGCCGGATCACTCCCAGCGGTAGCCGGCGCCGCGCACCGTGACGATGTGCTGGGGTCCGAGCTTGCCGCGGAGGTAGCGCACGTAGACGTCGACGACGTTCGAGCCGGGATCGAAGTCCAGGCCCCACACGCGGCTGAGGAGCTGCTCGCGACTGAGCACATGGCCGGGATTGCGGAGGAACTGCTCGGCCAGGGCGAACTCACGCGCCGACAGCTCCACCTCGCGCCCGCCGACAGTGGCGCGGCGAGCCAGGATGTCGAGCACGACGTCGCCGTGGACGAGCGAGGTCGAGGGCGGACCGGCGCTCTCGCGCAGGCGCGATCGCACGCGGGCGAGCAGCTCGTCGAACGTGAACGGCTTCGACATGTAGTCGTTGGCGCCCGCGTCCAGGCCCTCCACCGTGTCGCGGGTCGACGAGCGCGCGGTGAGCATGATGACGGGGACCGTGCTCCCGCGCGAGCGCAGCTCCCGGAGCACCTCGAATCCGTCCATCGAGGGCAGGCCGACGTCGAGCAGCACGAGGTCGATGTCGGGGCGCAGGGCGCGCTCGAGCGCCTCGGCGCCGTCGTCCGAGATCGCGGTGGTGTACCCCGCCGCCTCGAGTCCTCGACTCACGAAGGCGGCGATGCGGGGCTCGTCCTCCACGATGAGTATGCGCGTCATCCGGAGGCCTCCCGCTGAAGCACGACGTCACCGGCGCGGACGGGCTGGGGCAGCTCCGACGTCGGCAGCGGCAGGTGGATGGTGAAGGTCGCTCCGCCGCCCGGAGTGTCGGTGACGACGCACCGACCGCCGTGGCCCTTCATGATGGCGTCGACGATCGCGAGCCCGAGTCCGGAGCCGCCGACCGTGCGCTTGCCGTGTGCACGGTCGAAGCGCCGGAAGATGCGGTGGCGGGCCGCGGGCGGGATGCCGGGGCCGTGGTCGCGCACCCACAGGTGCGCGCCCTCGTCGTCGAGCGCGCTGCCGATCTCGATGGAGGAGCCCTCGGGCGTGTACTTGGCGGCGTTGTCGGCGAGCTGCAGCCAGGCCTGCAGCAGGCGGTCCTGGTCGCCCTGGATGACGCCGGAGGCCTGCTGCTGGACCCGCCACGTGTGGCCCTGGATCATCGCGACCAGTTCGCCGACGCGCGATGTGAGCGCGCCGAGGTCGACGTCGCTCATCGCGAACTGCTCGCCCTCCACCGCCGCGAGCAGGTCGATGTCGTCGACGAGACGCGTCATGCGGTCGAGCTCGGCGATGCCGATGTCGCGCGCGCTCTCCACGTCGACGATGTCCTTCGGGTTCATCATCTCCAGGTAGCCGCGCACGATCGTGATCGGCGTCTTGAGTTCGTGGCGCACGTCGTCGAGGAGCTGCCGCTGCACGTCGACCGATCCCTCCAGGCGATCGAGCATCGAGTTGACGGTGCGGGTGAGGTCGGAGATGTCGTTGTTGCCCTGCTCGGGAAGCCGCGGGGACAGGTCGGTGATCGTGATGGAGTCGGCGGTCTCGCGGATGTGGCGGATCGGCGAGAGCAGCCGCCCCGCCACGAACCAGCCGACGACGCCGATCGCCAGCACCATGGCGATGGCCGCGATCCAGTACGTCGTCACCGCAGCCGTGACGGGCGCGAGCTCGGCCCCGAGGTCGACGGCGCGGATGTAGACGGCGCTCCGGGGGTCGTTGGGCATCTCCATGGGGATGGCGATGTAGCGGAGAGAGCCGTCGTCGGTCGCGGCCGTGCCCTTGACCGGCCCGCCCTTCTCCTCGACCTCCGCGACGGCGCGGTCGATGAGCGCCTGGTTGTCGGCGATGTTGAAGCCCGACAGCGTCTCGGGGATGTAGCGGGGCCGACCGTCGATGACGCCGACGGCGGCCTCGTTGCGTCCCGTCACGAGCACGCGGACGACGGCTTTCAGGTAGTCCTGCACGTTGTCGTACTGGGTTGCGTTCAGCTTCTCGACGTCACCCGAGCCGGTCGTGTCGGTCTCCGAGGTGTCGGCTGTGCCGGCGACGGTGCGCATGACGTCGATCTGCGCCTCGAGGCGGTCGTCGATGTCGGACAGCACGCGCTCGCGCTGCACGAGGAAGGTGACGCTGCCCACGATCGCGAGGCCCACGCACGCCACCGCGAGGATCGCCCCTAGGATGCGTGCGCGCGCCGAGATGGGCCGGGGCGAGCGCGTCATTCCCTGATTATCGTCCTGCCCCGGCTCCGGCGATACGCGGTGCGCTCCGCATCATCCGGGATGCGTCATCGAGAGCAGGTCGAGCTTCTCGTCGAGCTGCTCGAGGGTCAGCTCGCCCCGCTCGACATAGCCGAGGTCGATGACCGCCTCGCGGACGGTGATGCCCTTCGCGACGGAGTGCTTGGCGATCTTCGCGGCGGCCTCGTACCCGATGAGCTTGTTGAGCGGCGTCACGATGGACGGCGACATGCCCGCGTAGGCGGCGGCGCGCTCGATGTTCGCCTCGAGACCGTCGATCGTCTTGTCCGCGAGGATGCGCACCGAGTTCGCGAGGAGTCGGATCGACTCGAGCAGCGCCGTGCCCATGACGGGGATGGCGACGTTGAGCTCGAAGAGGCCCGATGCGCCGGCCCACGCGATCGTCGCATCGTTGCCGATGACGCGCGCGCACACCATGAGCGTCGCCTCGGGGACGACGGGGTTGACCTTGCCGGGCATGATCGACGACCCGGGCTGCAGGTCGGGGATGTGCAGCTCGCCGAGGCCCGTGTTGGGGCCCGAGCCCATCCACCGCAGGTCGTTGTTGATCTTGGTGAGCGACACCGCGATCGTGCGGAGGGCACCGGATGCCTCGACGAGGCCGTCGCGGTTGGCCTGGGCCTCGAAGTGGTCCTTCGCCTCGGTGATCGGCAGCTCGGTGTCGGCGACGATGAGCTCGATGACCTTCTGCGGGAAGCCGAGCGGCGTGTTGATGCCCGTGCCGACGGCGGTGCCGCCGAGCGGCACCTCGGCGACGCGGGGGAGCACCGCCTGGACCCGCTCCACGCCGAGGCGGATCTGGCGGGCGTAGCCGCCGAACTCCTGCCCGAGCGTTACGGGCGTGGCATCCATGAGGTGCGTGCGACCCGACTTCACGACGGTCTTCCACGCCTCGGCCTTGGCCTCGAGCGAGACGGCGAGGTGGTCGAGGGCGGGGATCAGGTCGTCGATGAGCTCCTGCGTCACGGCGATGTGCACCGAGGTGGGGAAGACGTCGTTCGACGACTGCGACGCGTTGACGTGGTCGTTGGGGTGCACCGTGGACCCGAGGTCCTGCGTCGCGAGCGTCGCGAGCACCTCGTTCATGTTCATGTTCGACGACGTGCCGGAGCCCGTCTGGTAGACGTCGATCGGGAACTGGTCGGCGTGCTCGCCGGCGATGATGCGGTCGGCGGCGCGGCCGATGGCGTCGGCGATCGCGCCGTCGAGGGTGCCGAGCTCCTTGTTCGCGAGCGCCGCCGCCTTCTTGATGCGCGCGAGCGCCACGATCTGCGCGGGGTCGAGGGCATCGCCCGAGATGGGGAAGTTCTCGACGGCGCGCTGCGTCTGCGCCGCGTAGAGCGCGTCCTTGGGCACGCGCACTTCGCCCATCGTGTCGTGTTCGATGCGGTACTCGGTGTCGGTCACGTCTTCGTCCTCCGGAGTGGGTGTGGGTCAGGCGGCGTCGGAGACGTCGCCCACGATGATGTCGGGCACGGCGGTGCCCTCGGAAAGCCGGTAGTTCGCGCCGACGATCGCGAGGCGACCCTCGGCGACGGCGTCGCTGATGAGCTCCGACGAGTGCAGCAGATCGGCGACGGTGTCGCGGAGGTGCTCGCGGCCGACGGTCTCGGCGTCGATCTCCGCGCCGTGCTCGCGGCTCTGGATGACACGGCGTACGGCCGGCACGATGGGGGCGATCTGCCGCCAGATGTGCGGAGGCAGGGCCGGAGCATCCACCTGCGTGCTGTCGATGGCGGCGCGGACGGCACCGCACGCGTCGTGACCCAGCACGACGATGAGCGGCACCTCGAGCACCGCGACGGCGTACTCGAGGCTGCCGACGACGGAGTCGGAGATGACCTGGCCCGCGTTGCGGATCACGAAGAGGTCGCCGAGGCCCTCATCGAAGATGATCTCGGCCGCGAGGCGGGAGTCCGAGCATCCGAAGAGGGCCGCGCGCGGCCGCTGCCCGTCGGCGAGCTCGTGGCGGCGCTCCACGTCCTGACGGGGGTGCTGGGGCGAGCCGTCGACGAAGCGCGCATTGCCCGCGATCATCTCCTGCCAGACCTCGCGGGGCGTGGCGGCCTGTGTCATCGGAACACTCCCTCTGTCGTGTGGATGTCGGTCATGAGAGCCGGGCGGGGGTCGTGCGGCATCACGACCCGTTCTGCAGCGCGCGGATCTGGTCGGCGACGCCGGCGGCGGCGCGCTCGGCCGTCTTCTGATCGGTCGAGCCGTAGATCAGCACCGTGTCGGCACCCGCCTGCGTGCCGAGGGCGATCGAGACGTTGCCGGCACGCGCGGGGTCGGGGATGTCGTACACGTCCCACACGACACCGTCCACCGTGACGGTGCCGTCGGTGCCGGCGCCCTTGAGCACACGGGCCGGCCAGGACGGATCCGCGTCGAATCCCTGCGCGACGCGGAGGTAGCCGGATGCCTCGTCGGGCACGTAGACGATCGTCCAGGCGCTCACCGAGTCGCCCTCGAGCGTGGCCGAGTTGGCCAGCCACGTGTCGGGCACCTCGGGGACGATGACAGTGCGGTCCTCGGACGACGCGATGGTCTTCGCCACTGCGGCGACGTCGACCGCCTTGGCCGGCGGCACCTCGCCGCGCGGAACCGCGAACACGATGACGACCACGACGGCGAGCGTCGCCAGCAGCGCCGCGATCAGGTTGCGGGTGTTCTGGCTCGACCGGTATGCGGCAGAGAATGCGGCCTTGCGCGCCGCGGTCTCCTCCGGCGTCTCGGGTCGGCCGAGCTCGGCGACGACCCGTGGTCCCTTCGCCATCACGCCTCCGCGGCCTCCGGGGTCGAGCGGGCGGCGTCGAGCCGGCGCTTCGCGCCGAGCAGCCACTCCTCGCAGCGGGCCGCGAGGGCCTCGCCGCGCTCCCAGAGCGCGAGCGACTGCTCCAGCGTGGGGGCGCCCTGCTCGAGCTCTCCGACGACGCGGATGAGCTCGTCGCGCGCCTGCTCGAACGACAGAGTCGCGACGTCGGGAAGCTCCTCGCTCGACACGCTCATGACGTCCATCTTAGATCGGCGGTCCGACGGCCTTCCGCCGGGTCGCTCGCTGTCGAGCGATCCGTGCCTGGACTCGGTTCAGTGCTCCGACGGCCTTCCGCCGGGTCGCTCGCTCTCGAGCGACCGGCGCTCAGAGCGACTCCTCGGCGATCTGGCCCTCGGACCGGGCAGCGAACGATCCGCGGCCGACCGTCACCACGACCTCCGTGCCGGCGGGGGCCTGCGCGGCATCCCGGACGATCACGCCGTCGGCGAGGTGCGCGATGGCGTAGCCGCGCCCGAGCGTCGAGGCCGGGGAGAGCGCCCGGAGAGTGGCGCGCAGCTCGGCGGTGCGGCGCGACTGCGTCTCGAGGCGTCGGTCGACGACGTCGCGTCCGCGGGCGACCTGCAGCCACAGGTGGTGCGAGCGGGACTCGAGCATCGACTCGGGGGCGCGCAGCGCGGGGCGCGAGCGCAGCTGCTCCAGCTGGACGATGTCGTGCTGGACGCGCTGCGTGAGCCGCATCGTGAGGCGTGAGCGCAGCTGGCCGACGAGGGCGCGCTGCTCCGCGACATCGGGCACGACGCGCTTCGCCGCGTCGGTCGGCGTCGACGCGCGAAGGTCGGCGACGTCGTCGAGGAGCGGATGGTCGTTCTCGTGCCCGATGGCGCTGACGACGGGAGTGGATGCCGCGGCCACGGCCCGCACGAGCCGCTCGTCGCTGAATCCCAAGAGTGTCTGAGGATCGCCCCCGCCGCGGGCGATGACGATGACATCGACGTCGGGTGCGGCATCCAGTGCCTTGAGAGCCGCGATCGTCTCGGGAACGCACCGTTCCCCCTGCACCGCTGCGTACTTGGTGACGAAGCGCACCTGGGGCCACCGCAGCTCGGCGTTGCGGTGCACGTCTTTCTCGGCGTCGGAGTTCTCGCCCGTGATGAGCCCGATGGTGTGCGGCAGGAACGGGAGGGGCTTCTTGCGCGACGGGTCGAAGAGCCCCTCGGCGCGCAGGTGCGCCCGCAGACGCTCGAGCCGCTCGAGCTGGTCGCCGAGCCCGACATGGCGCATCGCGGAGACGGTGAAGCTGAAGTCGCCCTGCTTGACGAAGTAGTCGGCCTTGACGCACGCGATGACGTGGTCGCCGACCTTGAGGTCGCCGGGCACCCGCTGCAGCGTCTTCGACCAGAGGCGGAAGGAGATGAGCGAATCGGAGCCGAGGTCTTTCAGCCGCCCGAAGACGTTGCCGCCGCGGAGATTCCACGACGTGATCTCGCCCTCGACCCAGACGAAGCCCCACTTCTCGATGAAGCCCCGGATCGTCTCGTTCAGGCGCGAGACGGACGTGGGCGACTGCGGGCTCGACTCCCGCGGATGCACGGAGTCGGCGGGCGGCGCCTCGCCGGGTACTGCTGCCGGTTCGAAATGAGTCATACGCTCCCATCCTGACGCTGGGGGACCGCCCTGGAGCGGCGGACGTTCTCGGCGACGAGCACGACGACGACGATCCCGAGGAGCACGGCGAGCTGCGCGACCCCCGCGACGGAGATGCCGAGCACGGCCGTCGCGAGAGAGAACGCCGCAGCCACGAGGCGCGCCGCGACGGGGCCCAGGTCGAGCGTGCCGCGATAGGCCGCGTCGCCGGCGAGGTAGAGGGCGACTCCGCCGCCGACCAGCCAGGCCCAGGCGGACTCGAGGGGGGCGAACGGATCGACGAAGAGCTCGTGCAGCCCCGCGGCCAGCAGGAGCAGACCGAAAATCATCGCGAGGTGCTCGAGGTAGAAGGCCACGAGCGCGACGCCGGTGCGACGTGCGGGAGGCAGGGCCTCGATACGCGTCTCCGCCCGGGAGTCGTCGCCGTCGAAGTAGCACCACCACAGCGCGGCGACGAGCGCGACGGCCAGGACCGTGCCGACCAGCAGCGGCGCCCCGATCTCGTGACCCGTGGCGCCGACGCCGACCGAGACGACCGATTCGCCGAAGGCGATGATCATGAGGAGGCCGTGGCGCTCCACCATGTGCGCCGCACCCGGGTCGAAGCCGCCGCGGGCGCTGAGCAGCGCGCTGATGAGGAAGAGCACCAGCGGCACGGTGAACAGCACCCAGTCGAGGGGGCCCTCCACGAAGCCCGAGAAGAGGAGGAGCACGCCGACGACGACATTGGACGTGCCGACGAACAGGATGCGCCGCGCGGCGGCCGCCCCGCCGCGCAGGATGAACAGCGCCGCGTGGATGAGGGCGACGACGATATAGCTCGCGCCGAACAGCACGCCCGTCGAGCCGAAGGCGTCGGGGATCGCGAGCGACATCACGAGGAACGCCGCCATCGCACCGATGAGCGCGATGCGGAAGCCGGCGGTGTCGGGCGCCGCCTGATTCGTGAGCCACGCGAACGCGTCGTACATCCACCAGACGAGCGCGAGGACGAGAGCCCCCTGGGCCACGCCGGTGGCGTCGGGGGAGTCGATCATGATCTCGGCGACCCGGCTGATCGTGAAGACGAAGACGAGGTCGAAGAGCAGCTCGATCGTGGAGACCCGCGACGCGATGCGCGCGACGCGGGGCTGCTGCCCCGCAGCGGCGGGACGGGACGAGGATGCCACCCGGTCACGGTAGCGCACGCCTCCGACGCCGGCCCCGCCGTGCTGTCAGGAAGGCCCGCCTAGAATCGGAGAGTGACCACTCCGGCTGTCTCCCTCCCCGTCCCGCGCGTTCCGCGCCGCCGTGGACGCCTCGAGGATGTCCCGGTGAACGGGCAGAAGCGCGTGCTCCTCGCCTCTCCGCGCGGCTACTGCGCGGGTGTCGACCGCGCCGTCATCGCCGTCGAGAAGGCGCTCGAGCGCTTCGGGGCGCCCGTGTACGTGCGCAAGCAGATCGTCCACAACATCCACGTCGTGACCGAGCTCGAGCAGAAGGGCGCGATCTTCGTCGACGAGGTCGACGAGGTGCCCGAGGGCGCCCACGTCGTCTTCAGCGCGCACGGCGTCTCGCCCGCAGTCGTGAACGCGGCATCCGATCGCGGACTGCAGGCGATCGACGCGACGTGCCCGCTCGTCACGAAGGTGCATCGCGAAGCCGTGCGCTTCGCGCGCGACGACTTCGAGATCCTGCTCATCGGCCACCTCGGGCACGAGGAGGTCGAGGGCACCGCGGGCGAGGCGCCCGACCATGTCACGATCGTCAACTCTCCCGAGGAGGCAGACACCGTCGAGGTGCGCGACCCCTCCAAGGTCGTGTGGCTCTCGCAGACGACGCTCTCCGTCGACGAGACGATGGAGACGGTCCGCCGGCTGCGCGTGCGCTTCCCGGAGCTGCAGGACCCGCCGTCCGACGACATCTGCTACGCGACGCAGAACCGGCAGGTGGCGATCAAGAAGGTCGCGAAGGATGCCGACCTCGTGATCGTCGTCGGGTCGGCCAACTCGTCCAACAGCGTGCGTCTTGTCGAGGTCGCCCTCGAGCACGGGGCGAAGGCCGCGTATCGCGTCGACTACGCCGACGAGGTCGAGCAGGCCTGGCTCGAGGGCGTCGAGACGGTGGGCGTCACGAGCGGCGCCTCCGTTCCCGAGGTGCTCGTGCAGGAGGTGCTCGAAGACCTCGCGGGCGCGGGCTACCGCGACGTCGAGGAAGTGCGCACCGCAGAGGAGGACCTCATGTTCTCCCTGCCGAAGGAGCTCCGGCAGGATGCCGCGGGCAGGCGCGACGACCGCGCGCTCGGCGGGCGGGGCCGGGCATGAGCGACGCCGACCGGCCGAGGCCGGAGTACGGAGAGCGGCCTCGCCCGGCGTACGGCGAGTACGCGACGCCCGAGGAGCAGCGCGCCCGCATCCAGCAGCCTGACGCGACCTGGGCGATCGAGACGGGGCAAGCGCCGTCCGAGACCGGCGCGACGACTCCCGCACCGGCTCCCGCACCGGCGTGGGGTCCGCCGCCTCCGTCGCCTCGGGCCATGCGCAACACCGATCGCACGGTGACACTCATCCTCCTCGTCGTCGGCGCGTTCAACGTCGCCGTGACGGCCTTCTCCTACTTCGACCTCGCGTCCCTCGCCGATCAGGCGATGAAGATCCTCGGCATCCCGGGCGAGTTCACCAACACCGAGGCCGCCGCGCTGTGGGGGCCGATCGCGGCCGGGGTCCTCATCATCGGCTATCTCCTGACGGCGTTCCTCTCGTGGCTGAGCCTGCGCGCGCACCGCGTGTCGTGGTGGATCCCGCTCGTCGGCGCCGTCGTCACGTACATCGGCGTGTACGTGTGCCTCTCGGTCCCGCTGCTCGGCGACCCCGCCTTCACGGACTTCGTGACGACCCGCGGCTGAGCCTGAACCTCCGGCGTCGGTGCATCGTGCTTCCTTACGGGAGGTGAAGGGATGCCCGGCGACGACGCGGCGCGACTGACGGCGCTCTACGACGCCCACGCGGCGCCGGTCTGGCGCTACGTCGTGCGCCTCACGGGCGACCGCGCCGGCGCCGACGACGTCGTGCAGGAGACGCTGCTGCGGGCCTGGCGCACGCCGAAGATCCTCGAGGAGGATCCGTCGACGACGCGGGCCTGGATGTTCACCGTCGCGCGACGGCTGGTGATCGACGAGGTCCGCAGCGCCCGCCGCCGCCACGAGCATCCCGTCGCGGACCTTCCCGAGCGGGCCACCGGCGACGACACCGACGCGCTGTTCGAGGCGATCCTCATCGAGGAGGCGCTCGCGTCGCTGAGCGTCGAGCACCGCTCGGTCATCGTGCAGGCGTATTACCGCGGCATGAGCATCGCCCAGACGGCGGCCGAGCTCGGCATCCCGGACGGCACCGTCAAATCCCGACTTCACTACGGCCTGCGCGCGCTGCGGCTCGCGCTTCAGGAGAGGGGGGTGACCCGATGAACCCCGATCACCCGCACTTCGCACAGTGGGATGCCGCGTATGTCCTCGGCGCCCTGTCCCCGACCGATCGCCGGGACTTCGAAGCGCACCTGGAGACCTGCCCCGAGTGCCGCCAGGCGATCGCGCAGCTCGCACCCACCGCCGGGCTGCTGTCGCGGCTTTCCGAGGACGATGCCGTGCGGATCGACTCCGACCTCGCGTCACAGGACGAGCCAGGACGACCCGCGGAGGTGCTGTCGCTCGCGCGCGAGCGGGCGCGCCGGCGCCGGCGGTCGCGCATCGTCGGCCTCGCGGTGGCCGCGGTGCTCGTCATCGTCGCGATCGCCGTGCCGGTGGCGGTGACGGGCCTCCGACCGCCGGCCGAGACGTTCGCCCTCACGAGCGTCGTGGAGACGCCTCTCGAGGCCGGGGTCCGGCTCACCTCCGTCGCGTGGGGCACGCGCATCGATCTGACGTGCCGCTACCCGGAGGAGCAGGAGGGCGCCGGCACGGTCTGGACGTATGCCCTCGCCGTCGTCGGCGCGGACGGCACGGCCGAGACCGTGTCGACCTGGAAGGCGGGTCCGGGCTCGACGGCGCGGCTCTCCGCCGGCACCGCGCTCGACGTCGGTGACATCCGCGCCATCGAGATCCGGTCCGCGACGGGGGCCGTCCTCATGTCCTACGACCTTCCAGCGGGCTGACCGGGCATCGGCACCCGGAGACACGAGAGGGATGCCCCGGCCGCGGCCGAGGCATCCCTCTCCCTGTTGTCTGTCAGGCTCCGAGCGACTTGCCGGCAGAGCCGAGCTGCTGGGTGGCCTCGGCGACGCGGGCGGCCATCGCCGACTCGGCGACCTTGCCCCAGGCGCGCGGGTCGTAGGCCTTCTTGTTGCCCACCTCGCCATCGACCTTGAGGACGCCGTCGTAGTTCTGGAACATGAAGCCCGCGACCGAGCGCGTGAAGGCGTACTGCGTGTCGGTGTCGATGTTCATCTTGACGACGCCGTTGCGCACCGCCTCGGCGATCTCCTCGTCGCTCGATCCGCTGCCGCCGTGGAAGACGAGGTCGAGTGGCTTGGCGCCGGTGCCGAACTGCGCCGCGATGCCCTCCTGGATCTCGCCGAGCAGCTCGGGCTTGAGCTTGACGTTGCCGGGCTTGTAGACACCGTGCACGTTGCCGAACGTGAGTGCCGCGATGTAGCGGCCGTTCTCGCCGAGGCCGAGCGCCTCGACGAACTTCGAGACGTCCCCGGTCGTCGTGTAGAGAGCGTCGTTGGTGCCCTCGTGCTTGACGCCGTCCTCTTCGCCGCCGACGACGCCGATCTCGACCTCGAGGATGGCGTTGATGTTCTTGAGGCGGGGGAGGAGCTCCTTCGCGATCTCGACGTTCTCGTCGAGCGGCACGGCGGAGCCGTCCCACATGTGCGACTGGAAGATCGGGTTGCGACCCGCCTTGACCTCTTCCTCCGACGCGGCGATGAGCGGGAGCACGAAGTCCTCGAGCGCCGGCTTGGGGCAGTGGTCGGTGTGCAGCGCGACGGTGATGGGGTAGTTCTTGGCGACCTCGGTCGCGAACTTCGCGAAGGCGAGCGCACCCGTCGCGCGGCCCTTGACCGTGTGGCCGGCGAAATAGTCCGCGCCGCCCGTCGTGACCTGGATGATGCCGTCCGAGCCGGCTTCCGTGAGACCCTGCAGGATCGCGTTGATCGACTGCGAGCTCGCGGCGTTGATGGCGGGGTACGCGAAGCCGCCGGCCTTCGCACGGTCCAGCATCTCGGCGTACTGCTCAGGGGTGGCGACGGGCATGACAGCTCCTTGCTCGGGGGACGTTCACGGCAACTCTAGCGAAGGGCCTTGCAGGCTCGGGGTGCCTCGGCCCGCCGCTGTCGCTCATCCGCGACCGTCCTTCCCTGGGTGAAAGATTCGGGATTCCTTCATGCTGGAGCGACCGAAAAGTCCCGAATGGCGCGAAGACCCGAGGCTAGGCTGACCGCATGGTGAGCCTGACCGAAGATATGAGCCCTCTGCACCCCGACCGCAACCTCGCTCTCGAGCTCGTGCGGGCCACCGAGGCGGCCGCCATCCGCGCCGTGCCGTTCATCGGCCGCGGGCAGAAGGAGCTCGCCGACGGCGCCGCCGTCGACGCGATGCGCGCCTTCCTCACGACCGTCAACTTCGACGGCGTCATCGTGATCGGCGAGGGGGAGAAGGATGCCGCGCCGATGCTCTTCAACGGGGAGGCCGTCGGCAACGGGCGCGGTCCGCAGTGCGACATCGCCGTCGACCCCATCGACGGCACGACCCTCACGGCCGAAGGCCGCAACAACGCCCTCTCGGTCATCGCGGTGTCGGATCGCGGCACGATGCTCGACGCCTCCTCCGTCTTCTACATGGACAAGCTGGTCACGGGTCCCGCGGGCGTCGGCGTCGTCGACATCCGGCTGCCGATCGGCGAGAACATCCGCCTCCTCGCGAAGGCGCTCGGCAAGCCGGTCGACGAGCTCGTCGTCTCGGTGCTCAACCGTCCGCGCCACGCGAAGCTCATCCAGGAGATCCGCGACTCCGGAGCCGGGACCCGCCTCATGTCGGACGGCGACGTCGCGGGCGGCATCAACGCCGCGCGGCACAATGCGCGCACCGACATGTGCGTCGGCGTCGGCGGCAGTCCCGAAGGCATTGTGACGGCGTGCGCGATCAAGGCGCTCGGCGGACACATCCAGGGACGCCTGTGGCCCCGCGACGACGACGAGAAGCAGAAGGGCGTCGACGCCGGTCTCAAGCTCGACGACTTCGTCTACGAGGCGGACGATCTCGTCACCGGCAAGAACACCCTCTTCGTCGCGACCGGCGTCACCAACGGCGAGCTCGTCGCCGGCGTGCGTCGCGACGGCGACTGGATCTACACCGAGAGCGTCGTGCTCCGCGGCGCCTCCGGCACGCTGCGGCGCATCACCTCAGAGCACCTGACGTCGAAGTGGCTCTGAACTCGGCCGGGTGACCCCGGCCCGTCACGCCTCCCGGAGCGCGTTGCGAGCGTCTGGCAGAATGGTCGAGGCGCTGAACACGGTGCCGAGCGACGTCGGAGGGAAGCCCATGGCCGCACAGAGCACGGGCCCGCAGACGGGAGCACAAGCCGTCATCCGGAACGCGCAGGACCCTGCGCGCCGGCCGGACGTCTTCTTCCGGGTACGTCGCGACGAAGGACATCAGCCGTCGGCGTGGTGGATGATCGGGGCGTTCGTCCTCGTCTCCGCCGCCGTCATCGCGCTGATGAGCCTCGTTCCCGGCGGCGCCTGACCCGCGAGCCACCCGCGAGCCGCTGCGCACTACTCGGGTGAGATCCTTCCGCGGAGCTCACCGAGATCAGCGGTGGCGGTCGCTGTCGCGCGCTCCTCGAGGCCGTCGAGCAGCTCGGGCGCGGTGAGGTGCCGCGGCGCGGCCTCGATCGCCGGGGGTGCCGACAGCGAGTCCAGCTTCGTCGCGTCGATGCCCGGGAAGCGCCGCGCCGAGACGAGCACGCGCGACTCGAGCGATCCGGCGAACTTGTTGTAGCTGTCGACCGTGCGCTCGATCGCGCGGCGCAGGTCGTCGGCGTGTCCGGCGAGCGAGCCGAGGCGTCCGTACAGCTCGTTGCCGAGCTCGAAGAGCGTGCGCGCCTCGGCCGAGACGTCCTGCTGCGTCCACGTGTAGGCCACGGTCTTGAGCACAGCCCACAGATTGACCGGCGACGCGAGCGCGACCCGCCGTCCGAAGGCGTAGTCCAGCAGCGCCGGATCCTCCTCGAGGGCGGTAGCGAGCAGCGACTCGCTCGGCACGAAGCAGACGACGAACTCGGGGCTCGACGACAGCCCCGCCCAGTACGTCTTCTTCGCCAGCGCATCCACGTGCGCCCGCACCGCCTTGACGTGCTTCTCGAGCAGCGCCTTGCGTCGGGCGCCCTCGGGGCCCTGCGCCGTGAGCGGGATCGCGCTGGCCTCGAGGTAGGCGTCGAGGGGAACCTTCGCGTCGACCGCGAGAGCCTTGTCGCCAGGGAGGCGGATGACCATGTCGGGGCGGCCGGCGCCGGCATCCGTCACGATCGACGTCTGCGTCTCGAAGTCGACGTATCGCGTGAGCCCCGCCGCCTCCACGACGCGGCGCAGCTGGGTCTCGCCCCAGACGCCACGCGTGCTGCCCGAGCGCAGGGCGCTCGCGAGGGACTCGGTCGTCGCCCGCAGCGCCTCATCGGATTCGTGTGCGCGGCGCAGCTGCTCGGTCAGCGATCCGAACTGCGCCTGCCGGTCGCGCTCGAGCGCATCGACCTTCTGCTGCATGGAGTGCAGCGTCTCGCTCACCGGTGCAAGCGCGCGCAGAACCGCCTGCTCGCGCCGCTCGCGCTCCTCCCGCGCCGCCTGATCCGACCGCGTCTGGGCCGCGAGCTCGCGGTACAGCACCTGCTGGTGGTCGAGCTGGGCCTGTACGCCGGCGCGCGCCGCGCCGGCGCCCGCGAGGCGCGCGCGCAGCTCGGCGTGCTCGCGCGCCGAGCGGGTCGCCCCGCGCGCGAGCCCTGCGAACCATCCGGCGAGCGCGCCGGCGGCGAGGCATCCGATCACGAGAACCGACACGAGCAGTGCATCCATGACATCAGGATCGCCGGGACCCCCGACATTGACGACGGGAACGCGCCGCGGGTGGCGCGAGAGAGGACACCGTCTCAGAAGGGAGGGCCGGTTTCCGCGCCGGCTGCTTCGACGACCCCCTCGGTCGGCTCGGGCATGAACGTGACCGGAAGCGGCGGTTCGTCGATGTAGACGCGTCCGAGTGGTGAGGTCCACTCCATGACACCGCCCGCGAGTTGGCGAACTCGCCACCGGGTGAACTGCTTCATCGAGTGGTGCCGCTGACAGAGGTGGCAGAGGTTGCTGCGGCTGGTTCTGCCTCCCAATGCTGCATCGTGGTTGTGATCCACTTCGCAGCGGATTGCGGGAAGCCGGCATCCAGGAAACCGGCAGCGCTGATCTCGAGCTCGGAGATATCGATCGAGGGAGACAGGCCGCTCGTATGTGTCGACCTCGACGACCGAATCGGTGACCGGATGAGTGAGGATGCGCTCGAGGGGATGCGTCGTCGAGCCGAGAAGCGCGCGAGCAGTCTCGGCGTCGATCGGGGAGTGTCCGACGAGATCGACGGGCCCGTCATCGACACCCAGAGCTGTCAGCGCCGGTACGACGATCTGCACGCGGGCACGGATCGCGCCGAGGGTGCCCGGTCCGTCATCCCACCGGGTCGGGTCGGCATCCGGTACCCCGGTCAGCAGCATGTCGGACAGCACATCGGCCCGAATCTGATCGAGAGTCCGCTCATCGCTCGCCACAACCTCGGAGGGGATGAACGTGAAGCGCTTCGCGTCGGTGGATGAGAGGGAGCCGGCAGAGCCCGTCTCCCCAGGGTGCGCCGCCTTCCGAACATCGCAGATCGCCCGGCCCTGAGCGGTGAGCCGGTCGTACACGGCGTGAGCGAGCACGGCAGGCAGGGTCGCGATGAGGTCTGACATGCCGTCGCCGAGGTCGACCACACGGACGTTCCTGGCTTCTCGCGCCTCTTGGTGTCGCTCGGTCATCGTGCGGGGGTGCAGCCGCGCCGCGATGATTTCCAGCCGCGACTTAACGCGCCCTGGCGTGTCTTCCCGGCACACCGCGATCGCAACAGTCTCGAAGTCGGCGCGCTCTTCGAGAGGCAGAGAGGCGCCGAGCTCGAGGATGAGCCGCTGATGTCGCTCGGAGATCTCGTTGCGCCTTCCGGCCTCGAAGGTTCGGGCGTACAGCTCGGTCAGCTCGCGAGCATCACCGATGCGACGCTGAACGGTCCGGTCGTCCATCATGAGGATGCCGGCGAACTCCGCGGCGATCGACCGCAGCGCCATGTCGTGCTGCCGCACACGGGAGTCGCTCGATGAAGCCACATCTTCCGCGAGGCGGCCGCCCTGCGCGAGCGCCGTCGTGACCATGGCATGCGCCTCGGCGGCAGCATCCAATCCCCGCTGCAGGAGGCCGGCGGCATCAGCCAGGGCGGCGGACTGGGCGTCGGTGAATCCGACGAGGGCGTCGCTGTGCATCGTGCTCCATCAGGTCGACGCAGCGCGATCGCGCTGCGTGATCTCGCCCGGGCACTGGGCTTGGTCGCGTCGGTCGGGAAGCTCCCTTCCGGCGTGATGCAAGCATCTCATCGACCTCCGACATCGTCGGTCGGTCGACGAGAATCGGGTCAGGCGACCGCGACGGCGTCGTCGAACTCGAACAGCGACGGTGCCTCGGCGACGGGGATCTGCTGGATCCGCACCCCGGCCGCCTCGGCGAGCGACGACATGTCATAGGCGCCGGTGCGCTGCGCGACGTCGATCATGATGTGCGCGCACGCGAGCGCGTCCGCCGACGCGTCGTGGTGGGCGAAATCGACGAAGCCCGCGACCGCCGCGACCGACGGCAGGCGGTAGGAGTCCAGGTCGTACATCTTGCGGGACACCTGCAGACTGCACATGTAGCGGTAGGGCGGGCAGATGTCGCCCGTCGCCTCGCACGCCCGGCGGATGACGGTCATGTCGAAGCCGGCATTGTGCGCCACGAGCACGTCGGCGCCCGCGAACGCGGCGAGATCGTCGAGCTGCTCGCTCCACCCCTTCGCCCCGACGACGTCGTGCTCGCGGATGCCGTGGATCCGGGTGTTCACCTCGAAGAAGCGGTCGTGGCCGGGCGGTGGCTGGATGAGCCACCCCGCCGTGGCGACGACGCGTCCGTCGCGGACGCGCGCGAGTCCGACCGAGCAGGCCGAGGCGTTGCTGGAGTTCGCCGTCTCGAAGTCGATCGCGGTGAAGTCCAGGGGCACGATGTCAGCCTCGCCCGATCCGCGCAGACGTCGTCGAAGGCGCGCCGATGGCGGCGGGCCTACGCTCGAGACATGGCCAGTCGCGAGGAGATGTCCACGTCGTTCGGCGCCGCCGCCGGAGCCTACGAGTCCGGCCGTCCCGACTACCCGCGCGACGCCGTCGACTGGCTGCTCGAGCCGATCGCGACGGCGGAGCGAGCCGTGCGGGTCGCCGACGTCGGCGCCGGGACGGGCAAGCTCACCCGCACGATCGTCGAGACGGGCGCGAACGTCGTCGCCCTCGATCCGGACGCCGACATGCTCGCCTCCCTGCGCGAGAACGTCCACGGGGTTCCGACGTTCGCCGGCACGGCTGAGCGGATGCCGCTCCCCGACGCGTCCGTCGACGCCGTACTGCTCGGGCAGGCGTGGCACTGGGTCGACGTCGACGATGCCTCACGCGAAGTGGCCCGCGTGCTGCGCCCCGGCGGAGTGCTCGGACTCGTCTGGAACATCCGCGACGAGTCGGAGCCGTGGGTCGCCGACCTCACCGCCGCCATGCGCGGCAGCCACGCCGAGCAGATGCTCTCCGACGACGGGCCGCGCGTTGCACCGCCCTTCGACCGGCTCGAGCACCGCACCTGGACGTGGAGACGGACCGTGTCGCGGGGCGGGTTCCTCGACATGGTGGCATCCCGCAGCTACGTGATCACCGCGGGCGACTCGGAGCGCGCGCGCATCCTGGCGGCGGTCGGGGCGCTGTTCGACGTGCATCGACGCGAGGAGGCAGGGGTCGAGGTGGTCGACCTCCCGTACCGGACGGAAGCGTTCCGGGCCGTCCTGCCCTGAGCCGAACGAGCTCGGATTGTGCACACTGCTCGTCGAAGGCGACCGTCATAATGCAGCGTGCACCACTGTCGCGCTCGTGACGGGAAGTCCTGCACCGAGGCGCGGCATCCATCTCTTGTCGTGATGAATGCGCCGGGATAGCCTCGGCTCTGCGTATCCGATCCCCGCAATCCGGGATCGTTCGCGCCGCGGCGAGGACGCCGCGGCTGGAACACGGTGCAGTGTTGCGCGACCGCGCGATGCTGTGCCGGGAATCGAACGGAGCATCATCCATGCGAACCATGAAGAGGCTGGCCGCGCCGATCGGCGCGCTGGTCGTCGCGGGGCTGTGTCTGGCGGGATCGCCCGCCATGGCGGCCCAGACGGCACGGACGGCAGCCCCCGCCGCCGTCACCGGTGCACAGCAGACATACCTCGTGCTCTACAACGGCAACAGCGTGTCGTCCTCGTCGCTGGCTGCCGTGACCGCCCTCGGCGGCACCGTCGTCAACACCTTCCCCCAGATCGGCGTCGCCGTGGTCAGTTCCAACCGCGCCGACTTCGGATCTGCCCTGAAGGGCAAGGACAAGAACGTCGCGGGCGCGGCCGCGACGGCGCGCCTCGGTGTGCAGGTGCACGACGACGCGGTCGGCACGACCGCCGACGCCGCCCCGCAGGCGGCCGCGGCCGACCTCACCGGTCTGCAGTGGGACATGGATCAGATCAAGGCTCCCCAGGCCCACGCGATCAACCCGGGCAGCGCCAACGTCGTCGTCGGCGACATCGACACCGGCCTGGACTGGTCGCACCCCAACCTGGCGCCGAACGTCGACTTCAGCCGGAGCGTCTCGTGCGTCGGCGGCGTGCCGAACCAGGACCGCGCCGCCTGGATGGACGACAACGGCCACGGCACGCACACCGCGGGCACGATCGCCGCGGCCAGCACCGGCTCGGGCATCGTCGGCGTCGCGCCGGGCGTCAAGCTCGCGGGCATCAAGGCCGGCAACGCCGACGGCTACTTCTTCCCGGAGGCCGTCGTCTGCTCGTTCATGTGGGCGGCCACGCACGGCATCCAGGTGACGAACAACAGCTACTTCGCCGACCCGTGGCTCTACAACTGCAAGAACGACCCCGACCAGCGGGCGATCTGGGAAGCCGAGCGTCGCGCCATCAAGTTCGCGCAGAATAACGGCGTGGTGGTCGTCTCTGCCGAGGGCAACGAATCGGACGACCTCGCCCACCCGACGATGGACTCCACGAGCCCGGACACCGACCCGGCCCCCGTCCCGCGTGAGATCACGAACGCGTGCGCCGTCGTGCCCGTCGAGGTGCCCGGTGTCATCGGGGTCACCGCCAACGGCTACAACATGGTGAAGTCGTACTACTCGAGCTACGGCGTGGGCGTCGCCGACGTCGTCGCCCCGGGCGGTGACCGTCGCTTCCAGATCCCGCCGTCGACCGGCAACGGCCGTGTGCTCTCCACCTGGCCCATCGACCTGATGGACGAGACATGCGCCGTGCCGGGACCGGCAGCGGGCTACTGCTGGGCGCAGGGCACCTCGATGGCGTCGCCGCATGCGGCGGGCGTCGCAGCCCTCATCGCGAGCACGGGTGTGACCAACGCGAACAAGATCGCGTCGATGCTGCAGCAGCAGGCCGACCCGATCGCGTGCCCGACGGACATGTCGAACTTCGTGAGCTTCCCGTCGACCCAGAGCGGCGCACCGCAGGTGTGCCAGGGCGGCATCGGGAACAACGGGTTCAACGGCGCCGGGCAGGTGAACGCGCTCACGGCCGTCGGCGGCTGATGCGCCGAATCGCATGATGGTCGGCCCCGGGGTTGTTCCGCCCCGGGGCCGACTGCCGTCCGGGCGCGTGTCGGCGCGCGCCGTTAGCGTGGCGGGGTGCGCACACTCACGGTCTGCAACTTCGTCACCGTCGACGGCCGCTACGAGGACGACGACCACGACATCGTGTCGTTCTTCGAGCACCAGCATCCTGACTACGTCGGTGCCGACTCGTTCGACTTCTACACGGCGGAGCTGCTTCGGGATGCCGGCACCCTCCTCCTGTCCGGGCGCCGGTCCGCTCTCGGCAACCTCGAGTACTGGACCGGCGTGCGCGACGACCCGGGCGCGACCGACATCCGCCACGAGCTCGCCGAGCTCATCCTCGGGATCGAGAAGATCGTGGTGTCGGACACGATCACAGTCGACGACCTGGCGCCGTATGATCGCGTGCGGATCGTCCGGGTTGCGGACGCTCGTGCCGAGGTCGCCGAGCTGCGGCAGGGGCAGGGAAGCGGCATCCTGATCCTCCTCGGACGCGTGCTGTGGAACGACCTCATGCGAGCCGGTCTCGTCGACGAGCTGCATCTCGTGACCTTCCCGCTCATCGCCGGCGGGGGAGTGCCCCTGTTCGACTCCCGTCCGCCCGTCGCGCTCCGGCTGCTCGAGACCCGCGTCTGGGAGGACTCGGGCAACGTGCTCATGCGGTGGAGGGTCGACCCCGACTGAGCTGCCGCGCCCGGGCGCGGCATCCCGCCCCACGTAGGATGGATGCCCGTGGCTCTCACCATCGGAATCGTCGGGCTGCCGAACGTCGGCAAGTCCACCCTCTTCAACGCCCTGACCAAGAACCAGGTTCTCGCCGCGAACTACCCGTTCGCGACGATCGAGCCGAACATCGGGGTCGTGAACCTGCCCGACCCGCGCCTCGACACCCTCGCGGAGATCTTCCACAGCGAGCGGATCCTGCCCGCCGCGGTGTCGTTCGTCGACATCGCCGGCATCGTGCGGGGCGCGTCGGAGGGTGAGGGCCTCGGCAACAAGTTCCTCGCGAACATCCGCGAGGCCGACGCGATCGCGCAGGTCGTGCGGGGCTTCGCAGACGACGACGTCGTGCACGTCGACGGCGCGGTCAACCCGCAGAGCGACATGGAGACGATCAACGCCGAGCTGCAGCTCGCCGACCTCGAGACGCTCGAGAAGGCGATCGCCCGGTATGAGAAGGAGGTGCGCGGGCGTAAGCTCGACCCCGTCGTGCTCTCCACGGCCGAGGCGGCGCGCGACGCGCTGCAGCGCGGCGAGCTGCTGTCGGCGTCGGGCATCGACCTGTCGCCGATCAAGGAGCTCGGCCTGCTGACCGCGAAGCCGTTCATCTTCGTCTTCAACGTCGACGAGGCGGTGCTGACGGATGCCGCGCGCAAGGCGGAGCTCGAGGCGCTCGTCGCGCCGGCGAAGGCGGTCTTCCTCGACGCCAAGATCGAGTCCGAGCTGATCGACCTCGACCCCGAGGACGCCGCGGAGCTGCTGGCGTCGACGGGCCAGGAAGAGTCCGGGCTCGACCAGCTCGCCCGCATCGGCTTTGACACTCTCGGCCTGCAGACCTACCTCACGGCCGGTCCGAAGGAAGCGCGGGCCTGGACGATCGGCAAGGGCTGGAAGGCGCCTCAGGCGGCCGGCGTGATCCACACCGACTTCGAGAAGGGCTTCATAAAGGCAGAGGTGATCTCGTTCGACGACCTCGTCGCCACCGGCTCCGTCGTCGAGGCGCGCGCCAAGGGCAAGGCACGTCTCGAGGGCAAGGACTACGTCATGCAGGACGGCGACGTCGTGGAGTTCCGCTTCAACGTCTGATCGACCCCGACGCGGCGTCAGCCGACGGCGTCGAACTCGCGCTGCAGGTATTTCGGCGCCTGGACGCGCCACGCCTCGGTGACGAGCTCGGCGAGGTGCTCGCCGTCGATGGCCGCCATGCGGAAGGCCACTTTCGGCTCGCCCCAGGGCGTCGTCGTGCGGAGGAAGATCTCGGGCTCCATCTCGACGAGGGCGAGCGCGTCGAGCCGGTCGGCGACCTTCGCGCCCACGATGAGCTCGGCCGCGCAGAGCGCGCGGACGGCGTCGGGCATGCTCGGCCACGGATGGCACTCCCACGCGAAGAGCCTGCTGCGCACGAACCACGCAGCGCCGCCCGTGGTCGCGCGCTCGTCGCTGCCGGGCAGCCGCGCGGCGACGGCGCGGATGTCGTCGAGGGTCGCCACACCGCGATCGTACGCGCGGGGACCGACATCGAAGAGCGGCGACCGGCCAGGCAGCCGGGCGATGCGAGGATTGACGGATGACCGCAACCCTCGTGGCCCAGGGGCTCGCCGGCGGGTACGGACACCGCACGCTCTTCGACGCGCTGGACCTCACCGTCGCCCCCGGCGATGTCGTCGGCGTCGTCGGAGCGAATGGCGCGGGCAAGTCCACGCTCCTCCGCCTTCTCGCGGGCATCGACGAGCCCCAGGCGGGCACCGTCTCGCTCGCTCCCGCGGACGCGTTCGTCGGGTGGCTGCCGCAGGAGCACGAGCGCGTGGAAGGCGAGACGGTCGCCGAGTACATCGCACGTCGCACCGGCTGCGCGCGGGCGACGAGGGAGATGGATGCTGCGGCCGCGGCACTCGCCGACCCCGGACCCGACGCTGCCGACGCCTACTCGGCCGCGCTGGACCGCTGGCTCGCGAGCGGGGCCGCCGACCTCGATGAGCGCCTGCCCGTCGTGCTCGCCGACCTGGGTCTCGACCTCGGTGATGCGGCCGAGCAGGCCCTCATGACGTCGCTCTCCGGCGGGCAGGCGGCTCGCGTGGGGCTCGCAGCGCTGCTCCTGTCGAGTTTCGACATCGTGCTGCTCGACGAGCCGACCAACGACCTCGACCTCGACGGGCTCGCGCGCCTCGAGGCGTTCGTCCGCGGCATCCGCGGGGGAGTCGTGCTGGTGAGCCACGATCGGGAGTTCCTCGCCCGATCGGTCACCCGCGTGCTCGAGCTCGACCTCGCGCAAGGGTCGAACCGGGTCTATGGAGGCGGGTACGACGCGTACCTCGAGGAGCGGGCGACGCTCCGCCGCCACGCGCGGGAGAAGTACGACGAGTACGCCGAGAAGAAGACCGATCTGGTCGCGCGGGCTCGGGTGCAGCGGGAGTGGTCGAGTCAGGGCGTGCGCAACGCGATGAAGAAGTCGCCCGACAACGACAAGATCAAGCGCAAGGCCTCGATGGAGTCGAGCGAGAAGCAGGCCCAGAAGGTGCGCCAGATGGAGAGCCGGATCGCCCGGCTCGAGGAGGTCGACGAGCCGCGCAAGGAGTGGCAGCTCGAGTTCACGATCGGCGCTGCGCCCCGGTCGAGCACCGTCGTCTCGACCCTGAGCTCGGCGGTCTTCCGGCAGGGCTCGTTCACCCTCGGGCCCGTCTCGCTGCAGGTGAACGCGGGCGAGCGCATCGGCATCACGGGCCCGAACGGCGCCGGCAAGTCGACCCTGCTCCGTGCGCTGCTCGGCCGGCAGGCGCCGTCGGAGGGAACCGCGAGCCTCGGATCGAGCGTTCAGATCGGCGAGGTCGATCAGGCGCGCTCTCTCTTCACCGGGCCGCAGCTGCTCGCGGCCGCCTTCGAAACCCTCGTGCCCGACATGTCGTCGGGCGAGGTGCGCACATTGCTCGCGAAGTTCGGGCTCAAGGCCGACCACGTCAACCGCGCGGTCGACCAGCTGTCGCCGGGCGAGCGCACGCGGGCCGGGCTCGCGCTCCTTCAGGCGCGTGGGGTCAATGTGCTCGTGCTCGACGAGCCGACCAACCACCTCGATCTGCCGGCGATCGAGCAGCTCGAGCAGGCCCTCGAGACCTTCGACGGGACGCTGCTGCTCGTGACGCACGATCGACGGATGCTCGCGACGGTGGAGACCGACCGGCACTGGCGCGTCGAGGCGGGCCGCGTCACCGAGCTCTAGCGTCCCTGGCGCTTCTTGTAGGGCTTCGGCTGACCCTTGACGATGGGCGCTCGCCCCTTGCCCTTCGACGCCTTCGCCTTCCCGCCGGCTTTCGCCGCGGGCTTCTCGGCGGGCGGCGGCGCAGCCGCGATCTGACGCTTCGCCTCCTCGAGCAGCAGGCTGCCGGCGGGGGTCAGGGTTCGATGCGCGCCTTCTCCTGCGATGAGCGGGTGTCCGACCTCCGTTTCGAGCTTCTCGACCGTGGAGTACAGCGACGGGAGCGGGATGCCGAGCGCCGCGGCGGCGCGCGGGAAGTGCAGGTCGTTGTCGACCAGCGCGACGTACCGTCGAAGGAGAGCGATCTTCACGCGGTGCCTTTCGTCGCGGCACGGTGCCGGAGGCATCCAGGATCCCATGCGTCGCCCGTGTCGCCCGCGTCGCTGGTGAGCCACACGCGCGCGATACGTCCTCATCGCCGTCTGCGTCAACCGCCGAGGCGGAATTTCCCGCGCCCGACAGTGTGGAGGGGAAGCACCGGCCGGACGTGCCGAGCGCCGCGAGAGGAAGACCCATGCTGCCTGCCGACACGCCGATCAACACCGACGGGTCGTCGGACACGCGACTGCATCGGGCGATCACCGGGCCGCTGCTCTTCGCCTTCATCCTCGGCGATGTCCTCGGTGCCGGAATCTACGCACTGATGGGCGTCCTGGGCGAGCGGGTCGGAGGGATGCTGTGGGCGCCGCTGCTGCTCGCGCTTCTGCTGGCGATGCTGACCGCCGGCTCCTACGCCGAACTGGTGACGAAGTACCCGCGGGCCGGCGGGGCGGCGGTGTTCGCCGAACGCGCCTTCCGGAACCGCGTGGTGTCCTTCCTCATCGGATTCTCCATGCTCGCCGCGGGTGTGACGAGTGCTGCGGGACTGTCGCTCGCCTTCGCGGGGGAGTACTTCGGCACCTTCGTCGACCTCCCGGCGATTCCTGTCGCGATCGCCTTCCTCGCCGTCGTGGCTCTGCTCAATCTCCGCGGCATCCGCGAGTCGATGACGGCGAACTTCGTCATGACGGTCATCGAGGTCAGCGGCCTCGTGATCGTGGTGGCCGTCGTCGGCATCATGATGTCCGAGGGCGGAGGAGATGTGTCGCGGGTCACCCGGCTTCCGGAGGGCACGGGCCTCGCCACCGCCGTCCTGGGTGGCGCCATCATCGCGTACTACTCGTTCGTCGGATTCGAGACGTCGGCGAACATGATCGAAGAGGTCAAGCGCCCCAGCAAGACCTATCCGGTCGCGCTCTTCGGTGCGCTGATCACCGCAGGAGTGGTCTACATCCTCGTGGGCCTGGCGAGTGCGATCGCATTGCCCGCCAGCGATCTGTCCGAATCCAGCGGACCGCTCCTCGCCGTCGTGGAGGCGAGCGGCGTCGGAGTCCCGTCCTGGGTATTCAGCCTCATCGCTCTCGTCGCCGTGGCGAACGGTGCGCTGCTTACGATGATCATGACGAGCCGTCTCACGTACGGGATGTCGGAGCAGGGTCTGCTGCCGGGGGTCCTGTCCCGCGTCCTCCCGAACCGGAAGACGCCGTGGGTCGCCATCCTGACGACCACTCTCGTCGCCATGCTGCTCACGCTCGTGGGAGACCTCGCGACCCTCGCCGAGACCGTGGTCCTGCTCCTGCTCATCGTCTTCCTCAGCACGAACGTGTCGGTGCTCGTGCTGCGGCGCGACAGGGTCGAGCACGACCATTTCCGCGTGTGGACCTTCGTTCCCGTGCTCGGCATCGCCTCGTGCATTCTCCTGCTGACGCAGCAGCGACCACTCGTCTGGCTGTTCGCGGCGGTTCTGCTCGCGGTGGGCGTACTGCTCTACCTCGCCTCGCAGTGGGCCGGTCGACGGGAGGCGCGCCGGGCTCAGTGAGCCGCGCCGACGTCCTGCGTGCCGATGACGGTGAGCAGTTGCAGGCGCTCGTAGCTCTCCGTGCCGGGTGTCGCGGTCAGCACGAGCAGCGTCTGCCCCTGCTCGGGATCGAGGAGGAACTGGCACTGCATGTCCATCACGCCGACCTCGGGATGCTGCAGCCGCTTCTCCCTCGTGTGCGTCGAGCGCACCTCGTGCTCGGCCCAGAGGGCCGCGAACTCGGGCGATTCGTCCAGCAGTGCCGAGACCATCGCCCCGGCCCGCGAGCCGGCCCCGAACTTGGCGTGGACCCGGCGGATGTCGGCCGTGAACTCCCGGGAGTGAGCGGCGTGGTCCTCCGACGGATAGACGTCTCGCGCCGAGGGGTCCGTGAACCATCGATAGCCGACGCTCCGCGCAAACCCCTCGAACCTCGTCTCGTCGCCGAACAGCGCTCGCGCCGCCGCCGTCTGGGCGAGGGTCTCGCCCAGCTCGGTCATCACCTGCGCGGGGGTGTCGGCGAGTCGATCGAGGATCCGCATGAGGCCGGGGGAGACATGCTCGGTGCGCAGCGCGCGCGTCGGCGCCGAGTGCCCGGCGAGCCGGAACAGGTGATCGCGCTCGTCGAGCGTGAGCCGCAGCCCGCGGGCGATCGCCGCGAGCATCTGCTCGGACGGCTGCGGTCCCCGGGCCTGCTCGAGCCGGCTGTAGTAGTCGGTCGACATGTCGCACAGCGCCGCGACCTCTTCGCGTCGCAGGCCTGCCGTGCGGCGGCGGGATCCGCGGCGGAGCCCGACGTCCTCGGGCTGCAGCGCCTCGCGCCGTCGACGGAGGAAGTCCGCGAGCTGTGCCCTGTCCATCATCCGAGTGTGCGGCATCCACTCGCCCGCAGCCAGGGACCGCGAGTCCCTCTCTGCGTGCTCACACCGGCACCCGGATGCCCGTGAGCCGCTCGGACAGCTCCCAGATGCGGCGGGCCGCCGCGTCGTCGCGCAGACGGGTGAACACGGGCTGCTCCGCCGGCGGCCCGCCCAGGTGGCCCAGTCCCTTCGGCCCGTACAGCCGCCCGCCGCGGGCGTCCGGGCTGGTGGCCGCACACACCGCCGAGAGCGCCGCGGATGCGGGGGTTCCGACGAGCAGGCCCAGCCGCGACATCCTCCGGATGAGCTTCACGGCCGTCGTGTCGTCGGGCCGCCCCATCCCCGGCTGAGCCGAAAGGAGATTGCTCGGCGTGATCCCGGGGTGCGACAGGTTGCTGCGAACGCCCCAGCCGCCGGCGGTCGACCGCCGGTCCAGTTCCATCGCGAACAGACCCAGGGCGATCTTGGACGAGCTGTACGCCTTCATCGGGTCGTACGTGCGCTCCCACTGGAGGTCGTCCCAGTTCACGGCGCCCTGGTCGGCGGCGATGCTGACCTGGCTGGTCACGTGCGCTTCGCCGGCGCGGAGCAGCGGCTGGAGCGCCGCGACGAGGGCGAAGTGTCCGAGGTGGTTCGTCGCGAACTGCAGTTCGAATCCGTCGGCGCTGACCCGCCGGGTGGGCGGGTTCATGACTCCCGCATTCGCGATGAGCAGGTCGATCGGCCGCCCGTCCGACACGAGGTCGCCGGCGAGGGTCATGACCGAGTCGAGAGAGGCGAGATCCAGGGAGAGGATTCGGATGCCTGCCGCCGGCGTCCGCTGGAGGATGCGGTCCTTCGCCCGCTCGCCCTTCTCCCGGTCGCGGACCGGCAGGAGGAGGTCGGCGCCCGCCCGCGCCAGCCGAGCGGCGATCTCGAACCCCACGCCGTCGCTGGCGCCCGTCACGAGGGCGAGCTTCGAGGTCAGGTCGGGGACGGGGATGTCGAATGAGCGGGGCATGGGGTCTCCCTTTCGTGAGGCTGCCTCGATCTTCGACGCTCGGGAGCCCGGCATTCAGGGCGGGTTCATCCAGGGATCGTCAGTCCCCCGATGGCGATCGTGGGCGGGATCACCTTCCCGCGCATGCCGATGTGTTCTTCACCCCCGCGTGCGGTCGCCTACGCGCTGCGAGGTCGTGTTGTCCAGTCCCGATCGCCCCTCGCCGCCCGCTGGCAAGCTGTGGGGGACGCGAAAGGACCGCCCCATGAAGCAGCGCACTCTGGCAGGACGACAGGTATCGGCGATCGGACTCGGCGCGATGCCGCTGTCGATGAATAACGACAAGGAGTACCCGGCGTTCGAGGACGCGGTGGCCACCGTGCACGCTGCACTGGACGCGGGTGTCACCCTGATCGACACAGCGGACATCTATGCGCCGGCGTGGAACGAGATGGGACACAACGAGCGCATCGTCGCCGAGGCGCTGCGCACCTGGGACGGCGACGCGGCGAGCGTCTTGGTCACGACCAAGGGCGGCATCACGCGGAGCGAGGGCGAGACGTGGGGACGGGACGGCACGAAGGCGTACCTGCGGTCGGCGGTCGAGAAGTCGCTCGAGATCCTCGGCGTCGATCAGATCGAGCTGTACCAGTACCACCGGCCCGACCGCACGCTCGTCTACAGCGACATCATCGAAGCACTCGGCTCGTTGCGGGAGGAAGGGCTCGTGCGGTCCGTCGGCATCTCGAATGCGAGCGTGGAGGAGATCCAGATCGCGATCGATGTGCTCGGTGAGGGAAACCTCGCGAGCGTGCAGAACGAGTTCTCGCCGAAGCATCCCGGGAGCTACGGAGAACTGCGCTTCTGCGGCGAGCGCGGCATCGCGTTCCTGCCGTGGAGCCCGCTCGGCGGCACCGGCGGGGGAGCGCGGCGCGTCGGGGACCGCTTCGCGGCCTTCCGCGAGACGGGCGAGGAGCACGGGGTCAGCCCGCAGCAGGTGGTGCTCGCGTGGGAGCTGGCGCTCGACCCGATCGTCATCCCGATTCCGGGCGCGCGGCGCGCGGCATCCATCACCGACTCCGCCAAGGCGGCCGACCTGGCGCTGAGCGCGGACGAGGTCACGCGGCTCTCGGAGTCCGTCGGCATCTTCGCCGACGACTGACCCGTGCCGTTCGCCGGGGTGCGCTGACCGTCCTCGAGCGCCCGTGCGACGGCTACAGCGAGACGTCCGTCTCGATGGCGTCGGCGAGCTCGTCGATGGCGGCGGGCGCGAGCGAGATGCCGGCCGATTCGAGCCGTTGGCTGAGCAGGAGACTCATGTCATCCGTCACTCGGCCGTGGCGGATGTCGTCTTCCACCTCCGCGACGACACGCTCGATCGCCGCCGTGCGGTCGTCGTCGTCGAGCCCGCCGTCGAGGTGCGCGTTGTGGATGCTCATGCGCTCACCTTCCCCCGCCCAGCGTGCCATCCGCACCCCCTTGACAGTGGATGCCCGTGCGCCGCGTAGTCGGTCGGCTCAGCCGCGCACGCGACGACGTGCGCGGCCGCGCAGGCTCGCGAGGGCGCGGCGGCTGCCGTGCACCATCGGCACCGACCCGGTCCGACCGCCGCCCGGGAGCACGATCGACGCGGTGACGACGGCATCCACCGTCATCGAGCCGTCGGTCGGGCCCATCACGGCGATGGGCGTCGTCGGCGTCATCACCAACGGCGCCACGGGGGCGGCGGCGAGCGCGCGGTGGGCGTGCAGGTACGCGGGCACCAGCACGACGACAGCACCGAGCCACGCGAGCGGGTTGCTCGCGGCGACGCCGATGAAGCCCAGCATGCTGCCGAGCACGACGGCGGCCGCGACGCGCATGAGGAGCTCGATGACTCCCGTGACGGTCGGGATGAGCGTGTGGCCCAGTCCCTGCAGGGCGCCGCGCAGGACGAACAGGATGCCGAGGATCCAGTAGGTCGCGCCGTTGATGGCGAGCATCTGAGCCGCCAGGTCCACGACCTCGGCGGATCCCTCGCCGACGAAGAGCTGCACGACCGCGGCGCCGAAGACGATCATGAGCGCGCCGAGCACGGCGGCCGATCCCACCGCGATCCAGGTCGCCTGCGCCACCCCGCGGCGGATGCGGTCGGGGCGGCCGCCGCCGTGGTTCTGGGCGACGTACATCGAGACGGCGAGGCCGAGCGACTGCAGGAGGGCGACCGCGAGGCCGTCAACGCGGGATGCTGCGGTGTAGGCGGCGACCGCGTCGGCGCCCAGCCCGTTGAGGGCGACCTGAACCGCGAGGGTCCCGATAGCGATGATGGATGCCTGGAAGCCCATGGGCAGACCGAGGCGCAGGTGCTGCGCGAGCTCGCCGCGGGTCACGCGCCAGTCCTCGCGGCGGACGTGGAGCACCGGCATCCGTCGCCGCACGAACTCGAGGCACAGAAGGACCGACACGGCCTGCGAGACGACGGTCGCGAGAGCTGCGCCGCCGACGCCCCACCCGAGCGCGCCCACCATGACGAGGACGAGCGCCACGTTGAGGGCGCAGGCGAGGGTGAGGAAGATGAGCGGCGTGCGGCTGTCGCCGATCGCGCGGATGATCGCGGAGAGGTAGTTGAAGAACATCAGCGCGCCCGCGCCGAGGAAGCTGATCTGCGCGAAGACGACGGCGTCGTCCATCAGCTCGGCGGGGGTCTGCAGCAGCTCGAGCAGCGGCCGGCTGAGCAGCGGCGCGCCGACCGTCAGCAGCACGGTGCAGGCGCCGGTGAGGAGCGTCCCCGTCGCGACCGAGCGGCGGACGGCCGGGAAGTCCTGCGCCCCGAACGCCTGCGCGGTCGGGATCGCGAAGCCCGACGTCAGACCCCACGCGAAGCCCAGCAGCAGGAAGAGCATGCTGCCCGTCGCCCCGACGGCCGCGAGCGCGTCGACGCCGAGATGGCGTCCGACGACGACGGCGTCGACGAACTGGTACAGCTGCTGCACGACATTGCCGATCAGCAGAGGCACGGCGAAGAGGGCGATGACGCGCCAGGGGCGGCCCGTCGTCAGGGCGGTGGTCATAGGGGACTCTCGAGGGGAGAAGGCTGCGGAGGGGGGAGCGTCGGGATGCCGACCGTCCAGTGTATCGAAACGATTCGGAGTTTCCTGGGCGAAGGCTTGGCGCGTCGGCGGTTCAGAACCCGGCGAGCTGCGCGAGGCGGGCGCGGCCCGGCCCGATGTGCTCCTTGAGTCGCGTGCTCGCCGCCACGACGGCCGGATCGCCGATGCGGTCGCGCGGGATCCGCGCGGGATTGAGAGACGTGGAATCGGCCCACGCGCGGAGGTCCGGCTCCGCCGACATCGCGAGCGAGGCCTCCCCGCCGATCGTCTGCATGACGCACCAGTCCGCCGGCGTGTCGGAGTACGGCGAGGGCCGGCAGACGCGGTTCTTCTCGGCGTCGTCGGAGCGCGTGGCCTCGACGTGGCCCGTGAGCGCCGCGCCGAAGCAAGGGAAACCGACGCGCACGGCCTGCGGCGTGATCGCCTCCGGCGTCCAGATGGGGCGGAGGGGCGAGTACTTGAGTCCCTCCGCGGCGCAGTGCACGACGAGGGCGTGGTGGGGCACGCGCACCTCGGATCCGTCCGCGAACACGAGCCGGCCCGGCGCGACCGCGAAGAGGTGCCCGCGCCGCACGACGTCGTCCACGGTGCGGAGGAGGTCGAGCTCCCACGTGGCGAGCGTGGGCGCTTTGGCCATCGTCGGCAGCACCCCACGGTCGATGCGGAGCATGACTCCGGCATCCTCCATGCGCAGGAAGACGTCGTCGGCGCTGGACGCCGCCGCGGCGGCGACCATGATGTCGGCCGCCATGCCGAGGAAGATCGCCGGGTCGGGCTGCACGACCGCCCGATTGAGCAGCCAGGGGTCGCGCGGGCGCACCCACGTGATCGCGTTCGGCGAGACGCCGTTCTGCAGCAGCCACACGCACGTATCGGTCGCCGTCTTGCCCGACCCCACGATGACGTAGTGCGAGGGCGCCTCGTCGATGCGCACGAGCTCGTTGACCGCGACGACGCGCGCCCCGTCCTCGACGGCGAAGGGCGGGGGAGTGAGGAACGGGATATCCGGCGACAGGTAGGCGGCATCCACGATCCGTGCCCGTGGCGCGTGGAAGCGCGTGCCGCTCAGCAGCGAGACGAACCGGCCGTCTCCGAGGTACTCGCTGCGGCCGTGGAAGACCACGCGGCCTGTCGACGTGAGCCGCGCGAGCACGCGGGAGTAGTAGTCGCAGACCTCCGCGGCGCTCGCGCGCTCGTGCAGGCCGCGCTCCGGGCCGTCGGACTGCACGCGGCCGCCGCCGAGCAGCGTCGAGGGGACGCCGTAGAACGCGGATGCCTGGTGGAGACGCACGAACCCGTAGGCGTCGAGCCAGTGACCGCCCGCGCCGTGCCGCCGGTCGACGATCGCGACGGACGCCACGGGCGACGCCGCGACGAGCGCATCGGTGAACGCCATCCCCATCGCGCCCGCGCCGACGACGAGGTAGTCGACGTCGAGGGTCTGCTCCATGGGCTCATCAGAGCAGGGGCCGTGGGAGACGTCAACGGTCCCGCGGACGAGGTGCGGCTATTCGGGGCTCGTCAGCCACGTGCGGACGGTCCAGGATGCGACCACCTCTCGCGTGACGAACGGGTCGGAGGCGGCGAACTCCTCGGCTGCCTGCCGGGTGGTGAAGACGTTCATCGCCCCCGGCTGACCCTCGACCGGCTCCGCGAAAGGGCCGGTCAGCAGGAGTTCCCCCGGGCGTCTCGCCTGGAACTCCTGGGTGTAGGCGTGGTGTGCGGGAAAGATCTCGGGCACCTTCGCGCGTCCGTCGGGTCCCGAAAAGTAGAGCAGAACGAAGCGCTCGATCCACGGCGGCTGGTCGGTCACGCGGCATCCTTTCGCTCAGGCGTCGAGTCGTTCGCCCAGCTCGATGAGCAGTCCCTCCGGGCCACGCACGTAGCCGACGAGCCAGACGTCCTCGTAGTTCACGAGCTCGCGGACCAGATCGTAGCCCGCGGCGCGCAGGCGCGCGACGAGCTCCTCGACGCCGTCGACGCGATACGCGAGGTGGCGCAGGCCGAGGGCGTTCGAGGGCAGCGACGCGGGAGCCTCGGTGTTCGACGGCGAGATGAAGCGCGAGAGCTCGATCGCACCGGAACCGTCCGGGGCCGTGAGGAAGACCATCTCGACCTCCGTGCCGGTGAGCCCGTTGACGCGGTCGGCCCACTCTCCGCCGACGGTGGCGGTCTCGCCCCGCTCGAACCCGAGCAGGTCGAAGAACGCGGCGACCTTCTCGAGGTCTTGCACGATGAGACCGATGTGCTCGAAGCTCCGGACGGGCATGCTCGGGATGCTACGCCCGACGCGCGCGGAATGATCCTGCTCGAGCCCGTGTTCTCAGCGTGTGACCGGCGACGTGCCGGCGCTGCCTATCGGAGGTCTCGTGAGCACTGTCGCCGAACTGCTCCATGCCAACCTGCACGACGTGTTCGGGAATCGGGATGCCGCGTCCCGCCGCGCCGCGATCGAGCGGACCTATGCGCCCGATGTCACCTTCACCGACCCGGAGGAAGCCGTCACGGGCTGGGACGACCTCGAGGCGAAGGCGGCCGCGCTGCTGGAGAAGGCGCCCGCCGAGTTCGCGTTCGTCGATGACGGCCGCCCTTACGCGTCGGAGTCGCGGGGAGCGCTTGGATGGGCTTTCGGTCCCGCCGGAGCGCCCGTCGTTCGCGGGATCGACGTCATCACGGTGCGCGACGGCGTGATCACCGCTGTCGAGACGTTCTTCGCCGCGGAATGACGCCCGCCCGCTGACCGCTCAGCGCCGATCTCCGAGCGCCTCGGAGATGCGGCGCACCGCCTCGACGATCGTCTCGGGCGCGCACGCCACGTTGAGGCGGGCGAAGCCCGCGCCCGCGGGCCCGAAGTCGAGGCCGCTCACGAGCGCCACCCTGGCGTGTGCGAGGATCCAGGCCGCCGGGTCGTCGCCGAGGTCGAGCGCGCGCAGGTCGAGCCACGCGAGATACGTCGCGCGCCCGCGGCGCAGGCGCGCGCCGGGCACGTGCTCTGCGAGCTGTGCGGTGAGCAGCTCGAGGTTCGCCTCGACGGCAGCCACCGTGGCATCCACCCAGTCCCTCGCGTGGGAGAAGCCCTCGCGCGTCGCGATGAACCCGAAGAGTCCCGCGCGCACGCCCACCTCCACGGGCAGCGAGCGCACGATCGCGGTCATGCGATCGGACTCCGAGACGAACATGGCCGTCTTCAGACCCGCGAGGTTGAACACCTTGCTGCCGGACGCCGCGGCGATCCCGTGGTCGCGTGCCTCGTCCGAGACGGTCAGGTAGGGCGTGAAGGTCGCGCCGGCATGCACGAGCGGCGCGTGGATCTCGTCGCTGAGGACGGATGCGCCGTGCCGGGCCACGATCCGCGAGAGCTCGGCGAGCGTCGCCCGATCGTGCACGGTGCCCGTCGGATTGCCCGGGTTGCAGAGGAGGACGGCTCGCGCGCCGGCCGCCAGGGCGCGGTCGATCCCGCCGAGGTCCAGCGCGTAGTCCGTGCCGTCGTCGAGCATCGGCACCTCGATGACGACGCCTCCCGCCTCGGGGATGAAGTCCCAGAACGGCGGGTACACCGGCGGAGTGATGACGACGCCGTCGCCCGGCGCGATGAGACGGCGCAGGCCCTCCACGATGACGGTGCTGACATCGGTCGCGTAGCCCATGCGCGCGACGTCGGGCCGCCACCCCCAGCGGTCGTCCGCGAAGTCGGCGAAGGCCTGCGCCGTGCGCGTGTCGAGCGTGTTGACGTATCCCGTGTCGTTGAGCTCGAGGGCTCGCGCGAGGGCTTCCTTGATCGGCGGCGCGAGCGGGAAGTCCATCTCGGCGACGAAGAGCGGCAGGACGTCGGCGGGGTAGGCCGTCCACTTCTCGCTCTCGCGCTTGCGGAGGTCCTCGATCGGGTCGGCGTGGGTCACGGTGCGGGGTCCTTCGCTCTCGACGCGCGGGCTGAGCCTCCACTGTCCCATGCCCTGGCTATCGTGGCGCGTATGGACATCGCGACCTCCGCAGACGGCACCCCCATCGCCTATCAGCAGACCGGCGACGGGCCGGTCGTCGTCATCGTCAACGGCGCCCTCTCGCAGGCGGTGGATGCCGCGCCCCTCGCCTCTGCACTGGCGTCGAGGGGCTTCCGCGCCGTGACGTGGGACCGGCGGGCACGGGGGTCGAGCGGCGACGCCGAGGGGAGCACCCCCGAGCGCGAGGCTGAGGACCTCGCGGCCGTCATCGAGGCCGTCGGAGGCGACGCCGCCGTGCTCGGCCACTCGTCGGGCGCCGTCCTCGCGCTCTTCGCCGCATCTCTCGGCGTGCCGATCCGCGCGCTCTTCCTCTCCGAGCCGCCGTTCCACTACGGCGTCGACGAACCGGCCGACGATCTCGCCGCGAGACTGCAGCAGCTCGTCGACGACGGGCGCGGAGAGGAGGCGATCGTGACGTTCCAGCTCGAGGGGATCGGGCTGCCGCCGCAGATGGTCGAGGCCTTCCGGGCGAGCCCGCAGTTCGCCTCGCTCCCGCCGATCGCTCAATCGACGGTCTACGACACGAAGCTCACGAGCCAGGTCTCGACGCCGACCCCCGAGATGACGTCGGTGTCGCAGCCGGTCACGGTGCTGCGCGGCGAGCAGACCTTCCCCTTCCTCATCGGCTCGTCCGACCGCCTCGCTGGCGACATCGCCCACGCGGAGCTCGTCGTCGTCCCCGAGTCCGTCATGCACCGTGCCGACCCCGAGGCGACGGCACGCGTCATCGCCGACCGGCTCCGCTGATCCGGGTCGTCCGGTATCCCTCCCCTTGAGTAACCGGCTCAGATGTCGCTGTAGTCGTTGCCGGGACTCTGGATCTGACCGACCGTATCGCCGTTCATCTGCAGCAGGACGTACTCGATGCCGACCTCTCCGGGGTGAGTGAGCGACGTGGTGCCAGGCACCTCCTGAGAGCCGAGACCGAACGAGTCTGTGACGCCATCACCGTCCATGTCCCCGACTTCCCACCCGCCCGCCGCGGTGACTGCGTCGCGCGGTGCCCCGACTGACACGCCCTCCGCGGTGGTGAGTTCGACATCTCCCGTGGCGGCTGACGTCACGGCGACGCTGGCATAGCCTCCCTGCGGGTCGACGATCGCGCTGATGCCGTCCCATTGGTACTTGACGAAGTAGGCGTCGTAGCCATCGGGAGTGTCCAGCTGTTCGCCCTCGGGAGTGACGCCGGTCGCCTTGCTGAGCAGCGCGAGCACGGCATCCGAGTCGGTGAAGGGCGCAGAGTCCGTCACGCCGTCCGTGACGTATTCCAGCCCGTCGATCGAGACCACGAGCCGTGCCGCCTGCTGAGGCGTCGGGGTCTGCGACGGGGTGGATGTCGGCGCGGGTGCAGCTGTCGTGGTCTCGCTTGCCGCGGGCGTGTTCGCGGCGCAGCCTGTCAGCAGGAGAGCGGCGGTGATCAGTGCGAGCGTGCGGCGGAGCGGCATGAAGATGAACCTAGCGGCAGCGAGCGAAGAGACCGGACCGCTGTGAGTAAGGCCTTCGGCCCAGTGCTACGGTGCGGAATATTCGGACTCTGTGGGAGGAGCAGGTGAGCGACGACCCGGGACTGGGCCTCGCCCTCGGTGGCGGGGGTGCGTTCGGCGCGGCCCACGTGGGCGTCCTGCAGGTGCTGGCGGAGCGCGGCATCCATCCGGGGACCGTCACGGGCACGAGTTCCGGTGCGCTCGTGGGTGCCGCCTACGCCGCCGGCGTCGACGCGGCCGCCATCGCGCGGGCGGCCGGGGAGTTCCGGTGGAGCGCCATCGCCCGCTGGTCGCGCACGCCCCGCTGGGGCCTTCTCGACACGACGGCGGTGACGGCATCCATCACCCGTGTGCTCGGCCACGATCCGCTCATCCAGGATCTCCCGCGGCGGTTCGGGGCGGTGGCGACCGACCTGCGCACGCGGCGCACCGTCGTGATCGATCACGGACCGCTGAGCCTGGCGCTCCGCTCCACGATCGCGGTGCCGGGGCTGCTTCCGCCCGTGCGGCGCGGCGGAGCGCTCCTCGCGGACGGCGGGATGCTCGACAACGTGCCGGTCGCCGCCGCGCGCACGCTGGGCGCGACGCGGGTCATCGTCGTGCGGCTGCATGCGAAGTGGGAGAACGTGCGCATGATGCGCACCGTCACGCGCACCGCCGACCTCCTGCGCGATCCATCCGTCGTGCTCGTCCAGCCCGAGATGGAGCGCATGGCGCAAATGGACGATGTCGGACGTCCCCCGACTCATCGCGGAGGGGAAGAGGGCGGCGACGGTCGCACTCGATGCCGCGACGGAGCGCGGCTGGGAGGAGCAGACCGTCGAGGGGTGAGGATGCCTCGACAAAGCCGCCTCTGGGCATTAGGCTCATTTCGGTTAATACTCGATAACCGAGTTGCAAAGGAGCGGCCGATGCCGACGGCGACGAAGCCGACGTATCGCGATCTCGTGGAGGAGCTGCGCGCGCGGCGCGCGGAAGCTGCGCTGGGCGGCCCCGAGAAGGCTCGCGCGCGCCACACCGAGCGCGGGAAGCTGCTCGCGCGCGACCGCGTCGACCTGCTGCTCGACAGGGGGAGCCCGTTCCTCGAGGTCGCACCGCTCGCGGGCTTCGAGCTCTACGGCGGCGACGCCCCCGCGGCGGGCGTCGTCGCGGGCATCGGGCTGGTCCACGGCCGGCACGTCATGGTCGTCGCGAACGACGCGACGGTGAAGGGCGGCACGTACTACCCGATCACCGTGAAGAAGCATCTGCGCGCCCAGGAGATCGCGGCCGAGAACCGTCTGCCCTGCATCTACCTCGTCGACTCGGGCGGCGCCTTCCTCCCGATGCAGGACGAGGTCTTCCCCGATCGGGATCACTTCGGCCGCATCTTCTACAACCAGGCGCGGATGTCGCGCGACGGCATCCCCCAGATCGCCGCGGTGCTGGGCTCGTCGACGGCGGGCGGCGCGTACGTCCCGGCGATGAGCGATGAGACGGTCATCGTGCGCAACCAGGGGACGATCTTCCTCGGCGGACCGCCGCTCGTGAAGGCCGCGACGGGGGAAGTTGTGACGGCCGAGGACCTCGGTGGCGGAGCCGTGCACACGCGGGTGTCCGGCGTGACCGACCACCTGGCCGAGAACGACGAGCACGCGCTGCAGATCGTCCGCGACATCGTGGCCACCCTCCCGCCGACGCCCCCGCTGCCGCACGAGCCGGATGCCGCCGAGCCTCCCGCTCGTGAGCCCGGCACGCTTGTCGACGTCGTCCCGGTCGAGCTCACGACGCCGTACGACGCGCGCGAGATCATCGATCGGATCATCGACGGCGGGTCGTTCCACGAGTTCAAGCGCGAGTGGGGCGAGACCCTCGTGACGGGCTTCGCGCGGCTGCATGGGCACCGCGTCGGCATCCTCGCCAACAACGGCGTGCTGTTCGCCGAGTCGGCGCTGAAGGGTGCGCACTTCATCGAACTGTGCGATCAGCGCGGCATCCCGCTGGTGTTCCTGCAGAACATCACGGGCTTCATGGTCGGCCGCGAGTACGAGTCGGGCGGCATCGCCAAGCACGGCGCGAAGATGGTCAACGCCGTCGCGTGCGCGTCCGTGCCGAAGCTCACGGTCGTGGTGGGCGGGTCCTTCGGCGCCGGCACCTACTCGATGTGCGGCCGCGCCTACTCGCCGCGCTTCCTGTGGCTGTGGCCGGGCGCGCGCGTCTCGGTCATGGGCGGCCCGCAGGCGGCATCCGTCCTCTCGACCGTCCGCCGCGACCAGATCGAAGCCGCCGGCGGCGAATGGAGCGCCGCCGAGGAGGCGGAGTTCCAGGCGCCGATCCGCGCGCAGTACGAGGAGCAGGGGAGCCCCTACTACTCGACCGCCCGCCTGTGGGACGACGGGATCATCGAGCCGGGACAGACCCGCGACGTGCTCGGCCTCGCGCTCGATGTCTGCATGCGCGCGTCGGCGGGCCCGGCGATCGACCAGCGGCCCGGCTACGGCGTCTTCCGGATGTGAGTGCCATGCAGATCGACAAAGTCCTCATCGCCAACCGTGGCGAGATCGCGTGCCGAATCATCGCGACGCTGCGCCGGCTCGGCATCCGCTCGGTCGCGGTCTACAGCGACGCGGATGCCGGCGCGCGCCACGTCCACCTGGCCGACGAGGCGGTGCGACTCGGCCCCGCGCCCGCCGTGCAGAGCTACCTGAATGTCCCGGCCATCATCGATGCCGCGCGGCGCACCGGAGCCCAGGCGATCCACCCGGGCTATGGCTTCCTGGCCGAGAACGCCGCCTTCGCGCGAGCCTGCGCCGATGCCGGCGTCATCTTCATCGGGCCGGGGCTCGAGGCCATCACGACGATGGGCGACAAGATCACGGCCAAGCTCGCCGTCGAGGCGCGCGGCGTTCCGACGGTGCCCGGCATCGCGCGCCCGGGCCTCACCGACGACGACCTGCTGGCAGCATCCGTCGATGTCGGGTATCCGCTGCTCATCAAGCCCTCCGCGGGCGGCGGAGGCAAGGGCATGCACGTCGTCGAGTCCGCCGACGCGCTGCCCGGCGCGATCGCGGCGGCCAGGCGCGAGGCGGCGGCGAGCTTCGGCGACGACACCCTGTTCCTCGAGCGCTACGTGCAGAACCCTCGGCATATCGAGGTGCAGGTGCTCGCGGACGCGCACGGCGCGGTCGTGCACCTGGGGGAGCGGGAGTGCTCTCTGCAGCGCCGGCACCAGAAGGTCATCGAGGAGGCGCCGTCGCCCCTGCTGGATGCCGCGACCCGCGCCCGCATCGGCGAGGCGGCGTGCGAGACGGCCCGCTCCGTCGGCTACCTCGGGGCCGGCACGGTGGAGTTCATCGTCTCGGCGGCGCGGCCCGACGAGTTCTTCTTCATGGAGATGAACACGCGCCTGCAGGTCGAGCACCCCGTCACCGAGCAGATCACGGGCGTCGACCTGGTCGAGCAGCAGCTGCGCATCGCGGCGGGGGAGCCGCTGTCGTTCACGCAGGGCGATGTGCGCCTCCACGGCCACAGCATCGAGGCCCGCGTGTACGCCGAGGATCCGCGAGCAGGCTTCCTGCCCACCGGGGGGCGCGTCGCCCAGGTGCGGCACCCGTCCGGCGAGGGGATCCGGGTCGACTCAGCCCTCGAGGACGGACTCGACGTCTCGAGCGACTACGACCCCATGCTCGCGAAGATCATCGCGTGGGGCCCCGACCGTGACGAGGCGCGACGCCGGCTGGTGCGCGCGCTCGACGAGACGGCGGTCTTCGGCGTGACGACGAACGTCGAGTTCCTGCGCCTCCTGCTCGAGCTGCCCGCCGTCGCCGCCGGCGATCTCGACACGGGTCTCATCGAGCGCGCGCTGCCCGACCTCCGGTTCGAGATTCCGGATGCCACGACCTTCGCCGAGGCCGCGCTCGTGCTCGACGCGCAGTCCCCGCGCACCGCCGGGCCGTGGGGTCGGGCCGACGGCTGGCGCCTGGGCGCCCCGGCACCGCGGGTCTATCCGCTGCGCGCGGACGGCGGCGAGAGGGCGACCGTCCGCCTCTGGGGCCTGGACGGCGCGCTCGAGGCCGCCGTGGACGACGGGCCGCGGCATCCCGCTCGCCTCGTGCTGCGCGACGGGATCGCACATTCGACGATCGACGGCGCATCGCGCGCGACGGCCGTCCAGCTCGAGGGTGCCCGTGTGGAGCTCGCCCGGGACGGCGCTCAGTTCGTCATCGGCATCGCGGATGCCGAGCACGGCGCCGGTGACCACGCCGACCAGACGCCGCACCTCGACTCGCCGATGCCCGGCGCCGTCGTGCTCGTGCCCGCGCAGCACGGTGATCGGGTCGAAGCCGGAGATCCGGTCGTCGTGGTCGAGGCGATGAAGATGGAGCACGTCGTCCGCGCGACGATCGCCGGCGTCGTCGCCCTGCACGTCACCGTCGGCGAACAGGTGACGCGTGGTCAGACGCTGGCGACGGTGACCCCCGATCCGTCAGGCGACGGCGCGGCCTGACTCAGCCTTCCTCGGCGCCGCGACGAACGGCCTGGCCGTGCGCACGCAGAAGCTCTTCGTGAGCCTTCTCGAGCGCGCGCTTGGCGGCGAGGAAGCTCGACCGAGCCTCGCTGAGCCGGCTGTCCAGCGGCTGCCGCGCCGGATCGCTGGAATGGTAGCTGTGCGTCCATGACATGGGCATCCTCCGATGCAGTCGGCTCCCCCCGAAGCGCCGAGTCAGGATGCCGCACGATGGCGCCCCGCTCGGTGACTGTCTTTCGACACTACCCGGCGCCCGCGGTGAAGCGGGCCGCTCGGTCACTTTCGGATGCAACTATCCGTCATGCGACGAACGCGCTGGCTGTCGGGGGCCGGTGGGAGTATGGGGGAATGCCGGAGTCTCCCGAAGTGCAGGTGCTCGCCGAGTTCCTGGCCGAGCGGCTCGCCGGTCGGCGTGTCGACGAGGTGGACCTGATCGAATTCCGCAGTCTCAAGACGCGGGCGCGACCGCTCTCGTCGCTCGTCGGCGCCGAGGTCGAGGGAGCTGCCCGGTACGGCAAGCACGTCGATCTGCAGCTGAGCGCCGGCCATCTCGTCGTGACGCTCGGGCGCCACGGGTGGATACGGTGGAACGACGCACCGCCGGGCGACCTCGAGCCCGATTCCCCTCCTGCTCTCGCCACCCTCGCCTTCGACGACGGCGGGGTCCTGGAGGCGACGGACGCCGGGGACTGGGTGAGCCTGGGGGTCTCCGTCGTGGATGCGGCGTCCGAGGTGCCGGCCATCGCCAAGCTGGGGCCCGACCCCGCCGATGAGTCGTTCAGCCGTGCGGACTTCGACCGTGCTGTCGTGGGGCGCCGCAAGCAGATCAAGGCGATCCTGCAGGAGCAGGAATCGCTCTCGGGCATCGGGAACGCGTACTCCGACGAGATCCTGCACGCCGCCAAGGTGTCGCCCGTCGCGCACGCGGCGACCCTCGACGGCCGAGCGCTCGACCGCGTGTACGACGAGACGATCGGAGTCGTGCGCGGCGCGATCGCGGCGCGGCGCGGCATCCCGATCCACGAGCTCAAGGCGGCCAAGACCGCCGCGATGCGCGTGCATGGCCGTGCCGGAGAAGCGTGTCCGGTGTGCGGCGACACGATTCGCGAGTTCCGCTTCGCCAGCACGACCGCCGAGTACTGCCCGACCTGTCAGACGGGCGGCGTCGAGCTCTGAGATCCGTCAGCGGGTCCAGCCGAAGGTGTTGAACCACTCCGCTCGGTGAGCGGCCTCTTCCGGCGTCGCCGCTCCTCGGAAGGTGTCGTGAGGTGCGAGGGCTCCCTCGCGGGTGATCGCGACGAAGTCCAGGCACACCGGGCATACCGCGCGCCCCTCGGGGAATCCGTCGTCGAGCGGCTCGGCCGGCGTCGCGGGAGCTCCCGATCCGGGGCAGGCCGGCGGGTCGGCCTGGAGATCCGACCACATGCGGCTCGTACCCGTGCGGTTGTGAAGGCCGGGGTGGCCCGCGGGCCGCGTGCAGACGGCGCCGTCGCGTCGGCTGCGGCACCACCGCGCCGTGGGGAAGTCGGTCACGGGAGGAGTGTAGGCGGCATGGGCGAGGGGCGGGCCGCCCTCGCGCGACCCGCCCCTCGCCCAAGCGTTCGTCAGGCCGTCTGGCCCACGTGCGTCCCCTCCGCGACCTCCTCGACGACCTTCGCGTTGAAGGCGGGGAGGTCGTCGGGGGTGCGACTCGACACGAGGCCGTCGTGCACGACGACCTCCTCGTCGACCCACGTCGCCCCGGCGTTCTTGAGGTCGGTCTTGAGGCTGGGGTAGCTCGTGATCGTCCGTCCCTCGACCACGCCCGCCTCGATGAGCAGCCACGGCCCGTGGCAGATGACGCCGACGGGCTTGTGCTGCTCGAAGAAGGCGCGGGCGAACCGGATCGAGGGCTCGTCCAGCCGCAGGTGGTCGGCGTTCACGACGCCGCCGGGCAGCACGAGCGCGTCGAAGTCCGCCGCATCGGCGTCCGTGACAGCGAGGTCGACCTGCTGCTCGTGGCCGTTCTTGCCGGTGACGGTGAAGTCCGCCGGCGAGACGAGCGACGCCGTCGCTCCGGCATCCGTCACGGCCTGCCAGGGGGAGGTGAGCTCGCTGTCTTCGAAGCCGTCGGTGAGAAGGAATGCGACGCGCTTGCCGGTCAGGTGAGTCATGGATTCTCCTTCGTTCCGGGCACGATGCCGTGCCTCCTTCACGCTAGGCACGGCTCACGGGAAGCGCTGAGGGGTTGCACGGCGTCTTTCGATCGTCTATCGCCCGTGCGCGTCGCGGCCCGGTTACGATCGAGAGATGGCGACCTCGAACCTGCCCACCCCCACGCTGCAGCCCCTCACCGACGACAAGAACCTGCTGACGGTTCTCGAGTCGGGCGCCTCGTGCTGCGGCGGCGGCGCCTGCAGCATCGACTGAGTCAGCCTGCTTCGACGGGCGACAGCAGCGCAGCCGTCAGCTGCGGGCTGAGCCCCGGCACCGCTTCGACCGGCACTGCGAGCGCCTGCAGCGCGCGGCTGAAGTAGTTGCGCACGCCAGCGGCCAACGCGATGTCGACGATCTGGCGGTCGGTGAACCCCACGTCGCGGAGCGCCTGGCTATCCGCATCCGTCATCGCGGCGGCATCCGTCGAGAGTCGCTCGGAGAATCGCATCACCGCCACGTCCGCCTTGCTGAGGTCGGCGTCCTCGTAGTCGCGCGCCGCCCGTTCGAGCTGCGCCTCGTCCATCGCCCCGGCCCGCAGCGTCTTGCGTCCGTGCGCGAGCAGGCAGTGCGGAGACGGGATGCTTCGCGCCGCGCCGAGCGTCGCGAGCTCGTACGTGCGCACGCCGATCGACGTCACGATCGCACGCACGAGTGCCTCGAAGGCTTCGTGCGCCTCGGGGTTGATCGCCATCACCTGCGTGTGGCTGTACACGAAGCCGTCCGCGTCCAGGTCGCCCTGGTACATCTTGGCGACATGGCCTTCCGCGCCCTCGACGGGCGGCGGTGTCACGATCATGGCGATCGCTCCTCCTCACGCCGGCACCGCTGCCGGTCACGGCTCAGCATGCCACCGCGCCCGCCCACCCGGGAGGGGTGGGCGGGCGCGGTCGCTACCGGCTCGGCGAGCCCGGGTCAGTGCCCGACGGGCGCGCCGACCGGCTGGTCGGCCGGCTTGCGGATGAGGAACGCGCCGACGAGCAGCGGAAGCGACAGGAACGCGGCCGTGACGAACGCGGCGTGCGTGCCGGCAGCGCCCGCCGTGACCGCATCGGCGCCCGCGGCCGTCGCGCCGGCCGTCGCGGCCGCCATCACGCCGAACATCAGCGCGATGCCCGCGGCGCCGGCCACCTGCTGCGCCGTGCCCACGACCGCCGAGCCGTAGGAGTAGAACCGCGGCTGCAGCGAGCCGAGCGACGCCGTGAACAGCGGCGTGAAGGACAGCGCCAGGCCGAGCGACAGGGCCGTCTGCACCACCGCGACGAGCCACACCGGCGTCTCGGTGCCGAAGGTGGTGTAGACCCACAGCATCGCGCTCGTGATCACGGCGCCCGGAACGAGCAGGATCGTCGTGCCCCAGCGGTCGTAGATGCGCCCGATGAGCGGACCGGCCAGACCCATCGCGAGAGCACCGGGGAGGACGACGAGTCCGGTCGTGAGCGGATCGATGCCGAGGACGTCCTGGAGATACAGCGGCACGACGGTGATCGCTCCGAAGAAGGCCATCGACATGATCGACATCTGCGCGATCGACAGCGAGAAGTTCGCGCTGCGGAACACGCGCAGATCGAGCAGCGCGTCGTCGCTGCGCTGGAGCACGACCTGGCGCCATCCGAACAGGCCCAGCGCGATGACACCCACCGCGAGCGACACGACGAGGGTCGTCGTCGACGCGGCGCTCGCCGCCGCGGCGTCCGCCCCGCTGCCGTGCCCGCCGGCGCCGAGCTGGCTGAGGCCGAAGACGAGACCGCCGAAGCCGAACGCGGAGAGGATCACCGACAGCACGTCGATCGGCGCGCGCGTCGTCTCGCCGAGGTTGTGGATCCAGCGCGCCCCCACGACGAGTGTCACGACCGCGATGGGCAGCACGATGCCGAAGATCCAGCGCCACTCGAAGTTGTTGAGGATCGCGCCGGCGAGGGTGGGGCCGATCGCCGGGGCGAGGGACATCACGATGCTGACCCGGCCCATCATGCGGCCGCGGATCGCGGGAGGCACGACCGTCATGAGCGTCGTCATGAGCAGCGGCATCATGATCGCGGTTCCGGACGCCTGCACGACGCGCGCGACGAGCAGCAGTGGGAAGCCGGGGGAGAGGAACGCGATGAGGGTTCCGAGGGAGAACAGGCCCATCGCCGAGACGAACATCGTCCGCGTCGTGAACCGGCGCAGGAGGAAGCCCGTGATCGGGATGACGACCGCCATCGTCAGCATGAAAGCCGTCGTGAGCCACTGCGCCTGCAGCGCCGTGATGCCGAGGTCGGTGATGAGGTGCGGGATCGCGACGCCCATCGTGGTCTCGTTGAGGATCGCGACGAACGCGGCCGCGAGGAGCAGCCAGACGACGCGGCTCTCCTCCCGCCCGAGCGTGGGAACGGAGGCCGCGGCGGGAGCCGTGCCGATGGTGCGAGAGGTGTCGGTAGCGGCCATGGTCGTCTCCTCAGAGCTTTGGGCGGGGGGAAGGCGAACACCGAAGTGGCGCACGAAGAACGATAACGGCCCCGTCAGACATCGCATTCCCATCGCGGGGTGACAGCATTCGGATATGGCCCGCGCCCCGATCCATTCGAACGTCATCCTGCGGTCGACGATCGCGCTCGCGGCGGGGCTCGCGGTCGGCGTCTGGCTGTGGAACGTGCTCGATCCGTGGGCCGGGATCCTGGGCGGGTGGGGCACGGCGGCCGCGATCGCGTCGGGGTGGATCCTCATCGTCGTGTGGCGAATGGATGCCGCGCAGACGCGCGCGCACGCGCGTGCGGAGGATCCGGGTCGCCGCACCGCACGGATCATCGCCGTCTTCGCGAGCGTGGCGAGCCTCGTCGCCGTCGCGGCGGTCCTCATCCAGGTCCAGCACGCTCCGCCCGTCGAGGCGTGGGTGCTCGCGGGCATCGCGCTCGTCGCGGTCGCGGCATCCTGGACCCTCATCCAGACCGACTACCTGCTCAGGATCGCCGCGATCTACTATCGCGACCCCGTCGGGGGAATCGACTTCAACCAGGACGAGGACCCGATGTACACCGACTTCGCGTACATCTCGTTCGGCCTCGGCATGGCGTATCAGATCGCCGACACGAACCTGCGGACCAACGAGCTGCGACGCATCGTGCTCGCGCAGATGCTCATCTCGTACGCCTTCGGCGCGATCATCCTCGCGACCGTGATCAACCTCGTCGCGGGACTCGGCTGAGCGGGCGGATCAGACCTCGGTGCGCTCCTCGTCGCCCGGCTCGTCCCACTTCTCGGTGCCGGGTGCGTCGGTGCGCTGAGGGGTGGGCTCCTCTTCGAGCAGCTTCGCGGGCTCGGGCTCGATGAGCTGCTCGGTCGGTGCGTCCTTGAGCTCGTCGATGTCCTTGCGGAGCTCGTCGAGATCGGGGCCTTCGGGCTGCTCGGGCAGGGAGGTCATGGCGCCAGCCTAGCCCCGGTGTCCGCGGCGGTCATTAGGCTCGTTTCATGAGCATGGGACGCGGCGGAGGGGGCGGAGGGCCTGCCTTCCGCGGCGTCGACATCGAGGCGCAGCGCAAGCTCAACGCCGCCGCGCCGAAGATCCCCGACCTCGGCAAGCGCGTCACGGCGCTCTTCCGGCCCTACCTCGGCAGGCTCGTCTTCACAGGCTTCCTCGTCGTCGCGGGCGCCGCGATCGCGGTCGTGCCGCCGCTCCTCGTCGAGCGCATCTTCGACGACGCGCTCTTCCCGACCGACGGCGGCCCCGTCGATCTGCCGCTCCTGGTGAAGCTCGTCGCAGCCATGATCGGGCTGTTCCTCCTGTCGGCGGCGCTCGGGGTCGTGCAGACCTACTACACGGCGACGATCGGCAACAGCGTCACGGGCGACCTGCGGGTCAAGCTCTTCGACCACCTGCAGGCGATGGAGCTCGCCTTCTTCACCCGGACCAAGACCGGCGTCATCCAGTCCCGGCTCCAGAACGACGTCGGCGGCGTCTCGGCCGTCCTCACCAACACCGTCACGAGCATCCTGGGCAACCTCGTCACCGTCGTCGCGTCGCTCATCGCGATGATCCTGATCGACTGGCGCCTGACCCTCATCGCCGTGATCCTCATGCCCTTCCTCATCCTCGTGCAGCGCCGCGTGGGCCAGGTCCGCGCGCGGATCGCGGGCGAGACGCAGGAGTCGCTGTCCGAGCTGTCGGCGATCACGCAGGAGACGCTGAGCGTCTCGGGCATCCTGCTGTCGAAGTCGTTCAACCGCCAGCGCACGGAGTCGGCCCGCTATCAGGTCGAGAATCGCAATCAGGTGCGCCTGCAGGTGCGCCGCGCGATGAGCGGCCAGGGCTTCTTCGCCGTGGTCCAGGTGATCATGTCGTCGGTGCCGGCGATCATCTATCTCGTCGCCGGCTATCTCATCACGGGCAGCGCCGACGCGACCATCACGGCGGGAACCATCGTCGCGTTCACGACGGTGCAAGCGCGCCTCCTCATGCCGCTCATGGGCCTCATGCGCGTCGCACTCGACGTGCAGACGTCGTCGGCGCTCTTCGCGCGCATCTTCGAATACCTCGATCTGAAGCCCGCGATCAGCGACGAGCCGGGCGCGATCCCGGTGGCGTCCGCGCCCGGTCCGATCGGCCGCATCGAGTTCCGCGACGTCGTGTTCCGGTATCCGGATGCCGCGCCCGACGCGCGCCCGACGCTCGGCGGCGTCTCGTTCGTCGCCGACCCCGGCCAGCACGTCGCGTTCGTCGGACCGTCCGGCGCGGGCAAGACGACAGTGCTCTACCTGACTCCGCGCATGTACGAAGCGTCCGGCGGGTCGGTCCTGTTCGCGGGCGCCGACGTGCGGCATCTGACGCAGGAGTCGATCATCGACAACGTCGGGATCGTCTCGCAGGAGACCTACCTCTTCCACGCGACGATCCGAGAGAACCTGCGGTACGCCAAGCCCGACGCGACGGATGCCGAGCTCGAGGCCGCGTGCCGCGCCGCCAACATCCACCACATCATCGAGGGGTTCGAGAAGGGCTACGACACCGTGGTGGGGGAGCGCGGCTACCGCCTCTCCGGCGGGGAGAAGCAGCGCATCGCCATTGCGCGCGTGCTGCTGAAGGACCCGCCCGTCCTGCTTCTCGACGAAGCGACCTCGGCACTCGACACGGTCTCGGAGCGGGTCGTGCAGGAGGCGCTGGATGCCGCGGCGCGCGGCCGCACGACGCTGTCGATCGCCCACCGGCTCTCGACCGTGATCGGCGCCGACGTCATCCACGTCGTCGACGGCGGACGCATCGTCGAGTCCGGCACCCACGCCGAGCTCATCTCGCACGACGGCCTCTACGCCGAGCTCGCGGCTCAGCAGCTGGCCGCCTCGCGCATCCTCGAGACCGAGGCCGCCGAACTGCGTGGGCAGCGCCCGATCGACCACGCCCGCCGTCGAGGCGACCGCGCCCCCGACCAGCCTGCGGTCATCCTCACCCCGACCGGACCGGTCCGCGTCCCCGACGAGGGCTGACGGCGGCCCGGCCCGGTGCCCCGACGCCGAGTTGCCGGGCCGGGCGCCGCGCTGCATCCATCTGTGCCCCGTTGCCAGAAGTTCTCGCAAACCTGTGCCGAGTTGCCAGATCTTCTGGCAAACCTTTGCCGAGTTGCCAGATCTTCTGGCAACTCCGCCGCGACATCGGCCCCATCGCCAGGTGCGTCTGGCCGCACGTCAGGCGCGCCGGACGATTGCGGCTGCGAGGTCGCGAAGCACCTTGCCAGGATCGTCCAGATCGGCCTGGGTCACGGGAAGGTAGATCCACCCGAGAGCTTCGATGCGGCGACGGCGCGCGATGTCCTGACGCCACTGCTCGCGATCCCGATGGTGGTCGCCTTCGTACTCGATCGCGATCCGCAGGTCGGGGAGAGCCAGATCGACACGGGCGACGAAGACGCCGTGGGCATCGCGAAGTTCGATGTTCGTGGCGAACGGCCCGAATCCGGCGCGGATGAGGAGCACACGAAGCTCCGATTCCTTGGGCGACTCCGCGCCGCCATCCAGCAGCTCGAGGGCCTGCCGCGCCGTGCGCACACCACGTCGTTCTCCGGCGCGTTCGACCTCGTGAGCGAGTGCAGCAAGGGTGGTCGAGGGGCGATCGCGCCTCAGAATATGATCGCCCACGGCCACGAGGGCCGGAACATCCAGAAGCTCCGCGAGATCAAGGAAGGTTCGCGTGACACCCGTCAAGCGGAGTCCGTTCGAGATCTCCACATCGTCATCGTCGAGCGGGCGTTGGTGACCGATCAGCGACTTCCTCCGCGGTGCGCGGACCCCGACGGGTACGGTCGCATGCAACACCTGTTCAGGTATGTATCGGGTCGGGAGCGGCCACGCGCGAACGCCGGCGGCCGTCGTGTGGCTGAAAGCCGCCGACGGCGGAAGCGTCAGCGCGTGTGCGAGGCACCGGCTGCGAAGGTCTCGCGCCGATGTCGGCAATCGCACACCCCGGGTGGGACTCCAGAGATCCGACTGGGCCAGACGCAATGATGAGACCTCCGGCACTGCCGTGACGTGGAACACCCGTCCGCGCACGGCGGCGGGCAGGGGCTTGGGAGAGTGCGGCATCCCGTCATCGTGCAAGGCCGCGGCCTTCGCCGACGCGGCCGTTGCCGAATCCGTGTGCAATCCGGTCCGCGATCGGGCTGGGGAGGCGACGACGAGCCGTCCATCTGCCCGAAGATGTGGCAACTCGACCCCGAACGGCGCGATCTTCTGGCAACTCGCCGGGGTGGGCCGGGAGGGGAGCTACCAGAGCCGAGCGGCGGCCGCGAGCGCGGAGGACTCCTCGTCGAGAGCGGCGGACGCGCCGCCCCGAGCCCAGATGTCGCGCGTGAAGACGCCGAGCGCGCGGCGGTACGCGTCGTCGGGGTGCTCCTCGGCGATCCGCACCAGTGGGGGAAGGTCCATGGCGAGGATGAGGTGCACGCGCTGCTGCACGGCGGCGGCATGGCCCGCCCGGTCGAGCTCGGCGATGCCGCCCGCCATGCCGTCGAGGTAGTCCTGAAGCACGGCGACAGCGTCCTTGCGCTGCGTGATGGACGAGCCGTCAGCACGCTCGCGCCAGTGCGCGACGACGTCGGGAACGACGTCGAACGCGCGAGCGGTGGCGTACATCCGCTGCGCGACGACCTGGTCCTCGTAGAGGCGGCCGACGGGGAAGCGCAGGCCGGTGCGGCGCCAGAAGTCGATGCGGCTCACCTTCGACCACGCGACGATGTTCGCGGATGCCGCGGGATGCTGGTCGATCGTCGTGGCGCGCCGCTCGGGGTCGGTCGCCGCGGCGACCCAGGGCTGCACGATCCCCGTCGTGTACCCGCCGTCGCCGTCGGGGCGGAGCCGCACGTACGCACCCAGTGCGAAGTCGCTGCCGGTCTCGTCGAGCGTGCCGACGAGGCGCTCGAGCGCCGTCGGGGTGAGCATGTCGTCGGCGTCGAGGAAGCCGACGAGCGGTGTTTCAACGAGGTCGAGCCCGGTGTTGCGGGCAGCGCCGAGACCCTGCTGCCGCACGTGGCGAACGAGACGGAAGCGAGGATCGGAGGCCGCTGCATCCGCGAAGATCCGGCTCGTCCCGTCGGTCGAGGCGTCGTCGACGAGGATCGCGACCCAGTCCTCGCGCGTCTGCGCCCGCAGCGAATCGAGCGCTTCGCCGGCGTACTCCTCGACCTCGAATCCGGGAACGATGATCGTGACGGCGGCGGGGGCGCTCGGCAGGCTCACCCGCCCGATCGTACCGCCGCGACGGATGCCGCGACCGCGTCGGCGACAGCGTCCAGGGGCGCGCTCAGCTCGTGCGGGAACGTGAACCGCACGGCCGTCTGCGCCACCTCGGGCGGAATGCCCATCGCCACGAGCACATGCGACGGCTCGTCGCTTCCCGCCGCGCACGCCGACCCGCTCGACGAGACGACACCGCGCCGCTCGAGCTCGAGGAGCACCGCCTCGCCGCTCGTCCCGGTGAAGGTGAAGCTCGCCGTGCCGGGCAGCCGATGCACCGGGTCGCCAGTCAGTCGGGCGCTCGGCACCGTGGACAGCACCCTGCCCACGAACGCATCGCGGATCGCCGACACGCGAGCCGCCGACTCGGCCCGTTCGGCCTCGGCGAGGTCGAGCGCGGTCGCGAGGGCGACGGCGCCGGCGACGTCCTCCGTGCCGCTGCGACGGCCGCGCTCCTGGCCGCCGCCGTGCAGCAGCGGCTCCAGCGGGATCCGACCGCGGACGCCGAGCGCGCCCGTCCCCTTCGGCGCACCGAGCTTGTGCCCCGCGATCGAGATGGCGTCGAAGCCGAGCTCCTCAGCGGACAGCGGCAGCCAGCCGGCGGCCTGCACGGCATCGACATGGAGCGGGATGCCGCGGCTGCGCGTCACGGCGGCGATGGCCGCGACATCCTGGACCGTGCCGACCTCGTTGTTCGCGTAGCCGACGCTGACGAGCGCCGTGTCGTCACGGAGGGCGTCGGCCACGGCATCCGGTGACACGCGCCCTGTGCCGTCCACGGGGACCTGCGTGACGTCGAAGCCGTGGACGCGGTGGAGGTAGTCGCCCGACTCGAGGATCGCCTCGTGCTCGATCGGGGTCGTCACGAAGTGGCCGGCGTCGCGATGCTGCTGCGCGGCGATCGCGATGCCCTTGACCGCGAGGTTGTCGGCTTCGGTGCCGCCGGAGGTGAAGACGATGTCGCCCGCGCGCAGGCCGAGCACCTTCGCCACCCGCCGGCGCGCGTCCGCGAGTGCCTCTGCCGCCGCCTCGCCGACCGTGTGGTGGCTCGACGCGTTGCCGAACCAGCGCGTGAGGTACGGCATCATCGCATCGAGCACTTCGGGCCGCACCGGCGTGGTCGCCGCGTTGTCGAAGTAGAGCATCGACACGTCAGGCCTCCGTGACCTCGATGCGGACGTCGAGGCCGAGGTCGAGAGCCCGCGCCGAGTGGGTCAGGGCGCCGACCGAGATGACGTCGACACCCGTCTCGGCGATCGCGCGCACCGTGTCCAGATTCACGCCACCCGATGCCTCGACGGTCGCGCGCCCTGCGACGACCTCGACGCCCCGGCGCAGGTCGTCGAGCGAGAAGTTGTCGAGCATGATCGTGCCGATGCCTGCCGCGAGCACGGCCTCGATCTGGTCGAGCCGGTCGACCTCGACCTCGACGTGCGTCGTGTGGGGCAGTCGCGAGATGGCGGCCTTCAGTGCCTCCGTGACGTTCGCGTGCTTCTGCGCGAGGACGGCCAGATGATTGTCCTTCGCCATGACGGCGTCGGACAGCGAGTAGCGGTGGTTGTGACCGCCGCCGTTGACGACCGCCTGCCGCTCGAACGCCCGCAGCCCGGGGGTCGTCTTGCGGGTGTCCGCGATCCGCGCGGTCGTGTGGGCGACCTCGGCCACGTATCTGCCCGTGAGGGTGGCGATGCCCGACATGCGCTGCACGAAGTTGAGGCCGATCCGCTCCGCCGTGAGCACCGACCGCGCAGGGCCGGACACGACCGCGAGGACCGCGCCCGGCTCGAACCATTCGCCGTCCTCGGCGACGAGGTGCACCTCGACGGTCGGATCGGTGAGGCGGAACGCCGCCTCGAACACCGCGCCGCCGCTGAAGACCCCGGCTTCACGGGCGACGAGGTCGGCGCGGGCGACGGCGTTCTCCGGGATGAGGTACTCGCTCGTCAGGTCGCCCCACGGGGCGTCCTCCTCGAGCGCGGCAGCGACGACGCGGTCGATCGTGGCGCGGGTGAGCATCAGGCGACCTCTCGAACCGTGTCGTAACTCCTCGAGGTCGGCGCGACGGAGGCCTCGATGCGGCGTGTCGCCGGCTCCGACGTCGAAATGTGAGGAGTTGCTGCCGCCGGATCATCGCGCCGGAAGTGGGCGCCGACCGATTCGCGACGCCCGAGGGCCGCTGCCACGAGACGCTCGGCGACGAGGAGCAGGTTCTCGTCCTCGAACTCCGCCTCGGTCCGGGGCGTGCGTGCGGCTGAGCGCCACGCCGAGATGAGCGATGCCGCGCGCCGCAGGCCCGCCTCGTCGCGCACGAGTCCCGCGTCCTCCCACATCACGTGCTGCAGAGCCGCGCGCGAGAAGGGCTCGACCGCGCTGTCCACGTCCGCGCTCGGCGTGCGTTCGGGGGATGAGGGGTCGGCGGTGTGACGCGGGGCCGCGGTGACAAGGGGCCAGTCACCGGACGCGAGGTCGCCGGTGATGGCGTCGCCCGCCCGAGCGCCGAAGACGGCGCCCTCCAGCAGCGAGTTCGACGCGAGCCGGTTGGCGCCGTGCACACCGGTGCGCGCGACCTCGCCGACGGCGTAGAGGCCGGGGAGCGACGTGCGGCCGAACAGGTCGGTCGCGACGCCGCCCATCAGGTAGTGCGCCGCCGGAGTGACGGGGATCGGCTCGCGCGCCCAGTCGAGGCCGCGCTCGCGGACGGCCGCATCGATCGTCGGGAACCGCTTCGCGAGGAAGGCGGCGCGCTCCTCGTAGGTCGCGCGCAGGTGCGTCGCATCGAGGAAGACCGGGCGGCCGTCCTGCAGCTCCATCTGGTGCGCGATCGCCCGCGCCACGACGTCGCGGGGAGCGAGCTCGCCGTCCGGGTGCGCGTCGAACGCGAAGCGCCGACCGTCCTCGTCGATGAGGGTCGCGCCCTCTCCGCGCACCGCCTCCGACACGAGAAACGCGTCGCCCACGCCGATGATCGTCGGGTGGAACTGGAAGAACTCCAGGTCGCTGACCGCGACGCCGGCGCGCAGCGCGGCGGCGATGCCGTCGCCCGTCGCGACGGGAGGGTTGGTCGTGTAGGCGTAGAGCTCGCCCGCGCCGCCCGTGGCGAGCACGACGGCGTCGCCGGTCAGCGTCTCGCGTTGCCCGATGCGTCCCGGCGCATCGCCGACGAGCAGCTCGACCCCGGCCGCACGTCCGTCGCGCACGACGAGATCGACGAGGAAGGCATGCTCGACGACGGCGACCTCACTCGCGCGGAGTCGGGCGACAAGCGCCTTCTCGATCGCCGTGCCGGTGGCATCCCCACCCGAGTGCAGGATGCGGGGATAGGAGTGGGCCGCTTCGAGACCCTTGAGGAAGTGGCCGGAGGCGTCGCGGTCGAAGGCGACGCCGAGCGCCACGAGCTCGCGGATACGCGCCGGGCCCTCCTCCGCCAGCACGCGCACGGCGGCGGGATCGCCGAGCCCCGCACCCGCCGTCAGGGTGTCGCGGATGTGGTCCTCGACCCGGTCGTCGTCGAACATGACGCCGGCGATGCCGCCCTGCGCGTACCGCGTGTTGGCGTGCTCGAGCACGTCCTTCGTCACGAGCGTGACGCGGCATCCGTGCTCCACCGCGTGGAGCGCCGTGATGAGACCGGCGATGCCGCTCCCGACGACGATGACCTGCGGCCCGCTCATGAGGCGTTCTCCCAATCCGCGGCCGGCGCTGCCGGAGGCTTGGCCGCGAGCATCCGCTCGAGAGCGAGGCGCGCGGGATCGGCGACGTCGGCCGGCACGGTGATGCGGTTCAGCACTTCGCCCTTCACGAGGCCCTCGAGCACCCACGCGAGGTATCCGGGGTGGATGCGGTACATCGTCGAGCACGGGCAGACGACGGGGTCCAGGCAGAAGATCGAGTGCTGCGGGTTGTCGGCGGCGAGGCGCTGCACGAGGTTGACCTCCGTGCCGATCGCGAACGTGGTCGGCTCGGTGGCTCCCTCGATGGCGCGGCGGATGTAGTCGGTCGAGCCCGACTCATCCGCGGCATCCACGACCGCCATCGGGCACTCGGGGTGCACGATGACCCGCACACCGGGGTGCTCGGCGCGCGCCTTGTCGATCTGGTCGACCGAGAAGCGGCGGTGGACCGAGCAGAAGCCGTGCCACAGGATGACCCGGGCGTCGGCCAGCTCGGAGGCCGACGAGCCGCCGAGCGGCTTGTGGGGGTTCCACATCGGCATCTGCTCGAGCGGCACGCCCATCGCCTTCGCCGTGTTGCGACCGAGGTGCTGGTCGGGGAAGAAGAGCACGCGGCGTCCGCGCTGGAAGGCCCATTCGAGCACCGTCCGCGCATTCGACGACGTGCAGACGATCCCGCCGTGGCGGCCGACGAACCCCTTGATGGCCGCCGACGAGTTCATGTACGTGACCGGGATGACGGGGACGAGGCCATCGGCATCCACCGCCGCCATGTCGCCGTAGATCTCCTCGAGCTGCTCCCAGCACTCCTCGACCTCGTCGATGTCGGCCATGTCGGCCATGGAGCAGCCCGCCGCGAGGTTGGGCAGGATCACGGCCTGCTCGGGGCGGGACAGCAGGTCGGCGGTCTCGGCCATGAAGTGCACGCCGCAGAAGACGATCGCCTCGGCCTCGGGGTGCTCGAGCGCCGCGTTGGCGAGCTGGAACGAGTCGCCCACGTAGTCCGCGTGCTGCACGACCTCCTCGCGCTGGTAGAAGTGCCCGAGGATCACGACGCGCTCGCCCAGCGTCGCCTTGGCGGCGCGGATGCGTGCGTCGAGGTCGTCGGCCGAGGCATCCCGATACTCCTGCGGAAGCTCGCCCTGGCGGGGCGACCCCGTGGGGATGACGTCGCCCATCGAGGCGCCCGGGCCGTAGCCCGGGCGGATGTCGAAGTCCCACGGCCCGGCCGCGAGGTCGGTGTTGCAGGTCGCCCCGTCCGAGGCTCCCGAGACGATCGCCTGGATCTCGTGGTCGACCGAGGGGTCGATGGGGCGGGGCTGAAGCGTGATGTTGACAGCGGGCATGTCGGACTCGATTCAGTGGCGGACGGAGAGCGGGCCGCGTTCGGCGAGCTCGACGTCCCGGTTGTAGCGGTAGAGGCGGGCCGGTCGGTGGCTTCCCGTGCGGAAGCGGTCGGTCGGGATGAGGGTTCCCGAGTTCTCCACCTGGCGGCGGAAGTTCGCGGGGTCGAGGCGGCGGCCGAGGATCGACTCGTACACATCTCGAAGGTCGGCGAGCGTGAACTCGTCGGCGAGCAGACCGTGCGCGATGCGGCTGTAGCCGACCTTGTTGCGCAGGCGCCACAGCGCGTAGTCGACGATCTCGTTGTGATCGAAGGCGAGACGGGGGAGGGATGCCGCGTCGAACCACGCGACATTGTCGGGTGCATCCTTGGTGCGGTCGATCAGCTCGGTCGAGGCGGCGTCGGCGCGCAGCAGCGCCCAGTAGACGATCGAGACGACGCGCGAGGGCGACCGGTCGGTGGCCCCGAAGGCATAGAGCTGCTCGAGATAGCTGGGCGCGAGTCCTGTGGTCTCGGAGAGGGTCCGGGATGCCGCGGCATCGAGACTCTCGGCGACGTCGAGCCATCCGCCCGGGAGCGCCCAGAGCCCCTCGTAGGGATCGCGCGTGCGACGGACGAGCGGCAGGACCAGCGACGGAGCGTCGGTCGCCGGCTCGCGGCGCAGGCTGAAGATCACGGTCGACACGGCGACGCGCGTGACGTCGTCCGCGGAGTCGTCCGTGGTCTCGGCTGGGGTCATGGTTGTTTTTGTCATGCTGACTCTAACTAACGCTGTTCATCTTAGAGTCATTCCGACACGAACACCAAACCGCGTCGCTCAAGGACCGATCCAGGATCGCCGCGTAACCTGACACTTCGGCGTCCGGGAAGGGGTCGGGGTGGTCGTCGTCGACGTCGTGCTGATCGCCGTGCTGATCCTCGCCGTGCTCGCGGGCGCCCAGCGCGGTCTCCTCGCGAGCGCCGGGACGCTCATCGGGCTCATCGGGGGCGGAATCGCCGCCTACTGGCTCGCGCCCATCGTCAACGACGCGTGGCCGTGGCAGGAGTGGCGGCCGCTCGTCGTCCTTCTCCTCGTCCTCCTCCTCCTGGGGCTCGGCGGAGCGATCGGCGGTGCCGTCGGCGCCGCGCTGCGGAGGGGCGTCGATCGCAGCCGGCCCCTCCGGGCCGTCGACCGGGTGCTGGGGTCGATCGCGAGCCTCATCGTGGCGGCGCTCGCCGTCTCGCTCGTCGGCTCGACGATCACGGCGACGGGCGGGCCGCTCCTCGCCCCCGCGGTGGCGTCGTCGCAGGTGCTCCGCGCGATCGACCGGCTCACGCCGCCGCCCGTCGCGGAGGCGCTCGCGCAGCTGCGCTCGATCGTCCTCGACGACGCGCTCCCGCGGTTCGGCGATCTGCTCGGGGGAGTGTCGGCCCCGACGCAGGCCCCCGTCGACCTCTCCGATCCCGATCTCACGCGGGCCGCGGCATCCGTCGTCCGCGTATCCGGAACGGCCTACGCGTGCGGGATCAGCTCGACCGGATCCGGCTTCGTCGTCGCGCGCGATCGGGTCGTGACAAACGCCCACGTCGTCGCGGGCGTCGACGCTCCCGTCGTCGAGGTGCCGGGCGCCGAGGCGCGTGAGGGCCGGATCGTCTACTTCGACCCCGTCAACGACCTCGCCGTCATCGCGGTCGACGGACTGGATGCCGCGCCTCTCCGGCTGGGCCGCACTCTCGCGGCGGGTGCGACCGCCGTCGTGCAGGGCTACCCGTACGGCGGGCCGTTCACGCAGACGAACGCGAGCGTGCTCTCGACGGGCACGGTGGAGATGCCCGACATCTACTCCGACAGCACCGATCCGAGGGAGATCTACTCCCTCGAGGCCGCCGTCCGGCCGGGCAACTCCGGTGGACCGCTCCTCACCGACGACGGCGTCGTCGCCGGCATCGTGTTCGCGCGCGGCGAGACCGACGACACCCGCGGCTACGCCATGACGATGGCCGAGCTCGACCCCGTCGCGACCGAGGCGCCGTCTCTCGAGCGCGCCGTCTCGACCGGCGCCTGCACAGGCTGAACGGCGCGCCACGCAGCCGCCGCCGGGATCAGTCGCCCGGCGGGCCCGACACGATCACCACGGCGTCCGTCTGCGCGTAGCCGCTCGCCCACAGCGGGCGCTTCTCGGCACGCACGACCACGAAGAAGGTCGCGCCGAGATCGCTCGGGGCGACCTGCCAGTAGTTCTCGCTCCAGGCGAAGATCCGGCGATTGTTGCGCCACCACTCGTAGCGGAAGTCCGCGTCGGCCGGAACCCACGCGCCCACGTCCACCCTGAGGGTCGAAAACGGCGTGGGGCTGCCGACGATCGTCGCCGCGCCCGGCTGCATCGGACGCGGCGGAACGATGGCCGAGGTCTGAGCGGCGGGGCCCGGCCCCGCGGCGCTGACCGCTGTCACGGAGATCTTGTAGAGGAGGTCGGGGATCAGGGAGTCGAAGACGATGCTCCGGGCGTCGGCGGGGAGTTCGCGCTGGAGCGGCCCGTCGGGACCCGTTCCCGCGCCGCTCCGCGCCACGATCCATCCCGTGATGGGGGAGGTTCCCGGAGGCCCCGGCTTCCACGTCACGGTGATCGACCGGGTGTCGCGATCCGTCACGGTCGAGGTGATGATCGGCGCCGACGGCGTCGTGTTCGGTCCCACGACCGGCGCCGTGGGCAGGCTCGTCCGGGTCGTCACGGCGTAGCCGCTCTTGACGCCGATGACCGTGACCGAGATGCGCTTGCCGATCTGCGCGGGCTCGAGCGTGAGCGTCGTGGAAGGGACGCGCACGAGCGGCTTCCCGTCGGCGAGCCAGACGTACGAGATGCGCGTCTTCTCCGGCCACGGTCCGGGCACGACCGTCAGCGTGTAGCCGACTCCCGGGTAGCCCGTGATCGTGGGCGTCGGGACGAAGGGGATCGGCGGCGCGTCGGTCGCAGGCCGCGCGCCGGTGGATACGGAGGCCTGCTGCGCGGCGAAGGCCGGAGCCGGCATGATGCCGGCGCCCAGAGCGAGTGTCAGTGCGACGCCGACGGCCACGCCGATGCGGCGTGCCGGGCGACGGTGGAGCGTGGGTGTCCTGTCGGTTCTCATGATCCCTCGACGTCTCGGCGACGCATCCCCGTCCCAGGATCGGGCCTCCCGTTCCCGTTGCACAAGGAAACGGTCAGAACCGGGCTCGCCGGATATGCTGTACCCGCAACTGAAGAAGGCCGCATGACGTGTGCGGGAGAGTCCCGGTTTCTGACCGGGCACCGAAGGAGCAAGCCTCCCCGCCAATCTCTCAGGTCCGCGTACCGCCCACGTCCGGCCGCTCTGGAAAGAGGTGCTTCGGCACCCGCCGACGGTGAAAGCCCTGCATCCCCGGATGCCGGGTGAAACTCTCAGGTCCATGACAGAGGGGGAGTTCCTCGGATGCCGCTCGTCGGCATCCGCCCGTCCGCAGACCGGGAGAACTCATGTCCGACCCCCGCTACACCCCGCTCCGAGCCCATCACGAGGCCCTCGGCGCCTCCTTCACCGACTTCGGCGGGTGGGCGATGCCCGTGCGCTACACGTCCGACCTCGCCGAGCACCACGCGGTGCGCCGGTCCGCGGGCCTCTTCGACATCTCGCACATGGCCGAGTTCGTCGTCGAGGGGCCGCAGGCGGGGGAGTTCCTCGACTACGCGCTCGCCGGTCGACTCTCCGTGCTCGCCGACGATCAGGCGAAGTACAGCCTCGTGCTCGACGCCTCGGGCGGCATCGTCGACGACGTCATCGTCTACTGCCAGCATCCGGACCGCTTCATCGTGGTCGCGAATGCGGGGAACAGGGATGCCGTCGCCGAGGCGCTCTCCGCCCGTCGGGGCGCGTTCGACGTGAGCGTCGAGGACTGGACGGAGCGCATCGCGCTCGTCGCGGTGCAGGGTCCGGCGTCGCAGGAGATCCTCGAGGCCACGCCCGAGCTCACCGGCTACTCGACCTCGCTCGACGACCTGAAGTACTACCGGATGACCCACGCGTCGTTCACCCGCGAGCCCGGTGCCGAGCCTTCTCCCGTCCACATCGGGCGCACCGGCTACACGGGCGAGGACGGCTTCGAGATCTTCGTCCGCTGGGACGACGCCTCGTCGCTGTGGGGAGCGCTGCTCCGCGCCGGCGCCGACCATGACCTCGTCCCGGCCGGCCTCGCCGCCCGCGACACCCTGCGCCTCGAGGCGGGCATGCCGCTGTACGGTCACGAGCTCTCGCTCGACGTCGTCCCCGCCCAGGCGGGCCTCGGCCGCGTCGTCGTCGACGCGAAGGACCAGTTCGTCGGCAAGGAGGGCCTCTCCGCCGTCGACCTCGACGCCGCGCCCGTGCTCGTCGGACTCACCGCTGAGGGCAGGCGCGCCGGCCGCGCCGGCTACGGCGTGTTCGACGGTGACACGCGGGTCGGCGAGATCACGAGCGGTGCGCTCAGCCCGACCCTCGGGCATCCCATCGCCATGGCCTTCGTCTCACCAACGGTGAGCGCCCCCGGAACCGAACTCACCATCGACGTGCGAGGCACGCGCATCCCCGCGACCGTGACCGCCCTTCCCTTCTACAGGAGGACCAAATGACCGATCTCGACAGCCTCAAGTACACCGAGGAGCACGAGTGGATCGCGCTCGACGGCGACGTGGCGACGGTCGGCATCACCGACTTCGCCGCCGACAAGCTCGGCGACGTCGTGTTCGTCGACCTCCCCGGCGTCGACTCGGGCGTCACGGCCGGTCAGGTGTGCGGCGAGATCGAGTCGACCAAGTCCGTCGGAGAGCTCTACGCGCCGCTCACCGGTGACGTCGTCGCGATCAACGACGCCGTCGTCGACGACCCCTCACTCGTCAACTCCGACCCGTTCGGCGACGGCTGGCTCGTGAAGCTCCGGGTCGACGCCTCCGCCCTCGACGGGCTGCTCGACCGCGCGGCGTATGTCGCGCTGACCGAAGGCGCGTGATGACGGGGACCTTCCAGGAACGTCACATCGGCACGGATGCCGCGGCGCAGCGGGTCATGCTCGACGCGCTCGGATACGACAGCGTCGACGAGCTCGTGAAGCGCGCGGTGCCGGCATCCATCCATGTGACCGCGCGTGAGACGACCGACATCCCGCCCGCCGCCACCGAGGCGGAGGCGCTCGCGGAGCTGCGCGCGCTCGCTTCGCAGAACCGCCAGGCGCGGCCGATGATCGGCCTCGGCTACTACGACACGTTCACGCCGTCGGTCATCGCGCGCAACGTGCTCGAGAACCCGTCCTGGTACACCGCGTACACGCCGTATCAGCCCGAGATCTCGCAGGGGCGCCTCGAGGCGCTCATCAACTTCCAGACGATGGTGACCGACCTGACCGGTCTCGACACCGCCAACGCCTCGATGCTCGACGAGTCCACGGCGGTCGTGGAGGGGATGCTCGTCGCGCGGCGCGCCTCGAAGTCCACGTCGAACGTCTTCGCCGTCGACGCCGACGCGATGCCGCAGACCAAGGCGCTGCTGCACGCGCGGGCCGGCGCGGTCGGCATCGAGCTCGTCGAGGTGGACTTCGCGCGCGGCGGGCTTCTGCCGGACGCGCTCTTCGGTGCCATGGTGCAGTACCCCGGTGCCTCCGGGCGGGTGTGGGACCCGAGCGGTGTCGTCGACGCGACACATCTCGCGGGAGGCCTCGTCGTCGCGGCGGCCGACCTGCTCGCGCTCACGCTCCTGCGGTCGCCGGGGTCGCTCGGTGCCGACATCGCCGTGGGAACGACGCAGCGCTTCGGCGTGCCGCTCGGCTTCGGCGGCCCGCACGCGGGCTACATGGCGGTGCGGACGGGGCTCGAGCGTCAGCTTCCCGGGCGCCTCGTCGGAGTGTCGGTGGATGCCGCGGGCAAGCCCGCCTACCGGCTGTCGCTGCAGACGCGGGAGCAGCACATCCGCCGGGAGAAGGCGACCTCGAACATCTGCACCGCGCAGGTGCTCCTCGCCGTCATGGCCGCGATGTACGCCGTGTATCACGGACCCTCGGGGCTGCGCGCGATCGCGACCTCCGTCGCCCAGAAGGCGGAGGCGCTCGCCGAGCGGCTGCGCGAGTACGACCTGCACCTCGTCTCGGACTCCTTCTTCGACACGATCCGCGTCGTGACGCCGGGTCCGTCGCACCGCGTCATCGAGCGCGCGCGGTCGAAGGGGTACCAGCTGCACTGGGTCGACGACGCGACCGTCGGCATCTCGGTGGACGAGACGACGACCGCCGACGACCTCGCCGCCGTTGCGTGGGCGTTCGGGCTGCCCGAGGCCGGCGAGCACGACGTGCGCGACATCCCGTTCGGCTCCGCGGCCGCGCTCGCGGGGGTGCCCGTCGAGCTCAACCGGGTCGAGGAGTTCCTGACGCACCCCGTCTTCAACTCCCACCGGTCCGAAACGGCCATGATGCGGTACCTCAAGCAGCTCGCCGACCGCGACTACGCCCTCGACCGCGGCATGATCCCGCTCGGCTCGTGCACCATGAAGCTCAACGCGGCGACCGAGATGGCCGCCGTGTCGTGGCCGGAGTTCTCGCGCGTGCACCCGTTCGCACCCGAGGCCGACGTCCGCGGCTATCTCGCGATGATCGAGCAGCTCGAGGTGTGGCTCGCCGAGGTCACCGGGTACGACGCCGTCTCGCTGCAACCGAACGCCGGCTCGCAGGGCGAGCTCGCGGGGCTCCTGGCGATCCGGGGCTACCACCACGCCAACGGCGAGGCCGACCGGACGGTGTGCCTCATCCCGTCGTCGGCGCACGGCACGAACGCCGCCTCCGCGGTGCTCGCGGGCATGAAGGTCGTCGTCGTCGCATGCGATGAGGCGGGCAACGTCGACCTGGACGACCTGCGCGCGAAGATCGCGACGCACGCCTCGTCGCTCGCGGCGCTCATGATCACGTACCCCTCGACGCACGGGGTGTACGAGCACGACGTGCTCGAGATCACGCAGGCCGTGCACGACGCGGGCGGACAGGTGTACGTCGACGGCGCGAACCTCAATGCGCTGCTCGGCTTCGCCCGCTTCGGCGACCTGGGGGGCGACGTGTCGCACCTCAACCTGCACAAGACGTTCGCGATCCCGCACGGCGGCGGCGGACCGGGCGTCGGCCCCGTCGCGGCGAAGTCTCACCTCGCGCCGTTCCTGCCGGGGCACCCCTTCTCGCAGCGCAAGGACCACGCGGGCGGCATCTTCCAGGGCGGCGCCGTGTCGTCGGCCCCGCACGGCTCCGCCGGCATCCTGCCCATCTCGTGGGCCTACCTGCGGATGATGGGCGCCTCCGGCCTGCGGGACGCCACCGCGGCCGCGGTGCTCGCCGCGAACTACATCGCCATGCGGCTCAAGGACCACTACCCCGTGCTGTACGCGGGGGAGGGCGGCCTCGTCGCCCACGAGTGCATCCTCGACCTGCGTCCGCTGCGCGAGGAGACCGGGATCACGGTCGACGACGTCGCCAAGCGCCTCATCGACTACGGCTTCCACGCGCCGACGATGTCGTTCCCCGTCGCGGGCACGCTCATGGTCGAGCCGACGGAGTCGGAGGACCTCGCCGAGATCGAGCGCTTCATCGAGGCGATGATCGCGATCCGCGCCGAGGCGTCCGCCGTCGCCGCGGGCGAGTGGCCCGCCGACGACAACCCGCTCGTCAACGCGCCGCACACCGTCGAGACGGTCGTCACGGGGGAGTGGGAGCACCCGTACTCGCGCGAGACCGCGGTCTTCCCGATCCCGTCGCTCGTGCGGACGAAGTACTGGCCGCCCGTGCGCCGCATCGACCAGGCCTACGGCGACCGCAACCTCGTCTGCGCGTGCCCCCCGATCGAGGCCTTCGCCTGACCCGCCCGGCTCCCGGACTCCACCCTGACCGCCGTTGACGGTCGACGGGCACGAGTGCCACACTCGTGCCCGTCGGGGGGCGGAACGATGGGGTGGATGCCGTCGCGCTGGGTCCGCGGGATCGCGGCGCTGCTGCTCGCGGCGGTCGCCGCGGCAACACCCGCCCGGCCCGCCGCCGCACGCGTGACGAGCACGTCCGACGGGGTCGTCGACGTCGTCTACGACCTCCGCTTCGAGAGCTTCCAGTTCGACAGTGCAGGGGAGTCCGCGCCGATCGGCGACCCGGGCACTGGACGGATCGCGCTGCAGTGCGGCGCCGAACGCTGTCGCGTCGTCGATGCCTGGGGCGGCATCGTCGTGCCGGACGACACGGTCCTCGCGGCTCTGGGCGACGCCGCGTGGGAGCTGCCCGGGCGGCTGAAAGCCTCGGGTGCCCGCTCCGGCACGATCTGCGGCGAGTCGCCCGCATTCACGCCCGACTGGTCGACCGCGCTCGCATTGGACGGCGACGGCGTCACCGGGAGCGTCGTGGGCGAGCCGATCAGCGAGGAGTGCGCGGGCATCGATACCTTCCGCGCCTTCGAGCCGGGTCGCCGGTCGGTCATCACCGCGAGCACGCTCATCGAGGGCGCCTGCTGGTTCACGGACGAGGGATGCGTGACAGCGTCGGCCACGCCGACAGAGTCGCCGTCACCGACGCCCTCAGCCTCGACGTCGTCGCCGACGTTTTCGCCGAGCGCGAGCGCGGGCACCGAGACGCCCGAACCCACACCGGCGGCGGCGCTGAACTCCTCACAGCTCGGCACCGGGTCTCCGGCCGCGCCCAGTGTGCTCTCGGCACTCGCGACGCCCGCCGAGGCCGCGGTCTCGGCACAGCAGCTGATGTGGGGCGGCATCCTCACCCTCATCCTCATCGTGCTCGTCGCATTCCCGACGGCCCTCCTCAACTCGGCAGTGGAGCAGGGGAACGACCGCTTCTCGAACTGGTGGACGGGGCGTCACACGACAGGACGGACGGGCACGGGCTGGAACCGCACGTGGCCGTGGGCCGCTCTGGGCGTGCTCCTCGCGGCGATCCTCTCGTCGTTCGTCGATCCGTCGTTCGGCCTCAATCCGGGCTCGGGCCGCGTGCTGCTGTCGATCCTGGTGTCGTTCGCGATCGATGTCGTCATCGGCTGGGCGGTCACGGTCTGGCTCGTCCGCGCCGCGGTGCCTCGTGCGACGCACGCGTACGGCTTCCAGCCGGCCACTCTCCTCATCGTCGTCGTGGCCGTCGTGTTCACGAGACTCACCCACTTCGAGCCGGGCATCGTGTTCGGCCTCGTGGCGGGCGTCGCGTTCGGCGCGCTCGCCGGCCGCGCAGACGAGGGCCGGGCCGCGCTCGTGCCCATGATCTACGCCTACCTGCTCGGTCTTCTCGGGTGGCTCGGCTACGCCGCGATGGGCGGGGGCGAGGCATCCGGGCGATCGTTCTGGGACACGTTCGCGGTAGAGACGCTCTCGGCGATGGCGATCGCCGGGATGGCGGCACTGCCGATCGCGCTCTTCCCAGTCCGCGGCCTCGCCGGACAGGCGATCTTCCGCTGGAGTCGATCGCTGTGGGTCGCCTGCTACGTCGTCGGCCTGCTGTCCTTCTTCGTCGTGCTGATGCCGATGCCGTCATCGTGGGACGAGGTGGGTCTCGATCTGATCGTCTGGGTGGCCCTGTACGTCGCATACGCCGTCGTCGCCGTGGTGGCGTGGCTCGCCGTCTCCGGCCGCGCGCCGGCGGACGGCGCCGCCGAGGGCGAGTCGACCGGTGGCGTCAGGGGGTCGGGGTCGGGGTGATCGAGGGAGCGGGGGTCGGCGGGGGCGGGCCGAAGACGCCCGGCCACAGGGCAGCCGCGAGGGGATAGCCGACGAAGGCCACGACGTCGAGGAGCGTATGCGCGATGACGAGCGGCATGATGCGGCCCCACCGCTTGTAGCACCAGCCGAAGACGACGCCCATCACGAAGTTGCCGACGATCGCGCCGAAGCCCTGATACGCGTGGTACGCGCCGCGCAGCGCGGCGGTCGAGAGGATGATCGCCCACCAGTTCCAGCCCAGGCGGCGGAGCCGGTCGAACAGGTAGGCGATGAAGATGATCTCCTCGGTCAGTCCGGCCCGGAGCGCGGAGAGCACGAGCAGCGGGATCGTCCACCACGCGGCATCCAGGGGAGAGGCGACGACCGCGACCGTGATGCCCAGCGCGCGCCCGGCGGCATAGAGCGCGAGTCCCGGCACGCCGATGACGAGGAACAGCAGGATGCCGCGCCCGGCGTCGCCCCCGAAGCGGGTGAAGTCGAGTCCGATGCGACGGAGGGCGTTGGTTCCCGGCTCCCAGAGGAGGTAGACCACGAGGCCGACGATCGCGAGCGCGAAGAAGATCGAGAGCAGCTGGTAGAGCAGGTCCCAGAACACCGCGGTGTCGCGCGAGGGGTTGAGCTGCGTCTGCTGCTGCGAGATCGGCGTCGAGACGAGATACCGGCGGATCAGCGTCAGCACCGAGTAGAGCGCAGACTGCCCGACGCTGATCGCGAGAACCAGGGCGATCTCCCAGCGCAGTCTCAGTCGCGTCGGACGATCGATCGGCGAAAATGCGCCATCTGCTCCGCGAGGGAAGTCCACGTCGTCAGATTGCCACATCAGCGACCATTTGAGTAAAGGGTATGTAACGGTTGTAGACGCGCGGTGGAGCATTGGGTTAATCCGGCTTATCGTGTCTTGGATCCCTCACGACACCGAACCCGGTGTGCGTGCGGGCGCATCGATCCCTTGCACAGGAGGACAAGTGAAGCGCAACAAGTTGGCCCTTGCGGGCCTCGCGCTGGTAGGCGCGGCGACGCTCGCGCTCGCCGGCTGCTCTGGTGGCGGCTCCGGCACGTCGACGTCGACGAGTTCGTCGGACAGCAGCGCCATCATCAAGACCAACGGCTCTGAGCCCCAGAACCCGCTGATCCCGACCAACACCAACGAGACCGGTGGCGGCAAGATCATCGACGAGATCTTCTCGGGGCTGGTGTACTACGACGCAGACGGCAAGCCGGTCAACGACATGGCCGAGTCGATCACGGTCGACGACCCGCAGAACCTCACGGTGAAGATCAAGCCGGGTCAGAAGTTCACCAACGGCGAAGAGGTCACGAGCGACAGCTTCATCAACGCCTGGAACTACGGCGCCAAGCTCTCGAACAACCAGCTCTCGAGCTACTTCTTCGAGGACATCGAGGGCTTCAGCTGGGACGAGGACTCCGACCTCACCGGTCTGAAGAAGGTCGACGACCACACCTTCACGATCGCCCTGAACAAGCCCGCGTCGGACTTCGCGCTGCGTCTCGGCTACTCGGCGTTCTACCCGCTTCCCTCTGAGGCGTTCGACGACATCGAGGCCTTCGGCGAGAACCCGATCGGAAACGGCCCCTACAAGCTCGCGGACAAGGACGCGTGGCAGCACGACGTCCAGATCTCGCTCGTGAAGAACGAGGACTACCAGGGCGGACGCCAGGCCAAGAACGGCGGCCTCGACATCGTCTTCTACGCCACGCAGGACGCGGCCTACGCCGATCTCCTCGCCGGCAACGTCGACGTCATCGACGGCATCCCGTCGTCGGCTCTCGCCACCTTCCAGGACGACCTCGGCGACCGCGCTGTCAACCAACCCGCCGCCATCTTCCAGTCGTTCACGATCCCGGACCGCCTGAAGCACTTCTCGGGCGAAGAGGGCCAGCTGCGTCGTCAGGCGCTGTCGATGGCCATCGACCGCGAGCAGATCACCAAGACGATCTTCCAGGACACCCGCACCCCCGCCAGCGACTTCACCTCGCCGGTCATCGCGGGCTGGTCGGACTCGCTCGAGGGCGCTGACGTCCTCAAGTACGACGAGAAGAAGGCCAAGGAGCTGTGGGCTCAGGCTGACGCCATCTCGCCGTGGGACGGCACCTTCTCGATCGCGTACAACTCCGACGGCGGCCACCAGGCGTGGGTCGACGCGGTGATGAACTCGATCAAGAACACGCTCGGCATCGACGCTGTCGGCGCCCCGTACGTCGACTTCGCGTCGCTGCGCACGGAGGTCACCAACCGCACGATCCAGACGGCGTTCCGCACCGGCTGGCAGGCCGACTACCCCGGTCTGTACAACTTCCTCGGCCCGCTCTACGCGACGGACGCCGGCTCGAACGACGGCGACTACTCGAACCCCGACTTCGACAAGCTGCTCTCCGAGGGCATCTCGGCGACCGACTCCGACAAGGCCAACGAGGACTTCCAGAAGGCCCAGGAGATCCTGCTCAAGGACCTCCCGGCGATCCCGTTGTGGTACTCGAACGTCGACGGCGGCTACGCCGACGGTGTTCAGAACGTGAAGTTCGGCTGGAACTCGGTTCCGCTCTACTACGAGATCACCAAGGGCTGACCCCCGAGGGAGATCTCACCCGCGAGGCGGTGACGATCACGTCACCGCCTCGCGGCATGTCATCCTTGCGGCGCCCCCGCTGACAGCGGGGCGCGCTGCTGTGAGAGGATGCCCGTGTCGTCGCCCCACGAGTGCGCTGGACGAGGCATCCGATACCCGGAGGGAGAGCGATGTTCGCATACATCCTCAGACGCATTGTGCAGGTGATCCCCGTCTTCTTCGGGTCGACCCTGCTCATCTACTTCCTGGTGTTCGCCATGCCAGGCGACCCCATCCTCGCGCTGTTCGGCGACAAGGCACCGAACCCCGCGCTGCTTGCATCGCTGCAGGCGCAGTACCACCTGGACCAGCCGTTCATCGTCCAGTACTTCTACTACATCATCGGGATCTTCCAGGGGAACATGGGAGTGACCTTCTCTGGGCAGTCGGTCAACGACGTCCTCGCCCGGACGCTCCCGGTCACGGCCCGACTCGCCGTCATGGCGATCGCGATCGAGTTCACGCTGTCGATCATCATCGGCACCATCTCGGCGCTGCGCAAGGGCAAGATCTTCGACAACGTCTCCCTCGTCCTCTCGCTGATCTTCGTCGCCACGCCGATCTTCGTCCTCTGCTTCATCGCGCAGTACTTCCTCGCGATCCAGCTCGGATGGTTCAAGCCGACCGTCGGCGCCCAGAACGACTGGGGCGACCTCTGGCTCCCCGCGATCGTGCTCGGCGTCAGCCTCTACGCGACGAGCATGCGTCTCATGCGCGGGTCGGTCATCGACACGCTCAACATGGACTGGGTCCGCACGGCTTACAGCAAGGGCCTGTCGCGACGACGCGTCGTGCCCACGCACGTGCTGCGCAACTCGCTGATCCCCGTCATCACCAACTCGGCCACCAACTTCGGCGTCCTCCTCGTGGGCGCGACCGTGACCGAGGCCATCTTCAACATCCCCGGCGTGGGCAACACGCTCTTCCAGGCGACGCTTCGCCACGAAGGGCCGACGATCGTCTCGTTCGTGACCGTGTTCGTCATCATCTATGTCCTCGTCAACCTGGTCGTCGATCTCTTCTACGGCCTGCTCGACCCAAGGATCCGCTATGTCAAGTGACTCTGTATCGGTGACGCACTACGTCGCGCCCGTCAAGGACGATCTCCAGGCCGTCGATGCGGTCAAGGTCAAGGTCAAGCCCACGAGCATGTGGAGCGACGCCTGGCGCGACCTCCGCAAGCGTCCGACGTTCTGGCTGGCCCTCCTCGTCGTCTTCATCGTGCTGCTCATGGCGATCTGGCCGACGCTGTTCACCCAGACGCCGCCCAACAGCGACTGCCAGCTGTCCAACTCCAACGCCGGCCCGGCGGAGGGGCACCCGCTCGGCTTCACGTTCCAGGGCTGCGACATCTGGTCGCGCATCGTCTGGGGTTCGCGCACGTCGCTCTCGGTGGGCATCATCGCGATGGTGATCGGCTCGTCGATCGGCCTCGTCATGGGCGCCTTCGCGGGCTTCTACGGCGGATGGCTCGACTCGCTGCTCTCGCGCGTCGGCGACATCTTCTTCTCCATCCCCTACATCCTCGCGGCGGTCGTCGTCATGACGGTGTTCTCGCAGTACCGCAACGTCTTCACCCTCGCCTTCGCGATCGGCGGATTCGCCTGGGCGTCGACGGCGCGTGTCGTCCGCGCAGAAGTGCTGCGCGTCAGACAATCCGACTTCGTCACCTCGTCGAGAGCCCTCGGCCGGTCGCGCTTCGGGACGCTGCTCGCGCACGTCGTGCCGAACTCGATCGCGCCGCTTCTCGTCATCTCGACGCTGAGCCTCGCGGCCGCGATCGTCGCGGAGGCGACACTCGCGTTCCTCGGTGTCGGACTCGGCGGCAACACGATGTCGTGGGGCAATGACATCAGCCAGGCTCAGCAGTCGCTGCGCGTGGCGCCGATGGCCCTCATCTGGCCGTCGCTCGCGCTCACCATCACGGTGCTCGCGTTCATCCTGCTGGGCGAGCTGATCCGCGATGCCCTCGACCCGAGAGCGAGGGCCCGCCGATGAGCGACACCCTGCAGACCCCGCTGCTGAGCATCCGCGACCTCCGCGTCGCGTTCGACACGCAGCACGGCAGCAACGAAGTGCTCCACGGCGTCAGCTTCGACGTCATGCCCGGCGAGACCGTCGCGATCGTGGGCGAGTCGGGGTCGGGCAAGTCGACGACCGCCTCGGCTGTCGTCAACCTGCTCCCCGGCACCGGTCACGTCACAGCGGGCAGCATCAAGCTCGACGGGCGCGAGCTCACCGAGCTGACCAAGTCCCAGATGGAGCGCGTGCGCGGTCGTGAGATCGGGTACGTTCCGCAGGACCCGATGTCGAACCTCAACCCGGTGTGGAGCATCGGCTTCCAGGTGAAGGAGGCGATCCGCGCCAACGGCATCGCCTCCAACAAGAAGGACGTCGAAGCGCGCGCGGTCGAGGTGCTCAAGCAGGCCGGCCTCGCCGATGCCGAGCGCCGGATGCACCAATACCCGCACCAGTTCTCGGGCGGCATGCGCCAGCGCGCACTCATCGGCATCGGCCTCGCCGCCGACCCGAAGCTGCTCATCGCGGACGAGCCCACCTCGGCGCTCGACGTGACCGTGCAGCGCGTCATCCTCGACCACATGGCCAAGCTCACGCGGGAGAAGGGCACCTCGGTGCTCCTCATCACGCACGACCTCGGCCTTGCGGCCGAGCGCGCCGAGAAGATCGTCGTCATGCAGAACGGCGAGATCGTCGAGGCGGGCCCGAGCCGCATCATCCTCGAGAACCCGCAGCACCCGTACACGAAGCGCCTGGTCTCCGCGGCTCCGAGCATCGCCTCGAAGCGCATCCAGGCGACGGTCGAGCGCCGCGGCATCGAGACCTCCGAGGAACTCGCGGACGTTCCGCCGGTCGTGCGCGTCACCGACCTCACGAAGGTCTACCCCATCCGTCAGGGCGGCTTCCGCAGCGTCCCGTTCACGGCCGTCGACTCGGTGTCGTTCGACATCAAGAAGGGCAAGACGCTCGCCCTCGTGGGGGAGTCCGGCTCCGGCAAGTCGACCGTCGCGAAGATGCTCCTCATGCTCGAGCCGCCGACCTCGGGCATGGTCGAGATCGACGGCAAGAACATCGCGGGCGCGGGACGCAAAGAGCAGTTCGCGCTGCGCCGCCGCATGCAGCCCGTCTTCCAGGACCCGTACGGCTCGCTGGATCCCCAGCGCAACATCGGCAACACGATCGCCGAGCCGCTCGAGATCCACCGCATCGGCGACTCCAAGTCGCGCACCGAGCGGGTCAAGGAGCTCCTCGACCAGGTGTCGCTCCCCGAGGCGCTCATCACCCGGTACCCGAACGAGCTGTCGGGTGGACAGCGGCAGCGCGTCGCGATCGCGCGCGCGCTCGCGCTCAAGCCGGACATCGTCGTGCTCGACGAGGCCGTCTCGGCGCTCGACGTGCTCGTGCAGGACCAGGTGCTTCAGCTCCTCGCGAGCCTGCAGGAGGAGCTCGGCCTCACGTACCTCTTCATCACGCACGACCTCGCCGTCGTGCGCGTCGTCTCCGACATGGTGTGCGTGATGCAGCAGGGCAAGATCGTCGAGCAGGGCACCGTCGACGAGATCTTCGCGAACCCGACGGAGGCCTACACCGAGCGCCTGCTCGCGGCCATCCCGGGCGCGTCGATCCCGCTGGGCCGCGGAGCCTGATTCCGATTCGGGATGCCGGCCGGCCGCGTCGCGCCGGCATCCTGATCCCAGATCGACCATGAGCTCACCCGCACCGGCTTCACCACGCGTCTTCCGCTCGCTCTCGGCGACGGTGGGTGTCGTGGTCGCCGGCGCGCTGGCGATCCTGCTGCTGTTCGACGTTGTCGTCCGCTCGGGCTGGGTGGATCTCGTCCTCATCGCACCTTGGGTGCTGCTCGCCCTGTGGGCGACGTACGTCATCTTCTACGCGTCCTACATCGAGATCGACGACGAGGGTGCGACGGTGCAGAATCTGCTGCGTCGTCATCGACTGCCGTGGCCGCGCGTTGCGGCGATCGACCTGCGGTGGCAGCTCGAGTTCGTCCTGGACGACGCATCGCGCATCACGTGCTTCGGCGGGATCGTCGGAGGCGCGGCCCGCGCACGGCAGGCGCGCCGGCGCTCGGCGCCGGGACGGGCCGTCGACGTGCCGCCCTCTGTGGAGCTCGACGCGGTGCGGGACCGCTGGGAAACCGCGCGTGAGGGAGACGCGGGGGCGGGCATCCGCCATTCCTGGGATGCCTGGGCGCTCATCGTGCTGGCCGTCCTCGTGACGTGGTGCGTCATCGCCGTTCTCGTCACAGCCGTCTGAGGGCCTGCCGAGGGCTCTCGGCCGTCTTTCGGGCTCCTGCGATAGGCTGAGAGGGCCGGATCTGTCGATGTACTCGGGATCCGATGACCTCTTCCCCTCTTCGCAAGGATTCACCCTCATGGCGCGCGCCCTCCGCCCGGACCTCCGTAACGTCGCGATCGTCGCGCATGTCGACCACGGCAAGACGACCCTCGTCGACGCCATGCTCCGTCAGACGGGCTCGTTCGGCGAGCACGCCCACGTCGAGGAGCGTGCGATGGACTCGAACGACCTCGAGCGTGAGAAGGGCATCACGATCCTCGCCAAGAACACGGCGATCACGTACAACGGCGCGCACACCGACGTCCCGGTGACGATCAACGTCATCGACACGCCCGGTCACGCCGACTTCGGCGGCGAGGTCGAGCGCGGCCTCTCGATGGTCGACGGCGTCGTGCTGCTCGTCGACGCGAGCGAGGGCCCGCTGCCCCAGACCCGCTTCGTGCTGCGCAAGGCCCTCGAGGCCAAGCTCCCCGTCATCCTGCTGGTCAACAAGACCGACCGTCCCGACGCCCGCATCGCCGAGGTCGAGGAGGAGGCCCACGACCTGCTGCTGGGCCTGGCCTCCGACCTCCACGAGGACGTGCCCGACCTCGACGTCGACGCGCTCCTCGACGTGCCCGTGGTCTACGCGTCCGGCCGCGCCGGCGCGGCATCCCGCACCCGGCCCGCCAACGGCGAGCTGCCCGACAACGACGACCTCGAGCCGCTGTTCGAGGCGATCCTCGAGCACGTGCCCGCCCCCGCCTACGACGACGAGGCACCCCTTCAGGCCTGGGTCACGAACCTCGACTCCAGCCCGTTCCTCGGGCGCCTGGCGCTCCTGCGCGTCTTCAACGGCACGCTCAAGAAGGGCCAGACTGTCGCGTGGGTGCGCCACGACGGCTCGCACTCCAACGCGCGCATCACCGAGCTGCTGAAGACCCGCGCCCTCGAGCGCTACCCCGCCGAGAGCGCCGGCCCGGGCGACATCGTCGCGATCGCCGGCATCGAGGAGATCACGATCGGCGAGACCATCGCCGACCCGGAGGACGTGCGCCCGCTTCCCGCGATCCACGTCGACGACCCCGCGATCTCGATGACGATCGGCACGAACACCTCGCCGCTCGTCGGCAAGGTCAAGGGGCACAAGCTCACGGCGCGCATGGTCAAGGACCGCCTCGACCGCGAGCTCGTCGGCAACGTCTCGCTCAAGGTCGTCGACATCGGACGCCCCGACGCCTGGGAGGTGCAGGGCCGCGGCGAGCTCGCCCTCGCGATCCTCGTCGAGAACATGCGTCGCGAAGGCTTCGAGCTCACGGTCGGCAAGCCCCAGGTCGTCACGAAGAAGGTCGACGGCAAGACGTACGAGCCGTTCGAGCACCTGACGATCGACGCCCCCGAGGAGTACCTCGGTGCGATCACGCAGCTGCTCGCGGCGCGCAAGGGGCGCATGGAGACCATGACCAACCACGGCACCGGCTGGGTGCGCATGGAGTTCATCGTCCCCTCACGCGGTCTCATCGGCTTCCGCACCGAGTTCCTCACGACGACCCGCGGCACGGGCATCGCGAACGCGATCTCGCACGGCTACGAGCCGTGGGCGGGGCACATCGTGACGCGTCAGAACGGCTCGATCGTCGCCGACCGCTCGGGGGTCGTGACCCCGTTCGCGATCATTGCCCTGCAGGAGCGCATGTCGTTCTTCGTGCAGCCGACCGAAGAGGTCTACGAGGGCATGGTCATCGGCGAGAACTCGCGCAACGACGACATGGACGTGAACATCACCAAGGAGAAGAAGCTCACCAACATGCGCTCCTCCACGGCCGACACGTTCGAGTCGATGACGCCGCCGCGCCAGCTCTCGCTCGAGGAGAGCCTCGAGTTCGCACGCGACGACGAATGCGTCGAGGTGACGCCCGAGAAGGTGCGCATCCGCAAGGTCGTGCTCGACGCGACGGAGCGCGGTCGCGCCACGGCCCGCCTGAAGCGCCAGGACGCCAACGCCTGACCTCGGCGGTCTGCCGTCCACGGATGGCAGACCGGCCCGCTTCGGCCTCGCGACCTCGTCGGTAGGCTCGTGAAGTGAGCTCCGCCCCGCACTTCGACGACGCGCATGCGGCCGGCGAAGCGCGGCGGGCGGGGCGCCAGGGTCTCGGTGTCGCGCTCGCGACGAGCGCATACGGCATCTCGTTCGGCGCCCTCGCCGTGACGGCGGGCCTCGACGCGTGGCAGACCTGCATCCTGAGCCTCGTGATGTTCACGGGCGGGTCGCAGTTCGCGTTCGTGGGCGTCATCGGCGCCGGTGGACTCGCGGCCGCGCCCGCAGCGATCGCGTCGGCGGCGCTCCTCGGCGTGCGCAACGCCGCCTACGGCATGCGCATGTCGCCCGTCATCGGGCGCGGGTTCTGGAAGCGCGCGGCCGCCTCGCAGTTCACGATCGACGAGTCGACGGCCGTGTCGCTCGCGCAGACCTCCCGCCGCGCGCGGCTCGTCGGCTTCTGGGTCACGGGCCTCGCGATCTACGTCGGGTGGAACCTCTCGACTCTCGCGGGCGCGCTCCTCGGCGACGTCCTCGGCGACCCGAAGGCCTACGGGCTGGATGCCGCGGCAGCCGCCGCCTTCCTCGCGCTCCTGTGGCCCCGGCTCCGGCGGCGGCAGGCGATCGCCGTCGGCGTCGCGGCGGCCGTCGTCGCGACGGTTCTGACGCCCCTGCTCATGCCGGGCCTCCCCGTCATCGTCGCGGCATTCGTCGCGATTGTCGTGGGGTGGTTCAACTGGCTGGGGGAGACCGACACGCCTCCCGAGGAGCCGTTCGATGTGGCCGAACGAGAGGGGATGCCGTGACCCTCTGGACCGCCGTGCTCCTGGCATCCGTCATCTGCGTCGCCTGGAAGACCGTCGGCTACCTCGTGCCGCCCGCCGTGCTCGAAGCCCCTCGCCCGGCGCGCATCGCCGACCTGCTGACGGTGGCGCTGCTCGCCGCCCTCGTCGCCGTCCAGACGCTCGGCGTGGGGCAGTCGATCGTGGTCGACGCGCGCGTGCCGGCCGTCATCGCGGCGGCGGGACTCCTGCTGCTGAGGGCGCCGTTCCTCGTCGTCGTCGCCGCGGCGGCGCTGGTCGCGGCGCTCCTGCGACTGTGGGGCTGGGCGGCCTGAGAGGACGCCGCCGGTACCATCGGGGGATGCGCTCCTCGCTCGTCGCCCGCATCGTGACCTGGGTCGTCGCCTTCCTCGTCGGCGCCGTCTACGGGCTCGCCGGGACGATCGCGCAGACGTACAAGTTCGGCTGGTTCCCGCTCGGCCTTGTGCTCGCCGTCATCGGCAGCGGTGCACTGCTCATCGCGGTGCGGCTGCTCACGAGCGACCGCTGGGCGGCTCTCGCGACGGGCCTCGGGATGATGGTGGCGACCCTGATCTTCTCCGGACCCGGCCCCGGAGGGTCGGTCATCGTGCCCCAGACGCCGGAGGGCCAGTTCAACCCGGGAATCGTGTGGACGATCGCGGTTCCGCTGCTCGTCGCGCTGGTCGTCGCCTGGCCTGATCTGTCGCGTGCCCGGCGGAATGAGCCGTCGAAGGTCGAACTAGACTGAACCTGTGACGTATGTGATCGCCCTTCCCTGCGTGGACGTCAAGGACCGCGCGTGCATCGACGAGTGCCCGGTCGACTGCATCTACGAGGGTGAACGCAGCCTGTACATCCACCCGGACGAGTGCGTGGACTGCGGCGCCTGCGAGCCCGTGTGTCCGGTCGAGGCGATCTATTACGAGGACGACCTGCCCGACGAGTGGCAGGACTACTACAAGGCCAACGTCGAGTTCTTCGACGACATCGGCTCGCCCGGCGGCGCGGCCAAGGTCGGCGTGATCCACAAGGACCACCCGATCATCGCGGAGCTGCCGCCGCAGGCCGACTGACCGTGGGGGTCGCCGATCTCGCGGACTACCCGTGGGACGCCGTCGCGCCGTACGCCGCGAAGGCCCGGTCGCACCCGGACGGGATCGTCGACCTGTCGATCGGGTCGCCCGTCGACCCGACGCCGCGCGTCGTCGCCGATGCCCTCGCGGCCGCGACGGACGCCCATGCATACCCGCAGACCGTCGGCACGCCTGCCCTCCGCGAGGCCGTCGTCGACTGGTTCGCACGCCGCCGCGGCGTGCCGGGCCTGACGCACGCCCACGTGCTGCCGTCGATCGGCTCGAAGGAGCTCGTCGCGCTGCTGCCGCTGCTGCTCGGCCTCGGGCCCGGCGACATCGTCGTGCATCCGCGTGCCGCGTACCCGACGTACGAGGTCGGGGCGCGTCTCGTCGGCGCGACCCCGGTCGCCTCGGACGAGCCGGGGGAGTGGCCGGAGGGCACGCGTCTCGTCTGGATCAACTCGCCCGGCAACCCCGACGGCCGGGTCTGGGATGCCGCATCCCTTCGCACCGCCGTCGCGCGCGCCCGTGAGCTGGGCGCCGTTCTCGCGAGCGACGAGTGCTACGCCGAGCTCGGCTGGGATGCCCCGTGGGATGTCGAGCCCATCCCGTCGGCGCTCGATCCTCGCGTCACCGGCGGAGACCTCACCGGGGTCGTCGCGGCCTACTCGCTCAGCAAGCAGTCGAACCTCGCCGGCTATCGTGCGGCGTTCCTCGCGGGCGACGCAGGGCTGCTGGAGCGGCTGCTGACGGCGCGCAAGCACCTCGGACTCATGCTGCCGCAACCGGTCCAGGCGGCGATGGTCGCGGCGCTCGGCGACGACGCCCACGTCGCGGCGCAGAAGGAGCTGTACCGCGCGCGGCGCGCGCGGCTCAAGCCCGCCGTCGAGGCGGCCGGGTTCCGCATCGACCGCAGCGAGGCCGGGCTGTACCTCTGGGCGACCGAGGGGCGCGACGCGTGGGAGAGCCTCGACAGGCTCGCGGGCGCCGGCATCCTGGTCGGTCCCGGCCACTTCTACGGCTCGCACTTCCCCCAGCACGTGCGCTTCTCGCTCACCGCGACGGATGAGCGCGTCGCGGCCGCCGCCGCACGACTCCAGGCGCTCTGAGGCATCCATAGAAGGCATCCGTAGCATTCCTCCAGTGGATGCCTCGGGCCTTTGGCTGCGTCCGCAGTAGGCCTCGACGGCCACTAGGCTGTAAAAGCGCAAGACGGCACCCGTCGATGCGCAGCGAAGGCTCGTCCGTGGGCGCCACAGCCCTCCGAGCCGACGACCCCCACGATCGAACCGCAATCGCGAGGAGGCGCCGTGACCGACGCGAGCACGCAGCAGGAGAAGGCAACGCTTACCATCGGCGATCGAACCGCCGAGTTCCCGCTGCTGCGCGGCACCGACGGCATCCCGAGCGTCGACATCTCGACGCTGACCCGCCAGACCGGGCACACGACTCTCGACTACGGGTTCGTCAACACGTCGGCGACGAAGTCGGCCATCACGTTCATCGACGGCGACAAGGGCATCCTGCGCTACCGCGGCTACCCGATCGAGCAGCTCGCGGCGAACAGCACATACCTCGAGGTCGCCTGGCTCCTCATCTACGGCGAGCTGCCGACGGCCGATGAGCTCGCCGCGTTCGACGAGCGCATCCGTCACCACACGCTGCTGCACGAAGACCTCAAGCGCTTCTTCTCGGCCCTGCCGCACACGGCGCACCCCATGTCGGTGCTGTCGTCGGCGACGGCCGCGCTCTCGACCTACTACGAGAACGAGTCCGACCCGAACAACCCCGAGCACGTCGAGCTCAACACGATCCGCATGCTCGCGAAGCTTCCGGTGATCGCGGCGTACGCGCACAAGAAGAGTGTCGGTCAGGCCTTCCTCTATCCCGACAACTCGCTGAGCTTCGTCGACAACTTCCTCAAGCTCAACTTCGGCGTGCTGAGCGAGCTGTACGAGATCAACCCCGTCATGTCGCGTGCGCTCGAGCGCCTGCTCATCCTCCACGAGGACCACGAGCAGAACGCCTCGACGTCGACCGTTCGGCTCGTCGGCTCGACCGGCGCGAACCAGTTCTCGTCGATCTCGGCGGGCATCAACGCCCTCTACGGTCCGCTGCACGGCGGCGCCAACGAGGCCGTGCTCAACATGCTCGCTCAGATCCGCGACTCGGGCGAGAGCGTGCAGCGCTTCGTCGAGCGGGTGAAGAACAAGGAAGACGGCGTCAAGCTCATGGGCTTCGGGCACCGGGTCTACAAGAACTACGACCCGCGAGCGAAGCTGGTGAAGGAGTCGGCCGACGAGGTGCTCACCGAGCTCGGCGTGCACGACCCGCTGCTCGACCTCGCCAAGGAGCTCGAGGAGATCGCGCTCAACGACGACTACTTCCGCGAGCGCCGGCTCTACCCGAACGTCGACTTCTACACGGGCGTCATCTACAAGGCGATGGGCTTCCCGACCCGCATGTTCACGGTGCTCTTCGCGATCGGGCGTCTGCCCGGCTGGCTCGCCCACTGGCGCGAGATGCAGTCCGACCCGCAGACGAAGATCGGCCGCCCGCAGCAGCTCTACGTGGGTGCGCAGGAGCGCGACTACCCGGGTCTCGGCTGAGCCCGGCCGAGCTGCGCACGAACGCGGTCCAGATTCCGCAGGCTCCCGTCGCCGGGATGCTGCGAAACCTGGACCGCGTCGTGCTGTGCGGGCTCAGGCCTCCGCGCCGACCAGCTCAAGCTCGTCGATGCGGCGGCCGGGCATCCCGACCTCACTGCGCGGCCGTCGCGTCGTCGCGATGACGATGACCGCCGCGGCGAAGGCGAGTGCGGCCATGGTCAGCCACGCGATGTCGTAGCCCGACTCGAACGGGGAGCCGGAGGCATCCACCGTTCCGAAGACCAGCGCGCTCGTGAGGGCCGAGCCGAAGGCGGAGCCGATCGTGCGGAGGTTGGCGTTGACGCCGGTTGCAACCCCGACCCGGGCAGCGGGCACGCTCTGCACGATGATGCTCGCCGCGGCGGCGTAGGAGGCGCCGATGCCGAGGCCGAAGAGGCCGCCGGCGACCGCGAGCTGCCAGAGCTCCGTGTGCACCACGACGGCGCTGAGCACGGCGACGCCCATGACGGCCGCGCCGAGCGCGAGCTGCACGCGCAGGGGGAGGACCCGCGACAGCGCGCCCGTCGCGAAGCCCATCGCCGACATGCCGATGAGGAGCGGCAGCAGCACGAGGCCCGCGGCGCGGGCGTCGAGGCCCATGCCCCAGCCGGTCGCCGACGCCGTCTCGAGGAACTGGGGCAGGTAGCCCCAGAAGCCGAACGCGGCGGCGCCGACGAGGAACGCGGCGGCGTTCGTGGGCCAGATGGCGCGGTCGAGCAGCATCCGGATGTCGACGAGCGGCTCGCTCGCGCGGAGCTCGGCGGTCACCCACGCGGCGAACAGCACGACCGCGAGCGCCAGGAGTCCGAGCACGGCCGGGCTCGTCCACCCCCAGCGGGCCCCCGAGGTGAGCGGGATGAGCAGGGCCACGAGCCAGCCCGACAGGAGCACCGCCGACAGGACGTTGAGCGATCCCGTGCTCGTCGTGCGCGAGCGCGGCACCCAGGCGACCGTGAGCAGGATGCCGATCACGGACAGGATGAGGGGCACGAGGAACAGCCCGCGCCAGCCCACGGACTCGGAGAGCGGCCCCGCGAGGACGCTGCCCGCCGCGCCGCCGATGCCGATGATGGAGCTCATCGCGCCGATTGAGCCGGTGACGCGCTCGCGCGGCACGGTGTCGCGGATCAGCCCGAAGGCCAGCGGGAAGAGCGCCCCGCCGACGCCCTGCAGCACGCGGCCGACGAGGAGGATGCCGATCGATGAGGCGTAGAACGCGACGAGGTCGCCGATCACGATGACGACGAGCACCGCGAGGAACGTCGACCGGCGTCCGCGGAGGTCGCCGACACGGCCGAGGACGGGCGTCGCGACGGCCGCGGCGATGAGCCACGCCGTCATGGTCCACGAGGCGGCGTCCGAAGTCACGCCGAGGTCGGACTGCATGAGGGGGATGACGGGGATGACGAGGTTCTGCAGGAGCGCGAGCGAGGCGACGCTGAGCGCGAGTGCCAGGAACGCGCGTGTCGATGATGAGCGCACGAGGGGTCCTTCCAGTGGCTTGATCCGGCGAATGCCGGTTAGAATTGGAGGGCGACTCCGATCGGAGGTTGCCTCCGCTTACGAAGATAGCGGAGGATGCCTCCGGTTAGCAACCCTGCAGAGAGGAATTCCGATGAGCGTGACCGAACGAGTGAGCGTGCTCGAGACACGGCGCCCGCGCCGCGCCGACGCCGCCCGCAACTTCGACGCGCTCGTCGAAGCAGGGCGCCAGGCGTTCGCGGAGCAGGGCTCGGCCGCGTCGCTCGAAGACATCGCGCGTCGCGCCGGAGTGGGCATCGGCACGCTCTACCGCAACTTCCCGACGCGCGACGATCTCGTCGAGACGCTCTACATCCGCGAGGTCGAGGCGCTCGCGCAGGCGGCCGAAGACCTGTCCTCGCTCGAGCCGTGGGATGCCCTCGCCGCGTGGCTCGATCGGTTCGTGCAGTACGTCGGCACGAAGCGGGCCCTGCTCGACAGCCTCAACCGCGAGTCCACCGTGCTCGGCGAGTGCCGGGCGATCATGTTCGAGGCCGGCGAGCCGCTCCTCGCCCGCGCTCAGGAGGCGGGCCTCGTCGACCCCGACATCTCGATCAGCGACGTCGTGCGACTCGTGTCCGGCGTCGCCGCCGTCTCCGCCTACGACGACGAGGCGCAGCGCAAGCGCGTGCTGGCGCTCGCGATCAGAGGGATCCGCGCCTGACGGCGCCGCCCCGCACGCGGCGAACGATCAGGCGTGCAGCGCCTCGTTGAGCGTGACGCCGACGCCTGCACGGCGGACAGCCTCGATGGCTCCCGTGAGCGAGTTGCGGCGGAAGAGCAGGCCATCGCGACCGGACAGGTCTGCGCCTTTGACGACGGGACGCGAGCCGTCGGCGCGCGAGGGCTCGTCGGCGAGCACGATCTTCGATCCGGCCGTGACGTAGAGCCCGGCCTCGACGACGCAGTCGTCGCCCACCGAGATGCCGATGCCCGCGTTCGCCCCGAGAAGCGTGCGAGCGCCGATCGACACGCGGTGCGCGCCGCCGCCGGAGAGTGTGCCCATGATGGAGGCGCCGCCGCCGATGTCGCTGCCGTCGCCGACGACGACGCCCTGAGAGATGCGTCCCTCGACCATCGAGGCGCCGAGAGTGCCGGCGTTGAAGTTGACGAACCCCTCGTGCATGACCGTCGTGCCGGGTGAGAGGTACGCGCCGAGGCGCACGCGCGAGGCATCCGCGATCCGCACTCCAGGCGGGGTCACGTAGTCCAGCAGGCGCGGGAACTTGTCGAGGCCCTGCACCTGGATGCCGTCGCGCTGCAGGAACGGCCGCAGGCGGGTGAGGTCGTCGGGGTGCATCGGCCCGGCGCTCGTCCACGCGACGTTCGGCAGGTGCGCGAAGATGCCGGTCAGGTCGACCTCGTTCGGTGCGACGAGCCGGTGCGACAGCGCCTGCAGGCGCAGGTAGGCGTCGGATGTCGACGCCGGCGCCGCGTCGAGGTTGACTTCGATCGTCACGACGTCGACGGTCACCGCCCGGCGAGCGTCGGGCACGGCGAGGTGCTCGAGGTCTTCGGGGGGCATCGCGGGGTCGAGTCCGAGGGGGATGCGCCCCATCGCCGGCTCGGGAAACCACGTGTCGAGTACCGTGCCATCGGCCGCCGTCGTCGCCAGGCCCGTGCCCCACACCCACCGCTCGTCGCTCATGCCATCAACGGTAGCGCGCGAGGGGGTGCCGTCCGGACGCTCAGCGGTGCTCAGTAGACTCGGGGGATGCCGGCGCTCGATCTGTCCGCGACCTCCGTCGACCTCACGAGGGCGATCTGCGACATCCCCAGCGTGTCGGGTGAGGAAGCCGCCCTCGCCGATGCGATCGAGGACGCGATCTCCGGTCTCGCACACCTCGACGTCTACCGCGACGGCGACACGATCGTCGCGCGCACGAACCTGGGGCGGGCGCAGCGCGTCGCGATCGCCGGGCACATCGACACCGTCCCGATCAACGGCAACGTGCCGACGCGCGACCTCGAGCTCGACGGGCGCCCGCACCTCTGGGGCCGGGGCACGGTGGACATGAAGGCCGGCGTCGCCGTCCAGCTCAAGCTCGCCGCCGAGCTCACCGACCCTCGCGTCGACATCACGTGGATGTGGTACGACCACGAGGAGGTCGAGGCCGAGCTCAACGGCCTCACGCGTCTCTCGGCATCCCGTCCCGATCTCTTCGCGGCCGACTTCGCGATCCTCGGCGAGCCGTCCAACGGTCAGGTCGAGGGCGGATGCAACGGCAACCTGCGCGCGATCGTGCGCACGCACGGCGTCCGGGCGCACAGCGCCCGCGCATGGGTCGGCGAGAACGCGATCCACAAGGCGGCGCCCATCCTGGCCCGTCTCGCCGAGTACCGGCCGCGCGAGGTCGCCGTCGAGGGCCTGGTGTACCGCGAGGGGCTCAACGCCGTGCGCATCCGCGGCGGCGTCGCCGGCAACGTCGTGCCCGATCTGTGCGAGGTCGAGGTCAACTACCGCTTCGCACCCAGCCGGTCGGTCGAGCGTGCCGCGGCACACGTGCGCGACGTCTTCGCGGGCTTCGAGGTCGAGGTGGTCGACCTCGCTGCGGGCGCACGTCCGGGCCTCGATGCGCCTCTGGCGCAGGAGTTCGTCGCGGCCGTCGGGGCCGAGCCGCGACCGAAGTACGGGTGGACCGACGTGGCACGCTTCTCGGCGATGGGCGTGCCCGCCGTCAACTACGGACCCGGCGACCCGCACCTCGCGCACCACGACGAGGAGCGCGTGCCGATCCACCAGATCGAGGACGTCGAGCGCGGGCTCCGGGCGTGGCTGACCAGCTCCTGACCCCGACGGCTCCGCGGACGCTGCGACAGCGCGTCGCGGGGCTTCCCGTCGCGGTGCGGATCGGCATCGTCTACGTCCTCGCGCGGCTCGTCACGACGGGACTCTTCCTCGCCGCGGCCGCCGTCACGCCTCTGAACTCGCGGTTCGGATCGTCGCCCGGCCTCGGCGCGTTCGCGGCCGGGTGGGACGCCTGGTGGTACTGGTACGTCTCGCTGTACGGCTATCCCGCGCAGCTCCCGCTGACGGACTCCGGGCTCATCGCCGAGAACTCGTGGGCCTTCATGCCGCTCTACGCATACCTGGCAGGAGCCGTGGGATGGGTCCTCGGAAACTGGGTCGCCGGCGCCGTCATCGTCTCCCTCGTCGCGGGATACCTCTCGTGCCTCGTCCTGTACCGGATGCTGCGCATGCGCGGCGACGGGAGCATGGCGATGTGGGCCGTCGTCTTCTTCGCGGCGGGCCCGCTCGCGGCGATGTTCCAGGTGGGCTACGCCGAGTCCCTCTTCCTCCTGTGGCTCTTCCTCGCGCTCTGGTGTGTCATGCGCCGCGAGTACGCCTGGCTCTATCTGCTCGTGCCGCTCATGGGCTTCACGCGTCCCGGCGTGCTCGCCTTCGCCCTGTTCCTCGCGCTCCACGGAGTGCACCGGTGGTTCACGCGGCGGACCGAGCCGCTGCCGCGCCGGCACATCGTGCACATCGTCGCCGTCGGCCTCCTGTCGGTCGTCGTCGGATTCTCGTGGCAGGTCCTCGCCGCGATCGGCACGGGCGATCCCGGCGCCTACCTCGCGACCGAGCTCGCGTGGCGGCGCAACTGGATCCTCGACGCGACCCCGCACTTCCTGCCGTTCGAGGGCTTCGTGCAGGGCGCGCAGTTCTGGGCCGGCCAGATGCAGCTCGGTGAGACCACGGGCACGGTGATCCTCGTCGCGGCCGTGATCGGAGCGGCGGCGCTTTTGCTGTTCGAGCCTCACGTCAAGCGGCTGGGAGCCGATCTGCGACTGTGGACAGCCAGCTATCTGCTGTACCTCCTCGCCGTGTTCTTTCCGCAGTCGAGCCTGTTCCGCCTCCTGCTCCCGGTGTCGCCCCTGTGGGGTGCGGCGGCGATGCCGCGCTCGCGCGTGTGGCGCATCGGCGTCCTCGTCGCATGCCTGCTGGGGCAGTGGTGGTGGATCCACACGATGTATGCCATGGCGGGAACGAGCATCTGGACGGTGCCCTGATCCACTGCCTGTGGGCGTCGGATCATCCCGTGTCCTGGCCTGAGGATAAACTTGCTAGGCAGACCTACGACGAAAGGGAGCCGCAATGGCAGCCATGAAGCCGAGAACCGGAGACGGGCCGATGGAGGCCGTGAAGGAGGGTCGCCTCATCATCGTGCGTGTTCCGCTCGAGGGCGGGGGGCGCCTGGTCGTCTCGGTGAACGACGCTGAGGCGAAGGAGCTGTACGACGTGCTCGGCGAGGTTGTCACCGCCTGAGTCGTCGCGAACGAGGGAACGGCCGGTCTTCTGACCGGCCGTTCCGCGTTTCCGGATGGATGCGCCTCAGTCGGAGGCGACCGTCGTGAGCTGCAGGAGGCCCTCGCCGACGATCGAGAGGGCGCCGATCACGGCGGCAGACGACTGGGTCTCCTGGATGAGCGAGCGGTATGCGGTGGTCACGGGATCCCGTCGGACCGGATCCGCGACAGCGCCTCCCGCGAGGACCCGTGGCACCAGCACGATGCCGCCCGCGCGAACGAGGCGCAGACCGTGCTCGACGTATTCGATGACTTTCTCGGCATCCGCGTCGACGAGGACGATGTCATACGACGCCTCATTCATGCGCGGGAGCACATCGGATGCCCGCCCCGTGATGAACCTCGCGCGCGCCGGGGGAATCCTCGCGTCCGCGAACGCCTGACGCGCGGCGGCGAGATGCTCGGGCTCGCTGTCGATCGTCGTCAGCGTCGCGCGGGGCGCGCCCCGCATGAGCCAGAGGCCCGACACTCCTGCGCCCGTGCCGATCTCGACGATGTTGAGGGCCTGGGATGCCGCGGCCAGCAGCGCGCACTGCGCGCCGACCGCCGCGCTGATCGGCGCCGCTCCCAGCTCGAGCGCGTGCGCGCGAGCCCGGGCGATGTGATCGGGCTCCACCGTCGCCTCGGCGGCGAACCGGTAGTTCGCGTCCTGCTCGCTCATGCGTGCTCCTCCCGGGCCAGCCTACGTCCCGTGCGGGCAGGGACCTCACAGGCGCGGCGGTAACCTGAATGCATGTTCTTCGGGCTCACGATCGAGAAGCTGCTGGTGATCGGAGTCATCGCCGCGCTCCTCGTCGGGCCCGAACGACTCCCGCGCTACGCCGAGACCCTCGCCCGCTTCACGACGCGTGCCCGCGAGTACCTCCGTGGAGCTCGCGACCGCGTCAAGGAGGAGATGGGCGACGAGTTCGACGACGTCGACTGGCGCACGCTCGATCCCCGCCGGTACGACCCCCGGCGCATCATCCGCGAAGCGCTCCTCGACGACGCCCCCGTGCCCACCGTGCGCGCCGCCTCGGCGGGCGCCGCCATCGCGGCCACCTCGTCCTCACCCTGGGTGCCCGAAGGGGCGGGCACGTTCGTGCCGGGGGAAACGCCCCCCTTCGACTCCGAGGCGACCTGATCCCCACCGCGATTCCGCGAGCGATCAGCTCGTCGGGCCCTGCGCGGGCGTCAGTGGAAGCCCAGACGGCGAAGGGTGTCGAGCAGGAGCGAGTCGGGGGCGAGGATCTGCAGCGGGGTCTTGCCCGCGCTGTTGCGGGCGTTCGGATCTGCGCCGCCGTCCAGAAACACCTGGATGCAGCGCTCGCCGTTCCTCAGATCGAGGACGTCGTCGATGTGCCGCACGAGGGGGAACAGCGCCGTCTCGCCGTTCGAGTCGGTCGCGTCGACGTCCGCTCCCACCTCCACGAGCTTGGCGAGCACCGAGGGGCGCACGTCGGACGGCTGAAGCCCCTGAACCGCCCACATGAGTGCGGTGCGGTCGAACTCATCGCGATCCTCGAGCCGTGCGCCGGCCGCCGCGAGCAGTCCGACGGTCTCCGAGGTGTCCCGCGAGTGGAACTGCGGATCGACGGCCCACATGAGCGGGGTCTTCCCTCGGAGGTCGGCGAGGTTCGGGTCGGCACCGGCGTCGAGGAGGAGAGCGACCGACTCTCCGCCGAGGCCGCTCGATGCGAGGATGAGCGCCGTCTCGCCCAGGGCGGCCTGCAGATCCAGGTGAGCACCGTGCGCCACGAGCGCCTTCATGATCGGGACGCGCGTGGGGGAGGACGCCAGCATGAGCGCCGTGCGTCCGCGCTCCCACCCGTCTTCGCGGACGTCGACGTCCGCCCCGTCCTCGAGCGCCGCTCTCACGCGGGCCACGTCGCCCGCTTTCACGGCTTCCAGCAGTTCGACGTCGAGATCGAACATGAGACCCCCTTTGGCCCGGAATGGACGCGCGTCCATCGCCAGGGTACTGGGCACCCTCGATCGGCGTCAGGCCGCTCGCGCCTGGCTTCAGGCCGCTCGCGCCTTGGGCGTCAGGCCGCTCGGGCCCGGCGTCAGGCGGGTCTCATCGGCAGCGCGCGTCCCGCGAGCCCGCGCGGCTGGGCGGCGAGACGACCGGCGAGGGTGGCGATCGCCACGGCCGCGGGATCGTCGGGATGCGCGATGACGACGGGGATGCCGGCATCCGCGTCCTGACGGAGGGCGGGGCTCAGCGGCACCGACGCGAGGACCGGAACCTCGTCTCCCTCGCTCGAGAGCGCAGCGGCGACGGACGCGCCGCCGCCCGCGCCGAAGAGGTCGAGCGTGGAGCCGTCGGGCAGTGTCATCGCGGCCATGTTCTCGACGACGCCGGCGACGCGCTGGCCGGTCTGACGGGCGACGAGGGCGCTGCGGATCGCGACATCGGATGCCGCCGCCTGCGGCGTCGTGACGACGACGACCTCCGCGCGGGGGAGGAGCTGTCCGACCGAGATCGCGACATCGCCCGTCCCGGGGGGCATGTCGAGGAGGAGCACGTCGAGGTCGCCGAAGAAGACGTCCGTGAGGAACTGCTGCACCGTGCGGTGGAGCATCGGCCCGCGCCACGCGACGGCCGAGCGCTCCTCGCCCTCGCGCAGGAACATCCCGATCGAGACGGTCTTCACGTCGTACGCGATGGGGGGCACGATGAGGTCGTCGATGCGGGTCGGCTTCGCCGTGCGCCCCTCGGCGTCGACCAGGCCGAGGAGGCCGGGGATCGAGAAGCCGTGCACGTCGGCGTCGACGAGCCCGACGCTGAGACCCCGCGCCGCGAGGGCGACGGCGAGGTTGGCGGTCACGGTGGACTTTCCGACGCCGCCCTTGCCGCTCGTGACCGCGATCACGCGCGTCAGCGAATCGGGTCCGAACGGGATCGTGCGGGCGGCGCGGCCGCCGCGCAGGCGTTCGGTGAGCGCTTCGCGCTGCTCGCGCGACATCACGCCCACCTCGAGATCGACCTCGCCGATCCCGGCCACGCGGGACGCGGCATCCGTCACGTCCCTTGCGATGCGGTCGGCCGCGGGGCATCCCACGATCGTGAGCAGGATGCCGACCCGCGCCGTCGCGCCGTCGACCTGCACCTCGCGCACCATGCCCAGGTCGTCGAGGGTGCGGCGCAGCTCGGGGTCGACGACCGCCCCGACCGCGGAGCGGACCGCCTCGTCGAGAGCCGTCATCGCGCCTCGGGCTCCGCGCTCGCGTCGGCACGACCCCACCGTGAGTCGAGCTGATCGACGATGGCCCGGAGCTCCGTGCGCAGCACATCGCGCGTGATGACGTCGTCGGCGAAGTCGGTCACGGCCATGCGGAGCGCCACGACCTCGCGCGCCAGGTACTCGGTGTCGGCGAGGTTGCGCTCGGCCCGCTGGCGGTCCTGCTCGATCTGCACACGGTCGCGGTCGTCCTGACGGTTCTGCGCCAGCAGGATGAGGGGAGCGGCATACGACGCCTGCAGCGACAGGATGAGCGTGAGGAGCGTGAAGTTGGTCGCCGCCGGGTCGAACTGCAGCTGCGGCGGCATGAAGATGTTCCACGACAGCCAGACGGCGACGAAGATCGTCATGCCGATGAGGAACCCGGAGGTCCCCATCGCGCGTGCGAACGCCTCGGAGAACCTGCCGAAGCGGTCGCTCGACTGCTGCGGCGTGCGCTGGAGCATCCCGGAACGGCCCCGAGGCGCATCCAGCGAGGGGGTGCGTGCGGCTCGAGCCATCAGCGCCTCCTCGGGATGCTCGCGGTCGTCGTGGGAACGGATTCGGGCGCGGGTTCATCGCCGTCGTTCGAGCGCCAGTCCTCGGGCAGCAGGTAGTCGAGCACGTCGTCGACGCTGACGGCGCCCACGAGGCGATGCGCCTGGTCGACGACGGGAACCGAGACGAGGTTGTAGCTCGCGAGAAGCCGCGCGACCTCGGCCGCCGACGCCGACGCGGGCAGCGGATCCAGCGTGTCGTCGATGATCGCACCCAGACGCTCGTGCGGCGGGTAGCGCAGCATCCGCTGGAAGTGCACCGTGCCCAGCAGTCGCCCGGTCGGCGTCTCGTACGGGGGCAGCGTGATGAACACGGCCGCGGCGAGGGCCGGATGCAGCTCGTGTCGGCGGATGAGGGCGAGGGCCTCGGCTACCGTCGCATCGGCCGACAGCACGATGGGCTCGGGCGTCATGAGGCCGCCCGCCGTGTCGGGCCCGTACTTCAGCAGAGCACGGACGTCCTCGGCCTCCTCGGGCTCCATGAGCTCGAGCAGCTCCTCCAGACGGTCCTCGGGAAGCTGTGCCAGCACGTCGGCGGCGTCGTCCGGCTCCATCTGGTCGAGGATGTCGGCGGCGCGCTCGTCGCCCAGCGCCTCGAGGATGTGCACCTGGTCCTCTTCGGGCATCTCCTCGAGCGCGTCGGCCAGGCGGTCGTCGGGAAGCTCCTCGGCGACCTCGAGCAGACGCTCGTCGGGGAGATCGAGGAGCGTGTTGGCGAGGTCGGCGGGCTTGAGCTCGGAGAACGTCGCGACCAGCTGCTCGGCCGACTGCGCCTCGCCGGGCACCTGCTCCTCGCGCACCTGCGACCACTCGGCGAAGGTCGTGGGGCCCTTCGCGAAGGGCGAGGCGCTCGTCTTGGGGCGCCGCAGGAAGAGCTGGCCGACATCCCATTCCCCGAGGCGATTGCGCTCGATCGCGACGTCCTCGATGACGGCGACGCCGGAGTTGTCGGTGAGGTAGACCTTGCGGCCGAGGAGCTCGGCCATGACGCGCACCTCGCCGCCGCGCTGCTGGAAGCGGCGCACGTTGATGAGGCCCGTCGTGATGACCTGGCCGGTGGCGATCGAGGTGACGCGGTTGATCGACACGAAGACGTTGCGGCGTCCGGGGATCTCGACCACGAGACCGATGACACGCGGGGGATCGTCCTTGCGGTAGATCACGACGACGTCCCGGACCTTGCCGAGGCGGTCGCCGGCGGGGTCGAAGACCGCGCACCCGGAAAGGCGCGCGACGAATACCCTCTGCTGGCTCACAGTTCCAGCGTAGACCCGGTCGCATGGGAGGATGAGGAGGTGAGCATGATGGGTGGACGCCTTCCGCAGGGGGCGGGAGACGCGGGCGAGAAGGTCGCCGACTTCGCCACCTACGAGGCCGCGCAGAAGGCCGTGTCGACGCTCATCGCTGCCGATGTCCCGGCGCGCGACATCGCGATCGTCGGTCTGGGACTCCGCTCGATCGAACGCGTCACGGGGCGCCTCGGCTACGCCGCCGCGGCTCGCACCGGCGCGATCAACGGACTGCTCCTCGGCATGCTCTTCTCCGCGATCCTCGTGCTCGGCTCGCCGTCCGTGCCGATTCAGGCATTCGTCGGCGTGCTGTTCGTCGGCATCGCGATCGGCATGCTGCTCAGCATCGTGACGTACTCGCTCGTGCGCCGGCGCCGCGACTTCGCCTCCGTCATGCAGGTCGTCGCCGACCACTACGAGGTGACGGTCGCCGCGTCGAGCATCCACCGCGCACGCCAGGTGCTCGGCACGGTCCCCTCGGCGCCGCCTGCCCCGCGGCCCGCGCCGGCGGCTCCGCCCACCGCACCCCCGGATGAGACGGACGAGCCGCCCCGCTACGGCGAGCGGGTCGTGCCGCCTGCCGACACGACGACGGATGCCGAGCCCGGCGCGACGGGTTCTCCCACCCCGTGACGACCGCCCGGTCGGACGAGCGCATCACGGTCCCGCTTCCCGCGGGTCCGGTCGAGGTCTCGGCCGCCTGGGAGATGCCGCCCGACGCATGGGGCCTCGTCGCCGTGGCGCACGGCGCGGGCACCGGCCACGCGCATCCCTTCCTCCTCGGCTTCACCCGCGCTCTGCAGGCGCAGGGCCTCGCGACGCTCCGGTTCAACTTCCCCTACGCGGAAGCAGGACGACGGATGCCGGGCCCGGCCGCCCACGCGATCGCGACCTGGTCGGCTGTCGCGGACTGGATCGCCGAGCGCTCACCGCTTCCCCTGTGGGCCGGCGGCAAGTCGTACGGCGGCCGCATGGCGTCGATGGCGGCGGCGGAGGGAGCCATCCACCCCGCCGGTCTCGTCTACCTGGGGTATCCGCTGCACCCGCCCGGCGACCCGGCGAAGGCACGTGTCGCGCATCTCCCCGACATCCGCCAGCCGCAGCTCTACGTCGAGGGGACGAACGACCCCTTCGTGGATCCGCACTCTCAGCTCGAGGAGGCCGTCGCGTCGTGCCAGGACGCGACGCTGCACTGGATCGAGGGCGGCGGGCACTCCTTCGAGGTGAAGGGCCGCAAGCGCCCCGCCGACGAGATCGGCGCCGAGCTGGCCCCGATCGTCGCCGGATGGATCCGCGCCCGCCGCTGACGATCAGCCTCGGTTACGCGCCGATCCCCAGAAGACGCACTTGTGCTGAGCGCAGCACCGACAACGCCTCGGTCAGGCTCCGATGCCCAGTCGACGCACTTGTGCTGAGCGCCGCACCCACAGCCCTCGGTTAGGCGCCGATGCCCAGTCGAAGCATCCACTCCTCGACCTCGTCGGCGGTGCGAGGGATGCCGCCGGACAGGTTCTCCACGCCGTCGGCCGTCACGAGGACGTCGTCCTCGATGCGCACACCGATACCGCGGAACTCCTCCGGCACCGTGAGGTCGTCGATCTGGAAGTAGAGGCCGGGCTCGATCGTGAAGACCATGCCGGGCTGGAGTTCGCCGTCGTAGTACATCTCGCGCCGGGCCTGCGCGCAGTCGTGCACGTCGATGCCCAGGTGGTGGCTGGTGCCGTGCACCATGTAGCGGCGGTGCTGGCCGCCGCGCTCGGCATCCAGAGCCTCTTCCGCCGTCACGGGGAGCAGGCCCCATCCGGCGACGCGCCGGGCGATGACCTGCATCGCGGCCTCGTGCACGGCGCGGAACTTCACGCCCGGCTTCGCCACGGCGAACGCCGCGTCGGCCGCCTCGCGGACCGTCTCGTAGACGCGACGCTGAACGTCGGTGAAGCGCCCGCTCACAGGGATCGTGCGGGTGATGTCGGCCGTGTACAGGCTGTCGACCTCGACGCCCGCGTCGATGAGGATGAGGTCGCCCTCCACGACGGCTCCGTCGTTGCGCGTCCAGTGCAGGTAGCAGGCGTGCGGACCCGAGGCCGCGATCGTGTCGTATCCGGTCGAGTTGCCATCGCTGCGGGCGCGCTGGTGGAAGACGCCCTCGACGATCCGCTCGCCGCGGGGGTGGGCGATGATGCGGGGAAGCTCACGGATGATGTCGTCGAACCCGCGGGCGGTGACGTCGACGGCGAGGCGCAGCTGCGCGATCTCGTACGCGTCCTTCACGAGGCGCAACTCCGACACGAAGCGCGTGATCTCGTCGTCCTCGCCGACCACGAGGTCGTCGGACGTCTCCTCGAAGTCGTCGATGTGCGCCGTCGCGACGCCGAGGTCGCCCGCGACGCCGGACAGGGCGGGACGCGGCCCGATCCAGAATTCGCCGATGGAGGCATCCGCGTAGAACTCGCTCGTCGTGCGGTCGGCGCGCTCGCGGAAGTACAGCGTGACGTCGTGCCCGCCGTCCTCGAGCGGATCGAAAACGAGAACGGAGTCGGGCTCGGAGTCCGATGCCCACCCGGTCAGGTGCGCGAACGCGGAGTGCGCACGGAAGGGGTAGTCGGTGTCGTTGCTGCGCTCCTTGAGGCTGCCAGCCGGAACGACGAGGCGACGGCCGGGGAAGGCGTTGGACACGGCCTCGCGGCGGGCGGCGGCGAAGCTCGCCTGCTCGCGCTGCGGGGGAGCGAGGTCGGGCCGCTCCGCCCACCCCGACGAGATGCTGTCCAGGAACCCCGCGCCGAACGGCTGGCGGCGGTTCGTGGAGGTCGACGGCTTCGGCGCTGCGTCGGTGGAGGTCTCGGTCGCGATCGTGTCGCTCTCGCCTGTCGTGCTCATTCGTCCAGTCTCGCACGGGCGAGCCCGGCGCGAAGGGGGTCAGCGGGCGGGCTCCAGCTGCACGATCAGCGGTCGATGGTCGCTGCCCGACCCGTCCAGTGAGCGCAGCACGATCGAGCCGGTCGGCCGCCACGCCTCCGACGCCATGACGTGGTCGATGGGGGCGCCCATGAGGCCCGGGAGGCTCGTCGGCCACGTGCCGACCGCCCCGTTGCCGGTCTCGGACGCCACGTCGTGGCAGTGCCCGAGAGTGCCGCCGTCGACGCCGAGCCGGGCCATGTGGTCGAGCGTCGCGTTGAAGTCGCCGGCGAGGATGACGTCGGCCCCGGCGCCGCACTGGTCGGCGAGCCACTGCAGGTCGCTCTGCCAGTGCGACATGTACTCCTGGCGCGGTGCGACGGCGTGCGCGGCGACGACGATCGGCCCTTTGCCGTCGACGGGCATCGCCACGGCGCTCGGCACCGTCGAGGTGTTCGTCGTCCCCTCCACGGAGGACTGGATGACGGCGTAGTCCCCGAGGTCGGGGGAGATGAGGAGCGTCGTCGAGCGCGCGTCCCACCCGTTCTCGCCGAACTCGGCGTGGTGGGCCCACATGGGATGCCCGAGCTCCCGCATCGCGATGGCGACGGCCTCGCCCGTCTCGATCGTGGTCTCGGGCAGCGTCACGATGTCGGCATCCATCGCCACCGCGATCTGGGCGACCGACGTGGGCGTCGTCGCCTCCCCGGCCGTGTTCCAGGTCATGACCCGGATCGCGTCTCCGGTCTTCTCGGGAAGCGTGTCGGTGCCGGTGCCGCGCGACACGAGGATCGCCGCGTTGGCGGCCACCGCGAGCCCCGCGATGACCGCGAGGGAGAGCGCGAACAGACGGATCGGCCGGATGAGCGCGAGCAGCAGCGCGACCACCGCGACGACGGCGATCCCGAGCACGATCGCGGCCCGGAAGGCGATCAACTGGGCGATCGGATAGATGTGCTCGACACGGAATATGTCGGGCCAGGTCAGCGCGGCGGCGACGAGGGCGCACGCCGCGGCGACGAGGACCCCGAGCACGCGCAGCACACCTCAGACCCTATGCGGAGAGGCTGGGAGGAGCCTGCCCACGGCGCGCGTTCGGCGGGCGCTACGCTCGGAGGATGCCGGGTGATCGTCGCTTCGAAGGGCCGAGCGATCTGCATCTGCACTCCGTGCACTCGGACGGCACCGAGTCGGCGGCGCAGGTCATGGCGGCGGCCCACAGCCGCGGCCTCCGCACCGTCGCGCTCACCGATCACGACACGACGTCGGGCTGGGCCGAGGCCGCCGAGGCCGCCACGTCGCTCGGCATGACGTTCATCCCCGGGATGGAGCTCTCGGCCCGGAACGACTGGCGCTCCGTGCATCTGCTGGCCTACCTCTTCGACCCCGACGACGTCGGCCTCCGCGCCGAGATGGAGCGCATCCGCGACGACCGCATCGGCCGAGCCGAGCGCATCGTCCGCAGCATCGGCCGGGATTACCCGCTGACCTGGGATGACGTCGTCGCCCAGACCGGCGACAACGCCACTGTAGGGCGCCCGCACATCGCCGACGCCCTGGTGGCGCGAGGCATCGTCGCCGACCGGGGCGAGGCCTTCGACACGATCCTCAGCCCGGGCTACGGCTACTACGAGGGCCACTATGCCCCCGACATCGGGCTCGCCGTCGACCTCGTCGTGGCCGCCGGGGGAGTTCCCGTCGTCGCGCACCCGACGCCGCATGGCCGCGCGCGGATGATGGCGATCCCGCTCCTCGAGCGCCTCATCGGCAAGGGTCTCGCCGGCTTCGAGCTGGACCACCGCGAGAACACCGAGGAAGGCAAGCGCGTGCTGCGCACCGTCGTCGACGCGCACGACCTCATCGTGACGGGATCGAGCGACTACCACGGACTCGGCAAGCCCAACCTCCCCGGCGAGAACACGACGAGCGACGACATGGTGGCCCGCATCATCGCCCGGGGCACGGGGACCCGTCCGATCTACCCCTGACTCCGGCATCCCGAACGAGAAGCGCCCCGATCCGCTGAAGCGGAGCCGGGGCGCGTCGTCGAGGGAAGGGGGATCAGCCGAGGGCCTTGGCCTTGATGGCGTCGAACTCGGCCTGCGAGATCACGGCGCTGTCGAGCAGCTCCTTCGCCTTCGCGATCTCCTCGGTCGCCGACTGCGGCGCTGCGGCGACCTTCTTGATGTAGTCGGCCTGCGCAGCGCGCATGCGCTCGGCCTCGATCTGGTTGCGGTTCGCCATGTGCTTTCCGCGAGCCACGAGGTAGATCAGCGCGGTGAGGAACGGCACGAAGATCAGGAAGATCACCCAGACGGCCTTGAGCCAGCCGCTGAGCTCCCGGTCGCGGAACAGATCGCCGAGGATCGCGAACAGCACCGAGAGGTACGCGACGAAGATGAACACCCAGACGAAGTACCAGAAGATGCTCGGGTCGGTGGGTGCGGAAATCGGCTCGATGTTCTCGATGAATCGCATGGATGCCTCTCTGACAGGAATGCGGCGAGGGTAACGCCTGGCGACACATTAGCGCTGTCGGGTCGGCTACCGTCATCGGATGCGCAACTCCACCCCTCTCGAGCGGCGCATCGATGCGGTCGCGCACGCCTTCCTGCGCGATGCGTCCGAGCGCGGCGTTCGTGCGGGCCTCGTCGAGTTCGCCGTCTTCGTGCTCAAGCAGGCGTGGGCGTGCATCTTCGGAGCGGCTCTCCTCGTCGTGATCGTGGCTGCGCGGCTCTGGTACCCCGAGGACGCGGTGCTCGCGCGGAACGACTTCCTGACGACCGCGGCCATCGTCATCCAGATCGTCATGGTCGCCGCGCGCCTCGAGACGGGGCGCGAACTGTGGGTCATCGTGCTCTTCCACCTCACGGGCACCGCGATGGAGCTCTTCAAGACCGACGTCGGCTCCTGGGCCTACGCGGCGGACGGCGTGTTGCGCATCGGCGGAGTGCCGCTCTTCAGCGGCTTCATGTACGCCGCCGTCGGCTCGTACATGGTGCGCGTGTACCGGCTGTTCGACCTCGGGTTCACGCGCTACCCGCGACGGTGGCTCACCGTCGTGGTTGCGGCGGCGATCTACGCGAACTTCTTCACGCACCACTGGTGGTGGGACCTGCGCTGGGTGCTGCTGGCCGCCGTCGGCCTGCTGTGGTTCCCGACGACGATGTACGCCCGCATCTGGCGGAAGGTGATCAGGATGCCGCAGCTCGCCGCCTTCGCGGGCGTCGCGCTGTTCATCTACCTCGCCGAGAACATCGGCACGTGGGCGGGAGCCTGGAGCTACCCCGACCAGGCCGACGGATGGCATCCCGTGGCCCTCTCGAAGCTCGTGTCGTGGTTCCTCCTGATGATCATCTCGGTCGTGCTCGTGACCCTGGTGTACCCGCCGCGGCCGCCCGCGGGGGAGACGAGTTCAGGACCGACCGACGGGATCAGGACGGTTTCGGACGCGGAGTCCTGAGGAGATGGCCTCGACCTGATTCCCTCACCCGTGCGCGAGGTGCAGCCCCTGGGCGACCGCCATGGTGAGCGTCGACTCCACGTGCGCCCAGTCGAACAGCACCTGCTGGTAGTCGAACCTGAGCACGGTGTATCCCATCAGTCGGAGCGTCGCATCGTGGCGGATGTCGCGTCGGCGCTGCTTCTTCTCGAGGTGATGCGCGCCGTCGAGCTGAACGACCAGCCGATCGCCGACGAGGATGTCCACCGGCTGACCCGCGATCCACACCTGCCGCCGGAACGGCAGGCCGAGTGCGCGGAAGCCATGTGCGGCGTGCGTCTCGAGGCCCGAGTCCGACAGCAGCGATGTGGCCCGTGCGAGCTCTCGACATCGCACGCTCCGCCACTGGACGCGGGCAAGCGTCTCCGCGCCGACCACGCCCTTCCGGGCCGCGGATTCCCACACCGCGAGTGCGTCAGCACGCTCGAGGCACTCCGCAATGTGGGCGAGGACGTTGACGGGATGCTCCTGCACGGCGTGGGCCGCGACAGGCGCCGGTCCGCTCGACCAGGTACGCGAAGTCCCTCGGCGCCGAATCTCGAGGCATTGCCCGCCACGGACACGTGCACCGTCGTGTCCGAGACGGCGACAGGGCGCCACAGGCCGAGTGGGCGGAGCGCCGAGACGCAGGTGAGACGACCCCCGACTCCGATCGCCTTCACGGCGGAGGCATCGGCTCCCTCCACCGCGATCCACGATCGGCGCGGACGATGCACCAGCCCACGCTGGATCGCCTCTGCGATGACGCGTGGGCCGTGTCCGTCGCGGCGGGCGTCGCTGGTATGGGCGATCCCGCCCGAGTTCTGAAGCCAGGCGAGGAAGGAAGCGACGCGGTCCATCCCGGAAGCATCGTCGGCCAGGCGGCCGACGGTCGCTCCCTCCCCCCGATGTGGGGAGAGCGACCGGAATCCTCAGCCGTGGGAGGAGACGACGAGATCAGGACGAAGCGCCCTGATCAGGACGAAACGCTCCTCACCGTCCTGATTCCAGCGCTGCGGCCTGAGCTCGAGACGGGTGCCGATCAGGCGCCGGCGGCGGGAGCGCTCGGGCGGCGGCGGCGCCGACGACGGCGGGCTGCGCCGGGGTTGCCGTCGTGATGCTCCTTGCCCTGGCCGTCGTGCGTGCCGGCGCCCTCGGCGTCGCGGTCGGCCGAGGAGGTGCCGTCCCCCGAGCCGCCCTGGCCGTCGGTCGACACACCCTCGGCGAAGGTCGATCCCACTCCTCCGGACGCGCGTGAGCGCCGGCGGCGACGGCGCGTCGTGCCGCCCTCGTCCGTGCCCTCAGCTGCGGCGTCGGCCGCGCGGCCGGCGGGCTGCGTCTTGACGGTCTGCGTCTTCGGCGCCGTCGCGATGCGGCCCTTCGTGCCGGCCGGGATGCCGAGATCCTCGAAGAGGTGCGGGCTGGACGAGTACGTCTCGACCGGCTCCGGCTGACCGAACTCGAGGGCGCGGTTGATGAGGGCCCACTTGTGCAGGTCCTCCCAGTCGACGAAGGTCACCGCGATGCCGGTCTTGCCGGCGCGGCCGGTGCGGCCGGCGCGGTGGAGGTAGGTCTTCTCGTCGTCGGGGATGGTGTGGTTGATGACGTGGGTGACGTCGTCGACGTCGATGCCGCGGGCCGCCACGTCGGTCGCGATGAGCACGTCGCGCTTGCCCGCCTTGAAGGCGGCCATCGAGCGCTCACGCGACTCCTGGCTCATGTCGCCGTGGACGGCGGCGGCGTTGAAGCCGCGGTCGCCGAGCTCGTCGACGAGCTTCTGCGCGGCGCGCTTGGTGCGCGTGAAGATGACGGTCTTGCCGCGGCCCTCGGCCTGCAGGATGCGGGCGATGACCTCGTCCTTGTCGAGCGAGTGCGCGCGGTAGACGAGGTGGTTGATGTTCGCCTGGGTGAGGCCCTCGTCGGGGTCGGTCGCCCGGATGTGGATGGGGTTGGACATGAACCGGCGCGCGAGGGCGACGATCGGCCCGGGCATCGTCGCCGAGAAGAGCTGCGTGTGGCGGACCGCGGGCACCTTCTGGAAGATCTTCTCGATGTCGGGCAGGAACCCGAGGTCGAGCATCTTGTCGGCCTCGTCGAGCACGACCTCGGCCGCGTTCGAGAGGTCGAGCAGGCGCTGGTTGGAGAGGTCGATGAGTCGGCCCGGCGTGCCCACGACGATCTGGGCGCCGGCCTTGAGCTGCTCGATCTGACCCTCGTAGGCCTTGCCGCCGTAGATCGCGACGACGCTCGTCGGGCGGTTCTGCGTGAGCATGTCGATGTCCTCGTAGACCTGCACCGCGAGCTCGCGCGTCGGGACGACGATGAGCGCCTTGACGCCGTGCGACGGCTCGAGGCCGAGACGCTGGACGACGGGGATGCCGAAGCCGAACGTCTTTCCCGTGCCCGTCTTGGCCTGGCCGATGATGTCCTGGCCCGGGATCCCGAGGGGGATCGTCTGCTCCTGGATGGGGAATGCGTCGATGATGCCCTTGGAAGCGAGGGCCTCGACGATGTCCTGATCGACGCCGAGGTCGGCGAAGGTCGTCACGATATGAGCCTGTCCGGCGGAGAGATGACCGCCTGTTGAGGAGGATCCACGCCCTTCACTCAGCCGCAGGCGCGGGGGCCCCGATCCGTCGCCGGGGACCCGTACAGGATACTTCAGGAGCGGCCCCCGGCTCGGCATGCCTCAGCGGGCGGAATCTGCCTCGTGCCACTCCACGCGCCGCTGCGCGTCTCGCGGACCCTCCGGCTCGGGGGCCCGGGCCCTAGGCTGTATGCCGTGTTCGAGTGGTTGCGCCGTGGCCCGAGTCGGGATTCGCGCTCGCTGCGCCTGCGCTCGCGCGACGAGGTGAGCACCGCCACGCGGGTTGATTTCGAGGAGCTCGCGCCCGACGTCGACACCTTCCTCGGGCAGGCGGCGTACCTTCAGCTCGGCTACTTCGAGACGCTCAGCGAGCTCATCGCGGTCACGCCGGAGCTCGCGAAGAAGGAGGCGCTCTCGCGCGCGGCGGGTGCCGCCCTGACGAAGCACGAGGCGCTCATCGCGCTCATCCGCGAGCGCGGCGATGACCCCACCGCCCTCATGCTCCCGTTCCGCGAGCCGCTCGACGCCTTCCGCGGCGCGACCCACGGCGTGCGCCCGCAGGAGACCATGCTGGCCGTGCACATCACGGCGGGCATGCTCGACGACTTCTACCTCGCCCTTTCGTCGAGCTACGGCGAGACCGGCCGCCGAGTGGCCCGCATCCTGCAGGGCGACGACGACCGGCAGGCGATCGTCGACCTTCTGGCCGAGACCATCTCGAGCGACGCCGAGTGGAAGTCGCTGCTGGCGCTCTGGGGGCGACGTCTCGTCGGCGACACGCTGCTCATCGCCCGCGCCGCGCTGCGGCCCACGACCCTGCGGATCGCCGACGAGGAGAAGGTCGAGCCCGTCTTCACGGAGCTCATGGCCGCGCACTCGCGCCGCATGGACGCGATGGGACTCGCCGCGTAGCGCGGGATCGCGGCGGAGGGGATGCAGCGCCGGGGCGCGGCATCCCGGATCAGCGTCAGGCGATGCGCAGGCGCTTGCGCTCCTCCTGGTCGTGCGTGCGGCGGGTGCGGGCGAGGAGCGCCACGACCGGCCACGCGAGCCAGGAGACGACGAGCGGCGACAGCCACAGGACGACGCTGTCGAGACCGACGCCCGCCCAGGTGAGGATCATCCAGACGAGACCGGCGAAGAACGCGCCGAGGATCGGTGCCAGCGCGACGCCGCGCGTGTCGCGCCCGCCCGCCAGGTAGTGGACCGCGAGACCCACGACGGCCCCGACGATGAAGGCGAGGAGGATCTGCATGGCCGGGTCAGGCGACGAAGCCGACGCGACGCGCCTCTTCGCTGCCCAGCTCGATGTAGGCCAGGCCCGCGGTGGGCACGATGTAGGAGTTGCCCTTCGAGTCGGTGAGCGACAGGTGCGTCGAACCCGAGTCGAGAGCGGAGGCGATCGCCTTCTTGATGGCGTCGGCCGGCTCGTTCGTCTCGAAGCTGAGCTCGCGGCCGGTGTTCGCGATGCCGATGCGGATCTCCACGTATGTGCCTTTCTGCCGCCGGGCGCAGGCCCGGACTCGCCGTTGCATGGCAACTCTACGACACCTGCTCGGGGCCTCCGGCCGCCGTGGCGCACGCTCTGGGCGAACGTCCGAGCGGCACGCTGACGGCGCAGCAGGCGATGTCGGAGGCGGGCGCTACCGTCGATGATGTGACGCCCGCACCCGACCTCGACTCCGCCCAGCGAGCCGTCGTCGAGCTGCCCGCAGATGCGTCCGGCACCGTCGTCGGAGCGCCCGGGACGGGCAAGACGACCGCCCTCGCGGCGCGCGTCGAGCGGCTTCTCGGGGAGGGGCTGCTCGCCCCCGACGAGCTGCTCGTGCTGACGCCCACCCGGCAGACGGCGACGGCGCTGCGCGACCGTCTCGGCGCCGGCCTCGATCTCGCGACGCCGGGGCCGCTCGCCCGCTCGGTCGCGTCCTTCGCATTCCAGGTCGTGCGTGCGACGGCGGTCGCGGCGAATGCGGCGCCCCCGCAGCTTCTGACCGCCGGCGACCAGGACCGCATCGTCGCCGAGCTCCTGGCCGGAGACGACGAGGATGCCGCGGCCGGCCGCGACCGATGGCCGGAGGGTCTCGGCTCCGCGCTGCGCGGCTCGCGGCAGTTCCGGGCGGAGTTGCGCGCCCTCGCCGCCGAGTGCAGCGAGCGGGCGATCTCGCCCTCCGAGCTCGCGGCGGTGGGGGAGGCCTACGGCCGCCCGGCGTGGGTCGCGACCGCTTCGTTCCTCCGCGAGTACCGCGACGTCCTCGGCTCCATGCGCTCCGCCCACCGAGACCCCGCCGAGCTCGTGCGCGAGGCCGCCGCGCTGCTCGAGGGTGCCCCGTTCGGCGATGAGGGCGAGCGTGTGCTCGGTGCCGCGGCGCGACTGCGGGTCGTGCTGGTCGACGACGCTCAGGAGCTCACCCCGGGAGGTGTCAGCCTCGTCCGGGCATTCCGCGCCCGCGGCGTCGCCGTCATCGCGCTCGGCGATCCCGACATCGGGTCGGGCGCCTTCCGCGGGGCGAGCGCCGACCTCTTCGCCGAACTCGCTGCGCAGCTGGGCGAGCTGTGGGTGCTCGACGAGCCGCACCGGGCCGGATCGGCACTGACTCGTCTCACGCGGGGCATCACCGAGGCGATCGGCGTGTCGGGCACCGTCGCCCATCGGCGGCCGCCCGGGCCGGCGGAAGCCGAGCGCGACGGGTCCGTCGTCTGCCTTCTCGCGCCCTCGCCCTTCGAGGAGGTCGACCGCATCGCCCGGCTGCTGCGCGAGTGGCACGTGCTCGAGGGGATTCCGTGGAACCGCCTGGCCGTCATCGCGCACGACACGAGGCAGGTCGCCGACCTGGAGGTCGAGCTCGCGGCGCGCGAAGTCCCGACGCGAGCGGCCGCACTTCCTCGGCCGCTCGGCGGCGAGGGAGTCGTGCGCGAGCTGGTGGAGTTCGTCGCGCTCGGCATGACGCCGGCGTCCGAGCGCTCGTACGAGCAGCTCACGGCCGCCCTCCTGTCGCCCTTCGGGGGCCTGGATGCCGTGAGCCTCCGGAGGCTCCGCGCTCGCCTCCGACACGCCGCGCTGCGGCAGGCGGGGGAGCCCGGCTCACCGCCGGCGCCGGCTGCGCGCGAGCTGCTGTCCGAGGCGATGGAGCACCCCGCCGCCCTCGTGCTGCTCGACTCGCCCGAGGCGCGCGCGGCAGAACGCGTGGCAGAGACGCTTCTGCTCCTGCGGGAGGAGTCCGAGCGCGGGGCGAACGTGCACGCTCTGCTGTGGCTCGTGTGGGATCGGGCGCGCGACATCTCGGGACGCTCGCTCGCCGGGGTGTGGAGCGAGGTGGCCGCCACGCCGGGCGTCTTCTCCGCCGAGGCCAATCGCGCGCTCGACGCGCTCGTCGCGCTGTTCGACGCCGCGAAACGGTTCGTCGAGCGTGCGCCACGCGAGAATCCGGCCGTCTTCCTCCGTCGCATCCTCGACAGCGCGGTGCCGGAAGACATCCTGACGGCGCCCGATCACGCCGACACCGTCGCCGTCCTCACACCCGCGTCGGCCCTGGGCGCCGAGTTCGACGGCGTGGTCATCGCCGGCCTGCAGGACGGCGTGTGGCCCAATCTGCGGCCCCGCGGCGGCACGCTCGGGGCATGGCGCCTCGCCGACGATGTCGCCGCGTTCCGCGCCGGGCAGAGCGAGCCGCAGGCGCCCGCCGCGCTCGACCGGCGCCGCGAGGCGCTCCACGACGAGCTGCGGCTGTTCGTGCGTGCCGTCTCCCGTGCGCGCGTTCGCCTCGCCGTCACGGCGGTCGACGACGACGATCTCGGGCCGAGTCCGCTGTTCTCGTTCCTCCCCGAGCCCGACACCGACGCCTTCGAGCGGGCTGAGGCGCAGCATCCCCTGACCCTTCGCGGGCTCGTGGCGCAGCACCGCCGCACCCTCACCACATCGGCATCGCCGGGCGTTCGCGCGCACGCGGCCGAGCAGCTCGTCGTGCTCGCACGCGAGGGGGTCGCGGGTGCGGCGACCGCACAGTGGTTCGGCGTCGCGCCGCCGACCTCGGAGGGGCCGCTGCGCGACGCTCTCCGGGCGCCGGTGCCCGTGTCGCCCTCGAAGCTCAAGACGTTCGGCGACTGCGGGCTCGATTGGGCCATCCGGGCGCTCGGCGGCGACACGCAGAGCTGGTCGGCGGGGGCCGGCACGATCCTTCATGCCGCCATGGAGGAGGTGCCGTCGGGCGACCTCGACGACATCCGGGCGATCGTCGACGATCGCTGGGGTGAGCTCGAGTTCGAGGCCGAGTGGCTCTCCCGGAAGGAGCGGGCGTGGGCCGAGCTCCTCGCCGTGCGCCTGCATCGATACCTGCACACGTTCCACACCCACGGCGGCCGGACGATCGGCGCCGAAGCGCGATTCCGTCTCGCGGTGGGGATGGATGCCGCGCCCGGCGAGATCCCGCCGGTGCATGTCGTCGAGCCCGGCGACGAGCCGCGCGAAGGGAGGTGGGCCGTGCTGAGCGGATCGATCGACCGTGTGGAGGTCTACCCGCCGGGGCGGGGTGAAGGAGTGCCGCACGACCAGACGCGGCCCGAGGACGAGAGGGTAATGATCGTCGATCTCAAGACGGGCCGCTCCGAGACGCGGTTCAGCGACGACAAAGTCGGCGACGATCCCCAGCTCGCGGCGTATCAGCTCGCATTCCTCGAGGGTCTCGTTCCCGGTGCCGACGATGCGGCGAACGCCGGAGCGCGGCTCATCGTGCTGTCCAAGACCACCCAGAAGGAGCCGGATTACCGGCTCGCGCGGCAGGCGCCGATGGATGCCGAGGCCCGCTCGGCCTTCCTCGACGTCATCGCGACCGCTGCGAGGGCGATGGCGGCCGATCACTTCGACGCGCCGATCGATGCCCACTGCGCGACCTCGCGCTTCGGCGTCTGCGCGCTGCACACCGTGAAGGCGGTGTCCGCCTCGTGACGATGACGCTTCCCGTCTCCGAGCTCACTGAGCCGGCGTGGCCCGGCCGGCTCTCGATCTCGGCGTCCACCGTCGCGCTGGCGCTCGGCCTGCCGCAGCCGACACCCGAGCAGCGTGCCGTCATCGAGGCGCCCGCCGCTCCCGCGATCGTGATCGCGGGAGCCGGCAGCGGCAAGACCGAGACGATGTCGGGGCGCGTCGTGTGGCTCGTCGCGAACGGGCACGTCCGCGCCGAGCAGGTGCTCGGACTCACCTTCACGCGGAAGGCGGCGGGTGAGCTGTCGGAGCGCATCCAGCGCCGCCTCACCACGATCGGGGAGTACGAGCGCCGCGGCCTGCTTCCCCACCTCGAGGAGCTGGCCGAGCGGGGCGACCTGGCCGCCTTCTGGCGCGACCATGCCGGGCTGCCGGCGCGTGAGCGGCAGGACGCCTTCGCGCTCTTCCTCGACGCGCTCGCGATCGAGTTCGGAACGGGCGGCGAGAGACCGGGCGCGACAGCCGACGCGCTGCTGCAGCGCGCACGGGTGGCGACCTACAATTCGTTCGCCGATGCGATCGTGCGCGATCACGGCGCGCGCATCGGACGCGACCCGGAGTCGGCGCTTCTCAGCCAGTCGGGATCGTGGCTGCTCGCACGGCGGGTCGTGATCGCGTCGCAGGACGCGCGCCTCTCCGAGCGCGAAGAGGCCTTCTCGACGGTCGTGGACGCCGTGCACCGTCTGGCAGGGGAGGTTCTCGACAACCGGGTCGACCTCGCCGAGCTCGCGGCTTTCGGCGATCGCTGGGCCGATCGCCTCGAAGACATCTCCTGCCGGCTGAAGAAGCACCAGGACCTCGTCGACGGCGCCCGAAAGAGCCTCAGCGGCCTGCCCGTCCTCGCCGGACTGGTCGCCGACTACGCCGAGCGCAAGCACGCCGACGACACCCTGGACTTCGCCGACCAGGTCGCGGGCGCGCTGCAGATCGTCGAGGCCGCTCCGGACGTCGCCGACGAGCTCCGCGACCAGTACCGCGTCGTGCTGCTCGACGAGTACCAGGACACGTCGGTCATCCAGACGCAGCTTCTGGCCGCGATCTTCCACGACACCCCCGTCATGGCGGTGGGAGACCCGCAGCAGTCGATCTACGGCTGGCGAGGCGCCTCGGCCGACAATCTGGCAGCCTTCCCTCGCGCGTTCGCGCGATCGACGCCGGTCGCGCGACACACGCTCATGATCAGCTGGCGGAACGACCTCGGCGTCCTCACCGCCGCGAATGCGCTCTTGGCCGGAACGGCGCCCGGCACGGTGGACGTCGAGCCGCTGGCCCCGCGCCCCGGCGCGGGCGAGGGTCGCGTCGAGCACCGCTACGCCTCCAGCGTCGACGAGGAGGCGCGCGAGGTCGCCCAGTGGTTCGCGCGCGTTCAGGCCGAGCATGCGGCGCGGACCGACAGCCCTCACTCCGGCGCCGTCCTGTTCCGCACGAAGCGCCACATGCAGCTCTTCTCCGAGGCGCTCGACCGCGCGGGCGTGCCGAACCGCATCCTGGGCCTCGGCGGGCTCCTCTCGGCGCCCGAGGTCGTCGACGTCATCTCGGCGCTGCGCGTCGTGCACGACCCGATGCAGGGGTCCGCCCTTCTGCGCATCCTGACCGGGCCCCGGTTCGCGCTCGGGGTGCCGGACCTCGCGGCCCTCCACGCCCTCGCCGAGACGCTGGCGCGCCGTGACGCGAGCCTCACCCCGTTCGACGCCGAGCTCGTGCAGCGCATCCGAGGCTCGGCCGGCACCGACGAGCAGGTCTCGATCATCGACGCGCTCGAGTTCGTCCGCCGCGCGCCCGACGACTACCGGCTGACGGCCGACATCTCGCCGGCGGGTCGTGCGCGCCTCCGCGAGGCCGGCGAGCTCTTCGAGCGTCTGCGCCGCGCGGTCGGTCAGCCCATCCCCGACCTCATCCGCATGATCGAGCTCGAGCTGCGCCTCGACATCGAGCTCGCCGCGAACGAGGCCCGCGGCCCTGCGCGTCTCGCGTCCTCCCGCCTGCGCTCCTTCCTCGACGAGGTGCGTTCGTTCCTCCTGGCCGACGATCGGGGTTCTGTCGCGAGCCTGCTCGCGTGGCTCGATCACGCCGAGGAGACCGACGAGCTGATGCCGCGCCCCGAGCCTCCCGAGCCGGGCGTCGTGCAGCTTCTCACGATCCACGGGTCGAAGGGCCTGGAATGGGATGCCGTCGCCGTCGTGCGCCTCGTCGAGAGCGAGCTTCCGAAGGCGCCGCGCACGGTGTCGGGCTGGCTCGCCTTCGGCGTCCTCCCGTACGCGCTGCGCGGAGATCGCGACGCCCTGCCGCAGCTCGCCTGGGACCTGCCCGACGACACCGGCGATCTGGCACCGGCCATCGAGGCGTTCCGCGAAGCCGACCGCGCACACCAGGAGCGCGAAGAGCGCCGGCTGGCCTACGTCGCCGTCACCCGCGCACGGTCAGACCTGCTTCTGACGGGCTCTCACTGGGCGGGCCAGCAGTCGGCCCGCAAGCCCAGCCGCTACCTCGTCGAGATGCTCGATGCGCTCGGCGCGGACGAGATCGACGCGAGCGATCCCGGCGACAATCCGTACCTCGAGCAGGGCGGCCGCATCTTGAGCTGGCCCCTCGATCCGCTCGGCGACCGTCGCGCGATCGTCGAACGCGCGGCCGCCGAGGTCGAGGCCGCGAGCGCGCGTGCGCCCGAGGCGGACGAGATCCTCCGGCCCCTCCTCGCCGAAGCCGAGCGACGACGCCGCGGGAACGTCGCGGAGGCGCCCGCGCGCATCGGCGCCTCCCGGTTCAAGGACTTCGTCGGAGACTACGGGGCGACGGTCAAGGCGATCGCGCGGCCGCTGCCCGAGCGGCCGTATGGCGAGACGCTCCGGGGCACGCTCTTCCACGCGTGGGTCGAGCAGCGGTCCGGGCTCGCCGGACGTGTCGCCTCGCTCGACGACGGTCTCTGGGAGATCGACGACGATGCGCCCGAGACCGAAGTGTCCGTCGAGGAGGAGCAGGCGCTGGAGCGGCTCAAAGCGACCTTCGAGGCATCGGAGTGGGGCCCGCTCCAGCCGATCGAGGTGGAGTCCGAGATCGACATCACTCTCGAGGGCGCGGAGCAGCTGGGCCACGTCATCTGCAAGCTCGACGCCGTCTACCGGCGCGCGGATCGCGGCGGACGCATCGAGATCGTCGACTGGAAGACGGGCCGCCCGCCCTCGTCAGCGGCCGAGCGGGAGGAGCGGATGCTGCAGCTCGCGCTGTATCGCATCGCGTACCACAAGCGGCACGGCGTGCCCCTCGATCAGATCGACGTAGCGCTGTACTACGTCGGTCACGACCGGGTGATCCGGTCGGACCGGGTCTACTCCGAGGACGAGCTGGTCCAGCGCTGGAACGCGGCGCGCGACGCGCGCTCGGCCTCGCGCTCCTCATCGACCTCGGGGGCGGCCGGAAGGCTGCCGGTCGACGACAGGAGCTCGATCGGGGCGGTCGACACGTCCTCGTAGGCCAGGACCGCCGGTTCGGGCTCGGGTGCGAGCTCTACTCGTGTCGTGGCGCCGGCGGCATCCGGCTCCGAGTCGTCCTGGACCCACAGCGAGAGCTCCTCCGGGTCGTAGGCGTCGGTCTGCATCGACGTGTCGACGGGCGCGCTCGACTTCTCGGGCACGCGGCCGAGCAGTGCGATCGCGTCCTCGACATCGAGGTCGCCGTCGGGGACGAGCTCGTCGTGCCGCACGCCCTCGGCGAGCGAGGAGAGCAGGGCGACGGCATCGTCGACGATCTCGTCGCGGTCGTTCTCCACGCCGTGCACGAGCCACTTCGCGAACTCGAGCTCCGCATACAGACGCGACCGTTCGCGCACGAGCGCGTCGGGGGCGCGCGAGCTGCGGGCGGCATAGGCGGTGAAGACGTCGTCCGCCGCGGCGGGAGCAGAGGCGAGCCACTGGAGGTCCGTCGCCGGGTCGCCGACCTGCAGGCCGTGCCACTCGAGCAGGCCCGTCACACGGGGCGCGCCGTCGACGTCTTCGAAGAGGAAGGACGCCGCGCCGGCTCCGCCGAGCACGACTGCCGACTCGAAGCGCCACAGCGCCGTCGCGTCGAGGGCCCGCTGCCAGCGTGCGAGGAGAGCCTTCGGGGCCTTGCGCGTCGCCCGCACACGATCGAGCAGCCGGCTCGCGTCGTCACGGATCTGGTGCGGAGTGCGGACGGGAAGTCCCTCGGTGCGGACGATCGACAGCGGAAGCGCGTGGAGGGCGGCCAGCGCGTCGCCGACGGAGGTCGCGGCTCCGCGACCGGGCGGCAGGTGCGCGGCATCCACTCGATACCCGGGGAGGAAGTCGACGACGACGACTCGTGCGTCGCCGAGGCCCGTCTCACCGAGGAGCTCCGGCGCGCGGAAGGGCAGAAGTCCCCGCACGCCGGGTGTGAGGGCTCGGAGCGCGCGCACTTCGGCGGCGAGCTCGGAGGCGGCGTCGGTGTCGGCGGGAGCCCGCACGACGACCCTCCGCCCGTCGTCCAGATCGGCCACGGCGGAGTCGAAACGACCCGCCGCACCCTCGGTCAGCGCCCCCGCCCCGACGACGCCGACCCGGGGCAGAGCCGACGTGACGGACGCGGCTAGAGTGAGGGGAGAGCGTGCCATGAGCCCAGGGTAGGTCGGCGGTCGTCGCCCGCCCTCGCGCCACGCCCTGGCAGGCAGACCCCGCCGGTCGCCCGCCGATCCGCCGCCCGACCACCACGAGAGAGGTGCTGGATGACGACGCCCGAGGGGTTCCGCTCCGGGTTGGCCGGCCCTGGCATCGACCGTGCCGCGGACGAGCGCTCGATCGAGGGTCTCGTCGAGGGTCTCCGGGCGGATGCCTCCACCCGCGTGCTCGTCATCCACGGCGACGCCGCACCCCTCGCCGCGACGGCGGAGTCGGGGCATTCCGCCCTGCACTTCGCGGCGCCCTCCGACGTTCCCGACGACGCCGTGTGGGCCTTCCTCGGGCGGGATGCGTCGGGTCGCCCCGTCCTCGTCGCGGCGCTGTCGCAGGACGCGGAGCAGCCCTTCGCGGCTCCCGGCGGCTGGGCCGGGCTGCGGGTCATCGGCGGAGAACTCGGCACGGCCCATGCCGGTGCGTTCGTCGAGGCGCTCAGCCTGGGCCGCTGGCTCGTCGATTCGCCGTTCTGCCCCGCGTGCGGATCGCTCACGGAGCTCAGGAACGCGGGCTGGTCGCGGCGCTGTCCGGTGTGCGGCCGCGAGCACTTCCCGCGCACCGACCCGGCGGTCATCGTCGCCATCACGAGCGACCGCGACCCCGACCGGCTGTTGCTCGGCTCTAACGCCCTGTGGGGCGCCAACCGCTATTCGTGCTTCGCGGGCTTCGCGGAGGCGGGAGAGTCGCTCGAGTCCACCGTCGTGCGCGAGGTGCGCGAGGAGTGCGGGGTCGAGGTGCACGACGTGAGGTACCGGGGATCGCAGGCGTGGCCGTACCCGCGCTCCCTCATGGTCGGCTTCCTCGCGGCGGCCATCGACGACGAGGCGGCGGAGGCCGACGGCGACGAGATCGCGGCGGTCCGCTGGTTCACCCGCGACGAGATCGGAGCGGCCCTCGCCGGCCACGGCGACGTGCTCCTTCCCGGCCGCGCGTCGATCGCGCATCGCCTCATCGCGGACTGGCACGCGGGGGCCGCGTGAGCGACGGCGCGCTCGAAGGGCTCGACGAGCGTCAGCGCGAGGCCGCCACGACCCTTCGAGGTCCGGTCGTCGTGCTGGCCGGAGCGGGCACCGGCAAGACCCGCGTCATCACGCGCCGCATCGCGCACGGCGTCGACACGGGGGCGTACTCGCCCAGCCGCGTCATGGCCGTGACCTTCACCGCGAAGGCGGCGGGGGAGATGAGGGCGAGGCTCCGCGCGATGGGCGTGGAGGGAGTCGCCGCGCGCACCTTCCACGCGGCCGCACTCGCTCAGCTCAACTTCTTCTGGCCGCAGCTCGCGGGCGACCAGGCGCCGACCATCGTCGACAACAAGGTGCGCCTCCTCGCGCACGCCGCCGACGGGGTCGGCCTCTCACCCGACGTCGCGACGCTCCGCGATGTCGCGAGCGAGATCGAGTGGCGCAAGGTGACGCTGCGCAGCATCGAGGCCTACGCCGACGCGCGTCCGAAGGGCGTGGGCCGGCTCGGCGTGGACCAGGTCGTGGCTCTGCAGCGGTCGTACGAGAAGCTCAAGGACGAGCGGCGCCAGCTCGACTTCGAAGACGTTCTGCTCGCCTGCGCGGGGATGCTCGAGGCGGAGCCCCAGATCGTCCACGCCGTGCGGGAGCAGTACCGCCACTTCACCGTCGACGAGTTCCAGGACGTGTCTCCGCTGCAGCATCGACTGCTCGAGCTCTGGCTGGGCGATCGCCGCGACCTGTGCGTCGTCGGCGACGCGAGCCAGACGATCTACTCGTTCGCCGGCGCGGACGCCCGATTCCTCCTGGAGTTCGAGCACCGTCACGAAGGCGCCAAAGTCGTCCGGCTCGAGAAGAACCACCGGTCGGATGCCCCGATCCTCGACGTCGCGAATGCCCTCATGCGGGATCGTCCCGGCGCCCTCGTGCTCACGGCAGCGCGTCCCGCCGCCGTCGGAGCGGAGCCGACCGTGACCGGCTTCGACGACGACGTGGCCGAGGCGCGCGGCGTCGCGGCACGCATCCGGGCGTCCCTCGACGCCGGCGTCGATCCGCGCCGCGTGGCTGTGCTGTATCGCGCCCACGCCCAGTCGGTCGAGCTGCTCAAGGCGCTGGCCGACGTCGGCATCGCCGCGTCGGTGCTCGGCGGCCGGCGGTTCTGGGACATCCCCGAGGTCCGCCAGGGCGTCATGGCGCTCCGCGCGGCCGCGGTCGCGCCCATCGAGACGGGGTTCATCGACAGCGTGCGCGACGTGCTGCGCAACATCGGCCTGAGCGATGAGCCGCCGGAGGCCGGCGGTGCGCTGCGCGACGCGTGGGAGGCGCGGGCCGCCCTCCTGCGGCTCGCCGAGGAGGCACCGCCCGGGACGACCCTCCGCTCGTTCAGCGACGACCTCGTCGCGCGCGCCAAGGTCCAGGACGAACCCGCCCTCCGCACCGTCACGCTCGCGACGCTGCACGCGGCCAAGGGCCTCGAGTGGGACCACGTCCACCTCGTGGGGATGGCCGAAGGCCTGCTGCCGATCGGCTATGCGACGACCTTCGAGCAGGTCGACGAAGAGCGCCGGCTGGCCTACGTCGGGATCACGCGGGCCGCGCGAAGCCTCTCGCTGTCATGGTCGCCGGGACTTCGCGGGCGGGCGCCGTCGCGATTCCTGAAAGAGATCGGCAGCGGCACGCTGCGTGCGGGCGATGCGTCCGCGTCGTCGGCCCGGCCGCGGCGCGCAGCGTCACCGCGGACGTCGTCTGCCGCTCGGTCCGACGCGCCGCTTCGCTGAGCAGCCGCCCCGCGACGATACCGGCCTCCCACGCGGCGGCGAGCGACACGGAAGGCGCCCGCCGCCCGAGCAGCTGCGTCGCGAGCCGGGGCCAGGCCTCGTCGGCCTCCAGCCGTTCCGCGGCGACGCACGCGAGGCACGCGGTGACGCCCGGGCGGACGAACGGCCCGACCTCGACGGTCCCGCCGCCGAAGACGACGGGAAGGTGCGGCAGATCGCGTCCGAGCAGCACGGAAGCGCGCCGCGGCTCGACGACGTGTGCCGCGAGCATGACGACGGGCACGCGGGTGTCCGCGCCTCGCGCGCCCGCCACCTCGAAGCCGGCCGCCGCCAGCGCATCGACGACCCCCTGAGTCGTCTCGGGCGCGATGCCGTCTCCCGCCTGCACCACGACGCCGCGCGACGGCGGCGGCGCCTGCGGAGCGAGCGCGCGCGTCAGCCGCCGCACGAAGCCGGCGGCCTCGCCCTCGGGTGCGCCGAGGGCACTCGCGACGGCGTCCAGAGCGCCGGGCGGCACGCCGTGCTCGAGCTCATGGACGAGCCGCTCCTGCCAGGGCGCCGTCGTCTCGATCACGGCGACGGGATCGAGCCCGAACTGCACCGTCGTCTCGTCGCGCCAGAGCGGGGGATGAGCGGGGTCGAGTCGCAGCATCCCTCGATCATCGGCAGTGGACCGGCCTCCGGCATCCCTTTCCACAGCCCCTCCCGGTCAGCTCGCGACGCGAGCCGACCTGGGGAGGAGAGGATGCCTCAGACGGGGCGCTCGTCGCCGGGCGCGCCATCCTCGGGCGCGTCGTCCGACTCCGCCGTATCGGCGGAGGCCCCGGCATCGCCGGCCGCCGCGTCTCCGCCGCCGGCCGCCGCATCGCCAGACTGGGCCGCATCGCCGTCGCCCGTCGGGGCGTCCCCCCGCAGCAGCTGCTCGAGCGCATCGTCGAACGCATCGCGCGCGGGCTCCTCGCCGCGCGCGCGGGCCTCGAGACGTGCCACGAGCGCCGCCGGATCGTCGATGTCCTCCGAGGTCGGCATGAGGTCGGGGTAGTCCCACAGAGAATCGCGGGCCGCGACGCCGACGGCGTCGGTCACGGCGCGCCACATCGCGGCGGCCTCGCGCATGCGGCGCGGGCGCAGCTCGAGTCCGACGAGCGAGCCCAGGGCCTGCTCGGCAGGGCCGCCGACGGCGCGCCGACGGCGGACGGCCTCCGCGATCCGCTCGGCGGTCGGGAGCCGCGAGGTCGCCTCCGCCGTGACGACGTCGACCCAGCCCTCGATCGTCGCGAGGAGGTTCTCGAGCCGCGTCAGGGCGGCGGTCTGCGCTTCGGAGCGTGCGGGGAGCAGCGCTCCGCTCTCGAGCGCGGAGCGCAGCTCCTCGGGCTCGGAGGGGTCGAACCGCGACGCGAGGTCTTCGAGCGCCTCCGTGTCGACGTGGATGCCTCGGGCGAAGTCGGTCACCTGCGAGATGACGTGCAGCCGCAGCCACCGCGCGTGCCGGAACAGACGCGCGTGCGCGAGCTCGCGCGTCGCGATGTACAGGGCGAGCTGGTCGTCGGGGATCTCGAGGTCGCGACCGAAGTCGGCGAAGTTCTGCGGGAGGATCGCGGCCTCGCCGTCGGGCATGATCGGGATGCCGACATCCCCGCCCGAGACGACCTCGAGCGAGAGCCGGCCGACGACCTGCCCGAGCTGCGTCGCGAACAGCGATCCGCCGACGCTGCGCATGAGCCGTCCGGCGCCCTGCACGAGGTTCTGCATGTCGTCGGGGGCCTGCTCGCTCAGCGCCTTGGTGAGGGCGTCCGCGATGCTCGTCGCGACGGGCTCGGCGAGCTCCTGCCAGACGGGCAGCGTCGCCTCGACCCAGCCGCCGCGTGTGAGCGCGCGCGGGGGCTGCGCGAGCTCCGAGATCGTGGTCGCCTCGCTGAGCCACAGGGTGGCGAGCGCGAAGGCCTGGTCGAGGTCGGTGCGCTGGCCCGACGTGACGCCGAGACCGTCCTGGTTGGCGATGTGCAGCGCCTGGCGCTGCGCGAGATCCCACGAGATCTCGCCGTCGCCCTCGAAGGCGCCCTGGAGGTGGCGCATCACGGTCTGCATCATCGCCGGGTCGATGCCGAGCCCGGTCAGCCGCGAGAGCTGCTCGGGGTCGATGCCGTCGGCTCCGCCTCCGAAGAGCTGTCTGATGAGCTCTTGGAACTCCTCTTCGGGACTGCGGTCGTCGTCTGCCACTTCAGCCGCCTTTCAGCCGGGTCATGACCTCGCGTTCTACGCTAGTCGCACGCACCCTCGCACCTCCCGGCCCGGACCTCTCATGCTGTACGCCGGTCGCGAACGACAGGCGAGACATCCGGCAAGAAAGGTCCTCCGTGGCGCTGTTCGACGAGAACGTCACCATCACGCCCGCCCCACGGCGCCGTATGAGCCGCGGCACGCTGGCGGGTGTCTGGGCGCTCGCGGTCGCGATGATCATCCTGCTGGTGCTCACGTTCCTGCCGACGGCCTACGTCATCCAGCGTCCCGGGCCGGTCTACAACACCCTCGGCACCGCCACCTCCTCCGACGGCGACGAGGTGCCGCTCATCTCGGTGAACGGCGCCGAGACCTACAAGACGGCCGGCACGCTCGATCTCCTCACGGTCCAGGTCGTCGGCAACCGCGAACGCACGCCGTCGTGGTTCGAGCTCGCGACCGCGTGGTTCGATCCGACCAAGGCCGTGCTGCCGATCGACGCCGTCTTCCCCGCGGGGCAGACGAGCGAGCAGCGCAACGAGGAGAGCTCGGCCATGATGGTCGACTCGCAGAAGGAGGCGACGGCCGCCGCCCTCACCCAGCTCGGCTACGACGTCCAGACGCGCATCACGGTGCATTCCCTCACGAAGGACTCGGCGGCCGAGGGCATCCTTCAGGAGGGCGACGTCATCGTCGAGGCGAACGGCACGGCGATCACGAGCGGCGATCAGCTGCGCGAGCTCGTGCAGGCATCCGGCGGCGAGCCCGTCGAGCTCGTCATCGAGCGCGGGGGAGCGCAGGAGACGGTGACAGTGCAGCCCAAGGAGACGACGGTGCAGGGCGACACCCTCTGGCTCCTCGGCATCACGCTCCTGAGCGACTTCGACTTCCCGATCGACGTGACGATTCAGCTGAACAACGTCGGCGGACCGTCGGCCGGCATGATGTTCGCGCTCGGGATCATCGACACCCTCACACCCGGAGAGCTCAACGGCGGGAAGGATGTCGCCGGCACGGGGACGATCTCCGCCGACGGCACGGTGGGGCCGATCGGCGGCATCCGTCAGAAGCTCTGGGGCGCGGTCGGTGCGGGCGCCGAGTGGTTCCTCGCTCCCAAGTCGAACTGCGACGAGGTCGTGGGCCATGTCCCGGACGGGCTGCGGGTCTTCGCCGTCGAGGATCTCGACGATTCGCTCAAGGTCCTCGATGCGATCAGCAGCGGAGGAGACCTCGACGCGCTGCCGACCTGCACCGCCGGCTGACACGCGCCGCAGTCTGGGGGAACTCCGGGAGTTCGCCGAGCGCGGACTCGGCGTTCGCCCAGAACCGCGCACCTAGGATGAGACGGTGACCACGACGTCTGCGCCGACTCCGGCCGCACCCTCCCGAACCCGTCGGATCATTGCGATCACCCTCGCGATCATCGCCGCCCTCGTCGTGGCGTTCTTCGTCTTCGCGAACCTGTACGCGGACTGGCTCTGGTACGACCAGCTCGGCTTCTCGTCGGTGCTCGTGCGCCAGTGGGTCGCGCGCATCGTGATGTTCGCGGTGGGCTTCCTCGGCATGGCCGTCCCCGTGTGGCTCGCGATCCAGCTGGCGTATCGTCTGCGCCCGGTCTACGCGCGCCTGAGCTCGCAGCTCGACCGCTACCAGGAGGTCGTCGAGCCGCTGCGTCGCCTCGCGATGTGGGGCATCCCGATCTTCTTCGGCTTCTTCGCGGGCTTCGCCGCCTCGGCGCAGTGGGAGACCACGTGGCTGTGGTTCAACGGCGTGCAGACGAAGCTGAAGGACCCGCAGTTCCACCTCGACACCGGCTTCTACCTGTTCGCGATGCCGTTCTACAGCACCCTCCTCGGGTTCGTGTCGGCGGTGCTGCTCATCTGCCTCCTGATGACGGCGGTCGTGTCGTACCTGTACGGCTCGGTGCGCATCGGGCAGCGCGAGCTCCGCATCTCGAAGGCGGCCCGCATCCAGCTCGCGGTCATCGCGGGGCTGTACCTGCTCGTGCAGGCGGCGAGCCTGTGGCTCGACCGGTACAAGACGCTCATCGAGCCCGGCGACCGCATCGTCGGTCCCGGCTACGTCGGCACCCACGCCATCATCCCCGGCCTCACGATCCTCTCGATCGTCGCCGTGATCGTCGCGGTGCTCTTCTTCGTGACGGCGATCATCGGCCGGTGGCGCTACCCGCTCATCGCGACGGCGCTCCTCATCGTCTCCGCCATCGTGCTGGGCGTCGGCTACCCCTGGGTGCTCAACACCTTCCAGGTGCGCCCCAACCAGCTCGCGCTGGAGGAGCAGTACTACCAGCGCAGCATCGACATGACGAAGCAGGCGTACGGCATCGACGGTCTCGAGAAGAGCGACTATGCCGCGACGACGGATGCCGAGCCCGGCCAGCTGCGCGCCGATGCGGCCACGACCGCCCAGATCCGCATCATGGACCCGGCCATCATCAGCCCCACGGTGCGCCAGCTCGAGCAGTACCGCTCGTACTACCAGTTCGCCGATCCGCTCGATGTCGACCGGTACAACATCGGGGGTGTCTCGCAGGACACCGTCGTGTCCGTGCGCGAGCTCGACGTGAGCCAGCTCGGCAACGCGGCGTCGTGGCAGAACACGACCCTCGTCTACACGCACGGCTACGGCCTCGTCGCGGCGAGGGGCAACGATCGCACGACGGACGGCAACCCCGTCTTCATCGAGCAGGGCATTCCGGTCGCCGGCGTGCTGACCGACCAGGAGAACTTCGAGCCCCGCGTCTACTTCGGTGAGGACTCGCCGACGTACTCCATCGTCGGTGCACCGGCGGGGACGGCACCCATCGAGCTCGACTACCCGGCGGGCGAGGACGGCGCGACCGAGACGAAGACGACGTTCGAGGGCAACGGCGGGCCGAGCGTCGGCAACGTCTTCAACCGCCTGATCTACGCCCTGAAGTTCCAGTCGGAGCAGATCCTCTTCTCCGACTACCTCAACCAGGACTCGCAGATCCTCTACGATCGCAGCCCGCTGGATCGTGTGCAGAAGGTCGCGCCCTACCTCGAGCTCGACAAGGACCCGTACCCGAGCATCGTCGACGGGCGGATCGTCTGGATCATCGACGGCTACACCACGAGCGACAGCTACCCGTACTCGACACTCGTGAGCCTGCAGCAGGCGATCGCGGATGCGAACAACGAGACGCCCCGCGTCGCGCTCGACAACATCAACTACATCCGCAACTCGGTCAAGGCGACCGTCGACGCGTACGACGGCCACGTCACGCTCTACGCCTGGGACGAGAGCGATCCGATCCTGCAGGCGTGGCAGAAGGTCTACCCCTCGACGCTCAAGCCGATCTCGCAGATGTCGGGCGACCTCATGAGCCACGTGCGGTACCCGACCGACCTGTTCAAGGCGCAGCGCGCCATGCTCGGCGTCTACCACGTCGATGACGCGCAGTCGTTCTACCAGCGCGACAACGCGTGGAAGACGCCGGACGACCCGCAGAGCCCCAACTTCCTGCAGCCGCCGTACTACCTGACGATGCAGATGCCGGGACAGACGGCGCCCACGTACTCGATGTTCACGAGCTTCATCCCCGCAGGCGACAACACCCGGAACGTCCTCATGGGCTATCTCGCGGTCGACTCGAACGCCGGTGACAAGGACGGCGTGAAAGCCTCCGACTACGGCAAGCTCAGGATGCTCGTCATCGACGCGTCCACGAGCGTCCCCGGCCCCGGTCAGGTGCAGAACACCTTCGACGCCGATCCGCAGGTGTCTGCGTTCATCAACATCCTGAGACAGGGCCAGTCGGACGTCCTGAACGGCAACCTCCTGACGCTCCCCGTCGGCGGCGGTCTGCTCTACGTGCAGCCGGTGTTCGTCCAGTCCTCGGGTGCGACCAAGCTTCCGACGCTGCAGAAGGTGCTCGTCTCGTTCGGCAACAAGGTCGCGTTCGAAGACACCCTGAACCAGGCGCTCGACCAGCTGTTCGGCGGCGATTCGGGAGCGGATGCCGGTGACGGCGGGGTGACCCCGACGACGCCCGCCACTCCCGAGGCGACGCCGACGCCGGAGGCCACGCCGACCCCCAACCCGTCGCCGAGCGTGCCCGCTGACGAGTACCAGGCGGCGCTGCAGCAGGCGCAGCAGGCCATGCTGGATCGCCAGGCGGCACTCGCCGCGGGCGACTGGGCCGCCTACGGCGAGGCCGACGCCCGTCTGACGGCCGCGGTGCAGAAGCTCATCGAGCTGGGCGGCTGAGTCCGCACGCTCCACAGGACTGAGGCCGGGCGGGGATCGCCCGGCCTCAGCTCGTGAGGAACCAGTACCAGATCAGCAGCAGCGTGACTCCGAACCCCGTCAGCTGGTTGAGCCACAGGAATCGGTCCCACCCGCGGGTCGCGGCATCCGCCGTCTCGTCCGTGATGGCGCGGAACGGCCAGACCGTGGCGAGATAGGGCAGCGCGAGGAGCGCCGCGAGGGGCCCGGGCCACGCGGATGTCAGCATGACGAGCCCTGCGGCGGCGTAGCAGGCCAGCGCGAACCAGACCGTCCACCGCGCACCGCGTGCCGTGGCGATGGACGAGATGCCCGCTTCGCGGTCGGCCACGACGTCCTGCACTGCGCCGAAGGCGTGCGACGCGACACCCCAGAGCGCGAAGGCCACGATGATCGCGACGAGCTGCCACGTCCAGACGGCCCCGGCCAGCACGAGGCCGTAGACGGCGGGGGAGAAGAAGTGGATGCTGCTCGTCACGGAGTCCGCGAACGGCCTCTCTTTGAGCCGCAGCGGCGGTGCGCTGTAGAACACGACGAAGAAGAGGCTCGCCGCCAGCACGAGCCACGACAGGGGCGACCCGACGATCACGAGGTAGACGACGAACGGCAGGCACGACAGGCCCGCCGCCCACAGCGTGACGGCGTGCATCCGCCGGTCGAGCACCGCGCCGTGCGCACCGCCCTTGCGGGGATTGCGCAGGTCGGATTCGTAGTCGAACACGTCGTTGATCCCGTACATCGCGAGGTTGTAGGGCACGAGGAAGAAGAGCGTGCCGACGACCAGCGCGGCGTCGATCTCGCGTGTGGCGAGGAGGTACGCGGCGGCGAAGGGATACGCCGTGTTGATCCAGCTGACCGGGCGGGATGCCACGAACAGCTGCCGCGCGACGGTGCCGGCGCGGAGGGGCTCGGTCGCGCTCATGCGGCCTTTCTCGCGGGAAGCAGGACGAAGACCGCGGGCACGAGGAACGCCGCGCAGAGCGGGTAGGCGAAGTCCTCGAGGGGTGCGAGTCCGACGCGGAGCCCGCTGATCTGGTCCACAGGATAGGTGAACAGGCCCGCCGCGATCATGACGTTGTCGAACACGGCGGTGAGGACGATGAGCACGACGGCGGCGAGTGCCGAGGAGAGCATCCGCCTGCCGAAGCCGGGACGGGGGATCGTCGCCAGCGTCACGGCGATCGTCGCGAGCGCGAACGGCAGGATGAGCAGTCCGTACGTCATCGCGCATGCTCCTGGGTCCGAGCGGATGCCCGGCGGCCCAGCACGCGCTGCGCGCCGGCCCACGAGACCAGGGCCAGGTAGCAGAGGAACGCCAGGAAGACCGGCTCCTCGAGCGGGAGGTGCGGGGCGAGGACGACGCCCACGTAGAGGGCGCTGTCGCCCTTCACGAACACGCCCGCGCCGATGCCGACGAGGTCCCAGAGGAGGAAGAACGCCGTGCCGAGCGCGCCGGCCGCGGCCGTGCGGCCCGGCGCCACGGGGAACGCCAGCCGCAGCCGCACGTCGAGCACGGCGATTCCGGCGAACGAGAGGAGGATCGCGGCGAGGTAGGCGCCGGGCATCTCAGGCTTTCGCCGCGACGGGCTCGGGGAGCGGACCCGGAGACCGGTCGCCGCGCAGCCGCTTCACGACGAGCTCGGCCGAGATGAGGCACATCGGCAGCCCGATGCCCGGCAGCGTCGATGCCCCCGCGTAGAGGAGGCCGTCCACGCGCTTGGACGCATTCCGCGGTCGGAACACCGCGCTCTGTCCGAGCGTGTGAGCGAGACCGAGGGCGTTCCCGCGCCATGCGTGCAGATCGGCCGCGAAGTCGCCCGGGGTGATCGTGCGGCGCACCACGACGCGTTCGGCGAGGTCCGGGATGCCGCACCACTCGGAGAGCTGCGCGATGACGGCGTCGGCGGCCTTCTCGATCCGGGGGTCGCCGTCGCCGTCCTCGCCGCCGCGTCCGAGCGACGGGTCGGCGGGAACGGGGACGAGCACGAAGAGATTCTCGTCGCCCGGCGGCGCGACCGTCGGGTCCGACGCGCTGGGCTTGCAGACGTAGAGCGAGGCGGGATCCGGGATGCCGGGATCGCGACCGAAGATCCGCTCGAAGTTCGCCCGCCAGTCGCGTGTGAAGAGGAGCGTGTGGTGCGTGAGCTGCGGAAGCTCGCCTCGCACTCCCAACAGTACGAGCAGGGCGCCCGGGCTGGGGGTGCGCGAGCGCCACCACTCCTCCGGGTAGCTGCGCAGCTCGGGCGGCAGCAGGCTGGTCTCGGTGTGGTGCAGATCGGCGGTCGACACGACGAGGTCAGCCTCGATCGCGCGCCCGTCCGCGAGACGGAGGCCCGTGGCCGTCGCCCCGGACGTCGTGATCGCGACGACCTCGGCCCCGGTCTCGATCGCGACGCCGCGCGCGCGGGCGAGCCGTTCGACAGCGGCGATGACGGCGGTGAAGCCGCCGCGCGGGTAGAGCACACCCTCGTCGAGGTCGAGATGGCTCATCAGGTGGTACAGGCTCGGCACGCCGTACGGCGAGCCGCCCAGGAAGACCGCGGGGTATCCGAGGATCTGCCGCAGTCGCTGATCGTCGAACCGGCGCTCGATGTGGCTCGCGAGCGTGCGGGTGAGGAGCGGCGCGAGCCGGGGGAGGCGACGCACCAGCTCGGGGTCGCGGAGGCCGGCCGTCGTCTCGTACGGATCGTAGAGGAACCGCGACACCGCCAGGTCGTACGCGTCGCCCGCGGAGTCGAGGTACGCGTCGAGGGCCGCGCCGGCGCCGGGCTCGACGCTCTCGAACAGCGCGGTGGCGGCATCCCTCCCCGACACGACGTCGAGCGGCCCGGCGTCGCCTTCCGTGTACACCCGGTACGCGGGATCGAGCGGCATGAGATCGAGTTCGGCGGCGGCGGTCGTTCCGAGCAGGCGGAAGAAGTGATCGAAGACCTCGGGCATGAGATACCAGCTCGGGCCCGTGTCGAAGCGGAAGCCGTCGCGCTCCCACGATCCCGCCCGCCCGCCGATCTCGTCACGGGCCTCGTAGACCGTCGCATCCCAGCCCTCGGCTGCCAGCAGCGCCGCGGTGGCGAGGCCGGCGATGCCGCCGCCGACGACGGCGACCGTGCCCGGATCACGCCGGGTCGTTCGCGCGCGGCTCATGCCCGGGCACCCCGGGGCGAGAAGCCGAGCCACGCGCGGGCGGCGAGAGCCGCCTTGACGGGATCGGGCACGCGCACGCGCGTCGCGGGCGCGGGGTCGCGGCGCAGCCGGCGTGCGAGGTCGGCGAAGAGGTCGTGCGCGGCCGTCACGGCGCGGCGGCAGTCTGGAGGGAGTCGGGGGATGACTGCCGCCGCGGCCGTGAGGTCTGCGTCGATGCGGGCGAGCACATCGTCGCGGCTCGACGCACCGAGGTAGTCGCGACCGAGGGTCGCGGCGTCGTGGTCGAGGTCACGAAGGAAGTTGACGTCCTGGAACGCCGCCCCGAGGCGACGCGCGCCGTCGACGAGGTCGGGATCGGCGGGGACGGGAGCGGGCGCGCCCGCGTTGACGAACGTCTGCAGGCACATGAGCCCGATCACCTCGGCCGAGCCGTAGATGTACGCGTCGTGAGAGGCGGCGTCGTGCGTCGCGGTCGTGATGTCCGTGCGCATGGACGCGAAGAACGGACGGATGAGATCCTCGCCGATGCCGCATTCGCGGGCCGTGCGGGCGAACGCGTGCACGACCAGGTTGGCGCTGAAGCCCCGCTCGACCGCGGCGAGCGTCTCGGTCTCCAGATCATCGAGCACACGGCGCTCCGCGTCGGGGGCCAGTCCTGCTTCGGCTCCGGGACCGTCGACGATCTCATCCGACACGCGGGCGAGGGCGTAGATGTTGCGGACGTGCGGACGAACGCGCGGCCCGAGCATTCGGCAGGCGAGGGCGAACGACGTCGAGTAGGCCGCGATGACGGCGGCAGCGGCATCCCGAGCCGTCTGATCGTAGAGGGCCAGACCCGTGGGCTCCTCGGTCTTGCGACGGCTCACGGCACACGCTCCGAAACGGCGGCCACCAGGGTGTCGACGAGACCCCGGGCGGCGGGCGGAAGAGATGGGTCTTCGGCGGCGTCCCTCGCCTCGGCGAGGGTGCCGGCGATGAGGGCGAGGAGACGCAGGCGTGCACCGCTCTCGTCGAGGGCGCGCTGCGCCTCGCGGACGGCGACGGGACCCGTGTGGGCAACGGCGAGGGCTTCGCTCACCTGGGGCCACGCGCCGGAATCCCGCGCGAGTGAGACGAGGGGAGTGCGCTTGGCCTCGCGGAGGTCGCCGCCCGACTCGCGTCCGGCCTGATCCGACGAGCCGAACGCGCCGATGAGGTCGTCGACGAGCTGGAAGGCGAGTCCGAGGCGGCTCCCGGCCCGTTCGAGGGCTGCGATCGCGGCGTGGTCGGCGCCCGCCAGCACGGCCCCCGCGCAGAGCGGAGCCGTGAACGAGTAGACGGCGGTCTTGTCATGCGCCGCATTGAGGAGCGCGTCCGGCTCGGCCCACTCGGGCGACACGGCGTGCTCGACGTCGGCGAGCTCTCCCGCTGCCGAGACGAACACCGCGTCGTCGAGGAGGGCGAGGAGCGCTTCGCGACGGACGGGTGCGACATCGGCGAGCGCGACGAGCCGGCAGGCCTCGTGCAGCAGGAGGTCGCCCGCGAGGATCGCCGCGGCGTCTCCGAGGAGCGCCGCCCCGGAGGCATCCGCTCCGCGCAGGCGTGCCCGCTCGCGGAACTCGCCGGCGATGTTCGGGATGCCTCGCCGCACGGTGTCGTGGTCGATGACGTCGTCGTGCACGACGAAGGCGGTGTGCAGCAGCTCGAAGGCCGCCGCGATCGGGTACAGCACCGGCGTGTCGAGGGGATCGCCGCCGAATGCCTGGAAGGACGCCGCGACGAGAGCCGGGCGGAAGCGCTTGCCCCCTTCGGTGGCACGGGCGATCGCGTCGCCGAGCGTCGGGAACCCCCCGCCGAGCGTCAGCGCGCGCTCGCGGATCCGCCCCACTGCGTCGTCGATCGCATCGTCGATCGCGGCAGCGGGGGCGGGGGCCAGCGCGATCATGATGCGCGGCGCCGCTCGTCTGCTCGCGACCGGTCGAAGAGGTGCAGCTGCTCGGCCTGGAGCACGAGCCAGGGGCTGAACGCCCACGGCGTCGCCTCGAGCGACGCGGCGAGGTCGGCCGGGTCCACCCACTGGGCGTCCACCACCTCGAGCGGGTTGAGCACGGGCTCGTCGTACGTGAGCGCCGTGTAGACGGGGCACAGCTCGTGCTCGACGATGCCGTTGACGTCGGTCGCACGGTAGCGGAAGAGCGGAAGCGCGAGCTCGATCTCGGTGAGGGTGATGCCGAGCTCGTACTCGGCGCGACGGTGCACGGCGGACAGCACGGGCTCCGCGGGCCGGGGGTGGCCGCAGAACGAGTTGCTCCAGACTCCGGGCCAGGTCGTCTTGCCCAGCGCCCGGCGCGTCACGAGCACTTCACCGGCCTCGTTGACGACGTGGCAGGAGAATGCGAGGTGAAGGGCCGTCTCGGTGCCGTGCACGCTGCTCTTGGGAGCGGTGCCGATCTCGCGGCCGTCATCGTCGAGGAGGACGACGTGATCGGTATCGGTCATGATTCCTCCAGTATTCGCTAGTTTATCTAGCAATATAGTGGTCTCGATGATACATAGGGACTGAAGGAGTGTCCACATGTCTGAGCGATGGGTACCCGAGACGACCCGTGACCATGCGGTCATGGATGTGCTGAGGGCCATCCGCGCCCTGGGTGACGCCATGGACCGCATGCACGGCGGCATGAAGGGCGACATGGACATGAACGCCACCGACGTCGCGGCCCTCCGGATGCTCATCATGCGGGAGCAGCGCGACGAGCTCGTGAGTCCCCATGACCTCGCACGTCATCTCCGCATCTCGACCGCCTCCACGACGAAGCTCCTCGATCGTCTCACCGCCTCGGGTCATCTCGAGCGCCGCGCGCACCCCAGCGACCGCCGGGCGCGCGTCGTCGTGCTGACGCAGGCGTCGCGCGAGGAGTTCTACCAGCACATGGGGGAGCGGCTGCGCGCGATGCGCGGCGTCGCCCAGGGCTACGACGACGACGAGCTTCGCGTCGTGACGCGGTTCCTGCTCGAGCTGAGCGAGGCGATCGACCCTGCGTGAGGCGAACGAGCCCACAGCGAAAACGAAGAAGGCCCCGCATTCGCGGGGCCTTCTTCTTCTTGTTGCGGGGACAGGATTTGAACCTGCGACCTCTGGGTTATGAGCCCAGCGAGCTACCGAGCTGCTCCACCCCGCGGCACGTCAATCAGCCTATCAGGCTTTTCGGGTGGTGTTGACCGGGGTCGGATCGCTTGCCGTCAGGAAGCTGCGCGGGCAAGGTTGAGGCATGTCCGCCGACCCCGATTCGGAACCGCTCGACGACCGCCCGGACGGCCGGGACGAGACGCCGAACGAGCGCGCCGACCGCAACTGGTCGGAGATGCTGCAGGAGTTCCGCGTGCTGCAGACCGGCACGCAGATCCTGACGGGCTTCCTGCTCGCGATCGCCTTCCAATCCGGCTTTCAGAAGCTCGACCCCGGTCAGCGCACGTTCTACCTCGCGCTCGTCGTCCTCGCGGCGCTGAGCGCCATCGTCGCGCTGTCGCCGGTCGCCCTGCACCGCATGCTCTTCCAGCGCCGGCTCAAGCGGCGCGTCGTGTCGTTCGGCCATGCGGCGCTCATCACCGCCCTCGTGACGGTCGCCCTCCTGACGGTCGGGGTGGTCGCCTTCATCTTCGACGTCGTCGTGAACGACGCGGCCTCGACCTTCGTCGCCGTCGTCCTCTCGGTCGTGATCGTCGTCCTCTGGCTCATCACGCCGTTCCTCATGCGTCGTCGACGGGAGGACGGGTGACCATGGGCGCACTCGGCATCGCCGTCGCCCAGTTCGCACCCACGGCGGATGAGGCCGACAACCTCGAGCACATCGCGGCCCTCGTCGGGTCGGCAGCGCAGCGCGGCGCGCGGATCGTCGTCCTGCCCGAGTACTCCAGCTTCTTCATCGACCCGTTCGACGAGACCCTCCTCTCGCACGCACAGGACGTCGACGGGCCGTTCACGCGGGCCCTCGCTTCGCTCGCGGGCGAGAACCGGATGGTCGTCGTCGCAGGCTTGCTCGAACGAGCGGGTGACGGCAGGCGCGTGCGCAACACCGTCGTCGCGGTGGACGGGTCGGGCGTCGTGGCGCGGTACCGCAAGCTGCACCTGTACGACGCCTTCGGGCAGCGCGAATCGGACTGGGTCGAACCAGGGGAGCTCGCGGAGCCCGAGACCTTCGAGCTCGCAGGCCTCCGCTTCGGGCTCATGACGTGCTACGACCTCCGCTTCCCCGAGGTGGGCCGCCTGCTCGTCGACGCGGGCGCCGACGTCTTCCTCGTGCCGGCCGAATGGGTGCGCGGGCCGCTCAAGGAGCACCACTGGACGACGCTGCTCCAGGCGCGGGCGATCGAGAACACCGTCTTCGTCGCGGCCGCCGACCATCCGCCGCCGCTGGGCGTCGGCAACTCGATGATCGTCGATCCGCAGGGCGTGACGCTCGCCGCCGTCGGCACGGCGACGGATGTCGCCGTCGCCCACCTCGACGCCGGGGTGGTCGAGCGCGTGCGCCGCGTCAACCCGGCGCTGGCGCTGCGGCGCCTCCGCGTCTCTCCACGCGGCTGAGGCAGCGTCAGCGGGCGAGGACCGAGAGACGGGATGCCGCCTCTTCGAGCACCTCGATGCGCTTGCACGCGGCGAAGCGCACGAGCGTGGCGTAGTCGGCTCGCCGCTCCGGCGTCGCGAAAGCGGTGAGTGGAATCGCGACGACGCCGGCCCGCTGCGGGAGCGACCGGCAGAACTCGGCGGCATCCGTCGCACCGAGGGAAGCGGCATCCGCGACCGTGAAATACGACCCCGCGGGCACCGAGACCTCGAAGCCGGCGGCGCGGAGTCCCGCACCGAGCAGGTCGCGCTTGCGCCGCAGGGTGTCGGCGACGCCCGAGAAGTAGTCGGCGGGAAGACGCAGGCCCGTCGCGATGGCGGGCTGGAAGGGCGCCCCGTTGACGTACGTGAGCCACTGCTTGACGGCAAGGACCGCATCCACGAGATCGGCGGGACCCGTCGCCCAGCCGATCTTCCAGCCCGTCGTCGAGAAGGTCTTTCCGCCCGACGAGATCGAGACGGTGCGCTCCCACGCCCCCGGCAGTGTCGCGAGCGGCACATGCGGCTCACCGAAGACGAGGTGCTCGTAGACCTCATCGGTCACGATGACGGCGTCATGCCGTTCGGCGAGGGCGACGATCTCGCGACGGACCTCGTCGGAGAAGACCGCGCCGGTGGGATTGTGCGGGTCGTTCACGAGGATGATGCGAGTGCGGTCGGTCACGGCATCCCGAAGCCGGTCGAGATCCGGCTGGAAACCGGGCCACTCCAGCGGCACGGTCACGAGACGCGCGCCGGAGAGCGCCACCACCGCGGCATACGAGTCGTAGTGCGGCTCGAACACGACGACCTCGTCGTCGGGTCCGTCGACGAGGGCGAGGATCGCGGCGGCGAGGGCCTCGGTGGCACCGGCCGTCACCAGCACGTTGCGGGCGGGATCGAGCGTAAGTCCGTAGAACCGCTGCTGGTGCTCCGCGATCGCGGCGAGCAGATCCGGGATGCCGCGCCCCGGCGGATACTGGTTCACGCCGTCGCCGATCGCGGCGCGCGCGGCCTCGAGCACGTCGGCCGGGCCGTCCTCGTCGGGGAAGCCCTGCCCCAGGTTGAGAGCGCCCGTCTGGACCGCCAGCGCGCTCATCTCGGCGAAGATGGTGGGGCGCGCGATGCCGTCGGATCCGATCAATCCGGCGCCGGCGGCCGCCCGGCGCCAGGCACCCGGAATGTTTCGCATCCGGTTCACGCTACTCGCATAGTCGAGTCCCAACGTGGGCATAAGAAACGCACAGAATCGCCCGGCACAGTGAAATTGCTTGTCCAGAAGGAGCAATCATGAGCGACACCACGGGCGACCGCCCCGCCGAGACCACCCCCGAGAACGCCGTTCCGACCCCGCCTGCTCCGCCTGCGCAGAACCCTGCCGCTCAGGCACCGCAGCAGCCCGTCGCGCCGCAGCACCAGCAGCAGCCGGTCGCGCCGCAGCAGCCCGTCGCACCGCAGCCCGTCGCGCCGCAGCAGCCTGTGGCGCCCCAGCAGCAGCAGCCCGTCGCGCCGCAGCAGCACGGCGGCTACATCCCGCCGTCGCCGCAGGCCGCCGGATGGCACCAGGCTCCGGCCGGGGCCTACCCGCAGCAGCAGTACGGCGCACCGCGCCCCCAGACCTACGCGGGCCAGCCGCAGCCGGGTCAGCCGCAGCACCCCGGTCAGCCGCAGTACGCCTCGTCGTTCGGCCCCGGCGCCAACCAGACGCAGCCCACGGCGCCCCTCGCTCCCGCGACCGGCGCGACGGCCACGCAGCCCAAGCAGAAGTCGGGCGGCGCCGGCAAGGTCGTCGGCCTCATCGTCGCGGCGGCCATCGTCGGCGGCGCTGCTGGACTCGGCGGCTCGTTCGCCGGCGCGAACCTCTTCGCGTCCGACGCGGCCAGCCCCGCGGCCGGCCCGACGACCGTGACGGTCAACAACACCGACTCGGTCAACCAGACCACCGCGATCGCGGCGAAGGTCGTCCCGAGCGTCGTCACTATCGAGGCCGCGTCGGGATCGAGCGGCGGCACCGGTTCGGGCGTCGTCCTCACGTCCGACGGCTACATCGTCACCAACACGCACGTCGTCACGCTCGACGGCGCGACCGCCGACGCGACGCTGCGCGTCACGACGTCCGACGGGCACGTGTACGACGCGACGGTCGTCGGCACCGACCCCACGTACGACCTCGCGGTCATCAAGCTCAAGGGCGCCTCGGGCCTCACCCCGATCGACTTCGCCGACTCGTCGAAGCTCAACGTCGGCGACGCCACGGTCGCCGTCGGCGCGCCGCTCGGCCTGTCGAACAGCGTCACCACGGGCATCGTGAGCGCCCTCAACCGCTCGATCCAGATCGCCTCGTCCGCCGCTCCCGACTCGAGCGACGACTCGAGCGGTGGCTCGGGCGACGGCAACCAGACGCCCGACCAGGGCCAGAACGGTCCGTTCTACTTCGACTTCGGCCAGGGCCAGACGCAGCAGCAGCAGGCGACCGAGACCATCTCGCTCGCGGTCGTCCAGACCGACGCCGCGATCAACCCCGGCAACTCGGGCGGCGCGCTCGTCGACGACGAGGGCAAGCTCATCGGCATCAACGTGGCCATCGCGTCGGCGGGCTCGTCGGGCGGCGGGCAGTCGGGCAACATCGGCGTCGGATTCTCGATCCCGTCCGACATCGTCAAGCGAATCAGCGACGACATCATCAAGGACGGCTCGGCGACGCACGGTCTGCTCGGAGCGAGCGTGAAGCCGGCCGCATCGGTCGACGGCGCCACCATCACGGGCGCCTCCATCCAGGAGGTCACCTCCGGTGGCGCCGCCGAGGCCGCCGGCCTCAAGGCCGGCGACATCGTCACCGAGTTCAACGGCGTGCCGATCACGGACTCGACCGACCTCACGGCCCAGGTGCGCGCGCTCGCCGGTGGCAGCAAGGCGACCCTCACGTACGTCCGCGACGGCAAGTCGCACACCACCGAGGTGACGCTCGGCACGCTGGGCCAGTAAGGCCCCGCTCAGGGAACGGACGCCACCCCGCGATAGGCTCGCGGGGTGGCGTCCTTCTCTTTCGGCGCGGGTAACGCGGCGAAGCTGGTTCGCCTCCCGCTGCACCTCGCCGGACGCCTCCTCACCCTCGTCGTGCCCCGCACGACCGGTGACTGGGTCTTCGGCTGCGGCGTCGGAATCGCCGATGGAGCCCTCGCCCTCTGGGACGTCGTCGAGGCCCGGGGCCACCGGGCGGTGTGGCTCATCGGGGACCGCCGGCAGGCTCAGGATGCCGCGGCGCGAGGCATCCCGCACGTGGCGAAGCACTCGCTCCGCGGACTGTGGCTGACCGCTCGCGCCCGCGTGGTCGTCGTGACGCACGGCTTCGGCGACGTCAACCGCTACGCCGTGTCCGGCGCGTTCGTCGTGCAGCTGTGGCACGGCATCCCGCTCAAGCGCATCGGGCTCGACTCCGCCGAGACCCTGCGGCCGCCCGCCGCGCTGGGGCGCGGCATCCTGTCCCTCCTGGCGCGTCGTGCACTCGGCCTCGCGTACCGCCTGACCGCTCGCCGCATCCGGGTGATCCCCGCAGCGTCGCACCTCGTGCGCGGGCGCCTCGAGTCGGCCTTCGGGCTTCCCGACGACCGCGTCCCCGTGACGGGGGAGCCGCGTGTCGACGTGCTCTCGCAGGGTACGCCCGAGTCGCGCCGCTCTGTCGGCCGGGAGCGCATCGCCGCCGCCGTCGGTCCGTTCGACGCGGCGACCCGTCTCGTGCTGTACGCGCCGACGTGGCGCGACGGCGAGCCCGACCCCGCGGTGCCGTCCGACGGGGAGTGGCGCGCGATCGTGGACGTGCTGACGAGGCATGACGCCGTGCTGCTCGTAAGGTCGCACCCGCTCGGAGCGGGGGAGTACCGCCCGCCCGTCGCGACCGATCGCGTGCGGGGACTGGGGAGCAGCGCCGTACCCGACGTGACGCCGCTTCTGCCAGGGCTCGACGCCCTCGTCACGGACTACTCGTCGCTCATCTTCGACGCGTCGCTCGTGCCGCTGCCCGTCGTGTTCCTGGCTCCCGATGTCTCCGCCTATGCCCGGCGGCGCGGGTTCTACGGAACCTACGCCGACGTCGCCGGTGACGACTGGACGAAGGACTGGACGCGCGCCGCGCGCCGCCTGGACGCCCTCCTGGGCGACGACGCGGTGCGGGGAAAGAGCCTCGAGCGGTCGCGCGCGCTCGACGCGCGGATGCACGCGCACCACGACGGCCGGAACACCGAGAGGGTGTACCGTGCGATCCTGGCCGGCCTGGGCCGAGAGAGAGGACGACGATGACCGACGCGCGCTTCACGACCGAGACGGGCGCTTCGCTCGTGCTGTCCGGCGAGGGCCCGCGACCCGCATCCGTCGAACTCGTCGGCTCGCGCGCCCGTGTCACGGGCCAGCTGACGGGCCGCGGCAAGACGTGGCGGGCTGTGCTCGCGCTGCGGGCCTCGCGGTGGGGCGGCCCCGAGCTGCCCCTCCCCGCGGGCGACTACGCGCTCCTCATCGAGACCGCTGCCGACGCGCCCGCCATCGAGCCCGCCGGGCCTCTTCCGCTCGCGCAGCTCGGGACGCTCCGCGCGTCGTTCGACGGCACGACGGTGCGGGTGGGGCCGCCCATCGACCCGGCCTACGACTCGGGCGAGGGCCAGGACGCTCTGGAACGCCGGTACGCCACCCGCCCGGGCGGCCTCGAGAACGCCGTCTTCTTCGAGAGCTTCTACGGCCGCAACGCCAGCTGCAACCCCCTCGCGATCGACCGCGAGCTCGCCCGCCGGGTGCCGGGGCTGACGCGCTACTGGAGCGTTGTCGACCTCTCGGTGCAGGTGCCCGAAGGCGCCATCCCCGTCGTCGAGGGGAGCCCCGAGTGGTGGCGCGCACGCGGCTCGGCGCGCCTGCTCGTCGTCAACGACTGGCTGCGGCGCCGGTTCGCGCGGCGGCGCGGGCAGATCGTGCTCCAGACGTGGCACGGCACTCCCCTCAAGCGCCTCGCGCTGCACCGTCCGGGATTCGACCCGCGTCGCATGGCGGCGGTCGTCCGCGAGTCGCGGCGCTGGAACATCCTGCTCGCTCAGAACCCGTACGCGGCGCGGATCCTCGGTAAGGCGTACGCGTTCCTCACGCGGCCCGTATGGATCGAGGGGTACCCGCGCAACGACGTGCTCACGACGGGCGACGGAGCGGCGACGCGGCGTGCGCTCGGCATCCGTCCCGAGGACAAGGTCGTGCTGTACGCGCCGACCTGGCGCGACGACCGCGACGAGATGGTCGACTTCGTCGATCCTGCGCAGCTCGCCGCCGAGACCGACTCCGTCGTCCTGGTGCGGGGTCACTCCCGCACGCTCCTCCCGGGGAAGGACGCCGCCGGCCCGCGCGTCGTCGACGTGACGGGCTTTCCCGACACGTCACTGCTCCTCCTCGCCGCCGACGCCCTCGTCACCGACTACTCGTCGGTCATGTTCGACTTCAGCGTCACGGGCAAGCCGATGTACTTCCTCGTGCCCGACATGGAGCACTACCGCGGCGAGCTGCGCGGCTTCTACTTCGACCTCGTCGCCCACGCACCGGGTCCCATCGTGCGGTCGCAGGATGAGCTCGTCGCCGAGCTGCGATCGGGCGACCCCGCCCGGTACGCGGCGCAGTATCAGGCGTGGCGGGCGAAGTTCAACGCGCGCGACGACGGCCGCGCGGCCGAGCGCGTCGTCGACCGCCTGCTCGACCAGGGTTTCGTGATCCGCCCCTAGACGTCACGCCTACGGCAGCGGGGTGTTGCGGTCGCCGAGCCGCGACGTGTCGACCGTGTCGTGGGCGCCGCGCGCGACGCCGGCGAGGAACCCCGCGCCCCACGACAGGTGCATCGTGGGGAGCACGGCCGCGGTCCAGAGCTTGTCGCGCCACCCCCTGCCCCCGCCCGGGCCGATGGCCCAGACCGCGATGAGCAGCACGTACGCGACGACGGGCAGGTAGACGAGGGATGCCGCGACCGACCACCATCCCGCAAGCAGGCCGGTCAGCTGCAGGATGCCGACGACGACGCTGAGCGCCAGGACGACGACCAGGGCCGGGGGAGCGAAGAACCGCAGCGAGTTGCCCCGTCCGAAGCGGCGGACGAGCTCGCCGCGCCAGCGGCCGGTGGCGTGGAACTGGCGGGCGAGGCGCGACCAGCTCTCTCTCGGCCAGTAGGTGACCGACAGCGACGGGTCGAACCACACCCGGTAGCCGGCCCGTCGGATGCGGAGGTTGAGCTCCCAGTCCTCGCCGCGCCGGATCGACTCGTCGAACAGCCCGACCTCGTCCAGCACGGCCCGCCGCATGACGCCGAGGTAGGCCGACTCGGCCTCTCCCTCGTGCGTGCCGCCGTGGTAGGCGCCCCCGCCGAGCCCGACGGGGGAGTTGTACGCGCGCGCGACGGCGCGCTGGAAGGGCGAGCGGCCATCGGCGCGCATGACACCGCCGACGTTCGCCGCGTTCACGCGGGCCAGCGTCGCGAGGGCGCGGCGCGTGTAGCCGGGCTCGAGCTCGGAGTGGGCGTCGACCCGTACGACGGTGGGGTAGCGGCCCGCGCGGATCGCGAGGTTGAGGCCCGCCGGGATGTCGGCGGCGGGATTGTCGACGAGCGTTATGCGCGGATCGTCCTCGGCGAGCTCGCGCGCCAGGTCGTTCGTTCCGTCGGTCGAAGGACCGAGGGCGAGGATCAGTTCGGCGGGGCCGTCGACCTCCTGCGCGAGCACGGTCTCGACCGCCTTGCGGAGATAGCCGCGCTCGTTGAGCACCGGCATGACGAACGTCACGCCCGCATCGCCCGGGACCACCGGCGCGTCCTTGCGCCGCCCGGGCTCTGTCGAATGCACCCGTCGATCATGGCATGCGAGCCCGCCGGTAGGCTGAAGGGGTGGGACTGGTCTCGGATGCTCGGAATGCCACCACGCTCCTGAGGAAGGCCCTGGCCAGCCGCACAGCGGTGCGCGACGTCCGGCGCACGCTCGCGGTGCGGCCGGAGCATCCCCTCCACCACTATCAGGTGGCCGTCTACTTCGCCGACGGCGCGGTCAACATGTACCAGATGCGGCAGTGGTACAAGCCGCTCGCCGAGCTCTCCAAGCTCTGGCCGGTCGTCGTGCTCAGCCGGTCGGCGACCGGTGCGCAGGCCCTCCTCGCGGAGGACGCGCCGCCCGTCGCCTTCGTGCCGACCGTGCGCGACCTCGAGCGGTTCATCGCCACGCAGGACATCCGCGTCGTGCTCTACGTCAACCAGAACACGCGCAACTTCCAGATGTTCCGGTACGGACGCCGGTGGCACGTGTTCATCAACCACGGCGAGTCCGACAAGATGTACATGACCACGAACCAGTTCAAGGCGTACGACTACGCCCTGATCGCGGGGGATGCCGCGCGAGAGCGCCTCTCCCGGGTGCTGTGGGACTACGACCTCGATGCGCGCACGATCCAGATCGGACGCCCCCAGGCCGACCACTACTCGGGCGCCCTGCCCTACTCGCCCGACGACCGCACCGTCGTGCTCTACGCGCCGACGTGGGAGGGCGACCGCCCGTCCGCGCACTACGGGTCGGTCGTGACGCACGGCGAGGCGCTCGTGACGGCGCTCATCGCGACGAGACGTCACCGCGTCATCTACCGGCCGCACCCGCGATCGGGCGTCATCGCACCCGAGTACGGCGCCGCGAATCAGCGCATCATCGCCGCTCTGGCGGCGGCCAACCGCGCGGATCCGGGCGCAGAGCACATCTACGACGACGGCCCCGACCTCGGGTGGCAGCTCGCGGCCGCCGACGTCGCCGTGGTCGACATCTCGGCGATGGTCTACGACCGCCTCGCGGCGGGCAAGCCGCTGCTCATCACGCGGCCCGCCGACCCCGCGGCGATCGTCGACACGCACGGCTACCTCTCCGCGTGCGAGTGGCTCGACGCGGCCGACGCTCCCGCGATCGTCGACCAGACCGAGCGGGTGCTGAGCGATCCGGATGCCGTGGCCCGCCTTACCGATTGGGTCGTGCGCTACTTCGGCGACACCACGCCCGGATCCTCCACGCGGCGCTTCCACGCCGCGATCGCGCGGCTCATGGCCCAGTGGGACGTGTGGCACGCCGCGTCGGCCGACGACGACCTCGACGACGAGGACGACGAAGAGGCCGACCTCGACGACTGACGCGACTCAGGCGTGAGGACGTTCCACGAGCCGGGTGATGGCCCGCAGCGGGATCGTGACCCACGTCGGCCGATTGCGCGACTCGTAGATGGCCTCGTAGACGGCTTTGTCGAGTTCGAGGGCGCTCAGGAGATCGCTCTGCACTCCGAGGTCGACGCCCGACACGGCGGCGTACCCCTCGACGAATCCCTGGCGTGCCGCGCGCACCCAGGAGCGGACCGCGCCAGACTCCTGCTCGGGGTGATCGAGCCGGATCGAGCCCCCGACATAGTCGAAGGAGCGCAGCATCCCCGCGACGTCCCGGAGGGCAAGGTCGGGGCTCGTCCGTTCGGCCATCGGCCGGAGCGGTTCGCCCTCGAAATCCAGGAGCACCCACCCTCGATGGGGGTGCTGCAGCACCTGGCCCAGATGGTAGTCGCCGTGGATCCGCTGCAGCGGCGGCCACGGCGCCGCGAAGGCCCGGGCGTAGACCGCCTCGATGGCGTCGCGTCGCTCCGCGACGTCGGGCACCTCGGCCATCGCGATGGTGAGGCGCCGCTCCCACGTGGCAGCCGTGGCCTCACGATCGGCGGGCAGCGTCTCGCGCGTGGGGAAGTGCTCGGCGAGAGCGACGTGAACAGTGGCCGTGGCTTCGCCCAGGGCGCGCGCACGCGCGGTGAAGTCCTCGCCCGCGGCCGCCGCGCGCAGAGCGACGCGCCACGCATCCTCCACGCCGGGAAGGAACTCCTGCGCGAACGCGAGCGATCCGCGCACCTCGCGACCGGGCGCCGCGCTGTCGGACCAGCGCCCCTCGACCGAGCCGATCGCGGGTGGCACGTGGAGTGAACCTGCGGCGGCGAGCGCCGTCGTCAGCTCGATGTCGGGATTGAGGCCAGGATGCAGCTGGCGGAACACCTTGCAGATCACCGGCGTGCCGTCACCCACCGGCCGGTAGATGATCGAGGTGTTGGACTGCTCGCCGGTGAGCACGGATGCCCTTCTCTCGGCCGTCCCGGAGAGCGATCCCGACGGACGGCCCACTGCGACGGTGCTCGGACCCGTTGCCTGGCCTCCGTCGACGATGAGGCGGAGCAGTGCGTCGGAGTACGCGCGGTCGTAGGGGCCGTCGATGAACGTCGTGCCCGGTTCGGGGCTGCCGATGATGTGGTCGGGATTCGCGTCGACCGTCGCCGTCTCGCGCGCAACCACCGGGATCTGGTACAGCACGGCCGGGAGAGCGCCCTCGTCGACGACGAGGAAGGTGCGGACCGTCGCCTCCTCCGCGGGGAGGTCCCACCACGCGACCATGCGGAGGCTCGGAGGTCTGCCCTTCGCGGCATACCAGCGCTGGCGGGGCATCCAGGCTGCGAGGCACGCCAGTGTGCTGTCCATACAGCGAGGTTATGCCGTGCGCGGCATTCTCACTCGGACGGCTCGTCGTCCGGGCGATCGGCGGGTTCGCCCGATTCCTCGTCCTCCCGTTCCTCAGCCACGTGCGCGACGGGGATGACCACCGAGCCGCTCGAGCCGAAGAGGTCCCACGCGCCGCCGCCGGCGGGCGGGGCATCCGGGAGTCGTTCGGCGGCCGTCTCCTCGCGAAGCGGCTCCGAGGGCAGTCCCGCCCAGTCCCCGTCGTTCTCCTCCGGGCGCTGCGTGAACAGTCCCATGGTCACTCCTCTCCCGTCGTGAGCTCCTCAGGCTTGCGGCGGCCCAGCCGGCCGACGCCGCGCGTGACGCCGCCCACGCCTCGGGTGACGCCGCCGACGATCGCGCCGCCGGCTCGACGGATGCCACGCCCTGCGGCGTACTCCAGCCGCGTGGCGCCCGGTCGGGGCTCGAGCTCGGGCGGGAGCGCGACAGGGGGCAGCCCGAACGCGCGGCGTGAGCTCACGAGCACGCGGCGGCCGAGGATGTTGTTGCCGGCACCGCCGACGGCGGCGCCGATGCCGAACGGAAGGGCCTTGCCGATCCAGGATGCTCCGCCGCGCACCGCGAAGTGGCGCATGAAGACGGTCTTGAGCTGGTCGACGAGCGGACCCACGGCGGCGCGGGGGATGGTCTTCGTCACCATCTCGCCCCAGTACTTGTCGCGCGTGACCCCCTTGCCCGCCGCCTGGCCGGCGAGCTGCGACACGAGGTCGACGCCCTCCTTGCCGAGCATGAGCGTCAGCACGAGCGCGCGTGCGCGGTCGGGGTTCTCGATCGGGATGCCGTGCACCTCGGCGACCGACTGCGCGAAGAGCGCCGTCGCCTCGAGGAAGCCGAGCGTCTCGACGCCGCTGAGCGTCAGCGTGATCCCCGTGCCGATGCCCGGGACCACGGCGGTCGCTCCGACGGCCGCGCCGCCCGTGGTGACGGCCGCGAGGTAGCGACGCTCGAGGATCCGCACGATCTCGCTCGCGGACGCCGTCGGATGCCGCAGCCGGATGCTGCGCAGATGCGCGACCACGGCGGGACGCTGGATCGCGAGCACCCGGTCGAGCGCACGGACCGTGCGGGGATGCTCGTCCGAGCCCACCGGCGGAAGCCCGCCGTCCCACGGCGAGCTGTCGGGCAGGGAGTGGATGCGGTGCACCTTGTCGGCCATCAGGCCGATCTTACGAGCGCACCCTCAAGACCGATTGGGGCTTGACGGCGCGTCCGTGTCAGACGAAGAGGTTCGCGCGCTCGAGGTCTTCGGCGAAGTCGACCTCGACCGCGTACAGGTCGGAGATGTCGAGCGGCGCCAGGCGCACGCCGTCCTCGGCGATCGCGAGCTCGAGACCGCGCTCGAAGTAGTCCTGGTCGTCGACGCGGGACAGCTGGCGGATGAACGCCTTCTTGTCGGCGCTCGAGATGTAGTTGATGCCCACGGCCTCGCCGATGCCACCGACGACCGTCTTCGACAGCTCCTTGATGAAGCCCTCGGCCGAGGTCGTGTACTTGACCTCTTCGTCGGACACCTTCGAGGTGTTGACCGTCACGAAGGACTGGTCGCGCTCGATGAGGGCGATCGCACGGCCCAGGACCCGCGGGTCGAAGACGACGTCGCCGTTCATCCAGAGCACGCCGCTGCGGCCCGTCGTGGTGAGAGCGCGCAGGAGGCTCTTGGAGGTGTTCGTCTGGTCGTAGCGGTCGTTGTAGACGTAGTCGACCTGCGGGAACGCCTCGACGATGGTCTCGGCGCGGTACCCCACGACGGTCGTGATGCGCGCGTCGGAGCCGAAGGCGGCACGGATGTTGTCGTGCTGCTGCTGCATGATGCTGCGGCCGTCGCTGAGCTCCGTCAGCGGCTTGGGCAGGCTGCGGCCGAGGCGCGAGCCCATTCCGGCCGCGAGGATGACGGTCTGAAGAGTCAAGATTCTGCTCCTGGGAGTGCGATTGTCCACGGTTGATTAACCGAATCGACACTCCGTCGTGCCTGCTACATGGTAGCGACAACCACTGGGAGGGTGCATAATGCGGGCTCGCCGTTGTCGGATCGTGACATAACTCCCGGGCTCCGATCAGTCAACCGTCCCGGCTCATTCGGTGTCTCGGAATCGCTGTCTTGATACGTTTGGTCGGTGACAGCCTCTCTCCCGGTGCCACAGGACGCTTTCCCCGAAGACCGGGATGGCGCGACGGGCGAGGCCCCGAGGGCCCCGGTCGTCCCGCTCGCCAAGAAGTCTCCGCGCAAGCCCCGACGGCCGCGGAAGCCGCAGGCGCCTGTCGACCCCGGTCCTCCTCCGCCGCTGCCCGCGGACCTCGCGGTTCCGCCCGTGCCGCCGCTGCCCGGCGACGAGATCGAGATCCCTCCGAGGCCCCCGCTTCCCGCGCCGCCGGCCCAGCCCGAGCCCGAGGTCGTTCTGGAGCGAGAACGCGAGCTCGTGACCGATCCGGAGCCCGAGGTCGTTGACGAACCGGGCGTCGTGGCTGAGCCCGAGGTCGTGGCCGAGCCCGAACTCCAGGTCGTTTCCGAGCCCGTGTCCGAGCCGGTCATCGAGCCCGGATCCGTCGCGGAACCGGTCGTCGCCCCGGAGCCCGAACCGGTGGTCGCCCCAGAGCCCGAGCCGGTGGTCGTCCCGGAGCCCGAACCGGTCGTCGTCCCCGAGCCCGATCCGACCGCCGCACCCGACCCGCTCCCGCCGGTCGAGGCTCCGCCGGAGCCCGAGTTCGGCGAGTCGCCGGTCGATCCCGACGTCGCCGACCCCTTCGCGGCATCCGTCGTCCTGGACGAGACTCCGCTGGCGGTCGACGCCGATGCGGCGCTCGTGCTCCGCGGCGTCGTCAAGAGCTTCGGTGCGACGCGCGCCGTCGACGGGATCGACCTCACGGTTCCCGCCGGCACGTTCTACGGACTCGTCGGGCCCAATGGCGCCGGCAAGACCACGACGCTGTCCCTCATCGCGGGCCTGCTGCGTCCAGACAAGGGCTCCATCCGGGTCGCGGGCGTCGACGCGGCATCCGATACGCGTGCCGCGAAGAGGCACATGGGGGTGCTGCCCGATCGCCTGCGCACCTTCGATCGCCTCACCGGCCGCCAGCTGCTCTACTACTACGGCGTGCTGCGCGGACTCCCGCCCGCGATCGTGGAGAGCCGCATCGCGGACCTCGCTCGCGCGTTCGACCTCACCGACGCCCTCGGGCGCGCGGTCTCGGACTACTCCGCCGGCATGCTCAAGAAGGTCATGCTCGCCGGGGCCCTCATCCATTCGCCCCGCCTCCTCGTGCTCGACGAGCCGTTCGAGGCCGTGGACCCCGTCTCAAGCGCCGTCATCCTCGACATCCTCTCCGCGTACGTCGCCCACGGCGGCACGGTGATCCTCTCGAGCCACGGCATGGAGCTCGTCGAGCGCGTCTGCACACGCGTCGCGGTCATGGTGGCCGGTCAGGTGCTCGCCGAGGGCACCGTCGACGAGGTGCGCGGCGAGCTGACGCTCGAGCAGCGCTTCATCGAGCTCGCCGGAGGCCTGAGCGACGTGGAGGGCCTCGAGTGGCTGCACACGTTCTCCGACTGAGGCTCGCCCTCCTCGTCGGCTCGCTCCGCGGCGACGGCCGCCACGTCGCGCGCGTCGTCGTCGCGCTGCTGATCCTCGCGATCGCCACCGTCGCGGCCTGCTGGGGGATCCTGCAGCTGAGGGATGCCTCGACCCCCGTCATGTTCGCCGTCACCGTTCTGGGCGGCTCGGCGGTGACGCTCGGCTACGCGCTCGCCCCGCTCATCGGCGGCGCGTCCGACCCCCTCGATCCCCGGCGCTTCGCCGTGTTCGGCCTGTCTCCCGGACCCCTCGCGGGCGTCCTCGCGCTCGTGGGCTTCGTCAGCGTGCCGACCCTCGTGCTCGCCGCTGTGTGCGTGTGCGCCGCGGTCGTGTGGGTCGATCACGGCTCGCCGTGGCCGGCTGCCGCGCTCGGCGCCCTGCTCCAGGTCGTGACGTGCGTCCTGCTCGCACGCGTCAGCACGGCGACGGCCTCGCTCTTCCTCGACGACCGCCGGTCGCGCGAGCTCTCCGGCCTCTTCGCCCTCACGATCCTCATCGTCGTCGTCCCGGTCGCGGTGTTCCTCGCCTCCCTCGAGTGGGGAGGCGTCGTCCCGACGCGGCTCACCGAGGCGGCGTCGACTCTCGCCCGCACGCCGCTCGGGGCGGCCGTCGCCTTCCCGGTACTCGTCGCACAGGGCTCGGCCCAGGCGGGGCTCAGCATCCTGATCTCGCTCGGGACCATCGCCGCCCTCGGACTCGTGTGGGTCTGGCTCGTGCGCCGCGTGCTCACCACGACCGAGCGACCCGTCTCCACGCGCGAGCGCGGAGGGCTCGGGTGGTTCGGGGTGGCCCCCGGCACGCCGGGCGGCGCCGTCGCGGCGCGCAGTCTCGTGTACTGGCTGCGCGACCGGCGCTACCTCGCGAACCTCATCGTCATCCCGATCGCCGCGGGTCTCGCCGTCGTCCCGCTCCTCATCGCGGGGGTTCCGCCCGAGGTCGTCGCCCTCGTGCCTGTTCCGCTCGCGGCGCTGTTCCTCGGCTGGCTGCCGCACAACGACCTCGCATACGACTCGACCGCGGTGTGGATGCACTTCGCGAGCGGCATGCGGGGCGTCTCCGACCGGGTCGGCCGGCTCGTGCCGATCCTCATCATCGGCATCCCGGTGCTCGCGATCGCGATCCCGGTGTCGATCTCGCTGCACGGCCGGTGGGCCGTCCTGCCCGCCATGGTGGGCGTGTGCGCGTCGCTGTTCCTCACGGGTCTCGGGCTGTCGAGCATCTCCTCGGTGGCGTGGCCGTACGCCGCGACGAGACCGGGGGAGAGCCCCTTCCAGCAGCCGCAGCGCACGGGTGCCGGCGGCGCGATCGCCCAGGCGGTCGTCATGCTCGGTGCGCTCGTGCTGAGCGTGCCGGCGCTCTGGTGGGCGTGGCTCGCGATCAGCCGCGACATCGACTACGCGGACATGGCCCTCTGGGGCGGACTGGCGGTCGGGCTCACGGTGCTCATCGTGGGTCTCGCGATCGGCTCGGCCGTCTTCTCGCATCGCGGCGGACGCATCATGGAGTTCATCGAGTCGACCTGACCCCCGCCCGGCGGGGAGGCTCCCGGGCTAGACTGGCCCACTATGAGCACCCCCGTCGAAGGCCCGGATCAGGGCGGCATCGCCACCCTCGACCGAGAGCTCGAAGAGCTCATCCGCGAAGAGTCGATCGAGCCGGGCGACCATGAGCGCTTCTCGCACTACGTGAAGAAGGACAAGATCCTCGAGTCCGCGCTCACCGGCAAGCCCGTGCGCGCGCTGTGCGGCAAGAAGTGGACTCCGGGTCGTGATCCGGAGAAGTTCCCGGTCTGCCCGACCTGCAAAGAGATCTACGAGTCGCTCAAGGCCTGAGCCGCGTCCCGGTAGACCGTCGGGATGGCCGGATCCGACCGGCTGAGCGCGAGTCCGCGCACCGGCAGCTCCTCGCGCACGCGCGCGTGATGCTCACGCGCCGCCGCGACGCCCTGCGGTCCCTCGTGCGCCGTGTCGATGTCGCCGCCGTCGACGAGCGGCACCTGCAGAGGACGGGCGTCGGGATGCTGCGCCCGGGTCTCGATCGCCTCGAAGCCGTCCGACACGGCGATGAGCTCGCTCGTCGCCACGCCGCGCTCGAGCGTGCGGAAGGCCGCCTTGCGCCCGCCTTTCGAGCCCTTGTCGGTCGACGCCTTCGCGACGGCGACCCAGGAGCCGTCCGTCGCCTGGCGGGCCACGAGCTTGTAGACCATCCCCGCGGTCGGAGTGCCCGATCCCGTGACGACCGACGTCCCGACGCCGTAGGAGTCGACGGGCGAGGCGGCGAGTGCCGCGATGGCGTACTCGTCGAGGTCGCTCGTCACGGTGATCTTCGTGCCCGTCGCACCGAGCTCGTCGAGGTGCGCGCGCACCTCGGCCGCGACGATCGGGAGGTCGCCGGAGTCGATGCGCACGCCGCCGAGCTCCGTGCCGGCGACGCGGACGGCCGTCTCGACGCCCTGACGGATGTCGTACGTGTCCACGAGCAGCGTCGTGCCGACGCCGAGCGAGGCGATCTGCGCCCGGAAGGCGTCCTCCTCGGTGTCGTGGAGGAGCGTCCAGGCGTGCGCTGCGGTCCCCATGGTCGGGATGCCCCACCGGCGCCCCGCCTCCAGGTTCGATGTCGCCGTGAACCCCGCGATGTAGGTCGCGCGTGCGGCGGCGACGGCGGACTCCTCCCCGGCTCTGCGGGAGCCCATTTCGGCGAGCGGCCGGTCGCCGGCGGCGACGCTCATGCGCGCAGCCGCCGTCGCGACGGCGGAGTCGTGGTTGAGCACGCTCAGCGCGAGTGTCTCGAGCACGACGGCCTCGGCGAAGGTGCCCTCGATCGTGAGGAGCGGCGAGCCCGGGAAGTACAGCTCGCCCTCGCGGTAGCCCGTGATCGAGCCCGTGAACCGGTAGCCCTCCAGGTAGTCGAGGGTCGCGGCATCCACCACCCGCTCGTCACGGAGGTAGCGCAGCTCGTCGTCGCCGAAGCGGAACTCGCGGAGGAGCGACAGCAGGCGGCCCGTGCCCGCGACGACGCCGAAGCGACGGGCGCCCGGCAGTCGCCGCCCGAACAGCTCGAACACGCAGCGGCGCTCGGCGGTCCCGTCCCGCAGAGCCGCGTCGAGCATCGTGAGCTCGTAGCGGTCGGTGTGCAGGGCCGTGCTCCTGGGCGTGCTCATGGGCGTCAGCCTAATGACACCGCGTAGGCTGGACGATCGTGAACGACGCTCCGATCGGCATCTTCGACTCCGGAGTCGGCGGTCTCACGGTGGCTCGCGCGATCTCCGCGCAGCTCCCGCGCGAGTCGATGCTCTACATCGGCGACACGGCGCACTCGCCCTACGGGCCGAAGCCGATCGCCGATGTGCGGCGCTACGCCCTCGAGGTGCTCGACACGCTCGTCGACGAAGGCGTGAAGATGCTCGTGATCGCCTGCAACACCGCCTCGGCGGCGATGCTGCGAGATGCGCGCGAGCGCTACGACGTGCCCGTCGTCGAGGTCATCGGGCCTGCGGTGCGCACGGCCATGTCGACGACCCGCAACGGACGCATCGGCGTCATCGGCACCGCCGGGACGATCGGCTCGCGGGCCTATCAGGACATGCTCGAGGTCAACGAGCGCCTCACGGTGTTCGCACAGGCCTGCCCCCGCTTCGTGGAGTTCGTCGAGGCCGGCGTCACCGACTCGCCGGAGGTGCTCGCGGTCGCCGAGGAGTACCTCGCGCCGCTCCGCCACGCGGATGTCGACACCCTCGTCCTCGGCTGCACGCACTACCCGTTCCTCGAGGGCGCCATCAGCTACGTCATGGGCCCGGACGTCTCACTCGTGTCGAGCGACACCGAGACGGCCAAGGACGTCTACCGTCAGCTGGTCTCCCGCGACCTGCTCGCGGGACGGGATGCCGCGCCCCGGCACGTGTACGAAGCCACGGGCGCCTCCGCCGACGAGTTCATCCGCCTCGCGCATCGCCTGATGGGCCGCGAAGTGACCGACGTGCGTCTCGTGCAGACGGGCGCCATCGATCTTCCCTCGGCCCGCGGCTGAGGCATCCATCCCCACGAGAGGATCTCCATGACCGACATCGTCCGGGCCGACGGCCGCGCCGTCGACGACCTTCGCCCCATCGTCATCGAGCGGGGGTGGTCGAGCCAGGCCGAGGGGTCCGCGCTCATCTCGTTCGGCAACACCAAGGTGCTGTGCACCGCGTCGTTCACCAACGGCGTGCCGCGCTGGCTGACCGGCAAGGGCAAGGGCTGGGTGACGGCGGAGTACGCGATGCTCCCGCGCGCGACGAACGAGCGCAACGACCGCGAGTCGGTCAAGGGGCGCATCGGCGGCCGAACGCACGAGATCTCGCGTCTCATCGGCCGCGCGCTGCGCTCCGTCGTCGACACGAAGGCCCTCGGCGAGAACACGATCGTGATCGACTGCGACGTGCTCCAGGCCGATGGCGGCACGCGCACGGCGGCCATCACGGGCGCGTACGTCGCACTCGCGGATGCGATCGAGTGGGGGCGCGGCAAGAAGTTCATCGGCCAGCGGTCGCAGGTGCTGATCGACTCGGTCGCGGCCGTCTCGGTCGGCATCATCGACGGCGAGCCCATGCTCGACCTCGCGTACGTCGAGGACGTGCGCGCGGAGACCGACATGAACGTCGTCGTGACGGGCCGCGGCCTCTTCGTCGAGGTGCAGGGCACGGCCGAGGGCGCACCCTTCGACAAGCGCGAACTCGACAGGCTCCTGGAGCTGGGCGTCGACGGCTGCGCCGAGCTTCGCGACCTTCAGACGGCCGCGCTCGCGACCGAGACCGTCGGCCCCTGAGCATGTCGAAGGGTCGGCAGGTCGTGCTCGCGACGCACAACCCGCACAAGGTCGAGGAGTTCCAGGCCATCGTCGCGGCGACGCGGCCCGACCTCGAGGTCGTCGGGTACGACGGCCCGGAGCCCGTCGAAGACGGCACGACGTTCGCCGAGAACGCCCTCATCAAGGCTCGTGCCGCCGCCGCGCACACGGGGCTGCCGGCACTGGCCGACGACTCGGGCATCTGCGTCGACGTGCTCGGGGGATCGCCGGGCGTGTTCTCGGCGTACTGGGCAGGACACGCGAAGGATGCCGCGGCCAACCTGACACTGCTGCTCGACCAGGTCTCCGACATCCGCGACCCCCACCGCTCGGCCCGGTTCGTTTCGACGATCGCGCTCGTCGGCCCGCAGGGCGAGGAGCACGTCGTGGAGGGCGTGTGGCCCGGCCGGCTCGCGAGGGCGGCGTCGGGCGCGGGCGGATTCGGCTACGACCCGATCTTCATCCCCGACGGTCAGCCCGACGGCGCCGAGCGCACCGTCGGTGAATGGTCCGCCGCGGAGAAGAACGAGGCGTCCCACCGGGCTCGCGCGTTCCGCGCTCTCGCGCCGCTGCTGACGGCGCTGTAAAGCGCCCGGGGACGTACCCTGAGGCTATGCACGACCACGCGCCCCGAGGCATCCGAGGAGCAGGCGCCCGCCGCCTCCTCGCGATCTCGCTCGGAATCACGGCGCTCGTCATGGTGGTGCAGATCGTCGGCTCGATCCTGTCCGGATCGCTCGCACTCCTCGCCGATGCGGCGCACATGTTCACCGACGCGGCGGCCCTCGTCATCGCGCTCATCGCCTCATCCGTCGCGGCGCGGCCCGCCGACGATCGGCGCACGTTCGGCTATCAGCGTGCCGAAGTGCTCGGGGCGCTGGTCAACGGCGTCATCCTCATCGTGCTGTCGATCTGGGTCGCGGTGGAGGCGATCCAGCGCCTGGTGAACCCGGGCGGCGTCGAGGTCGAGGGCGGGCTCATGCTGGTCGTCGCGATCGTGGGCCTGATCGCCAACGGTGTCGCGATGTGGCTCCTGAGCGCCGCGCAGAGAACCAGCATCAACGTCCGCGGCGCCTACCTCGAGGTGCTCGGCGACATGCTCGGATCGGCGGCGGTCATCGTGGCGGCGATCGTCGTCATCGCCACGGGCTGGGTGCAGGCGGACGCCGTGGCATCCCTCCTCATCGCGGCGATGATCGTGCCGCGCGCCGTGGGACTGCTTCGCGAGGTCGTCTCGGTGCTGACCGAGTCGTCGCCCGACAACGTGCACGTGCAGGAGATCCGCCGGCACATCGTCTCGACCCCCGGCGTCGTCGACGTGCACGACGTGCACGTCTGGCAGCTCACGCGGGGCGCCCCCGTCTTCACGGCGCACGTCGTCGTCGACCCCGAGACCCTGCGCGATGGGCGGTCGGGGGAGCTGCTCGAGCAGCTGCAGGGATGCCTCACGAAGCACTTCGACGTCGATCACTCGACGTTCCAGCTCGAGCCGTCCGGGCACGTCGAGCACGACGCGCACGCCTGATCACGGCTCTCGGACGACGTCCTCCGGGCGCTTGTCGGGTCGCAGGCCCCGCCAGCGCGGGTGTCGAAGGATACCCGACGGCGTGAACTCGCCGAACTCGACCTCCGCGACGAGCTCGGGCCGCACCCACTGCACACCGCGCGCGTCGAGCGCGGGCACCCCCACGAGCGGATTCTCGTCGGAGTGCAGCGGGGCCAGCTGCTGCTGGAGGGCGCGCAGCGTCTGGTCGCTGAAGCCCGTGCCGACGCGCCCCGAATAGGTCAGTCCTTCGGGTCCGTTGATGCCGAGCAGCAGCGAGCCGAAGGTCGAGGCCCTGCCGCCCTGGCCCGGGCGGATCCCGGCGATCACGACCTCCTGCGTGCGGGTCAGCTTCACCTTGAGCGACGAGTCGGAGCGGATGCCGCGTCGATACGGCGATCGGGGGTCCTTCACCACGATGCCCTCGAGGTCGAACCGGCGGCTCGCGTCGAGGGCGGCATCCACGTCGTCGAAGACCGGCGGCACGACGATGGAGGCGCTGGTGCCCGCGGCGACGTCTTCCAGGATGCGTCGGCGATCCGTGAGGGCCAGGTTCGTGACGTCCTTCCCGCGCGCGACCAGGACGTCGAACAGGTAGTAGTGCACCGGTGTCCGCTTCGCGACGCGGGCGATGTCGCCGGCGCCCACGAGGTTCATGCGCGTCTGCAGCAGAGCGAAGCTGGGGCGCCCGTTCTCGAGGGCGACGAGCTCCCCGTCGACGACGCACGGCTCGTCACCGAGACCAGGGTCCCCCTCGGTGATCTCGGGGTACTTCATCGTGCTCTCGTTGCCGCTGCGCGCCCACAGGCGCAGCGACGCGCCGTCCCAGACGCCGACGGCTCGGATTCCGTCCCACTTCGCCTCCGCCCACGCCGGGTCGCCCCACTGCCGGGCATCCGCCCTCGCGCGCTCGGGAGAGGCCGTCGTGGAGAGCATGGGCTTGAGGTCGGCCTGGGTGGGCGGCCAGTCGGCGCTCGGCGCCGCCTCGAGCAGCTCCTCGACGGTCCGCTGGACGTGCGGTTGCGGCTTTTCCGACCTCGGCGGGGCCGAGGCGGGTGCGCGTCGGCGGGTGACCGGCTGCGGCTCATCCGCCTGGGGTGTGGGTTCCACGACGATGCCGTCCGGCTGCACGCGGCCCGCGGCATCCGTCTTCATCCGATGCAGCAGCCAGCTCGACTTCGGCCCGCCCCTGTCCTCGGTGCGGATGAAGGCGAGGCGCACCCGGCCCAGGGGACCGCCCGGGCGGCCTTCGGCCGTGAAGATGATCTCGTCGTCGCGCCACTTCTCGAGCTCGTACCGGCCGTCGTCCCAGATGGTCACCGATCCGCCGCCGTACTCGCCGACGGGGATGGTGCCTTCGAAGGATGCGTACTCCATCGGGTGATCCTCGGTCTGGATCGCGAGGTTGTTGCGCTTGTACGAGTGCGGCACGCCGCGAGGGACGGCCCAGCTGACGAGGACGCCGTCGCGCTCGAGTCGGAAGTCCCAGTGGAGAGCCGTCGCGTGATGCTCCTGGATGACGAAGGTGGGCAGCTCGTCGGTCGACCGCACCGCGGCAGCGGGATTGGACGGCACCGGCTCAGGTGTGCGATCGGGGGAGCGCATCGAGATGTACGTGCTCAGGGGGCCCTCGTCGGCGGTGCGGCCGCCGGCGTGGAAGCCGAGCGGAGACAGCGGATCGCCGATCTGCTCGATGCGCTCGAGCACCTCGTCGAAGAGGAGGTGGCGCAGGCCCGGGTCGTCGAGCTCCTCCCACGTGCGGGGCACCGCGACAGTCGGATGGGGTCGCCCGCGCAGCGAGTAGGGCGCGATCGTCGTCTTCGAGCCGTTGTTCTGGCTCCAGTCGATGAGCACGCGGCCGCCGCGGATCGACTTCTTCATGCTGCTCACGACGAGGTCGGGGTGGTCGGCCTCGATCGCCCGGGCGAGCTCGTGCGCGAGCGTGGAGGCGGCTTCGCTCGACTGTCCGGGCGGGAGCGCGGAGTACAGCTGGATGCCCTTGCTGCCGCTCGTGACGGGGTAGGGGTCGAGTCCCATGTGCCCGAGGATCTCGCGCGCCCAGCGGGCGACCTCGGCGCACTCGGGAAGTCCGACGCCGGGCCCGGGGTCGAGGTCGAGCACGAGCCGGTCCGCGTCGCCGCGCTCGCCGGCCGGGGTGAACCGCCACTGCGGCACGTGCAGCTCGAGGCTCGCGACCTGCGCGAGGTAGACGATCGTCGGCACGTCGGCGGCGAGCGGATAGTCCTTCGGCCCGCCCGAGTGGGGGATGGGCATCCTGTGCACCCAGGACGGGGCGCCGGGCTCGAGATCCTTCGCGAAGAACGCCTGCCCGGGATGCTCCGCCGTGCCCACGCCGTCGGGCCAGCGCTTGCGCGTGACCGGCCGGCCGATGACGTGCGGGATCATCGTCGTCGCGATGCGGGTGTAGTAGTCGATGACCTCGGCCTTGGTCGTCCCCGTCTCGGGATACAGCACCTTGCCCAGGTTCGTCAGGCGCAGGCGTCTGCCGCCGATGCGCACCTGCTGCTCCGCGCCGCTGTCCTTCCCGGGCATGGCACCATCCTGCCCCGTCAAGACCTAGCCGTGACCCGTGTGGCCGGTGTGTACTTGTGTGATGAGAGCGATCTGGAAGGGCGCCCTGACCTTCGGCCTCGTCAATGTGCCCGTCAAGGTGTATGCCGCGACGGAGGATCACGACGTCTCGCTGCACCAGGTGCACAACAAGGACGGCGGCCGCATCCGCTATCAGCGCATCTGCGAGATCGACGGCGAGGTCGTTCCCTTCCAGGACATCGACAAGGCCTATGACGACGGCGAGAAGACCGTTGTGCTCACGAAGGACGACCTCGCCTCGCTTCCGGCCGAGCGCAGTCGCGAGATCGACGTGGTCGAGTTCGTGCCCACCGAACAGGTCGATCTGCTGACCCTCGACCGGGCGTACTACCTCGAACCCGACTCGGCCTCGCCCAAGGCGTACGTGCTCCTGCGCAAGACGCTGGAGCAGACCGACCGCACCGCGATCGTCCGCTTCTCACTGAGGCAGAAGACCCGCCTCGCGGCGCTGCGCGTGCGCGGCGACGTGCTGGTCCTGCAGACGCTGCTGTGGGCCGACGAGGTGCGCGAGGCGAACTTCCCGGCGCTCGACGAGTCCGTGCGGATCTCGGCGAAGGAGCTCGAGCTGTCCGCATCCCTCGTCGAGAGCTTCGCGAGCGACTTCGATCCCGAGCAGTTCACCGACGAGTATCAGGAGGAGCTGCGCACCCTCATCGAGGCCAAGCTCGAGAAGGGCGATGCGCTCGACACGTCCGAGACCTTCGGCGAGCAGGAGGAAGAGGCCGGCGGCGAGGTCATCGACCTGATGGCGGCCCTCCGTGCCTCGGTCGAACGCTCGCGCGCGGCACGGGCGGGCGGCGCGGACGAGAAGCCGAAGGACACGGCGGCGTCCAAGAAGGCGCCCGCCAAGGCGGCCGCGAAGAGCGCCGCCAAGCCGGTGGCGAAGAAGAAGGCCTCGAAGGCCTCCTGACTACGGGGCGGGTGCCGGGGGAGTGGCGTCGCCGTGCCGGTGCTCGCGGCCGGGCTCGAAGACCTCGGTGTCGAGCGCGAGCGGCGCCGCATCGGGCTCCGCCGCGGCCTCGCGCTTCGCCTTCGCGCGCTCCTGGAAGTAGTGCCAGATCGTGATGGCCGCGGTGAGGACGACCACGCCGAGCAGGATGACGTCGATGTACCGGGTGACCATGTCGGCGATCCAGGGGATGTAGCCGATCGCATAGCCGAGCATGACCAAGCCGAAGCCCCAGAGCAGGGCGCCGATGAGGTTGTAGAGCGTGTAGCGGCGCCACGGCATGTGACCGACGCCGGCGGCGACCGGCGCGAACGTGCGGACGATCGGCACGAAGCGCGCCATGATCACCGTGAGCGGACCGTACTTCTCGAAGAACATGTTCGTGCGTTCGACGTTCTTGCGGCTGAACAGACCCGATTCCTTGCGCTCGAACACCGCGGGACCGCCCTTGTGCCCGATGAAGTAGCCCACTTCGCCGCCGATGAACGCCGCGAGCGCGATGAGCAGCGCGACGAGCCAGATGTTGATGCCGAAGATGTCGCTCGTGTGGGTCAGAAGGCCCGAGATGACGAGGAGCGTGTCGCCCGGGAGCAGGAACCCGACCAGCAGGCCCGTCTCGGCGAACACGATGAAGCAGACCACCAGCAGCGCCCACGGACCGGCGGCGTCGATGATGTACCCAGGATCGAGCCAGGGGATGAGGGCGATGCTGTGCACAGGGGGTTCCCGTCGTCGGAGCGGTCGGCGGTCGGAGGATGCGGCGAGGAAGTGACGTCGGCGGCACCGTGCGGAAGGTGGGACTTGAACCCACACGCCCGGGGGCACAGGAACCTAAATCCTGCGTGTCTGCCAGTTTCACCACTCCCGCTGGTGCGATCAGTCTACTGAGCGACCTGTGGGGCGGCTGGGGGCTGGCCCCCGAGATGCGCGTCGGGTCGCTAGCATGAACGGCAGCGGGCGCTGGGGGGATGCCCGGAATCCGGCCGGGGGCCAGATGGATGCGATTCTCGCGCTGCCGATCATCGGCGGGCCGCTTCCCTGGATCGTCTACGGACTCGCCGCCGCGATCGCGGTGGCACTCCTCATCCGCCGGCCGACGCCGCGATGGATCCTCGCCGCATCGATCGGGATCGTGGCCGGTCTCGCGCTCGCGTTCTGCGCCTATCTCCTGGCGGATCTGACCGACGCCTTCGGGACGGCGCTTCCGCTTCCCGTCCTGTGGTGGTGCATCCCCGCCTTCGCAGGCCTCGGGCTCTCGATCGCGAGCTTCTGGGGCGCGGCTGTCTGGCGCAAGATCGTGGCCGCGCTCGGCATCCTCGTCTTCCCCCTCGTCGGTATCATCGGCATCAACGCCTACTACGGGCTCAATCCGACGCTCGGCAGTCTCTTCGGCGTCGACCCGAGCGACCCCATCGCGGTCCCTACTCCCACGGGAACCGCCGCCGGCGCTCCCTCGAAGCCGCTCTACGAGACGTGGCGGGCACCCGCCGGCATGCCCGCGAAGGGCGAGACCGGCACGCAGGTCATACCCGCGACGGCATCCGGCTTCGATGCTCGCCCCGCCGGCATCTACCTGCCGCCCGCGGCGCTCGTGAAGGAGGCGCCGGCTCTCCCGCTCGTCATCTTGATGATGGGTTATCCGGGCAATCCAGACCCGTCATACGTCGGCCAGGTCCTCGACGCGTACGCGGCGAAGAACGAGGGCCTCGCACCGATCGTCGTCGTGGCGGATCAGATCGGACCCTCCGGCAACGATCCGACCTGCGCGGACTCGAAGGCCTACGGCAACGCCGAGACGTACATCAAGACCGACGTGGTGAACTGGGCGAAGCAGAACCTGCACATCATCGACGACCCGAAGTACTGGGTGCTCGCGGGGTACTCGAACGGCGGAGGATGTGCGGCGAAGTACGTCGCGCAGGAGCCGGGCGTCTGGAAGAGCCTCCTCGACATCTCGGGCGAGGAGTATCCCGGATCGGAGGACGTCGACAACGCGGTGGCGCAGGTCTTCGGCGGCGATCAGGCTGCGTTCGAGGCGTCCAAGCCGATCAACATCATGAAGGCGAACCCCGGGAAGTACTCCGATGTCACGGGTGTCTTCACGGTGGGCGGGAACGACCCGTCCTTCATCCCGGGCGCGGAGGCCGTCTCGGCGGCCGCGAAGGATGCGGGAATGCAGGTGACGTACTACGTCGTCCCCGGCGCGGGGCACGTCGTCGATGCACTCCTCGGCGGCCTCGAGAAGGGCTTCGAGGTGCTCTATCCCGTGCTCGGCCTCTCGGCGCAGTGAGGGGCTCGGCTCAGCGGTTCTCGTGCTTGATGCCGAAGAGGAAGTAGGCCGCAGGCCCGATCCAGTTCACCAGCAGCCCGGCGCCCCACGCCCACTTGCTCCCGCGCACGTCGCGGTCGGGGCGGTGCCACAGGTCCCACGCGGCGAGGAAGGCGAAGGCGACCTGCAGGAGCCCGAGAATGCCGGCGCCGACCTGCTGGGGCGGGGTGAGTTCGCGCTTCGTGTGGGTCATGGTCGTCCTTCCCGGGGTGTCCTCCCATCGTGGCACGGCGGGGCGACGGGTTGTGGATAAGTTCGGGATGCCGCTCCCGCCGCTTGCGAGGATGCTTCGGTGTCTCCCGTCCTCTCCGCCGCGCCGGCCGTCGTCGTCGCCGAGCGGGTGCGCGAGCGGCTTCGGGCAGAGCGTGCCGACCCGGCGCGTGACCCCGAGTACGCGGCGCAGATCGTGCGCGCGGAGGTGCGCCGGCACAATGACTTCGCCCTCGCGCGAGGCCTCGCGCCGGTCGACGACGAGGCGGCCTGCGTGCGCGAGGTGCTCGCATCCGTCGCCGGCTATGGGCCGCTGCAGGCATACCTCGACGATCCGACCGTCGAGGAGCTCTGGATCAACGCGCCCGACCGCGTCTTCATCGCGCGCGAGGGCGTTGCGGAGCGGGTTCCCCTCGCGCTGACCGACGTGCAGGTGCGGGATCTGGTCGAGCGGATGCTGCACGCCAGCGGTCGCCGGGTGGACTTGAGCCAGCCCTTCGTCGACGCGTCACTCCCGGACGGGAGCCGCCTACACGTCGTCATCCCCGACATCACGCGGCGGCACTGGTCGGTGAACGTGCGCAAATTCCTGCCGGCCTTCCGCGACCTCGACCGGCTCGTCGCCGCGGGCTCCCTGGCTCCGTCCGGTGCGGACCTGCTCCGGGGCGCGATGCGCGACGGGCGCAGCATCCTGGTCTCCGGAGCGACCCACGCGGGGAAGACGAAACCTGATATTATGGCACCGTGGGAAAAGTGCAGCTCAAGAAGGCCCCGGAGGGCCCCAAGATCGCCGCGATCTACACCCGGATTAGTCAGGATCGAGACAACGACGAGGACGGGGTGAAGCGGCAGGAGAAGGACTGCCGCAAGCTCGCCAAGAGGCTCGGGTACGAGGTACCTGAGCCTTTCGTCTTTCGCGAGAACGACGTGTCGGCGAGCACCCGATCGAAGCAGCCGAGGCCGCTCTACGACGCGATGCTGGACGCCGCCCGCAACGGCGAGATCCAGGCGATCGTCGCCTACTCGACCAGCCGGATCACGCGCCGGGTGCGTGAGCTCCTCGACCTCATCGACCTCGTGGAGAAGCACGGCACCCAGATCCACACGCTGCAGTCGGGCGACGTGAATGTGAACACCGCCGATGGTCGCGGCGTGGCGATCACTCTGGCCGCGTGGGATGCCGCCGAGGCCGAGCGGCTGGGGGAGCGCGTGGCGCGCGCCAAGGCTCAGGCGGTCGACGAGGGCCGGTATCGAGGCGGCCGTCGACCGTACGGCTTCCAGAAGGACGGCGTGACGATCGTCCCGCACGAGGCCGAGGTGATCGTGTGGGCCACCAACTCGATCCTCGAAGGTCGGTCCATCCGCGCTCTCGTGGCCGAGCTCAACGCCAAGGGCGAGAAGTCGACCTCGGGCAAGAAGTGGGCCACCAACGCCTTCCGCGACATGGTGCTGAGGCCCCGCAACGCGGGCCTCATCTCGACGGGCCAGCGGAGCCACGGCAACTTCAAGATCCGAGGCAAGGCGGTGTGGCCGCCGATCGTCTCGAAGAAGACGTTCAAGGCGGTCGAGGACAAGCTGACCGACCCCGGCCGGCGCACCAACCCGGGCAGGTACCTGCCGAGCTGGCTCGGCTCGGGCGTCTACCGCTGCGGCGTCGTCGACGAGCACGGCGCCGAGTGCGGCGGGATGCTGCGGGTCTCCAAGAAGGGCGGCACCGAGGCCGACCCCAGCCCGGAGCGGTGGTTCTACCGCTGCCCCGAGAAGGCGCACCTGGCCATCGCTCAGGTGAAGCTCGACAAGTACGTGCGGGACGAGGTGGCCGACCTCGTGAACGATCCCGACATCCGCGCCGCGCTCACGCCGAAGGGTGTCGACCTCGCGCCCGACCGGGAAGCCCTCGCGATCCTGAATCAGCGGCTGAAGCGCACCGATCGCGACTACGACAACGACCTGATCGACGGCCAGCGGCACAAGGTCAAGACCGCGAAGCTCACAGCCGATATTGCCGTGATCGAGAAGCGCATGGCGCAGGCCACCCAGCGCAGCACCTCGAGCCCGATCCTCGGCGCACGCGACCCGGGCCAGGCGTTCCTCGACGCGCCGGTAGACATCCAGCGCGCCGTGATCGCCGCCGTGGTGCGGGTGACCGTGGTGCAGAGCCGCGTCGAGGACCGCGGCAAGCGCCTGACCGACGACCTGCTGAGAGCGCGCGTGCGGATCGAGCCAGCCGCCCGCACCGAGGAGGCGGACGCCGCCTGATGCCCAAGAGCGTGAGCCCCGATGACCTGATGTGGTGGCTCACCCTCGCACCAACTCTCCGGTGGACGTTCGCCAAGACCTACGCCGACAGCGCCCCGCACGACTACATCGTGGCGGGGCGTACTGCTGGGATCACGCCCGACGAGTTCCGGCGCGCGGCGCACGTCATCCACACGTTCGGCGAGCCGGGGCGGTTCTGGCGGAGCACGAACATCTACCTCACGCACCCGGGCATCCCGCACCGCTGGTGGACGATGGACGCCGACCTCGACGACACCGACCTGATCAACCGGGCCGTGAACGATCGCGTGTACGGCCTGCAGGACGCCCCGCGCACCTTCTCGGGAGGGTGGGCGGAGTACGACGCCATCGGGACGCGTTACGACGCCCAGCGCGCTCCTGAGCCCGATTTCGACGCCGCTCTGCGCGAGCAGATCGCCGACGCCTTCCCCGGCCCTCCTCCGAGGGTGCTCGATATCGGCTGCGGCACCGGCCGCGCGCTCGATCTGGGCATCACGACGCCCGACCGTTACACCGGCATCGACCCCAGCCAGGCGATGCTCAACGCCCTTGTGCGCAAGCATCCCGCCACGCGCCGCCTGATCCCCGCTCGATGGGAGGACGTGCCGATGAGCCTCCTCGCCCCCGGCTACGACCTCGTGCTGGCCGTGGACGTGCCGCTAACGGCCGCCGATCGCGAGCGCGTGGCGATGATCCCCGCCGCGCTCACGCTGATCGTCTGAGAGCCGCTCGGCCCGCCCAACCTCCCCGGGTCATGGCCGAAATCTGCCGTTCAGCAGCGCTGGGCGGCGCGTAGGCGCGCTAACTCACGGGGGACGGGCGCGGGGGAGGGGAGCGCACGGGAGGGCGGCAGAAAGCCCCAGGTGGGAGGGCGAAATCTGCTAAGCTGGGAGTAGCGCGCCGTCATTTCGGCGCGTCAGGATCAGCCCGCGAGGGCAAGCCGAGGCCACCCGCCCGCGCCGACCATAGCGCCCGCCTCAAGGCAAGGGTGCAGGTGGATAGGTGATCCTCCCCGCGTCACTGGCCCCGTTCGATCGGGCCGACGCGGGCAGCGCTCGATCCGGCAGTACGACTCGGTAGCCGCCCATAGGCAGGCCGAGAGGAGACCGGACGGGAGATCGGATGCGTACAGCGCCATTACGCACGGCGCTTGACTCCACTCGGAGGCATCCATGTCCGCTCAGGACACCACCGCGCCCGCCATGGCGAGCGCACCCGGCAAGCGTCGGTTCACGCCGTTCCCGCTCGGCACCGCGGCCTTCTTCAACCGTGACCGGCGCTCGGTCGAGATCTGGGCCAGCAAGGGCTGGATCGAGATCTACGAGGTCGACGGGCAGTTGGTCAACGACGTCGATGAGATCGACGACGCGATGAAGCGCGAGGCCAGGATCGCCAAGAAGGAGCGCCGCAAGCCGCGCTTCTCGGACGGTCGGCTGCGCTCGGGGCGGGTCCCGAACAAGCCGATCCTCGCGGTCGGCAGCTACGAGATCATCGGCGGTTGACCCGTGCCGACCACACCCCCGACCGGGGGCGCATCGTCGCGCCCGGATGACGGCATCGACCGTCGACCCATCCGCGAGCGCATCCGGCTCACGGACGAGCAGAAGCGCGAGGTCGCTCGGCTGCTCTCGCTGACGATCGCGCCGCCGCCCGCACCCAAGCGAGGCCGCTCATGAGCCCCACCGAGCGCTACCCGGGCGTGTCGAACGCGCACCCGCCCGCCGCGGGCGTCGACCCGGCCGCGATCCGCGCCGACATGCAGCGCGGTCTCGCCGAGCTTGAGGCCGTCGTGGGCGAGCCCGAGCACGACACCACCACCCACAACACGAAGGAGGGCCCCGTCAGCGAGCGCTGACGAGGCCCCGGATTGGAGAACACCATCATGACCGAGAACGAGAACGCCGACAACGAGAGCCCGGCAGCGCGCCGCCTCGCTGCGATCGCCCGCCTCACCGTCGACCGCTCGAACCAGATCACTTGGTACTGCCGGGGGTGCGACAAGCCGATCAAGAACGGCAAGGGCTACCTCGTCGCGGACGAGTGGGCTGCAGGTCAGAAGAAGCGCCGCTGGAAGGAGCTGGCGAAGGACCGCAAGCCGGGGGACATCATCGCCTTCCAGAAGCTCGAAGAGGGCGAGTGGGATGAGCTGTTCGACCTCGTGCCGTGGGCGGCATGGCACCGGTCCTGCGACACCACCAGGCAGCGGGTCGAGTACTGGTTCCCTATCGAGGACATCCGCACGGTCGACGACTTCCTGCACTGGAACAGCCACCTGATGGAGAAGCCGTGGCTCGAGTACACGAATTGGCGCGATCTCTCCAGCAGCCTTAGTCACGGGATGCGGCGGGCCGTGCGCCTGGAGGCGGGCGAGCGTGGCTGAGCGGCGCGTCGATCTGCTCACGCTCGATAGTCCGGTCGCGGCGGCCGCGCTGGAGGCCTTCGACCGCGGGTGGATGCCGCTGGTCCTGATGCCTGGCGAGAAGCGCCCCATCGAGGAGCAGTGGCCTCGGGCGACCTACTCCAGCCGTGATGGCCTCGCGGACTACCTCACGCACCGCGGGATCGTCGCCGACTGCAACCTTGGCGTGCGCCTCGGCGACGGCGGGCTCACGGACGTTGATCTGGACGACGCTCTGGCGGTGCGCGTCGCTCCTCGGCTGCTGCCGCCCACCCCGGCGATCTCGGGGCGCGAGAGCAGCCCCCGATCGCACTGGTGGTACGTCGTGGAGACCGGCGTGCCCTACGTGAAGCGATCGCTCGGCGACGGCACGACGATCGTCGAACTGCGCGGCACCCGCGCTCAGCAGACGGCCGTGCCGCCCTCGGTGCATCCCTCGGGGGAGGTGGTGCGATGGCAGGGCGGTGAGGCCTGGGGCGGCAGCGACGGCCCCGCTCGGGTCGAGGCTGAGGCGCTGCGGGATGCCGTGGACGACGTTGCCCTGGTGGTCGCGCTGGTCTACGGCTGGCCGACGAAGGGCGACCGTCACCTGGCCTACCTCGATCTGGCCGGCGCCCTGCTCCGGCACTGGCCGCAGGAGCGGGTGATCCGCATCATCGACACCGTGGCGTGGGCGCTGGGCGACGAGGAGGGCCGCGTGCGGGCCCGGCAGGCCATCCCCTCGACCCTGAAGAAGCTGCAGGCGGGGAGCGAACCTGTGACCGGCTGGACGGCGCTGTCATCCCGGATGACCACGCCAGACGGCGTGTCGCTGGGCCGAGAGATCACCGGACCGGACCCGACGACGGCGGGGCCGACCTCCGCACAGGTCGACTCCGACGAGGACACCGTGCTCGGCGGCTGGCAGGACATGGCCGAGTTCGGCGATCCGGCGTACAGGCCGAAGATCGTGATGCCCAACCTGCTCAAGCGCGTCGACTCGATGTGCCTGATCTATGAGGCTGTCGCGAATCTGATCTACGGCGCGCCGGAGTCCGGCAAGTCGTGGATCGCCATGTCGGCCGTCGTCGAGAAGGCGCAGAAGGACAAGGCCGCCCGAATCTGGTGGGTGGACATCGATGACGTGGGCCGCGTCGACGTCGGGAACCGTCTGCGCTGGCTCGGGATGCCCCTGGAATCGTTCGCCTCGCACCAGTTCCGCTTCAGCACTCCGGGTGACGGAGCCGACATCAACGAGCTGCTGCGCGTGGCGGCGATCGAGTCCGAGCGGCCGTCCCTCGTCGTGCTGGACGCCTTCGGCGGTCTGATGGCGATCGTCGGGCAGGGCGATGCTCCCTCGAACTCTCCGGATGCCGTGCGCAAGGCCTGGAAGGCGCTCATCTCGAAGCTGGTGAAGCTCGGGATCACCGTCATCGTGATCGACCACACCACGAAGGACGGGAACGTCAAGTACGGACCGGAGGGGGCCGGATCCAAGAAGCAGCTGGTGCGCGGCTCGATGATCGGCGTCACCGCCTCGGACACGCCGCCGGTGCCGGGCGGGAAGGGGCACGTCAACCTCTGGCTGTTCAAGGACTTCCACGGCTCGCTGCGCGCCGACACGCTGGCCCGAGGCGTCTCGAAGGACGGCAACGCCTGGCGGTTCGGTCGATTCGAGCTCGAATGCCTCACGCCGGATCGACCCGACGCGGATGGCAGCCTCAGGTGGAAGGCGTACGCGCCGAACGCAGACGGCGCGCACGATGTCGCCTCCAGCACCGTGCACCACGGAGACAGCGCGGACGGCATTATCTCCGGCGTCGTGACGGCCAAGACGGCCCCGGATGACGAGGCGTTCGCGCTCGTGCAGTGGGTCGTTGGTGAGTCGGGCACGTGGCTGAACCGGCTCCACGACAGGACCGGGATCGGCAAGGAGACGCTCAAGAAGTGGATCGAGAAGGCCGAGGGCAGTGGCTATCTCGAGACGGGGGAGTGCTCCCGGGACGGCCGTCATTGCCAGACCTGCGAGGATCGCGCCTGGAAGCCGAACTATGCCCGCGAGCACCTCTATCCCACATCGGGCGGTGAGGCGTGGGTGCAGGCCAAGGAGGCCGAGGCGAGGCGTCGAGCCGAGGCGATGTCGGCCGACTAGCTGCGAGTCGGCCTCGCCGAGGCTCCCGAGGAAACCACCTGGGATCGGTCCATGGTGACCGATCCCAGGTTTCCTAGGGGACCGATGACCGACATGACCGATGACCGATCGGGCCTAATTCATCGGTCAGGATCATCGGTCAGACAGCCCTCGAAATGGCCTATCGGTCATCGGTCGCCAGAACCGATTGGTTCCCTACTCCCGACTGGGATCGGAGGCGTCCCGAGTATCGGTCACCGCCGACCGGGGGGCTTTATGCCCCCGGTAGGTGACCGATACGAGCCTCTGGGTTCGAGGGGAAGACCGAGCGCTCAGAACCGACTGACGCCAGCCATGAACGTCTCGTTCAGCCGACGACGCTCCTCGGAGCCGATGCGACGGCTGTAGAGCGTGAAGTCGACGGGCGCCCCACTCGCGACGAGCGAGACAGGAGCCTCATGGTTGGTCGCGGGGTTCGAGCGACCTGAGGGCGGGGGTGCGACGGGGGTGCTGGTCATGATCGGTCTCCTGTTCGATCGTGGCGGGCGGTGGTCGTGGGGAGTCTCAGCGGCGGCGGCCGAGGCGGGCGATGCGGTCGAGCTTCTGCTGCTCCCGGCGCAGCTTCTCCTCGAACTGGGCGGCGGTGCGGATGCCGAAGCTCTCGGCGATCCCCATCGCGTGGAACCGGCAGTAGGCCGCAGAGGGCGACATCGCGGGCCGATGGCACTCGACCGACTCGACCGCGCAGAGGCGCACTGCCGCGGATGCGGCCGATGCTTCGGCGTTTCGTTCGAGGAGCGCCATGCCGAGAATCGTACGCCTGTACTACTGGCTTCTCTAGGCACAGCCGTAGCAGGGCGGTTGGAGGGAATCGCCCACGAACAGCCCGAAAGTCTGTACGAAGACGCTCGGTAGTACGGACTGGCGACCATCGAACACAACGGCGTAGCCTCGGCGCACGCGGGGAGTCCGATCCCTCGCACCGGCCCTGGAAGGTCCCCATGGCTTCGTACCGCACGCACGCCGCCGACGAGCAGCGCATCGCCCTCGAACAGCTCGCCGCTACCCGGCGCGGGCGCGACCACCACAGCGTGCTCACGCCGATGGTCGAGCGGATCGAGCGCGAGCGCCGCCCCGAGCAGACCTGGCGGTATGTCGAGCCCGCCGTCGTGCTCCGCGAGCTTGCCCGCAGCCGGATCGACCCCGGCGCGGTGCCCTGCATCGAGCACGCCGCCGCCGTCCGCACGCCGTGCTTCGGCTCTCCCGGCTCGGGCGTGCGCGGCTGGTGCGGCGAGCGCGTCGACCACGCACGCCGTCGGCGGTGACCGTGAGCGCCCCTCCCGGCTCTCGATACCTCGGCTCCGAGAGCCGACGCGACGCGCAGCGCGCCTGGGATGCCGCGCACCCCGCCCCCGCCCCGGCCCCGACCCCACAGACCGCCCCGCCCGCAGACGCACTGGATCGGCCGACGCCTTCGCGTCGGAGTGCGGCCCCTCTCCTTTCTGGGGGTACTGCGGGCGGGGTGTCCACCGATGCCGACCGCGAGCGCGAGCGCCTCGTGGCTGGCCTGAGAGAGCGCCTGAGCCACGAGCCCCTCGGGAGCACTGCCCGGCGCACAGCGCCGAAGGAGAAGCCATGACCGCCCCGACCTCCCCGGCCCCGCACGTCGGCCACCCGATCGGCGTCCGCGACCTGCCCGAGGGGATGCTCTGCTGCGCGTACTGCGGGATGCCCCAGCCCGAGGGCACGCCGACGACCGAGCGCCTCGTGCTCGGCCGCGACGTGGGCCTGCGCATCGTGGATGAAGCCCACGAGCTGACGTTCGCCACGTGCGCGACGTGCGCCGACCGGCACGCGCTCGCCGCCGAGATCGCCACTCAGCATCCCGGCTTCCTCGCGCTGGGCTCCACCTCGATCACCGCCGACCGGCTGGCCGCCGCGCTCGACGCCCTCGCCGTCGTGGGCGCGACCCCGGCGACGGATGCCTACCTGAACTCGTACCCGGCCGCGCGGAGCTTGCTGGAGCGCCTGGGCGACCTCGGCGCGCTCGCGGTGTGGTCCCGCGCGTTCTCTCCGATCTGGCAGCCCAAGGCCTCGATGAAGACCTGTGCGTCGGAGCCGTGGCTGTTCGTTCCCTCCGACCTCGCCGCCGAGATCCGGCGCGCGATCGGCGAGCACGTCGGCGACCTGAGGCCGCCCCGGCCGATCCCGGTGCCGACCGAATCGCGCTGGCCCGGATGCGCCGTGTGCGGCATCGGCACAGTGAGTGCGCGCCGCGTCAGCGGGGCGTGGAAGGAGGTCACGACCGGCGCCTACGCGGGCGGGCACGTCTGTGCCGCTGACGCCCGCCTGCTGGACGCGCTCGGCACGATCGGACCCACGTTGCTCGAGCGCAGCGTGTGCGACCTCGTGGACCCTGATCGCATGGCGCGCCGGCGCCGACCGCACGAGCCGCAGCTGCAGGGCGTCACGGCGTTCGCGGACCTGCCGCGCGAGCAGCGCGCCACCGGCGCGGCCACTCGGTGGAGTCAGGTCGATCTCGACGCGCTGACGGCGTTGCTCTGGCATGGGCAGTGGTGACGACCCGCCATCCACAAAAGCCCTGGTGGGAATTGTGGCATAACCGTCGGTTTGGGTAAGACCACGCTCCTCGGCGCGCTCATCGCTGCGGCGCCCGCGCATCACCGCATCGTCACGGTGGAGGAGACCTTCGAGCTCGCCGTCGACGCTCCCGACATCGTCGCACTGCAGGGACGCCAGCCGAGCCTCGAGGGCACGGGCGAGGTGACCCTCCGCCGGCTCGTGAAGGAGGCGCTGCGCATGCGCCCCGACCGCCTCGTCGTCGGCGAGGTGCGCGACGCCGAGGCACTCGATCTGCTCCTCGCGCTCAACACGGGCGTGCCCGGCGCCGCGACCATCCACGCCAACTCTGCACGCGAGGCGCTCACCAAGCTCTGCGCGCTGCCCCTCCTGGCCGGGCGCAACATCGACGCGGGATTCGTGCAGCCGGCCGTCGCGGCATCCGTCGATCTCGTCGTCCATTGCGAGCGCGACGCATCCGGCCGTCGGCGCGTCGCCGAGATCGTCCAGCCCACCGGCGTCGGGGAGATGGGCGTCGAGGCCCGCACGCTCTACCGGGCGGATGCCCCGTGACGATCGTCTGGGGTGCGCTGCTCGCGGCGGGGATCCTTCTCGCGATCTCGCCGTGGGTCTGGCCCGCGCGCGAGGAGCGAGCGCCCAGCCGCGCCGCCGGGGCCCTCGCCCGGTTGCTCGAGGAGGCGGGCCTGTCGCACATCGCCCCTGGCGGCATCGTCGCGGCGTCGATCGTCGTGGCCGTCGTGGTCGCGGCCGTCGCGTGGCTCGTCGTGCCGGTCCCCGCGATCGTCGTCGTCGCGGGCCTCGCCGGAGCGGCGGCGCCGTTCGTCTGGCTGCGCGGCCGGCGCACGCGGCTCGTCCGCAGCCGGCGGGCGCTCTGGCCCGACGTCTGCGACCTGCTGATCGCCTCGGTCCGCGCCGGGATGTCGCTGCCCGATTCCCTTGCGGCGCTCGCCGACTCGGCCCCGACACCCCTGCGTCCCGCGTTCGGCGGCTTCGCCCGCGATCTCGCCGCGTCCGGACACTTCGACTCGAGCATCCTGCGCCTCAAGTCGGCGCTCGGAGATCCCGTGGCCGATCGCATCGTCGAGACGCTTCGGATGGCGCGCCAGGTCGGCGGAACCGAGCTCACACCGGTGCTGCGCGCGCTGGCGACGTCCGTCCGTGCAGATGCGACTCTCCGCGCCGAGGTCGAGGCGCGGCAGTCATGGATCCGCGGAGCAGCCGTGCTCGGCGTCGCGGCGCCATGGGTCATCCTCGCGCTGCTGGCCATGCGCCCGGAGGGCGCCGCCGCATACACCAGCCCCGGAGGCGTCGCACTCATCGTGGCCGGGGCCGTCGTGTCGTTCGTCGCATACCGCATCATGCTGCGGGTCGGCCGTCTGCCCGAGCCTCGGCGGTGGTTCGGGTGACACTCTTCGCGCCGACCGACGCGGCGCTCGCGATCGTGCTCGGCACGGCGTTCGGACTCGGTGTCTGCCTGCTCCTCTCGCTCGCGCCGCGCTGGGGAGCGCCGACGCTCGCCCGTCGCATCGCGCCGTACATCCGCGACATCACCGACCCCCGGGGCCTCACGCCGATGCCGGCCGGACGCTTCGGCGATCCGCGCGCGGTGGTCGCCGGGGCGTTCGCGCGGGCGGGGCGGCTGCTCGGCGGATCGGAGTCGATCGTGCGTCGCCTCCGACAGGCCGGGCGGGGGACGGATGCCGCGGCGTTCCGCGCCAGGCAGCTCGCGTGGGCCGTGGCGGGCCTCGCGCTGGGCGGCGTGGCGGCGGTCGTGCTCGTGCTGACGGGCCGAGCGTCGGGCGGACTCGTCATCCTCCCGCCCGTCGCCGGGTTCGCGGCGGCGGCGCTGTACGACCTGACTCTCAGCCGGGCGGCCGCGGCGCGTGTCGCGCGGATCGAGGAGGAACTGCCGACGGTGCTCGAGTTCCTCGCGCTGTGCCTGTCTGCGGGCGAAGGCATCCTCGACTCTCTGCGGCGGGTTTCCGATGTCGGGGTCGGCGAGCTCACGACCGAGCTGCGCGGCGTCGTGCTCGCCGTCGGCACCGGCTCATCGCTCTCGGAGTCGCTCCTGCGTCTGTCGGCCCGGCTCGACATCGCCGCGGTGACGCGATCCATCGATCAGCTCGTGGCGGCGATCGACCGTGGCGCTCCGCTGTCGCACGTACTGCACGCGCAGGCTCTCGACGCACGCGAAGACGCCAAGCGTCGACTCATCGAGCGGGCCGGGCGCAAGGAGATCTATATGCTCGTGCCCCTCGTCTTCCTCATCCTGCCGCTGAGCGTGCTCTTCGCGGTGTACCCCGGCATCTTCATGCTTCGACTCGGAATCGGCTGACCGCCGGAAGGAGAACACATGTTCCGCAACCTCACGCACGCCCTCCGTGCCCGCTTCGACGAAACGGTCGGCGACGAGCGCGGCGACGTCCCCGGCTGGGTGCTGATCACCCTGATGACCGCCGGGCTACTCGTAGTAACACTCTGCCGGTATTCTTGATGTATGCCCCGCCCCGCCGCTTCAGCCCGTTCCCGCCGCCGCTCGCCCTTCGGTGATCTAGGCCCTGAGTCCTGTGTGATCTACCTCCGCATCTCGCAGGACCGCACGGGGGAGGAGAAGGGCGTAGAGCGCCAGGAGGATGAGTGCCGCGAACTCGCCGCCCGTCTCGGTCTGCCGGTCACCGAGGTCTATCGCGACAACGACATCTCGGCGACCAGCGGCAAGACCCGGCCCGAGTTCGAGCGCCTGCTGGAGGATGAGCCCGAGGCGATCGTCGCGTGGCACCAGGACCGGCTATTGCGCACGGGCAAAGACCTGGAGCGGGTCATCGACCTAGGCGTCAACGTCTACATGGTCACGGCGGGCACCGTGGACCTCTCAACACCCGCCGGTCGTGCCGTCGCCCGCACCGTCGCGGCGTGGAGCCAGTACGAGGGCGAGCAGAAGGCCGAGCGGCAGGCGTCGAAGAACCGACAGCGAGCCCGCGAAGGGCACTGGCACTTCTCGCGGCGCCCCTACGGCTACCGCCGGGTCGGCGTCGGCAAGGAGCGCGCGATCGAGGTCGTGCCGGAGGAAGCCGCCATTATCCGCGAGGGCTACGCCCGATACCTCGGCGGGGAGTCCTACTACGCCATCGCGAACGACTGGAACGCGCGCGGTGTGCCCACCCTCGGGACCGGCTCGCGCTCGGGCGCGGAGACGCAGTGGTCGATGACCCGCGTGCGGTCCCTCCTCCGCAATGAGCACTACGCGGGCGTCGTGACCTACCTCGGCGAAGTGACCGATGCGGCGCCGTCCTGGGAGCCCATCATCGACGCCGAGACCTGGGCGTCCTACCTCGCGATGCGCGACGACCGGGGGCGCGAGGGCTCATGGTCGAACGCGACCAAGCACCTGCTCTCGGGTCTCGTGCTCTGCGGTGTCTGCGGGGGTCGGATGCTGGCGCGCCCGGAGTACCGGCGCACACCCGACGGCGAGCGTCGGACCCGGATGTCCTACCAGTGCAAAGACGGCTGGTGCACGAGCCGCGGGCTCGATGACGTGGACGCCGTGGTCGAGGCCGTCGTCCTCGCCCGGCTGGCCGATCCGCGCATCCTCGCCGCCCTCCGCGAAGCGCCGGACCTGGCGCCGCTGGACGACGAGTTGAAGGATCTTCGGCGGGGTCGCGGCAACATCGCGACGCTCGTGGGGGAGCGGCTGATGCCCATGCGGGAGGCCCGCGTCGAACTCGACCGAATCAACGCGCGGATCGACACCCTCACCAAGCGCCGCAACGCCCTTCGGGCGAAGTCGCCGACAACGGACCTCGCCCTGGCCCGGTCAGTCCCGACGAAGTGGCGGGGCCTCTCGGTGCTGGATCAGCGCCGCGTGATCGATGAACTCGGGCTGGTCGTCATGATCGACAAGACCCCTCCCGGACGCCGCCCGTTCGATCCCCGCTCGGTGCGGATCGAGTGGCGCGACGCCGCCCTCGTGGGCTCCTCCGAAGAGCCCGCAGAACTCCTCCCAGAGGGCCTGGTCGCTCGGTAGGCTGGTACTCGGACGGGCGGTGCAGGCGCACTCCTCACCGGCGTCCCGCGCTCCAGGGGCCACGCTCAGAATGAAGGCGTAGAGCGCGCCACAAATGCCCTTCCTGCTAGACCCGCGGCATGCGAATCCGGGTCGGTGCTCGAAGGGCTCTACCTTGCCAATCTCAGAGCGCGCCGCCTCCCTGCGGGGAGCGATCGGCGCCTACGTATCCCGCCGTCGTCCGGAGGATGACCCTGACCTCGTGGCCGCTCGCCGCGACCTCGCCGCAACCCTCATCGAGGAGCGCGTGGCCGAAGTGCTCGCGACCGCGCCGCCCCTCTCGGATGAGCAGTGCGACAGGATCGCGGAAGTCCTCCGCGGTCGCCCCGTGCCGCCCCTGCCGTCGAAGCGCCCGAAGCAACGTCCGGCGCGCGCGGTCGTGGTCGGAGAGTCGCGATGACCGCCGCCGCCCCGACGCCGCAGGGAACGCCTGAGTGGGAGACCGAGAACCTGGTGCTCGCGGCGTTCCGCGAGGTCGTGAATCGCGCGATCACGCTCAGCACCGAAGAGGTCGAGCGGCAGATCGAGCGGTCTCAGGCCGCGGCGGCTCTGCGCGATGCCGAGGCGTCGGACGGTCGCGCGTACATCACGCGGCTGACCCGCGCCGAAGTGGTCGCCGCCCTCGAACGGCTCACCGATCAGGGCGTCCTCCTGAGCGAGGGCGGCGGGCGCGCGCGGCTGTGGACGCTGGAGTTGTTCGGCGACGAGACCGGCGAGGCCGACAAGGAGGAGGCATGATGCGAAGTGCCGATAGCGAGAAGCCCGGGTACGAGACCATCGAACGGCTGGTCGGCGAGGACGTGGCCCGTCTCGGGCACTACCGGCGGAGGCTGGGCAGGCCGATGGTGCCCAGTGAGATGACGCTGGTCTGGATCGAGGCGCTGAAGGCGGCGGGGGTGACCAAGGCCACGCTCGCAAGGGCGACGGCCGAGGGCAGGAAGTGGCCAGACGCACTGCCGTTCGTCGTGGAGATGCCGTGCCCGTTCGAGCACCGAACCGAGGACCGGCGCGCGCTGGCGAGTACGTGGCTCCTCATCGAAGAGAACGGCATGGCGGTGCTCGATGGCGCCTCGCCGTGTTCGCACTGCACCCAGCCGGATATCCGCGAGTGGCTTCTCACCTGCCCGATCTGCGAGGCAGACCTCGACGGGTTCGTCCCTTGGCTGGGCAGGGAGGTTCTGCACCTGCGGAACCACCTGTTCGGGCGCGGTCTGTCGCCGCTGGAGTATGTGTGGGCAGTGCTCGGCGTGCTCGTGGACGGGAGCCGTCGGGCGCACTGGATCGATGATCCGGACACCGCGATCAACGACTTCATCGCGTCGAAGGTGAGTCACGGCGGGCTGTCCGAGGCGGCGGCGGTGCCGCTCGCGCTGGAGGAGCACCGTCGTGCGCTCCAGAGCGATGCCGACCGGATCGAGATGGACCGGCCTGTGCCGCCGGTCACCATCGAGGAGTACATCGATCAGCGGAAGGCCGACTTGAAGGCGGCGGGCAGGAGCGGGCGCGGCTCCTCGGACGTGCCTTCGACGCGCTCGACCCCCGAAGTGCCGGCCAAGCCGATGACCGTCGATGAGGCGGTGGTGTGGCTGGACGAGCAGAAGGCCAAGGACGGCTCGCTCCTGGTGTCTGAGCAGGCATCCCAGCGGGACGCGCTGGCCCTCGTGAACGACATCCCGGGCCACCCTGCCAAGCGCCTTGTGGAGTCGGCTCAGACCATCCGCAAGTCGCGCCCGAGGCCCTGAGCCCGCCCCTCGCCAGTGCCCCGCCCCGCGCCCTGCCCCACGCACCCCCTCTACGTAGTAGAGGGTGCGTGTGGGCTGGGGCGTGGGGCAGGGCGCTGGTGTGGGGAGGGACTCGGGGCCGCGGTCGCTGGCGGGTCTGTCGCGGGGATCAGCCGTACAAGCCGGAGGCGATCAGCGCCGCGGTGCGCGCACGCCCGGCGGCACGGACGCGACCGCCGTTGGGCAGTTCGCTGTCGAGCGGTTCGCGGCGCAGTTCGGCGAAGAGCGCGACGACGGGGTTCTCCTTCATCGGGTCGATCGGCCGGGCGGTGCCGGTGAGTGAGGTTGCGCGCATCGTGTCCATCCGGGCGCTCTCCTTCGGTGAGTGGGTTGGGACCCCGAGGTACCCCTACAGGGTATGGGTATGTGTATGTGTTGCTCATGGTACTACGTGCTCGCTCGCTTCACCGGGACGATGCTGGGCGCCCGTATGGGCCTCTGACCTGGGGTTTGTGTGTCGTCGGGCCTCTCGTGGTTTCTCTCGCGTCAGCGTGGCGCAGGGTGGCTCTCGCGGCCCATTCCGGCTCGTGCGGGGGCCGTCGGCGGCGCTCTCGCGTTTGGCGTTGTACGCCGTTCCGTGGCGCGCCACGTTCGAGGCGGCTCGCGGTCTGGTGCAGACGTATTACGCCTGCGGCTCGCGGTCTGGTGCAGACGTATTACGCCTGGCAGTGCCGCGGGCGCGATCGAGGCCGGGCGGGCTATCCTGGCGCCAGGATGTCGCTGGCGGCTCGTTGAGCCCAGAGGTAGGGCCGGACCCCAAGCCGATCGCACGATCGGAAAGGTCCGCCGCCCATGTCCACGCACTCCTCCCGCCGCACCGTCGATTCGCACCACCTGCGCGACGCCGTGCACATCCAGCCGGTCGAGAAGGTCGAAGCCACCGAGTGGCTGTTCCAGAAGATCGCCGACGGCACGTTCGACCCGCGACGCCGAGCGCCCGAGTTGCCCGCCGCCGGTGCTCCTCGCGAGGATGACCGACCGCCTCGCGATCCCCGAGACCGTGATGCGCGGGACCAGCCCCCGGAAGACCCCGCCGTCGTGATCGGTCGACTCCGCCGCTCCCGCCTCGTGCCCGGCGCCCTCGCATCGACGGCCTGTGACGACCACGGCGCCGAGGTCGGACAGCCGTGCTTCCGTGCGGCTGTCGGCATCTGCGGCGAGCGGCTGAGCCGGGCGCTCGTGGCTCGCATCCCCGAGCCGGTGGAGGACTACGGCTGGGACGAACTGCATCGTCGGGCCGAGCGCGAACGGGTCTCCGCGAGGATGCGGCGGGCGAACTCGAAGACGCCGGAGCGCGTGCCGCGTCCTCGCTTCCTCCAGGAGGACCGTCGCTACGAGGGCGGGCGGTGAGCGCGATGGGCGAGACCCCCTATGTGCCCTGGGATCGCCAGCCGCATCAGATCGCCGCTCGTCTGCGCGCCGAGCAGAGCGCTCGCAACGCGGCAGAGGTCGCCGCGTGGAAGGCCCAGAACCGGGGCGCGATGCCGGTCGGCATGCACCCGGCGGCACCCGTCGCGGCTCCTCTCGCGTCGAGCCCGCCGATGCCGCCCGCGGCTCGTCCGACCGTCCCAAGGATCGTGAACCGCTCGAAGCCCAAGCCCGTGCCGACGCCGCCGCGACGTGGCTCGGCGCCGCTGTCGTCGCTGTCCGGCGAGGTCGCCCCGGCGCGGCCACAGGCGCCCGCAGGACGCACGAACGCGGCGCCCGTGTCGTCCCGTGCCCGCGACGATGCCCGGCCCGCGTGGGCGGTCGGGCTGAGCGCCGACGAAGAGCGCGCGCTGGGTCGCGAGGTCCTGGCGATCCAACGGCGAGAGGCCCGCCGAGCACAAGCCCGAGCCCGAGGGGGAGCACGATGAGCACGACGACAGCCCTGCCCCAGCGGTCCGCGCCTGCGGTGCCGCGGATCGTGAGCGTGCCGCCGGGCGCCTATCCGTGCGGGGTCTGCGGCGTGGCGGTGCAGGACGCGCCTGCCGAGGAGGTCGAGCGCGTCGTCTCGCTCGGGCGCGTCTTCCCGCCGGGAGTGCCCGCGCCGTTGGGCGCCGCCGAGGTACAGATGATCACCTTCTTCGCCCGGTGCCTGACGTGTCGAGCGATCCGCGATCATGCCCGTGCCCTCCTCGCCGAGCACCCTCGCGTAGAGGGCCGGATCGGCTCGGCGCGCTACGCCGTGCAGAAGGTCGAGAACGCCCTGGACGCCCTCGATCTGATCGGCGCCTCATCGTCGTGGATCGGCACGGATGCCGCGCTCCTCCTCGCGGTCGAGCATCTGTCGGCGCCCGGCGGGATGGCGCAGTGGCGCACGCGCTACGTCCCGTTCGCGAGGCACGATGTCGCGTTCGACACCTGCACCACGACGCGCTGGGCCGACGCCTCGCATGAGGTTCGGCAACTGGCCCGCGAGGGGCTGGCGGCGGTGCTCCGCCACAGGGTGGACAGGCCCGTCGTCGTCGTGCATCCCGAGGGATCGGGCTGTGCGTTCTGCGGGGTGAGCGAGGTCGAAGCGCTCTCCAGCCGTCGCGATGAGGCATGGGTCCGAAGGAGCGGACCGGCTCAGCCTCAGCATGGCGTGCCTGCGGGCGAGGCGGTGCTCTGCTGGCGATGCGATGCTGAGGCAGTGTCGGTCGGGTCGTTCGGACGCACGGCTCTGGCGAGGGCGTTCCTCATCGGGATCGGGTGCAAGCGTGCGCTGACCTCGCTGGCCCTCCCCGCCGAGTCGCTGGAGGTCGTCGCCTGGGGTGCGATCCCCGCGAGCCGTCGCCCGGAGCCCTCGAAAGAGCCGTGGTCGTTCATCGAGAACAGAGCCGAGGTCGCGGCTCGCCTGGGTGCCGGGAGCAGTGACCGGTGACTGGCGACGGCATCATGGAGCGACCCAGCATCCGCGAGTTGCTGGCCCTCCAGGCGCGAGAGCGCGCGCACCCGACACCGCCCGCCGCTCTGCGCGACCTGTTCGCCGACGAGAGCGTGAGCCTCGACGCGAAGGCGATGGTGCTGTCCATGTCGTGGGTGCACTCGGGCCTCTGGCCGCTCCGGCTCCTGCCCCGGCGGGAGTGGATCGCGATGTTCGAGAGCGTCGGCTACCTCGTCAACGCCCTGCGACACGAGGAGATGAGGCCGACGGAGCCGCTGGTTCTCTATCGAGGCGCGGTGCATCGCTATCGGCGGGGCCTCTCGTGGACGAAGTACGAGTCCGCGGCTCGCTACTACACCGGCAGATTCCCCGGTCGGCCCGCGCACGTCTACCAGATCACCGCAGAGCCGTCGTGGCTCCTTGCTCAGGTCTGGAACCCGTTCCTGCCGGAGACCGGCCAGTTCATCGTGAACGTGCCCAAGCACGCCGCCCTGCGGATCATCCCGCCCGCGGAGGGCGCACGGTAGCCTGATCGGAGCGCGGCTCGGCGGCGGCGCATGCACGGCGTCCGCTCTCCTCCTCCATCGGGGAGACGGGCGCCGTCGCCGTGTTCAGGAGTCGGGCACGCCGGGCGCTGTGCGCCTGGAGGGGAGCCCTCGCGATGGGCGGTCGGCGCTCTCGTCCGGCTGTGCGATTCCGGCGCGTCAGCGGGCGTTCTGGCGATGTCGGGGACCAGGCACCGCGGCGGTCGAAACCCGCGAAAATCTGCGGCGAAACTGCCCGTTTCCTGTATGTGTGTTACTACTGTGCTCGTCGTCGTCATCTGGGCCCTCGCCGGCCCCGCGCTCGCCGACCTCTTCCAGCAGGCGATCGAGCGCGTGTCGGGCTTCTGACGCGATGCTCCGCGCCGTCCGCCTGCGAGAGCGGCTGCGCGCCGTCCTCGACGACGAGAGCGGCGCGAGTCCGGTCGAGTTCGTGCTCGTCGGCACCCTACTGACGGTCCTCACGCTCGGCGTGCTGCAGCTCGGCCTCACGATCTACGTCCGCAACGTCATCCACGACGCCGCAGTCGAGGGAGCCTTCTACGCGGCGCTGGCCGACACGTCGCTGCAGGAGGGCGCTGCGCGCACGACCGAGATCGTCGCGCGCACGGTGGGCGCGGCCTACGCGTCCGACGTCGACGTGCACGAGACCTCGGCGCTCGGACACCCCGCTGTCGAGGTCACGGTGCGCGCCCCGTTCCCGCTCGTCGGGCTGCTCGGCGCGCCGCGCCTGCTGGAGGTGAGCGCCCATGCGCCGCTCGAGTCCCTCGACTGACGCGGACGCCGCGGACGCCGAGGACGGCGAGCGCGGCTCCGCGGCGCTGGAATTCATCCTCGTCGGGATGCTCCTGCTCGTGCCGCTCGTCTACCTCGTCGTGACGCTCGGTCTCATTCAGGGCCAGGCGCTCGGCGCAGATGCCGGAGCGCGCCACATCGCTCGCGCGATATCCACGGCGACTGATGAGTCCGACGCTCGCGACCGCATCCACGACGTGCTCGCGTCGGTCGTCGACGAGTACGGGATGGATGCCGCAACCGTCGACCTGGACCTCCGCTGCCACCCGACCGGGGCGGTGTGCCCCGAGCCGGGCGCCACTCTCGTCGTGACGCTGCGCACCCGCATCCCGCTCCCGCTCGTGCCGCCCGTCTTCGGACTCGACGGCCTGGCGAGCATTCCGGTCGAGGCGACGTCGGCGCAGAAGGTGTCGCGGTTCTGGGGTGTCGAGTGAGGGCGCTCCGGCGTGGGTTCTCCGCCGCGGCCGCGGACGACGAGGGCAGCGTCCTGATCCTCACGCTCGGCTACGCCGTGCTGGCGATCGTCGCGATCCTCGTGTGCGTCGACGCGACAAGCCTCTACCTTGCGCAGAAGCGCCTCGACGGCATCGCCGATGCGGCGGCCCTCGCCGGCGCAGACGGCTTCACCCTGGCGGTCGTCGATGACCAGCCGCGAGCCGAGCTCACCGATGCCGGGGTGCACGATCAGGCGGCGGCGCTGACGGGCCAGATCGGCGGGACGACGCTCGTGTCGGCAGATACGCCCGACGGGGTCTCGGCGCGGGTCACGGTCGCGGGGACGTGGCATCCACCGGTCCTCACGCTGTTCGTCCCCGACGGTCTCGCGCTGCAGGCGACGGCGACAAGCAGGACCGCGTTGCGCTGACACCTACCTCCGCGCCGGCGAATATGGGGAGGACCCCCGATGTCGCGCCCGGTGCCGCAGACGGACCATGGATCCGATCCGGTCGCACCGGCCGGACGGAACGGGATCCATCATGAACACCTTCCTCGTCCAGCCCGGCACCGAGGGCGTCGTCGTCCCCCAGACCCGCGTCGTCGAGCTCGGGCGCGTGCTGCGGGAGCGGCTCGCGGCGCTGCGGCGGCCGCGTCCCGCGATGACCCACGACGCGCTCGTGCTGCACCTCAGGAACGAGCGCACGCGTGACGTGCTCCGCCTCGAACGCGACTTGTCCGGCGTGGGCATCGGCCGTCCGGTCCTCTAGGGGCGATGTGATCAAAGCGCGCGAACCCTCCGTGATCCGGGTCGAGCTTCTCCGCCGCAGGCGGAGTCCGGCTTGGTTGCGTGTCGCATCGCGCTCCTCCACAGGTTGACCCTGCCGAGCGAGCCCTCTCTCAGCCGCGCCCTATCCTTCATCTCATGCCGAAGGCTTTCCCACCCACCGCGCTCACTCGCCTGATGCTCGCCGTCGGGCTCGTCGTGATCGCCGCGGGATGCGGGGGCTGCACCGCCGCGGGCGGATCGACGTCGAAGACGGTCGCGGCCACGCACGCCGACGCAGCCGTGGATTCCACCGATGGCGAGGCGGCAGTCACAGACGCCGAGTCATGCGAGGCAATGGGGGACGTGCTCACGATCCTGCACAACGCCATGGTGGGTCTGCACGAGGGGCGGATGAGCCAGCAGGAGTACGACGGGTGGATGCGGCTGGGCACGCGCGTGCTCGATCGGGTGCCCACCACCGGGGACGGCGCGGTGAGCGACGCGATCGCGGCGATGAAGGATGCCGCTCCTGTCATCCGACAGGGTGCGATGGGAAGAACAGCCCTCGGATCTCCCGAGTGGAACAGTGGGCCAGGCCTTGCGCAGGCCTGCGATGAGGCGGGCTACCCGCTCGCCGCCGAAGGCTTCATCGGTGGCTGATTCACGCCGACTCTCTCTTCCGCGCGCTCGACCACGATCACCCCAAGCGCTCGCCGCGAATCACGGGACAACGTCCCTGGACGTCACATCTCGACGTCGCGGATGCGCGGGTGCGGCACGAAGCGCGGCACGAACATCGCGAACAGCGCCGCGCCGCCGAAGCCGATGAGCCCCATGAGCCCCGTCGCGACGGCGAGGGTCGAGATCGCCGCGATGCCCGACACGAGGAGAGGCGCGACGGCGCCGCCCGCGTCGGTCAGCGTCCGCCACGACCCGAGGAAGGGCGCGGGGTCGGCTTTCGGGGCGACATCGGCGCCGAGGGTGAGCAGGATGCCGCTCGACAGTCCGTTCCCGACGCCGAGCACCGCGCCGAACATCGCGAACCACATCGCGGCCGAGTCGAGGTCGTGCGTGAAGGCGAGCGCGAAGAAGCCGGCGCCCATGAGCACCATGGCCGGAAGCGCGGCCCACAGTCGTCCGAAGCGATCCATGACCTGGCCGCTCGCGTAGAAGAGCGCGAAGTCGATCGCCCCCGAGATGCCGACCACGAGTGCGATCGTCTGCGCGTCGAGGCCGATCGAGACGCCCCACAGCGGCAGGACGACCTGTCGCGCCGACCGGACCGCCGAGAGCGTCGCCGCAGCGACGCCGAGACGCGCGAGCACGCGGCGGTAGCGCCACATGGTGCGGAAGACGCCGACCCGCTCCATCGTCGGGATCGCGCCCGACACCGGCTCGCCGGTGTCCTCCGCGGGAACCCGCTCCTCCGGGGCGGCGAGCTGCTTCTCGGGATCGGGGCCGAGCAGCACGAGCAGGACGCAGGCCACGAGGCATGCCCCGAAGAACCAGATGGTGGAGCGCTCATCGCCGAAGATCGCGAGGAGACCCGCCGCTATGAAAGGGCCGATGAACATGCCGAGGCGGAACGTGCCGCCCAGGAGCGACAGGGCGCGTGCGCGGAACGAGAGCGGCACGCGTGTCGTCATGAACGAGTGGCGCGCAAGGCCGAAGGCGGCGGCGCAGAAGCCGATGAGGAAGACGGATGCCGCGAACACGCCGAGCACGGGGGCCAGTGCGAGCGCGACGACCCCGACCAGCGCGATGCCGCCTGCGATGGCCATCGTGAGCCGCTCGCCGATGCGGGCCACCGCCCAGCCGGCGGGGATGTTGCCGCAGAGCTGACCCACGACGAGCGCCGACGCGACGAGGGCTGCACCAGGGACGTCGGCGCCCAGCTGGGCGGCGATGACGGGGATGAGCGGAATGACCGCGCCCTCGCCGAGGGCGAAGAGCACCGTCGGGCCGTAGATCATCGGGCCGAACCGCCACAGCACAGCCCTCGCGTCGGCGGGCTCGGTGCTGTCGGACATCGCTTCCACGTTAGTCTGGACTGTCATGCTCGACTTCGATCCGTCCGCCGATATCCAGGCCCTGCGCTCCACGTTCGCCGACATCAAGGCGGTGGTGGACGTCGAGGGCCTGAACGCCGCGATCGCGCGACTCAGCGAGGAGGCGGGCGCCCCCGATCTGTGGGACGACGTCGAGAAGGCGCAGAAGGTCACGAGCGCCCTCAGCCACCGTCAGGCCGAGCTCAAGCGCATCACCGACGTCGAGCAGCGCCTCGATGATCTCGACGTCCTCGTCGAACTCGCCAATGAGATGGACGACGAGGACTCCGCCGAGGAGGCGCGGCACGAGATCGCCGAACTCGAGGACGTCATCGGCGAGCTCGAGGTGCAGACGCTCCTCGACGGGGAGTACGACGAGCGCTCCGCCGTCGTGACGATCCGGTCGGGCGCCGGCGGCGACGACGCGACCGACTTCGCCGAGATGCTCCTGCGCATGTACCTGCGCTGGGCCGAGCGTCACAAGTACCCGGTGAAGGTCATGGACACCTCCTACGCGGAGGGTGCCGGCATCAAGTCGGCCACGTTCGAGATCGACGCCCCCTACGCCTACGGCACGCTTTCGGTCGAGGCCGGCACCCATCGCCTCGCGCGCATCAGCCCATTCGGGTCGGCCGACAAGCGCCAGACGTCGTTCGCCGCGGTCGAGGTCATCCCCGTCATGGAGGAGGCCAAGGAGGTCGACATCCCCGAGGGCGACATCCGGGTGGACGTCTTCCGCTCCTCCGGACCCGGCGGTCAGTCGGTCAACACGACCGACTCCGCCGTGCGCCTCACGCACCTCCCGACCGGCATCGTCGTCTCCATGCAGAACGAGAAGTCGCAGATCCAGAACCGCGCCGCCGCCATGCGCGTGCTCCAGACGCGCCTCATGCTGCTGCAGCGCGAGGAGGAGGCGGCCAAGAAGAAGGAGCTCGCCGGCGTCATCACGGCGAGCTGGGGCGACCAGATGCGCTCCTACTTCCTGTACGGCCAGCAGCTCGTGAAGGACCTCCGGACCGGCTACGAGGTCGGCAACCCGGCGGTCGTCTTCGACGGCGACCTCGACGGGTTCATCTCGGCCGGCATCCGGTGGCGCAAGCGCAAGGACGAGGACGACTGATCCCTCCGGGACGGTCTCTCCGGGTGTCGCTGGGACGCCTGACACGCGACGCGCTTAGGCTCGTTGAGCCATGATCCGGTTCGAAAACGTCACGAAGCGCTTTCGCGGCACCGCGAAACCCGCCCTGCACAATGTCGATTTCGAGGTGACGCGAGGAGAGTTCCTCTTCCTCGTCGGACCTTCCGGATCGGGCAAGTCGTCCTGCCTTCGGCTCATCCTCCGCGAGGAGACGCCGTCGGACGGTCGCGTCGTCGTGCTGGGCCGCGACCTCAAGACGCTGCCGAGCCGCAAGGTGCCGTACTTCCGACGCCACATCGGCGCCGTGTTCCAGGACTTCCGGCTGCTGCCGACCAAGACCGTCTTCCAGAACGTCGCCTTCACGCTGCAGGTGATCGGGTCGTCGAACGCCTTCGTGCAGCAGGCCGTGCCCGAGGTGCTCGCGCTCGTCGGGCTCAAGGGCAAGGAGAAGCGGTTCCCGCACGAGCTCTCGGGCGGGGAGCAGCAGCGCGTCGCGATCGCGCGTGCGCTCGTGAACCGCCCGCAGGTGCTGCTCGCCGACGAGCCGACGGGAAACCTCGACCCCGCGACGTCCGTCGACATCATGCAGCTGCTCGCGCGAATCAACGCGGGCGGCACGACCGTCGTCATGGCCACCCACGAGGCGGGCTTCGTCGACCAGATGCAGCGCCGTGTCATCGAGCTCGCCAACGGCGAGATGGTGCGTGACGAGCGCCACGGCGGGTACGGCGACACGTCGAGCCTGCCGAGCCTCGCGCCGGAGCCGGAGAAGGGCGCCGCGGCCGTGGCCGCCCTCACGGCGGTGCTCGAGCTGCATCGCGAGATCGTCGAAACGGGCACCGTGGATTCGGAGGCGGTGGATGCCGCGGTCGCAGCGGCCGCCGCATCCGCGGAGCGAGCGATCGAGCCGGATGCCGCGCCCGATGTCGCCGAGGCCGCCGAAGCCGCGATCGCGGAGTCGGCCGAGGCCCTCGCCGAGGCATCCAGCGGCGATCCTGTCGTCGAGGAGCCGTCCCGACCGCGGACCGCGCCCATTCCGATCGCGGAAGAGCTCGAGCTGGATGTCGCGGAGCTCGGCCTTGCCGACCGGCTCGGCCTCGGGCACGGTGCCGGTGATCCCCACGACGAAGTGGGGCCGACCTCGTGAGGCTCGGACTCGTGCTCGGCGAGGCGATGACGGGCCTCCGCCGCAACGCATCCATGGTCATCTCTGTCGTGCTCGTGACGTTCGTGTCGCTCACGTTCGTCGGCGCCGCGATCCTCATGCAGATGCAGATCGGCACGATGCGCGACTTCTGGGTCGACCGCGCACAGGTGGCGATCTACATGTGCACGTCGGTGTCGCAGACCGCCGAGTGCACGGGAGGCGCGGCGACCCAGGAGCAGATCGACGAGGTGAAGTCGAAGCTCGAGGGCGATGCCCTGGCGCCGCTCATCCGGACGTATCAGTTCGTCGACCACGATCAGGCGTATCAGGAGCTCCTCGACCTCGTCGGCGCGGAGGCCGCGAGCGTCGTGACGCCCGAGCAGGTCAACCAGACCTTCCGGGTGAACCTCGTCGACCAGACGCAGTCCGATGTCATCATCGAGGCGTTCCGCGGCATGCAGGGTGTCGAAGAGGTCAAGGATCAGCTCCAGTACCTCGAGCCCCTGTTCTCGGCGCTCACGGTGGCGACCTACATCGCCGTGGGAATCGCCGCGCTCATGCTGATCGCCGCCGTGCTGCTGATCGCGACGACGATCCGGCTCTCCGCCTACGCACGCCGACGCGAGCTCGGCATCATGCGGCTGGTCGGCGCATCCAACGGGTTCATCCAGACGCCGTTCATCCTCGAGGGCGTTCTCGCGGCGCTGCTGGGGTCGATCCTGGCCAGCGGTGCCGTGCTCCTCGGTGTGCAGTTCGGCGTCAACCAGTACCTGCGCACCCGTGTGGATTTCGTGACGACGTGGATCGGGCTGCCCGAGGCGTGGACGGTCGTGCCGATCCTCATCGTGATCGGCATCGCGCTCGCGGCGGTGTCGGCCGGCTTCGCGATCCGCCGGTGGCTCCGGGCCTGAGATAGACTGGCGGGCCGTCCAGCCAGCTCAGGAATCGAAGGAATCGTCATGCCCAGGGAACGCGGTGAGAAGGTCGTCGCGACCAACCGTCGCGCGCGCCACGAGTACGCCATCGAGAAGACGTACGAGGCGGGGCTCGTCCTGACGGGCACGGAGGTGAAGTCGCTCCGTCAGGGACGCGCGAACCTCTCCGACGGCTATGCGTACATCGATGGGGGAGAGGCGTACCTCGACGCCGTCAACATCCCGGAGTACTCGCAGGGTCACTGGACGAACCACTCCGCCAAGCGCACCCGCAAGCTGCTGCTGCACAAGGAGGAGATCGTGAAGCTCTCGCACGCCATCTCGGCGGGCGGCTACACGCTCATCCCTCTGAAGCTCTACTTCTCCGACGGGCGCGCCAAGGTGGAGATCGCGGTGGCGAAGGGCAAGCGCGAGTTCGAGAAGCGCCAGACGATCCGCGAGCGCGAAGACAAGCGCGAAGCCGAGCGTGCCATGCGCAGCCGCAACCGCCTGGGCGACTGATCAGACGCGCCGACGATCACCGCGCGGAGAAGCGCGCCTCGACGGCCGCGGAGACGATGATGTCCTCCGGCTGGAGCTCGACACCGGGGGCTCCACCCGCATCCGCCGCGAACGAAGCCTTCATCATCCGCGCCATGGGCGCCGGCGAGGGGTCGTCCCGCGAAAGCAGGCCGACGTCGGCGATCTCGAGCGGCGTCACCGAACCGAGTCCGATCGCGCGGGCGTAGGCCGTCGCACGGTCGACCGCCACCCGCACGGCCTCCGCCGCGACGTCAGCCTCGGCCTGCTTCGCCGTGGTTCGGGTCAGCTGCCAGTCGATGCCGTCGACCTGCACGCCGTCCCGCTCGGCGATCTCGGTGATCCACCAGGACAGCCCGGCGAAGTCCGTGAAGACGGCCGAGAACTCCACCGACGCGTAGTGCACGAGGGCGAGCTGCTTGCCGTCCGAGCTCCAGGGGCGGTTCGCCCACACGGCGACGCGCTGGCTGGACCACTCGCGCACGCCGCCCTGCTGCTTGCGGGTCCCGAGATCGGTGCGCAGGGGCTCGGCCAGGGCGGAGATCCGCTCGACGACGCCGCCGCGCTCGGGACCCTCTGCCCGCACCGAGAGCCGCACCACTCCCTCTTCGGGGGCGACTCGCGCCTCGTGCTCGCCGCGGACCGTGATGACGACATCGCTCATGACCGCGACTCTACGCGAGGCCACCGAGCGACCGGCATCCGCCCCCTCAGCGGAAGCCGTCGACCTGCGTCCGCTCGTCGGCGACCCGCACACCGTAGTGGTACGCGAGCTTGCCGCCGAGCCAGCCGGACACCCCGAGGGCGGCCAGGCCGACGATGCTGAGGATGAATCCGGCGACGCTCACTTCATCCTGCTCGTCGGAGGCGAGGCGAACGATGAGGTCGATCAGGAAGATCACGACGACGCCGAGATTGAGCGACATGTGTATGGTCGCGGTCCGTCGTGCGGGAGTGTTGCGCGCGATGCCGAGGTAGTCGATGAATCCCCACACGGCGGCGAGCACGGCTCCCACGAGACCGATGATGATGAGGATCCGGCTCGCGACCACATACGGCTCCGCGTCGTCGGAGACGAGCCCGATGATGTCGAACACGAGGCTCGAGACCCATGCGCCGATCGGGATCGTGACGAGGATCGGGTGGAACGGATGCCCGTACGGGCCGGCGATGGCTGAGCGGGGACGCTTCGCGTGGCGCAGTGCGCTGTCCTGTGACATGTCGAACCTCTCTTCAGGGGAGTGGCTCAGCACACCACCGCGGACGGCGGTGGAGCAGGGGGATTGACAGGAGGAAGAGTCGTGCGGGAATGCGTCGTGTCGGCGTTCCGTTGTATTCTGGAGTGCTCGGGTGCGCAGCATCCCGAACATGACAACTCCACAGCGTGACAGCGGCCGCTTCTGACGAAGCACCACCTCGACACGAGGGCACGGGGATGATCGGTTTCGACATCGCCTGCGAATCTGCGTGAAGCGGGCCGAGGATGCAGGGTTATCTCGTGAACGCTCCCTGCAAACCAATAACTGCCGAACAGAAGCAGTCCGCGTTCGCCCTCGCTGCCTGAGCAGCGAGCCCGACGCCGTCAATCCGTGACTGATCCCGTCACGGGTATTGGCGTCATCTAGGGATCTTGCTGCGTGACGACGCCTGAGCGTCACGCGGGACTCTTTTCAGGCTGGGCCCGTCGACTTAGGTGTCTGTGACAAAGGTCGGGGCCGAGTAGAACGCCTCTACAGACTGCGCCCGGAGAATCCGCCGTTACTCAGCGATGGACGGGGGTTCGATTCCCCCCATCTCCACTCAGCCGTTGTCACGAATGAGGGCCAACTCCCGCGGAATTCCGCGGGAGTTGGACCTCTTTTCAGTTATGAGCTATTCACCGGTTCTCAAATCGCCCACAAATCGCCCACATACGTCTGGCGTATATAGGTCGAAAAGCGTGTCCAAGAGTCGCTAGTTGCAGGTTCGGGCGCCGTCGGTCGTTGAGCGAGCGCAGCGAGACGAAACGCCCGTCAGGTCTCCCAGAGCCGCGCGACGTTTGCGTTGAGTCCACCTTGATTCATCCGCTCCGCCACGTCGGCGAGGTCGTCGTCGAACAGATCGGCGTACGTGTCGAGGGTCATCGCGGCCGACTTGTGCCCCAGCATTCGCTGCACGGCCTTGACGTTCGCGCCGGACGAGATCGCGAGGCTCGCGGCCGTGTGACGAAGGTCGTGCGGCGTCAGCCGCTCGATGTCAGCGAGGTCGAGCGCCAGAGTGAACCAGGAGTTCACGCCATTCTGCGTCTTCGCTCGGCGAAGGTGCTTGCCCTGCAGGTCGGTGAAGACGAGATCGTCGGCGCGCTTTCCGCGACATAGCTTCTTGAGTGGGTCCTCGAGAAACGCGGGGAAGGGCACAAGGCGCCGCTCCCAATTCTTCGGCGTGCCGAGCACGATCTTGCCCTCGACCTCCACGGCGGCCCGTTGCACCTGGATCCGATGCCTCGGGAAGATGATGTCGCTCACGTGCATCCCGATCGCCTCGCTCCAACGCAGACCGCAGTACGACAGCACGAGGATCAGCGTCTTGTGCGTGTCGTTGTTGGTTGCCTCCGCGAGTCGGACCACCTCTGCATGCGTCAGGTAGCGACGTGGCTTCTGCGACTGCTTCGGAGGGAGGTTCTGAGCGCCGCGGGCAACATTGCGGGAGATGCGTCCGTCGCGCACCGCCGTGTCAAGAATCCCCGCGAGCACGCCCAGCGCGCGGTAGACGACGCTCGCCGACCGTGGGCTCGCGCCAGCCTTCTCGCTCTTCGTCCGGTTCGTCTTCGCGGTGCCCTCGGACAGCTCACGAATCCACTCTTCGACGTGGGAGGCTCGGATATCGCCGATGCGGACGTCACCCCAGCGGGGAAGGACGTAGACCCGCCAGGCGGTGTTCAGCGAGCTGAACGACGAGGGCTTGAGCGCATGCTCCTTGTTGCGCAGCCACTCGACGCCCAGAGGACCCACAGTGACGCGCGCCTCGCCCGGATCGATGTACGAACCGGTCGATCGAGAAACCTCGGTGTTTGCAAGGTAGAGCTCGGCCGCCTTCTTGGTGCGGAAGCCCTTCTTCTCGACCTGCTTCTGCTTGTCATCGCGCCAGCGCGCCCGGTAGCGCCTGCCGGACGCGATCTCGTACGCCTCGATGCTTCCCATGGGTCACCTCGGCGTCAGGGTAGCTCCGACCGGCGACACTCGCGTCATTGTCGCCGGACCGCCAGCGCGTCTTGTGGATAACTGTCGCTCGATGAACCTGGCCGTGGAACGCGCCCTCGTCGAGTGGAGACCGTGCAAGAAAGAGATCGCGGCCGATCGCGAGCATCCGTCGCCGTGGACCAACCCCACGGCAGCCGGACTTGCTCTCAGACGCGGCTTCTCAGCCGAGGCGTGCCTGCGCGTCCTCGATCGTGATCTCGCCCGAGTTCGCGGCGGCCATCGTGGCGATGTCGCGACGGCGGATCTTCACGAAGAAGAAGAAGATGCAGGTGATGGCCAGGCCGATCGTGGGGTAAAGGTGGCTGACGTCCCACAGGCCCTGGATCGCCGCGTCGGTCTGGAGGGCGACGCCGTCGGCCTTCATCTCGGCCAGCTCTTCGAAGCTGCCCGCCTCGACGCTGACGAAGCCGTACGCGGCGAGGATCAGCAGTGAAAGAGAGGAGACAACGCTCGTACCGAACTTGTTCGCGAAGCCGTACGACGCCCACACCATCGCGGTGTGATCGGTTCCCGTGCGGAAACGCCCGGTTTCAGCGATGTCAGGGAGCAGCATCTGCGTCGCGAGCAGGATGAGGATGAGGCAGGTTCCCTTCACGGCCTCGAGTGCGATGAACAGACCGAGATTCGCGGGAGCACCTTCGACGCCCATGCTGTACAGCCCGATGCCTGCGGCGACGCCGACGATCCCCGCGACGCGAATCGCGACGACTTTGTCGACGCGCTTGAACAGCGGCGGGAGCAGCGGAATCAGCAGCAGGGTCGGCACGATCGCGATGAGACCGATGAGCGATGCGAGCGCGGCGTTGTCGAAGATGTAGAACCCGATGAACAGCGAGTACGCGCCGCCCGTTGCAGTCAGTCCCAGCACCAGGATGGCGAGAACGAGGAAGAGGAGTTCGGGCGTCGAGCGCAGAAACCGCAGCATCTGACGGAAGCCGTGCTCCGCCTCGGCTTCGGCCTCGTCGGGCTCGGGTTCTGTGATGGCGATGTTGCGTTCCTTCAGGGCGAACATCGCGGGAATCGCGAGGAGCACACCCCAGAAGGCGAACAGGATGGCGGAGCCGGCGTAGCCCCAGCTGCCCGCGATCAGCAGGGTCCCGAGGATGAGGACGGGCAGATTGCTGACGATCTGCCCCAGCGCGCTGTACGACTGGAGCGTGGTGCGCTCGTTGTTGTCGCTGGTGAGGGTGTTCAGCATCGCGCCATAGGGCGTGGACGACAGCGTGTAGGCGAAGTCGTACAGCATGTAGCCGATCGCGTACTGGACGATGCGGAGCCAGATCGGCGCATCGGTGTTGACTGTGAAGGTCGTGATCATCGCGATCGGCAGGATGAACGCCGCGATGCGGTACCAGGGCAGGTAGCGCCCGCGGAACAGCCAGCGGAGCACCGGATTCTTGCCTCCGTTGAGGCGCACGCGGTCGACGAGGTAGCCGAAGAGGAGATCGTTCGCCGCATCCCACACGCGCAGCACGAGCACCACGGCTGCAGAGATCGCCGGCGGGATGCCGATCATCAGCAGGTACGTGGCGAGGAACGCCGAGATGAAGAAGTGTGCGGTGAAGTGCGAACCGGAACCGATGATGTAGGCGAGACGCTCGCCCATCGGAACCATGCCGCGACGCTTCTTCTTCTCAGAAGTCGTTTCTGGGGCGTCGAGTTCAGTCGACATGAGAGGCTCACTTCCTCGTGATTCCGTGCTGACGCCAAGATGCGTCATCGAGGCAGGCTAGCATGAAAAGCGCCCAAGTGAGTGGTTTTTGAGGAGGGACATGAAAGCACGTCTTCTTCGCCCGTGGATCCCGCTGGTTCGCGCGGCATTGCTGGTGATCTCGGCCCCGATCGTCGCGCTCGCAGCAGTCCTCGGGGTCGGATCCGTCCTTCCGCGCATTCCGCGTCTCGGCACCCTCGGGTCGATGGGGTGGCCGACCTACATCGGTCCGGGTTTGCTGGTGAGTACTGTCGGCACCGGGCTCGCGGCTGTCGCGACGAGGCTGGGCAGCAAGAGGGTCGGCAGCGCCCTCACGATGACCGGCGCCGCAGCCACGGTGATGGCCGCGATGATCCTGTCCGATCAGGTGCGCTCCGCGCGTCGCGCGGGGGCGCACGTGCGCCCAGCCGTGTTCTCGATCACGCCCAGCCCGACGGCTCGCCCTGATCTGACGGAGAGCTATGCGGAGGCGCCTGACGGACGTCCCCTTCGGGTGGACGTCTATCTCCCGACGGCGCCTTCGCCCGCGGGCTCGCCCATCATGGTGTTCGTGCACGGGGGCGGATGGATCCAGGGCTCAACGGATGAGGCCTCAGCGGACCTTCGCTGGTTCGCCGACCAGGGGTACATCGTCGTCTCACCCGAGTACACGCTCGCCACCGCCGAGCAGCCCACCTGGGACATAGCGATGCCGCAGATCGCGACGGCTCTGGCATGGGCGGCGGATCGGGCAGTGGCGTGGGGCGGCGATCCCGACCGAATCGTCGCCTGGGGTGGCTCGGCCGGGGCGAACCTCGCGCTGGGCGCGACATACGCGGCAGCTGCGGGGCGCCTGACATCCGCGGATGGTCGCCGGGTTCCCCGCGTCCGCGCCGTCGCGGGCGAAGTGCCGGCTGTCGACCCGCGGTGGGTGTACGAGAATCGAGACGCAGTGTGGGGCAAGGTGACGCGCGGCATGGTTGCCACGTACATCGGCGGCCCCGCCGACCAGTATCCGGAGCGGCTCGAAGCGGTCAGGGTGAACTCGTATCTGACGGCGGATGCGCCACCGACGCTGCTGACCGCATGTTCGGGGGATCACCTGGTTCCGGCCGGCGGTGTGCGCCAGTTCGAAGACGAGGCTCGGCGAGCGGGTGTGGAGATCACCGTCCACTATCGGCGGTGGGGCGACCACCTCATCTCCGCGCGCTTCCACGGACTGCCGAACCAGACCATGCTGCGTCTCTACCTGACGCACTTCCGCGCTCATGGTGCGTGAGACCTGCACGCAGGTCGCTTGAGGCTTCATCTGGAGTGAATGACATCTGTGAAAACCACACAGTTGGGTGTGTTTCGGGTAGGATGGTCAAGGAAAGGACGTCATGGCAGACATCTACTTCGAACGAGTCCAGGCCGGCGCGGCCGCATGGGAGTCGACCAACCCCCTCGAGGGAGGGGATGCCGAGCTCATCATGAGCCTGCTCGCACCGCGAGAAGGCGAAGCCGAGTACATCGCACCTGAGGCATCCACGAGCGACCATACGATCCCCGTCGAAGGCGGTGAGTTCGGCATCCGCGTCTACCGCCCGTCCGTGCAGGCGACCGGTCGCCCGCTGCTGGTGTGGTGCCACGGCGGGTCGTTCTTCTCCGGCGACCTCGACATGCACGAGGCTGACGCCGTTGCCCGAGAGATCAGCAAGCGCGCCGATGCGGTCGTCGTCTCGGTCGACTACCGGCTGGCCCTCGGCATCCACTTCCCGGCATTGCACGACGATGTCGTCGCCGCATTCGACTGGGCGGTCGAGAACGCCGACGTGCTCGGCGCGGATCGCACCCGGATCAGCCTCGGCGGAGCCAGCGCAGGTGGAAACCTCGCCGCCGGTGCCGCGCTCGCGCTGCGAGACCGCGGCGAGCTCCGGGCGGCGTCGGCGCTCCTGCTGTATCCGATTCTGCATCCGGTGCTGCCCCAGCCCAGCGCTGAGCTTGCACCCAAGGTGGCCCGTCTCTCACCGATGCTGCAGCCGTCGATCGACCTCGTGGAGACGGTCGTCGAGAACTACCTGGGGATGCCGGCCGCAGAGGCCGTGCCGTACGCGATGCCCGGCGTGTCCGACGATCTCTCCGGCTTCCCGCGCACCCTGATCCTCAACAGTGAGTACGACGGCATGCGTGCATCGGCGGAAGCCTTCGCCGGGCAGCTCCGTGCGGCAGCCGTACACGTCACCGAGATCATCGAGCCCGGCGTATACCACGGGCACCTCGGCCGGGGCGGAGGAGCGCCCTTCCTACACTCGGTGCGGGTCATGGCCGACTGGATCAGCGCCGGAGGCGAGGCATCCCCCGCATGACCGACGCTGGGAAGCCGGTCCTGCCGCTGTGGACCCGGTGGCACGCACGCCGGGCGCGGCTGCCCAAGCCCACCGCATGGCGCGTGCGGCCCCTACGCATTCCGATGCGGGACGGAGTGACCCTCGGCGCCGATGTCTACGAGCCGACCGTGCCATCGAAGGGCGTACTACTGGCGGTGGGGCCGTACGGGCGCGGCTTCATCTACACCCTCGGTCTCGCCTGGGCGCTCGCCGGCCAGGGCTACACAGTCGTCTTCGCCTCGACGCGCGGAACTGCCGACTCCGGGGGCGAACTCGACCCGATGCGCACCGATGCGAACGACAGTCACGACATCGTCGCGTGGCTTCGCGACCAGTCGTGGTATCCGGGTCGCCTCGCCACCGTCGGCGGCTCGTACCTCGGCTTCACGCAGTGGGCGCTCCTCGCAGACCCTCCCGCCGACATCGCTGCCTCTGTCGTGGTCATGGGACCGCACGACTTCAGCCGGCACACGTGGGGGACCGGCTCGTTCCGCACCGACCTCATCGGCTGGAGCGGTGGCGTCGGCGGGCCGCCTGAGAGCCGGAACCCATTGCGCAGCATGAAGGTGCAGCGCGCATTCGATGAGGGCGCGAAGGCGGTCATCGATGCCGTTCCCTCGCTCACCGCAGCGAAGGCGTTCTTCACGGGCAGGCGCGCGTGGATGAACGACCGGATGTCCCGGCATGATCTGACCGACCCGTACTGGGCTCCGATGCAGTTCGAACGCGCCCTCGAGAACTCGACCACCCCGACGCTTCTCGTCGCCGGTTGGCAGGACATCTTCCTGCCGCAGACACTCGAGCAGTATCGGCGTCTTCGCGAGCGCGGTGTCGATGTCGCGCTGACGGCGGGTGCGTGGGTGCACGCCGATATCCTCCTGCGCGGCGGCACCACGATCGTGCGCGAAAGCGTGCAGTGGCTCGATACCCATCTCGCCGGTGCACCACTCGCGCGCACGTCTGCCGTGCGGGCGCAGATGAGCGACCGTAGGACGTGGCTCGAGCTCGCGGAATGGCCCCCGGCCAGCACACGCCCCGTCGGCTTGCATCTGCATCCGGGTGGTCGCCTCGACTCAGCGGTGCCGGCGACGGATGCCGCATCCGCGAGCTTCATCTATGACCCGCGGGATCCCACTCCGACGATCGGCGGCAACATCATCGCAAAGGGCGGGTATCTCGACGACTCGGCGTACGCGGAGCGCTCGGACCTTCTCGTCTACGATACCGATCCGCTCGATGATGACCTCACCGTGTTCGGCGCGCCCGTGCTCACGCTGGGCCACCGCAGCGAACGTGGAGATGCCGACCTGTTCGTGCGCGTGAGCGATGTCGATGCGAAGGGGCGCTCGACCGCGGTCTGCGAGACCTTCCTCCGCGTGGGGGCGGTCGGCACGTCGGTCGAACTCGTGCTCAACGACACCGCGCACCGGTTCGCCGCGGGGCACCGCATACGTCTGATCGTCGCGGGAGGCTCTTTCCCGCAGTACAGCCGAAACCCGGGCACGGGCGAGAATCCGCTCGCCGCCGAGACGCTTCATACCAACCGCCATACCGTGGAGCATGCGGGCGCCGCGTCGACGCTGCGCCTGCCTGTGGCATCCTCCCCGGAGTGATCCGCCGAGGCGCCACCGACATCAGAAGGAGCAACATCATGCGACGAGCGATCGTGACCGGCGGGGCCAGCGGCCTCGGGGCGGCAACGGCTGAACGACTTCGTGCAGATGGGGTCGAGGTGGTCACCGTCGACCGCGCAGAAGGCGGCGATGAGGTCGTCGACATCACGGATGCCGCGGCCGTGGCCGCGCTTGCCGAGCGCGTGGGCGACATCGACATCGTCATCAATTCGGCCGGAATCGTCGGTCCCAACATGCCGTTGCTCGACACGGAGCCCGACGCCTGGCGTCGCACGTTCGAGGTCAACGTGCTCGGCACCGTCGCGATGATGCAGGCGTTCGTGCCGGGGATGGTCGAACGCGGATGGGGACGCGTTGTCAACTTCGCGAGCATGGCGGGCAAGGACGGCAACCCGAACCTCAGCGTGTACTCCGCGACGAAGGCCGCCGTCATCGCACTCACGAAGTCGGCGGGTAAGGAGCTGGCGACGACAGGTGTCATCGTGAATGCGATCGCCCCGGCCGTGATCGCCACCCCGATGAACGACTCGACGGCACCGGAGGTGCTCGCTCACATCACGTCCCTCATCCCGATGAAGCGGGTGGGTGAGGCTCGGGAGGTGGCGGAGCTGGTGGCGTGGCTGGCATCGGACAAGGTGTCGTTCTCGACCGGTGCGGTGTATGACATCAGCGGCGGCCGGGCGACGTATTGACGGTCGGACCGAAGGGCGGAGTTTGGGTCGATGAGCGAGTTGCGCAGTTCTGAGTGGTACGCGGGCGATGACCGGAATGCGTACATCCATCGGGCGTGGATGCGGCGGGGTGTGCCGTCAACTGCGTTCGAGGGGCGCCCGCAGATCGCGATCGCGAACACCGCATCGGATCTCACGCCGTGCAACTCGCACCTCGATGAGGTCGCACAGGCCGTGAAGAACGGCATCTACGAGGCCGGCGGCATCCCGCTCGAGCTCCCCGTGGTGTCGCTGGGTGAGACGCAGGTGCGGCCGACCGCGATGCTGTGGCGCAACATGGCGGCGATGGCCACCGAGGAGATGCTGCGTGCCAATCCGATCGACGGCGTCGTGCTGCTCGGCGGGTGCGACAAGACGATCCCGTCGCTGCTGATGGCCGCGGCATCCGTCGATCTTCCCGCCGTGGTGGTTCCGGGCGGCCCGATGCTCACCGGCCACTTCCGCGGTGAAGCTCTCGGCTGCGGCACCGACGTGTGGCGACTGTCGGAAGAAGTCCGCGCCGGCACGCTGAGCGACGAGCAGTTCATGAAGAGCGAGTCGTCGATGATCCGCTCGAAGGGTCACTGCAACACGATGGGCACCGCCTCGACGATGGCCCTCGTCGCCGAAGCCCTCGGAACCATCGTTCCGGGTCTCGCCGGTACACCCGCCCCTGATGCTCGACTGCTCGAGGCCGCGCACGAGACGGGCCGGCTGGCGGTGCAGCTGGTCGCGGACGATCGCCGCCCGTCCACGTTCTTGACGAAGGCGAACTTCCACAACGCGATCGTCGCGCTGGCCGCGATCGGCGGGTCGACCAACGCGGTCGTGCATCTCCTGGCGATCGCGGGGCGTCTGGGCATCGAGCTGAGCATCGACGACTTCGACCGGATCGGCGCGCAGGTGCCGCTGCTGGTGAACCTGCAGCCCGCCGGCCGGTACCTGATGGACGACCTGTACCGTGCGGGCGGGTTCCTCGCGGTGATGCGCGAGGTCCGCGACCTGCTGGACCCGGAGGCGCTGTCGATCACGGGGAAGCCGTTCGTGGACTATCTCGAAGACGCGCAGATCTGGGATGCCGACGTCATCACTCCGCGCGAGAGCCCGTTGCAGCCCGCCGCGGGCATCACGGTGCTCCGCGGGTCGCTGGCCCCGGGCGGGGCGATCATCAAACCCGCCGCGGCATCCCCGCACCTGTTGAAGCACCGCGGCAAGGCAGTCGTGTTCGATTCGATCGAGGACTTCCACGCCCGTATCGATGACCCCGATCTTGACATCGACGCCGACAGTGTGATGGTGCTGCGCGGTTGCGGGCCGAAGGGGTACCCGGGGATGCCCGAGGTGTCGAACATGCCGCTGCCGCAGAAGCTTCTCGCGCAGGGTGTGCGTGACATGGTGCGCATCTGCGACGGCCGTATGTCGGGTACCGCGTACGGCACGGTCGTGCTGCACGTGACCCCGGAGGCTGCTGCGGGTGGTCCGCTGGCACTGGTGCAGACGGGGGACTTGATCGAGCTCGACGTGCGCGGCGGCCGTCTCGACCTCGATGTGCCCGCGGACGAGCTCGCGGCCCGCACCCCGAACCGGGCGACCCTCGACGGGTACGCTGCGCCGCGCCGCGGGTGGGAGCGCCTGTATGTCGATCACGTGCTGCAGGCCGACCAGGGTGCCGACCTCGACTTCCTTGTCGGGGCGTCCGGGTCGAAGGTGTCGCGTGAATCGCACTGACCCCATGCTCGCCGGCACCGCCACGCTCACCGCGGTCGACCCGCAACTGGTAGCTGCCATCGAGGCGGTGGGCGCGGCGGTCGGTGTTCGTGCGACGGATCGGCTCGCGGGCGCGCACGATGCGTCGCACTACCTGCTGACCCCGCAGGCCGTGGTGACGCCGACCGATGTCGACGAGGTCGCCCGGGTGATGGCGGCTGCGCGCGCGGTCGGGTCACCGGTGACGTTCCGTTCCGGTGGCACGAGTCTGTCGGGTCAGGCCGGCACGGACCACGTGCTGATTGACACCCGTCACCACTTCCGCCGCATCGACGTGCTCGATGACGGGGAGCGGGTGCGGGTGCAGCCCGGCGCGACGGTCCGAGCGGTGAACACGCGCCTCGCGCGGTACAGGCGCAAGCTGGGACCGGATCCGGCGAGTGAGATCGCGTGCACGATCGGCGGGGTGATCGCGAACAACTCCTCGGGGATGTCGTGCGGCACGCACGCCAACGCGTACCGCACCCTCGAGTCCGCGGTGCTCGTGCTGCCGTCCGGCACCGTGGTCGACACCGGCGCGCCAGGCGCCGTCGAGCGGTTCCGTGAGGCGGAGCCCGAGATTCACGCGGGCCTCGAAACCCTCCGTGACCGTATCCGGAGCAATCCAGAGTCGGTCGAGACGCTGCGGACCCTGCACGCGATCAAGAACACGATGGGGTACGGGCTCAACTCGTTCCTCGACCACGACGACCCGCTCAACATCCTCACCCACCTCGTCGTCGGGTCGGAGGGCACACTCGCGTTCGTCGCCGAGGCCACCTTCCGCACCCTCCCGATCAAGCCGAACCTCGCCACCGGGCTGCTGATGTTCGCGAATCTGCGCGACGCAACAGCGGCGCTCCCGGCTCTGGTCACGGCCGGGTTCGCGACGATCGAACTGCTGGATGCCGCATCCCTGCGTGTCGCGCAGCGCGATCCGGAAGCGACGGCAGACCTCACCGGGCTTGTCGTCGTCGACCACGCGGCGCTCCTGGTCGAGTTCCAGGAGCAATCCGAGGCCGCCCTCGACACGCGCCGTACGACTGCGACCCCGGTTCTCGACGCGCTGCCACTCGTGACGCCGGCCGCACTGTCGACGGATACCGCGACCCGGGCGCAGCTGTGGCACATCCGCAAGGGCCTGTTCACCGCCGTCGCCGGTGCCCGCCCGTCGGGCACGACAGCGCTGCTGGAAGACATCGCCGTACCGGTGGAGCGTCTCGGCGAGACGTGCGAGCAGCTCATCGCCCTGTTCGACAAGCACGGCTACGAGGGAAGCGTCATCTTCGGTCACGCGAAGGACGGCAACATCCACTTCCTCATCAACGAGCGCTTCGACGATCCCGAGAAGCTCGCCCGATATGAGGCATTCACCGAAGACATGGTCGACCTGGTCCTCGCGCAGGGTGGCACGCTGAAGGCCGAGCACGGCACCGGCCGCATCATGGCCCCGTTCGTGCACCGGCAATACGGCGACGAACTCTACGAGGTGATGTGGGAGGTCAAGCGACTCATCGACCCCGGCATGACCCTCAACCCCGGCGTCCTCCTCACCGACGACCCGCACGCCCACACGCGACACCTGAAGACGGCTCCGACCGTCGAGGCCGAGGTGGACCGGTGTGTCGAGTGCGGGTACTGCGAACCGGTCTGCCCGTCGAAGGACATCACCCTCACCCCGCGGGAGCGGATCGTGTTACGCCGCGAGATCCAGCGCGCCCGCGACCGCGGCGACGAGCAGCTCGTCCGCACCCTGCAGGACGAGTACGGGTACGACGGGGTTCAGACCTGCGCCGTCGACGGCATGTGCCAGACCGCATGCCCGGTCCTCATCAACACCGGCGACCTCGTCCGCCGCCTCCGCAAAGAGAACCAGAACGCGGTCGCGCAGACCGGGTGGAACCTCGCCGCGAAGCAGTGGGATGCCGTGTCCGCCGTCGGCGGCGTCGCCCTCACCGTCGCGAACGCCGTGCCCACCGCCCTGCCGGCACTCGCGACGAAGGTCGGCCGCGGCATCCTCGGCGACGACAGCGTCCCTCTCTATACAGAGGACCTTCCAGGCGGCGGGAAGCGGCGCCGCGTGATCGACGCGGAGGAGCCGATCGCTGTGTTCTTCTCGTCGTGCACGAACACGATGTTCGGCCCCGTCGGCGGCGACGGCGCAGCCGAATCGTTCCTGCGCCTGTGCGAACGCGCCGGCGTGCAGGTGCGCACCCCCGACGACCTGCCGTCGCTGTGCTGCGGCACCCCGTGGAAGTCCAAGGGCCTCTCCGACGGGTACAAGACAATGACCGATCGCGTCGCGGCATCCCTCGCCCGCGCCACCGACGGGGGACGCCTGCCCGTCGTGTGCGACGCGTCCAGTTGCACCGAAGGGCTCCACGTCCTCCTCGACGCCGCGAGCCAGGCGAACATCACCGTGGTCGACGCGGTCGCGTTCGTCGACGAGCACGTCCTGCCACACCTGCCCGCGGGCGAGAAGTTCGCTTCGGTCACGGTGCATCCCACGTGTTCGTCCACTCACCTCGGCATCAACGGCGCGCTCACCCGCGTCGCCGCCGCGGCAGCCGAGACCGTGGTCGTCCCCGAGGACTGGGGATGCTGCGGCTTCGCCGGAGACCGCGGGATGCTGCATCCCGAACTCACCCACTCCGCCACCCGCCCCGAAGCAGCCGACGTCGCCGCCGCGAGCTCGGACGTGCACGCCTCCCTCAACCGCACCTGCGAACTCGGCATGACCCGCGCCACCGGCAACCCGTACCGGCACATCCTGCAGGTGCTCGACGACACCCTCACGGAGGCCGCCCGATGACCGCCTACGACCACGCCCCGATGCTCGGGCTCCCGCGCGTCGCCACCGGCATCTCGCACTTCCTCGCCGAGGGGCCGACATGGGACCCGATCCGCGGCCGCATCCTGTGGGTCGACATCATGGACGGTTTCGTCTACTCCGGCCGGTTCGCCCACGGCGGTGCGATCGTCATCGATGAGAAGGTGCAGTTCCCCGACACCGCGGGGGCCGTTGCGGTGTCACAGGCGGGGGAGTGGCTGGTCGCCGGCACCGAGCGTCTCTACACCCGCGGCCTCGACGGCGAGATCACGGCAGGCCCCGACCTGATCGGCGTCGATGGCCGCCGGTTCAATGACGGCAAGCCTGACCCGGCCAGCCGCTTCGTTGTCGGCACCAAGGGGCCGGGCGATGAGCAGTTGATCCAGGTCGGCGCCGACGGCACAGTCACCGTGCTCGATGACGACCTCACCCTCTCGAACGGGCTCGGCTGGACCAAAGACGGGCGCACCTTTTACACCGTCGACACGCTGAGCCGCCGCATCCACGTGCGCGACTACGACCCCGCGACAGGTGAGACGGGTGAGCGGCGCGTGTTCCTCAAGATCACCGACGGGTACCCCGACGGCATGACGATCGACAGCGACGACCACCTGTGGGTGGCGCTGTGGGGTGAGGGATGCGTCATCCGCATCTCGCCCGACGGCAACGTCGTCGGTCGGGTCGACGTGCCCGCTCCGCACACCTCCTGCCCGGTGTTCGCCGGCCCCGACCTCGACACACTTGTCATCACCACCGCCACTGAGGGCATGACCCCCGAAGGCCTCGCCGCCCACCCCCTGTCGGGACGCCTGTTCACCGTCAGGACCGGGCACCGCGGCATCCACCCGAACCTGTGGGCCGGAACGCCCACCGCACTCTCCTTGGAGGAAACAGCATGAAGCTCCTGCGCATCGGCGCCCCCGGCGCCGAGAAGCCCGCCGCACTCGTCGGCGACGACCACTACATCGACCTGTCCGACGTCGTCACCGACTTCGACGAGGCCTTCTTCGGCACGGGCGGGCTCGACCGGATCGCCCCGATCGTCGCCGAGCGCGCCGCGACCGGCGGGCAGCCCATCGGCGACCAGCGCCTGGGCGCCCCGATCGCCCGCCCGCACCAGATCATCTGCGTCGGCCTGAACTACTCCGACCACGCCGCCGAGACCGGGCAGGCCGTCCCCACGGAGCCGATCCTGTTCACGAAGTCGCCGAACGCCCTCGTCGGCCCCAACGACGACGTCCGCATCCCGCGCGGCGCGACCAAGCCCGACTGGGAGGTCGAGCTCGGCATCGTCATCGGCAAGCGCACCAGCTACCTCGACTCGGTCGAGGACGCCCGCGACCACATCGCCGGGTGGGTGCTCGTCAACGACGTGTCCGAGCGGGCATTCCAGATGGAGCGCGGCGGGCAGTGGCTCAAGGGCAAGTCCGCCGAGACCTTCAACCCCGCCGGTCCCTGGCTCGTCACCCAGGACGAGGTCGAGTCGGTCACCGACCTCGGCATGTGGCTCGACGTCAACGACGTGCGCCGCCAGACCGGATCGACGTCGACGATGATCTTCGACCCGTACTTCATCGTCCACTACATCAGCCAGTTCATGGTCCTCGAGCCAGGTGACCTCATCAACACCGGCACCCCTCCCGGAGTCGGCATGGGCTTCACCCCCCAGATCTGGCTGCAGGCCGGCGACGTCATGACCGTCGGCATCGACCACCTCGGCACCCAGCGCCAGAACGTCATCGCACCCCGATGAAAGCCCTCGTCATCACCGGCCCCCACCAGGCCGAAGTGCAGGACGTCGACGCGCCGGTCGCCGCCCCCGGCGAGGTGGTCGTCGATGTGAAGCGCGCCGGGATCTGCGGCACCGACATGGAACTGTTCACCGGTGAGATGGCGTACTACGAGACCCGCCACACCTCGTTCCCGGTACGGATCGGCCACGAATGGATGGGTGTCGTCTCGCAGATCGGCGACGGGGTGGATGCCTCGTGGCTGGGCGCCCGCGTCACCGGAGACACCATGCTCGGCTGCGGCGAATGCCGCCGCTGCCTGCAGGGCCTGCAGCACGTGTGCGACTTCCGCGGCGAACTCGGCATCCGCGACGGAGCGCCCGGCGCACTGGCCGAGCAGGTCGCAGTGCCGGTCACCTCGCTCCACCGCCTGCCGGATTCGGTCGACGACGCGATGGGCGCGATGGTGGAGCCAGGGGGCAACGCCTACCGGTCCGTCGAGGCCGCGAGCCTGAGACCGGGTGACCGGTGCCTGGTGCTCGGACCCGGCACCATCGGACTGTTGTGCGGTCTGTTCGCGAAGGCGGCCGGCGCCGAGGTCCACCTTCTGGGTCGCAGCGAGAGGTCGCTCGCCTTCGCGCGCACTCTCGGGTTCGAGCATGTCTGGACCGAGGAGACGCTGCCTGAACTGCCGTGGGACGCGGTGATCGAGGCATCCAATGCGCAGCATCTCCCCGCAAAGGCCGTCGACCTTGTCGAGCCCGGCAAGAGGCTCGTCTACGTCGGCCTCGCCGGCACGCCGAGCCTCGTCGACACGCGCGAGATCGCACTCAAGGACGTGACTGCGGTCGGGATCCTCAGCGCCTCCCCGGGGCTCGCCGGAACCATCCAGTCATATGCCACCTTTGCGGTCGACCCGAGGCCGCTCATCGCAGCGACGCTGACCCTCGAAGACCTCCCCGCCGTACTCGCGGGGCACCGGCCGGTTGGGGCAGGAAGCGGTCCCAAGTTCCACGTCGCGATCGGAGGGTGACCGCAGCCCGGCTTGCGCGAATCTGGACGGACTCAGCGGGCCCTTTTGAACTCCGCGAAGTCGTCGTCGCGGTACTCGCCCTCGGCCCGTGCGGTCGCGGCGTCCTCCCGGGCCCGCAGCTCGGCCCGGCGGATCTTGCCCGAGATCGTCTTGGGCAGTTCCGCGAACTCGATGCGCCGCACGCGCAGGTATGGGGCGAGTGTCTCGCGCGCGTGCTTCAGGATCTCGAAGGCGGTGTCGGCCGTCGGCTCCCATCCGGCCGCGAGCGCGACGTAAGCCTTGGGGATGGCGTGCCGCGTCTCGTCCGGTGCGGGCACCACCGCGGCTTCGGCGACGGCGGGGTGCTCGATGAGCGCGCTTTCGAGTTCGAACGGCGAGATCTTGTAGCCGGATGCTTTGAAGACGTCGTCGGTGCGACCGACATAGGTGAGGTAGCCGTCGGCACCCCGTGATGCGATGTCGCCCGTGTGGTAGTAGCCGTCTGCCATGACGTCCGCGGTGCGCTCGGGGTCGTCTGCGTACCCGGTCATGAGGTTTCGCGGTGTCTTGGACAGGTCGAGGCAGATCTCGCCTTCGTCGGTCTCCTCACCGGTGAGCGGATCGATGAGCACGACCGGCACGCCGGGAAGCGGGCGGCCCATCGAACCGAAGACGACGTCGGATCCTGGGGTGTTCCCGACCTGCGCCGTGGTCTCGGTCTGCCCGTATCCGTCGCGGATCGTGAGGCCCCAGGCATCCTGAACGCGGGTGATGACTTCGGGGTTGAGCGGCTCGCCGGCGCCGACGAGTTCGCGCAGCGACCCCTTGCCGCCGGTGAGGTCGGCCTGGATCAGCATCCGCCACACCGTCGGGGGAGCGCAGAAGCTCGTGATGTCGGCGCGGCGGATCTGGTGCAAGAGCGCTGCGGCCTCGAACCGGGAGTAGTTGTAGACGAACACGGTCGCCTCGGCGAGCCACGGGGTGAAGAAGCAGCTCCACGCGTGCTTCGCCCACCCGGGGGAGCTGATCGTCAGCTGCACATCCCCGGGCCGCAGGCCCAGGTAGTAGAGGGTCGAGAGGTGCCCGACGGGGTAGGAGTACTGGGTGTGCTGCACGAGCTTCGGCTTGCGGGTCGTGCCCGACGTGAAGTACTTCAGCAGCGGATCGCCGGGCGCGGTGCGCGTCTCGAACGGTGCGGCGGCCGTGAGTTCGGCCGCCTGCGCGTAGTCGGTCCACCCGTCGGCGTCGCCGATCGAGATGCGCAGGTAGTCGCCGGGCACATCGTCGAATTTGCCCGTGTCGGCGGGGTTCGCGATCACCGCCCGCGCGCGGCTGCGTTCGACCCGGTCGGCGAGGTCCGCGGTGCCGAGGGCCGTCGTAGAAGGGACGAGCACCGCGCCGAGCTTCATCACGGCGAGCATCGACTCCCAGAGCTCGACCTGGTTGCCGAGCATGAGTACGACCGAGTCGCCGCGGCCGATGCCTTGCTGCTCGAGCCACCGCCCGACCTGGTCGGAGCGGCGCGCCATGAGGTCGAACGAGTACTTCGCCTCGGAGCCGTCCTCCTCCACGATCCACAGCGCCGTCCGGTCGCTCCCGCGCGCGATGCGGTCGAACCAGTCGATCGCCCAGTTGAACCGGTCACCGACATCCGGCCACTCGAACGACGCAAGGGCGGCTTCGTAGTCCTCTCGCGCCGTGACATGACGATCGCGGGCGGCGCGCAGCGCGGCGTGCGCGAAGTCCTCCCGTTGCTCATCGCCGGGGTGAACGTTGCTGTCGGCCACCTGCTCCTCCTCGAGTATGTGCCGTGTGATTGCCGGCGTCGCCGCCGCCGTCGATGATTCTAGCTGTATTTCGCACACATGGGTGGTTTTCGTTTAGCATCGTCATGAGATCCAGCGGAGCGGCCCTGCCGCGACGCATGACAGAAGGAGCGGCGAGGATGCTGCGCACACCGTTCAACGATGGCTGGACGATCGCCCCCAAGCAATCCCTGTTCGCGGCGGCGCTCGCGCCGACGTCGCCTCTGGCGGTGGTGCTGCCGCACGACGCGATGCGCGACCTTCCACGCTCGGCTGCCAGCCCGAATGGAAGTCATTCCGGATACTTCCCCAGCGCTCACGTCGTCTATGAAAAGGCGTTCCACGCCCCGGCGGACTGGGCGGGCCAGACGATCGTGGTCGAGTTCGACGGCGTGTACCGTGACGCCGTCGTCTCGCTCAACGGTGACTTCATTGCGCAGAGCCCGTCCGGGTACAGGCCGTTCTCGGTCGACCTCACGTCGCGGATCATGACGGGCACGCAGAACACGCTCCGAGTCGAGGCCCGCGCACACCAGGACAGCCGCTGGTACACCGGGGTCGGGATCTATCGGGATGTGTGGCTCGCCGTCGCGGACGCCGTCCACATCCCCCTCGGCGGTGTCGCCGTCACCACGCCGGAGATCTCGGACGACCTGGCCGTCGTCGCCGTCGCGACCCCGATCCGCAACGACTCGCGGCACCAGCGCACCGTCCGGCTTCTGTCGTGGGTGATGGACGCCGAGGGGGCTGTCGTCAGCGAGAAGTCGGTTCCAGTCACGATCCTGCCCGGAGAACCGGCGATCGTACGCGTCTCGCACTTCATTCGCGATCCACGTCGGTGGGACCTGGATGACCCTCATCTGTACCGCTGCGCGAGCACCGTGGTCGATGAGATCGGCGAGCCCCTCGACAGCGATGAGACGACGTTCGGCGTCCGGTCCCTCCAGGTCGATCCGATCCACGGCCTCCGTGTCAATGGCCGGACGGTGAAGCTGCGCGGCGGCTGCATCCATCACGACAACGGCCCCCTCGGCGCGGCCGCGATCCGGGCGGCGGAGCGGAGGAAGGCCGAGCGGCTCAAGGCCGCAGGGTTCAACGCAGTCCGCAGCGCCCACAACGGCGCGAGCCGCGCGTTCCTCGACGCGTGCGACGAGGTGGGGCTGCTCGTGATCGACGAGCTCACCGACGTGTGGACCGTGGGGAAGAGCAGCTTCGACTCGTCGCTCAGCTTCCCCGAATGGTGGGAGCGCGATGTCGAGGCTCTCGTGCGCAACGGTCGCAACCACCCCAGTGTCATCATGTATTCGATCGGCAACGAGATCCTCGAGATCGGCCGGCCCGGCGCCGCTATCTGGGGGCGCCGTCTCGCCGAGACGGTCAGGGCGCTCGACCCCACCCGCCCGATCACGAACGCCGTGAACGCCCTCGTTTCGATGATCGACTCCCGAGTCAACGCGCACGACGAGTCCATCGCACTCGACTTCAACACGATCCTCAGCGCAGACGGCTCGGCCGGGATCGGCACATCCGAGACCGCGACACGACTGACCGAGGAGACCCACGCCCAGGTCGACGTCGCGGGCATCAACTACTCAGAGGCACGCTACGACCTCGACGCCGAGATCTTCCCGGATCGCGTGCTCGTCGGCACCGAGACATTCCCCGGCCGTCTCGACCGACTGTGGACGCTCGTGGAGAAGTACCCCCAGGTGATCGGCGACTTCGTGTGGACGGCGTGGGATCACCTCGGCGAGGCGGGCACGGGTCGTGCGGTCTACGCCGACGATCCGGTGAAGCCGGTCGGAATGGCATCTCCGTACCCATGGATGCTGTCGCAGGCCGGGACGATCGACATCAACGGCAACCGGCGACCGATCTCCTACTGGCGCGAAACGGTCTGGGGACTCCGTGACGAACCTTTCATCGCCGTGCATCGGCCGCAGGGCCACGGCCGGCAGCTCACGGTCGGGCGATGGGCGTGGGACGACGTGCTCCCGAGCTGGGCGTGGGACGTCGAGGAAGGCTCCCCGGTCATCGTCGACGTGTATTCGGATGCCGACGAGGTCGAGCTTCTGCTCGACGGGGAGAGCCTGGGCGCAGCGCCGGTCGGCATCGATGTCGGCGGCCACCAGCGCGACTTCATCGCGCGCTTCGAGACCGAGTTCCGCCGTGGCGTGCTCACAGCCGTGGCTCGACGCTCCGCCCGCGAAGTCGGACGGACCGAACTGTCGAGCCTCGACGGCGCCGTGGCGCTGCGGGCCGATGTCGAGCGCGACCGGATCGGGGCGGACCCCGAAGAGCTCGTGTACATCGACCTCGCTCTGAGCGACGCGGCGGGAACCATCGCCGTCGACGAGAGCGTCGACGTCGTCGTGACGGTCGAGGGTCCCGGCGCGCTCGTCGCGCTGTCGAGCGCGAAGCCCGACGACGAGGAGCCCTTCGCCGGCGACACTCATCGCACTCACGAGGGACGCCTTCAGGCTATCGTGCGGCCGACCGGAGTCGGCGAGATCCGCGTCCTTGCGCACTCGGAACGTGGCGACGCAGAGGTCGTGGTGCGCGCGGAGTGAGCGGCGCGCACCGCCCCGGTCCACTGCGACCGCTGCAGGGGGTTCAGTCGAAGTCCTCAACCCGCCATTCGTCGAGCCAGTCGATCCTCGGCACATCGCCGTCGAACCGGATCGGGAGCCACACGTAATCGGCGATCGACGTGTCGACGACGACCGACGCGGACGCCGAGTCCGGCGTGATCGTCTCGCCGGCGAACATGCGGCGGAACTCGTCCTGCGCCTGGTTGGCGATCTCGGCGGAGACGTTCGGGAGCCAGCGATCCGCCAACGCGATGTACAGGTCCTTCTTGTGCGGGTGCTTGAACACGGAGGTGATCTGCGAGCGATACGACGTCCCGGTGGAGTCGCCGGGATGAGGATCGCCGAGGACGACCCACGGGCCGTGGAATGTCTCGGCGGCGGCGACCTCAGATCGATTCGGGAAGTATGCCGAGGTCCCCGACGTGATGAGGTAGTGACGATCCCCGCGACGGAAGTACGCCGGCGCTTCGCGCACGTCGGGTGGACGGTGCAGGGGGAAGTGCGTCGAGTAGTACCCGGTGACCCCGGTGTAGTCGTCGGTGAGATCGGCGCAGATCAATTCGCTGTGCACGCGCTCGAAGTAGTAGTAGGCCTTGCCGTCGTCGGGTGCGACGACGAGATCGAAGTCGCCTGCGCTCATGCTGAGCGGCCGGAGTCCCGTGGCGACGATCTCGTACGGGCCGAGGAGGTCGTCGGCGACGAGCACCGTCGAGGTCTGCTCGTGCCCTGCGGTCATGATCTTCAGCCAGCACACCCACTTGCCTGTCCGCTCGTTGCGGATGATGTGCGGCCGGTCCATCAACTTCGCCGGATGCAGCGGAGAGTCGGGTTCGTCAGGCGCGGGCGGGATGATCAGACCCTCGTCGACCCAGTTGTAGAGATCGTCGGATGAATAGCACCGGACGCCCCAGTGCCAGATCCCGCTCCCTGGCGTCGTGCGCTCCTTGTTCTCGCCATACCAGTAGAACCGGCCGTCGTGGTGGAGCATCGACCCGCCGTGGGCCTGGATCCGGTTTCCGTTCGTGTCGCTCCAGACCGAGCCTGGGCGGATGGAGCCGTATGCCATCAGTTGGTTCGCTGTTCGTCGGTGCCTTCGGCGGTCGGAGCGCCGGTCGTGCCGCGGACGATGAGCGAAGGCGCGATCGCGTGGGTGATCGGCTTCGTGCGGCCATCGATCCGCTCGCGCAGCAGCCGTGCCGCCGTCGCGCCGTTCGTCTCACCCGACGGGTCGATCGTCGTGAGGGCGATCTGCGGCAGGTCGCCGACGGCGATGTTGTCGGCCCCCACGACGGAGAGATCGCCGGGCACTTTCAGCCCACGCTCGTGGGCGGCGCGAAGCACGCCGAGGGCAACAGTGTCGGTTCCCGCGAAGATCGCTGTGGCAGGCCGATCGCGATCGATGGCGAGAAGCGCGCCGCGGTATCCGCCGTCCTCGGTGTACTCGGTGACGACGAGATCCGGTTCGATGCCGTGTTGCTTCATCGCGGCGAGATACCCATCTGCGCGCGCGGTCTGCGGCAGCACCGATGGACGACGGAGACCCGCTGTCGGCATCGAGATGTGCGCGATGCGCGTGTGGCCGAGACCGACGAGATGCTCGACGGCAAGGGCCGATCCCGCGGCGTCGTCGTCTACGACGGTGTCGAAGCCGCGTCCTCCACCATGACGGCCGATGAGCACCATCGGGACGCTTGCCCCGATCGTCTCAAGCGTGTCGTGCGAAAGTCCGGGGGCGACGAGGATCAGCCCGTCGACTCCGCGGTTGAGCATCGCTTCAACCCCCCGTTGCTGCTTCTCCGGGGACGGACCGGCTGGTCCGATCAGGATGTCGAGCGCCGAGTCGTCGAGGGTGCTCTCGATGCCGTCGAGAACACGGACCACACTCAGCGAGCGAACGTCGGCGATCACCCCGAGCGAGTGCGATCGGCCCCTCAACGACCGGGCGGCGGAGCTGGGCCGATAGCCCAGCTCCGCGATCGCCGCCGTCACCTTCTCCCGCATCGCGGGACTGACGCCGTAGCCGTTGTTGAGCACTTTCGAGACGGCGGCGGGGGAGACGCCGGCGGATCGGGCGACATCCGAGATCGTCGCGCGCGGCGCAGTCGCCATCGGGTCTCCTTCGCACACCGGTGCCGGACTCCGCGAACTGTCGCGGCGGCTAGGACGGTTCTATCATGCGTTGGCCTAGGATGTAAATCGTTACACGAATTCAGCCAATGCGCGTTGACTTGTTCATTCTAGATGTGCCACACTGCAGGACGTCGGGTGTGAATCGATTCACGATCTCGCCCACGCAGCACCATACGAATCCACGTCGCGGTCACTGACGGTCGTGGCGAACAGCAGTCCCGGCGAGAGCGGCGGGACCGAAGTGTCGAGGAGGACACATGTCCATGAGGAGAAGCAGTGCTCTTGCGGTGTTCGCAGGAGCCCTGTCCCTGACAGTGCTCGCCAGCGGGTGCACCGCTGGTGGAAGTGGTGACAACACGGCGGCGCAGGAGTCCGGCAAGGCGGAGCTCGTGCTGGGTATGGAGGCCGATCTTCCCGGCTGGGATCCCGCGAAGCTCCTTCCGGGGTCGGTCGCATGGGCTGCGCAGGCCGTGTACGACACGATCCTGACGTGCGACGAGAAGGGTGGGATCTCCGCCGGGCTCGCCGAGGAGTGGGAGTTCTCTGACAACAACACCAAGCTCACGCTTCAGATCCGGGATGGTGTCGAGTTCAGCGATGGAACCGCTCTCGACGCCGCTGCGGTGAAGGCGACGCTCGACTACGAGTTCACCTCGCCCGGCGGCCAGAGCTTCTTCGCCGGGGTGACGGCGGAGGCCCCGGATGAGAACACCGTTGTCATCACGACGCCCCAGCCGAAGCCGTTCCTGACGTCCTACCTGTGCCTCGGCACCGGTGTCGTCGCGAGCCCGACATATCTCGCCTCGGGTGACCTCGACTCCGAGCCCGTCGGCTCGGGCCCGTACACGTACGACCTGGCGAACTCGACGCCTGGCGCGGAGTATGTCTTCACAAAGAACCCCGACAACTGGAACGCCGACGCGTACCCGTACGAGAAGCTCGTGCTCAAGGTGCTCGCCGACACCACCGCCCGCGTCAACGCACTCAAGACCGGGCAGATCTCCGGTGCAGTGCTCCCGCCCTCGACCCTCGCTGAGCTGCAGTCCGCGGGCACGGCGTCCATTCCCCAGCAGGGAACCTGGTCGGGCCTGCTGATCAACGACCGTGACGGAAAGATCGTGCCCGCGCTCGGCAATGCCGACGTCCGCCGTGCGATCAACATGGTCTTCGACAAGGCGGCGATCGCCGAGAAGCTCTACCAGGGTCAGGCCGAGCCCACGTCGCAGATCTTCCGCGCCGGCAGCGACGCGTGGATCGACGGCCTCGAGGACCCGTACCCGTACGACCTCACCGCGGCCAAGGAGCTCATGGAAGAGGCGGGGTACGCGGACGGATTCGACATGGAGCTTCCGTACATCGCGAATTTCGGTCTCGACTCGGCCATGCCCGTCGTCATCGACGGTCTGAAAGAGCTCAACATCAACGTGACCCAGGTCACGCTCGCGGGCCAGACTGCGCTCCTCGACCTCCTGAGCGGCAAGTACCCGGTCATCTTCTGGCCGCTGGGCAACCACGGTGACTCACGGATCACGATCGACGGCGCAATCGTCCCGACGGCGATCTGGAACACGTCCCACGTCAGCGACCCGACGGTCGACGAACTGTGGAACACGATCCTGACGACTCAGGGCGACGAGTCCAAGGCTGCGCAGCAGGAGCTGAACCAGTACGTCATCGACCAGGCATGGTTCTCGCCGTGGGTCTACGTGAGCACGTTCTTCATGTTCGATGACTCCAAGGTCGGCATCGACAAGAGCTCCGACCCGAACCAGCTTGCACCGCTTCTGAGCGACTTCAAGTAACCAGCAGAGGTCGCGCTTCGATGCTCAAGCTCACCGCAGCAAACGTTCTGAGGGCTGTCGCCGTCTTCTTCGTCGTCACGCTCACGACCTTCGTGCTCGTGTACGCGAACCCGATGGCGATCGCCCGGAACCTCATGGGGATCAACGCGACCGAGGCGGCGGTCCAGGCCAAGGCAGAACAGCTTGGCCTGGACCAGCCGGTCCTCCAGCAATACTGGCAGTGGTTGCAGGCGCTCTTCCGGGGCGACCTCGGCACCTCCTACTACACCGGCCAGGAAGTCACCGACACCCTGGCGATCCGACTTCCCGTCACCCTGGCGATCATGATCGTCGTCCTGCTCCTCACGATCGTCTTCTCGGTCGTGGTCGGCGCCGTGGCAGCGACCCGTGGCGGATGGGTCGACCGGATGCTGCAGTTCATCTCGGTGGCGTTCTCCGCCGTCCCGTCCTTCATCGTCGCGATCGTCCTGGTCTTCGCGTTTGCGATCGCGCTGCCCATCTTCCCCGCGACCGGCTATGTCCCCATCGAGGATGGCCTGGGCGCCTGGGCCGCCTCGATCGCTCTGCCGGTCACGGCGATCCTGCTCGGCTCGGTCGCCAGCGCCGCGGCTCAATTCCGCAGCGCAGTGAAGGACGTGCTCGACCGGGACTTCGTCCGCACGCTCCGTGCACGGGGAGTGCCGGAGCGACTCATCATCTACAAGCACGTGCTGCGCAGCGCCGGCGGACCGGGGCTCACCGTGCTGGCGCTGCTGACCGTCGGACTCGTGGGCGGCGTGGTCATCATCGAGCAGGTGTTCGCCCTTCCTGGCATGGGCGCTCTCGTCACGACCGCCTCCTCCGGCGGCGACATCCCCGTGGTCATGGGCTGTGTGGCCGTCACCGTGATCCTCGTGTCGATCGTGAATCTGCTTGCGGACCTCGCGACGGCCGCGCTCAACCCGAAAGTGAGGGCTGCGTGATGGCTCAGCCGCTCGAAGGCGTCGTCGACTCGGCGCCGCAACCCGCCACCCCGGCACGCCAGCACTGGATTCAGCGACTCCTGCGCAACCCGGTCGCCATCGCGTGCCTGGTCTTCCTGCTCGTCATCATCGTCATCGGTATCGCGAGCCCGCTGCTGGCGCCCTACGGACCCAACGACTCAGAACTCGACGCGGTCAACGCGCCGCCGTTCACACCTGAGCACCTCCTCGGCGGCGATGGTTCCGGTCGCGACATCCTCTCCCGGCTGATGTGGGGCACGCAGCGGACGCTCCTCGCCTGCGTGATCCTCCTCATCACCGCACTCATCGCGGGCGTGCCGACCGGACTCATCGCCGGGTATCGGCGGGGGTCATTCGACACCAGCGTGAGCTGGGTCAACGACGTCATCATGACTATGCCCGGCATCGTCCTGCTCATCGCGCTGTATTCGCTCACGGGGCCCAACATCGCCCTGGCAATGCTCGTGCTCGGCATCCAACTCTCCCCGGGCTACTACCGCCTCGTCCGCGGAGTCGTCTTCGGCGTCCGGGAAGAGCTCTATGTCGACGCGGCCAAAGTCGTCGGCCTTTCGGACTCCCGCATCGTCGGCCGCCATATCCTGTGGGCGGTGCGCGCCCCCATCATCATTCAGAGCGCGTTCGTCCTTGCGGGCGGCATCGCGATCACCGCCGCGCTGGACTACCTCGGGTTCGGCAACCCGGCGGAGGCGTCGTGGGGCGGGATGCTGGAGGAGGCGTTCGGAAACATCTACGCGAATCCGCTCAGCGTCATCTGGCCCGCAACGCTCATCTCGCTCACGATCCTCGCGTTCGTGCTGATGGGCAACGCCCTCCGGGACGCGCTTCAGCCGGGAGTCGCGCGCCGACCCCTCACGAACGACGAGCGGAAGGCCTTGGTGGACCGCGCGACGAGCTCCTCGGCCGCACGCGACGCGACGGCGGCGCGGGGCACCCTCCTGTCCGTCCGCGGCTTGCGTGTCGGATACCCCGTCGACGCTGGCCGGGTCACCGAGGTCGTCCGCGAGGTGGATCTCGACGTGCGGCGGGGCGAGATCCGCGGTCTTGTCGGCGAATCCGGATCGGGCAAGACGCAGACAGCCTTCGCCATCATCGGAATCCTGAGTCCAGAAGCGTTGGTTCTGGGTGGTGCCGTCGTCTTCGACGGCATGGACTTCGTCGCGGACAGCGCGGCCCAGGCGCACGCCCGCGGGCGTCGGATCGCCTACATCCCGCAGGAGCCGATGTCGAACCTCGACCCCTGCTTCACCGTCGGGTCCCAGTTGGTCGCCGGCCTGCGGGCGGTGAAGAAGATATCCCGCGCGGATGCCAAGCGCGAGATCCTCGCCCTCCTCGACCGCGTCGGGATCAAGGATCCGGTTGCGGTGTTCAACCTCTTCCCGCACCAGATCTCCGGCGGCATGGCGCAGCGCGTGCTCATCTGCGGCGCGGTCGCCGCGGATCCGGATCTCATCATCGCCGACGAGCCGACCACGGCGCTCGACGTGACCGTGCAAGCCGAGGTGCTCGACCTTCTGCGCGAACTGCGCGACGAGCGAGGGCTCGGGATGATCCTCGTGACGCACAACTTCGGCGTCGTCGCCGACCTGTGCGACACCGTGAGCGTCATGAAGGACGGCCGCATCGTGGAGTCCGGCACGGCGCTCGACATCTTCCGGGCGCCCCAGCAGCCGTACACGAAGGAGCTGCTCGCATCGACACGAGCAGTCGATCTCGAGGAGTCGAGCACGGATGTCTGACACAGGACTGCACATCGAGGATCTGCGCGTCACCTACCGCCGCGGCCGCAAGAGAATAGACGTGATCAAGGGGGTGACCTTCGACGTCGCTGCCGGCGAGACCCTCGGACTCGTGGGGGAGTCGGGGTCGGGCAAGACCACGATCGGTCGCGCCCTTCTCGGACTCGCCCCCGTGACGGGCGGAAAGGTCACGTTCCAGGGCAAGGACATCACACGCCTCACCCGCTCGCAGCGTCGCGCCATCGCCAATGACGTCCAAGTGGTCTTCCAGGACCCCTACTCGTCCCTGAACCCGTCGATGACGATCGAGAGCATCCTCGTCGAGCCGCTCCGAGTGTCGGGCGTCGCGGGCGCGCGTGCGCGGGTGCGGGAGCTTCTTGACCAGGTCGGACTGCCCGCCGACAGCGGATCGAGATTCCCGAAGGAGTTCTCCGGCGGTCAGCGCCAGCGCATCGCGATCGCCCGCGCGCTCGCCCTGCGGCCCGCACTCATCGTGTGCGACGAGCCGACCAGCGCGCTCGACGTGACCACCCAGGCGCGCGTGCTGAAGCTGCTCAAGGACGTCCAGAACGAGACGGGCGCCTCCTATCTGTTCATCAGCCATGACCTCGGCGTCGTCCGCGAGATGAGCGACCGGATCGCAGTGCTCAATGACGGCAGGATCGTCGAGCTCGGCGACAGCGAACAGGTGTCGCTGCGCCCCGCAGATCCGTATACCAAGCGCCTGCAGCTGGCCACACCGGTGCCCGACCCCGTCATCCAAGCGGAGCGACGCTCCCGCCGCCGTGCGCTGCTCGCCGGCGGCGCGTGAACCGGCTGCGCGGCATCCGATTCACACTATGCACCAGGGAGTTGCATTGCTCGATGCGAGCGCCATGATCACAGCAGATGCCGAAAGATCCGCGGCCATCATCCTGTCGGGCCGATTCCATCTCGACCACCCGGTCGACAGGGTTCGATCGGCGGTTCTGCGTGCGACGGCTCACGGGGTGTACGAGGCACGGCTCAATGGGCGCGCGGTGTCGGAGGCGGTGCTCTCGCCGGGCTGGTCGTCGTACGAATGGCGCCTTCCGGTGAGCTCCGACCCCGTCGAGCACCTCCTCCGCGCCGAGAACACGATCGAGGTCCTGCTCGGGAACGGCTGGTGGCGTGGTGACCTCGGCTTCGCAGACGCGAAGGTCCGCTACGGCGACGATCTCGGCTTCATCGCGGAAATCGAGATCGCGTACGCCGACGGGACGACGCAGCGCATTGTGACGGACGAGAGGTGGACGGCATGGACGAGCGACGTCGTCTCGAACGACCTCTACAACGGCCAGCGCATCGATGCCCGGCTGCGGCAGGGACGCGACGCGCTCGCGGTTCGCGAGGTCGCGTTCGACCGAGCGACGCTCGTTCCACGGGTAGGCCCCGCCATCACGCGTCAGGGCCTGCTCCGCCCGACGCGCACCTTCATCTCCCCTTCCGGGGTCACGCTCGTCGACTTCGGACAGAACCTCGTCGGGTGGGTCCGGCTCCGTGCGCGCGGTGCGCGCGGTGCAGCGGTCATGTTGCGCCATGCCGAGGCCCTCGACGAGGGCGAACTCGCGATCAGGCCTCTACGGTCCGCCGAGGCGACCGACGTCTTCGTGCTCTCGGGCGGCGACGACGAATTCGAGCCGACGCTGACCTTCCACGGCTTCCGTTACGTCGAAGTGACCGGCTACCCCCGCGCGATCACCTCTGATGACCTCGAGGCGATCGTCGTCCACTCGGACCTTCGCCGCACGGGCCGGTTCTCGTGCTCGTCCGACCTCGTGAACCGCCTCGTCGAGAACTCGGTCTGGTCGCAGCGAGGCAACTTCCTGTCGCTGCCGACCGACTGCCCGCAGCGCGATGAGCGGCTCGGGTGGACCGGAGACATCGCCGTATACGCCGCAACGGCGTGCACGCAGTTCGACGTCGCCGACTTCCTCCACGATTGGCTCCTCGACCTCGCCGCCGAGACCGCCCACGCCGACGGTCGAGCCGTGCCCGCCGTCGTCCCCGACGTGCTGAAGTTCGGGCCTGGCGGTGGACCGCACCTCATGCGCGATCTGCCGACGGCGATCTGGGGCGATGCGGCCGTATGGGTCCCCCAGGCGCTGTGGCACGCCTACGGCGACCGCGACCGGCTCGCGGAGCACTACCCGGCGATGACGCTGCATCTCGAATCCGTGATCGCGCAGCTCTCGCCGACAGGCCTCTGGGATCGCGGCTTTCAATGGGGCGATTGGCTCGATCCGGATGCCCCGCCCGAGGATCCCGGCCGGGCCAAGGCGGATGCCGGCCTGGTGGCGACGGCATGTCTTGTGCGCTCGGCGGACTTCGCGGCCGAGGCGGCGCGGATCCTCGGCCATGAAGAGGACCGCATCCGCTGGGAGAACCTCGCCGCGGACACACGTGCCGCCTTCATGCGCCGCTTCGTCGACGCGTCCTCCGCTCGGCTGACCTCCGACGCGCCGACGTCCTACGCGCTCGCGATCGTGTTCGGCGTACTCGAGGGTGAGGCCCTGCTGGAGGCGGGTGATCGCCTGGCACAGCTCGTCCGCGACAGCGGGTTCGTCGTGACGACCGGGTTCGCGGGGACGCCGTATGTCACGTGGGCGCTGTCCGAGACCGGTCACGTGGACGAGGCCTACCGCCTGCTGCTGCAGACCGAATGCCCCTCGTGGCTCTACCCCGTGACGATGGGTGCGACGACCATCTGGGAGCGCTGGGACTCGATGCTCCCGGACGGCTCGATCAACCCCGGGGAGATGACGAGCTTCAATCACTATGCGCTCGGAGCGGTCGTCGACTGGCTCTACCAGGTGGTCGCCGGCATCCGCCCCGCTTCACCGGGCTATGCGAGGCTTCGGCTGGCTCCGACTCCCGGACCTGGCCTGGACTGGGCGTCCGCGACGCTCGAGACCCCTGCCGGCGTCGTGGAATCCGGGTGGGAGCGACGGGACGGCATCATCCACGTGCGCGTCGTCGTCCCTCACGGCGTCGAGGCGGAGGTCGCGCTGCCGGACGGCACGGCGCGCCGCGTGGACGGCGGAGTACGCCACTTCACCTGCGCGGATCCGGTCACGCAGGATGTCGCCCGATGCTAGGTCACAGCTCCACGGTCAGAAGGACGGACGTATATGTGCGCAGTTCCGCGGCGATGTCGATCGAGCGCTTGCGCAGCCAGAGCGACTGCAGGCCGAGCGTCGTCGAGAGAAGCAGCCGTGCGGCGACATCGGGACTGATCTCGGCGCGCAGCTCACCTCGATCCGCCATCGTTGTGAACGCCTTCGTGAGCAGGTCCTCAGCGCGCAGGTACAGATCGCTGAAGTACTTGTGCGCGGGGTGGTCCGACGAAATGGCTTCGGCGGCGAGAATCGCCTCCAGTTCGACCAGCGCGGGTGTGCCTGTGTTCTCGCGGACGGAGTCGACCCACGCGCGGATGACATCGATGCCGACGGGGTGCCCGCGGCGGGCACGCTCGAGCGCGTCTTCCTCGCGCCACTGGAGCACGGCCTCCAGTAGGTCGACTTTGGTGGGGAAGTGGTGCCGCATTCCCGCGTGGGTCATGCCGGCGCGCTCGGCGACAGTGCGGAGGCTGCCGTCGCGAAAGCCGGATTCGGAGAACACCTCGACCGCGGCGGCGATGATCTCCTTGCGGCGCTGCGCCGACTTCGCGTACTCGCCGCGCAATCGCCGCGTCGTGTCGGATGTCGTCATGGTTCCGTGGTTCCTTCGTCACTCGGGTGCAGGAGCACCGATGCTGATGCCCACCGTAGTCGCCGAGTTGCCACTGGGATGGGACTGGACGACACGCCAGCGGATCTTCCTCACAAGTCAACACCAAGAAGAATCCAAAGTCACCCAGGTGGGTGGTTTTGAGGTAGACTCCATCGAGGTCGCCCCTGCGGGCGACGAAGAATCAGAGGGCGAAGGTGTCCACACGAAATGAGCGAAACTCCCATGCTTGATGAGTCGCAGCTCCTCACGGTCGATGACGATGTGAACGCATTCACGCTCACCACGACGATCGATCTCGCTTCGGCCGCGCGCGTCGAGCGCGCCACGCTGCGGGGAACCGCGCACGGTGTCTTCGAGGCTCGGATCGACGGTGTTCCCGTGAGCGCCGGCGTTCTGGCGCCGGGCTGGAGTTCGTACGAGCGGCGTCTCCCGGTCGAGGCTTACGATGTCACCCCGCTCGTGCGCGACGGCGCCGCGCTCGAGGTGCTTGTCGGCAACGGCTGGTGGCGAGGCAAGCTCGGTTTCCTCGGGCTGGACCTGGACTATGGCTCGCAGATCGGCTTCATCGGCGAACTCGAGATCACCTATTCCGATGGAACAGTGCAGTGGATTCGCACGAACCGCGACTGGACTGCGCAGACCTCTGAATTCACGCAGAACACCCTGTATGACGGCGTGCGCATCGATGCGACGGTGGTGCCGCAATCGCTGGAGATCACGGTCGCGGATGTGGATCGGGACACCCTGATCCTGCAGGAGAAGCCTCCCATCGAGCGTCAGGAGGTGATCGCACCTCAGCGCATCTGGCGGTCTCCGTCAGGTGCGACGCTCGTCGACTTCGGCCAGAACCTCGTCGGCTGGACACGGCTCACCGTCAACGGGCGCGCGGGTGCGGAAGTCGTGATCCGTCACGCAGAAGTGCTCGAGCACGGTGAGTTGGCTACGCGGCCGCTGCGTGGGGCGAAGGCGACGGATACCTATGTTCTGTCTGGTGAGGACGATGTGTTCGAACCCACTCTCACGTTCCACGGGTTCCGCTACGTCGAAGTGACGGGGTATCCGGGTGAATTGAGCGTCGACGCGATCGAGGCGGTCGTCGTCCACTCGCGCATGGCGAGAACCGGCTCGTTCGAGTGTTCGGATCCGCGGGTCAATCGCCTCGTCGAGAACTCGGTGTGGGGTCAGAAGGGCAATTTCCTCGACGTCCCCACCGATTGCCCGCAGCGAGACGAGAGGCTCGGCTGGACGGGTGACATCGCGGTCTACGCGTCAACCGCGTGCTATCAGTTCGACGCATCCGATCTGCTGCACAACTGGCTCCTGGATCTGCGCGTGGAAGCCGAGCACTCCGGATTCGTTCCCTTCGTCGTCCCGAATGTGCTGAAGCTGATTCCGGCTGAAAGGCGCGCGACGTGGGATCTGCCGTTGGGCGCCACGGCCGTGTGGGGGGATGCCGCGGCTTGGGTGCCGGAGGCACTGTGGTGGGCGTACGGCGATCGCGATCGTCTCGAAGCGCATTACCCCGGGGTCGTTCTGCACCTCGAGTCGATCCTGCCGAGGCTCTCTGCCAGCGGCCTGTGGGAATCGGGATTCCAGTTCGGCGACTGGCTCGATCCGACCGCTCCGCCCGAGGAGCCCATGCGCGCGAAAGCCGATGCGTCGGTGATCGCCACCGCCTGCCTTTATCGATCGGCCCTGTTCGGTGCAGCCGCCGCGGAACTGCTCGGGCGAAGTGACGACCGGAACCGGTGGAACGATCTGGCCGAGCGCACACGTGAGGCGTTCCGCGAGCACTACGTCAGCCCGGAGGGACGCATCCGGTCCGACGCGCAGGCCGTCTACGCGCTCGCGATCCACTTCGGGCTGCTCGACGACGACGAGAAGGCCCGTGCGGGAGAGCGGCTGGCCGAGTTGGTCGCCGAGGGCGACTACCGCGTCGCGACCGGGTTCGCGGGCACGCCGTACGTGGTGTGGGCGCTGACCGAGACCGGGCACGTCGACATCGCATACCGGCTGCTGCTCCAGGACGAACTGCCGTCCTGGCTCTATGCGGTGAAGATGGGTGCGACCACTGTCTGGGAGCGGTGGGATTCGCTCCTTCCCGACGGGACCGTCAACCCGGGTGAGATGACGAGCTTCAACCACTATGCGCTCGGCGCGGTGGTCGACTGGCTGTACAAGGCCGTCGCCGGCATCCGGCCTGCTGAGCCCGGCTACTCCCGCCTGCGCCTGCAGCCCACGCCCGGCCCCGGTCTGGACTGGGCGAGGGGATCCCTGCAGACGCGCCACGGGCTGGTCGAATGCGGCTGGCGCCGAGGGGTCACGGGCGAGATAACGATCGAGTGCACAGTTCCCGCCGGTATCGAGGCCGATCTGGTCCTGCCCGACGGAACCACGCGCGTGCTGGCCGCCGGCATCCACCACACCACTCACAGAGAGGCCGCACTGCGGTGAGTGGCGCGACCGAATCCGACACCTCCGCCCTCGTGGTGCTCACGCTCGAACAGAAGGCCTCCCTGCTGTCGGGGCGCGACACCTGGACAACCCAGCCGATCGAGGATGCCGGCATCCGGTCGGTGCGGATGTCGGACGGACCCAACGGCCTGCGGGCGCAGCTCAACGGCGGTGATGCCCTCGGCTTCCAGCCCAGCGAGCCGTCCACGTGCTTCCCACCCGCTGTTGCCGTGGGTTCGTCGTGGGACCCGGAACTTGCGACGAAGGTGGGTGAAGCGCTCGGCCGCGAGGGGCTGTCCTTCGGCATCGATGTCGTCCTGGGCCCGGGGGTGAACATCAAGCGATCGCCGCTGTGCGGGCGCAACTTCGAGTACTACTCGGAGGACCCGCTGCTCGCGGGTGCGCTCGGCGTCGGCTACGTGCGCGGGATGCAGTCGACCGGTGCCGGCGCATCGGTGAAGCACTTCGCAGCGAACAACCAGGAGACCGACCGCATGCGCGTCAGCTCCGAGGTCGATGAGCGCACGCTCCGGGAGATCTACTTTCCGGCCTTCGAACGCATCGTCAAGGAGGCACAGCCGGCGACCGTGATGTGCGCCTACAACCGCATCAACGGCGTCTACGCTTCCGAAAACCCGTGGCTGCTGAAGGACGTACTGCGAACGGAATGGGGATTCGAGGGCGCCGTCATCTCGGATTGGGGTGCCGTGCACAGGCCGGCCGTCGCGGTCGCGGCCGGACTCGACCTCGAGATGCCCGGCACGCGGGGACGCAGCATCCGTGAGATCGTGGCAGCCGTCGAAGCCGGAGACCTCGACGAGGCAGACGTCGACCGCAGCGTCGCGCGCGTGGTCAAGCTCACCGGACTCGGAGCCGAGGGCAAGGTCGCGGTGGACTTCGACGCCCACCATGCGCTCGCTCGAGCGACGGCGGCCGCGAGCATCGTACTCCTCAAAAATGAGGCGACCTTGCCGCTCGAGGCCCAGATGCGGATCGCCGTGATCGGCGAGTTCGCGAGAACGGCGCGCTTCCAGGGCGGCGGCAGCTCGCACGTCAACGCCGTGCGATCGGAGGCCTTCCTCGACGCAGCCACAGCGCACTCCGCGAGCATCGAGTTCGCCGCGGGGTTCACCCTCGACGGGCGCGGTGACGACCTCGACCTTTGCGGAGCGGCCGTGGCTGCGGCATCCCGCTCCGAAGTCGCCGTGATCTTCGCGGGGCTCGCCGAATCCGACGAATCGGAGGGCTACGACCGCACGACGATAGAACTTCCTACCGCGCAGATCGCGCTGATTCGCGCGGTGGCGGCTGCCGCGCCGAAGACCGTCGTCGTCCTCTCCCACGGCGGAGTCGTGGGCCTGGAGGGCTGGCACGACGACGTCGATGCGATCCTCGACGGATTCCTTCTCGGCCAGGCGGGCGGCGCGGCCATCGCCGACGTCGTCTTCGGGGTCGTGAACCCGTCGGGGCGCTTGGCCGAGACGATTCCGCTGCGCATCGCGGACACGCCTGCCTTCGGGAACTTCCCCGGTGAGCAGGGTCACGTCGTCTACGGTGAGCGGACGCTCGTGGGCTACCGCTGGTACGCGACGCGCGGAATCCCCGTGCGCTACCCGTTCGGACACGGCTTGAGCTATTCCACCTTCCGCACGTCGGGATTCACCGTCACCGTGACGGGTGACGACACCGCGACGGTGCGTGTCACGGTCGAGAACACCGGTACCCGCGACGGTGCGCACGTCGTGCAGGTCTACGTGGATGCTTCAGCCCTCGGCACCGTGCAGCGCAGTGCCCGCGAACTCCGCGCATTCCGCAAAGTGCACGTGCCCGCGGGAGGTGCGGTCGAGGTCGAACTCGAGCTCGACCGCCGGGCGTTCGCCTACTGGGACGTCGACCTGCACGACTGGGCCGTGACCCCCGGCTCATATCGCGTGATCCTCGGGCGTGACGCTTTCGCGGTGGACGCCGAGACGACGATCGATCTTGTGGGCGATCGGGTCGACCGCGAGCTGACGATGGGCTCGACCGCACAGGAATGGTTCGAGCATTCGATCGTCGGCCCGGTGCTGCTGGACACCCTTCAGTCCGACCTCCTGCGCGCGATGGCGCAACCTGAGGCGTTGCGCATGCTCGGGTCGCTTCCGTGGCAGAAGATCGTGAACCTGCTCGGAGATTCCGTGTCGCGCGACGACGTCGACACGCTGATGGCCGCTTCTCGCGGGGAAGGATGTTGACCATGACGGACGTGTACTGGGAGCGTGTGGCAGCGGTGGCCGCAGCGCTGCAAGCTGCCGCCGCCAACGGGGAGGACCAGGGTGGCGACCACGAGCTCGTCGCCCGGCTAACCTTGCCGCAGTCTGCCGAGGCCGGGTACCTCAAGCCCGCGGCTGATGTGCGCGAGGCGACCGTGCCATCGCCCGCCCAGCCCGTGCCGGTGCGCATCTATCGTCCGCATGGCGATGTCCCTGGCGATGGTGCGGCGCGACCGCTCCTCATCTGGTGCCATGGCGGCGCGTTCCTCGGCGGTGATCTCGACATGCCTGAGGCCGACGCTGTCGCCCGTGAGATCGTGAATCGCTCCGCCGCGGTGGTCATCTCCGTCGACTACCGCCTGTGCCTCGGAGGAGTTCACTTCCCGGCTCCCAGCGACGACCTCGTCGCGGTCTTCGAGTGGGCGGTGCGACACGCCGCAACCCTCGGTGTGGATCCGTCGCGCATCGTCATCGGCGGAGCGAGCGCCGGCGCATGCCTCACGGCCGGCGTCGCCCTCCGACTGATTGCTGCGGGCGCTACCCAGCCTGCCGCGGTCGTGCTGGCGTATCCGGTTGTGCACGCCGTCCTGCCGGCGGCGTCCGACGAACTCGCGACCAAGCTGGCCGATCTGCCCGCAGCCATGGCCTTCACTCCCGAGGTGATCGAGCCCGTGATGGAGAACTACTTGGGCGCGCCGGCAGCCGACGCGACTGCGTATGCCATCGCCGGCGTGAGCGACTCCGACGCCCTTGCCGCTCTACCCCCCACGCTCATCATCAACTGCGAGTACGACGGCCTTCGCGCGTCGGGTGAGCGATACGCCGACCAGCTCCGCGAAGTGGGGGTCGAGGTCGACGTGCAGCTCGCCCGCGACGTCGCCCACGGTCATCTCAACCGGCCCGGCTTGCCCGAGGCGCAGCGGACGCTCGCAACGATCGCCATGTGGGTTGCCGAGCGGTGTGTCGCGGAGCACGCGGGGGCGTGACCATGGAACTCGCTCGCCTGCGCACCCTGAATCGCATCGAGCCGCTGGGCATCGATCAGACACCAGAGTTCTCCTGGATGCTCCGCTCCTCTGCACGGGACACGGTGCAGAGCTCGTACCGCATCGTGGTCACAGCGGGGCCGCTCACCGTATGGGATTCCGGTCGCGTCGACTCTGACGCACAGTCCTTCATCGCGTACGCCGGTGAACCGCTGCGCAGTCGCACGGAGTACCGATGGACAGTGACGGTGACCGACAACCACGGTCATACGGCCTCCGCGTCAGCCGGATTCGAGACGGCGCTCTTCGCCGACGATTGGCGGGCGCAATGGGCCGAGAGCACGATCCCGCGGCCGGCGGCCGAAGGTTGGGGGCACGGCACCCAGCCGCCCGCCGTGGAGTTCCTGCGCGATTTCCGCCTCGACGGCGCGGTGCGGCGCGCTCGGCTGTACGCGACCGCGCTCGGAGCGTACCGGCTCACCGTCAACGGCGTGCGCCCCGATGATCGTGAGCTGGCGCCCGAGTTCTCGGTCTATCGAAGTCGGCTGTACGTGCAGACGTACGATGTGACCGCCTTTCTGCGCGTGGGTGGCAACGAGTTGTCGATGTACGTCGGCGACGGCTGGTACCACTGTCCGGTGACCAGACCGCTGTCCCACGCTCAACGCGAAACCCCCGCGGTGCTCTTCCAACTCGAACTGGAATACGCCGACGGCACGACGCAGATCGTGAGCTCCGACGACGCGGTCACCTGCCGTACGGGACCCGTGCAATCGTCGGATCTGTACTGGGGCGAGCGGTATGACGCCACGGCGATTCCTTCCGTCGCGCAGCGAGCTCGGGTGGTCAACCTGGGATACGACAACCTCGTCGCGCAGCCCCTGGAGCCGATTCGCGCGGTCGCGGTGCTCCCTGCCGTGTCCCTGCACATCGCGCCGTCCGGCGACCGGATCATCGACTTCGGTCAGATCGTGGCCGGCCGGGTGCGGGTGCGCATCGACGCTCCCCACGGCACGGAGGTCGCCCTCGAGCACTTCGAGGCCACGACACCTGACGGCGAGTACTTCAACGGCACCTTGGCCGGCCAGAAGGACGTCTATGTCTCCGACGGGAAGCCGCAGATCTATGAGCCGATCTTCACGTTCCACGGCTTCCGGTATCTGCGGGTCACCGGGCTCGAGGCGATCGACCTCGCCGACTTCGAGGCAGTGGTGCTCTCGACGCCGAAGGATTCGGCCGGTTCGTTCGAGAGTTCGGACGCGCGGCTGAACCGACTTCACGAGAACGTGGTCTGGTCGCAGCGCAACAACACGATGTCCATTCCGACGGACTGCCCCACTCGGGAGAAGGCGGGATTCACGGGGGACATCCAGATGTACGCCCCCGCGGCGTACGCCAACGAGGATATGACCTCGTTCCTCGAGGCGTGGCTGCGCAACCTCGAAGCCGACCAGCTTCCCGACGGTGTCGTGCCGATGACCGTACCGTTCACGACGCTCTACGAATCGCTGTCGCTCAGGATGAGCGCGCAGTTCGGAACGACCGGTGTCACCGGCATCGCGGGGTGGAGCGATGCTGCGGTCATCGTGCCGTGGGAGATCTACCGAGCGACCGGGAGCACCGCCGTCCTCGAGCGCTCGTACGCGTCAATGAAGGCGTGGTGCGACAGCGTCATCGATACCGCGCGCCACATGCGGGGTTCCGACGACATCCCGGAGGAACTGGACCGACACCTCTGGAACACCGGCTTCCACTTCGGCGAATGGCTGATTCCCAGCCAGCACCAGAAGGAAGGCGACTGGGACAACACGCGGTCATCGGCGTTCTACGTCGCTCCGTTCTTCGGCTACCGATCGCTCAGCCTGTTCGCGCAGGTGGCGCGTCTGCTCGACCGTGATGCCGATCATCACCGCTACCTCGAGGAAGCGGAGGCGACGAAAGCTGCGATCCAGCGTGTCTTCATGTCCGCCGACGAGCTCCCGACACCGCTCATGGGGGGGTACGTGCTCGCCTTCGCCTTCGGACTCGTGCCGGATGAGCGACGGATGGCGTACGGGGCGAAGCTGGTCAGCATCCTCGACGATAACGACGGGCTGCTCGACACGGGCTTCGTCGCGACCCCGTATCTGCTGGATGTCCTCGTCGAGATCGGACGCCCTGACCTCGCCGTCGGGCTGGTCTGGGAGGACCGAATGCCATCCTGGCTGTACCAGGTCGACCAGGGTGCGACCGCGATCTGGGAGAACTGGGATGCGATCGCCCCCGATGGCATGCCGACGACCTCGAGCCTGGACCATTACGCATTCGGTGCTGTCGATGACTGGATCACTCGTGAGATCGCGGGAATCCAGGCCGCTGCGCCCGGCTACAAGAGGATCGTCATTGCGCCGCGCACCGATGTGCCGCTGACGTTCTGTGCGCGCACACTGCTGACCCCGTACGGCGAGGTCGGCATCCACTGGACTACCGAATCGCTCGACGTCACAATCCCCGCCAACACGACAGCAGTCGTGCACTGGGGCGGTGACGTGCACGCGGTCGGCAGCGGTTCGTACCACTTCTGACACCCGAATCAGCGATCCGGATCCGCTTCCTCATCCACCCACCCGCATTCACCAGGACGCGAAATGACCACCCCTCTCCCCGAATCTGCCGCTGCCGACCTCGAAGCGGCCTTCATCGACGCCGCCGACGGAAACGAGGATCCGCCGCCCCTGGTCCGCGGGTCGATCAATCGACTCATCCGCTGGGTGTTCCCAGCCGGCCTCGTGATCGCGATGATCAGTGCGATCCCCGGCGTGCTCGTGCCGTTCCAGATCGAGTTGATGGACCCGGCCAACAAGGAGTTCAATCTCGCGCTCGTCCTGTCGGTCAGCGGCGCAGGCTCGCTTATCGCGGGCCCGATCGCGGGTCAGATCTCCGACCGCACCCGCAGCCGCTTCGGGCGCCGCACGCCGTGGATCGTCCTCGGCTCGCTCGTCGTGGCGCTCGCGCTCGTCGGCATGGCGTTCGCAGGCAGCGTCTGGGGCATCACGATCGCCTGGTTCTTCGTACAGGTCGCCATGGCGTTCGTGCAGGGTCCGTTCTCGGCGATTCTTCCCGACCGCGTGCCGCTTCACCGTCGCGGCACCTTCGCCGCGGTATCCGGCATCGCGCTCATGACCGGAGCTGTCGTCGGCTCGATCGTCGCAGCTGCTCTCACCGACAGTTACCGAGTCGGGTACATGGTCTTCGCGGCGCTCGCCGTCGGCGTGCTGCTGCTGTTCGTGGCTTTCAACCCCGACCACTCCAGCCGCGAGATCCACATCGACAAGCTCGGATGGATGGACTTCGTCCGGACGTTCTGGGTCAACCCGATCAAGCACCCCGACTTCTTCTGGGCATTCACGGCGCGGCTCGTGCTCTTTACTGGTTACAACATGGTGATCGGGTACCAGTTCTATGTCCTCTCGGACTACATCGGCATCAAGCGGCCGCAGGATTTCATTCCTCTGTTCGGCTTCATCGGCCTGGTGGGGATCATCCTCGGTACGGTCGTCTCGGGCCCTCTCTCTGACCGCTTCGGGCGGCGCAAGCCGTTCGTCTTCGGTGCCTCCGTCGCCATGGCTCTCGCCCTGTTCGTGCCCTGGTTCTGGCCGACCATCGTGGGCTGGGGTGTGATGTTCGCGATCCTCGCTCTCGGGTTCGGCATGTATGTCGCCGTCGACACGGCGCTCATGAGTCAGGTGCTGCCCTCGGCGAAGTCGTTCGGCAAGGACCTGGGGGTCATCAACATCGCCGCGTCGCTTCCGGCGACCATCGGCCCGGTGGCGTCCGGCATCGTCATCGCGATCTTCGGCTATGTCGGGCTCTTCCCCGTCGCCATCGTGCTCTCGCTGCTCGGTGCCGTCGCGATCTGGCCGATCAAGTCCGTCCGCTGACCACCCGTCACCACGAGGGAGTGCCATGTCGAGAGCCGTCATCGTCAGTACTGCGCGTACGCCGATCGCGAAGGCGTACCGGGGGGCGTTCAACAACACGCAGCCGCAGGAGCTCGCCGGTCACGTCATCGCATCGGTCGTCGAGCGCGCCGGAATCGGCCCGGCGGAGGTCGATGATGTGATCTTCGGGGCGGCGCTGCAGCAGGGTGCGACGGGGGGCAACATCGCTCGCCAGGCGGCACTGCGTGCGGGGCTGCCGGTGTCGGTGCCCGGGATGTCGGTGGATCGCCAGTGCGCGTCGGGGCTCATGTCGATCGCTCTCGCCTCGGCGCAGGTCGTGAACGGCGATCTGCGCATCGCCGTCGCCGGAGGCGTCGAGTCGGTTTCGCTCGTGCAGAACGAGCACATGAACACCCACCGCGCCGCGGACCCCTGGCTGAAGGAGACCGCTCCGGGCATCTACCTCCCGATGCTGAATACCGCCGAGATCGTCGCCGAGCGGTACGGGATCTCCCGCGATGCTCAGGATGCCTACGCCCTGACATCGCAGCAGCGCACCGCCGCCGCGCAGGAGGCGGGTCGCTTCGATGACGAGGTCGTGCCTCTGGCTACTGTGCAGAGCGTCCTCGACCGCGAGAGCGGCGAGGTCACGTTCCGCGACACGCTGCTGAACCGCGACGAGGGCAATCGTCCGTCGACCACGATCGACGACCTTGCGGCGCTGCGGCCCGTGCTCGCGGACGGAGTCGCCGCGGCGGTGTCGTCGGTGACCGCGGGCAACGCGAGCCAGCTCTCAGATGGTGCCGCTGCGACCGTCGTGATGGCCGAGGACGAGGCATCCCGTCGCGGACTCGCGCCCCTCGGAGTCTTCCGGGGCATCGCGGTCGCCGGCGTCGCACCCGACGAGATGGGCATCGGGCCCGTTCCCGCCGTCACCGAGCTGCTGCGTCGCGAGGGACTCGGGGTCGACGACATCGATCTCTGGGAGCTCAACGAAGCATTCGCATCCCAGGTCGTCTACTGCCGCGACGCGCTCGGCATCGATCCCGAGAAGCTCAACGTCAACGGTGGCGCCATCTCGATCGGCCACCCCTACGGCATGTCAGGGGCTCGCATGGTGGGACACGTTCTGCGTGAGGGAGGTCGCCGCGGAGCGAAGCTCGCCGTCGTGACAATGTGCATCGGCGGGGGACAGGGCGCGGCGGGGCTGTTCGAGATCGTGTGAGTGCCCCTGCGGGGAGCAGGACGTGATGCTCGACGCATTGCGTCGGAAACGCGTCGGAAAAGAGTGTGACCCGCATCGTTCGGGTCGATGCGGGTCACGTTCCGGGGGGATCTCATATGATCGAGGTGACGGCGGCCTCGATGATGTCCTGCTGGTTCTGGAATGCACCGAACGCGTCTCGGTCGATGACGTTCGACAGGAAGCAGAATGAGACGCCGGTCGTCGGATCGGCGAACGCGATCTGACCGCCTCCGCCGCCGTGGCCGAAGGTCTGCGGTGAGACCGCAGGTGCGAACGGGTGCATCACGAGGTCGATCCCGTGCTGCGGAAGGGTGAACCGGCGGTGACCGGTGCCGGCGATGATCAGACCGATCGTACGGTTGGCGGGGGCGCCGAGCGCGAGGCCATCGGGGAATGTGTTTCGGATGTTCGTCGTCGCGTCGGCGAGGATCTCGTCGCTCCAGAGGTGCGCGGGATTGTGCAGCAGTGCCTGATAGAACGTGGCGACGGATGCCGCGTTCGAGATCGCGCCGCCCCCCGGCGCACCGGCGCCGATCACGACGGGGTCGTTTGCGAAGCCGCGGATGTCGAAAGGTTCCTCAACATCAGGATCGGCGGGCGGGGAGGGCTGGCCCGTGACAGCCTCGAAGACGTCGAACGGAGCCTCGCGGATGTAGTCGATCCGTCGGACGTCGCCGAGCCGCTCGACCGGCACACCGAGCTCAAGTCGGTCGATGCCGAGCGGCTCCAGGATCTCCGAGCGGAGAGCCTCGCCGTGCGGCATCCCGGTGATGCGCGTCACCACCTCGGCGAGTACCCAGCCGGCCGAGAAGGGGTGGTAGGTGTACGCCGTTCCCGACTCCAGTTCGAGCGGCCACTGCTCGATCTCGTGGGCGCGGGAGGCCCGGCTGCCGATCGCCTCCGGCGTGATCATCGGGCTCGGGATGCCGGCCGTGTGCAGCAGCAGATGCTCGATGGTGATCGAGTCTTTGCCGTGCTGGCCGAACTCGGGCCAGACCTCGACGATGCGGGTGCCGAGACGGAGCCGACCCTGGTCGATCAGGCGCCAGAGCAGGGAGGCGAAGATCGGCTTCGTCGAAGAGAAGATGCAGAAGCGACTGTCGAGGTCGGCGCCGCCGAACGCCTTCGTGGTGACGATGGCGTTGTCGAGCCCGATCGCATACTGCGCGTCTCGGAGTTCGCCGCGGGCGATCAGGTCGGTGATCAGCTGGTCGAGTCGGTCCGTCATGGTGGTGTTCCTTGAGATATGGTGCGGGGACCGAACGCCCGGCCCCCGCACCGAGATGGTCAGCCTGCGACGGCGGCTTCGAGGTCGGCGGTATACCGCTCGACGAGCGCTCGGCGCAGAACCTTGCCGCTCGCGCCGAGCGGCAGTTCATCGACGATGTGGACGACGCGCGGGTACTTGTATTCGGCAAGCTGCTCGCGCGCGAAGGCGATGATCTCCTCCGCGGAGACCTCTTCGCCGGGTTTGACGACGACGGCCGCGTGGACCTCTTCGCCGCGGCGCTCGTCGGGGACGCCGAACACGGAAGCGGTGATGAGCTTGGGGTGTGCGCCGACGGCCTGTTCGACCTCCGTCGGGTAGACGTTGTAGCCGTTGCGGACGATGAGGTCTTTCTTGCGGTCGACGATCGTGATGACGCGGTCGGCCATCGTGCCGAGGTCGCCGGTGCGGAACCAGCCATCGACCACAGTCTGGTCTGTGGCCTCTTCTCGCCCGATATAGCCCTTGAAGATGTTGTGGCCGCGAACGACGATCTCGCCGATCTCCTCCGGGTCCGTCGTCAGCTCGATGCGGTCGTCGATATCGGCCTTGGCGATCGCAACGTCGACGCCCCACAGCGGAGTTCCGGCCGTGCCCGGGCGAATGTCTTCACCGACGACGTTGAACGAGACGATCGGGGTGGTTTCAGTGAGTCCGTAGCCTTCGTGCACCTGGGCGCCGAAGCGTGCCGCGAACTTGTCGAGGATCACACGCGGGAGAGCAGCGCCGCCCGACACGCCGTAGCGGAAAGTCGGCTGCAAGTCGGAGCGCGCGCCAGCCTGCAGCAGGTCGACGAACATCGTCGGGACGGCGGCGAAGATCGTCACGCCCTGGTCGACGACGAGCTGCAAAGCGGCATCTGCTTCGAAGCGCGGCATCAGCGCAATCGAGGCGCCCCGTCGGAAGGCGGTGTTCATCACGGCAGTCTGGCCGAACGTGTGGAAGAGGGGCAGTCCGCCGAAGACGACGTCGTCGCGACGCATGTCGAGCGAGTCGATCAGTGAGGTGTGAACCTGCTCCACGATGGAGAAGTGCGAGCTGACAGCACCCTTCGGGGTGCCGGTCGTTCCGCTTGTGTAGAGGATGGTGGCCGCATCCAGCGGGTTCGTCTGAGCGATTCCGGCGATGGGGGTCGCGGCGGCAGCTTCCTCTTCGAGGCGGGGCACACCGGTGGCGGCGACCATCTCATCGGGGACGAGCACGGACAGCGTCGGCACCTGCGCGGTCGCGGCGGCAGGGAGGGCCTCAGCGAGGAACGGCGCCGCGGCGACGAACAGGTCGGCCTGGGCGTCACCCAGCACGAAAGCGATCTCGTTCTTCTTGAAGAGCGGGTGGACGGGCACGACGATCGCGCCCAGGGCCAGGGCGCCGTAGTAGACGCGCATGAAGTCCGGCACGTTGGGCGCCATGAGGGCGACGCGCGAACCCTTGCCGATTCCTCGGGCCTGGAGCGCTCCGGCGTATGCGCGTGCCTGATTCCACAGGGCGGCGTAGGGGATGGTGTGGCCGGCGAAGTGCACCGCGGGCGCCTCGGGGTAGCGAGCGGCGCTCTCGGCGAGGATCGTCGCGACGTTGAGGGTCGCGAAGCCGTCGCCCTGGATGGCGCGGTCGTTGAGTTCGGGCATGGTGGTGGTTCCTTTCGACGTTGAAAAGCGGATGCGGTGGGATTACGGAGCGGGGACGAAGAGGTGGATGGTCTCGGCGACGAGCGCGGGACGCTCGCTGCCCTCCAGTTCGACGGTGACCTTGAGGCGCGCGCGCACCCCGCGATCGGTCGCGGTGGCGTCGGCCAGTTCGGTTGAGGCGCGCACACGTGCGCCGCTGGGAACGGGAGAGAGGAACCGGACGCCGTCGACGCCGTAGTTCACGACCGCCGCGACATTCTGCACCTCGATGAGGCCTTGGATGAGTCGGGGGATCAGCGAGAGCGTGAGCAGTCCGTGAGCGATGGTGGTGCCGAACGGGCCGTCGGCGGCACGTGCCGCGTCGACGTGGATCCACTGGTGATCCTCGGTGACGTCGGCGAACTGGTCGATACGGTCCTGCGAGACCTGAAGCCACTCGCCGACCGCGGCCGTGCCGACGTGGTCAGGCAGATCCTGCGGACGCGCGGCGCGGATCATGACTTCGGTCCGCCGGCGACGTAGAGCACCTGTCCGGAGATGAAGCCAGCGTCTTCGCGGCAGAAGAACGACACGGCGGCTGCGATGTCGTCGGGCACCCCGGCGCGAGCGACGGGGATCTGCGAGACCTGCGCCTCGACGAGCTGCTCGAAGCTGACGCCGAGGCGATCCGCTGTCGCGCGGGTCATGTCGGTCTGGATGAAGCCGGGCGCGATCGCATTGGCGGTAATGCCGTACCGGCCGAGCTCGATCGCCAGGGTCTTGGTGAAACCCTGGATGCCGGCCTTGGCTGCCGAGTAGTTCGCCTGGCCCCGGTTGCCCAGGGCGGAGGTGCTCGAGAGGTTGACGATGCGGCCCCACGAGGCATCCACCATGTGAGACTGCACCGCCTTCGTCATGAGGAATGCGCCCCGCAGGTGCACGTTCATGACGGTGTCCCAATCGGACTCGCTCATCTTGAACAGCAGGTTGTCGCGCAGGACACCGGCGTTGTTGACGAGGATGCCCGGGGCACCGAGCTCCGACACGACCCGTTCGACGGCGGACTGCACCGACGTGGCGTCGGCGACATCGGCCGCGATCGCGATGGCGCGACGCCCCGAGGCCTTGATCTCTTCAGCGGTGGCGGTGGCGGCTGACTCGTCGAGGTCGATCACGGCGATGTCGTGGCCGTCTGCGGCGAGACGGAGGGCGGTGGCTGCTCCGATGCCGCGTGCGGCTCCGGTGACGATGGCAGTAGTCATGAGTGACGTGCTTTCGGTACTCGGGTCAGGCGAAGGCGGGGATGCCGGTGATCTCGCGGCCAACGATCAGGTTGTTCATGTCGTACGTGCCCTCGTACGTGTAGATGGCTTCGGCGTCGGCGAAGTGCCGCGCGACACCGTAGTCGAGCTGAATGCCGTTACCGCCGAGGATCTCGCGGCACAGTGACACGACGCGACGCATCCGCTCGCTCACCGTGGCTTTCGCCATCGCCGACTGCTGGTCGGTGAGCGTGCCGACATCCTGCAGTTGCGCGGTACGCGTGCACAGGGCGATGGATGCCGTGATCTCGGTGAGGCAGCTGACGAGCTTGCTCTGCACGAGCTGGTTCGCGCCGATGGGCTTTCCGAACTGCTCCCGCGTACGCGCGTACGCCACCGCGGCCTCGTACGCGCCCACACCGTTGCCGAGCGCCTGCCACGCGACGTCGCACCGGGTCTGACGCAGGATGAGGGCGACGTCGCGGAAGGACCGTACGCGCGCCAGGCGCGATGACTCGGGCACACGCACGTCGGTGAGGGTGATGTCGGCGTTCTCGACCGCGCGCAACGACTGCTTGCGCTCGATCTTCGTCGCGGTGAATCCGGGAGTTCCGCCGGCAACGAGGAATCCCTTGACGTTGCCGTCGGCGACGTCTCGCGCCCAGATGATCACGATGTCGGCCCACGTCGCGTTGCCGATCCACCGTTTGGCTCCGTTGAGCACCCACTCGTCGCCGTCGCGACGAGCCGTGGTGCGAATCCCACGCGCGGTGTCCGAGCCCGAGAACGGCTCGGTGAGTCCGAAGGCTCCGACGATCTCACCCCGGGCCATCCTCGGGAGGAGGTCGGCCCGCTGCTCGTCGGATCCTCCGAGTGCGACCGCATTCATCGCGAGGCCGCTGTGGACGCCGGCCATGGTGCCGACCGAGGAGTCGACGCGCGCCATCTCGTAGCTCACCCAACCGCGGAACAGTGCTGAGTTGTCGAACTCGGCGACCTCGGGAAAGCCGGCACTGTACATGCCCAGGTCTGCGAGCGGGCGGAAGAGGTGACGGGGGCACTCCGCACGTTCCCAGTAATCGTCAGCGATCGGAGCGACTTCGGTCTCGAGGAAGTCGCGAAGCGCGGCAAGGCGTGCACGCTCGTCGGTGGTGAGCAGATCGCGGTATCCGTAGAAGTCGACCGGGTCTGCTTCGGCAGTCAGGTCTTCGGTGATCGGATCCTGCGCCTCGAGGGCGGTTACTGCCGCGATCGTCATTGATACTCCATGTCTCGGTCGTCGGTGACTTGGCCACCATACATGAAAAGCGCCCAACTGTGTGGTTTTATTGAATCGATCGCTCGCGAGGACGCGCGGCGGTGCGGAAGGATGTGCTCTGTGATCTGGGTCGCTTATGTGTTCATGGCGCTCGCTCTGCTGCTCGCTGTCGGAACGATCGCCTGGCAGACGCCGTGGATCGGCCTGTTCGGCTCGCTCGGCGGATACCTGCCCGGCTGGCTGCTCGGGTTTGCCGTGGCGGGCACGGTGGCGGCCGTTGCAGCTTGGCTGATCGAACCGTCAGCGGGCGCCGTCGTCGCCGTCACACTTTGCCTTCTGACGGTGCCGGTCGGTATCCGGGTGATCGTCGATCAGCGGCGTGCGCTCGCTGGAGTAGGTGTCAAGGTTCGCGCGAAGGACTTCTTCGGGCCCATTGGCGGATCCAAGGCCGGACCCGACGAAGTGGTCACGTACGGTCCCGTCGACGGCCACTCGCCACGGATGGGCATCTACAAGCCGGCACCCTCCGACAAGCCGGCTCCCGTCGTCGTGCACGTGCATGGCGGGGGATGGGCAGACGGAGATGAGGCGAGCGATTCCCTGATGGTTCGTCAACTGACCGATCGCGGCTATCTCGTGTTCACACCCAGCTACACCTACGCCGCGGACGGCCTGCCTACTTGGGATCTGGCGCCGCGACAGATCGCGCAGGCGCTGGTGGAGATCAAAACACTTGCGCCTCGGTACGGTGGGGCGGCTGAGCACATCTACATGATGGGCAGCTCGGCCGGCGGTCAGCTCGCTCCGTTGGTCGCGAATCGTCTCGCGGCGGGCGACACGATCGGCCAGGATGCCGAGGCATTGCCGACCATTGCCGCGATTTCCCTCCTCATCCCCGCTGTCGACCCGGCGATCGCCGAGGGGAATCGGTACGTTCCGGCCGGAGGCGTGGGCCGCCGACTCGTGCACGGGCTCGTGGGCGGCACGATGGAGGAGCACCCCGAGCGCTACGCCGCAGTCGATGCGACCGCTCACCTGACGCCCGCGTCCCCGCCGGCGCTGGTCATCTACGGCCCCAACGACTGGCTGGTTCCGGCTCAGGGGCCGATCGCGTACGTGCTCCGTTGCCGTCAGCTCGGGGTCGAGGTAAAGGCCCTGGCGATTCCGTGGACGGGTCACCTCATGGGACTCAGCGGCGCCGCAGGGCGCGCCGGCGAACAGCTCACGGCGGGGTGGTTCGCCGCCCATTGAGTCGGACGGCTGGAGACCGGAGGCCGCGGAGGCTTCCCGCGCCAGGGTCAGCGGTCGCCTCCACCTGCCTCCGGTGTTGCGAGACCATGCGCGATGAGTACGGCGTGCACACGGTCGCGTGCGGGCAGTTTGGTGAGGACTCTCCCTACGTGGGTCTTCACGGTTGATTCGCTGAGGAACAGCTCGCTCGCGATCTCCGAATTCGTGAGGCCGCGGGCGATGGCTGCGAGGACGTCCTGTTCCCGTTCGGTCAACGCGTCGAGGTCGGGGCGGGCTGGGGACTCCTGCATCTCGGTCATCAGCTCGAGCATCCGCCTGGTGACGCGAGGTGTGAGAGTGGCTTCCCCCGCGTGCACGGCTCGAATCGCGGAGATCAGTTCGACGCGCTCCGCATCCTTCAGGAGGAATCCGGCGGCTCCCGCTCGGATCGCCCCGAAGGCGTACTCGTCGAGGTCGAAGGTCGTCAGGACGAGGACGCGGCAGCTTGGCGAGCGTCGCACGATCTCGGCGGTGGCCGCGATCCCGTCCATGCCCGGCATCCGAACGTCCATGAGCACGACGTCGGGCCGGAGTCTGTCGACATCGGCCACAGCCTGTGCGCCGTCTGCGGCCTCCCCGACGACCGCGAATCCCGGCTCGGCATCGAGCATCATGCGAAAGCCGACGCGGATCAGCGCCTGGTCGTCGACGAGCAGGATGCGCACGGCATCGGGATCGCTCATTCTCTGTTCCTCTCCGGGCGGGGGATGATCGCCCGCACTTCCCAGCCCCGCGGCCGCACCGGCCCAGCCTCGCATGTGCCGCCGAGCAGTTCGGCGCGTTCCCGCAGCCCGCGCAGGCCGAAGCCGCCACCGTTCGGGGCGCCCTGTGCGACGCCGTCATCCTGCACGCGTATCTCGATCGCGTCGCGTCCGTAGTCGATGGCGGCGTCGATGCGGGAGGCGCCGCTGGCGTGACGCATCACATTCGTCACCGCCTCTTGCACGATGCGCGAGACCGCGAGGGTGACGGCGCTGTCGATTCCCGCAGGGTCGCCTGACGTGGTGAGGGTCACGGCGAATCCGGCGGTCCGGGCAGCATCAACGGTCTCAGCGGTAGTGTCTCGCACCGTGGGATGCAGCGGCGCTTCGTCGTCGGTGCTGCGGAGCACACCGAGGGTGGCGCGCATGTCGCGCAGGGCGTCGCGACCCGTCGCGGATATCGCTCGGGACCCCTCTCGTATGCGATCGGCGTCGACAGACGCAGAGATCCCCTCAGCAAGGGTGACCATGACGGTGAGGGAGTGGGCGACGATGTCGTGCAGCTCGCGCGCGATGCGCGCTCGTTCGTCCGCGACAGCGAGCTGCGCGCGCTGATCCCGTTCGACGGCGAGTCTTCGCGAGAGATCGATCAGAGCGTCGAGGTATCTCCGCCGGCTCCTCGCGTTGAGTCCGATGAGCATGCCGATGAGGGCGAATCCGATCGATGCGGCCGCGCCCGCGATCAGAACTGCTCGAGTCCCCGGCGTCGTGAGCGTGACGACGAGCGCGACCGCCCCCCACACTGCGCAAGCGGCGCCGAAGGCGATCCAGGCGGCACGGGGAGTCGCGTAGCGTGAGAGGGCGAAGCCAGCGACACCGATGAGCAGCAACACCGAAGAATCCTCGGTGAGCAGGGAAGCGGTCTGCGCGAGTGCCGCGATGGCGAATACGGCAACAGGGAACCGACGGCGGACCAGAAGTCCGGCGCATCCGATCAACGAGAGCACCAGCGCGGTCGCCGCGAGAGCGTTCGTCCCGTCGCTGCTCTCCTGCACACCGAGCGGAGCGAGCGACAGGACCGCGGTCAGCGCCGCGATGAGTGCATCCGCCACCATCGAGTGCCTCGCCCAGTATCGGCGAAGCACCCCTGGCGGGCGAGGCAGCCGCAGCTCGGGTTCCACAGGAAGATCCGAGCCGCGGCTGTCGGAGACAGACATGGGCCGACTCTACGCGTCGCGCATGCGGAGAACCCCGTAGCCCAGCGCGAGCGCACCGATGGTCCACGCGAAAAGTGCCGACCCTGCCACACCCACGCTCAGTCCACCGTCGTTCGCGCCCATCATCAAAACCTGAGATGCGTTCGTGGGCAGGTACCGGCCGGCATCCATGATCCACTCCCAACCCGGCGCGATCGCGATGAGGCCGGGCAGGATCGGCAGGATGAACAGGATCGCCACGGTGACTGAGATCGCTCCCGGTCCGCTGCGCAGCGCGAACCCGATACCGGTTCCGATGAGCGCGAAGCACGTCATCGAGAGCACACCGGCCGCCAGGGGCACGAGTGATGCCTTCGGGTCGGACCAGTCCATCGCTGCGTCACCGAGGATCGGCGCGGTCGCGAGTGTGGCGGCCACCAGGATCACCGCTGTCGACACGGCGACGAAGGCGGCTACGGCGAGTGACTTGGCGAGAAGCACCGCCCCGCGGCGGGGCTCTGCGGTCAGCGTCGAGCGGATCTGACCGGTGGAGTACTCTCCGGTGACCGCAATCGCGCCAAGCGCGCCGGCGAGGAGCATCGTGAACTGGGTCGGCGCCAGGATCACAGCATCCGCCGGCATACCAGCGCCATCAAGGGACGCCGACGCCGCAGCGATCATGAGTGAAAGTCCGATCGACAGCGCGGCGACACTCGCGATCGACCACCACGTCGAACGAAGCGAGGTCAGCTTGATCCATTCGGCGCGCACGACACGGAGGAACGTGAGGCGCCAGGGGGAGGTGGCGACGAATGTGTCTCGCGTGATGGCGGTCATGACAGCTCCTTGCTCTTGTACTCGACGGAGTCACCGGTCAGCGCCATGTACGCGTCCTCGAGCGATCCGGCGGCGCCGCGCAATTCGTGCAGGGGAATTCCCAGATCGGCGGCGGTGTCGCCGATCGATTCCTGCGTCAGCCCGGTGATCTCGGCCACGCCGGGCATCGTCGAGCGGACCACGACATCGGGGCCCGCGAGTGCGGACGCGAGGTCGTCGAGTCGGGGGGAGCGGACCGTCACGGTCGTCGTCGTCCACGCATGAACGAGGTCTGCGATCGGCGCGTCGGCGAGCACACGGCCTCGGCCCAGCACGATCACGTGGTCTGCGGTCAGCGACATCTCGCTCATGAGGTGGCTCGACAGCAGAACGCCGCGTCCCTGCGAAGCCATGTGCCGGACGAACTCACGCACCCACCGCACGCCCTCGGGGTCGAGGCCGTTCACCGGTTCGTCGAGGATCAGCGTGTGGGGGTCGCCCAACAGCGCGCTCGCGATGCCGAGTCGCTGGCCCATGCCGAGCGAGAACCCACCGACGCGCTTGCTCGCCACGCTGCCGAGGCCGGCGATCTCGATGACCTCGTCGACTCGAGAACGAAGAATGCCGTGCGTGGCGGCCATCGCACGCAGGTGCGTGCGTGCCGACCGCCCCTTGTGCGCCGCCTTGGCATCCAGCAGGATTCCGACCTGCGTCAGCGGGGCACGCATCGAGGTGTAGGACGTGCCGGCGATCGTGACCTGGCCCGCCGTGGGCCGGTCGAGACCGACGATCATCCGCATCGTGGTCGACTTGCCCGCTCCATTGGGGCCGAGAAAGCCCGTCACCCTGCCGGGATGCACCGTGAAGCTCACGTCGTCCACGGCTGTCTTGTCTCCGTACCTCTTCGTGAGGCCCTCTGCAACGATCATGCGTTCCACGCTACGGAGAGCCCCACGCTCGTCACATCCGTCCCGGGTACCGGCCTGTCACGATTGCGTGGCACCAGGGGATGATCAGTTCGGTCGCGGCGCTTTGGGCATCGCAGTGGGCCTTTCGGTTGACATGTGGTCAGACCGCATGTACTTTTGGGAATGAAACGTTTCAGTGCTGCGGCGTCCGCGATCGTCGGAGCCCCAAGAGTCCGGAGGCCACCCCTTATGGTTCACCGACAGCTGCCCAATCCCGGAGAGCTCCTCGAGCTCATGAAGTTCAAGAAGCCCGAGCTCGACGGCAAGAAGCGCCGGCTCGACGCGGCGCTCACGATCTACGACCTGCGCGCGATCGCGAAGCGCCGCACGCCCAAGGCGGCGTTCGACTACACGGACGGCGCCGCGGAGGGCGAACTGTCTCTCTCGCGCGCCCGCCAGGCGTTCGAGGACATCGAATTCCACCCCGACGTCCTCCGTCCCGCCGAGAACGTCGACACTTCGGTGGAGATCCTCGGCGGGTCCTCGGCGCTGCCCTTCGGCATCGCCCCCACCGGCTTCACGCGCCTGATGCAGACCGAGGGCGAGGTCGCTGGGGCATCCGCGGCCGGGGCCGCCGGCATCCCGTTCACCCTCTCGACCCTCGGCACGACCTCGATCGAGGGCGTGAAGGCGGCGAACCCGCACGGACGCAACTGGTTCCAGCTCTACGTGATGCGCGATCGCGAGATCTCGTACGCGCTCGCCCGCCGGGCCGCCGAGGCGGGCTTCGACACGCTGCAGTTCACCGTCGACACCCCGGTCGCCGGCGCCCGCCTCCGCGACAAGCGGAACGGGTTCTCGATCCCCCCGCAGCTCACGGTCGGCACGATCATCAACGCGATCCCGCGTCCGTGGTGGTGGTACGACTTCCTCACCACCCCGAAGCTCGAGTTCGCATCGCTGTCCACGACCGGCGGCACGGTCGGGGAACTGCTGAACGCCGCGATGGACCCCACGATCAGCTACGACGACCTCGCCGTCATCCGCGAGATCTGGCCGGGCAAGATCGTCGTCAAGGGCGTGCAGAACGTCCACGACTCGAAGCGACTCATCGACGCGGGCGTGGACGGGATCATCCTGTCCAACCACGGCGGCCGCCAGCTCGACCGCGCTCCCATCCCGTTCCACCTGCTCCCGCAGGTCGTGCGCGAAGTCGGCAAGGACGCGACCGTCATGGTCGACACCGGCATCATGAACGGCGCCGACATCGTCGCGTCGATCGCGCTCGGCGCGAAGTTCACCCTGATCGGCCGGGCATACCTGTACGGCCTCATGGCGGGCGGGCGCGAAGGCGTCGATCGGACGATCGCGATCCTGCGCACCGAGATCGAACGGACGATGAAGCTCCTCGGCGTCTCGACCCTCGCCGAACTCGAGCCCCGGCACGTCACCCAGCTGCAGCGCCTCACGCCGGTCGCGGCCGCCGCCGCACCCCGCGGGGCGCGAGCGGCGGCGACGAGCAGGCTCTGACATCCTTGCCCAGCTCGAGCAGCAGGGCATCGACCCGATCGCAACCGAACGCGCCAGCGGCACCCAAGCCGGCTGGGGCGCCAGAGCCATCCAGCCAACCACATCCATCACCCTCTGAAAGGACCACTGACGTGACCATGGAGTCGACCGCTCTCCCGACAATCGAGGAGCTTCTGGTGCAGATGGGTGCCGCTGGGCGCCGGGTCTGCGAGATCGATGCGAGCGAAGCCGGCGCCGGGAACATCTCGGTGTGCGTGGACGAGCTGCCCGGGGTGCGGAACGTGTTTCCTCTGTCCGAGCGGATCGAACTGCCCCTGCCCGCCCCAAGTCTGGCCGGCCGCACCCTGCTGGTGACCGGTTCCGGCCGCCGACTGCGGCAGATCGCCGACGACCCGGCCGCTGCGGTCGGCGCGGTGATCGTGGAGGCCGACGGCATCCACGCGGAACTGCTCACCTCTCCGCGCCGCGCGTTCGAGCGACTCACGAGCGAGTTCAACTCGCACCTGGGGGTGCACGACGACCAGATCGGCCGCCGCAACCTGCCGTTCCACGCGGTCGTGCACGCGCAGCCGCCGCACCTGACCTACCTCAGCCACATCCCCGCATACCGTTCGGACCGGGCGATGAACACCGCGATCCTACGCTGGGAGCCGGAGTCGATCGTCGCCCTGTCGCAGGGCATCGGGGTGCTGGACTTCATGGTCCCGGGCTCGCAGACCCTGATGGACGCAAACGTCGCACGACTGCGGGACTTCGAGATCGTGCTCTGGTCCAAGCACGGCACGATGAGCCGGTCCGACATCTCGGTGCTGCGCGCCGTCGACCGGGTCGAGTACGCCGAGACCGGCGCGAAGTACGAGTACATGAACCTGCTCGCCGGCGGCAGCGGGCAGGGCCTCACCCCCGCCGAGATCCGCTCCGTCGCAGACGCGTTCGGCATCCAATCACCCTGGCTCGACTGACAGATCACGGACGCCGGAGGGCGTCCCCGAGGAAGACGTCGAAGTCCCGGACGAGCATCTCGGAGCGCGCTCGACGTCCGAAGCGGAGGGAGAGACGAGGCGATGCACGCAGGCACCATTCGGTGGGGTGTCAGTCTGGGCGACATCGTGAAGCATTCCCCTGCATGTACCTGCATGCGCAAAAAAGTGCTGGCTATGGGCTATAAATGGTCGTAGCCTGGCGGCGTGCGCGGAGGGTTGGAGCGGTGGAAGAGGGGTGTCGGATCCCGTGGGGTCGGGCACGCGATCGACTACGCGCTGAACGGCACCTGCGACGCCCACCTGCACCCGTCCACCGGCTCCGACGCGCTCGAGATGTACAGCAAGGCCGCCGACGCGTCCGTCACCCGCTTCGTGGTGACCGACGGGGTGATCACCGCCGACGAACTGTCCGCAGGCGCACTCCGCATGTGGGTGACCGGTCATGACCCGGTCACGGGGGAAGAGCGCGGACCTCAGCGGTTGAGTGCGGACGCGGATCTGCTGCTGGACGCGACGATGAATCACCCGAAGTCCTACAGCATCGCCGCGCTGCTGCATCCGGAGCTCGCGACCGAGTTCGAGGCGCTGCAGGACCGCCTCCGCGACCGGATCCTGGTCACCTGGCTGGGTGAGCTGAGCGCGCGCCGCGGGCACGCCGGGCTCCTCCGGGAGGACCTCGCCCGGATCGAGGTCGTCGAGCTGCAGCACCGTCGCTCCCGGGCGTTGGACCCGCACGCGCACCGGCACTTGTGGTTGAACGTGAAGGTGCAAGGTGTCGACGGGAAGTGGTCGAACGTGGACTCGCGGGTGGCGATGAAGCTGCAGACCCTGATCAACGCCGAGGGCGAGCTCGCCGCGCGCACCGACCCGCGCTGGGTCACCGCGCTCGCCCGGCACGGGTTCACGATCGGCGAGGACGGTGAGGTTGCGGAGCTGGCCGGGGTGGTGCGGCCGTTCTCGCGGCGCTCGGCGCAGATCGAAGCCAACCGCGCGAAGCTGATCGCAGAATGGTCCGCTGAGCATGACGGGGCGAGCCCGAGCATCCGGGTGCTGACGCAGATCGACCGGCGGGCGTGGGCGATATCCCGCCCGAACAAGCCCGCCAACCTGGACGAGCAATCCTGGGAAGACGCCATCCGCGACGAACTCAAGGGCCTCGATCCTCAGCTCATCCGCGACCGTGCGCCGGTCGGCATCGTCACGACGCCGCTCGCCGCCCTCGACCTGGATCTGCTCGCGGACGCGGCGGTCGTCGATGCCGACGAGCGATCCACCCGCACGGGCGGCCGGTTCAGTTCGTTCGACCTCCGCGCCGGCGCCGTGCGCGCCCTCTCCCGCGCAGGTGTGGTCGCGGCCCGCGACGAGCTGACCGTCATGATCGAAGAGATCGCCGGTCGCGCGCACGGAAAGTGTGTGCGCCTGGTGGCGGATGCCAGGATTCCTGGGCATGTGAAGGCGTTCATGGCGACCGAGACGATGCGCCTGAAGGTGCGCCACGCGGGCCGCCTGGATGCGCTCGCCACGCCGGGTCGGTCACGCCTGCCGGACGAGCTGCGTCGGGCCGCCGCATCCATGGATGGCTTTGACGGTCTGGATGGATCGCAGCTCGCGGCCGCGGGGGCGATCGCCGGCGCCGGCGGGCTCGTCGCAATCACCGGGCCCGCCGGGGCGGGAAAGACGACGATGCTGCGCGTCGCGTACGCGGCCCTAGCGGGGCAGGGGCGGCGGATGCTGGTGGTCGCGCCGACCCGGAAGGCGGCGTCCGTCGCGTCCCGCGAGGTCGGTGCCGACGCGTCGAGCCTGCACGCCCTGCTCGCCGACCACGGCTACCGGTGGACCACCACCCCGGCCGGCGCCCAGGTCTGGACACGACTGTCCTGGGGAGAAGCCGACCCGGTGACCGGGGTCGTCTACGCGGGGCCGTCGCGGTTCGTGCTGCGGCGGGGGGATCGGATCGTCATCGACGAGGCGGGCATGGTCGACCTGCACACCGCGACCGCGCTCGTCGACCTCGCCCTCGAACAGCGCGTCGGCGTCGCGATGGTCGGCGATCCCCACCAGGCGCTCCCGGTCGGACACGTCGGGGCGATGGCATCCGCGGTGCGGTACGCGACAGCATCCGTCGAACTGCACACCGTGCACCGCTTCACCGACCCCGCGTACGGTGCACTCACCCTCCGGCTGCGCAACCCCCGCAACCAAGACGACGCGCTGAGCGTTGCGCGGGAGATGCTCGAGCGCGGGCACGTGCAACACGTGCACAGCACGGAAGACGCACGCAACACGATGGTTGCGGCGTACCTGCACGCGCACGCGCACGGCAAGCGGGTCGCGCTGGTATGCGGGACCAACGGGGAGGCGGACGCGATCAACGACGCGATCCAGCAGCACCACATCGACAACGGCGACCTCGACCCCACCGTGCTCGCGCTCGGGATGGGGGAGCAGCGCATCCTCGTCGGCGACTCCGTGCAGACCCGCCGCAACGACCCCCGCACCGGCGTCGAGAACCGCGCGCAATGGGTCGTCCGCGGCATCCGCGACGACGGCATCACGCTCATGTCGACCAGCGACAGCGGCGAACTACGCCGCGTCAGCCTCGACTACGCGCTCGAACACGTGCAACTCGCCTACGCGTCGACCGTGCACGGCATCCAAGGCGAGACAACCGATGCCGCCATCGTCGGGCCCGACGTCGACGCCGCCGGACTCTACGTCGGACTCACCCGAGGCCGGCATCACAACGTCGCGATCACCGTTGCGCACGACGACGAGGAGGCGATCGCCAACCTCGGCGCCACCATGATGCGCGGCGCCACCGAACTCACCATCCAAGACGCGATGCACGCCGCGGACGCGGAGCTGCAGCGGGCCGCACGCGAGCGCGCGATACAGGCCTCCGCGTCTTGGGCCACGCCGCGCTCATCACCCTCACGGGGCGGGATCTCGCTCTGATCGGTGGCGGAGCGCGTCACGGTGCACCAGTAGGGGGTGTACGGGGCTTCCGCATATCTACGGATCCACGTTCCGTAATTAAATGGATTGTGGTTCCGTATATTCGCAGATTGGGCAACAATAGGTCCATGAAGACGAATGAGATCGTCTGGCGGACGCTCGCGGATGCTGCGTTGGCGGGTCGCCGCGAGTGGCCAGACCTGAGCACCCTGGCTGCCGCCGTTGACGCACCGATCTCCAGTACCCACCAAGCCCTCGGTCGGCTTGTAGACATCGGCGCCGTGCAGACAAGACACCGAGGTGGCATCGTCGTCGTTAGCCCGGAGCGCGTCGTGCTGACCATGGCGGCGAACCGCAACCTGATCAGGGACACCGTCACGATCAGCACACTGAGTGCCGCGCAAGACCTGACGGGCCAGCATCCGTCGGCCATCTCATTCGGAGGAACGGATGCCGCGGTGCACTGGCTCGGCGGGGAGAACACAGTCGCCGACAAGGGTGTTCGACTGATCTACGCCGACGCGGATGTCGCTGTTGATCTGCCCGACGGGGACGAAGTCCGCGTTGTGTCGCGCGACCGGGTTGCGGCTCGCGCGTGGCGCGATGGCTTCTCGAGTGTCGCTCAGACGTATGCCGACCTGTTTGCGACGCCCGGGTGGCAAGCCGGCGAGTTCCGGCTCGCCCTCCATGCGCGACTCTTCGAACACGCCGACTGGGAACAGTCCCCTGGGGAAGCCCATGGCTGACTCGACGGACGACTCTGCGAAGATCCGCCGCGTTCTGGATCACGTCGGCCATGATCTCGATCCATCGATTCTGATCGGAGGCTGGGCGACACACCTGCGCGTCGGCGGTGAGATCAGCCATGACATCGACCTCATCGTCACGGCGAGTTCGCGATACCTGCTCGACGCGGTCGTCGACAACCTCACCGACAACTCGGTGCACCAGGCCCGCAAGTTCCGCGGCGAGGTAGAGGGCGTGCATCTGGACATCTATGTCCCGCACGAGTCTCAACTGGGGTCACGGCTGAGGCTCAAGGTCGAAGCCCTGGCGCGGTACGTGGACGCCGTCATTGCACCGCCCTGGCTGCTCCTGACCGTCGAAGCGCACTTCATCACCAAACTCGCAGCTCTGCTGGACCGCTTCCGTTCAGAGAAGGGAACCAAAGATGCCCGCGAGATCCTCGCCCTTCTGAAAGAGGGCGTAGATCCTGCTCTCGCGCTTCGCATCCTCGCTGAGGCGACAGCCGGCCCCACGACGGACATCCCAGGGTACGTCGATGAGATGTTCCGTCTCATCCCGCAACTGGCAAAGCTGTCCAAGATCGACCAGAAGGCGATGGTGCAATGGCGCCGCGAGTGGACTCAAGCGGCACTGACATACACGCCGCCACAGACGCTGGCACCACGCACCCTGTGAACTCTCCTGCCCGCGAGACCCCTCAGACACGGACCCTGCGGGGCGGTTGATCGACCGCGCGCCGCGTTGGGAGAACCCGGCTGGACCCTGCGTCTCATCCCGGCTGGTCTGCGGCGTTTGGCCAGGTGCGGGGCGTGCGGCTGTTGTGGCCGCGGGAGCACTGGCTGTAGTACGCGTGCCGGAGGCGAGGCATCGCCAGGTCGAGTTGTTCGTGCCATCTGATCGGTCCGAATCCGCTATCCGAGGGGTCGAACGCAACCGTGTGGGCGGCATGGAGCGCTGAGAGTTCTTCGACGAGGTCGCCGTGCTTCCACCAGCACACCGGGACGATCGACTCCGAGATCCGATAGCGGACCGCGAACCACTCGACCCACGCGCGCAGCGATTCCCACGCGGCGGGGGCTTCAGCGGCCGTCAGATTTCGAAAGTCGACGACAGCGGCGCCGATCGATGCCGGGATCTCGAAATCGGCGTCGCTGATGTCCTCGCGGAGAACGAAGTCGAGGTCGAGGGGGCTGTTGCAGTCGGGCATGATTCGGTCCCTTCCAGCGGCGTGGAGCCAGCGGCGGAGCGCGTTGAGGGCGTCCGGATGCTGCGGCGACGAGCGCTGTGGCGAAACAGTACTGCGTCGCGGTCGGTGGACGTGCTCAACCGTTCCGTGCCGCGACGAATTCGGCTATGAGGTTTCGACGCCGAAGGCGCGGAGCAGCCCGGCGCGGGGGATCATCCGGCGGGGCCCGAGCTGCACTGTCGGGATCGTCCCGGTGTCGATGCCGAGTTTGATTGTGCGGTAGTCGACGCCGACGAGTTCCGCGGCGTCCTTCATCGTCAGAGCCAGGCTCTGCGGTGATCGGTTCATTGCCCCTCCCCTTCCATGAGCCAGGAGCGTCAGTCTCCCTTCGCTGCAAGGTACCACAGGATGAGCCAGGAGCGACACTCTTTCTTCACGAATCGGCAATGTCGTGGAATAGTGGGCTTCATGGCCGACGTCCAGACATACGACATCAGCGACGAGCGCATCGACCTCGGCAGCGGTGTCACGCTGCCGCAATCGTGGCACGCACGCGTGTCGGGGGAGCAGGACGTGCCCGGAACGATCACGCTCCGAGTCGAGTGGGATGCCGCACTGGGCCGGACCGCGGTCGCCTACGCCGGCCTCGAGCGCGCCGGGGGAGGTGTCGACATCACGAGCCAGGTGCTCCGTGAGGTGCGCACGCACTGGGTGATGACCAGGTCGGCCCTCGATGTCGTCACGGTCGACGTCGGCGAGGGCCGGACTCTGGGAGCCCGCGAGTTTCTCGGCCGGCAGCTGGAGCGCCAGGATCGCGACGCCGTCGAATCGACGCACGATGCTGTCGCCGTGTACCGTGTCGCCACGGCCCTCAGCTACCCGCCGCTCAAGCTCGTATCCGACACCCTGAAGATCAGCCAGAGCACCGCGACGCGCATCATGACGCGCGCACGCGACGAGGGTCTCGCACCCGAAGTCCGCATTCAGGAACCGCGCCGAGCACCGGCCGTCGACCCGTTCCAGCATGACTGGCGTCGCCCACACACCGGACCCTCACGGCCAAGCGGGCCATCACTGGGCATGTAACGCGTTCACTCGCGGCTGGACGGCTGCAGGGATGAGAAGCCAAGCCGCGGGGCGTACGATCATCGTGTCGAGACCCCTTCGGGCGAGACGGCGCGCGCGCCAGTCGGCGCCCCGGTCACCTCGTGATCGTCGCTACGAACGGCCCCCCAAGCGGCGCGGGATCGCCCACGAATCGCCCACATTTGGTGTGTTTGTGGGCGACTTTCAATGCATATTCTTGTTGACGCATGAGGCCTTCTGGCCCGTAATTTCAAGGGATTCGCGCCCGAAAGTCGGTCGATCCAATGCCCAAGCTCGAATTCGATTCCCCCCATCTCCACTCGCCGCTGTCACTCAGAAGGGCTCGAGCCTCGGAAGATGCTCGAGCTCTTCTCGTCTGCGCGGTCAGCTCCAGAGCTCGTGGATCGGGATGCCGCGACGCAGGATGCGCTCGGCCGCGCGGTGGCCCGAGAGCATCGCGGCGGAGACCGTCGCGGGGTCGTCGGTCCACGTCGCCTCGCCCGCGAGGTGCAGCACGCCCCCGACGGGCGTCGCGAGGTCGTCGTGATCGGTCGTCGTCGAGCCGACGGTCATATACGCGTAGGAGCCGTGCGAGAGCGGATCGTCCTGCCAGTCCGAGACGATGATGTGCGTCGGTGCTTCGACACGGTCCGGATAGAGGCGCCGCAGCTGTGCGACCACCGACTCCGCGATCTCCTCCTCGCTCCAGTCCCGCGTTTCGACGGCAGCCGGACCGGCCGCGAAGGTGAGCAGGGTCGGTTCGCCGTGCAGCGCGGTGAGGTCGTACCAGGAGTGCCACCACCGGCCCTCCGGTCCCTGCTGCCGGATCGCGTAGACGCCGTCATCCCAGAACTTCGAGGGGAATCTCAGCACGACCTTCTCGAATGCGTTCATCCGCAGCCTGTTCAGCGCGCCGCTGACCGGCTCGGGGAGCGGCGGGTCGATGACGAAATCGGGGGACTGCAGCACGCCGACGGGCACAGTCACGACGACCGCGTCTGCGGAGAAGTCTCCGCGGCTGCTTCGCACGACCACGCTGTCCTGGGACCACGCGACCCTCGAGACCTCGTGCGTGAGGCGGACGTCGAGACCGTCGGCGAGCCGCGCGGGCAGGCGGTCGTACCCCTCCGGGAAGACGACCTCGTCGCCGTCGATCGAGTCGTCGTCGAGCCCATGCGCCGCGAGATCCTCGATCCAGGCGCCGTACTGCTCTTCCGACCGGTGCTCGAGGTACTCGCGCACGCGCTCGACCCGCTCGGGATCCCACCCCTGCCGTGCGAGGGCACCCTCGGTAACGTCGCGGTAGGAGGCATCCCGATCCGAGTCCGCGACGACGGAGAGCAGCGCCTCGTCGACGGCGTGGATGTCGTCGATGAATGCCTGGGCCTCGGCATCCGTCAATCGCCGCCCGTCGGGACCGTAGTAGGCGATGGGTCGGCTGTCGGGCTGATACCCGCCCACCGTGAACTCGACGGTCGGCATGCCGAACGCCTCCGCGGCCGCGGCGACGGGGCTGTCCGTGATGCCGTGGATCCAGGATGCCCCGAGATCGGTGATGTGCCCCTCGTGCCGCACCGTCCAGACACGGCCGCCCACGCGATCCCGCGCCTCGAGCACGGCGACTCGCTGCCCGCCTCGCGTGAGCAGTCGAGCCGCGGTGAGCCCGGACACCCCCGCTCCGACGACGATCGTGTCGAAGTGCTCCATCGCGCTCTCCTCGCCGGGCGAGCCTCGCCCACCCACCGACGCTATCGGTTCGCGGTGCCCACGCGACGCGCCCGGCGCTGCTCACGCACCGCGCCCGGCGGCGCTCACGCACCGCGCTGCCGGCCCCGACGCACCGCGCCGCCGCCGGCTCGTCAGGCCGCCCGCTGCTCGTGGATGTCCGACTCGAACGTCGCGCCGTTCAGCTCGAGGTAGAGCCGACGCTCGATCACCGACACGGTCATCGTGTTGCGCCGCTCGAGCGGAGCGATGGCGGAGTCGATGAATCCGGGGTCGAAGCTGTAGAGCGGGATCTCCTCGCCGCGGTGGATCTTCTTGCCGGCCCACGGCGCCGCCACCTTCGCAGGGTCTCGCTGCGTGTACACGGCGACCCGGTCGGCCGCGAGGCTCCCGGCATGGAGGCGCGCGGCATCCGGAGCGCCCACTTCGACCCACGCGGTCAGGGCGCCGGTCAGATCGCGCACGTACACGGCGGGCTCGTCCGTCGCCGAGAGGCCCTCGCTGAAGGCGATGCCCTCCTCGTACTCGAGGCAGTACGCGAGCACGCGGGTGAGCATGAAGGCGTCCGTCTCAGAGGGATGCCGCGCCACGCGGAGCGTCAGCTCGTCGTAGACCGCGCGATCGACGTCCGCCAGCTGCACGGTGAACGTGTGGACAGTCGCGCCGATGGCCATGGAGAACGAGCCTATCCGGCCGACCTGCGCGAGGCCGGTCGACGAGCGCAACGCCGCATAGCCGACCCATTGCCGCCCCACAGGTGGGCGGCTACGGTGAGGAGATCGACCCTCGCCACCCAACTTCCCTGGGGGGTCTTTCATGGTCACCGTCGCCCATCGTCCTGTCCGCGCCGCCGCCGTCGTCACGGTGAGCGCCGCTCTCGTGCTCGGCGCCTTCGCGACCCCCGCGTCCGGGACGCAGTCCTCGGTCCCGGCGGGAAGGCCCGCGCCTCCCGCTCCGTCGACCTCGGTCGGCTATGGAGGGGCCGTCGCATCGGTGGATGCCGAGGCGAGCGCAGCAGGCCTCGAGGTGCTGCGCAAGGGCGGCAACGCGGCCGACGCCGCTGTCGCGACCGCGGCGGCCCTGGGTGTCACGGAGCCGTACAGCGCGGGAATCGGCGGGGGCGGGTACTTCGTGTACTTCGACGCAGCGACCGGCACCGTCTCCACCATCGACGGACGCGAGACGGCGCCGGCCGGCATGACATCGACGTCGTTCATCGACATGGCGACGGGGAAGCCGTATGCGTTCGCGGACGCGGTCTCGTCGGGGCTTTCGGTCGGCGTGCCCGGCACGCTCGCGACCTGGCAGACGGCTCTCGACCGGTTCGGCACGCGCTCGCTGAAGGACATGCTCAAGCCGGCCGTCCTCCTCGCAACGCGCGGGTTCCGGGTCGACGCGACGTTCGCGCAGCAGACGGCCGACAATCAGAAGCGGTTCGCGCAGTTCCCCGCGACAGCGGCGCTCTTCCTCCCGAACGGCGCGCCGCCCGCCGTCGGCTCGACCTTCACCAACCCCGATCTCGCACGGACGCTGCGGGAGATCTCGCTGCGCGGCACGGACGCCTTCTACCGGGGCGCGATCGCCGACGAGATCGCGTCCGTCGTGCAGCATCCGCAGACCGTCGCCGGCGCGCAGCTTCCCGCCTACCCGGGATCCATGACGGCGGAAGACATCGCCAACTACTCCGTGCGTGAGCAGGCGCCCACGCGGATCGACTACCGGGGTCTCGACGTGTACGGCATGGCGCCGTCGTCGTCGGGTGGGACGACGGTCGGCGAATCGCTGAACATCCTCGAGAACTTCGATCTCTCGGCCGCGAACACGCCGCAGAGCCTGCACCTCTACCTGGAGGCGACCGCCCACGCGTTCGCCGACCGCGGCGCCTATGTCGGAGACCCGGCGTTCGTCGATGTGCCGACCGAGACCCTGCTCAGCCAGGGGTTCGCGGACGCACGGGCCTGCGTCATCGACCCGGACGCCGCCTCCGTGAAGCCCGTCGCGGCAGCGCCGCTGGATGCGAGCGGATGCCTGGCCGCGGCCGCCGCCGCGCAGCCGGACACCGAGAACATCTCGACGACCCACCTGTCGGTGGTCGATCGCTGGGGCAATGCCGTGGCGTACACGCTCACGATCGAGCAGACGGGCGGGTCGGGCATGACCGTGCCGGGCCGAGGCTTCCTGCTCAACAACGAGCTCACCGACTTCAACTTCGCGCCGGCGAGCCCGACCGATCCGAACCTTCCCGCAGCGGGTAAGCGTCCTCGCTCGTCGATGTCGCCCACGATCGTGCTCGATCACGGCGCCGTGCGCTACGTCGTCGGCTCACCGGGCGGCTCGACCATCATCACGACGGTGACGCAGGTGCTGGTCAACCGCATCGACCTCGGCATGACCCTTCCTCAGGCCGTGGCTGCTCCGCGGGCATCCCAGCGCAACACGGCCGCGGTGGCCGCTGAGCCGGCTTTCCTGGCGGCGTATCAGGCGCAGCTCACGCCGTTCGGGCATCAGTTCACGACCATGGCCGAGATCGGCGCGGTCGCGGCCATCGAGGTGTCGCCGAACGGTCTCATGACGGCGGTCGCAGAACCTGTGCGTCGCGGCGGAGGGACGGGACTGGTGGTCCAGCCGGCCAACTGACCGCCCCCGGGGGAGGGGCGAGGCGTCGGCTGCGCGGCATCCCGAACTATCCGTCGCCTCCGCGACCGCGATCGTGCGGGAAGTTGCCGACGCCGCCGATGTGCCGCACGGTGCGGGCGCGCTCGACGATGATCGCGACCGACCCGACGAGCCAGAGCGGGATCTGCGTGAGGAAGGCCATGCGGAAGGCGTCGAGCGAATAGGTCGCGGGGGTGCCGGCGCCCTGCAGATCGAGGGCGATGCCGATGAAGAGGATCGCGATGAGGGCTGCGATGAAGCCGCCGCCGTTCACGATGCCGGTCGCGGTGCTCAGCCGGTGGCTGGGATTGAAGGTGCGCGCGTGGTCGAACGCGATCATCGAGGCGGGACCGCCCGTCGCGAGCGCGAACATCAGGATCAGGAGCAGCCACACGGGAGCCGCGGTGGGCCACAGGATCACGATGATCCACATGACCGCCTGGAACGCGACAGTCGGGAGTACGAGCCACCGTGAGCGTCGCGTGGGGTGCCGGCTCGACAGGGCGCCGATCACCGGTCCGAGCACGATGCCGAAGACGACGAACGACGTCATGACGAACGACGCCTGCGCGGGTGTGAGGCCCTCGCCCGCCGTGAGGAACGGGAAGCCCCACAGGAGCATGAACGCGGTGCCGGCGAAGGGGGTCGTGAAGTGCGACCAGAAGCCGAGGCGGGTCGCGGGATGCCCCCACGACTCCCTGAACCCCTCGCGCAGGTCGGCCGACGACCGGACGACCCGCACGGCTCCGGTGTCGGTGTTGACCGACACGTCGACCGGATCGGACGCGCGTTCGGGGGGACGGTTGCGGATGACCGCGAACGTCAGGATGGCGAACAGGACGGCGAGGCCCGCGAGACTGCCGAACGCGACGGTCCACGACGTCGCGTGCAGGAGCGCAGCGAGCGGCACGACGGCGATGATCTGGCCGAACTGGCCGATGATGCCGGTCAGCTGCACGAGCAGCGGCGCGCGCTGCTGCGGGAACCACGTCGCGATGACGCGGAGGACGCTCGGGAACACCGCCGCGTCACCCGCACCGATGAGCACCCGGGCGACGATGCCGATGCTCACGACGTCGGCGAAGGCCATGACCCCCTGGCCGATCGCCATGAGGACCATGCCGATCGTGATGATGGGCCGCGCGCCGAACCGGTCGAGAAGGATGCCCACGGGGATCTGCATCCCGCCGTACACCGCGAGCTGGATGACGGCGAACATCGACAGCGTCGACGCGTCGGCGTCGAACCGGACGGCGGCATCCACCCCGACCGACGACAGCGACGTGCGGTTGACGATCGCGACGACGTACGCGAGGACACCGATCGTCCACACCGTCCAGGTACGCCAGCCCGGCGCATCGAGGCCGGTCGAGCGCGACAAACGGGGTCCTGTCGGTCGTGATGAGAGGGGGAGTGGATGCTGCGGCGCGGCATCCACTCCTAGGCTAACCCGCTCGTGCGGCGCGGGCGGGCCGTCCGTCACGAACCGGACTGCGGTCGTCGCCTCAGCTCGGCGGCCACTCGATGAGGACGAGGCCCTGCTTCGTGTCGGCGTACTTCACCCAGCCGTCGCCGAAGAGGTAGGTGAGGCCGTAGCCCTCCGCATCCGTCGCGGTGGCATCATCGGTGCTCTGCGTCACGTACACGCCGTCGGGCGATTCCTCGACGCGCCAGCCTTCGGCCACGAGCGCATCCTGCGCCGTCTGGGCCTTCGCCTTGGTGATGGCCGCCCAGCCGAAGATCTGCGGCGCGCTCCCGGTGTTGAAGTCGCCCCAGATGCACTGGACGCCGTCGGCGAGATCGACGCCGCCGACCGAGAACGGGTCGCTCAGATAGTCCCACCCGAGCGATGTGAAGTCGGCGACCGTCGCCTTCGGGATGATCGTCTCGCAGGTCGGGGTGTCGGGCGCGCCGGCGTCGGCGGTCGGCGTGGGGGTCGCCTCCGGGCCCGCCGTCGGCGTGACCTCGACGGTCTTGGTCGGCTCGGGTGTGGGTTCGGGGGCGGGCGACGAGCACGCGCTCGCCAAGAGAGCGGTCGCCGCGATCGTGCCGATCGCGACGAACCGCGGGAGGAGTCGGGTCATCGAGGGGTCTCCGTGGGGGCGGGGGGATGCAGGAGGTCGAGGAAGGCGTCGTGCAGCAGGCCGTTCGTGGCGAGCGACGAGCGGTCGGAGAGGGAGTCGGCGCCGCTGAAGGCCGTGAACCGGCCGCCGGCCTCGGTCACGATGGGGATGTGAGCGGCGATGTCGTACTCCTTGACGTCGAACTCGGCGACGAGCTCGAGACGGCCTTCCGCGAGGAGCATGTACGGCCACGCGTCGCCGTAGCCGCGGTCGCGCCACACGGCGGACGTGAGACGTTCGAGCGCGTCGAGCTGTCCGGCATCCCGCCACTGCGCGATGCTCTGGAAGCTGACGCTCGCCTCGGCGACGGCGTCGACGCCGCTCGTGCGGATACGGCGCGTGCCGCCGCCGGAGGCGTTCGTCCAGGCGCCGAGACCGGAGGCCGCCCACCAGCGTCGCCCGATGGCGGGCTGGCTCACGACGCCGACGCGCGGGATGCCGTCGATGCTGAGCGCGATGAGGGTGGCCCACATCGGGATACCCTTGAGGTAGTTCGCGGTGCCGTCGATCGGGTCGATGATCCACTGCCGCGCCGAGTCGCCGCTGACGCCGTACTCCTCGCCGAAGATCCCGTCGGCCGGTCGCTCCGACTCGAGGATGCCGCGAATGGCACGTTCCGTCGCGAGGTCGGCCTCGGTCACGGGCGAGGAGTCGGACTTGGTGCGCACGTCGAGATCGGGCGCGTCGAAGCGGGACATGGATGCCGCGTCCGCCGCGTCGGCGAGCCGCAGAGCGAGTGCGAGATCGTCGCGGAGGTCCCCTTCGAAGGGCGCGTCGAAGCGCTGCGAGCTGAGGGGGAAGGGCACGTCTTCAAGGATACTTCGACGGTGGATGCCTCGATTTCCATGTAGCCGGATCGTGAGGTAACGTGGTCCCTCGGTTCGCCCCGTGCGAACGGATGCACCTCTAGCTCAATCGGCAGAGCAACTGACTCTTAATCAGTGGGTTCTGGGTTCGAGTCCCAGGGGGTGCACACACTGAGAAGGGCCCCGCGCGAGCGGGGCCCTTCTCTCATTCCCGAGTTCCGGCGGCCCCAGGCTCGGCCTGGCGCGGGCCCGACGCGGGCAGACAAGAAGAGCCCCTGCGAAACGGCAGGGGCTCTCCTCGGGTCGGGGGATCCGTCAGGCGGCGTCTCCCACCAGGACGGAGGCCGCTTCGTCGCCGGCATCCGCCTCGATCGCATCGATGTGGCGCAGGGCGCGACGCCCCACCGCGAGCGTGCCCGCCGCGATGAGCACCGAGATCCCGGCGAACACATAGGGCACGGAGGCGTTGAAGGCGTGCCACAGGAGCGCCGCGATCGGGGGAGCGGCGGCACCGCCGAGGAACCGGACGGCCGAGTAGGCCGACGACGCCACGGCGCGCGGGTAGTCCGTCGCCTCCATGACCGACTCCGTCAGCACCGTGTTCATGATGCCCAGGAGGAGTCCCCCGACGACGATGCACGTCACGAGGGCCGCCGCATTCGCGACGAAGAGCGCGGCGGCGAACATGTCGACCGCGAGGAGCGGCAGCACGATCAGCATCACCGTCGTGCGGGCGAGGCGCCGCAGCAGGAGCGGGGCGACCCAGACGCTCGTGACGGCGAGGGCCACGCCCCAGCCGAAGAACGTCAGGCCGATGCCGAGCGCGCCGAATCCGAGCGGGAACGGCGAGAACGCCAGCAGCACGAAGAAGCCGATGTTGTAGAACAGCGCGGCGATCGCGAGGATCGCCAGCGCGGGGCGACGCAGCGCGCGGAACGGCGCGGACAGCGGCACCGGCTGACGCTTCTCGAAGGGACCGCGCAGGAGCGTCAGCACCGCGATGAACGCGATCGCCATGAGGGCGACGACGCCGAAGAAGGGGCCGCGCCAGCTGACCTCGCCGAGGATGCCGCCGAGCAGCGGGCCGATCGCGATGCCGAGGCCGAGGGCCGCCTCGTAGAGGATGATCGCCGCACCGCTGCCGCCTGACGCGGCGCCCACGATCGTCGCGAGCGCCGTCGAGATGAAGAGGGCGTTGCCGAGACCCCAGCCGGCGCGGAACGCGATGATCGCGTCGACGCTGCCGCTCAGGGCGCAGAGGAGCGCGAAGACGACGATGAGGCCGAGCCCCGTGAGCAGCGTGGCCTTCGCTCCGATGCGGCTCGAGATCCAGCTCGTGACGAGCATCGCGAGACCCGTCACCAGCAGGTAGCTCGTGAAGAGCAGCTCGGTCTGCACGGGGCTCGCCTGCAGCGAGTCGGCGATGACCGGGAGGATCGGGTCGACGAGGCCGATGCCCATGAAGGCGACGACGCACGCGAAGGCGACGGCCCACACCTGCCCGGGCTGGCGCCAGACGGCGGTTCCGGTGGCGGCGCTCATCGGGCGACCTCCACAGCGGGGATCTTGCGGGAGAGGACGGCGGCGGTCGTGCGCACAGCGCTCCATTCTTCGTCGGTGAGGTCTTCGAAATGCGGCGCGAGGGCGGCCGTCAGCTGCACGAGCCACGTGTCGAGAGCCTCGAGGCCGAGGGGAGTGACCGACACGATCGTCACGCGCGAGTCCGAGGCATCCGTCGATCGCTCGATGAGTCCCGCCTCGGTCATCTGGCCGACAAGCCGCGTCATGCCGGGCTGGGTCACCCGGCTGAGGCTTGCGATCTCGCCGACGCGGAGCGGGCCGCGGTCCCGGAGTATCGTCAGCGTCCGCCACTGGGCCGCGGGCGTCTCGTTGCGTGTCTCGAGCGCAGCCACGCGGGTGAGGGCATGCGCCGCGACGATGAGCCGTTCGATGTCGCGATCGTGGTCGTGTGTCACCGGATAAGTATACCAAAGATATATACCCCAGGTATCTATCCCGCGGACTTGACGAGGGCGTCCGCGTTTCCTAGATTGCAAGAACCTGAATCACCCTTCAGGTGCACCAACAGCACACCCTTCAATGGTGAAAGGCACGCACATGCGGGTTACGAAGAAGTTGCTCCTGGGGTCCGTGGTCGCCACGGCCGCCCTCCTCCTGGCGGCCTGCGCGCCGACCACCGCGGGCGGCGAGTCCGATGCGACCGGCGAGGCGGGTCCGACGGAGGTGAGCGTCGGCATCGTCACAAGCGAGACCGGAGCTCTCGCCGGCTACGGCAAGCAGTACCTCGATGCCTTCAAGGCCGGCCTCGACTACGCGACCGACGGCTCGGGCGAGGTCGACGGCACGAAGATCACCGTCGAGTACCGCGATGACACCGGCGACCCGGACAAGGCGGTCACGGCCGTGAAGGAGCTCATCGGCGCCGGCACGAACATCATCGCCGGTACGGCGTCGTCGGGCGTCGCACTCGCGGTCGCCGAGCAGGCGGAGCAGAACAAGGTGCTGTACATCTCCGGCCCCGCCGCCGCCGATGCCATCACGGGGATCAACGAGTACACCTTCCGTTCGGGACGCCAGAGCGCACAGGATGTCGCGACCGCGGGCACCTTCCTCGACGACCTCGACGGCAAGACGATCACGGTCCTCGCGCAGAACACGGCGTTCGGCACGGGGAACGAGGCGGCCGTGAAGGCGATCCTCGGCGCTCAGGGCGCGACGGTGAATTCCGTACTCGTGCCGGAGGATGCGACCGAGTTCACGCCGTTCGCGCAGCAGGTGCTCGCTGGCGACCCCGACCTCGTCTTCGTCGCGTGGGCCGGTGCGACCTCCGGCGCCATGTGGCAGGCGATGAGCCAGCAGGGCGTCCTCGACGCCATCCCCGTCGTCACGGGGCTCGGCGACTCCGCCACGTTCGGCGCGTACGGCGAGGCATCCGAGAAGATCAGCTTCCTCAACCACTACTTCCCGGGCGCGCCCGACAACGACGTGAACGACGCGATGGTGAAGGCGATCGAGGATGCCGGCGGCACGCCCGACCTGTTCAGCCCCGACGGCTTCAACGCGGCGATCATGATCGTCCACGCCATCAAGGAGGGCAAGGGCGACGTCGACGCGATGATCTCGGCGCTCGAGGGCTTCGAGTTCGACGGGCCGAAGGGCGCCATGACGGTGCGGGCGAGCGACCACGCGCTCCTGCAGGACATGTACCAGGTCAAGCTCGTCGCCGACGGCGCAGCCTTCACCCCCGAGCTCGTCGACACGGTCGCGGCCGACGACGTCGCTCCCACCGAGGCGAAGTAGACAGCCGACGCATGAACGCACCCCTCCCGTCCGCGCCACGCGGATCCGCCCTCAGGGTCGAAGGCCTCGGGCTGCAGATCGGCGGTGCCACCATCCTCAAGGACGTGGAGCTCGATGTCGCCCCGGGCTCGCTCGTCGGCGTCATCGGGCCGAACGGCGCCGGCAAGACCACGCTCTTCAACGTGATCTCCGGTCTCGTGAAGCCGACCGCGGGTCGCATCGTCCTCGACGACCACGACATCACGTCGACGTCCGTGGCGGCGCGGGCGCGGGCGGGACTGGGGCGCACCTTCCAGACCTCGAGCCTCTTCCCGAAGCTCACCGTGCTCGAGAACGTGCGTCTCGCGGCGCAGGTGTCGCTCGGCGGCTCCGCATCGCTCTTCCGCTTCCCCCGGGTAGGGGATGCCGCGACCCGGGTCGCGCACGACAAGCTCGAGGCGGTGGGGCTGGGGCACAAGGTCGACGCCCTCGCGGGCGACATCTCCCACGGCGACAAGCGCAAGCTCGAGATCGCCGTGCTGCTCGCGACGGAGTCGAGCCTCGTGCTGCTGGACGAGCCGATGGCGGGGGTCGCTTCCGGCGACGTCGCGGGGCTCGTCGAGAACATCCGCGCGATGCAGCGCGAGAAGGGCTGCACCGTGCTCATGGTGGAGCACCACATCGACGTGCTCCTCGGGCTCGTCGACCGGGTCGCGGTGACGTACTTCGGCACGATCATCGCGTTCGACACCCCGCAGAAGGTCACGGCGGATCCGCTCGTGCAGAGCGCGTACCTCGGGACGGCGGCATGACCGCTTCAGGGGGTCCGATCCTCAGCGTGGCGAACCTTCGCTGCACGCTCGCCGGTCAGCAGGTCGTCGAGGACGTCACGTTCGACGTTCCCGCCACGGGGATCACGGCGATCCTCGGTCGCAACGGGGCGGGGAAGACCTCGACGATCCGCGGCATCCTGGGCCTCATCCATCGTCGGGGGGAGGTGCGTCTCGCGGGCGAGCGCATCGACGGGCTGCCGACGCACCGCGTCGTGCAGCGCGGCGTGGGCTACGTGCCCGAGGACCGAGAGGTCTTCTCCAAGCTGACCGTCGCCGAGAACCTCGCCCTGGCCGAGCGCCGGCGCTCTCCGCGCCGCGAGCTCGTGGACGCGCTGTTCCCCGACCTCGTCGCGCGGCGCGACCAGCAGGCCGGCACGCTCTCGGGCGGACAGCAGCAGATGGTGTCGGTCGCCCGCGCGCTGCTGAACGACAACCGGATCCTCCTCGTCGACGAGCCGACGAAGGGCCTCGCGCCCAAGATCGTGACGGAGGTCGCGGACGCTCTCGAAGAGGCATCCAAGACCGTCCCGATCCTCCTCGTCGAGCAGAACCTCGACGTCGTCCGGCGCCTCGCGGGCGATGCGATCGTCATCGGCGGGGGCCGGGTCGTGCACACGGGCCGGGCCGGTGCGATCCTCGACGACGGCGACCTCACCCGCCGCCTCCTGGGCGTCCACGTCGAGGAGGCCGTCTCGTGAGCACCCTCGTCCTGACCCTCATCACGGGCGTCGGCCTCGGCGCCCTCTACTTCCTCGTCGCGAGCGGGCTCAGCCTCATCTACGGCCTCATGCACGTGCTCAACTTCGCCCACGGCGCCTTCCTCACCCTGAGCGCCTTCCTCGGCTGGATCGTGGCGCAGTCCCTCGGCACCGACTCGTGGTGGTCGTTCCTCGCCTCGATAGCCGTGGGGGCGGTGGTCGGCGCGGTCTTCGCGACGCTCACCGAGCTCGTCCTCATCCGCCCTCTGTACGAGCGGCACATCGAGCAGGTGCTCGTCACGGTCGGCCTGTCGTTCGCCGCCGTCGCGCTGTTCGAGGGGATCTGGGGCACCGACCCGATCCACATCTCGGGCCCGGCGTGGCTGAAGCAGACGACCGACGTCCTCGGCGCCCGCATCCCGAACACCTACTGGGTGCTCATGATCGCCGCCGTGCTCGTGCTCGCAGCCCTCGTGCTGTTCCTCCAGAAGACGCGGTACGGCATGATCATCCGCGCCGGTGTCGAGAACCGGTCGATGGTGACGGCGCTCGGCATCGACGTGCGGAAGTCCTTCACGCTCGTCTTCGCGATCGGCGGTGCCGCAGCGGGCATCGGGGGAGTGCTCGCGATGCACTACTCCACCTTCGTCTCGGCCACCCTCGGCTCGACGCTGCTCATCTTCGCGTTCATCGTGACGGTCGTCGGCGGTCTCGGCTCGCTCACGGGCGCGGCCGTGGCATCCGTCCTCGTGGCGGTGCTGCAGCAGTTCGCGAACTTCTATCTCGGCGGAACCGGCGACTTCATCGTCGTGATCCTCCTCGCGGTCGTGCTGCTCGTTCGGCCGACGGGACTCCTGGGGAGGAAGGCATGACCCTTCGACAGGCTCAGGGACCGAGGAGGTTCGTCCCCGCGATCGTCGGCGTGGTTCTCGTCGTCTTCATGGCGATCCTCCCGATGCTGAACCTCTCGCTTCCCGGCATCCTCCCCACTCCGACGTACATGCCGGGAACTCTCGCGCTGCTGTCGCTCTGCATGGTGTTCGCGGCGCTCGCGCTGTCGTACAACCTGCTGCTCGGGAGTTCCGGGATGCTGTCCTTCGGCCACGCGCTCTACTTCGGCGCCGGCGCGTACGGGCTCGGCATCGCGCTGGAGCACTTCGGCGTGCCGCTGTGGCCCGGGATCTTCATCGCGCTCCTCGGGGGCATGGTCATCGCGCTCGCCACGGGCGCGGTCGCGATGCGCGTGTCCGGCATCCCGTTCGCGATGGTGACGCTCGCGTTCGCGCAGGCGGGGTCCGTGCTCGTGCGGCGCAACTCGGCCGTCACCGGCGGCGAGGAGGGCCTCAGCCTCGACACGGACCAGGTGCCCGACGTCCTCATCGGGGTGGTCAACACGCGCAACCTCTACTGGTTCGCGCTGGCCGTGCTCGTCGTCGTGTACCTCGTGACGCTCTGGGTCGACACCTCGCGACTGGGACATCTCGTACGCGCGACGCGCGAGAACGAGCAGCGCGTGAAGGTGCTCGGACTGCGTCCGTACCGCGTCAGGCTCGTCGTCTTCGTCATCGCGGCGGTGCTCGCGAGTCTCGCGGGTGTCGCGTACATGCTGCTGCAGTCGGGCACCGTGCCGAGGTCGGTGTCGGCCGATCTCACGATCACGATCCTCGTCATGGTCGTGCTCGGTGGCGTGGGATTCCGGTGGGGTGCCATTGTGGGCGGTGTGCTCTACACGCTGCTCGATCAGCGGCTGACCGTCCTCGCCGGATCCGAGGCGATCGCGGGACTTCCCGACGTCCTGCGCATCCCGCTGTCGGAGCCGCTGTTCCTGCTCGGCGTCCTGTTCATCCTCGTGGTGATGTTCCTCCCCGGCGGGATCGCAGGCACGATCGACGCCTGGGCGCGCCGCCGGCGCGGCGAGCGGGCGCGGGTCGCGCTGCGCGGGCTGGACGAGGCGGCCCCGGAGGCGACTGCTCCGAACGACCTCGAGGTGCGCGTATGAATTGGGGCACCCTTCTCGACGACGGCCCGCACACGATCGGCCGGTGGATCACCGACCGTGCCGCCCACTCGCCGACGCGGATCGCCATCGACGACCGCGGGGTCACGATCGACTATGCGACCCTCGCGGGCCGCGCCGTCGCACTCGCCGACGGGCTCAGGACGGCCGGCTACGGTCCCGGCCATCGCATCGCCACCGTGACGGGAAACTCGACCGATCACGTCGTCGCGTTCTTCGCCTGTGCGCTGACCGGCATCGCGCTCGTCCCGCTGTCGTGGCGCCTGACGCCCCGCGAGCTGTCCGACGTCCTGCTCCGCTGCGAGCCGGCGCTCGTGCTCGTCGAGGACGAGTACGAGACGCTCGCCGCGGAGGCATCGCGGGGGCTCGTCCACGCACCGCGCATCGCGGCACTCGGCACGACCGGTGTCGAGGCATCCGTCCCGGCTGCCGAGGACCGTGTCACGGGGCGGAACGTCCGCGACGACGACCCGCTGCTCATCATCTTCACCTCGGGCAGCGAAGCGGCGCCCAAGGGCGTCGTCCTGACGCACGCCAACTGCTTCTGGACGAACCTCGCACTCGCAGGAGCGCTGCCGCTCACGGCGGACGACGTCGTGCTCGCGATGCTGCCGCAGTTCCACATCGCCGCGTGGAACTGCCAGCCGCTCCTCGCCTGGTGGGTCGGCGCGACCGTCGTGCTGGAGCGCTCGTTCCAGCCGTCGCGCGCGCTGCAGCTCATCCGCGAGCGCCGGGTCACGGCGATGATGGGCGTGCCCACCCAGTACGCGCTGCTCGCGGCCGACCGGGCGTGGAACGACGCCGACATCTCGTCGATGCGCCTCGCCGTCGTGGGCGGTGCGACGATCCCCGCCTCCCTGCAGGAGACGTGGAGTGCCCGTGGGCTCTCGCTCACCCAGGGATACGGCCTGACGGAAGCCGCCCCCAACGTGCTGCACCTTCCCGCCGACGAGGTCGCGCGGCATCCCGGAGCCGTGGGGCGACCGTATCCGCACGTCTCGGTCTGCGTCGTCGACCCCGACTCCGGACTGCCGCTCGACGGAGAGGCGACGGGCGAGCTGTGGGTGCGCGGGCCGAGCGTGTTCGCCGGATACCTGGGGGATCCGGATGCCTCGGCCCGCGCACTCTCGGGCGACTGGCTGCGCACGGGCGATCTCGTCCACCGCGACGCCGACGGCGTCTTCCGCATCGTCGACCGGCTGAAGGACATCTACATCTCGGGCGGCGAGAACGTCGCCCCCGCCGAGGTCGAGCTCGCGCTGACGATGCATCCCCTCATCGCCTCGGCCGCGGTCGTCGGCGTGCCCGACGACGTGTGGGGTGAGCGCGGCGTCGCGTTCGTCGTGCCGGAACCGGGGGCGATGCTGTCCGTCGACGAGGTGCTCGCGCACGCCCGGCGCAACCTCGCGGCGTTCAAGGTTCCCGTGCGCGTCGAGTTCGCCGACGACCTCCCGCGCTCGACGATCGAGAAGCTCGCCCGCTCGCGCCTGCGCGAGGCGGCATTGCGCATGACGGAAGGAAAGCGATCATGAGCGCACCCGGTGACCTGCTCGACGAGCAGGCAGAGCTCGTGTCACCCGCGACAGGACGCCCGCTGACGAAGCGCGGCGAGGCCACGCGCCGGCGACTGCTCGAGGCGGCCGAGGCGGTGTTCGCCGAGCAGGGGTACCACGAGGCATCCATCGTCAAGATCACCGAGCGCGCGGGCATCGGCCTCGGCACGTTCTACCTCTACTTCGACAGCAAGCAGACGATCTTCGAGGCCCTCGTCATCGACCTCAACCGGCGCGTGCGCCACTCGATGTCGGAGGCGATGGCGGGCGCCGGCTCGCGGCTCGAGGCGGAGCGCGCCGGCTTCGCGGGCTTCTTCCGCTTCACCGCCGAGCATCCGGCTCTCTACCGGGTCGTGCGGGAGGCGGAGTTCGTCTCGCCCGACACCCTCCGCCTGCACTACACGCGGATCGTCGAAGGGTACGAAGCGGGCCTGCGCGACGCCCAGCAGGCGGGCGACGTCGATCCGCGGCTCGACCCCGCGGTGGCGGCGTGGGCCCTCATGGGCATGGGCGAGCTCATCGGCATGCGGTTCCTGCTGTGGGAACGGGATGCCGAGGGCAGGCCGCCGGCCGAGATCGACCCCGCCGTCTTCGACGCCATGGCGCTCTTCATCGACAATGCACTCGCGCCGCGCGGCGCACAGGAGGGGGATCGGCAGTGACCGAGCAGGATCTGGCGGGCAAGCGCGCCGTCGTGACCGGCGGCGCGAGCGGAATCGGCCTCGCATGCGCGCACGAGTTCGCCGGCCGCGGCGCCCACGTCGTGATCGCGGACCTCAACGAAGACGCGGCCCGGGCCGCGGCAGCCGAGGTCGGGGGAGAGGCATGGGTCGTCGACCTGGCCGACACCGTCGCACTCGAGAGCCTCAGCCTCGACGCCGACATCCTCGTGAACAACGCCGGCATCCAGAAGGTCGCGCCGATCGAGGAGTACGAGCCCGACACGTTCCGCTTCATCCTGCGGCTCATGGTCGAGTCGCCGTTCCTGCTCATCCGGGCGGCGCTGCCCACGATGTACGAGCGCGGCTGGGGACGCGTCATCAACATCTCGAGCGCGCACGGGCTGCGGGCGAGCCCCTTCAAGTCGGCGTACGTCTCGGCCAAGCACGGTCTCGAGGGACTGTCGAAGGTCACGGCGCTCGAGGGCGCGCCGCACGGGGTGACGAGCAACTGCATCAACCCCGCGTACGTGCGCACGCCGCTGGTCGAGAAGCAGATCGCCGATCAGGCGCAGCTGCACGGCATCCCCGAGAGCGAGGTCGTCGAGAAGATCATGCTCACCGAGACGGCCGTGAAGCGCCTCGTCGAGGCCGACGAGGTCGCGTCGCTCGCGGGCTGGCTGGCGTCCGACAAGGCCGGCATGGTCACCGGCGCCTCGTACACGATCGACGGAGGGTGGACGGCCCGATGACGGGCCACACGTATCGCACGCTCGACGTGCCGGTGAGCGGAGGGTCGCTGCGCGTCGGCGTGTGGGATCCGGAGGGGGATGCCTCGGCCGACGTGCTCGTCGTGCACGGGGTGACGGCATCCCATCTCGCGTGGCCCTTCGTCGTCGAGCGCCTGCCGGGTGTGCGCGTCATCGCCCCGGACCTGCGCGGGCGGGGCCGCAGCAACGGGCTCGCGGGACCCGCGGGGATGGCCGCGCATGCCGCCGACCTCGCCGCCGTCCTGGACGCGCTCGACATCCCACGGCTCGTGGTCGTCGGGCATTCGATGGGCGCATTCGTGGCCGTCGTGTTCGCCCACCTGCATCCCGAGCGCGTCGCTCGGCTCGTACTCGTCGACGGCGGTCTGCCCCTCGACGTGCCCGCCGGGCTCGCTCCAGAGGAGCTCGTCTCGCGCATCCTCGGACCGACGGCCGCGCGCCTGTCGATGCGATTCGCCGACGCGGGGGAGTATCGCGCCTTCTGGCGCGAGCATCCCGCGTTCCGGGCCGACTGGACGCCGGAGCTCGAGCGCTACCTCGAGTACGACCTCGTGCCCGACTCGGACGCGTTCCGGCCCGCGACGAGCTACGCGGTCGTCGTCGACGACAACACCGACATGAACACCACGACGACGGTGCCCGACGCGCTCGCGGCGCTGCGGCACCCGACCGTGCTGCTCACCGCCCCACGCGGCCTGATGGACGAGACGCCCGGGCTGTACGCGCCCGAGCATCTGGCCCGCCTGCTGGCCGCGCACCACGAGATGCGGCACGAGCGCGTCGACGACCGCAACCACTACACGATCGTCATGTCGGAGCAGGGGGCGGATGCCGTCGCCGCCGTCGTGCGGCGCGAGGTGGAGTCCGCAGGGCAGGTCGTCGCGGGCTGAGGCTCGACCCCTCGACAAGCTCGGGGACCGAAACCGCGGGTGGTCGGTGAGCTGGGGGACCGAAACCCCCGGGTGGTCGGTGAGCTTGGGGACCGAAACCGCGGGTGGTCGCTGGTCTTGGGGACCGAAACGCCGGGTGGTCGCTGAGCTTGTCGAAGCGTCGTCAGCGGGCGCCGGCCGCAATGCGGGTCGTCAATTGATGAGCGTGCGCGAGGAGTGTGCGGCCCAGGTCGGCGAGGCGGTCCGGGCCGAACCGGAACTCGACGCCCGTGAGGCTCAACGCCCACTGCGGATGGCCCTCCTTCGTGAAGACCGCGGCCCCGAGACCGTAGCTGCCCTCGACGATGAGCCCGGGATTCAAGGCGTAGCCGCGCGCCTTGGTCTCGGCGAGCCTCGTGCGAAGGCGCTGCTCGGCGTGCGCGCCGCCCCACTCGGCTCCCAGCTCCGGATGCCGCTCGAAGTACGCGTCCACATCGTGGGGTGGCAGGAACGCGAGGATGGCCAGCCCCGCCGACGCCACGCCAAGGGGGAACCGCACGCCCTCCGACAGCACGAACGATCGAATGGGAAAGCTGCCCTCTTCACGGAGGAGGCACACCGTCTCGTCCCCGCGCCGGACGGAGAGGAACGCGCTCTCCTCCGTCCGGACGGCGAGGGAGCGCACGATGTCGCGCGCGATCGCGGTGATGTCGTAGCGGGATGCCGCGACGGTTCCCATGAGGTAGAGCTCGGGGCCCGGCATCCACCGTGCCGTCCGTTCGTCCTGATCGACGAGCCCCTCGTGCCGAAGCGCGGCGAGGAGTCGGTGGGCCGTCGGGCGCGTGAGGTCGGCGCGTCGCGCGAGCTCGGCGACGGCGAGGCCTTCGTCTCCCGCCGAGGTGACGAGTCGCAGCAGGCGCGCCGCGCGCGCGACGGACTGGGCGCCGGGGACCGTGCGGTTGCTGTCCACGATATGGACAGTAACCGCCCGCCCTTCCACATGGCAAGCGGCGGGGCGGTGTTCGCAGGTCATGGCCGCACGATGGGTGCAACAACTCCTCAAGAACTGCGCGAGCGACCCACGGCTGTCCCGGAATCCCACGGGCGTGTGCCGGTCGCGTGACCAGACGTGAGGAGTTGCTGCACGGACATCACACGAAGGAGTGACACGTGATCGACAAGACCGTCGGCTCGGCGGCGGAGGCCGTCGCAGACATCCCGGACGGCGCGAGCCTCGCCGTCGGGGGATTCGGCCTCTCGGGCAACCCCATCGCCCTCATCGAGGCGCTGCTCGCGCAGGGGACGACCGACCTCAGCATCGTGAGCAACAACTGCGGCGTGGACGACTGGGGACTCGGCGTCCTGCTGAACGCGAAGCGCATCCGCAAGATGACGTCGTCGTACGTCGGCGAGAACAAGGAGTTCGAGCGGCAGTTCCTCTCCGGCGAGCTCGAGCTCGAGCTCACTCCGCAGGGCACCCTCGCCGAGAAGCTCCGTGCCGGAGGGTCGGGCATCGCGGCGTTCTACACGCAGACCGGGGTCGGCACGCAGGTGTCGGAGGGTGGTCTGCCGCGCAAGTACGACGGTCAGGGCGGCATCGCGATCGCCTCGCCGAAGAAGGACGTCCGCACCTTCGACCTCCACGGGGAGCCACGCGAGTTCGTGCTCGAGGAGTCGATCGTCACCGACTTCGCGCTGGTCCACGCCCTGAAGGGCGACCGGCACGGCAACCTCGTCTTCAACAAGTCGGCGCGCAACTTCAACCCGCTCGCGGCTATGGCCGGTCGCGTCTGCATCGCGCAGGTCGAGGAGCTCGTCGAACCGGGCGAGCTCGATCCCGACAGCATCCATCTCCCCGGCATCTACGTGCACCGGATCGTCGAGGTCGGCACGGGCATCGAGAAGCGCATCGAGCGCCGCACGGTCTCCGTCTCCGAGGCGCTGAGCCGCGACATCCCCGAAGGAGCATGACCATGGCCCTCACCCGCAACGAGATGGCCGCGCGCGCGGCGCGCGAGCTCGGCGACGGCGCGTACGTGAACCTCGGCATCGGCCTGCCCACGCTCGTCCCCAACTACGTGCCGGACGGCGTGACCGTCGTGCTGCAGTCCGAGAACGGCATCCTGGGCGTCGGTCCGTATCCGGCGGAGGACGCGGTCGACCCCGACCTCATCAACGCCGGCAAGGAGACGGTCACGACGCTTCCCGGCGCCGCCTTCTTCGACTCCGCGACGAGCTTCGGCATGATCCGCGGCGGCAAGATCGACGCCGCGATCCTCGGCGCCATGCAGGTGTCGAAGACGGGCGACCTCGCGAACTGGATGATCCCCGGCAAGATGGTCAAGGGACCCGGCGGTGCGATGGACCTCGTCCACGGCGCGGCCCGCGTCATCGTCCTCATGGAGCACGTCGCGAAGGACGGCTCCGCCAAGATCGTCGACGAGTGCTCGCTGCCCCTCACCGGCAAGGGCGTCGTCGACCGGATCATCACCGACCTCGCCGTCATCGACGTGACCGATGAGGGGCTTGTCCTGGTGGAGCTCGCTCCGGGTGTCACCGTCGACGAGGTCCTCGCGGCGACGGAGCCGGAGCTCATCGTCCGCGTCGGAGAGAGGATCGAAGCATGAACAACAACGACGACGTCGTCATCATCGCCGCGGCGCGCACGCCGCAGGGGCGACTCAAGGGCCAGCTCGCACCGCTCACGGCCGTGCAGCTCGGGTCGATCGCCATCGCGGGCGCGCTCGAGCAGGGCGGGATCCCGGCCGGGGCCGTCGACGCCGTGCTCGTCGGACAGGTGCTCGCCGCCGGCGCGGGCCAGAACCCCGCCCGCCAGGCCGCCGTCGGCGCCGGCATCGGCTGGGACGTGCACGCGTCATCCGTCAACAAGGTCTGCCTCTCCGGGCTCACCGCCGTCATCGACGCCGCGCGCATGCTCAAGCTGGGCGATGCGACGGTCGTCGTCGCGGCCGGCATGGAGTCGATGACCCGCTCGCCGCACCTGCTCATGGGGTCCCGCGACGGCTGGGCGTACGGCTCGGTCGAGGTGCTCGACCACATGGCCTACGACGGACTCACCGACGCCTACGACCGCGAGAGCATGGGCGCGTCGACCGAGCGGCACAACGTCCCGCTGCACGTGACGCGAGAGGCTCAGGATGCCGTGGCCGCGAGGTCTCATCAGCGTGCGGCCGCCGCGCAGCAGAGCGGGGTCTTCGAGGCCGAGATCGTCCCCGTCGAGATCCCGCAGCGGAAGTCGGACCCGCTCGTCCTGACGAAGGATGAGGGCGTGCGCCCCGACACGACGGTCGACACCCTGGCAGGCCTCCGCCCGGCCTTCGCCGAGGGCGGCTCGATCACGGCGGGCAACTCGTCGCAGATCTCCGACGGCGCCTCCGCGGTCGTGCTGACGACCCGCTCGCACGCCGACGAGCAGGGCTGGCCGGTGCTCGCCGTCGTCGGTGCCGCCGGTCAGGTGGCGGGGCCCGACAACTCGCTGCACGCACAGCCCGCACGGGCGATCGAGAAGGCCGTCGCGAAGCAGGGCATCGCGGTGGGCGACCTCGACTTCGTCGAGATCAACGAAGCCTTCGGCGCCGTGGTCGCGCGCTCGCAGGCTGAACTCGGGCTGTCGGACGACGTCGTCAACATCCACGGCGGCGGCATCGCGATCGGCCACCCGATCGGGGCGTCCGGCAATCGGCTCGTCGTCCACGCCGTGCACGAGCTGGTGCGCCGTGGCTCCGGGACGGCGGCCGTCGCGCTGTGCGGCGGCGGCGGCCAGGGCGATGCGCTGATCCTCACCCGCTGACATCTCCCGGTCGTTGAGCGGGGACGCTCTCCCGTCGCCCGCTCGACGACCGGAAGGTGCGGCAGGTCAGGCGGTAGCGTCGTCGGGGTGACGACCATCGCGCCCCTCACCCCCGCCGACCACGATGAGTGGCTCCAGCTCTGGAACGGCTATCTCACGTTCTACGAGGCATCCCTCACCGACGAGGTGACGGCTGCGACGTTCGCGCGGCTCGTCGCCGACGACGAGCTGCACGGTGCGATCGCGCGCGACGAGAACGGGCGCGCCGTGGGCTTCGTGCACTGGCTCTCGCACCCCGCGACGTGGACGACGTCGACCTACACCTACCTTGAGGACCTCTTCGTCGCGCCGGACACCCGAGGCGGGGGAGTCGGCCGGGCGCTCATCGCCTATGTCCGCGGACGGGCCGAGTCAGCCGGCTCGCATAAGGTCTACTGGCTCACGCACGAGACGAACACGACGGCGCGCGCGCTCTACGACCGCGTCGCGACGGGCACGGGCTTCGTGCACTACGAGATCGGGCTCTGAGCCCGCACGACGAGATCGGGCTCTGAGCCCGCACGACGAGATCGGGCTCTGAGCCCGCACCACGAGATCGGGCTCGAGCCCGCACGACGAGATCGGGCTCTGAGCCCGCACGACGAGATCGGGCTCTGAGCCCGCACCACGAGATCGGGCTCGAGCCCGCACGACGAGATCGGGCTCTGAGCCCGCACCACAGGATCGAGCTCTGAGCCCGCTGCAGTCAGGAGTGCAGGCGGCGCTTGCGCTGGAGGTGCTTCTGCATGAGGCGATCCTCCTGGCCGGCGAAGGGAGAGTCCGGCGCCACGATGTGACCCCGCTCGGCACGCTTGACGTCGATGACCGCACCGACCGCGAGGACGACCGAGATCCCCCAGCTGACCCACGCGAGGGCCGTGCGCCACGTGAACGGCGCGTCGCCGCGCACGGCGCGCAACAAGGTCATCCCGCCCACGAGGACGCCGAACATGCCCGTGCCGAACAGGTACTTGCGCATGGCGTCCACGCTAGTGGGCCGCGGCCCGTCATCGCACCGCCGACACCCGCCCTGTCGCTCCGGTCCGGAGCCGTTTACCATACGCCGCTCGCGGACGCATGCCCCCACGGGGGCCGGAACCCCGCTGTTAGCCTGGTCGCATCTACGGAACCGGAGTGAATGTGTCGCTGGCTGATCTCGTCGTCGTTGCAAACCGGCTGCCCGTGGACCGCGTCTCCGATGCCGACGGCGGCGAGGGGTGGCGGCGGTCTCCGGGTGGCCTCGTCACCGCGCTCGAACCCGTCATGCGCCGCGAGGACGGCGCGTGGGTCGGGTGGCCCGGGCAGCCCGATGTCGAGGTGGAGCCGTTCGAGTTCGAGGGCACGCACCTCGTTCCCGTCGCGCTGAGCGCGGAAGAGGTCGAGCACTACTACGAGGGCTTCTCGAACGACACGATCTGGCCGCTGTATCACGACGTCATCGCCGAGCCGCAGTACCGCCGGATCTGGTGGGAGGCGTACGTCCGGGTCAATCGGCGGTTCGCTGAGGCAGCGGCATCCGTCGCCGCCGAAGGCGCCACCGTGTGGGTGCAGGACTACCAGCTGCAGCTCGTCCCGCAGCTGCTGCGCAGTGCGCGCCCCGACCTCACGATCGGCTACTTCCACCACATCCCGTTCCCCGCCTACGGCCTCTACTCGCAGCTCCCGTGGCGCCGGCAGGTGCTCGAGGGACTCCTCGGTGCGGACGTCATCGGCTTCCAGCGGGTGACGGATGCCTCGAACTTCGCCCGCGCCGTGCGCAGGCAGCTGCGCTACGAGACCAAGGCCACCGGCATCCGCGTCCCCGAGCCCGATGGGACGACCAGGCTCGCCCTCGCCAAGTCGTTCCCGATCTCGATCGACGCCACCTCGTACGCCGACCTCGCCCGTCGTCCCGACATCAAGGCGCGCGCCGCCGAGATCCGCGAGGGCCTGGGCAACCCGAAGACGGTGTTCCTCGGCGTCGACCGGCTCGACTACACGAAAGGCATCCGCCATCGGCTGAAGGCCTTCGGTGAGCTGCTCGACGACGACCGCCTCACCGTCGAGGACGCGACGCTCGTGCAGGTCGCGAGCCCGAGCCGCGAGCGCGTCGAGTCGTACATCCAGCTGCGCGACGAGATCGAGCTCACGGTCGGACGGATCAACGGCGACCACGACACGGTCGGGCACACCGCCATCCGCTACCTCCACCAGGCGTATCCGCGGGAGGAGATGGTGGCGCTCTTCCTCGCGGCCGATGTGATGCTCGTCACGGCGCTCCGCGACGGCATGAACCTCGTCGCGAAGGAGTATGTGGCGAGCCGCATCGACAACCGCGGCGTGCTGCTGCTGAGCGAGTTCGCGGGGGCGGCCGACGAGCTCGGCAGCGCGATCCGCATCAACCCGCACGACATCGACGGACTCAAGGATGCGATGATGCGCGCCGTCGAGATGCCCGCCGCCGAGCAGGGGCGGCGCATGCGCGCCCTCCGCCGCAAGGTCATCGAGAACGACATCTCGGCCTGGTCCGAGTCGTTCCTCTCCGCGCTCGACGCCGTCCGCCGACAGAAGGACTCCCGATGACCGCGCCGGCCCCCCTCGCCACCGCCGAGTCGCTCTCCGCCATCGCCGCGACGCCGCGACTGCTCGTCGCCCTCGATTTCGACGGCACCCTCGCGCCCTTCGAGGACGAGCCGATGGATGCCCGGATGGTGCGCGAGGCGCGCGCCGCCCTCGACGCGCTCCTGGCGCTCCCCGACACCTACGTCGCACTCGTGTCCGGGCGGAGCCTGCACGATCTGCGGCTCATCGCGGAGCATCCCGATGACTCGCACCTCTGGCTTGCGGGATCGCATGGAGCCGAGTTCTGGATCCCGGGGGAGGGAGCCGTCGAGCCCGACGACGCCGACGACGACATCGCGCTGCGCGATCGGCTGCGCACCGAGGCGGAGGAGGCCACGAGCGACCTCTCCGGCATCTGGATCGAGCCCAAGACCTTCGGATTCGGCGTGCACACCAGGAGGGCGGATGCCGCCGACGCGGAGGCCGCGAACACCCGGGTCGATCGCATCGTCGAGGCGGAGGCGCCGCACTGGCGACGCCGCACGGGGCACAACATCGTCGAGTTCGCCTTCCGCCAGGAGGGAAAGGATGCCGGCGTCGCGGCGCTGCGCGAGCGCGTCGGCGCCACCGCGGTGCTCTTCGCCGGCGACGATGTCACCGACGAGGACGCGCTTCGAAAGCTCGGCCCGGACGACCTCGGCGTGCGCGTCGGCGGGGGTGCGACGTCGGCCCGCGTGTCGGTGCCGGACATCGCGGGGATGGCCGACCTGCTGGCCCTGCTGGCGCAACTCCGGGGTGCGGCGCGGGAATAGACTTCCAGAATGCCCCAGCCGTCTTACGAGACTGAGAACGCGATCGACATCAAACCACGCAGCCGGGTCGTCACAGACGGCATCGAGGCCACGACATCGCGAGGCATGCTCCGCGCCGTCGGCATGGGAGACGAGGACTGGGACAAGCCCCAGATCGGCATCGCATCCAGCTGGAACGAGATCACGCCCTGCAACCTGAGCCTCGACCGGCTCGCGCAGGGCGCCAAGGAAGGCGTGCACGCAGGGGGCGGGTACCCGCTCCAGTTCGGCACCATCTCCGTCTCGGACGGCATCTCGATGGGTCACGAGGGCATGCACTTCTCGCTGGTCAGCCGCGAGGTCATCGCCGACTCGGTCGAGACCGTCATGATGGCCGAACGCCTCGACGGCTCGGTGCTGCTCGCGGGCTGCGACAAGTCCATCCCGGGCATGCTCATGGCATCGGCCCGTCTCGACCTGTCGAGCGTCTTCCTCTACGCCGGCTCGATCGCCCCCGGCTGGGTCAAGCTCTCCGACGGCACGGAGAAGGACGTCACGATCATCGACTCGTTCGAGGCCGTCGGCGCGTGCCTCGCGGGCAAGATGAGCGAGGCCGACCTCAAGCGCATCGAGTGCGCCATCGCCCCCGGCGAAGGCGCCTGCGGCGGCATGTACACGGCCAACACGATGGCATCCGTCGCCGAGGCCCTCGGCCTGTCGCTGCCGGGCTCCGCCGCGCCGCCCTCGGCCGACCGTCGTCGCGACTACTTCGCGCACCGCTCCGGCGAGGCCGTCGTCAACCTCCTGCGCCAGGGCATCACGACCCGCGACATCCTCACCAAGGAGGCGTTCGAGAACGCCATCGCCCTCGCGATGGCGCTCGGCGGCTCGACCAACGTCGTGCTGCACCTCCTCGCGATCGCGCGCGAAGCCGACGTCGAGCTGAGCCTGCACGACTTCAACCGCATCGGCGACAAGGTGCCCCACGTCGCCGACATGAAGCCCTTCGGCAGGTACGTCATGAACGACGTCGACCGCCATGGCGGCATCCCGGTCATCCTCAAGGCCATGCTCGACGAGGGCCTCATCCACGGCGACGCGCTCACCGTGACGGGCAAGACGATGGCCGAGAACCTGCGCGCCCTCGACCCCGACCCGGTCGACGGCACCGTCATCCACACCTTCTCCGACCCCATCCACGAGAAGGGCGGCATCACGATCCTGCACGGCTCGATCGCGCCCGAGGGCGCCGTCGTCAAGTCGGCCGGGTTCGACAGCGACGTGTTCGAGGGACCCGCCCGCGTCTTCGAGCGCGAGCGCGCCGCGATGGATGCTCTCGAGGCCGGCGAGATCAGCGCCGGAGACGTCGTCGTGATCCGCTACGAGGGCCCCAAGGGCGGCCCGGGCATGCGCGAGATGCTCGCGATCACGGCCGCCATCAAGGGCGCAGGGCTCGGAAAAGATGTACTACTCTTGACGGACGGACGATTCTCAGGCGGCACAACCGGCCTGTGCATCGGCCACATAGCACCCGAAGCGGTGGACGCTGGTCCCATCGCCTTCGTGCGCGATGGTGATCTGATACGGGTCGATATCGCGGCTCGCACTCTCGACCTACTCGTCGACGAGGCTGAGCTGAGCTCCCGCCGTGATGGCTGGGAGCCCCTTCCCCCGCGCTATACCCGTGGCGTCCTTGCCAAGTACTCCCGTCTCGTGCGCTCCGCCTCCGAGGGCGCAACCACGGGCTGACCTGGCTTCCGACATCCTTTCCGTCGTCCCAGATACGAAGGTCCCCATCATGTCCGCCGACTCCGTCACGGCCGTGCCACGGCCGCCCGCCCGAACCGCGTCCTCCGCTGCGCCGGTGCTCACCGGCGCGGAGGCGGTCGTCCGCTCGCTCGAACTGCTGGGGGTGACCGACGTGTTCGGTCTTCCCGGCGGAGCGATCCTCCCCGTCTACGACCCGCTCATGGACACGTCCGAGATCCGTCACGTGCTCGTGCGCCACGAGCAGGGCGCCGGCCACGCGGCCGAAGGCTATGCCGCGGCATCCGGTCGCACCGGCGTCGCGATCGCGACGTCCGGTCCCGGCGCGACGAACCTCGTCACGGCGATCGCCGACGCCTACATGGACTCGGTGCCGATCGTCTGCATCACCGGTCAGGTCTTCTCCAACCTCATGGGGACGGATGCCTTCCAGGAGGCCGACATCGTGGGCATCACGATGCCGATCACCAAGCACTCCTTCCTCGTGAAGCGTCCGGAGGACATCCCCGGCGCCATCGCCGCCGCCTTCGAGGTCGCGAGCACGGGCCGCCCCGGTCCGGTGCTCGTGGACATCACGAAGGACGCGCAGCAGGCCGAGGCGCCGTTCATCTGGCCGCCCAAGGTCGACCTCCCCGGCTACCGGCCGGTGACGAAGGCCCACGGCAAGCAGATCCAGGCGGCGGCTCAGCTGCTCGCCGGCGCCAAGAAGCCCGTGCTGTACGTGGGCGGCGGCGTCATCCGTGCGCACGCCTCGGCCGAGCTGAAGACCCTCGCCGAGACGACGAACGCGCCGGTCGTGACGACGCTCATGGCGCGCGGCGCCTTCCCCGACTCGCACCCGCAGCACCTCGGCATGCCCGGCATGCACGGCACGGTGCCCGCGGTCCTCGCGCTGCAGGAGGCCGACCTCCTCATCGCGCTCGGCGCCCGCTTCGACGACCGCGTCACCGGCAAGGCGGCGCTCTTCGCGCCGAACGCGCAGGTCGTGCACGTCGACATCGACCCCGCCGAGATCTCGAAGATCCGCACCGCCGACGTGCCGATCGTGGGCGACGTGCGCGATGTGCTCGTCGACCTCGAGGGCGCCTACCGGGCCGCGACCGAGGACTCGGCACCCGACATCGCGGAGTGGTGGTCGTTCCTCGACGGCCTGCGCGACGAGTTCCCGCTCGGCTACACGCAGCCGAGCGACGGCCTCATGTCGCCGCAGTACGTCATCTCGCGCATCGGCGAGCTGACCGGACCCGAGGGCGTCTTCGCCGCGGGCGTCGGACAGCACCAGATGTGGGCCGCGCAGTTCATCAAGTACGAGCGTCCCAACTCGTGGCTCAACTCCGGCGGCGCCGGCACGATGGGCTACTCGGTGCCCGCCGCGATGGGCGCGAAGGTGGCCGAGCCGGACCGCGTCGTGTGGGCGATCGACGGCGACGGCTGCTTCCAGATGACCAATCAGGAGCTCGCCACCTGCGCGATCAACAACATCCCGATCAAGGTCGCGATCATCAACAACTCCTCGCTCGGCATGGTGCGCCAGTGGCAGACGCTCTTCTACGACGGCCGCTACTCGCACACCAACCTCAACACCGGCCACGGCACGGTGCGCATCCCCGACTTCGTCAAGCTCGCGGAGGCGTACGGCTGCCTTGCGATCCGCGTCGAGAAGGAGGAGGACGTGGATGCCGCGATCATCACGGCCATCGAGACGAACGACCGCCCGGTCGTGATCGACTTCGTCGTGAGCGCCGACGCGATGGTGTGGCCGATGGTGCCGCAGGGCGTCAGCAACAGCTACATCCAGTACGCGCGCGACCACGCGCCGGCGTTCGAGCAGGAGGACTGAGCCATGCCCAGCCACGTGCTGAGCCTCCTCGTGGAGGACAAGCCGGGTCTGCTGACCCGCGTCGCAGGCCTGTTCGCCCGCCGCGGCTTCAACATCGAGTCGCTCGCCGTAGGCGTCACCGAGGTGCCGGGTCTGTCGCGGATCACGGTCGTCGTGGACGTGGACGAGCTCCCGCTCGAGCAGGTGACGAAGCAGCTCAACAAGCTCGTCAACGTCATCAAGATCGTCGAGCTCGACCAGACCGCGTCGGTGCAGCGTGAGCACATGCTCATCAAGGTGCGCGCGGACAACGCGACGCGATCCAACGTGCTGGAGGTCGTCAACCTCTTCCGCGCGCAGATCGTCGACTACGCGCCCGACGCGCTCGTGGTCGAGGTGACGGGCGACAAGGGCAAGGTCGAGGCCTTCCTCCGCGCCCTCGAGCCCTTCGGCATCAAGGAGCTCGCCCAGTCGGGCCTGCTCGCGATCGGCCGCGGCGGCAAGAGCATCACCGAGCGCGTCCTGCGCGGCTGAGACCCCCGACTCATCACACCCAAGGTCCCCGAGCCTGTCGAGGGGCCGGACCACATCAAGGAGAAACACGAAGATGGCTGAACTCTTCTACGACGCCGACGCCGACCTCGGCCTCATCCAGAGCAAGAAGGTCGCGATCGTCGGCTACGGCTCGCAGGGCCACGCCCACGCGCAGAACCTGCGCGACTCGGGCGTCGAGGTCGTCATCGCCCTCAAGGAGGGCTCCAAGTCGACCGAGAAGGCCCAGGACGAGGGCTTCGAGGTCAAGTCGGTCGCCGACGCGGCCGAGTGGGCCGACGTCATCATGATCCTCGCGCCGGACCAGCACCAGCGCGGCATCTACAACGACCACATCAAGGCGGCCCTGAAGCCCGGCAAGGCGCTCGCCTTCGCGCACGGCTTCAACATCCGCTTCGGCTACATCGAGGCGCCCGAGGGCGTCGACGTGATCCTCATCGCCCCGAAGGCCCCCGGCCACACGGTGCGTCGCGAGTACGTCGCCGGCCGCGGCATCCCGGACATCATCGCTGTGGAGCAGGATGCCTCGGGCCAGGCGTGGGACCTCGCGCTGTCGTACGCGAAGGCCATCGGCGGAACGCGCGCCGGTGTCATCAAGACGACGTTCACGGAAGAGACCGAGACCGACCTCTTCGGCGAGCAGGCCGTCCTCTGCGGCGGCGTGTCGCAGCTCGTCGAGTACGGCTTCGAGACCCTCACCGAGGCCGGCTACCAGCCGCAGATCGCCTACTTCGAGGTGCTGCACGAGCTCAAGCTCATCGTCGACCTCATGTGGGAGGGCGGCATCGCCAAGCAGCGCTGGTCGGTCTCCGACACGGCCGAGTACGGCGACTACGTCTCGGGCCCGCGCGTCATCGACCCGCGCGTCAAGGAGAACATGAAGGGCGTGCTCGCCGACATCCAGTCGGGCGCCTTCGCCAAGCGCTTCATCGACGACCAGGACAACGGCGCCAAGGAGTTCTACGAGCTCCGCGAGAAGGCCGCGCAGCACCCCATCGAGGGCGTCGGCCGCGACCTGCGCGCGCTGTTCGCGTGGAAGCAGCAGGACGAGGACTACACCGAGGGCTCGGCCGCCCGCTGACCCTCGTCTGAAGACCAGCCGGCATACCCGCTCGGCTTTCGCCGGCCGTCGTCGCCCCCACCCGGAGTGACGGCGGCCGGTTTTTCGCGTGCGCTCCGGCGCTGCCCGCCGCTAGCCTCGGGTCAGGGGGATCGCTCCGATCCGGGGGAGACGGGACAGGAGCAGAGATGAACGTCGAGCCGTGGAGCACGGTCGGTGAAGGAGCCATCGGCTCCTTGGTGGAGGGGATCCAGTACCTGCTGCGGGCGCGCGGGCACTCGCTCGACGCGGATGGGGTGTTCGGGCCCGTCACGCGGGCGGCCGTCACGGCGCTGCAGAACGCCGAGGGGCTGCCGGCCGACGGAGTCGTCGGCCCGGTGACGTGGCCGCGTCTCGTCGTCCCGACGAGCCAGGGCTCGACGGGCGACGCCGTGCTCGCCGTGCAGCAGTTCGGGCTCCTGCAGTCGCCCGGCGATTCGCCGCTCGTGCCGGACGGCGCGTTCGGTCCCGCGACGAAGGAGAAGGTCGAGTTCTTCCAGTGGTCGTGGGGGCTCACGATCGACGGCGTCGCCGGCCGGGAGACGTGGTCGTTCCTGAGCACCCTGCAGCCGGGCCCTCGCCCGTGGGCGCTCGTCAAGCAGGGGGCCGCGCAGGCGACCAACTGGCGCGTGCTCGCGGCGCAGCACCTGCTCCGTGCCCACGGAGCGTCGATCGTCGCCGACGGAGCCTTCGGGCCGGCAAGCGGCGCAGCCGTGACCGCGTACCAGCAGACGCTCCGGGCGACCGAGATCTCGACGACCCTCGGACAGCTCGACTGGCCGGCCATCGTGGTCACGGTGCACAAGGGCGACCACGGCGAGGCCGTCAAGGCGCTGCAGACCCTCCTCCCGGGCGAGCTCGTCGTGGACGGCGATTTCGGACCGAAGACGGATGCCGCGGTGCGGGAGTATCAGCAGATGTTCGCGCAGCCGGCAGACGGCATCGTCGGGCCAGTGACCTGGCATTCGCTCATGCTGCAGATCTTCGACTGAGCGCTAACCGAGCGCGGCGCACGTCGCGACACGCGGCTCGCCGGGGAAGTACGTGTTCCACTCCGCCGGCCTGAACTCGCGGCCGGCGAGTGCGCACGCGGCCTTCGCCTCCGAGGACGGTCGCAGGTCCCAGGCGAGCACGCCCGCGGGCGAGTTGGTCAGAAGCGTCTTGCCGTCCGCGGTCAGGAAGCCGCCCGGCCAGCCGAGGGGCGTATCGCCGTCGATCGCGTCGCCGAGCGGGATGTCTGCCGCGAGGTCGTAGAGCCGGACCCGGTTGTTGCCCGCCGAGTTGAGGAGCGTCCGCTCGTCGAGGGAGTCGGTGAGGTAGACGCTTCCGCCGTCGGACTGGGCGAGGGTCGAGATCGGCTGCAACGAGTTCGGATCGACGCGCTCGATGGATTCGTCGCCGACCGCGATGATGGTGCCGGCATCCGTCACGAGCGACGTGTTGCGACCGGGGATGCCCTGCGAGAGGAGATGTCCGTCGGCCAGGCGGAAGAGCGCCGTCTGCGCGTATCCCAGGTTGTCGTCCCACCAGTTGACGGCGACCGTCGAGCCGTCGGCCGACTCGCTGATGCCGCCGACTCTGTCAACATTCGCGTTCGCGATGACGAGCGGCTTGCCGGTCTGCTCACCGGTCGAGGGGTCGAATGCGACGACCTTGCCGTCGAAGAAGACGAAGGCGTGCGGTCCCCATCCGCCCTCGTACAGGGCGAAGTCGTCCGGCAGCCCGGCGATCCGATAGGGATACGTCGCGCCCGTGGAGATCTTCTCGAGCGTGTATCCCTTTCCCTCGGTGTAGGCCTCGACGACGTCGCTGGAGAGCATCGTGATGCCGTCGACGGCGGCCCCGTGCGGCGCCCCGGTGCGGAGGTCGCGCAGCTGCGCGGGGCCGTCCTCCAGGGGCCTGGTCACCATGAACCGTCCGTCGGCGCCGGGTGGATCCGTGATGGCCTGTCCCGGCGCGAGCGCCGCGACGGCGGCACCGCTGCCGTCGAGCCGCCAGCGCATCCAGCCCGCGCCGGAGACGGTGTCGATCAGCAGCGTGCGGTCGTCGATCGCGTAGATCGGCTGCGTCGTGCCCGTCTGCGATCGCACGAGGCGGCTCGTGGGAAGCCCCGTCTCCGGGTCGAGCACGGTGATCTTGTCGAGCGACGAGCAGACGAGGGTGCCGCGCGGCGTCTGAACGAGGAATCGGCACACGTCGCCCCTCGTCACGGGTCGCTCCCACAGGACCTCGGCCGAGGGGAGGGAGATCTTGGCGAGGCCGTCCCGGCCGGCGGAGAAGAGATGGCCTGCTCGATCGGCGAGGAGCACGCCGTCGGCGTAGTTCGCCGAGAGCGGGATCGATCGCACGAGGGCGAGCGTGCGACGGTCGAAGAGGTCCACGCGGTCGGCGACCGCGGTGGCCACGAGGTCGGCGTCCACGACCGCCACCCCGTTGTACAGGCCGCCCTGACCGGAGAAGTCTCCGAACGCGGCCGGGCTCGACGTGCGGACGTCGCCGGTGCGCGTATCGATCGCGATGAGGTCGCCGGTGAGCGGATGCACGAGGTAGGCGACCGATCCGTCCTGACCGAGATCGATGAACGTGCTCGTCCGCATCTTGAGGATCTGGCTTCCCGGCAGCACCGTCCCCGCGGCGAGATCGACGAAGGTGAGCTGATTCCAGCAGCAGGTGGCGTGCTCGGGGTCGACCGAGACGCCGCTCTGGACGACGCCGACCCGCCCGTCGCCGCTGACGTAGACGTCGCTCGAGTTGTCCCGCCACTTGTTCGTCACGCTCACGTCGATGTCGAGCGTGCGCAGGACTCGACCGGTCGCAATGTCCACGATCTCGAGCGCCGCGCCGGCTGAGCCGTCGCGCACCATGAGCGCAGCGCCCGTGCCCGGAATCACGGCGAGCCTCGTCGTGTCGGCGCCCGTCACGCGATGCGTGTCGAGCAGGCCATCGGCCGACTCGATCGTGCCGAGCAGCGCCGACCGCACGCGCGGATCCTGTGGCCAGCGCCGATATGCCTCCGCCGCCAGCAGGGCCGCGGCATCCCGATCCGTCGACCGGAGCGAGAGCGAGGTCGCCACGACCGCCTCGATCTTGGCGTCCTCGGCGGCCGCGGCGGCGTCCTGCCCGCGCACGACCGCGAGGCTTCCCGCGACGACGGCGGCGACGAGAAGGAGGCCCGCGACCCCCAGCGCGGCCCTCAGCACGCGGTTTCGGCGCTTCTCCTGTGCGGCGCGGTCGCGGAGCTCGTGCACGACGCCCTGTGCGTGCACGTCGGATGCCGTCAGGAACTCGCGCTCGACCTCGGTGAGGTCGGGCCGCGCGACCTCCTGCCAGGTCAGCGCGCTGTGCAGGCGCGCCCCGCGCAGCAGGTCGTCGTCGTCGCGTCCGCCGGTGTGCCAGGCGGCAGCAGCCCCCTCGACGGAGCGCAGGGTGCGCGCGCCGTCGGCGTCCTCTTCGAGCCATGCGTCGAGGCGCGGCCACGCCGAGGCGACCGCCTCGTGCGCCACGATGATCGCGTCGCCGTCGAAGGTCACGAGCCGGGCACGGGTGAGTCCCTCCAGCACGCGGCGCCGGGCGGGATGGGCGAGCAGGGGTTCGGCGGGCACCCTCCGGCGCGTCGAGACTCCGTCGGCGCCGCGGTCCACGAGACGCAGCAGCAGGGAGCGGCACACCGCCTGATCGTCGGGCGAGAGCACGCGGAAGGCCTCTTCCGCCGACTGAGCGATCGCGCCGGGGATGCCGCCCGAGCGCTGGTAGCCGTCGACCGTCAGCGTCGCCCCCTCCCGGCGCGCCCAGGTCTCCTGCATCGCGTGGGAGAGGTGGGGGAGCGTCGACGACCGGTCGCCCGCGTCGCGCACCGCGACTTCGACGAGGCCGGGCTCGAGGATCAGTCCCGCATGACGCGCCGGCTGCTCGATCGCGCTGCGGTACGCGGCATCCGTCAATCCGCCGAGCAGGTACACGCCGCGGCCGACGTCGTCGCCGATGCGGGGCAGGGCGCGAAGACCGTCGAGACCGTCGGAGCGGGTCGTGGCCAGCAGCGTGCCGCCCGCCCCGAGGAAAGCCGCCGCGATCGCACAGAACTCTGCGATGTCGTCTGAGAGGAGCAGCTCTTCGGCCTGGTCGATCGCGACGACCTGCGCACGCTCCGTCGCATGACGGAGGGCGCTCGAGCCGCCCACGCTCGGCCGGATCACCTCGACGACGCTGCCGCGCGCCCGCAGCCGCGGGATGAGGCCGGCGAGCATGAGCGAGGACTTTCCCGTGCCGGAGGCGCCGGCGATCGTCACGACGCCCCCCGGTGCGACGCGGTCGAGCAGCGTCTCGATGTCGGCATCCCGACCGAAGAAGACCTCGGCATCGTCGGGACCGAAGGGCCGCAGACCGGGGTACGGGCACACGCCGATCGTGGCGGGCAGGGGTGTCGGGGCATCGAGGGCAGGGTCGCGCCGCAGCATCGCGAGCTCGAGCGCGGCCAGCCGAGGGCCGGGCTCGATGCCGAGCTCGTCGGCGAGCCGCTCGCGCGCGCGGCGCACGACGGCGAGCGCCTCGGCCTGCCGGTTGGCGCGGTAGTTGGCGAGCGCCACGATCGCCCACCGGTCCTCGCGGAGCGGCTGCTCGCGCAGCAGTCGCTCCGCGTCGGCGATGACGGACCGGTGCTCGCCGGCGGCGAGCCGCGCGTCGAGCAGCTCCTCCTCGGCGCTCGCCCGGATCTCACCCAGCCGCATGGCCTCGACGACGCCGGGCTCCCAGCGTGAGACGTCCTGCAGCGGAGCGCCGCGCCACAGCGCGAGGGCCCGCCCGTAGGCATCCACCGCCCGATCCTGCTCGCCGCGGAGCGCGTGGCCGCGGGCTGTCGAGACGAGCCGCTCGAAGCGGACGGCGTCGATGGAGTCCGGGTCGAGCCCGAGGCGGTACTCCCAGCCGAGCGTCTCGATGCTGCTGCGCCCGAGGCGGCCCCGGATGCGCGCGACGGAGTTGCGGATCTGCTGCTCCCACGTGCGCGGAGGAGTCTCGCCCCACCAGGCTTCCGCCAGCTCGGCGGGCGCGATGGTCGACCCCGCGCGCACGATGAGGGCGGACAGCACGGTCCGTTCACGAGGGCTGAGCGGATCGGTGCCGGTTTCGAGTGGGCCGAGCACCTTCACGACCATGAGGGAAGTGTCGACCCGTCGGAGCAGCGGGGTCAACGGGTGCGCGCGACGACGGATATCGGCCGGATATCGCCGGAGCAGGCGTCGGATATGCCCTGACGACACCGTCGATATCGAACGACCGGCCGATCAGCGACCGGCGGAAGGAGACGGAATCATGAACACCTCAATCGCAGCTCGCGTCCTGGTCGTCTCGGCGATCGTGGGAGCGACTCTCGGACTCGCGGGATGCCAGACCGCGACCCTTCCTTCGGGGCCGCAGCCGATCATGGCGCCCCACCAGGCACCCGTCGACCACGCCCTCGGGCAGGAATACGCGGGCCGGCCCGCCGACCGGGTCGCAGAGGAGCTCCAGCGGCGGGTCGCGGCGGGCGAGCTGCCGTCGTCGACGTGTCTGCGGTACTCCGTCGTCGAGCACCCCGACGGCGGCTACCACCTCGTCTGCACCATGACGACGCGGTGATGCGTCTCAGGGTTGGGAGTCGGGGGTCGAGCGCGTCACTTCCCTGCGGACGCGGCGTCGCCGACACGGGCGCTCGCAGGAAAGTGCGGCTCTCGCGTTCGCACGCACAGCGACAGGCCGCAGCATCCTGAGGTCAGGCGGCCAGGAACGGCTCCGTGTGGAACTCGTCGGCGTCGAGCACGGTGACCGTCGACTCCGCCACCTCGATGAACGCGCCGGGAAGGTCGGAGAGGGGTTCGGACACGACGACCCGCGCGCGTGCCCCGAACCGGCGCAGCCTCTCGTTGTGCGGGTAGGTCTCCTGAAGCGTCGCCATGTCGGCGGAGTGGAAGAGGGTCCGCGATCGGTGTGCGGTCGAATAGCGGAAGGCCCACAGCGTGCGGCCGTCGCTCACGGCGAACGTGCCCTGGACGGCATCCCGGATGCCGTGGGCTTCGGCGGTCTGCTCCACGAATCGGATGGCGCGCCCCAGTCCCTTGACGGGATCCTCCTGCAGCCCGTGAGTCACCGCGAGGTTGAACAGCACCTCGGAATCGGTCGTGCCGCGGATGTGCGGGAACAGCTCCGGGTCGACCGCGAGCATGAGGTCGCGCCGCAGCCGCGAGAAGTGCGCGAGCCCGCCGTTGTGCATGAAGAGCCAGTGGCCGTGCCGGAACGGGTGGCAGTTCGTCTGCTGGATCGGCGGCGCCGCCGCAGCGCGCACGTGCGCGAGGAAGAGCGGGCTCTCGATGGCCTGCGTCAGCTCCCGCAGGTTCTCGTCGTGCCACGCCGGCTCGATGCTGTGGAACAGGGCCGGCGGTGTGCCGGGCGCGGCATCCTTCCCATACCACCCGACCCCGAAGCCGTCGCCGTTCACCGTCTCGAAGCCGAGCGGGGAGTTGAGCGACTGCGCGACGAGCGAGTGCTTCGTCTCGAGGATGAGAGCGGACGGCTGCAGCGGTTCTCCCGCGTAGGCGAGCCAGCGGCACATGCCATCACCTCCGGTGTCGCGGCGCCTGCGGTGGCGCCGTGCACGCCGAGGCTATCGGCGGGGGAGGGTCCGCGTCATCCCGTTCGGGCGGCGACCGCGCCGCTACGCTGGGGGAGTGACCCGCGGACGTGACGATGACGCCCTGAGCTGGGACGGCGACGACGACCCGACGCTCGACGTCGGCACGGCGGATTTCGAGGACGAGGATGCTGCGCGTGAGCCGCATCCCGTGTCCGCCGCGGTCGGCGACCCGCCCGAGAGCGAACACTCCGCTTCCGTGCGCGACCCGGATGCGCGATCCGACGTCGATCCGGTCCCCGGGCCCGTCGAGGGGGCGAAGCCCCAGCCCTCCGACGACGAAGACCTCGATCGCCGGCAGCTGAGCAACGCGTCGCTCATCGGCATCGGCATCCTCGCGGGGGTCTATCTGCTGCTGACGATCGGATGGCTGCTCGGTGCGGCGCGGCTTCAGCTCGTCGCGTCCCTGTTCCTCGAGCCCGCCGCCTTCCAGATCACCCTGTGGCTCGCCGTCGCCGCCTTGCCGCTGTGGTTCCTCACCGTGTTCTGGTTGACGCGCACGACACGCTCGTGGGTGCGGTTCGTCCTCCTCGTCGCAGGCGCCGTGCTCCTCATCCCCTGGCCGTTCGTCCTCGCGGGAGCCGCCCTGTGACCACCGTCGACACCCCTGTCCGACGGCCCGCGCTGCCGGTCTGGCTCATCGTCACGATCGCCGGGGTCTTCGCGCTGCTCTACGCCTACGTCGTGTGGACGGCGCTCGCCTTCCTCATCCAGCAGGCGAGCGGGGTCGAGGGACTGAGCGGCTACGGCTGGTTCGTGCTGCTCCTGCCGATCGTGTTCCCGATCGTCGTCTTCGGTGCGGCCTTCGCGATCGGCTGGCGCCGCCGTGCCGGTCAGTTCGCGATGGTGATGCTCACGGGACTCGCCCTCGTGGCTGCGTTCTGGCTGAACATCTTCGCGTACGCGGCCGCCTCGACCGCCCTGTACGGAGGCTGACGCACTCCTCAGGTGAACGCGTTCACCGCACGCGCGACGATCAGGCCGAACAGCGCGAGCGCGATCGTCGACTGCACGAGCATCGAGTACTTCGCGCGGAGGCTCAGCGGCATGACGTCCGTCGGGCTGAACGCGGTCGAGTTCGTGAAGGCCAGATGCAGGTAATCGAGGAACACCGGTCGCCAGCCTCGCGGCGCGATCTCGGGGTTCAGGTGCTGCGTGAAGGCGAAATCGCCGGGCGCGTGGCGCGAGTGGCGCCGAGCGGGGCCGCCTCCGTCGAGCAGCCAGTAGAGCAGAGCGAACGACAGCACGTTCCCGAGCCACACGAGTGCTCCGGATGCGAGGAGCAGCGCAGGCTCGTCGGCGAGCTTCGATCCCCAGATCAGGTCGTTGATCAGTCGGACGGTGGCCCAGAGCGCAGAGATGACCATGAGGGCGACGAGGATGACGGCGGTGGGATGCAGCCATCGGCGCTGCTTCTTCAGATCCGCCGGCCGGCCGAAGATCAGCACCAGGATGATCGCGACCTCCACGAGAGGAAGCAGCCAGGGCACGTCGAGGATCTCGCCGCTCGGCAGCCAGAGCCGGTCGGCGACGTTGAGGACGAGGAAGACGAAGACCGCGATCGCAGGCGGCCAATGCGACTCGTCGAAGAACGAGTGCTCGCCCTGGCCGGCATCCGCCGACACCGGCTCGGCATCTGAGGGGTCCATCGCGGCAGGAGCCTACCGCCGCGGTACGCGCTCGGCGGGTATTGGGGGCGCACCGGCGTCACACGGTCGGGGCGTCACTCGGGGGCACGGTAGGCTGACACCGCCGGCCCCGACGCTGTGCGGCACGGCATTCCCACCGCTTCTGCCTCCGTGCACCGCTTTCGAAGGTCTTCCGCCGTGTCCAAGCCTGTCGTCCTGATCGCCGAAGAACTCTCACCCGCCACGATCGACGCCCTCGGCCCCGACTTCGACGTGCGCAACGTCGACGGAACCGACCGTCCCGCCCTGCTGTCGGCCCTCGCCGACGCGAACGCTGTGCTCATCCGCTCCGCGACCCGCATCGACGAGGAGGCGATCGCCGCAGCGCCCGCCCTCAAGGTCGTCGCGCGCGCCGGCGTCGGACTCGACAACGTCGACATCAAGGCAGCCACGACCGCCGGCGTCATGGTCGTGAACGCCCCGACCTCGAACGTCATCTCGGCCGCCGAGCTGACGGTCGGCCACATCCTCAGCCTCGCTCGGCACATCCCCGCGGCCCACGCGTCGCTCGCGGCCGGTCAGTGGAAGCGCAGCTCGTTCACCGGCACGGAGCTCTTCGAGAAGACCGTCGGCATCTTCGGGCTCGGCCGCATCGGCGCCCTCGTCGCCGAGCGCCTCAAGGCCTTCGGCGTGCGCGTCGTGGGCTACGACCCCTACATCACGCCCACGCGCGCGCAGCAGCTGGGCGTCGAGCTGCTCTCGTTCGACGATGTCCTCCGGCAGAGCGACTTCGTCACGGTGCACATGCCGAAGACGCCCGAGACGACCGGCATGATCTCCACCGCCCAGTTCGCGCTCATGAAGCCCTCGGCCTACGTCGTCAACGTCGCGCGCGGTGGTCTCATCGACGAGGAGGCGCTGCACGAGGCCCTCACCTCGGGTCGCATCGCCGGCGCGGGGCTCGATGTCTTCACGAGCGAGCCGCCCAAGCCCGACACCGCCGCGGCGCGTCTCGTCGCGCTGCCCAACGTCGTCGGCACGCCGCACCTGGGAGCGAGCACCGATGAGGCGCAGGAGAAGGCGGGCGTCTCGGTCGCGCGCTCGGTCAAGCTCGCCCTCGAGGGCGACCTCGTGCCGGACGCCGTCAACGTCGCCGGCGGCGTCATCGACCCGTTCGTGCGCCCCGGCATCGCGCTCGTCGAGATGCTCGGCCAGTTCTTCGCCGGCCTCTCGCACTCGGCGCTCACGAGCCTCGACATCGAGGTGCGCGGCGAGCTCGCAGCCTACGACGTCAGCGTGTACCGCCTCGCGGCCCTCAAGGGGATCTTCACGAACATCGTGAGCGAGAACGTCTCGTACGTGAACGCGCCGCTGTTCGCGGAGCAGCGCGGCATCGAGACTCGTCTGATCGTCGAGGCGGAGAGCCCGCAGTACCGCAACATCACGATCCTCCGCGGCACGCTCGCCGACGGCACGGTGCTCACGGTCGAGGGCACACTCGCCGGTACGCGCATGGTGCCCAAGGTCGTCGGCATCAACGGCTACGAGATCGAGGTGCCGTTCGAGAAGTACCACGTCGTCATGCGCTACGCCGACCGTCCCGGCATCGTGGCGATCTACGGCAAGGAGCTCGGCGACGCGCAGATCAACATCGCCGGTCTGCAGGTCGCACACCCCGACGCCAGCGGCCGGGCCCTCTCGGTGCTCACCGTCGACTCGCCGGTGCCCGACGGCATCCTCGAGGAGATGCGCAAGGCCGTCGGCGCCGACCTCTTCCGGCAGATCGAGATCGCCGAAGTCTGACACGGTGAGGGATGCCTCGGCCGAGGCATCCCTCAGCTTCCGGCCGCGCAGCGTTCGCTTCCGGCCGCGCAGCGTTCGCTTCCGGCCGCGCAGCGTTCGCGTCCGGCCCGCGCAGAGGTCCCGTCAGGCCGCCCAGGGCTCAGGACTCCCGTGCGGCCCGCTCCACGAGCTCGACGAGGGCATCCATGGCGGCGCCGCGCGGCACCGGGCCCGGGATCGCTCCGCCCGACAGGGCGTTGTTGAAGTAGAGCCCGTCGCCCACGAGCATCACGAGGTCGAGAGCCGTCTCGTCCCTCGTCTCCGAGCGGAGGGCGTCCGCCCAGCGGTCGCGGATGCCGCGGAGCGCCTCCGCCGCGGGCGCACTACCGCCCTGAGCGAGCCGCGACACCGCGAGCACCGCCCGGTCCAGCGGGTCGTTCTCCATGGCGGAGGATCGCAGGAAGTAGGCGATGGGCCCCTCGGGTGCGGCGGCCATCGCCGCGACATCCTCGTCGACGAGCTCACTGAGCCGCTCGATGACCCCGGCTTCGAGGGCGTCCTTCGACGAGAAGTGGTACAGCAGACCGCCCTTGGACACGCCGGCGACCTTGGCCGTGGCATCCATCGTCGCCGCTCGCTCGCCCTGCTCGACCAGCAGCCCTTCGAACGCGTCGAGCACGCTCTCGCGGGCGCGGGGAGGTCGGCTCATGCACTCGATGCTATCCGGCGGCCCGTGTGGCGGTGGGGGAGAGGCGCCTGATACTATACCGGCTGGACGGTTTAGAAATGATGACACTCACGCAGGAACTCCGCATCGCCGACGAGCGCGCCGAGCGCGTCGGCTGGCGCGGCTGGGCGGCGCTCGTCGTGCTCATGCTGCCCGTGCTGCTCGTCTCGGTCGACAACACCGTGCTGAGCTTCGCGCTGCCCCAGATCGCGCTGGACCTCGAGCCGTCGGGGATCGAGCAGCTGTGGATCATCGACGCCTACCCGCTGGTGCTCGCGAGCCTGCTCGTCACGATGGGCACGCTGGGCGACCGGTTCGGACGTCGACGGATGCTGCTCATCGGCGCCACCGGCTTCGCCCTCGTCTCGGCGGGCGCCGCCTTCGCCCCGACCGCCGCGTGGCTCATCGCCGCCCGTGCGGGGATGGGCGTCTTCGGCGCGATGCTCATGCCGTCGACGCTGTCGCTGCTGCGCAGCATCTTCACCGACCGCGATCAGCGCCGTCTCGCCATCGCCATCTGGGCCTCGATGTTCTCGGCGGGGTCCGCCCTCGGGCCGATCGTGGGCGGCTTCCTCCTCGCGCACTTCGCGTGGGGGTCGGTCTTCCTCATGGCGGTGCCTGTGCTCGTCCCGCTTCTCGTGCTCGCGCCGATCCTCGTGCCCGAGAGCCGCGACCCGAATCCGGGTCGCATCGATCCGCTCAGCATCGCGCTGTCGCTCGGCACGATGGTGCCGATCGTCTACGGCATCAAGGAGCTCGCCGTGCACGGCATGAGCTGGACGATCGCCACGCTGTTCGCGGTGGGGCTGGGGTTCGGCATCCTGTTCGTCCGTCGACAGCTCCGCGCCGAGACGCCCATGCTCGACATGCGGCTCTTCCAGCGCGCCACCTTCACCGGCGCGCTCCTGGTCAATCTGCTGAGTGTCATCGCGCTCGTCGGCTTCCTCTTCTTCGTCGCGCAGCACCTGCAGCTCATCGTGGGGCTGAGCCCCATGGAGGCGGGCCTCGCGCTCGTTCCGGGTCTCGGCGCGATGATCGTCGCGGGTCTCGTCGTCGTGCCGATCTCCAAGCGGTTCTCGCCGCGTGTCGTGGTGCCGGCAGCCCTCGTCCTGTCGATCGCCGGCTACGTCACGATCGCCGTCGTCGCGGGAACTGACAGCCTCGCCGCCATCATCGGCGCGTTCGTCGCCCTCGGCATCGGGATCGGGATGGCCGAGACGGTGTCGAACGAGCTCATCCTCTCGAGTGCGCCCCCGGCGAAGGCGGGCGCTGCGAGCGCGGTGTCCGAGACGGCATACGAGCTCGGCGCGGTCCTCGGCACGGCGATCCTCGGCGGCCTGCTCACGGCCCTCTACCGGGCAGGTCTGGTGCTTCCGGAAGGACTCGCCCCCGCCGCCGCCGACGCGTCGCGCGAGACGCTCGCGGGGGCGATGCACACGGCTGATTCGCTGGGCGGCAGCCTCGGCGATGCGGTTCGGGATGCCGCATCCCACGCCTTCGACGCGGGCGTCACGACGACGGCGCTCATCGGCGCGGTTCTCGTGGCGATCGCGGCCGTCGTCGCGGCCACTACCCTGGGAAGGTCCCGCACCGCGCCCGCCGAGCACTGACCGCGTGCGCGCCCCCCAGCAAGGAGAGCAATGTCGCGCGTCGTCAAGCTTGCCGTCATCCCGGGTGACGGCATCGGTCCCGAGGTCATCGCCGAGGCGGAGAAGGTGCTGGATGCCGCGACCGCGGGAAGCGGCATCCGGTTCGACAAGACGCACTTCTCGCTGGGAGCCGCGCGGTTCCTCGAGACCGGCGACACGCTGACGGATGCCGACCTCGACGCGATCAAGGGGCACGACGCGATCCTCCTGGGCGCCGTCGGGGGAGTGCCCGGCGACCCGCGTCTGAAGGACGCGAACATCGAGCGCGGGCTCCTGCTGAAGCTGCGCTTCGAGCTCGACCACTACGTGAACCTCCGACCCTCGAAGCTGTACGACGGGGCTCCGGGTCCGCTGGCCGAGCCCGGCGACATCGACTTCGTCGTCGTGCGGGAGGGAACCGAGGGACCGTACGTCGGCAACGGCGGTTCGATCCGCCGCGGCACGCCGAACGAGGTCGCCAACGAGACCTCCGTGAATACGGCCTTCGGCGTCGAACGCGTCGTGCGCTACGCGTTCGACCTCGCGGAGCGCCGTCGCAAGAAGCTCACACTCGTGCACAAGACGAACGTCCTCGTGCACGCGGGCGGCATCTGGAAGCGCGTCGTCGACGAGGTGGCGAAAGAGCATCCCGAAGTCGCCGTAGACTACATCCACGTCGACGCGGCCACGATCTACCTGGTCACGAACCCCGGTCGCTTCGACGTGATCGTCACCGACAACCTCTTCGGCGACATCCTGACTGACCTGGCCGGCGCCGTCACCGGTGGCATCGGCCTCGCCGCTTCGGGCAACATCAACCCCGACGGCGCGTTCCCCTCGATGTTCGAGCCCGTGCACGGTTCGGCGCCCGACATCGCAGGACAGCAGAAGGCCGATCCCACGGCCGCGATCCTGTCCATCGCCCTGCTGCTCGACCACCTCGGGCTGCCAGGCGACGCCGACCGCGTGACCCGCGCGGTCGAGGACGACATCGCCTCCCGCGGAGCCTCCGCCCGCACCACCGCAGAGATCGGCGACGCGATCGCCGCGCGTCTCCAGGCGTAACCTGGAACACGCGCCGCCGACGTCGCCGCACCAGACATCTCAGTCAGGACACGACATGACCCTCATCGATTCCGACCCCGACACCGGACTCGCCCCGCTCGAGTTCGCCATCACGAAGAACCTCGCCGCCAAGAGCCCTGCTCAGCGCGAGGAGATCCTCGTCAATCCCGGCTTCGGCACGAGCTTCACCGACCACATGGTCGACATCTGCTGGTCGGTGAACGGCGGGTGGCACCGTCCCCGCGTCTCGCCGTACGGGCCGATCACGCTCGACCCCGCCGCAGCCGTGCTGCACTACGGGCAGGAGATCTTCGAGGGGATCAAGGCGTACCGGCACGCCGACGGATCGATCCACACGTTCCGGCCCGACCAGAACGCACGTCGCCTGCAGCGCTCGGCGCGGCGCCTCGCGCTGCCGGAGCTGCCCGCCCCGTACTTCATCCAGTCGCTGCGTGAGCTCATCGCCGTCGACGGTGCCTGGGTGCCGTCGGGTGAGGACCAGAGCCTGTACCTCCGGCCCTTCATGTTCGCCAAGGAGGCGTTCCTCGGCGTGCGGCCCGCGCACAAGGTCGCCTACTACCTCATCGCCTCGCCGGCGGGCGCCTACTTCAAGGGCGGGCTCAAGCCCGTCTCCATCTGGCTCAGCGAAGACTACGCGCGCGCCGGCAAGGGCGGCACGGGTGCGGCGAAGACGGGCGGCAACTACGCCGCCAGCCTGCTGCCGCAGTCGGAGGCGTACGAGAACGAGTGCGACCAGGTCGTCTTCCTCGATCAGGACCGCAACGTCGAGGAGCTCGGCGGCATGAACATCGTCTTCGTCTACAAGGACGGCACGATCGTCACGCCGCAGTCCGACTCGATCCTCGAGGGCATCACGCGCGACTCGATCCTGCAGCTCGCGATCGACCGCGGCCACAAGGTCGAGGGGCGGGCCGTCTCGTTCGACGAGTGGCGTCGGGGCGTCGCCTCCGGCGACATCGTCGAGGTGTTCGCCTGCGGCACGGCCGCCGTCGTGACGCCGATCGGCCTCCTCAAGGGCAAGGACTTCCTCGACGAGCAGCCGTCGGGTGAGCTGGCGCTGTCGCTGCGCGAAGAGCTCACCGACATCCAGTACGGCCGTCGCGAAGACAAGCACGGCTGGCTGCTGCGCCTCGACGCCTGACACGCTTCACACAGAGGGACGGATGCCGACGGCATCCGTCCCTCTGCCGTTCCGCTGTCGCGTGTCGGGCACGTGAGTAGGCTCGATGCCGTGAGGATCGCCCGCTTCAGTCACCAGGACGCCATCCGCTTCGGCATCGTCGACGAGGGTGAGCTCGTCGTCCTCGCGGGAGACCCGATGTTCGCGGGGTACGAGACGACGGGGGAGCGCGTGCCGCTCGGTGACGTCGCGCTGCTCGCGCCCGTCATCCCGCGCTCGAAGGTCGTATGCGTCGGGCGCAACTACCGCGAGCACGCTGCGGAGCTCGGCAACGAGGTGCCCGCGGCACCGATGCTGTTCTTCAAGCCGAACACCGCCGTCGTCGGGCCCGGCGATGCCGTCGCGCTGCCCGCGCACTCCGACTTCATCAGCTTCGAGGGTGAGCTCGCCGCGGTCATCGGCCGTGTCGCCAAGAACGTCCCGGCCGCGAGCGCGCTCGAGTACGTCTTCGGCTACACGATCGCGAACGACCTGACGGCCCGCGACTGGCAGAAGACCGACGGCCAGTGGGCCCGGGCGAAGGGCTTCGACACGTCGTGCCCCCTCGGCCCCGCGATCGAGACGGAGTTCGACGTCAACGGCGATGCCGTCATCACGACGCGTCTCAACGGCGACGTGCGTCAGCAGGGCCCGATCAGCGACATGATCTTCTCGCTCGGCGAGATCATCGAGTTCGCGTCCGCCGCCTTCACCCTGCTGCCGGGCGACGTGATCCTCACGGGCACGCCCGCGGGCGTCGGCCAGATCGTCGCGGGCGACACCGTCGAGGTCGAGATCTCGGGCCTCGGCATCCTGCGCAACACCGCTCGCGCTGCCTGACGGCGGTCGCCATGACACAGGACGAGAGAATGGATGCCGCGGCCGGCGCCGCCGCAGACGTCTCGGCCGTCCAGCGTCGCACCGTCTGGGTGCTGTCCATCGGGCAGGTGCTGGGGGGACTCGCCTTCGGCGTGACGATCTCGCTGGGCACCGTCATCGCGGCGGCCGTCTCCGGCGACGAGGCCTACGCAGGGCTCGCGACGGCCGCGATCACTCTCGGGACGGCCCTCCTCGCCGTCCCGCTCGCGGCGTTCGCGCGGCGGTTCGGCCGTCGCCGTTCGCTCGCGTCGGGAATGGCGATCGCTCTCATCGGCGTCGTGCTCGTCGTCACGGCCGTTCGCATCGGCTCGTTCCCGCTGCTGCTGGTTGCCTTCCTCCTCATCGGCGCGGGTCAGGCCGCCAACCTGCAGTCGCGGTTCGCCGCCACAGATCTCGCTACCGATCGCTCGCGCGGTCGCGACCTGTCCATCGTCGTGTGGGCCACGACCATCGGGGCCGTGCTCGGCCCCAATCTCACGGCGCCGGGGGAGAAGCTCGGCGCGCTGTTCGGCATGCCGACGCTGACCGGCGCCTACGTCTTCACCCTCGCCGCGCAGGTGCTCGGCATCCTGCTGTATCTCGTGGCGCTGCGGCCCGATCCGCTGCTCCTCGCACAGCGGGTCGTCGCGGAGCGTGCCGCCGCCCGGACGGCGGAGGCCATCGCGAAGCCGGATCGCCCGGTCGTGGCCCGGTACGCGATCTTCGCCGTAGCGGCGGCCCACGGCGTCATGGTGTCGGTCATGGCGATGACGCCCGTGCATCTGCTGCACCACGGCGCGGATCTCACCATCATCGGCATGACGATCAGCCTGCATATCGCCGGCATGTACGCGCTGTCGCCGGTGTTCGGCATCCTGGCCGACCGCATCGGCCGCGTGCAGACGATCCTCCTCGGTCAGGGTCTGCTCGTCGCGGCGCTCCTCACGGCGTCGTTCGGCCAGGATTCGAACACCTCGGTGACGATCGGCCTCATCCTGCTCGGGCTGGGCTGGAGCGCCTCGACCGTCGCGGGTTCGGCGCTGCTGACCGAGGCCTCGTCGGAGGAGCGGCGCACCCGCCGTCAGGGCATCAGCGACTTCACCATGAGCATCGTGGGGGCGGGTGGCGCGGTGCTCGCCGGCATCATCCTCGGCGCCATCGGCTACGGCGGGCTCGCGTTCGTCGTCGGCATCGCCGTCGTGGCGGTCGCCGCGCTGTCGCCGATCGCCCTTCGGAGCCGCGCTTCCGTGCGCTGAGCGTCGATCAGCGACCGAGTGCCGCGCAGGCGAGCTCGACGTCGTGCTCGTCATTGAAGACGTGGAAGGCGACGCGTGCCCGGCCTGCGCGCCCCGAGGCTGTGATCCCTGCCGCCGTCAGCCGGGCGAGATCGCATCCGTCGGGATCGGCCCACGTCACGATGGCGCTCGCGCGCTCGGGCTGCGTGAGGCCGAGCCGGAACCGGAAGGCGGCGGCCAGACCTGTCGCGTGGGCGTAGAGGGCTTCTGGGTCGAGGTGCGCGAAGAGGGCGAGCGCGGGCTCCGCCCCGACGAAGGCCTGCCAGGCGGGCGAGACGTCGAGGCGCCGCGCATCGACGGCGAGGCGGACGTCGGTGCCGTAACAGGACGTCCAGGGGTCGTCGCCCGCGTACCAGCCGGCGAAGAGGGGAGGGATGCTGCGCCCGAACTCCTCCGACACCGCGAGGAACGCCACGCCCCGCGGGGCGCACAGCCACTTGTAGGCGTGGCAGACGAGCGCGTCGAACATCGTCGCGTCGACCGGGAGCCACCCCGCCGCCTGGGTCGCGTCGCAGAAGGTGCGGGCGCCGTGGCGGCGCGCGGCATCCACGATCGCCTCCGCGTCGGCGACGTCTCCCGTGGCCGATTGCACGAGCGAGAACGCGACGAGGGCGGTGTCCCGGCGGATCTCCGCCGCGAGATTGGCGAGAGGGACGGTCCGCACATGGATGCCGCGCCCCGCGTGGACGAACGGCAGCACGACCGACGAGAAGTCGCCCTCCGGCGCGAGCACCTCGGCGCCGTCCGGCAGTGCGGCGGCGACGAGCGCCGCGAAGGGGGAGATCTGCGATCCGATCGCGACGCGGCCACGCTCGATGCCGACGAGCCGCGAGAAGTGATCGCGCGAGCGCTCCACGAGCGCCGAGTACGACATCGGGTCGGGACGTCCGTTCGCAGCCGCGTCGAGGTCGGCCACGATGGCGTCGCGCGAGACGCGGGGCGGGAGTCCGACCGTGCAGGCTGCGAGGTAGCCGCGCCCGCCTGCGAACTGCGACTGGGCGGTGACGAGTGGGGCGATCGCGAGGGGCATGTTTCGAGTGTGCGGGTGTGGCATCCATTGGTCTACGACAGCTTTGACATGTAATCCATGCGAACTGATTATGATTTGCGGATGACGGATCAGTTCCTCGACGACGGCGACCTCGACGCGCAGTCGCTCCGCCTCGTCAAAGCGATCGGAGACGAAGGCTCGATCACGGCGGCCGCGGCATCCCTCGGCTACAGCCAGCCCGCGGTCAGCCAGCAGCTCAAGCGGCTCGAGCAGCGCCTCGGCGTGCCGCTCGTCGAAAGGGTCGGCCGAACCGTGCGACTGACCGAGGCCGGGCGCGTCCTCGCGAGGCACGCGCCGGCGGTCACGACAGCGCTCGACGCGGCGGCGGGTGAGCTCGCCGAGCTGCGGGGCCTTCGTGCAGGGCGCGTGCGGCTCGTCGCGTTCCCGTCGGCGTCGCCCACGATCGTGCCGCGGCTGCTCGCGCTTCTGGGGGAGAGGCATCCCGGAGTCTCCGTCACGTACCTCGAGGCCGAGCCTCCCGAGGCGGTCGAGGCCGTGCGCGAGGATCGCGCCGACATCGCCCTGACGTTCAGCTATCCCGGCGACCGCGACGATCCGCACCGCTCCAGCGCGAGCGGACTGCAGGTGCGGTCGGTCGGCGGCGACGACCTGCTCGCCGTGCTGCCCGAGGGGCACGCCGCGGCGACGGGGCTGCACGTCGACGTGTCGGCGCTGGCGGACGAGGACTGGATCGCGGGATGCCCCCGCTGCCGCGGGCACCTCCTCGAGCTGTGCGGACGCGCCGGCTTCGAGCCGCGCATCGCGTTCGAGACCGACAACTTCGTCGCGGTCGAGGGACTCGTCGCGCAGGGCATCGGCGTCGCGACCCTGCCCCGGCTCGCGGTCGAGTCGTTCCCGCAGCTCCCCGGCATCGTGACGCTGCCCCTTCCGCCGGGGGAGCGGCGCACGCTGCACGTCGTCACGGCGCACGGAGCCGAGCGCGTGCCCTCTGTGCGGATGACCCTCGCGGCGCTCGCGCACGTCGTCGGCGCCCAGGGTGGCGCGGCATCCCCCAACTAGACTGGAGAGGATGTCTTCCGCACCCGATCCCCGCACCACGACCGCGACCGGCGCCGATATCCGCGTCCGGTTCTGCCCCTCGCCCACGGGCCTCCCGCACGTCGGACTCGTTCGCACCGCGCTCTTCAACTGGGCGTACGCACGCCACAACGGCGGCAAGCTCGTCTTCCGCATCGAAGACACCGACGCCGCGCGCGACAGCGAGGAGAGCTATCGGCAGTTGCTCGACGCGCTGCGCTGGCTCGAGATCGACTGGGACGAGGGCGTCGAGGTCGGCGGACCGCACGCGCCGTATCGCCAGTCCGAGCGGCACGACCTCTACCGCGAGGTGCTGGAGAAGCTCGTCGCCGCGGGTGCCATCTACGAGAGCTACTCGACCGCCGAGGAGATCGACGCGCGCAACGAGGCCAACGGGCGCGCAAAGCAGCTCGGCTACGACAACTACGACCGCGACCTCACCGAGGAGCAGAAGGCGGCCTTCCGCGCCGAGGGCCGCGAGCCCGCGTGGCGCCTGCGCGTGCCCGACGAGGACCTGACGTACGTCGACCTCATCCGCGGCGAGGTGACCTTCCCCGCCGGCTCGTTCCCGGACTTCGTCGTCGTGCGCGCGGGCGGCGTGCCGCTGTACACGTTCGTCAACCCGGTCGACGATGCGCTCATGGGTATCACGCACGTGATCCGCGGCGAAGACCTCATGCCGTCGACGGCCCGGCAGCTCTCGCTGTATCGCGCGCTCATCGCCGCCGGCGTCACCGACTTCGTGCCGCGATTCGGCCACATGCCGCTCGTGCTGGGGGAGGAGGGCAACAAGAAGCTCTCCAAGCGAGACCCCAAGGCCGATCTGTTCCTGCAGCGCGAGAAGGGCTTCATCCACGAGGGCCTGCTCAACTACCTCTCGCTGCTCGGCTGGTCGCTCGCGGCCGACCGCGACGTCTTCTCGCTCGAGGAGCTCATCGCCGCGTTCGACATCGCCGACGTCAACCCCAACCCGGCGCGCTTCGATCAGAAGAAGGCCGAGTCGATCAACGGCGACCACATCCGGATGCTGGATGCCGCCGACTTCGCCGCACGCATCGTGCCCTACCTCGCCGCCGCGGGCGTCGTGTCCGACCCGCCGACGCCGCAGGAGCAGGCTCTCCTCGACGCTGCCGCCCCGCTCGTCCAGGAGCGCGTGCAGCTCCTCGGCGACGTGCCGGGCCTGCTCGGCTTCCTCTTCGCCGACGACGTGACCTACGACGAGGACGCCCTGAAGTCGCTCCCCGCCAACGCGAACGAGGTCGTCATCGCCTCGGTGTCGGCGCTCGAGCTCGTGCCTGAGTCGGAGTTCACGACGGCTGCCGTTCAGGATGCTCTCGCCGCGGCGCTCATCGACGGCCTGGGCCTGAAGCCCCGGGTGGCCTACGGACCGCTGCGCGTCGCTCTCAGCGGCCGGCGCGTCTCGCCGCCGCTCTTCGAGTCGATCGAGCTGCTCGGCAAGCAGAAGACGCTCGCACGCCTGAGCGGCTTCGTGACGCGCCCGGCGTGATGCCCCGGTTTGGTCGAGGCCGCGCCGTCGTCTAAGCTTGATCTTCGGCACGACCTCGGTCGAACGCCTTGGGGTATGGTGTAATTGGCAACACGGCTGATTCTGGTTCAGTTGTTCTTGGTTCGAGTCCAGGTACCCCAGCCACAGCCCCTGAGTTTCCGCGGAAACCAGGGGTTTTTGTGTTTCTCGAACCGTCTCTGACACCGTCTCGGTGTCACTTTGGGGGCGCAAACGCCCCATTCTCGAACTTCCAGCGGGCGGTGCCTCGGATGGCCCGCGTTGCTACGGGACGAGGCCCGACGGCCGGGGGTGCAGTGGTGCTCCTTGCTGATATGGACGTGCAGATTCTGACCGGGCAACAGGTCGCGGAGATGCTCCAAGTGCCTCCGAGGACGCTGGAGGAATGGCGGCAGACGCATCACGGTCCGCCCTGGCGACGGGTCGGGAAGCACGTCCGCTACCTCGAGGCCGAAGTGGTCGCCTGGTTCGAGGGACTGGATTCACATGCCTAGGCCTCGGCTGCGCGCCGGTGAGATGGGCGAAATCGGCATCAAGGTCCTCGCCTCGGGGAGAGTTCAGGCCACGGCGCGAATGCGTGACGAGGCCGGCGCGCTGTGCCGGCTCAAGGCGACCGAGTTCACCGAGGGGAAGGCCCGCCTCGAGCTCGAGCGGCAGGCGCAGATCATTCGCATCGGAACGGCGGGCGAACTGCTCTCACCGCGTTCGACGCTCGCGCAGGCGTGCGCGGTATGGCTGGTCGAGAAGGAGCGTTCCGGCTCGGTTGAGGACTCGACGATGGAGGCGTATCACGCAAGCGTGAACAATGTGTTGGTGCCGATGTTCGGTCAACTGATGCTCAGTGATGTGACTGCGCTGCGCGTCAACCGGATCGTGCAGCAGATCCGAGAGGAGAAGTCGCTCTCCGCGGCACGGAAGGCGCGAAGTGTTCTTTCCCAAGTGTGCGCAACCGGGATCGAACATGGAGTGCTCCAGATCAACCCGGTGAGGCATGCCCGTTCCTTGCCGTTGCCCGAGAGGAAGGAGTCGGTTCTCACTCCCGAGCAGCTCGGCATCGTCCGTGACCTCATCCGCGGCTGGCGCCTTGCGAACCCGGGTCATGGACCGCGGCCGAACGCTCGACTGCTGGAGAACGTGATGTGGATCATGGTGGGCACCAGCGCACGCATCGGCGAGGTGCTCGGAATGCAACGGGCCGACGTCGACGTCACGACCGTCCCCGCGACCGCGAAGATCGCCGCGACCATCCGCTATACCAAGAAGCAGGGATTGCACCGAAAACCCTCACCCAAACGACTCCGCCAGCGTCGTCGCGTGGCACTGCCAACTCTCGCCGCCGAAGCGGTCCGGGATCAATTGGTCCTGGCGGGCCCCGAGGCGGACGCGTACCTGTTCGCCACCAAGACAGGGCGGCCCCTCAGCGTAAGCAACGTCGAGCGGCTCCTGCGCACCTTCGCCGCTGAAAATGAGCCACCTCTGCGGAGAGCCGGTATCGACGTCGATGAGTTCACCACCCACTTGTTCCGCCGGACGGCGGCAACGATCGTCGAGTCCGTCGCAGGGATTTCACTCGCCTCACGCATGCTCGGTCATGCGAACGAACAGGTCACAAGGAACAGCTACGTCGTGACGGCCGAGCTGGTCGACCCACTGACAGCCGAGATCCTCGACTCCGCACTTCGAGGTCTCACGTGACGACGGAGCGATCCGGCTGTTTCGGATAAGCCAAAGCCGGACGATCGGGAGCGGCCGGTGGAGGCTGTCGGCCGACACGATGTAGGCGGCGACCAGGAAGAGGACGGTGGATGCCGCGACCGCCTTGCCGTGATCGAGGCGATCGTCCGACCGACGCCGAGAGCGGCGACACTGAGCTTGATGCCCGCCGTCACGGCGAGGAGGGGTTCGTGGGGCTGAGTGGGATGAGCATGAAGCCGATCGCAAAAGCCGCGGCAAGCGGCATCCTGTCCACTGACGCGAGCCGTCCGGGCAGGCGCGAAGCCGCGGTCCGCGCCCCGGTCGCGCCCTCCACGTCACCACGGCGAACGCGAACGACACGAGGGTGAGTATCAGACGTACGAGCCCCTTCGCCGGCCTCAGTCGGCAATCGCGTCGGGCGGAACCGACGCCGCGACGAGCTCGATCGCCGTGACCCACTCCCGCGATGCCCGCAACCTATCCGGTCAGCAGCGCGACGTTCGCGCTGCGCGCAAGGCGTCCGAGGATGATGGCGAGTGCAGCGACAACCGGTGCCGGGCTCACCGCGATAGTCACCGTTAGTGACAGCGTCGTACCGTCCAAGGTGTCACCACGTCCCCTTGGGGCGCGTTCGGGCCCTAGGGGACGTGCTTGCGGTTTCAGTCTGCCTCCTTCCCGACCGATGGTCATTCATCTCTTCGGGATGAGGTGCCCTACTCAGCGGGTGTACCGCCGTTGATGGCCGCGTGACTGCCCGCGCGGCGTCGGGTGAGCGCGCCCGCGAGGGCCATGACGGCGATCGCGATGGAGACGCCGATCAGCGTGAAGAGGATACGGAGTCCCTCGTTGGACAGGTTCGTCGGATCAGCTATATCCAGTGCGATGAGGGCGGTGCCGGCGATGCCGGCGGTGTATATGGCATAGTTCGCCGTTCTGAAAGCGCCGCCGACGAGAGCGAGCACCACCATGGCGCCGGCGAGAACGTACGTCTGATCCACGGTCAGTAAGAAGACCACCGCGATGACGGCGCCGAGGACCGTGCCCACCACGCGTTGCGTGGCAGCCAGTTTCGACTGCTCGGCGTTGGGCTTCATGGCTACCTGGGCAGCGAGCGGCATCCAGTCGGCGTAAGGCAGCTGGAACCCGAAGGTGACCGCCACCGCGCCCGAGACCGCCAGAGTGCGGAGGACTGCGTAGATCACGACCGGTTTGGTGAGGGTGCTGCGCTTCGTGTCGGTCGGGAGCTCCGCCACGAGCGGCGCCCGATCCCGGCGGCGGGCGACCGAGACGATGGAGCTCAGCACGAACCACGATGCGGCGCCAGCCAGCCACGCGAGCGCCTGCAGCCACGGGTTGAGCGTGATGCCTGCCGCCCCGAATCCCGGCGGCAGCGAGATCGCGATGAGGAACCACGCCGTCAGAAGTGACCCGGTGACGAATCGGCGCACCCCGAACCGGATCACTAAACCCGTTGCGAGGGTGATCACGACGGTCGACAGCGTGACAAGCGTCCACCCGGCATCACCCACAGCGATACCCCAGGCGGTCACCACCGCGCCGATCATGCCGAAGACTGCGGTATAGGCCGCGCGGGTGACGAGCCGCCCACCGGGATCGCCGAGACCGACGAAGAGCACACCGAACGACACGCTCAGCCAGTAGATATCTTGGCCGACGAGTGCGAGCACGACGAGCGGGATGAAGATCGCGATCGCGACTGTCAGACCGAGCGGCCAGTTGAGTTTGGACTTGTCGAACCCGAAGACCGCAGCGAACTTCATCAGAACCCCGTTCGGACTCGGACGCCCCACGCACATTCGATCGGGCTCGGCGCCCTGACGCCCATCAGGCATCAGGGTATATGACCACCGATGCGTTCGCTCAGCCCGCAAGGAATGGTCGCGCTGCGATGTCAGCGCGACCATCCCTGCTCCTGCGGGCGTCAGCTTGCGGCGGGTGCTTCCTCGGGTGCCGGCGCCTCGAACGCGCTGACGAGCGCGTTGTCGACGGCCGCCTTGTCGTCGTCCACGTCGTTGACCACGATCTTGTCCTTGGCCCCCGCCAGCAGCGGGGTCAGGTCGGTGCCCTTGGGGTTGACGGCGACCACGATAAGGCCGGCATCACCGGACTCGAGCATCTGGTTGATCTGGCCCACGACTTCCTTGGGGATGTTCTGGTGGAAGTGACCAATGATGCCGCCGGCGCCGGAGAGCACGGCAGTCGAGGCGGTTGCACCAGCGAGCGTCGCGAATCCGATCGGCGGCACCAGCACGGCAAGGGTTGCGCCCAGGATTGCGCCGCCCCAGGCGAGGTGGTGAGCGGAGGTGTCGTGACGGTCGACCTTCAGGGTGCCGTCCGCTCCCTTCACGACGACCGCGATCGCGAGGTGGTCGTAGCCACCGTGACGTTTGGCGTGACGGATCGCCTCATAGTCGGTGATGGCGGCGTCCTTGTCAGGATAGGTCGCTGCTGCGACGCTGACCGGCTTATCAGACATGAATGATTCTCCGTTCGGTAGCGATCAGTTGCATTCGTCGACCGGGTCGACCTTCGAAACGTATGAGCACCGCGAGGTCGTAGGCATCACAGATAATGCATGATCCTTCAGCCCACTCGGCCCGCACGAGCACACCGCGCGGCCCCGACTCGTGCGGGCTCGCGAAACCGGCTCTGCTCGCTCTCGGTCAGAGCGGACGAAAGAGTCACGCGACGGGTCCGATGGGGATGGCGACTGCCGCGGCGCCGGCTGCGTCCTCGTCGGTGAGTCCAGGAATGGAGGGCTCGGGCGACTTGAACCAATCGAGGTAAGCGAGCACCGCCGCCGCGACGACCGCGTAGACCAGCAGGACGCTCAGGGGCTGCGTTATGCCGTTGCCGTCGAAGTAGATGGCGTTCCGCAGCAGGAGGAAGTCGTTGCGCGGCGGGAAGAGGTGCCCGATCTGGTCCCAGAACGGCGGGAGGTATGTGGCTCCGTTCGACCCGCCTGATGACGGGTTCCCGAACTGGAGGATCACGATGAGAGTCAGGACGACCCCGGCAGGCCCGAGGAGGCGCCGGAGCACGGCCGTGAAAAGCGCCACGACAAGGATGATCAGCGACATGATGGCCCATGCGATCCAGAAGGCGTCGGTGGGGATTCCCTGTAGCAGGAACGTGACGGCGAGATCGACGAGAATGGCTGTCACGACCGAGAACCCGGCGAGCCAGATTCCTCGCCATCGGCCCGATGCCCTTCCCGTGGTGGTGGCAAGCATCGACGCAGACACGTACGCCCCGACCAACAAGGCCACCATGACCGTCGCCAGTACCAGGGCGTATGGGTCGCCCGGGGCGAGAGGTGTGGGCACGTGCTGCTTGACGTTCATGGTCTCATCAGCGTCCGACGCGGCCGTCTCGAACGAGTGGGCGAGGTCGAGAGGGGCGATGTCGCTCATCGACGGCACCACGATCAGCTCCGTGGTTGAGCTCGTGGCGATGAGCGCGCCGTAGATCTCGCCGCGGTCGATCGCTTCGGTCGCATCCTGCTCGCTCGAGTAGGTCGTCACGTCCAGAGACAGCAGCGGTCCCTGTGCCGACTCGACCAAGTCGGACGAGCCGACGACGCCGAACGGCATCTGGTTCGCAACGGGCGAGTGGCCCGAGCTCATGTAGTTGAAGGCGAACAATCCGGTGAGGATGAACGCGAACGCGCCCGGGATGAGGAGCACCCGTCGGTTACTCCGGCGGGCTTCGCCTCCTAGCGGCGCCTCGACCCGTCCGGCGAGGACGCTGCGTCGAGTACGCGCGATGATGACGACCAGGCTCACCACGATGTAGATGCCGAGCACGAGGATGGGCAGGCCGATGTTGTTGCCGTCGAAATAGATGACGTTGTTGTATAGCTCGATCGCGTGCCGCGGCGGGAACAGGTTGCCGGTGAACTGCCAGAACGTCGGAAGCAGCGCCACCCCAGCGCCGCCCGATCCCGCGCCGCCGAGGACGATGAAGAACAGCGCTGCCAGCAGCGAGCCGAATGGGCCGAAGAGCGCCTGCAGTGCGACAGCGGACAGGCCGACGGCGGTGGTCACCAGGAAGAAGCAGGGAATCAGTGCGAGGTTGCCCGACGGGATCGCCCCGAGCACGGGGCCTGCGACCAGCCACGTGACGAGAGAGGTGAACGCTGCGTACCCGAGCACGAACCCGATTCGCCCCGGGGCGGCGGCCGACTTCGTCGACGAGTACAGCAACGATGCGACCAGATACCCGCCCATCAGTGTCGGCAGGAGCAGGAGGCCCACCACGGCCCCCGTGCGGTCGGAGAGGGGCAACGGCGCGATGACCGTCGTGCTGAAGGTGCGCCCTTCCTGCTTGGCGGCATCTGCGAATCCCGCGCGGATAAGAATCTCACCGAAGAAGCTCTGGGCGGGAACGGTCACGAGTGTGTCGGAAGATGAGCCGACGATATAGCCGCCGTAGATGTCGCCTTGATCCGCCGCCTTCTCCAGGGCATCCTCACTCGGATATGTCTGCAAGTCCAGGCTGTATTTCGTCTGCACCGCGTCCACGACCGGCGAGGACTCCGTGATGCCGAATGGCATATTCCGCGGCGCGAGCAACTGGACCGCGCTAACCAAACACACGGCGAAGATCACCGTGAACACGGCGACGATTCCCAGTGCGAGACCTGGCTTCTTGATCATCCGACTGCCCCTTCCTGGCGCCGCCATACTTCCAGGCCCGGCTAGGGCGTCTCATCACCCAGATTTCATGAATCGCTGGGACTTTCCATTGCTTCTCCGCAGGATCCGCGCAGACGATCACCAATTTCGTGTGATGTGCTCGGTTGTCAACACGTCGTCGACTTGAAGGAAGGCGCGTCGCGGCACAGATCTGAGGAGACGATGGACCATATCGAGTGCCTGCGCCGGCTCGTGATCAACGACGGAGCGGCGATCCGCGGGGCCGAGTTCTCGACGACGCTCGACGCGCGGACGCTGGCGGCGGTGAGGATTGCTGCGCTCGTCGCGATCGGTGGCGGTGAGCTCTCCTACGGTGCAGAGGTGGACGCAGCGATCGCAGCGGGATCGTCGCCTTCGGAGGTCGTCGACATCGCACGCGCCGTCGCACCGATAGCCGGAGTACCTCGTGTTGTCAGTGCCGCGCCAAGGCTCGCGATCGCGCTCGGTTGCGAGGACGAACTGTTCGCCGGGGACGTTCTCTGAGGCGCAGCGCCGCAGTCTCGGTGGGGTGAGGGCAGGACGCCCGAACTTGTAATGCCGCGCGAGTGTCCGCTAGGCATGAATCGTGGCCGAGTCGATTGCGGACCGGGGGGAACCACTGATCGATTTCGATCGTGCGCTGCTCGCTGGCAAGACTGAGATTCTCATGCCGCGCCGTGATGCGGTGAGCAGGCGTGACCTGATCGACTCGGCGAGGGGCAGTGGGCGGCGAGTGGTCGCGATCACGGCGCCGGCAGGCTACGGCAAGTCGACGATGCTCGGCGAGTGGGGGGCGATCGAGGACCGTGTTGTCGCGTGGGCGACGATCGACCGGTTCGATGATCATCCGGCGGGCTTGCTCTCCGTCTTGGCATCGGCCACCGCGCACGTCTCCGCGAGTGGGATGCGGCTCGTTCCGGAAATGCGCGGCACGGGCGCCGCCGCGCTAGCGCGGTCGGCGCCGCTCCTGGCACAGTCCTGGGGGGCCGCGACGGCGCCCTTCACACTGTTTGTGGACGATCTTCACTTCGCTTCCTCGGCCGACTGCCATGATGCGCTGGAGATCGTGCTCGCAGGGGTCCCCGAGGGCTCACAGGTGGTCATCGCCAGCCGACACGACTCGGAATTCCTCGCGCGGATGCGCGCTGCCGGCGCGGTGTTCGACGTGACTCAAGAAGATCTCAAGCTCGATGTCGAGGGTGCGCGCGCCGTGTTCAGGGCCGCGGGAGTCGGCGTGACCGATGACGTGGCGGCCTCGGCGGTGGAACGATGCGAGGGGTGGCCGACGGGAGTCTTCCTCTGTGCGCTCTCGGCCTCCGACGGGGTCCGCACCGAGATCGTCGGCGACGACAGGCTTGTCGCCGACTACTTGTACCGGGAGTGCCTGGCAGGGCTCGCATCGGAGGCGCAGGACTTCCTCCGCCAGACGGCGATCCTGGAGCAGCTTTCCGGACCGCTCTGCGACGCAGTCCGGCAGGCGAATGACTCGCAGCAGATGCTCCGCCTGCTCGACTCGCTCAACCTCTTCCTCATACCGCTGGACCGGCGCCGGCGCTGGTTCCGATATCACGCCCTCTTCCGCGACTTCCTCATCGGCGAGCTCGGGCGCGTCTCGCCGGGGATGATCCCAGAGCTGCACATCCGCGCGGCCGATTGGTTCGAATCGCATGACGCGCCCCGGCGAGCCGTCGAGCATCTCCTCGCCGCCGACGAACGAGGACGGGCGCAGCTGCTCATCGCACGGCTCGCCATGCCGGTGCATCAGGCCGGTGAGGTCGAAGTGGTGTCGCGATGGCTCACCCAACTGGGCGAGCGCTCCATCCTGACCCTCCCGCCGCTTGCGGCCCTCGCGGCGTGGCTCCATGTCCTCGACGGCAAGTCCCCGTCGTCCGAACGCTGGGCGGCCGCACTGGACCGCGTTGAACTCACCCGCGCTCGACCGGACGTCCGCATCGAATTCGAATCGTCGCGAGATCTGCTCCGGGCCACGATGTGCATCGACGGACCACAGCGGATGCTCGAAGAGGCCGAGCCTGCTCTCGCGAAACTCCCCGAGTGGAGCGTCTGGCGGACCGTCGCGCACAACGTGGTCGGAGTAGCGCGGCTGCTCCTCGGTGACACGCGTGCCGGTCATCATGCGCTGACGCAGTCCAGCGAATCGGCCATGCGCATGGGCAACTCGAGCGCCCTTGTGCTCAGCGAGGCGGACTTGGCGATCCTCGCAGCCGATCGCGGCAAACTGCGATCAGCAGGCGATCATATCGAGTCGGCGCTGCAGACGATCGACGTAAATCGCATGGACGAGTATGCGGCGGCCGCACTCGCCTTCGGAGCGGCCGCGCGGATAGCAGCCCTGAACAGGAACAGCGAACGCGCCACCCGCCTTCTCGCGCGCGGGATGCGAGCGCGAGTGCACTGCACCCACGTGATTCCCTGGCTGGCCGTCCGCGCTCGACTTCAGATGGCGATCACCTATCAGACTCTGGGTGACAAGACCGCCGCCCAGCTCCTCCTGAACGAGATCGACGCACTCCTGCATCGACGTCCACTCCTCGGCATCCTCGTGGATCAGGTGGACTCCTTCCGGACGACGCTCGCGCGGACGACCGCGCGCGGCGAAACGTTCCCCCTGACGCCTGCGGAACTTCGATTGCTGCCGTACCTCCAGACACACCTCACCGCCGCCGAGATCGCCGACCGCCTGTTCATCTCGAAGAACACCGTGAGCTCGCACCTGGCGTCCACCTATCGCAAACTCGGCGCCACGACCCGGAGCACCGCCGTCGAACGGGCCCTCGAGATAGGCCTGCTCGGCGAGTAGCGAGCCCAGGACTGTCACGCTGGTCAAGCCGGGAAGACGGTGGCGTTCAGCGGAGCATACGGTCGACGGCCACCGCCGACGGCGAGATCGGCGGTGGCCCGGGCGAGGGTCGCTCAGTTGGCGGGGACGAGCTCTTCCGCCAGCGATGCGAGCGCGGTGAGAGCGGCCTGGTGACCGCCGCGGACCGCGCCGTCGATGAAACCGCACCAGAACAGCGACGTCTCGGTGCCGCCCCAAATGATGTTGCCCAGCGGCGCCCGTAGGGCAGGTCCGTAGTCCAGGTAGAGGCCCGGCGACCAGAGGTCCTCGACACCCTTCGTGTACTTCTCCTGGAGCCAGTCCTGCATCACGAAGTCGGTGGGGTGGAGTGCCTCCTCGCCGAACGCCTTCGCGAACGCCTCGATCGTGCCGGCCTTCCGATCCTCGAGCGACATCGGCTCCCCATCGCGGGGCGAACGCACGAGGGTCACCAGGACGCCCTTCTCGGTTCCCGGAGGAGTGACGTCGGCGCTGATGTTGAAGAGACCGTCCGGCCAGATGATCTGACCCGAGGCACCCTGGTCACGCCAGAACGGACGCTCGTAGACCGTGTGCGTCTTGATCAGGCAGTGGTTGCGATCGATTGTGTCGTGCAGGCCCTTACGCATGGGCGGAAGCTCCGGCTCGTAAGAGATCTGCGATGCCAGGCTGCCGCCCATGGCCATGATCACCTTGCGCGCCTCGACCGTTCCGTTCGGCGTCTCGATGCGGACCGGGCCAGGGCCGTCCCAGTTCGAGAGCTTGGTCACGGGGGAGGAGAGCCGCACCTTGTCCCCAAGGTCGGCCGCGATGCGGTTGGAGATGCTCGCCATGCCCCCCACGATGTGATACTGCGGGAGCCCGGACGCGGGTGCGCCGATCCCTGAGAAGCCACCGGTCGCGCGCATCGCGAACAGGAGGTTCAGGAGCGTGATCTCGCTCAGCGGGGCACAGCTCGCGATCTCGAAAGCGATCTTCGTGGTCATCAGCGTGGCCTGGTCGAGGTCCTGCGTGTCGAGGAACTGCTGGAACGTCATCCCGTTCCATTCCTTGGCGTTCGGAGCTTCCCACGGAGCCTCCGCGGACACCGTTGCGACCATCGCATCCATCGTGTCTGCGAGATGCGGGTTCGGCGCAGCCGGCTTGATCTTCTCCGCGTCGCCGCCCAGGATCGCGAAGGAATCGCCAGCGGCGTACTGCTCGAACCGTTCGATGCCGAGTTCGTGCAGCAGGTCGAGAATGGCCGTCTGGTTCGGATTGACCCACGTCGCGCCGCCGTCGACGATGACCCCGTCGGCGTGCTGGATGAGGGTGCGGCCGCCCACGCGGTCACGGGCCTCGAGCACGAGGAAGTTGTCGAGTCCACTGCGCTTCAGGTCCCGTGCGGCGTTCATGCCCGAAACGCCTCCGCCGACCACAACTACGTCATAAACCATGGTGGTTCCCCTTCTCATAGAGCGAGTCGCTCGGTCGACACGCTAGGGAAGGCTCTTCGAGTCGGACATCACATGATCTCCACCATGTTTCCGGCAAGTGGATCACGGATTCCCGCTCTCATCGGCGCGCGGACCATACCGTGACTCACGTGACCGATAACCACCCCGCGTCGCCGCGTACGTCGAGCGCGACTCGGCCGCCCTACCGGGCGCGACGTGATCTCCGGATTCGTCATTGGGCTCTTCTCCATCCCAGAGGGGACGGCTTAGGCCAGCATCGGCAACTTCTCGGCGCCCGTCGGACTTCGGTCGGGGATCGTGCCGACGATCATCGGCTCGATGTTCGCCCGCACGGTGCCGATGGTGACGACACTCACCAGCGCCATCGCGCTCACGTCGCAAAGCGTGTTGGTGGGTGCCGGTTTGGAACCGAGCGATCTCGGCGTCGTCGCCACACTGACGGTCATGCTCGGGATCGTGATGCTGATCCTCGGCCTGCTAAAGCTCGGCTCGGTCAAGTCCTATGTCTCCACAGGCGTCATCACCGGGTTCACGACGGGGAATCGCGTTGCAGATCGTCGCGGGCGTCATCCACGACGCGACCGGCTATTCACCGCAGAGCTCGAGCGCCGTCGGCAAGATCATCGAGGCCGTCGTGAATATCGGCCACATCTGGTTCCGCTGCGCCCGCGACTTCTGAGACATAGATCGGGTGTCTCCTGCACGCCCGATCCAGACAACAGAGCTAGTACGGGCGGAACGCTCCTAAGTCTGGCACCTAAGTCCTCTACTCTGTCGACCGTAGATGGCTGGGCGCCCGTTGGATCCCATCTCGCTTCGGTTCGCTGGCGTGGCGTGCGTTCCGACTTGCCGCAAGTTCAAATCCCTATCGCGCATGCAGGTCTTGCTTGCCTAGACGTGAAAGAATGTGCCTACCAAGTCGTCCGAGGATTGTCCCGGAGCCTCCTGGGCAGACGGGGACCGCGAGCGTCCGATGGACGTGGGCGGTGCCGTTGCTGTAACGGCGCCGCGGCCGGTCGAGAGATCGCGCGGAGCTTGGCTTGGGTCGGGCCTGGATGATTCCGCCTCGGGGTTAGCACGCTTTGCGAAGCGCGTCGTTCGCAGCTCGGGCTGGCGCGTGACCTTCGCGCCGGCCGCCCGGAACTGTCGTGCTTCGCAGCCGCATCGCGCATCGCCGCGGCAGTTCTGTCGGCGATTGCCAGATTGTCGCCGTGCTCCTTCGCTCCCCCAGCGAACGTGCTCGCACATGATGTGTCGCAATGACTCTCCATCGAAGTTGCCACGCCTCTTGCAGATCGAGGGCGACCGGGCTTTATCGCAGCAGATGTCACCTCTCAGGCGGCGATTGCCCCCGACGTTCACCGGCCTATGCCTGTTCGACTCTTGCCCTGTCAGAGTCAGCATCCTACTGTTGCGTTAGAAGTTACATCGTGATGTTCAACGCAACGGCGCGAGGGTGCATGGTGGTGGAGTTTCCCGGGTCGGCGGGGCTGATGTTGGTGCCGGGTGTGAGGCATCTCAACGAGCCCGCCACGGTGTTCGAGGCGATGGTGGCGGGCTGGTCGAGGCAGCAGCTGTCCCGCCAGTTGGGGAAGACGACGATCGCGGATCGGGAGCGGTTGATCCGCCGGTTTCAGGAGTTCACGGAATCGTTTCCGTGGGAGTGGACGCCGGCCGATGTCGAGGACTTCACGGTGTCGCTGACGTCGGGGTCGGGCCGGGCGGCGGTGTCGACGGTCCGCGGCTATCACCTGACGTTGCGGATGTTCTGCGACTACATCACCGACTCGCGCTACGAGTGGCCGACGCAATGTCATGACCGGTTCGGGACAGTCCCGGCGCAGATCTGCAACGAGTGGAACACCGTCGCCCACCTGAACGAGTACGAGGGCCGGCCGCAACGGCGGCCGTTGACGTATCGGGAGCTCGAGGTGCTGTTCGATCACCTCGACGACCGGGTCGATGCGATCGCACGGTCCGGGCGCAAGGGCGCGCTGGCGGCGTTGCGGGACGCAACGATGATCAAGACCACGTACGCGTTCGGGTTGCGTCGCAACGAGCTGGTGCGGCTGGATGTTGCGGACCTGCGCCCCAATCCGCACGTGCGCGATTGGGGCCGTTACGGGTCGGTGCATGTGCGGTTCGGGAAGGCGGTCCGCGGGTCGCTGCCGCGTCGGCGCACGGTGCTGGCCGTTCCCGAGTTCGACTGGGCGATCGCGGGATTGCAGCAGTGGGTCGAGGAGGCGTTGCCGCTTTACGAGGCGGGCGGACATCCGGCGTTGTGGTTGACCGAGCGGCGCACCCGGGTCGGCGTCCGCCACGTGGACGAGTTCTTCGCCGCGGCGCGCAACGAGGTCGGCCTGGACGAGCACCTCACGCTGCATTGCCTGCGCCACTCCTACGTGACGCATCTGATCGAGCACGGCTACCCGGAACGGTTCGTGACCGAGCAGGTCGGCCACACGTACGCGTCGACGACCGCGATCTACACATCGGTGTCCAACGACTTCAAGAACAGGGCGCTGCAGGCGGCGCTGGCACGGGTCTACGGCCCGGAGGAGGAGGGGTCGTGAGGGCGGTCCAGGTGCAATGGAATCTGCGGCAGGTGATGACCGACCGGGGGATGTTCCAGACCAGCGAGCTGCTGCCGCTGCTGGAGGAACGCGGCATCCATCTCACCCGGGAGCACGTCTACCGGCTGGTCACGAAGACGCCGCAACGGTTGAACACCGAGGTGCTGGTGGCGCTCTGCGATGCTCTGGGCTGCACCCCGAGCGACCTGATCACGCCGATGGTGGTGACCAGCAAGACGGCGCGCACCGGCACGGCGGGGGAGGGTGGCCCGAAGATCGGCGACCTCCGGCCGGTCCGCGCCCGCATCCGCAGGCCCGACGGCGTCACCGAGTGAGCCCACCCCGACACGAGAAGTGTTCGCGTTGCGGGGTGCGGCCGGGGACGGTCCCGCTGCCGATCGGGCCGGTGTGTTCACGGTGTCGGTTCGCGTTGGCCTACCACCCGGGCGTCTGCCCCGAGTGTGATCGGGTCCGCCCGCTCGGCTACTACTCCACCGCCCGTATCGAGGTGGTGGTCTGCGCGTCCTGCGCCGGTGCGACGTCGGTGTTCGCTTGCAGGCAGTGCGGCAGGGAAGACCATCCCTACAGCCTCGGCCGGTGCGCCCGCTGCGTGCTCACCGACCGGCTCACCCTGCTGCTCACCGCCCCCGCAACGGGCCAGATCCATCACCGGTTGCAGCCGCTCTATGACGAGCTCGCCGCCGCGCACCGGCCACAGAGCGTGATCACCTGGTTACTGAAGCCGCCCGCAACTGGCAATCGCCTGCTCGGAATGATGGCGCGAGGGGAGATGCCGATCAGCCACGACGCGTTCCGCGCGCTGCCGTCGGACCGGTCACACAACTACCTGCGCGACCTGCTGGCCAGCACTGGCGTCCTCCCGGCCTACGACGCCTCGCTGGAGCGGATCGAGCGCTGGCTGGATGGCAAGCTCGAGCCGCTCGATGCCGAGCACGCCGCGCTGGTGGGCCGATTCGCCCGTTGGCACGTGCTGCACCTGCTGCGCCGGCAGGCCGCGCAGGTGCAGACCATCACCAAAGGACAAGCCGACGCCGCCCGCTACAAGGTCACCGTCGCGGTCCGGCTCGCGACCTGGGCGCACCAGCACGGCACCACGCTCGGCCAGCTCACTCCACCCCAACTCGACCTCTACTTCATTCATCATCCCGGAGGTCGCGCCGGCAGTTACGCCTTCATCACCTGGCTGCGCCGCACCGGCACGAACCGGCGCCTTACGCTCCAAGCACCGCTCACCACGTCCCCCGAAATCGTGGTCACCGACGAACAACGGTGGCGGCAGGTCGACATCCTCCTCCACGACGACAGCATCCGCCGCTACGCACGGATCGCCGGTCTGTTCACCCTGCTGTTCGCGCAGAACCTGATGGATGTCTGCGCGATGACCGTCGATCAGGTCCGCATCGCCGACGACGGCAAAGTGCTGGTCCGCTTCGACGAGACACCGACCGAGATGCCGCCGATCCTGGACGGCCTGATCCGCGACCACCTGGCGCATCGCCGGGCGCCGAGTATCGCCAGCCAGGACCACGGCTGGCTGTTTCCCGGCCGCAACCCGGGTCGTCACCTCGAGCGGGAGAACTTCCGCAAAGAGCTCGTGCGACACGGCATCCGCCCGGCACAGTCGCGGCACGCCGCGTTGTTCGCCCTGGCCGGCTTGCTGCCAGCGCCGGTACTGGCTGACCTGATCGGCATCGCCGACAAGACGGCTGTGAAGTGGTCCGTCCTTGCGGCCCGGGACTGGTCCGGCTACGTCGACCAGCGACGAACAAGCCAGCCGACCCAGGTCGGCGTTCCGCGGGTCATCCAGTGACGGGCTCCTCAGCCGTGGCGGAAGGCTCTGGTTCGGGGACGATGGTCAGACCGTTGGGGCCGCTGGCGGCGCGGATCAGCTCTTCCACCCATTGACGGTTAATCCGGGGCTGACGACCGCCGAAGAAGTGGAACTGCAACGGCACTGCGGGGTGGATCCAGAAGCTCTTCCGCCCGCTGCCATCACCGATCTCCACATCGAACATGAAAGGCTCCGAACGGCGCAGCTTGTTCATGATCGCGAGGCGAAGATGCGCCAACGTTCGGTCGTCAATGTCGACCGAGTTGGCGTTGGTGTCGTAGATGAATCGCCCCACGTCGCGAGCCTACCGACAACGTCGTAAACCGCCCAGGGCAGGGGTTCGACGTCCCGGCCGGTGAGCGAGCCTCCAAAGTGGCGTGTCTCTAGAGCAGCCAACCGCCGTCGAGTGGATCCCCGTCTGGGATCTCGTTGTCGTCGGCGGTGTCGGCGGGAATCGGGATGCGTTCGATGAATACGGGCACGCCGGGGCTGATGAGCACGCTCCTCAGAGACCCGGGGATGGCCGGCGGCAGTTCCACCACGCCGCCACCGGCGCGCACCGCACTCGTCAACTGGTCAAGCACGACAGTCTCGTCAGTGCCGGCGGGCAGCAGGTAGGTATGGTCCCCGATCACGAGCTCCGTGGCATGCACAGCTTCGACCTTTCTCCTCCCGTCCGCCAACGTAACCCCCGCCCCTCGGTTTCGGGTCGGGGGTTGCGCGCCGCCAAAACGCCAGGCATCCTGCGGTGTCCCCGCCGCCCTGCCGCCAGGATCAGCCCACCAAGTGCTGCTCAGTCGAATCGTGGTGAGCGGGCATGGGCGGTTCGGGAACGACATAGAGCCCTGTCGGCGAGTTCGCCGTGTGCGCCAGCGCGTCTATCCAGGCCGGATTCAGCGGCGGCATGCGACTGCCATAGAACTTGTAGACCAGCGAAGAGCGGGGATGCACCCAGACCGTGGTGCGCCCGTCCCCGATGCTGGCGTCATCCCGCCAGGTGAAGTGGAACGGCTCTCCGCGTCTCAGCTTCGTTCCGATCACCAACTGCAAGTGAGCGAGAGTCCTGTCGTCGAAGTCGACCCGGATCGTCTCTTCGTAGATGAACTTGCCCATCCCAAACCTCCCTGCAGACACGGGCGGCAAGGAAACCGGTGAACGCTTCGGAGACCGGCTTCAACGACATCGTCCTCTCCTGGCCAGGGCGGCGCGACCCCGACCGCCTCGCGTGGCGTCGGGACCGGAATAACGCCCGCCTGCAATAGCGCACGGGCGCCAGCAGCGCACCTCCTCCCTGAGGGGACGGGGGTGGCGCGGTGACAGTGTCGATGCGGGTCATGAGTGCCGGCGACGGCTACAAGTACCTACTGCGCACGGTGGCCGCCGGGGACGGCGTCCGTTCGTTGTCGACGCCTTTGACGCGGTACTACACCGAGGAAGGGACACCGCCGGGCCGTTGGATGGGCAGCGGCGTGGCGTCCTTGAGCAGCGGCATCCGAATCGGCGACACCGTCACGGAGGCACAGCTTCAACTGCTCATCGGTATGGGCGGGCACCCCGTCACTGGGGAGCCGCTTGGCCGCGCCTACCCGCAATATGGCGTCTGCACGCAGGCCGACGGCTCGGCCTCGCGCCGGCGGGCGGTTGCAGGCTACGACTTCACGTTCTCGATTCCGAAGTCGGCGAGCGTGCTGTGGGGTGTTGCGGACGCACGCACGCAGGCCGTCATTGCTGATGCGCATCATCGCGCTGTTGCGCACGTGGTTGCCTACCTGGAGCGTGAGGTGGCAGCCACCCGCACGGGTGCGACAGCCGGTGATGGGGCCGTTGCACAGGTGAGCGTCAAGGGAATCATCGCGACGGCGTTCGACCACTTCGACAGCCGCGCAGGCGACCCCCACCTGCATACGCACGTCGTCGTGAGCAACAAGGTCCAGACCGTGCTCGACGACAAGTGGCGCTCGCTCGACGGGCGCCCGCTCCATGCGGCGGTCGTTGCACTATCGGAGTTGCATGAAGCGATCTTCACCGATGAGCTCACGCACGCGCTCGGTGTGGCGTGGGAACCGCGCGACCGGGGGCGTGACCGCAATACTGCATGGGCGATCAGGGGCATCCCGGAAGAGCTCGTCGCGCTCTTCTCGTCCCGCTCGCATGCGATCGACGAGCAAACTGACAAGCTCATCGACGCCTTCGTGGCGGCCCACGGTCATCGGCCGACCGCCGCCACGATCATGAGGCTCCGCGCGCAAGCCACGCTCACCACGCGGCCGGAGAAGCAGCTGCACTCGCTCGCCGACCTCACGGCGGGATGGCGTCAGCGCGCTACCGAGGTGCTTGGTCAAGACGCGACGACTTGGGCCCGTGATCTGAGGTCGCAGCAGCAGATGCGAATCTCTCCGACCCGCGCGACCGACCTGTCTCCGGCGGTGATCGCCGATCTCGGCGAAGCCATTGTTGAGGCGGTCGCCGAGAAGCGCACGACGTGGCGCCGCTGGAATCTCATTGCGGAAGCCGCGCGGCAGACGATGCCCCTCCGTTTCGCATCGGCATCCGATCGCGAGAACGTGGTGGAGCGCGTTGCGGACGCGGCCGAACGGGCTTCGTTGCGGCTGACGCCGCCTGAGATTGCAGAGAGCCCGCTGGAGTTTCAGCGTCCGGATGGGTCGTCGGTGTTCCGCGCCCGGCGAAGCGCGGTCTTTACCGCCAATCTCCTGCTCAAAGCGGAGTGCCGGCTGGTCGAGCGATCCCGCGATACGGCCGCGCCGCGCCTGTCGACGGCGACACGCGGCCAGCGCGGCAGGAAGTCGCTCTCGGCTGACCAGGCAGCGGCGCTGGAGAGGATCGCCACATCCGGGCGCACCATCGACTTGCTTGTCGGTGCCGCGGGCACAGGCAAGACGTCGGCGATGCGCGCCCTCCGCGACGCGTGGGAGCGAACGTACGGTCGTGGCTCCGTCGTCGGTCTCGCGCCGTCCGCAGGTGCGGCGCACGTGCTCGCCGAGGACCTCGGCATCCCGACTGAGAACACCGCCAAGTGGTGGACGAACCACGTCACCCGGGGCGAGCGATTCCGCAGGGGGCAACTCGTCCTCATCGATGAGGCCTCCCTTGCAGGCACGCTCTCCCTCGATCGCATTTCGAGCCTGGCCGCCAGCGCCGGCGCAAAGGTGCTGCTCGTCGGCGACCACGCGCAATTGCAGGCTGTCGACGCCGGTGGTGGGTTCGCGCTGCTCGCGCACGACCGTGACGACGTTCCGGAACTCGTCGACGTGCACCGCTTCGTGCACGCCTGGGAGAAAAAGGCATCCGTGCAACTCCGCGACGGCGACACCGACGTCATCGATCAGTACACCGAGCGCGGCCGAGTCGTCGAGGGGCAGTCCGACGCGATGATCGACGCCGCCTACCTCGCCTGGCGCACCGACGTCCGCGCAGGCAGCGCGAGCATCCTCGTCGCCGACTCCAACGAAGCCGTCACGGCGCTCAACGTCCGCGCCCGCGCCGAACGCATCCTCGACGGCGACATCACCGGCACCACCGAGGTTGCATTGCACGCCGGCACCGCCGCAGCGGCCGGCGACATCGTCTTCACCCGCCGCAACGACCGAACCCTGCGGACGGGCCGTTCCTGGGTCCGCAACGGCGACCGATGGACCGTCATCAAGGTCTTCGAAGAGGGACGGATGCTGGTGCGCCGCGCCGATCGACGCTCTCGCGCGACCGTCACCTTGCCCGCTTTCTACGTCGCCGAGCACGTCGACCTCGGCTACGCGATCACCGCCCACCGGGCCCAGGGCATCACAACGGACACGGCTCACGTCCTCGTGCAAACCGGGATGACGCGCGAGAGCCTCTACGTCGCGATGACCCGCGGTCGCCAGGCCAACACCGCCTACGTCGCCGTCGACCGACCCGAGGTGTCCCACGACGCGCCCCACCCGGGCGAGCCCCGCGACGCAACAGGAGCATCCGTTCTCCGCGGCGTCCTCCAGCACGCGGGCGCCGAGCTCTCGGCACACGAGACGATGACGGCCGAGCAGGACCGCTGGGCCTCCATCGCTCAGCTCGCAGCCGAGTACGAGACGATTGCCGCCGCCGCGCAACACGACCGGTGGGTCGCTCTGGTCGAGAGCTCGGGACTGTCGCCAATCGTGGCAGCGAGCGTCGTCGGCTCTGACGCGTTCGGACCGCTCACCGCGACACTCAGGCGCGCCGAAGCACATCACCACAACGTCGACCTCCTCTTCCACGCCGTCGCCGGCGCAACGACGCTCGACGACGCGGAGGACATCGCCGACGCACTGCGATCGAGGCTTGAGAAGGCGCTTGCTCGGCAGCGCGCACAAGAGATCGGAAGGAAAGCGCCACGCCTGGTTGCCGGACTCATTCCCGAGGCGCTCGGACCGATGACGCCAGAGATGCGCCGCGCCCTCGATGAACGACGCACGCTCATGGAGCGTCGTGCGCAAACCCTTGTCGACAAGGCTCTGAGGTTCGGTGACAACTGGATCATGGAGTTGGGCACTGAGCCGACCGAGTCCGCGCGTGCGGCCTGGAGACGACAGGCACGAATTGTCGCGGCATATCGCGACCGTTACGGGATCACAGGGCGCAGTGCGCTGGGCACCGCCACCGACACCGACACGACAGCTCAGCAGCGCGACCAGGCACACGCACGCGCCGCCTTCAACACCGCCGTTAATCTCGCCCGAGGCGAAAGCAGTGAGCGCCTGCGAATGCGGGGGAGCGTGTTTCGGCAGCGCCTGCTCGTGAGGTAGTGCCGTCCGAATGATTAAGAGTTGCGACCAGCGCAAGAACCCGACGGCCGGCGACAGCCCTTGAAGCTGCGGTGGAGTCGACGATGCGTCGCTCGACTGGGACGGGGCTATTCCGACCCGGATCCGGTACGCGGCGTACAACCGACTCGCACTCGCCTCGGGACTTCGCACTGAGCCTTCGGTCGTGATGGGCCCGCGCCACGATACGCACGGGTACTAAGCGCCCTGCGATGCACCGATGTAGCCTTCGGTCGAGCTGTGCGCCGTCGGCGCCGTCAGAAGGAGTACCCCGCGCGCGTTCGTACCTGCCTGAACCCGTGCTAACCGGTCGTTGGTTCGTCGAGCACGATTTGGGGTGCTTCCTCATCCGGTTCGGGGACGATCGTGAGCCCGCTGGGTCCGCTCGCGGCTTCGATGAGTAGTTCTATCCACGCGCGGTTGATCCGGTGTCGCTGGGTGGTGAAGAAGCGGAACTGGAGGGGGATGGAGGGGTGGATCCAAAAGCTGCGGTGTCCGCTGCCTTTGCCCACGTGGACGTCGAACATGAACGCTTCGCCGCGGCGCAGTTTGGTCATGATAGCGATCCGCACGTGAGCGAGGGTGCGGTCGTCGATGTCCACTGCGTTGGCGTTGGTGTCGTAGATGAACCGTCCCACGTCGGGGAGACTACTGAGGCGTGCACGGCCTCCCCATCTGTTGACAACCGGTCCCACGGGAGTCTGTGACGTTATGAGAAGCCAGCAGCTCCTGACGGGATGAAGCCCTCGAAAGGGCGGGCGTTCGTCCACGTCTAATTCGTCTTGGATTTCGTCGGCATAGGCTTTAAGCCATGCTTCGGTTTTTTCGCTCACGGCTCCGGTTAAGAACCGTGTTGCGGCGATGTTGTGCGGTCCACGTAGACCGGGACGCGGACACGAAAAGCGGACGGCGCGGTGAAGCCAGGCGGGGTTCTCGGTTACAGGTCAAACTCGCCGCCGAACGAGGTTTCGATGTCGCCGTCGTCGCGGGGGTCGAACGGCGCTGTCTCCACGGAGATGACGACGCGGGTGGATACCGAGACCAGCACGCTGACGGTCCGGTTCCCGACCACGATGAAGTCCACGAACCGCGCTGGGGAGGCGGCGGCTTTCTCGATGCGACGCTTGAGGTCCTCCACGTCCTGCACCTGGGCGAGGAGGAACATGCCGTCGTTGATCGACAACTGAGTATGCACCGTGGTGTGCGAAGGGGAGTCGGTCATCGAGGCACCGTACTGCTCACAACTTCGCACCGTTCACGGGGTTGCGGCGCGCCGCGCCATGCAGTATCACTCTGCGGCGCCCGCCTCGGAGCCGGCACAAGGTCACTCGTAGGGAAGAGATCGATATATCGGTCCCTTGTTCGGTGGTGAGAGGGACTGCGCTGGATAGTCTGGAGGGCTCGGTCGACGTGGCCGAAATCACGTTTCTTGAGTGGTCAGGTGCACGACATGGGAACGATCTATTACGGTGGCTCCGCCACTCCCATCCACATCGACGATCGTGCACTTGCGCATCTGAAGGTCGTGATCGCCACCAAGCTGCGACGTGGAGAGAGCTTCACTCTGTCCTGGCAGCATCCGGACGATCAGCCGCGAGGTCGCAGCACCATCTGGCTGCACCCATCGATACCTCTGCGGTTCGTCTTCGATGATCCCGAACCGCCCACGTTGAGTCGGGAGTGGATCGAACAGCTGGCCACCTCCGCCAACTCTTCCGGCGGCATCATGCTCATCGCCGAGCACCTCGACGCCGACTCGCCACCCGTCGAAGACCATGCACCCCAGGCGGTCACGATCAAGAGGGACTAGCGCCTGGAGCGCCACTCCCGCGGCGGTGTGCGGCAGGCGCCTCTGGAGCCCGATGCCGCACATGCCGCCGTGACGGGGGCTGGCCTCGCCTCGTGCGGGACGGGGATCAGGAGGTCACTTCGGCGCGGCTTGAGGCTGCGTTCCGACTGGGCGACCACCAGGCGATCGTGTGCGCTATCACGCAGAACATCACGGACCGCTAGCCCGAGGGACAGGGCCCCACGTCGCGCCCTCGGCGACACGAGCGCGGAAGCGCATCGGCACAGTCCCCGCGGCCCAGCGGGCAGGCCTCAGTCCCGACGTTAGCGATCAGGGGATGCGTCCGACATCTTTTGGGGAACGCGCAGAGCGCGGCCAACGCAGCCGCTCCCTCCGCGATCACGGCCACGGCCCCGCGCCCAGCCCCGCACCGGCTGCTCGCGGAGTTCGAAGGTGACGGACCACTCACTCTGGGTGTCGCGCAGGTGGCGACGTTGGTACGGCCGTGCGGATTGGCCCCCACACACGACGGATAGGTGCGATGCGGGACGTCAGCCCTGTCGACCCGAGCCAGGTGCGGTCTCGCGGTCTGTCCCTATCGGGATGCTGCTTTCCCATTCCGAAGCGTCTCTGTACGAACCATGAGATGAGAGTTAGCCTTGATGTCTTGGGGGAAGCGGGTGGCGAATCAGTTCATTGACTCGCCGCCCACTCCGAGAATATTCTGCGCTCGCTTGCGCGCTTCGGTGCCCCGAGACACGGGTGGCGGTGGTCGAGTTGACGGCACGCTACAACCGTGGCGCACCCGTGTTCGGTGTGAGCATCGATGAGTTCCGTGAGGGCAAGATCGCCCTCGACCGCATCTACGTAGCGGAGGAATGGGACGCGCCAGGATGGCGCAAACCCTGGCTTTCCAACCGGCCAGTGGAGACTCCGGGGTTCTAGAAGGCCCACTCGATCCGCACCGAGATCGCGCAGGGCGGAGGCTACCTCGCTTTGTGCCGCACTCCTTCTCCCAGTGCTGGGCTGAGCGCGCTCATGGCAATCTCCGGGGGTGAGGCGCCGAGATCATCCCATTGCCCTGGGCGCCGGTGTCCGACGCCCTCAACCTTCTAGGCCCTTGTCCGCGCAGGTTTCGTCAGCAGAGTACTCGGATCACGCCGCACGCAACGGATCCTCATGCGTGCATTGCCGAGGCGGCATGTTGAGTGTGGCCGCCGACGCGCTCGATGCGGCTCCCTTCAAAGGCAGCGCTCGCCAGCAGCCATTCCGCGCGATGGCGTCCTTTACCAATCAGGCTCGGCGACCACCGCCCAAGCCACGCGAGAGGTCGATGCTTCTGTCGCGCACGCTCGTGTGGATGGGACAACCGTAGCCACAGACGGGAGCCGATTCACCGGTTGTGAAGGTGGGTCGTTCGCCCCCGGCCGTGGCCTCAGGCATCGCGGACGCAGCGGAAGCCGATGTGCGTCGTCGAGCTGTCGTCGGCCTGCGGTGAGCGGGCTGCTGGCCGGAAGCGCAGGCAGTACTCGGGTGAACACAGGTAGGAGCCGCCCTTGAGCACCCGCCGCGGCACGCGCGAGCCCGGTTCCGCGCTCGCCGAGGCGAGGAGGTCGGATCGCCCGCCGCGGTCGACCGGCTCCGTGCCGGGCACGACGTGACGGGGTGAGTAGTAGTCGGTCGTCCACTCCCACACGTTCCCGATCGTGTCGAAGAGGCCGTAGCCATTGGCGGGGTACGACCCGACGGGGGCGGTGGTCGCGCCGAACCGGCCCTGGTTGTCATAAGGGAAGTGGCCGATCCACGTGTTCGCCTGCGCGACGCCGCCCGGGAACGCGGCATCCCCCCACGCGAACGCGGCACCCCCGCGACCGCCCTGCGCGGCGTACTCGAACTCCGCCTCGGTCGGCAGCCGCTTGCCCGCCCACTGTGCGTAGGCATCGGCATCCTCCAGCGCGACCTGCACGACGGGATGCGTCATGCGGTCGTCGATGGACGACCCGGCGCCCTCCGGGTGGCGCCACTGTGCGCCGGGCTCCCAGCGCCACCACTGCCGCCAGTCGCGCAGGTCGACGGGGCCGGGCGTCGGGGTGAAGACGAGCGAGCCGGGCACGAGTTCTTCGGCGGCGAGCTCCGGATAGTCGGATGCCGAGAGCGGCCGCTCAGCGACCGTGACGTACCCCGTCTCCTCCACGAACCGCGCGAAGTCGGCGTTCGTCACCTGGTGCCGGTCGATCCAGAACGACTCGACCGAGCGCTCGTGCACGGGACGCTCGTCCGGGTAGAACTCATCGCTTCCCATCGTGAAGGCTCCGGCGGGGAGGAGGACCATGTCGGGGGCAGGGGGAGTCATCGTCGAAGCATCCCATTCCCGCGGAGGCTCACCGCGCATTCGCGACCTCCTCGCGGGCGTCGGCATAGGCGCGGCGGACGGTCGCGCCGACCCATTCGCTGCCCTCGTAGAGGTTGTCGGGGCCGATCGCGCTCGCCAGCCCGCTCGCCCGGATCTGCGTCAGGACGTCCTTGTCGCTCACGACGAGCTTGAGCGTCGAGCCGGCCTCCCCGAGTGCGGCCGCATAGCGGCGGAGCACGTCGATCGTCGTGAGGCCGATCTGGTCGATCCCGCGAAGGCGCAGGATCACCACGGCACCGCTCGAGGCCCGCGAGATCGCCGGCAGCTGCCGCTCGAGGGTCGGCGCGCTGGCGAAGAAGAGGCTGCCGTAGGGCTGCAGCACGGTGACGGTGCCGCGGCCGATCCAGGGGACGGGGTCGACCTCGCGCATCCCGCCGTCGTCGGACAGCCGCAGCTCGCGCACACGTACGCGGTTGGACTGCTGCACCACGAACATGACCATCCCGAGCCCGACCCCGACGAGCACCGCGAACTGCAGCGGGATGAGGATCGTCAGCACGAACGTGACCGCCATGATGACGGTCTGGAGCGGTCCGGTGCCCAGCACCGAACGGATCCGCGCCGGTTTGATCGCCCCGGCCCCGATGACGATGAGAAGACCGGCGAGGGCCGGCATCGCGACGTACGCGACCGTCTCCGCCGCGAACAGGATGACGACGACCATGCACGCTCCGGCGAGGAACAGGGCCGCGCGCGTCCTGGCCCCCGCTGCGACGACGATCGACGACGAGCCCATCGAGCCGCCCACCGGCATGCCCTGGAAGACGCCCGCGATCAGGTTGCCGGCGCCCTGGGCGACGATGTCGCGTGAGACGTTCGGCCTCCGGCCGTCGGGGGTTGGCAGTCCCGTCGATACGCCGGCGCCCTGCACGACGCAGATGAGCGCGATCGAGAAGGCCGGGACGACGAGGAACAGCATGTCGTCCCAGGTCGGCAGGACGGGGCGTGGCAGGCCGTTCGGCACCGCCACGAGGTCGCCGATGAGCGCGACGGATGCCCCGGCCCACGCGTTGAGGGCGGCGGCCAGGCCGCTTCCGGCGACGATCGCGATGACGAGGCCGATGCCTCCGATGCGCGTCTGCTGCAGTGCCAGGATGATCGCGATTGTGACGAGACCGACGGCGATCGACGCGACGCTCCACTGGCCGGGATGGATCGCGGTGTCGATGAGCTTCGCGACGCGATTGTCGTACGGGGCGGCGTACCCGGTCAGGTTCGCGAGCTGGCCCAGCACGATGTTGACGCCGACGGCCGTGAGGAAGCCGGTCATGACCGCCGTCGGCACGAACCGCACGAGGCGCCCCACCTGCGCGAGGCCCGCGACGAGGAGGATGGCGCCCGTCAGCATCGAGAGGGTGAACAGGGCACGATCCGGGTCTGGTCGCGTCGCGAATCCCGTGTCCGAGACGACGAGGGCGATCGCCCCGGTCGTCTGCACGACCATGAAGGAGCTGCTCGTGAAGAGCGCCGCCCCGACCATTCCGAACAGATAGGCGTACAGCCCGGCGAGCGGATTGACACCGGCGAGCAGGCCCATCGCCAGCCCGTCGGGCACGCTCTCCACGCCGACGACGACCCCCGCGCCGACGTCCCGGGCGAGGGATCGACGGCGCTTCGGCGCGGGAGTCGTCTGGGTCAACCGGGTCAGGCGGACGTGGCGTACGCGACGTGCACGCGGTCGATCCGCCCGTCGAAGGCGAACGGCATCCGCTCGGCGTACGCGCGCGAGACGGCGCCGCCGTACGCCCGCCCGATGTCGAGGCAGTCGTTCGCCGAGAAGAGGAGCGGTGCGCTCACGGGCACGACTCCGGAGGCGACCTCGTCGCCGTTCACCTTCAGCACGACCTCGAGAGGTCCCCCGGGTCGCGGCTCGACGTAGGTCGTCTCGATCACGATCGTGACGTCTCCGGCGGGGAGCGGATCGGGTGCTGCGATGATCGTCCGCTGCACGAGGAACAGGTTGTACTCGTACGTGAGGACGCCGTCGACGACGTACGCCGTGAGACCGCCGCCGGCACCGCCGAGCTTGTACAGCACGCCGTTCGCCTTGTCGCCGACGTTCGCCGTGATCGTCACGGTGTTCGGCTTGTTGCCGAGGGCCGGTGCGCTGAATTCGGGCACACGCGTCGTGTCGCCGGTCATCTCCCACTCCTGGTAGGGCGGCGAGATGCGGAACTCGGGGTGATAGACGGGGACCCACAGGCCTCCGCCGATCGGCAGCACGCTGTTCTTCGCCGCCTCGATCGCGAAGAGCTCCTTGAGACCCGCGAGCTTCTCGGGATGCTCCTGGGCGATGTCGTGCGCCTGGCTCCAGTCCTCGTCGAGGTGGTAGAGCTCCCAGGTGTCCTCGTCGGGCGTCCACGTGCGGATTCCCGGAGGAGCACCGGGCACCCACGGCAGGCGCGGACCCGTCGTCGACGCCATCCAGCCGTCCTGGTAGATCGCACGGCTCGCCATGACCTCGAAGTACTGCACGCGGTGCCGGCCCTCGGCCGTCTTGTCGTCGATGGAGTACGCGAAGCTCGTGCCGTCGATCGGGTCCTGGTGGACGCCGTTGACCGTCTCGGGATGCGAGATGCCGAGGATCTCGTAGATCGTCGGTGCGACGTCGATGACGTGGTGGAACTGCGTGCGGGGCACGCGGTCGGGCTCGATGTGCCCCGGCCACTGGATGAAGAGCGGATTGCGCGTGCCGCCGAGGTGCGAGGCCATGAGCTTCATGCCCTGATACGGCGTGGACCCCGCCCACGCCCAGGCCGCGTGGTACTGGTTGTCCGTCGCCGGGGTGCCGAGCGCGTCGAGGCCGCCGAGCTCGTCGAGCGCGGCGAGGTGCTGATCGATCGTCGTGGGGATCATGTTCTGCGCGAGCAGCTCGCTGATCGTGCCGTTCTGGCCCTCGCCCGACGAGCCGTTGTCGCCCCAGATGTAGATGACGATCGTGTTGCCGAGGTAGCCGAGGCGATCGAGCTCGTCGACGAGACGGCCCGCCTGCACGTCCGCGTGCTCACCGAACCCCGCGCACACCTCCATGAGCCGCGCCTGGAACGCCTTCTGGTGGTCGGGGATCTCGTCCCACCCCTGCAGCGACTCCGGGCGGGGCGTGAGCTCGGCGTCCTCGGGGATCCAGCCCGCGGCCTTCGCTCCCGCGTGGGCGTCCTCACGGTAGGCGTCCCAGCCGTCGTCGAAGACGCCGGCGTACTTGTCGGCCCACTCCTTCATGATGTGGTGCGGACCGTGGATCGCCCCGGTCGCCCAGTACATGAAGAACGGCTTGTCGGGTGCGAGCGCCTTGTGGTCGCGCAGCCACGCGATCGCGTCGTCGGCGATGTCCTCGCTGAGGTGGTAGCCCTCCTCGGGCGACTTCGGCGGCAGGACGCTCGTCGTGTTGCGCACGAGGTTCGGCTCGTACTGCGACGCCTCGCCGGCGAGGAATCCGTAGAAGTACTCGAAGCCGTTGCCCGTCGGCCAGTTGTCGTACGGACCGGCCTTCGTCGTCTCCTCGGCGGGGGTGTTGTGCCACTTGCCCCACGCCGCCGTCGAGTAGCCGTAGTTGCGCAGCACCTCGGCCATCGTCGCGCTGCTCTTCGGGATGTGCCCCGAGTATCCGTCCCAGTCGGCGGCGAGCTCGGCGATCTGCCCCGCCCCCACGCGGTGGTGGTTGCGCCCGGTCAGCAGCGACGCGCGGGTGGGCGAGCACATCGCCGTCGTGTGGAAGCGGTTGTAGCCGACGCCGCCCTCGCGGATCCGCTCGAGCGTCGGCGTGGCGACCTTGCCGCCCAGCGGCGCGGGAAGCGCGGGGCCGGCGTCGTCGATGAGCACGACGAGCACGTTCGGCGCATCCTCGGCGAGGTGCCGCTCCGGCGGCAGCGGCGCGTACGTCGACTCCGCGAGGGTGCGCCCCGCGTAGCTGCCCGAGGGCTTCGGCGGGAAGGGAAGCGTCCTCGCCGGCGGAAGCGGGGCGCCGATCACTGATTCGTCCGTCATCGTCTCTCCTCGAATCGGGAGGGCGCAGTGCGATGGCACGCCCCCCGGGTGCTCAAGCCTTGGTCTCTGTCTATCGACAACACCGCCACAGCGGGTCGAGTGATGCAGCGCACTCACCCGTAGCGAGTGAGAGCGCCATCAGGCCCCCTTGGGGTCTCGGGATGCCTCGTTCCGCGCCTCCGTCCGCAACGTTTCTGCTCGCGCATACGCCGTCTCGAGCGACTCGGCCAGCCGCGGCGTCTCGATGACGACGTTCTCCGGACCGAGGTGCGTGAGCCGTCCCGTGTGGGTGAGGAGCTCGGCGAATTTCGGCGGCACGCCGCACAGGACGAGCGAGATGCCCTCCGCGCGCAGGTCGGCGACGATCTGGTCGAGCGCCTTGAGGAACGTGGCCGAGGGGACCATGGGGGAGCCGCGCATCGACAGCACGATCGCGGCATCCGTCGTCCCCTTCACGAGGGGCCAATCCTCCTGCAGCCGGTTGACCTCGGCGAAGATGCTGCCGCCCGTGTAGTGCAGCACCGTCGTGCGGTGGCTAGGCAGGCTCTGCGGCGGGTTCTCGACGATCCAGCCGTCGCCCTGCCGGACGACCTCGAGGATGCGCCCAGTGCGAGAGAGGGCGACGACACTGAGGATGATGGAGAGTCCCGCGCCGATGAAGATCGCCTGCTGCAGCGGAAGGGCCGTCGTCGCCGCGAAGGTCACGACGAGCGCGGCCGCCGAGAGCGCCGACGTGCGGAAGACGAGCACGATGTCGTCCCAGCGCCCCGCCACGAGCTCGCCGCCGATGACGAACATGAGGCCGCCGATGACGGGCATCGGGATATAGCCCGCGAACGGACCCACCAGGAGCACGATGAGTGCGAGCCAGAGTCCCGCGAAGATGCCGGACCAGCGGGTGCGCGCTCCCGCGCTCGTCGCGACGCCGGTGCGCGACATCGAACCGCCCGTCGGGAGCGCCGAGAAGAACCCGCCCGCGATGTTGGCCAGGCCCTGGGCAGTGAAGTCCTTCGAGGCATCCGATCGGGTGCCGTCTGGATTGCCGACGGCGGCGCTGATGCCCGCCGCCTGCGCGAGCGCGACGAGCGCGACGGCTACCGCGCCCGTCATCAGGGCGGGGATCGCGGCGATGTCGGGGAGACTCAGCGGCGGCAGCGCGCGCGGGATCGTCGCGATGTCGGACACGTACTCGACGTCCAGGCCGAGGAGCGCGACCGGGACCGTCACGACGAGGAGCGCGACGAGGGTCGCGAGGGAGCGGATCGGCTTGATGAAGCGCACGACGACCCACACGCCGATCGTGGCCGCGGAGACGAGCACCGAGGCGAGCTGCCACTGGTCGATGTTCGCGACCGCGTCGACGATCTTCCCGACCGTGTTCGAGCTCTGCGGCGAGTAGCCCGTCGCGTCGTGGATGACGCCCGCGATGATCTGCAGCGCGATCCCCGTCGTGAAGCCCGTCATGACCGCCGTCGACACGTACGACATGACCGAGCCCAGCTTGAGGAGCCCCATGACGAGCATCACCACGCCGACCATGACCGTCAGCGTCGCGACAGCGCCTAGGTCGCCCGGGTCGAGGCCGGCACCCTTCAGCACACTCTGCGATGTGAGAGCGATCGCGCTCGTCAGCGTCGTCACCATGAGCACGGTGCGGGTGAACATCGAGCCGACGATCGTCGGCACGATGCCCGACCACAGACCGAGCGGGGCGGAGAAGTTCCCGATGCTCGCGTAAGCCATGCCCTCGGGAATCGAGAAGAGGCCTGTGACGAATCCGGAGACGACGTCGCGTCCGGTGGGGCGGCCGAGCCCTCCCGTCCGGCGTCGAGGGCGAGGCGAGGTCGTTGCTGTCACGCGTGTCACGGTAGGGCTCACGCGGTTCCGGATGCGCAACGCTCGGTCACAATGCGCCCGCGCTCACCCTCGATAGGCGAGACTCGTTCTTCGCGGGCCGGGGGCCTGCGGTTCATCTGGGGGGATGTGGTGACCGGTGAACGGTGCGACGGTCTCGCTCGCGCTCGGAGTCGCCGCGAGCCCGGTGCCGATCATCGCGGTGCTGGCCCTCCTGCTCGGACGGCGCGCCCGGACGGCCGGTGTGGCGCTTCTCGTCGGCTGGGCTGCGAGCATCGCGATCGTCGTCTCGGTTGTCACGCTCATCGCCGACCGTCTCCCCGCCGACGCTCTCCAGGGCCCGCGGCCGGTGCAGGGCGTGATCCAACTCGTGCTGGCCGCTTCGGCCGTCGTGCTCGCTATCGTGTCGTGGGTGCGCCAGCCGCGCCGCGGCGCGGCACCGCGGCTCCCGGCGTGGATCAAGGCGGTCGACAGCATGTCGTTCCCTGTCGCCTGCCTCGCCGGCGTCGTCCTGATCCCACTGAGCCCCAAGAATCTCCTTCTCACGGCGAGCGCCGGCATCGAGCTCGGCGCCGCAGAACTGAGTCCGACCGAGACCGTCATCGCGATCGCGGTCTTCACGATCGTCGCGACGTCGACCGTCCTAATTCCCGTCGCCGCCTACCTGATCGCCGGCACTCGCCTGCACCGGCTGCTGGAAGTCCTGCGCCTCTGGCTCATCCGCCGAAACTCCGTCATCACGACGATCCTGCTCCTACTCCTCGCGGTCTGGCTCGCCGCCAACGGCATCGCGATCCTTTGAGAGCTGTGGGGGAACGCCGCCCGCAAGGATCCCTCAGCGGGCACCGTGGGGTTTCCGCTGCGGGGTGCTCGATCAGGGCCAGCTGAGTGCCGTCGACCTCGGTGACGTAGCCCGCTCGCAGCCCCCTTGCTCAAGGCGAAACAGGGTGCGGGCGCGGCCCAGTCCCTGATCGCTAGGCACCGCTAAAGACCCGGACCTGAAAGTCCCTGTTCATGGCCATCGATAGCAGACCTGTGTACTCACTTCCGAAAGGGACTGCGCCAAAGTACTCAAGTAGCGCACGTGGATGAATCGCGATTGCTCCCTCCTGGCCAAGCAGGCGGCCCTTAGCAACGGTGTGGATCGCGTCGATCTCGTCGGCGAACGCGTAGGCCAGGGCGAGGTTTTGTGACGGAAAGGCGAACTGCACGGTCTCCCGCCAGTGCTGGGTGGCGCCTCCTGAGCTGGGCATCTTGTTCAGGAATCTGATTGAGGATCCATGGTGGTCGATCATCACGCCGGCTGGATCGTGCTCGCTGCCGAGGCGCATGCCAGATTTTCGTGGCTGTACCGCGAGCCCATGCTTGGTCGCGTTGTATACGTTCGCCTCGTTGGCCATCAATTCAGCCGCGCGGTTCACAAGAAATCGGAGGACGTCTGCATCTTCTGCCCACGCCTGGTCGGACACGTCTGGGGGAGCGTCGGGGCCGCCGCGGAATACGAGGCGAAGTGACTCGAGGCTCGGAGGATCGGAGATCAAGGCGGCCGCGTTCTGTTTGAACTTCGCGTAGCTCGTCAAGCCAGATAGCCGCAGGGGTGGGCACGAGTTCTCATCGACGTGTGCGAAGTACAGTCGGAGCAGTGCCTCGGCGGCCAGGTACATGATCGACAACGACTCGATAACCGCAAACCCGTCGGTCTCATCTTGGTCGGGGGTGGCTCCGGACTGCGCGCGCAGGTTCCACGCCTCGACACCGTCAGTGAGTGCCTTGTGGAGGGGAGCTCGTGCGTCACCAAACGCAATCAGAAGCGTGATGCGAGTGCGCAGGTATTGGGAGGGAGAGTGCGCGTAGAAGTCGCGAATCAAGTCATTCCTGACATCCGTTGAGCTCATGTTCGGAGCGTATCGATAGCCGCCGACGCGATGCTCCATCCCCAAGCGGGCGTTGCGCGCAGAGGGGAGGCCTGCGGGCGCCGCACCCCATCCTCAGACCTCACTGCAGACCGGTGCTTGAGTGAAACCCTGCAAGCGCATGCGCGCCGCACTCGGAGCGTGTCTCACGCGTCGCATAATGTCGAGGCGGAGGCGGGCATGAATCTCATCGACCGCGTGCGGATGGCATTAGCGAACCCACGATCGACGATCAATCCGAGCGTTTTCGAGGAGTTCGCCACGACCGTACTCAGTGAGCTGCACCCGGGCTTGGTTCCGGTCCGGGGCGGGACCGATTGGGGTGCAGACGCTGATCTCGCGGACGACGCGGGCGACCCGGTATGGATGACCATTACCAGCTCGCCCAGTGTCGATGGTGCTCGCAAGAATCTCGTCAGCTCGCTCGACTCTTTGATCGCACACGGCATGGACGGCAAAAAGGTAATCGCCGTCAGCCTCGCCTCGATCGACCGCCGGGGCCGCGACCGGCTCAAGCGTGCCGCGCGGGCTCGTGGCTTCGAGCTCGTCCAAACCTACGACCGCGACTTCTTCGGCGATCGCCTACTCCGACTCGGCGACTGGCGCGAAAAGCTCCTCGGTCTCCGCAGCGGTCCATACGCGCTTTCTCCAAGATCTCCGCGAGCGGCATCTTCGGCTCGTACGGAGTTGATCGGGCGCGACGACCTGGTCTTACAAATCGCGGAGTCGGGTCGAGATGTGATCGTCGTCGGCGCGCCGGGCATTGGCAAGACCGCCCTCGTGGAGGCCGTGCCGGGCATCCGTTTCATCGCTGACGAGGAAGCGACCACGACCCAACTGCTCGGAGACATCATGGATGACGGATCGACCGTGATCGCTGTAGATGACGCCGCCCGGATACCCGCCATGCTCGTTCGACTCGACACTCTCCGCCGGACGGAGAAGCTTCAGTACCGCGTTGTCGCCATCTGCTGGCCGCAACAGCAGGCAGAGATCGCGACTCGCCTCCCCGACTCAAAGACGCTCGTGGTCGATCCGCTCCCTCGCAATGTCATTGGCGAGATTTGCCGCAACTACGGTGTCCGACGTCACGACCTGGTGGGACGCGTCGTCGCGCAAGCGCACGGTCGCCCCGGGTGGGCCGTGCGGCTGATCACGACGCTACTCACCGACGAGACACGGAACGACTTCTTCACGGGCCAAGCAGTGAATGGATGGGTCCGCGCCTACCTACTCCGTGCTGGCCTGCCGGGCGACTCCCTCGCGTTGCTCTCGATCCTCGGCATGATCGGCCACCTCGACACCGACGACGTCGATCATCTCGCCGACCTGCTCCAGATGACGAGACGCGATCTCGCTGCAGCAATCAACGCACTCGCCGCGGGCGGTCTCCTCGATGTCGAGGGGGGACGCAACGACGGACTCCGCTACTCAGTGGCACCACGCCAGCTGCACGCGAACCTGATCGCCGACGCCTACCTCCGCGAGAGCATCCCCGCCATCAGCGCCCGGACACTTTACGACAGGTGGCCCGACCGGCGAATCGCGATCGCAACAGGAATCGTCCACGCTGCACGCGTCAGCGGCGTGCACCAGCACCGGCTCGTCACCGAGATCGCGCTCGCCGGGCTCGCCGACGCTGCACTCCCGGGTGATTCCGGCCGCCTTATCCAGCAGTGCCTGCTGCTCAACGCAACCACCGCCGCCGCCGCGCTCGACCTCGTCGAACGCACGATCGCGCCCACTCATATCGAACACGCGGCCGACCACTACGCACTCGCCGTGATCGGCGGCCACGACCGCACGGCGACAACTCGCTTCCTCGACACCGCACTGTCCCAACTCCCAGCGGACCCAAAGGGTGTCGCTCGCTCTGTCGAGCGATTTGTGCGCGAAGTTCGCCAATTCGGCCCGTACCCTGCACCCAATGTTGACGCGCTCCTCCGAACGGGACAGGAGGCCCAGCGTTGGGCGTCCGCGCACCCAACCGAGGAGACCGGTGACCTGCAGACGCAGTTGCTCGCCGACTTGCTCGCTCCTGTCTTCGATGCTACTTATCAGTCCCCCGACGACATCATGTCGATCAACATGATCGGCGGTGTCCACACCGTGGCAGCAATGGACAAACTGATCAGCGATATCTGGATGCCGTATCAGGCTGCCGCCCAGGAGGCTTTGAGACCCAACGCTGCCCTCTCGCTGATCGCACTTGTCGGCGCTTGGGCACGAGCGGGACGTGGTCACGGAATGGCGTACAACGGGACCATCCCCCGCGCCCAGCAGACACGAGCGCGGGTGCACGGACGGACAATCGGCCGATGGATACGCGATCATCTCCCCGACAATCCGTTCATCCGCGACAAGTTCCGCGGCAGCGTCAGCCTCCTTGGCCTCGATCTGCCCGATCCCGATTCGCTTGCTTCGCGACTTCTCGCCCGTCGGCCTCGAGGCGAGGACTGGGCGTCCGCGTTCCAGGCCCAATCCAGCGCCATCGCATCCGCCATCGCGGGAATGTCAATGGCCGAGCTCTCGGACGAAGTGGCGGCGATTAAGCGCTACGAGGCCGAGGCGGACAGCGTCACCGCCAGTATCTGGCGGGTATGGCGCGCCGTCACCGATCTCAACGACGATCTTTGTCCCTGGATCGCTCACATGGAAGATGTGGGGCTTCTCGACGACGCCGCAGAACTCGTCGGCGCAGCCGCCGAACGACATCAACTCACCTCAGCGCAGACCGCGGCGTACATGAACCGCCCCACGCTTCGCAACGCCTTGGTGAACGCCGCACTCGCGGGCGAGGCAGAACACAGCGCGATCGTGCTGTCCGACCTGCGTGCCACCGACCTCCTCGGGCTGGAATATCAGATGGAGCGCGTGCCCGGGCCGGTGCTTCAGGCACTCCTCAACCACGACAGTGGCGGCGTCGCAGCCACCACCGCACTGCTCATGGCCGATCCAGAACGACCCGAGCGCGTCATGATCACCCCCGATCTTCACGAACTCTGGCGCACCGCGGCATCCAAACTACGGCTGCCCCTTCCGGCCAATACCTCCGACAACACCGCCCATCTGCGGGGCCTCGCGGCCGTGGCGCCCGACCTCTACGCTGCGATCCTCCTCCGCGCAGACCCCACGGACGTGCAACTCTGTTCCGAGATTCCGTGGACCGAAATCGAGCAATCGGCCCCGGGCCTTCCTGACCAGCTTCGGACCACGATCTACATGCACTGGCGGGAAAGCTTTGCATCCGACGACGCTCTCCGAGCAGTGACCGGAGCCGACATCGCCTGGCTGCGCCGCAACGTCGAGGACGGGGTCGTTACGCCGGACGCGGCAGTGTCAGTGCTGGACGGCGATGGGCCTCAACCGACGCTCGAGGAAGTCGCCGCGATTGTTATCCCGCGCGGGATGGATCCGCTCCATATCGCCAGGACCGTCGAGTTCGGCGTGCAGTGGGGAGAGGATCATCAACGAATTGAGGGGTACATCAAACAGTTCCGCGGACTGGCCGAGCACCCAGACGAGAACATCCGCACGATGAGCGCGATCGCCGTCGCCCACTACAGCACCGAACTCGAGGCGGCCAAAGCTGAGGCACGTCGGCGCGCGATCTGACCAGGTCAAGGTAGGGACCTGGTCGACTCCCCAGCAGCCGAACATAGCAATCCCCGAGCGGCTCCGGCGACACGCCCGCCTAGCCCGCGAGGTCCCCACCCGGCGCGCGAGCCGGTTCCTGGGCGAACGATGGTCCGTTTCACTCGGGGCTAGGCGAACTCACGAGGCACGGCGCGGGCCGGATCCCAGATGACGAAGGCGGCTCTCTTTCCGAGCGAGCCGAAGCGTCCCTGAAGAGCGCAGATGTGTACGGCGAACCACCAGATTTCGAGTTCGTCCGCGATAACTTCCGCGAGGTGTACCAGCTGAGCGTCAAGGTCTCCCCAATCGCCGGAGATGGGGCCGCCAAACGTGGCTGGGTCCGAGTACGTGACATGGTTTTCTAAGCGCGACCAATGGTTGTGCGGTGATTCAAAGTCGCCTAGCTCGTCCGTTGCAAGAACGTCGAGATAGTGGAATCGGCCCGATCGGCCATAGCGAGAGAACGTCGCGAAGAGCAGTGGAAGGATCGTGCTCTGCTCGATTCGGCTGAGGACCGTTTCAGAGTAGCCCGTTGCTGTCGACTGGCCGATGCCGCCGCGGGCGGTCTCGGTGACCATTCGCGAGAGCTTGTCAATGTCGTGACCCCATCCAAGAAGGGTCTTCATCGACGGCCATGCTCCAGCCCGCTCGACAGCCGCGCACCCGAGGAGTATTTTCGCGATCTTCTCAACGCCGATACTCCCGAGCGTGAAGATGGCGTCCCCGTGAAGGAGCGGGTGCCGAAGTCCCCGAATCGCATCTATCGAATCCCTCATGAGGTTCAACGCTGACTGGGACTCTTGGATGAGTGCGAGCGCCTGTCGGTCCGAGAGCGCCGAGTGAAGTCGGCTGCGGTCATTCGCCGGTGCGGTCACGGGCACCACGCTATTGGATTGTCCTTGGCTTGTAATTCTTGATCCGCGTGATGAGTCTGCGCGGCACTGGAGGTCGTCGTCGGTTCCGAGTCCGAGACTGATCTACCTGCGAAATCGGCGCATCACCATCGAAGTAGGTTCCCCTACGTCACCCATGCCGGAAGGCGTCGGCGAGCACGCAGACCGGTCCATCAGCGCGCAGAGGATGCGGCCGCGCAGGCACGGAAAGGGTCTGGGGGTGAACCGGCCCCTATGAGGATCAATCGCGCCGGCGCTAGACCGACAAACCATCGCCGTGCACGCGTTCTCATAGCGGTGGTACGAATTTGCCGCCCGGGTTTGAGGGGCTGTTGCTGCCGGTAGCAGGCAATGGGTGAACCTCGTCGAGTGAGCGGTTCGCTCCAATTACCATGCCGGCAATGGCGGCCGCGGCTTCGAACGCTTCTAGTTGGTCTAGGAGTGCGGCGTCGGCGCCAAGACTGCTGATCGCCGTGCGCAGGTCGACTCGACGCCGGTCGAGGTCGGCCAATGCTTGGCCGAGATGGATGTCGCCCATGGGGGTCTGGACTCCGTAGTCCGGCTCCGCGTTGCGCGCGTCCCACCGGCGTGACGCCCACGTGTAGAGATCAACCATGCGTCGGATCGTACTGGGGCTTCCGGTGGTGACCGAGCGACTAACCACTTTGACCGGCGAGCGGGTCCTTCTGTGCGTAGACGCGGCACGCGATAACTTCGACCGCATGACGCTTCGGCTCAAGCGTGTACCCGCGGAGGTCAAGCACCTCACCGAGCGGGAGGAGCGCTGGTACGTCCAGCGCGCTGATCGTGGCCGCGGGGCTGTCGTGGTGACCTTGCCGCAGATGCGGGGTGCGTGGGATGTTCAGAAGATCCACCTTCTGAGCGGGTCAGCGGTCAGGGCGTCCGCGACAGAGCCGAGACTGCTGGACACGTCTCAGCGCCTGGGGAGGACGTTCTGGCTGATCGGCGACGAGGTCGTGTCAGTTGACGATGTAACGGTGACGTCAGCCGATGTGGCGGCCCTTCGTGCCAAGCAGGAGAAGCGGCGAGCGGAGCAGCTTCGGCGAGCGCGCGCCGAGCTCGTCGAAAGTGCGGACTAGGCCTCAGAGCGAGCCGCGCTGGCGCGCCAACCAGACGCTCGAGCACTGCCCGCAGTCGGGGGAGTGCACGAATATCGGTCGGCGGATTCAAGCGGTCATCGCAACAGCACGCTTCTGATGACTTCGTTCGGGGTTTGGAACTCTAGCCGTTTGCGGGGTCGGTCGTTGAGTTCACGGGCGACGGCGTCGAGCTCGCCTTCAGTGAACTGGCTGAGGTCGGCGCCTTTGGGGAAGTACTGGCGGAGCAGGCCGTTGGTGTTTTCGTTGATGCCGCGCTGCCAGGGCGAGTGCGGGTCGCAGAAGAACACGTCGATGCCGGTGTCAATGCGGACCTGCTCCCAGTCGCGCATCTCCGGTCCTTGATCCCAGGTCAGCGCGCCGCGCAGCTGCACCGGGAGCTGCTGGATCTTCCGGGTCAACGCCGGCGCGACCTGATCGGGCTTGTAACCGTCGGGAAGGTGGACGAGCATCGTGAAGTTCGAGTGCCGCTCGACGAGGGTGCCGATCGCAGACAGGTTCCCCGTGCCGATGATGAGGTCGCCTTCCCAGCTTCCCGGCACGGCCCGATCACTGGCCACCGGTGGCCGCTGGGAGATGTTGACCATGTTCGGGATCCGGTTCTTGCGCTGCCCGGCCTTACGGCTGGGGCGGCGCAGCGCCCGCCCGGTGCGCAGATACCGGGTCAGCTCCCGCGTCAACGCGCCGCGGGACTGCACGTAGAGCGACTGGTAGATCGTCTCCGTGCTCACCTGCATCTCCGGGTCGTCGGGGAACTCTCGGCGCAGCCGGCCGGAGATCTGCTCCGGCGATCGGCGCTTGGCCAGGTCCCGTTCCACCCTGGCACGCAGCCGCAGGTTGGTCGCCAGCTTCGCCGGCTTCGGCGGGCCGGCCCGCATCATCGATGTCATCTGCGCCGCCGACGCCCGATACCGGCCGCGCACAGCATTCCGGGTCAGCTCTCGAGACACCGTCGACGGCGCCCGCCCGAGCCGACGCGCGATCGACCGCATCGACTCACCCGCCGCCACGCCAACGGCGATCTCTTCCCGCTCCGCGAACGACAAGTAGCGGCCCTGCAGATTGCGGCCGCGTCGCGGCCGGACCCCGCCCGCCGCGACGAGCATCCGCTTCGCAGTCGTGCGATTCACGCCGATCGCTTCGCCGACCTCGCTCGCGAACTGCCCGGCCTGAAAGCCGTCCCAAGCCTTCTGCATCAGATCCAGCCGGAACCTCAACGCCAACTCCGCCACAACACTCTCCATTCGGTAAGTGTTGCGACCACCGCAAGAACCCAAGGGTCCTCATACGGGCGATGCACGGAAGGGGGACGCTGCGATCGCTGCCGGCTGATCGCCGGTGATTAGTCCTATCCGCGGATGAGGACGTATCCCCGGCGCTTCGACTCCTGGAAGTTGTCGCGAAGCTCGCGTTCGGTGAGTTCCACCAATCTCTCCGGTCTCGGGATCGGACACCCGCTGCCTACACCGGTGGAGTACCCAGTCGGAGCGGACGGGGAGCACCGGAGGGCCGGCGGCACCTGTCTAGTCACTTCGATGCATACATCGTGCGCATGACCTTTCACGCACTCAAACTTGGCGCTGACGTAACGGTCGGGCTGTGGCATCGGTTCCCCCTGGTCCAGTGGCACTTGTAGCCACTGCAATGGTGTCGCGGGGTTCCGACATCACCGCGGTCGAGACTGGCGACAGAGGATCCGCAAATGGGCACTGCGCGATGGTGAGCATTACGGCTGTGTCTGGGACAGATGCCGGACATGATCTACCAATCGACGCCATCACTGACTGAGCCGCCGCGCCGATCCATTCCCCAGGTGTGTCCGACGCCGCAGTCAGGATAGATCGCGGAGGATCCCGTGGCCGCACCGCTCTCTCAAGTAGTTTCGCTAGCGACGTCAATGCACGCGCAGCCTGGTGTCTATGCCGTGTTGCTCGGATCGGGTGTTTCGACGGGCGCCGGCATCCCCACAGGGTGGGGCGTCGTTCGTGAGCTCGTCGGACGGATCGCTGCTGCCTCTGATCCGCAAAACCCCGACGCCGCGAAAGCCGCATGGGATGACCCGGAGGCTTGGTGGGCAGACCACGGCGATGGCGATCTCGGGTACTCGACCCTGCTCGAGCAGCTGGCGCCGCTCCCCGCGGCGCGCCAGGGGCTTCTTTCTGACTTCTTCGAGCCGAGCGAAGAGGAACGCGAAGAAGGGCTGAAGCAGCCGAGCCGGGCTCACTTGGCGGTTGCTGACTTGGTAAAGCGCGGTTTTGTACGCGTAATCGTAACCACGAACTTCGATCGTCTCATGGAGCGTGCACTCGAGGCGGTTGGTGTTTCTCCACAGGTGATCAGTCGGCCCGAGGCAATCAATGGCATGGCGCCCCTCGCGCATTCGCCGGCCACGCTCATCAAGCTCCACGGCGACTACAAGGACCTCGGCAGTCGAAATACCCCCGAGGAACTCGGCGACTACCCGGAGGAGTGGAAGCGCCTCCTGGCCCAGGTTTTCAATGAGTACGGGCTTCTCATCTCGGGATGGTCTGCCGACTGGGACGAGGCGCTTGTTGCTGCGCTTGAGAGTGCTCCGAACCGCCGCTATCCGCTGTTCTGGGATGCACGGAGCAGCAAGGGCGAGAATGCCGCGCGACTTCTGAGCGCTCGTGCGGGCATCGCCGTTCCGGCGGCCAGCGCTGATGACCTGTTCTCGGAGTTGGTGGGAAGCCTTGATGCGCTCGAGAAGCTCGCAAGCCCGCCACTCTCGACGGCGATGGCCGTCGCGCGGCTGAAGCGATACCTGCCCGATCCGATTCGGCGGATCGACCTTCACGATCTCGTCATGGACGCAACCGACCAAGTGGTTGCAGCGATCGCGGCGCAGCCCGTGACAATTGAGGGTCAACTCAGCTACGAACTCCTGCAAGGAATCTACGATAGTCACTTTCGTTCCATGAAAGAGCTCTCTCAGCTCTTGGCAACGGCCGTCTGGCACGATGTCGACGGGGTCCACGATCGCCTGTGGGTGGACGTGCTCCAGAAGCTGGTCGATGCCGGAACAGCCCCGCTCTCAAGCTGGAACGATGCGCTGGAGATGGCGCGGCGGTTTCCCGCCTTCATCGCGCTTGCCATCGTCGGTGTGACCTCCATTCGTCGCGGGCGAGATGACCTCATAATCCGCTTGGCGACCGATGCCGAGGGGCGCAACAAGTACAACCAGAACGAGCGAGAGCCGGCCGCGCAGTCTCTCCACTACCTCCGCCTCGCCTCGGACGATTGGGTCGATAACCTTCCCCGATGGGGAACTCAGCGTTGGCTCTACCCGACGAGCCACCTCTTCGTGACGGACTTGCGCGGCTACTTCGCGGACTCAATTCCAGTCGACGACGAGTTCCAACTGGCTTACCAAAGCTTCGAATACCGGCTGGGACTGGTCCAGGAGCGAACGCCGGGCAAGCACGCCATTTCGGGGGAGTACGTCGGCGAGTGGCGCTGGGAAGGCGACGTGCCGAAAATGGAGTCTGCGCTCCGCCGCCAGATTGAGCGTGGGCAGGCCCCGGCCTGGCAGGCGTTCTACGGGGGTACCGCCGAACTCGAGACAGCTCTCGTCGCACAGCGGGAGACGCTCAAGCGCTACGTCAGGTGGTGATTCGTGCCGTCGCAACTCGCTACGGTCGATCACCGCGCGTGAGACGGTCGGGAAGTCAACGCGGAGCAGGACTGCTAGCTCGAAATGTGCCCGCTCGCTATCTGCATCACTCTAGATGCCGCACTCGAACACGACACCGGGTGGACCACCGACGCACTCAACTCCGACAGCTGGGCGAACATGCGTGTGTTTGCGATACGCGCTCGAGGTGCGGCCGTCGCGTGATCGACTGAACTGATCCCTTCTCTGGACGAGTAGCTCCTTGGCCATCGCGTGCGGAAGCCGGTCCCTCTGCGAACACTTGGCGGGGAGGGGCGGCGAACCGATCATCAATGCGGAGCGGGCGAGTCGAGAGCTTTCAGGTAGCGCCGCGTCATGTGAGCTTGCACGAGGCGAGCTATCGGGGCACCGAGTCGCGTGAACCAGCGGGCCGGCGTGGAGCAGTGATCCTGAAGGTCACATCGCCGCTAGGCGTGAGGCAGACCTCGAAGCGTTCTTCTCCCCGCTCGGGGTGGCCGGGGAGAGTGCCGTAGGCGAAGCCGCAAGAGTTGGCGGTACGGTCGGCCCAGACGACGAGGCACGGGATGTTGAATCTCAGCGGCCACACGCGCAACTGCATCTCTACGCGTGTGCCCTCACGCATCGGCGTCTCAGATAGCCGAACGCTTAACCGGCTCGACGTTGCACCTGGCCGGCAAGCAGGTCGTCGGCCGCGCGCTCGAATGCATGCTGCCCGTGATCGATCACGCGTTCCGTTTGCAGGTGATGGTAGCCAGTCGGCAGTTCCCCGGCGGTAGCGCCGATCTCTGCATAGGTGACAGGAAGCATCGGCTCTACCGTAGGCGCTCGGGCGAGCACCGCGGCCGGAGCGTTCGCGGGGGGCATCCAACGGGTTGAACTCGTTCGCGCCCGCGCGCAACGGTGGTTGAACGTGCCGTTTAGAAGTCCTCTGGAGAAACGCCCATCTCCTGGAGGACCTGCTCGCGATGGTCGTGTGGCACGCACTCGGCGTCGTACTGGCCGTGATGATCGTCGTTATCGTTCCAAAGAAATCGACCGGCCTTCAAGTCGTTCACCGTGAGCCAGTCAGGCGGGTAGTCCTCAAACGACGGCTCGCGATCGCCGTTGCTCCAGACCACGATGAACCACACCCACCACTGTCGGGTGAAGAGCCGCGATGGTGACCAGAACGTGCCGACGGTCGACGCGACATGCCCTTCAACTTTGCCGTCCCGCGTGAGAACAGCGACGCCCCCTCGGAACGCATCGAGGCTCGCGTCAGGCTCGGGATCGCGCAGCACGAGCTCATCGTACGAGATCCGCCCTTCGCCAATTGCGCCCGAGAACCGGTCGCTGTACGCGCGCTCGGTGGCTCCCACGCGCGACCTTAAGTCCGCGGGCCGCGCAGCGCACGGATAGCCCGCCCGCTGTTCGGCGCGTTGCGCGGGCGCTATCCGAGCGAGGTGGAGCGCCTTGGCGAGGGGGATTGAGGACCGGCGCGGCCCGGTCGCCGCGGGAGCACTTTCGGGGACAGATTCAGTGTCAAAAACGCTCCGCGCGCCGCTTTCGACCCGCATCAACACGGAGCGACACGTAAGCTGAAGGAGCCGACATCCGCAGAATCACGCGGATCTCGGGGGAGTGGCGCAGGTGCTCGAGGTGCCCGGATCAGATCAGTTGTTCTTGGTTCGAGTCCAGGTACCCCAGCCACAGCCCCCGAGTTCCCGCGGGAACCGGGGGTTTTTGCGTTTCCGGAACCACGTTCAACGCTCCGAAATGGACAAGTGTCGTTGCGCGAGGAAGAAGGGAGTCACCGAGGAACGGGGCTTCTTCGATGACCCAGCTTGGATGCTCCGTTCACAGGCTGCCGCCGCTGACAGGCCGCGAAGTCGAGATGCGGGCGTCGACCCACGCCGCTGCCCACACTGCCGCCAGTCCACAGATCGCCACCGTCAGCTGCACGATCAGTGCGTAAACGCCCGTCGTGATGTTGACGTCCTCCAGCGCGATCGCCAGGAGCGACGGCACGATGCAGACGAGAGCGAACAGCCACGTGATCGCGCGGCGTCCACGCGCGATGAGCCACCCGCCGACTGCGGCGAGGAGTGTGGCAAACCCTTGATCCAGCACGAACGACCAGAACCCGACCGGCTCGGTCACCACGCCCGCTCCACGTAACAGGTTGAACGTCGCAAATATGAAGAGCGTCACGCACACGAGGGTGATCCCGCCGAGACGCCGATATCCGTTGGTGGGCAGGATCGCGAGCGCGAGCACCATCCCCGCCACCACGGCCAGGAACTGAAGCGCGTTGAGCAGGGGGATGTCGCTGCTGATCGCACCGACATAGTTCTCCGAGCGGATCACCGCCGAGAAATCGGTGGAGCACGCCAGATAGGTGCTGTAGACCATCGCCGTCACCGACGCGCCGTATCGGACGCCTCGGTCGAACTTCACCGGTTCGTCCATAGGCCGACGATATAGCCACACAATGGAGTCCGACGGTTGCCACGGGACGCGAAGGAGGCGCACATGGTCGACCGGGTTGCACCGATGTCGACGTCGCGCTCCGGTGACGACGCGTCGCCGCCACCTCCCGTGCCGTCCCGGCGGGATTTCCTGAGACGAATCGGGGTAGGCGCTGCCGGCCTGGCCATCGGCGGCTCCGCCGCTGCTGCGGCGACGGCCGCGGCCACGGTGCATCCGCCGGAATTCGCCCCGCTTTCTCCGCGACAGGCGCCCGGCTTCGACCATGTCGTGGTCGTGATGTTCGAGAACCGCAGCTTCGACAACGTCTTGGGTCGCCTCTACAGCGCTGAGGAGAAGACGTCCACTCAGTTCGACGGCCTTCTTCAGGGCAAGTACTCCAACGCGGCGCCGGACGGCACGCGGATCAACGCCCAGGTGTATCAGGGATCGACCGACTCGATCATGCAGCAGCCTCAGCCTGATCCCGGGGAGACCTTCCCGCACGTCAACACTCAACTGTTCAACGTCGTCGATCCGCCCGAGAATGCCACGCGAACGGGCAACGATCACCTCGATCCCTTCAATGCACCATCACCGGATCAGTCGGCGACCAATGACGGATTCGTGCGCGATTACGTCACCAACTTCAGACTGCACAAGAACCGCGAGCCCAAGCCGGAGGAGTTGAAGGTGGCGATGGGAGGCTTCGAGCCGCAGATGCTGCCGGTCGTGTCGGCGCTCGCTCGCTCGTTCGCCGTCTACGACCGCTGGTTCGCTGCCGTGCCTTCGCAGACCTTCTGCAATCGGTCGTTCTTCCACGCTTCCACCTCCCACGGCTATGTGACGAATCACGGCGGGGACGACTACTACAAGTGGATCGACGGCCCCGACGCCCCGACGGTCTTCAATCGACTCGAGGAAGCGGGCATCCCCTGGCGGGTCTATTACGACTCCTCCCAGTTGCTGTCGCTGACAGGCATGATCCATGCTCCCGCTCTGCAGCGGTACTGGAAGACGAACTTTCGCGTGATGGAGCAGTTCTACGAGGACGCCGCCAACGGCACCCTTCCTGCGTACGCGTTCATCGAGCCGCGGATGGTCTTCAATCACAACGACATGCACCCCCCGTGGGGTGAGATCCGAGAGGGCGAACTGGAGCTCGAAGACGGCTCCACGCTGCAGATCCAGAACAGCGCGTACTCGGACGTGCGCGCCGGGGACAAGCTCGTGCAGGACATCTACGACGCGATTCGGGAGAGCAGCACCTCGCGCGGGTCGAACGCCATGAACACGGCACTCCTCATCACGTTCGATGAGCACGGCGGCACCTTCGATCACGTGGCACCGCCCTCGACCGTTCCGCCCGACGCGACGGGCCCCGGGGAGATGGGGTTCCGTTTCGATCGTCTCGGATGCCGCGTGCCGGCGATCCTCGTAAGCGCCTACACGGCTGCCGGGACCGTCATCCACGACGAGATGCACCACGGGTCGGTCATCAATACGCTGAGCCGTCTGCACGGGCTCAGACCGCTGACCGCTCGGGACGCCGGCGCGAACTCCATCATCAACGCGGTCAATCTCGACGCGCCGAGACAGCCCTACACGTGGCCTCGGCCCGCATCGCTGTACGTTCCCCCCAATCCCGAGGGCCTCGATGCGAGTACGGAAGCCACACATCGCAAGCGTCCGCTCACGGCGCCCGCGCGGGGCCTGCTCGGCCTGCTCATCGCGCGTTTCGATCCCGGAAGCCCCGTGCCGACCACGTACGGCGAGGCGTATGACGCTCTGGCGTCCTACGGCAAGGGACTCTTCGGCACGTTCGACGACTGACGCGATCGCCGGTGACGAGCCGCGAGCCTGGCGGCTCGCCTCCGGACCCGGTCTTCTCAGAGTCCCTCCGTCATTCCTCCCGGTTCGCGGGCATCAGAGGGCGCTCAGCGGCGGCCCTGGAAGGACTCCACGCCGCCACTTCGGCGAACAGTGCGGCGAGCGACTCCCGCTGCTGCTCGATACCGTCCATCGCGTCGTGAACAGCCTGGAGTCCGTTCGCGGTGGCTTCAAGGGTGACGGCCCGCCGGTCGCCGGGCACTGCGCCTCGGTGGCGCGTGACGAACCCCTTGCTGCACAGCTGGTCGACGATGTAGGCCACACCTGCCCGTGACACCTCGAGCGAGGACACGAGGTCGTTCGGGCGCGCTCCGGGCTGCATCGCGATCTGCACGAGTGCGGCGCGCTGACGAGCCGCCAGCTGACCTTCCGTGACCGAGTCCGGCATGACTCGGACCAGGGCGACACCGGCCTCGCACACCCGGCGAAGCAGGTCGAACGCGTCCGCCGAGTTCTCCAGCTCCGAGGTGGGGCTGGCGAATCCCAATCCTTCGCTGATCTGGGTGGCGATCGGGGCACTCTGGACGAAGAACGCTGCGATGGAGGCGCGGAGCTCCTTCGCCTGCCGGTTCCCGTGGGCCGTGAGAAGAACCTGCACAGCCCGCCGGTCCGTGGGCGACGGCCGCGTGCTCACGAGACCTTCTGCTTGCAGGCGAGAGACCATCCGCGATGTCGCGCGACGATCGAGCTTCGCGATATCGGCCAGGGCGCGTGTCGTCGGCGAGGCGCCCGATACGATCACCGCGATCGCGAGGATGTCCTCGATCTCCGCCCAGCGGGTACCGAATGCTTCGTCGACGACGCGCGTCATCTCATCGTTGAAGTGTCCCAGCAACCCCATCGCCAGGAGCCGCGTTGTCGCGTCCATCTTCGGGCTCATTCCCTCCGCGTTCATTCAACCAGCGGACGTTGCGTCCTGCCCATAACCTCTCGCCCGCTGGAAAGTTTGCTCAGACTTGTCCTGATTCCTATAGCCTCGACACAAGACCGCCGGACCGGCAATCGTCGGCGGTGATCGAACCGAAGGGCAACGGATGTCGCGAGAAGAACATGCCCGCGAGGGCGCGCAGGCAGTGATTCCCGATGACGAGGTGCTCGACGTCGCAGTCGTCATGCCGCGCGGTTCGACGTTCGCCGGAGTCGTCGGTGCTACAGCCGGCCTCGCCGCCGGCGGCGATGGCAACAACGCAGTGGCGTGGGGTGTCACCGGCAGCGTGATCGGCGAGCGGGTGAACGCGGCATCCAAAGGCAGCTGCCCCTCCCTCGTGCTCGCGCTCTCCCCGACTCGGCTGTACGTGCTCGGTCGGAAGAAGACCGGATTGGTCGGCGGCTGGAAGAAGCTGCTGCCCGTCGCGCACATCGAGCGGAAGGACCTCGAGGTCACCAAGCACCGGCGGGGGACGGTCCTCGTCATCGGCCTGACCGACAAGTCCACGGGGAAGACGCTCGAGGTCGAAGCGCAGAACGTCGGCGGGCTCGGGCTCAAGGATCTGCTCGGCGATATCGAAACCACGGAAGGGACCGCCGAATGACCACGCACACCGAGGAGCGCTACAGGGTTCGGCCCCGAGTGTGGATCGGCCTCGTCATCTACTTCGCCTACGTCGCCGTCGTCTTCAGCGTTCAGAAGCTCTCCGGCATCCCGTACACCGACCTGGATGAGAGCGGAGGCAACCTCTTCCTCGGCGCGGGACTCTCGCTGATCATCGCGGCGATCCTCCTCGCCCTCACGACGACCCTCCTCGGGTGGTGGCGGCCCGCGTTGTTCGACCGCCATCGCGCAGCCCACAAGTGGCCGATCATCGCCCCCGCCATCATGGTCGTCGCGCTCATCCTCAACCTCGCTTCCACCGACTGGGGAGCCTACGACGGCGCCTTCTTCGCGGCATCCATCGTCCTTCTGCTCGTCGGCTTCACCGAGGAGCTCACCACGCGCGGTCTGCTGCTGGTAGGGCTGCGCAGCCGGCTGCCGGAGGTGTGGGTGTGGTTCCTCACCTCCGCCCTGTTCGGCGTCATGCACCTCATCAACGCGATCAGCGGTCAAGCGATCGGCGCAACACTGCAGCAGGTCATGCTGGCGTTCGGCGGCGGCACCATCTTCTACATCCTCCGCCGCGTCACCGGGAGCCTCATCTGGGCCATGGTTCTGCACGGCTTCTGGGACTTCTCGACATTTGCTCTCGGTCGCGGAACCCCTGGCCCCCTCTTCGCGGCCGGCGGATTCCTCGAGATCGTTGCGATCATCGTTGCGCTCATCGGCGTCGCCTTCGTGATCCGCGGAGCGGACGAGCGGATCCCGTCCGTGGCCGTCGCAACCCCGTGAGGTCTCAATCGTTCCCGCCCGACATCCCCATCCGGACGCCGGGACTCTGACTCGGTAGGGCGGTTCACGGTGAGCGGATCAACAGCGGTGGACGCCGACGCACTCGATCGAGCGGGACTCAGCTCTGCCGAGGTCGCGGAGCAGACCGCGGCGGGCCGCACGAACGCCTTCGCCCCGGACTCGAGTCGAAGTGCGTGGAACATCGTCCGGGCGAACGTCTTCACGCTCTTCAACGCGATCGTGTTCGCATGCTTCTTCGTGCTGTTCCTCGTCGGTCGGTGGCAAGACGCGCTCTTCGGGTTTGCGGCGTTTGCGAACGCCGTCATCGGGTGCGTGCAGGAGTTCCGTGCGAAGGCTGCCCTGGACCGGCTGGCTCTCTTGAACGCTCCCTCCGCCCGGGTGTTGCGAGACGGCGCCGAGGCGGAGATCGCCCCGGCGGCGGTGGTCCTCGGCGATCTCTTCGTGCTCCGCGCCGGCGATCAGGTGTGTGCGGATGCGACGGTGGTCGAGTCCCGCGGGCTGCAGATCGACGAGTCGATGCTCACCGGCGAGTCCGATGCGGTGGAGAAGGGATACGGCGACGAAGCCCTCTCGGGTTCGGTCGTCGTCGCCGGCGGAGGTCTGGCCAGGGTCGGCCGGGTGGGTGCGGACTCCTATGCCAACCGGTTCGCCGACGAGGCCAAGCGCTTCTCGCTTGTCGCGAGCGAGCTGCGCAGCTCGATCAATCGTGTGCTCCGCTGGGTTGGCTGGATCATCGGACCCGTCGGGCTTCTTGTCTTCAACGCGCAGGTCATGGTCGCAGGCGGATACGAAACCGCCTTCTCGACGGGGGCCTGGGTGCAGGCGGTGGTGAACACCATCGCCGCGCTCACGGCGATGATTCCACTCGGACTCGTCCTGATGACGAGCATCGCGTTCGCGGTCGGAGCCTCCAAACTCGGCGCCAAGCAGGTGCTCGTCAACGAGCTCGCCGCCGTCGAGGGCCTCGCGCGCGTCGACATCGTCTGCCTCGACAAGACGGGCACCCTCACCGTCGGTGACATCGTCTTCGACGCAGCTCATCCGCTCGCCGACGCGCCGGTGGATGCCGCAGACTGGCGTTCCGCGCTCGGGTGGTACGCCGCCTCACCCGACGCCAACGCGACGGCGCGGGCCATGCGCACCGGGTATCCCCTCGACGCCGCGCTCGCCCCCCGCGCCTACATCCCGTTCTCTTCGAAGCGTAAATGGAGCGCCGTCTCCTTCGACGAGCGCCCGGGGACCTGGGTGATGGGCGCGCCCGAGATGATCTTCGGCGATGACGCCGTCTCGACGGGCACCGAACTCGGACGCCTCGTGACGAGCCTTTCGCAGACCGGTCGACGCACGCTGGTGCTGGCCCGGTCGACAGACTCGCTGACTTCCGAAGACGCGGATGTCGAACAGTTGCCCATCCGGCTGGTCCCTGTCGTCGTGCTGACCTTCCGCGAGCAGGTGAGAGGCGACGCCGCTGAGACGCTCGCCTACTTCCGCCAGCAGGGAGTGGGCATCCGGATCATCTCCGGCGACAACCCACGCACGGTCGCCGCGATCGCTCGTGAACTCGGCTTGGACGCCGGCGAAGGCTACGACGCCCGCTTCCTTCCCCACGATGAGGGCGCCATGGCCGACGCGCTCGAGCAGAACGTCGTGTTCGGACGCGTCACCCCGGAGCAGAAGAAGGGGATGGTCACCGCGCTGCAGAGCCGCGGGCACACCGTCGCGATGACCGGCGACGGGGTCAACGACGCTCTCGCGATCAAGACCGCCGACATCGGCATCGCGATGAACTCCGGATCGCCCGCGACGAAGGCCGTCGCCCGGCTGGTGCTGCTCGACGGTCAGTTCTCGCACCTCCCCGACGTCGTCGCTGAGGGCAGGCAGGTCATCGCGAACATCGAGCGCGTATCGATGCTGTTCCTCAACAAGACGGTCTATGCCACGGCGCTCGCCATCATCTTCGGCATCCTCATCCTCGAGTTCCCGTTCCTGCCGAGACAGCTCTCGATCACCGACGGGCTCACCATCGGCATCCCGGCGTTCTTCCTCGCCCTGATGCCCAACGCGCAGCGCTACGTTCCCGGGTTCCTGCGCCGATCGCTGTCGTTCGCCGTTCCCTCGGGTCTCATCGTCGCCCTCGGCATCACCTGGTACACCCTCGTCGCGAACGGAATGGGGGTGTCAGAGGACCAGCTGAGGACGGGTGCCACGATCATCCTCGCAATCGTCGGCATCTGGATCCTCGCCGTGCTCGTGCGCCCGCTCAATCGCTACAAGGTGCTCGTCGTCGGCGCCATGTTCATCGCGCTCACAGTGGTCTTCACGGTCCCGCTGGCGACGGAGTTCTTCGCACTCGTCGATCCAGGCGAGGAACTCGCCGTCGCGCTCACCGGCATCGTCATCGTGATGATCGTCGCAATCGAGGTGGTGCGCCTGTTCCATCGACGTCTCGTCGCGAAGGCGCTGAACACGGGGGCGGATAGTGCGCGTTCCGGCGACGTCAACAGCCCGCGCCCTAGGTCGCCGGCTGCTTCGGTGGTCGTCACCGTCGTCGCGGTGCTGGCTTACGCCGGTGCACTGCTCGCCGCCGGCCTCGGCATCCTCATCCTGCTCAGCCGCTACGAGGTGACCGGAGACCCGGAGGTGCGCTTTGCGTCGACAATCGGGGCGAGCCTCTTGCTTCTCGGCCTGCTGGTGCTCAGCGCAGCGGCCGGCCTGCGCCGAGGAAGCGGGCTCGCGCGAATACTGGTGACGATCTTCTTCGCCGCGCTCGTCGTCCTGAACCTGCTCGTGCTGGTCGCGAGCGACCGCTGGGACTGGGGGACGGCGATCGCGGCTGCCCTCGCCGCAATTGTGGTCGTGCTCCTCTGGACGCCCCCGGCGGCCCACAGCTTCGGGCGGGTTCGAGACTCGTCGATGCTCGTCCCCTGACACCGGCAACGGCAGGATTCCTCATCGGTCACTGCCGCGAGCCGTGGGTGGTTGGGACGCCAGCAGTCGCCGTACAGTGCGTCAGGCGGACTGCACGGATACGCGTCACGGCGTCGTCACCCACGGGCTTAGCCGCATGCACGTCTGAGTGCTCATGGTCCTGACGCTCACGCTTCTCGGCAACACGACTGGGCGATCCATCCGTGCAGCTGAGATCGGGTCTCCTGTCTCGCCGGGGGTCGACCGGTCGCGGCTTGCATGGGAGTCTTGCTGCGAGACGGAAGGAGAGATGGCATGGTTACCGTTCAAGATGCGTTTATGGGGTTCAGTGTCGACGACATCGACGCCGCGCGGGAGTTCTACGGGTCAAGGTTGGGGCTCACCGTTGCGGATGAGCCTGCCACGGGCGGCCTTCGCCTCACGCTGCCCTCCGGGCAGCCGACCCTCATCTATCCCAAGCCTGACCACCAGCCGGCTGCATTCACGATCCTGAACCTCGTTGTCTCGGACATCGACACCGCGGTCGATGACCTCAATGCGGCGGGCATCGAGACGAAGATCTATACCGAGGGCTGGGCCTTCGGCACGGACGAGCGCGGCATCGCACACGGCTCGGAAGAGAATCCCGGTCCGAACATCGCATGGTTCAAGGATCCCGCCGGAAATGTCTTGAGCGTCATCGAGATGTGACGCTTTCGCCCGCCGCGATACCCGCACAGGCGGCAACCTTCATGTTCCAGCTGACGACGGCCTCAATCAAGCTCTGACCGATGTCCCGGAAATCGAACGGTCGGCTTCAAGTGGTCTGCGGGCCGATGTTCGCCGGCAAGTCCGAAGAGCTGCTGCGGCGAGTGCGCCGCGCACAACTTGCCGGACTCGCCGTCGAGGTCGTGAATCACGCGCTTGACGATCGGCACGCCGCGGGCCGGGTGGCCTCGCACTCCGGGCTCAGCATCGAGTCCCGATCAGTGCGCGACGTCGAGTCGCTGGTGGAGCTGGTCGGCGATCGCGAACTGGACCTGCTGGCAATCGACGAGGCCCAGTTCTTCAGGCCGGAGCTGGTCCCGGCGGTGAGCAGGCTGGTGCTCAGCGGGATGTCGGTGGTCGTCGCCGGGCTCTGCGTGACGTTCGATGGCCGCCCCTTCGAGCCCCTCCCGTCGCTCATGGCAGTCGCCGAGGACGTGGCGAAACTCACCGCCGTGTGCGCCGTCTGCGGGCAGGACGCACCGTTCCATCAGCGCGTGCTCGCCAACGCCGTCGCGGACGCTCGCGTCACGACCGCCGAGCACGTGGGCGGTATCGAGTCGTACCAGGGGCGCTGTAGGCAGCACTTCGGGGAACGCGGCGGTCGCTGGCCGTGATGCGTCGCCCAGCCTCACAGTGGTGTTCGGGCCTGGCGTGAGGAGGCGCTTGCGAATGTCTCGTCCGTTCTGGTGCGCCGTGCCCGTCCTGGTCGCCGTGGTGTTCGGGTTGTCTGGATGTGGAATGTCCACCATCGTCACCGACGCCCGGAACGCATCAATTCGCAACATGGCGGAGGTGATCACGGGCACGATGCCCGCATGACGCCCTACGCGGTCGACGCTGAGCGCGCAGATCTGGGATCGTCATGCGGGTAGCGCCCGTAGGCAGCGCGCGGCCCCTTGGCTGCGTTCCGTCCGGGCCGCATTGATGGTTCGCTGATCGGATGGGATCACATTCTGGCGTGCCGGCACCCGGCGAGGAACGAGTGCCGATTGCGGACGCACTCAGCGGCCTCGAGGTTCACCCTCTTGAGAAGGGAGAGACGGCGATCGAGGCTTTCGTGCTCATCAAGACCCTGGACCGCGATGGCAATGTGTCGTGGGGGTATCGGACAACGAATCGCCTCAATCGAGAAGAGCTGCTCGGGGCCCTGGTGGTTCAGGTTGCAGTCCTGAAGAAGGAGCTGCGCGACGAGTGGGACGACGACTGACCGGCCGGCAACGACAGCAGCGGATCCCCTTGCGCCGTCGCATCCAGCACCTTCCCCCGCATGGAGGGCTGTTCACAGCCGGTGATCGGCCGCCCGTCCCTCCGCGCCCGTCCGCACGGCGGCGAACCCGTCCCGGACCGCGGCGACCAGATGCCGAATGGCGGCCGACGGGCGGCGGCTCCCCTCCTCGGGGGACGGTGTCACCACGAGGATCGAGCGCACGAACGACGGGTCGTCGATCGGTCGCAGAACGATGCCGGGATGCTCGGCGGTTGTTGCGAGACGCGGGATGACCCCGATCGCCATACGAGCGGCAGTCATGCCGAGGAGCACCTGGAAGTCGTCGGTCCTGATCGCGATGTCGAGCACCTGCCCGTCCGCCGCGAACGCGTCGGCGAGAACGCGGTCGATCGCGTCGTCGGTGGACGTCGCGAACACCCAGCGCTCCCCGGGGAGCGAAAGGAGGGTGGCGAGGTCGATCGAGGCGCGCGCAGCGAGCGGATGGCCGGTGGGCAGTGCCAGCATGAGCGGATCGCGGTACACCTCCATCGCCTCCAGGCCCGGGCGGATCGGCAGCTCGTACCCGGGCACCGTGTAGACGAGCGCGGCGTCGAGCGCGCCACGGTTGATCCGGTCGACCAGCGTGGGGACTTCCTCGACCGACGCGTCGATCTCGATCCCGAGGTCGTCTGCGGAGGCCGCGACGAACGGCAGGATGCTTGCCGCCGCCGTCGCGAACGTGCCCAACCGCAGCCGCACCCTCCCGAGCTCGCCGAACTCGCGGGCGTCGGCGATCGCCCGTTCGCTGAGGGTGAGGATCTGATGCGCGCGCTCGAGCAGGAGCATGCCGACCGGTGTGAGCCGGCTACCCCGCGGCGAGCGCAGGAGCACGGGCGAGCCGACCAGCCGTTCGAGGTTCTTCAGGTGGTAGTCGACGGTCGGCTGACCCCATCCCAGCCGCCGTGCGGCCGCGGTGACTGATCCTTCGGCGTGCACCGCCTTGAGCGCTTCGAACTGCCGTAGATCGGCCATAAGTTGCCTCTTCCTCGTGGTCCTTCCCCGCCGGATCGGACACTGAGCCACATACACTCTATGTGAGGCGGGCGAAGATTGGGGGGTTCTCGTCCGCGCGCGCGGCCTCGAACATTGAGGAATGTCCCTCACGCATCCGTCGGCACCCGACCGGTCCCTTTCGCTCGCCGAGGCCGATCTCCGGCACTGGGAGACGCCATACGCGGATGCGCTGGAGCGGCACGCGGGACGCTCTCCGCTCTCGCTGATGGTGCCCGGGCACGGGATGGACGACCTCGGCCTCAGCGCACGCCTCGCCGCCTTCCTCGGCCCGCGGCCGCTGGAGCTGGACGCCCCCATGCTGATCGACGACATCGACCTGGGCGACGACTCGCCGCTGAGCCGGGCGCTCGAGCTCGCGGCGGACGCGTGGGGCGCGCGCCGCACCTGGTTCCTGACCGCCGGCGCCTCGCAGGCCAACCGGATCGCCGCGCTGGCCGTGCGCGGGCTAGGGGTGAACATCCTTTCGCAGCGGAGCGCGCACTCCAGCTTCAGCGACGGCGTCCTCTCCGCCGGGCTGATCCCCTCGTTCGTCATGCCGTCGGTCGACACCACCCACGGCGTCGCGCACGGCGTCTCACCGGCAGCGCTCGACGAAGCGCTGACCGCTGCGGCCAGTGCCGGGCATGCCGCCGATGCGGTGTACATCGTCTCGCCCAGCTACTTCGGCGCGGTGGCCGACGTCGCCGGCCTGGCCCAGGTGGCGCACGCGCATGGGGCGCCGCTCGTCGTGGACGGCGCGTGGGGTCCGCACTTCGGCTTCCACCCCGAGCTCCCCGAGACGCCCACGCGGCTGGGCGCGGACCTGGTCGTGTCGAGCACCCACAAGCTGGGCGGCTCGCTCACCCAGTCGGCCATGCTGCACCTGGGCGACGGTCCGTTCGCCGATGCGCTCGAACCACTGGTCGAGCGAGCGGTCTCGATCACGGCATCCACCTCTACCTCTGCACTGCTGCAGGCATCGCTCGATATCGCGCGCCACTCCCTCGCGACCGGTGCGGAGCTGATCGGCCGGTCCACCGCAGCGGCCGAGGCGTTCCGCGACGCGCTGCGCGCCGATCGGCGATTCGGGGTGCTGAGCGACGGGTTCGGGGCGTTCGACGACATCGTCGCCGTAGACCCGCTGCGGGTGCCGATCGACGTGTCGCAGACGGGCGTCAGCGGCCATTGGCTGCGGCAGCGCCTGATCGAGGCGGACGGCATCTTCTTCGAGATGTCGACCGCGACCACCCTCGTCGCCTTGATCGGCCCCGGGAAGACACCCGACCTCGCTCGCGCCCACCGGGCGCTCGTCGCCGCGGTCGACTCGGCGGACGCGTCCGCCGAGCGGTCGAGCGGCGGGCCCCACGACTTTCCCGCCCTTCCCGCGCCCGGCCCGGTGCGCATCCTGCCGCGGGACGCGTTCTTCGCCGACACCGAAGTCGTACCCGCGACCGAGGCGGTCGGCCGCATCTCGGCCGACACCCTGGCGGCCTATCCGCCGGGGATCCCGAATCTCATCCCCGGCGAGGAGATCACGGCCGAGACCGTGGCCTTCCTCCAGGCAGTGGCCACCTCCCCGTCCGGTCATGTGCGCGGCGCCATCGACCCCACGGTCGAACGGTTCCGGGTGACCCGATCGCGCTGAGCTTCAGACCCTCACCAATCGAAGGAGACTGGTATGCCCACCATCGCCCAGCAGCTGCTGCGCAGAAAGCCGACGACCCCGCCCGCAGCAGGTGAGGCGCACCTGAAGCGCAGCATCGGCCTGTTCTCGCTGACCATGATCGGCGTCGGTGGGACGCTCGGCACCGGGATCTTCTTCATCCTGTCGCAGGCGGTCCCCGTGGCCGGCCCGGCGGTGATCTGGTCGTTCGTCATCGGCGGCGTCGTCGCCGGCCTCACCGCCCTGTGCTATGCGGAAATGGCGGGCGCCGTCCCGGTCTCCGGCTCGACCTACTCCTATGCGTACGCGACGCTCGGCGAGGGCGCGGCCATGGCGGTCGGTGCCTGTCTGCTGCTGGAATACGGCGTCTCGACCGCTGCCGTCGCCGTCGGCTGGTCGCAGTACGTGAACCAGCTGCTGCAGAACGTCGTCGGCTGGCAGTTGCCCGTAGAGCTCTCGCAGGCGCCGGAACAAGGCGGCATCATCAACGTCCCCGCAGTGGTGGTCATCGTGCTCTGCTCGCTCCTGCTGCTGCGCGGAGTGCGCGAGTCGACGACCGTCAACAGCATCATGGTGGTCATCAAGATCGCCGTCATCGTGTTCTTCTGCGCCGTCGCGTTCACCGGCTGGAACGCCGATCATTTCCACAACTTCGCGCCCGCCGGGTTCGCGGGCATCGTCGGCGGCGCCGGGATCATCTTCTTCTCGTTCGTCGGCCTCGACGCGGTGTCGACCGCCGGTGAGGAGGCGAAGAACCCCAGGCGGAACCTCCCGCTCGCGATCATCTTTGCCCTGCTGATCATCATCCTGCTGTACGTCGCCACCAGCCTCGCCGCCCTGGGCGCGCAGGCTCCGGAGAAGTTCGAGAACCAGGATGCGGGACTCGCAGCGATCCTCCAGAACATCATCGGCTCCAGCTGGCCTGGGACCGTCGTCGCCATCGGCGCGATCATCTCCATCTTCTCGGTGACGCTGGTCGTGCTGTACGGGCAGACGCGCATCCTCTTCGCCATGTCGCGCGACGGGATGATCCCGCCCGTCTTCGCGAAGGTGAACCCGCGGACGATGACCCCGGTCCGCAACACCGTCATCGTCATGATCGCCACGAGCGTGCTGGCAGCCGTCATCCCGATCGACTTCCTCGCCGAGATGACGAGCATCGGCACGCTCGTCGCCTTCCTCGTCGTGTCGCTGGGCGTCATCATCCTGCGTGTGCGCGAGCCGGAACTGGAGCGGGGCTTCCGCCTCCCGCTCGGCTGGACCATCCCGATCCTCTCGATCGTCGGCTGCATCGCGATCATCACGCAGCTGCGCGTGATCACGATCGTCGTCTTCGTGATCTGGACCGCCCTGTTCCTGGTCTTCTACTGGTTCTACGGCCGCAAGCACTCGGCGCTGCAGGCGGAGCGCCCTGTCGCGGATGCGGAGCCCCCGTACACGAGCAATGTCGCTCAGCCCAGCAGGAGTGAGATCCGCGAGGCTGCCGCACGGCGGAAGGCGGACCTCAGATGAGCATGGTCGTCGGGGTGGACCCGGCGCACCGCTCCGCGTCCGCACTGCACCTTGCCGCGCTGCTCGCGCGTTCCTCCGGCACCGGCGTGATCGTTGCCGCTGTCGTGCCGCCCGCGTGGCCGTCGACGGCGGGCGGAGCCGACGCCGAGTGGCGTGGCTACACGCGAGAGAACGCGGACCGCGCCCTCGACCACGCGGCCGCCGTGCTTGGTGGTTCGACCTCGACCGAGTACCTGCTGCACGAGGCCCCGTCGGCCCGGCGCGGCCTGACGGAACTCGCCGAGCAGCGCGGCGCATCCCTGATCGTCGTCGGGTCCGGCGCGGACGCCGACCCGGGGCGCATCGCGCTCGGTGCCGAGAGCGACACCCTCCTGCACGCGTCGCCGGTTCCGGTCGCGATCGCACCACGCGCGTATCGCACGGAGGAGGATGCACGCGTCACAGGGGTGACCGCGGCCTACCGGGGCACGGGCGCATCGGCCGGGCTGGTGCTCGGCGCCGCGGGAGTGGCTGCCTCAGTCGGCGCGGAACTGCGCGTCGCCTCCTTCGCGGTCGTTCCCCGCGATTCGGGGACGTCCGGCGCAGGCCTCGACGCCGAGCTGCCGATCGCGAGCACCTGGGCGGCGGACATCGAGCGTCAGGCAGCGACGGTCGTGCGCCAGGTCGGCGAGCTGGACGGGGGCCCCACCGTCTCCAGCGTCGACATCGGCTTCGGAGACACGTGGGAGTCGGCGATCGCCGACATCGCCTGGAGGCCGGGGGAGGTGCTGGTCGTCGGCTCGAGCACGCTCGGCCCGATCGCCCGCGTGTTCCTCGGGTCGCACGCCACGAAGATCGTCCGACACTCGCCCGTGCCGGTCGTCGTCGTGCCGCACAGCGTTGCACCGCACGGAAGGGCATGACCATGCCGCATCCCCTCCTCGACCTCTTCCCCGCGGGAGCAGGCGTCGATTCCGACGGCACGCTCGTCATCGCGGGATGCCGCGTCGACGACCTCGCGAGCGAGTTCGGCACTCCTGCGCTCGTTGTCGACGAGGAGAGCATGCGCGCCCGGGCGCGCGAGTACCGCACGGCGCTCACGTCACGCCGGGCGAATGCGCGCGTCGTCTTCGCGTCGAAGGCCTTCCCGGCGACCGCTGTGCAGCGGGTCATGGTGGAGGAGGGGCTCGGGCTGGATGTCGCGGGCGGCGGCGAGATCCTCAGCGCGCTGCGGGCGGGCGTCGACCCCGCGCTGATCGTCGTGCACGGCAACGCCAAGACCACGGAGGAGCTGAAGATCGCGGTCGAGGCCGGAGCGGGGCTCGTCGTCGTGGACAACGAGGATGATGTCGATCGGCTCGAGCAGCTCGTCACGCCGGGGCGCTCGCAGGGCGTGCTCGTCCGGGTCATTCCCGGCGTCGTCTCCTCTACGCACCCCCACGTGCAGACGGGCCAGGTGGGCTCCAAGTTCGGCCTCACTCCTCCCGCTGCGCGCCGACTCATCGCCCGAATCGAGGCCAGCCCGCTGCTCGACCTGCGCGGTGTGCACGCGCATGTCGGTTCGCAGGTCATGGACCCGGCGGAACTCGCCGCCGCCGTCGCCCCGCTCGCCGCGCTGGGTACCTTCCCGGTCTACGACCTCGGCGGCGGCCTCGGCGCCCGCTACACGACCGAAGACCGGCCGGCGCGCGTCGACGAATACGTCGACGCGCTGATGGCGGCGGCAGGCGCGCACCTGCCGGCCGAGGCGGAGATCATCATCGAACCCGGCCGCAGCATGGTGAACGGGTCGGCCTTCACCCTCTACACGGTCGTCACTGTGAAGCGCGACGCCCGCACCTTCGTCGCCGTTGACGGTGGAATGGGCGACAACATGGAGGCCGCCCTCTTCGGTCAGCGCTACGAAGCCGTTCTGGCCGATCGCATGTGCGACGAGGATGCCGAGGACGTCGTCGTGGTCGGCCGGCATTGCGAGTCGGGGGACGTGCTCATCGACCCGCTCCGCCTGCCTGCCGCCCGGGTCGGGGACCTGCTCGCCGTTCCAGCCACGGGCGCGTACACCCACACCATGGCGAACAACTACAACGGGTACCGTCGACCACCCGTGGTCTTCGCGCGGGAGGGCGAGGCGCGTGCGGTCATCCGGCGCGAGACATGGGCGGACCTCTTCGATCGCGACGTGTGAGAAGCGGCCGGCCGTGGGCCGTCGGTCACCCAACCGCTTCCCGACGGAGCCGGTCGCCCCAGGTCACAGAGGTGAACACGGCGGCCGTGTTCGTGCATCGGGATCGCTATCCGGGCACTGCACGGTGCGGGGACGTGAACGCGCGGTGGTACGGCCTGACACAGCACCGAGCGTGCGGACGTCGCGTCTACGCGGGTGGGAAGGTGGAGGCGAGCCGGATGGCTGACAGCATCCGGATCATCCATGCCGCGCTGGATTCCGGAATCAACTTCGTCGACACCGCCGACGTGTACTCGGCGGGCCGGTCCGAGGAGATCACCGGCAAGGCGCTCAAGGGGCGTCGCGACGACGTCGTGCTGACGACGAAGTTCTTCATGCCCATGGACGACGCCGACCCGAACCAGTGCGGCGGATCGCGTCGGTGGATCATCCGCGAAGTCGAGAACTCGCTGCGTCGCCTCGAGACCGACTACATCGACCTGTACCAGGTGCACCGACCGACCCCTGACATCGACATCGAGGAGACACTCGGCGCCCTGTCGGACCTCGTCCACCAGGGGAAGGTGCGCTACATCGGATCGTCGTCGTTCTCAGGCTCGCAGATCGTGGAAGCCCAGTGGGCGGCCCGGGAGCGAAACCTGGAACGGTTCGTCACCGAGCAGCCGCCGTACTCCATCCTCGTGCGCGGCATCGCGGAGGACGTGCTCCCGACCACCCAGCGGTACGGTATGGGCACGCTCACGTACAGTCCGCTCGGCGATGGATGGCTGTCGGGACGGTGGCGGAAGGATGCCGCGGATGCACCTGCCTCGTCGGCCCGGCCGAGCGTCCGCTTCGACATGAGCCTGCCCGCGAATCAGCGCAAGCTCGACATCGTCGAAGAGCTCGCCGTTCTCGCGGAGCAGTCGGAGATGACGCTCATCGAGATGGCGACCGCATGGGCGATCAGCCACCCCGGCGTCACCTCGGCGATCGTCGGACCGCGGACGATGGAGCGGCTCGAGTCCTACCTGCCCGCTCTCGAGCACACCCTCTCGACCGAGATCCTCGACCGGATCGAGGAACTCGTCGCCCCGGGAGTGACGGTCAACCCCGACGACAACAGCTACGGAGCGCACGAACTGCGGCCCGCGGCTCGGCGCCGCTGAGGGCGGGATGCAGCAAGAGACGTGTCAACCGACCAGGGCGCTGAGGGTGTCGACGGCCTCGGCGGTGGATGGCAGGCCGGTGATCGCTGCAGCGACGCGACGCGCGGACCTGGCATACGTCGGATCTGCCAGAACACGGGGGATCTGGGCTGCGGCCAGCTCCACCGATGATGGCCCCGGCTCGACGGTCAGCCCGGCACCCACCGCCGCCACATGGTCGCCGTTGACGACCTGATCAGAGGTGAAGAGCGGCACCACCACCTGGGGCACTCCCGCTGCCAAGGCGCCCATGGTCGTTCCGAACCCACCGTGCCCGAGCATCGCCCCCGCCTGTCGGAGCACGGCATCCTGCGGCCACCACTGCTCCACGTGAGCGTTGGGCGGCAGAGGTCCGAGCCCGGCCGGGTCGACCCTTCGGCCTACCGTCAGCAGCACGCGTGCGTCGACGTCGGCCAACGCATCCAGCGCGCGCCGGAATGCGCTTGCGAACGGGGGCAGGGAGCCGGCGACCGAACCGAATGTGACATAGATCAAGGGGAAATCCGGGTCGCCCCAATCGGGGAGGCGTTGAGCGCTGACGGCTGCCCGAGGCTCGTGGAACCGCAGAAAGTCCTCGCTTGCCGATGGCACCCGCTGCGTGGGGTGATCGAGGACCTCCGGCACCAGGCTCAGGACGGGCTCGGCGGCCAGAGCCGAGCTCATCTGGCCGTCGACGAGACCAGCCAGCCGCCCGAGTTCCTCCAGCGCGTCGCCCATGACCGCTGCGAATCGAGGCACGATCTCGTGCATGCCGATGCAGACGTGCACGTGGGGCACCCCGGCCCGCTCCGCCGCGGCGAGCGAGGCAAGCTCGGCGCTCTCGCGGAGGATCAGATCGGGACGCCAGCGCCCGACCGTCTCCATGAGGGACGCCAGTGCGGCCTGGGCGTCGATCCGGGCGAACACCTCACGGATGACGCGGTTGTCGGCCTCCTCGAACGGCAAGGTCGGCAAACTCCCCATGACGGCACCCAGCAGTTCTCGAGGCGCATCGGCGAACGGTTCGTGTGGGAAGCCCGCCCCAGACACCGTGCGTGCGTACGACACCGGAGCAGCCACCCGGACCTCGTGCCCCGCGTCTGCGAAGGCGCGGGCGAACGGCAGAACCGGCCCGAAGTGACCGTCGTTGGCCGTCGTCGCACAGAGCACGCGCACACGCCCAGGGTTCCACCGCACGTTCCGGCCAACAAGCCTGTTGTGAGTGTCGACTCAGAGATGCCCTCGTCACCTGCGCCGCGTTCGGTCGCCAGGGCCCCGCGTTCGAGTGCCGCGACAGCGAGCGAGATCGCGAGGCGGCGAGCCTCGATTCCGAGATGCTCCAGACTCCGCAGGCGATCGACGCAGCTCGATCGATGGTCCGAGGGCGTTCGATCCGGCTCCCCTGAAGGCCGTCGACGGACCGCTAGGCTTGGCGGCCACGGGTCGGCAGACGAATCACGGGCCGAGGGGGACCTATGCACCGCAGCGCCTCGCTTGCGATCGCGGTGGTTGCCGTGGCATCCATTCTCCTCAGCGGCTGTGCCGCCGATCCCGAGCACTCCGGGCCGAAGTCCGGCGCGTCGGATACCGCCACGTCCGGAAACGACGATCCCGAGCTGGACGACTCCACGCTGGTCGTACTGGGAAAGTACGACGTCGACGGCAACGAGCTCGTCGACGCCAACGTGCCCGAAGACCACGCTGCGGTGTGGGACCGCTTCGCCGAGCTCTTCCCGGCCGACTCGCATCCAGAGATCACGATGTTCGTGGCCATAGACGCGGAGGCCTCAGGAGGAGTCGACGGAGCGCTGGAGCGCAACGGCATCGACCCCGAACAGCGATACATCGCGATCGACGCCACCGACTATGACGAGCCGGATGAACTCGACCGCACGCTCATCCATGAGTTCACCCACCTGGTCACACTGCGCGCGACCCAGGTGACGGACGCCATCGCCGATGAGGATTGCCCGCTCTACGCCAACCGGGGGTGCCCCCTGCCGGGCTCGTACCTAGAGGCGTGGGAGACCGAGTTCTGGCCGGATGCCGCCGCCCCCGACTTCGACGAGTCCGACGAGTCGGTCGAGGAACGATACGACGCCGACGAGTACGTGACCGAGTACGCAGCGACCAACCCCGACGAAGACATCGCTGAGTCGTTCGCAAGCTGGGTGGTCGGCGACACCGAGGCCTCCGTGGGAACAACCGTGGCGGACAAGCTCGCGTTCTTCGAGGACTATCCCGAACTCGTCCAGCTGAAGACCCACATCCTCGCCGCCCTCTGACGACGGCTCACTCACTTCCGACAGATCGTGTTGTTGTGGGATCACGTCGGAATGCACTGCCCTCGCCCGCTAGGGATTCCTCTGGGTCCACGGTTGGTGAGCGGGCCGCAACGAGGTGCGCTGCGTTCGTCGCAAGCGTCGCGGTCGTGCTGGCGACCGCCTCGGGCGTCTCGGACAGGTCTTTGTAGTCGGTCGTCTGCATCGCCAAGGAACACGGTTCGGCGATCGCTGGGGGAGAGCGGCAGGAGGGGACCTCCGTCATTCCGACGCGTGCTCGGTGATGCTCTTCAACACCGTCATCGCCGCCATCCCGTTGGGCCAGCCCGTGTAGAACGCCAGGTGGAGGATGGCCTCCGTGAGTTCCTCGCCGGTGACACCGTTGCGGCGTGCGTAGTCGAGATGGAAGCGCAACTGATCGGTCTTGCCCCGCGCGGTCAGCGCCGCGACTGTCACCAGGCTTCGATCCCGTCGTGAGAGCTCTTCGCGTGCCCACACCTCGTCGAAGAGCACCTTGTCGGTGTAGTGGACCAGTCCAGGTGCGAAGCCACCGAAGGCCTGCTGCCCGCCGTTCCAGCCGCTGTCGTGCTGTTCTGCCATGATCAATCCTTCTCTTGCCGGCCAGGGTCCACTGAACCCGCCTCCTCGGCGGCGAGCCAGCCTCTGCCGAGAGGTGTACTGGCAGGGAACCCCAGCCTGATGGGGGTGCGCGTAACGTCGTCGGCATGGACAACACGGGAGAGGTGCGGGAGTTCCTCACATCACGGCGTGCCCGGCTGTCTCCCGATCAGGTCGGCCTGGCGGCGGGATCCCACCGTCGCGTCCCGGGGTTGCGGCGCAGTGAGGTCGCGATGCTCACCGGAGTGAGCATCGAGTACTACTCCAAGCTCGAACGCGGTCGCATCGCGGGCGCATCCGACTCCGTCCTCGACGCCCTCGCGCGGGCGCTCGTGCTCGACGACGCCGAACGGGAGCACCTGTTCGACCTCGCGCGCGCGGCAGGCGCGGGCCCCGTCGCGCGCCGCCGGCGCAAGCTCGCCCCCTCACCGACTGCGCGACCCGGCATGCAGCAGATGCTGGATGCCATCACCGGTGGGGCCGCAATGGTCCGCAACGGCCGGATGGACATCCTCGCTGCCAACTCGCTCGGAAGAGCTCTCCAGGTGCAGGTCCTCGAATCACCGGGGGAGGGCAACCTCGCCAGGTACACGTTCCTCGACCCGAGGGCGCGGGACTTCCACCCGAATTGGGATGCCGCGGCAGACATCGTGGTCGGCATCCTTCGCACCGAAGCCGGCCGCGACCCGCACGACCGCGGGCTGCAGGACTTGGTCGGCAAGCTGTCCACTCTCAGCGACGCCTTCCGCACCCGGTGGGGCGCGCACAACGTGCGGCAGCACGGCGCGGGCGTGAAGCGGTTCGTGCACCCCGTCGTCGGAGAGCTCGAGCTGAGCTACGAAGACCTGCAGTTCGTGCAGCATCCCGGACTGACATTCCTCATCTACACCCCCGCACCCGGATCCGACAGCGACGAGCGCTTCCAGCTGCTTGCCGCGTGGCAGGCGACGAACGACAGCGAGACTGCCTCCTCCGTCCCCGCCGGGACCACCACTATCGCGAAGGAACAGTGACATGCATACTCGCACCCTCGGACAAGGCCTCGACGTCTCCGCGATCGGGCTGGGCTGCATGGGGATGTCGCAGAGCTACGGACCGAATCCCGGCAGCCGCGACGACATGATCGGCGTTCTTCGCGCGGCGGTCGACCTCGGCGTCAGGTTCTTCGACACCGCGGAGGTATACGGGCCCTACGTCAACGAGGAGCTCGTCGGCGACGCGCTCCAACCCGTTCGCGACCAGGTCGTCATCTCCACGAAGTTCGGGTGGGACATCCAGGACGGCAAGAGCGTCGGGCTCAACAGCCGACCCGAGCAGATCCGGGCCGTCGCCGATGCGTCCCTGGCGCGGCTGCGCACCGACGTGATCGACCTCTTCTACCAGCACCGCGTCGACCCCGACGTGCCCATCGAGGACGTCGCCGGCACGGTCGGCGAACTGGTCGCCGAAGGGAAGGTGCGCCACTTCGGATTGTCCGAGGCCTCGGCGGCGACGATACGGCGGGCCCACTCGGTGCACCCCGTAACCGCGCTTCAGAGCGAGTACTCGCTGTGGACCCGCGACCCCGAATCGGAGATCCTGCCCACGCTCGCCGAGCTCGGCATCGGATTCGTGCCGTTCAGTCCGCTCGGCAAAGGCTTCCTCACGGGGACGGTGGACCAGACGACGTCCTTCGCTGACGGGGACGTGCGCTCGACGATCCCGCGCTTCACCGAGGAGAGTCGCGAAGCCAACCACGCCCTCGTGACACACGTCGCGACCCTCGCCGAGACGCGAGGAGCCACAGCCGGCCAGGTCGCGCTCGCCTGGCTGCTCGCCCAGCAGCCGTGGATCGTCCCCATCCCGGGAACGCGCCGCGTCTCTCGGATCGAGGAGAACGCCGGCTCGACCGCGATCGCACTCTCCGCTGACGACCTCGCCGACTTGGACAAGCTTGCGACACGCATCGGCGTTCACGGCGATCGCTACAACTCCGGGCATATGGGATACGTCGGCCGCTGACTCCCGCCGCACCGACCCGAGGGTGTGCGTGATCGCGCATCGCGCGTCCGAGCCGCGCCGTGGCGTGCGGCTCCATCATGGCTCGATGTGACCTATCTGCGGGCTTTGTCCACAACCCGCTCAAAGGCGTCACCGGTTGAGGTCGGCCCCGGGATCGGTGGCGAACTCGGCGCGATAGTACGCGGCGAAGCGGCTGGGATGCTGGAACCCCCATCGGGCGGCGATGCGAGCGACGGTGGCGACCTCCGGATCGGCGTTGCGGAGGTCTCGCTGTGCAGCGTGCAGCCGCGCTCGCCGAATGTGGTTCATCGGCGTGGTGTCACGGTACTCGCGGAATGCCGCTTGCAGAGTGCGTGGGCTCACGGCGACCGCCGCCGCGACGGCGGGCAGGGTGAGCGGCTGGTCGAGGTTGTCCTCGATGTAGGCCTCCGCCCGGCGGACGATCCTTTCACCGCTGCTGTGGTCGGGGCGCTCCCGTACGAGTCCGAAGACCTGCACGGAGAGCCCGAGCAGGTGCTGCCATCCGGTGCGGCGGACCAGGTCGTTCTCGTAGAGCTCGGGGGTCTGCAGCACCTGTGCATACGCCTCGGCCGTCGCCCACCACGCGGCTGCGGCTTCGCGCGAGACGGGCGTCACTGCCGCGGGGGAGGAGGCCCTTGCGAAGGGGTAGAGATCGAGGATCGTGCGGAGGATCTCGGTGGGGCTGATCTGCACCACGTCGAGCCGAGGTGTGTCGATGTGCGCACGCAGCTTGATCACGGGCGGCATGAGAAAGGTTTGACCGCGCGCGATGTCGAGCTCGTCTCTTCCGTGGAAGGTGTATTTTCCGGCCCGCAAGCGCGCGATCGCCCAGTCGGCGAAGCCCTCCTGACCGACCCCCATCTCGGCGCCGATCGACATGTTCCCCATCGTGATGCCGTCGTCGAGGAAAACCTCCTGGTGAAAGGCGAGGTCGCCGCGCGCTCGGCCCATGCGCAGTCCGGAGCCGTAGACGCTGCGCATCGTCTCGGTCATCTCCGCGTGGTCATGCGTCTCGATCAGGACATGAGTGGGCACGGTGCACCTCCGCGCTCCATCCACGTTGATGCCGGCCCGCGATGCAAGGGGGGTTGGCCTCGACCAAGCCCCGCACTATGCTTTTCGGCCGGCGCCGCGGGTCATCCGCGAAGTGCCCGCCGAGGCTCAAATTCTCGTGGCCATGGACTCGGAGGCCTCTGGCGGAGTCGCCGGAGCACTGAAGCGCAAGGCACCGACCCCGAAAAGCGGTACATCGTGGCCGGGTGCCCTATGGAGAGGACGAACCGGCCTCGATGCCTGCGTCGCGACCCGCGCGGCGTCGGCTGAGTGCCCCCGCGAGCGCCATCACGGCGATCGCGATCGAAACGCCGATCAGGGTGAAGAGAATCCGAAGGCCCTCGTTGGCCAGGTTCGTCGGATCCGAGAGGTCCAGAGCGATGAGGGCAGTCCCAGCGATGCCGGTCGTGTAGAGGGCATAGTTCGCTGTTCTGAACGCGCCACCCACCAGCGCGAGGAGCACCATGGCCCCCGCGAGGACGTATTTCTGGTCGACCGTGAGCAAGAGGAGCACCGCGATGGCGGCGCCGAGGACGGTGCCGACCACCCGCTGCGTGGCGGCCAATCGGGACTGTTGGGCGTTCGGCTTCATCGCGACCTGGGCGGAGAGCGGCATCCAATCGGCGTAGGGCAGTTGGAACCCGAAAGCGATCGCCACCGCCCCGGACACCGCGAGGGTGCGGAGCACGGAGTAGACGACGACCGGTTTGGTGAGTGCGCTGCCGCTCGTGTCGGTAGGCAGCTCCGCCACGAGGGGTGCTCGATCCGGGCGGCGCTGCAGGGCCGAGACGATCGAGCTCAGCACGAACCACGCGGCGGCTCCCGCCAGCCACGCAACCGCCTGCAGCCACGGGTTGAGCGTGATCCCAGCCGCCCCGAATCCCGTCGGAAGCGCGATGGCGATCAGGAACCATGCCGTCAGAAGCGACCCCGTGACGAAGCGACGCACGCCGAACCTGATCACCAATCCGGTCGCGAGGGTGATCACGACGGTCGACACGGTGACCAGAAGCCATCCGGCACTGCCGACCGCGATACCCCAGGCTGTCACGAGAGCACCGATCAGACCGAACTCGGCAGCGAATGCCGCGCGCGTCGAGAGCCGCCCGCCAGGGTCGCCGAGGCCGACGAAGAGCGCACCGAACGACACGCTCAGCCAGTAGACGTCCTGCCCTATCAGCGCGAGCAGAACCAGAGGAATGAAGATGGCGGCCGCCACTGTCAGTCCCAGCGGCCAGTTGAGTCTGGACTTGTCGAAGCCGAAGACTGCAGCGAGCTTCATGATCACCCCGTTCGGTTCCCGTACAACGCGCGCCTCGAGGGGCCCGGCGCCACCCCGATCGGGCATCAGGGTATAGGGCGGGGGATTCCTCCCGCGCGATGTGCGCCTTGGCCTCATCAACATCGTGTGATGTGCTCGGGAATCCGCGCTGCTTCCAGCCACCCCGCGTTTCCAAGCCCGGGGATCAATGAAGAAGAGAGGGACCGCGTGATTCTTCGGCCCAGGCGAACGCACGAACTCATCGCGCGGCCTTGATCGTCGGGCCTGCGAAACCGGGGCTTCTGCCTCTCGATCAGAGTGGATGAAGGAGTCACGCGGCGGGTCCGATGGGGCTGGCGACTGCCGCGGCGCCCGCTGCGTCCTCGTCGGTGGCTCCCTTCGACCCGTCGTGTCACCGGTCCGGCGGTGCGTTCATCGCTCGATCATCGCCGTAGTACTCCGCGAGGAACGCGTCCGACTTCGTCTGCAGGAAGTCGCACAGCTCGGCCAGGAACGCCACTTCCCCCGCGATCTTCCTCACCGCTCTCGCTCCCAAGCGGACAGGCTCTTCGCGCGGTTCGAACGTGATGCTCCACTCCGATCCGACCCCGCCGGTCGGAGGCTCGATGTAGATCTCCGTCGGCGAGTCCGGGATGCGTACGCCGACCAATCCCGTGTCGGCCCCGTCCGAGCCGTCCTGCGGGATCACCCGGATGCGACTGACCACCGCGTGATTGCGCTGTGCGAACTCGTCCACCCACAACTGCAGTGTCGTGATGGTGCGGAACGGCATCGACCTTCCTCCTGCCGCGCGAGAGCCTGTCGTCACCCCTGATTATGCCGAGATCAGCTCCTGCCGCACCACGGCGGCGCTCCACCGTCCCAGGATGGCGCCCGCGATGGTGTCCGAGATGTGGTGCTGGCCGCGGAAGACCCGCGAGAAAGCGATCGCTGAGGGAATCCCGTACCGGAGGAGGGGACCGAGCAGCCGCGCGGCACGCGGGCGATGCCGATCGAGCAGGTCGGCCAGCGTCCCGTGGAGCGCGAAGGCGGCCGCGGTGTGCCCGGAGGGGAACGACGACGTCGCGTGCGGATGCTCGGGTCGCCACACCCGGTCGGGCCGTGGCCGCGCCACGAGGGCTGCAGCGGCGACGAAGCAGGCGGTCTCGAGCGCGAGTGCAGCCGCAGGGGCGGCAGCCGAGCGCCGATCGCGCGTCAGCAGGAACGTGACGCCGCACCAGATCGCGCCGTTGGCGACGGTCTGCGGCACGCCCGAGTACCACGAGAGCGGCTCGGTGACCCGGTCCATGGCCTCGCGTGACCCCGTCGGGCCGACGCGGCCACCCCCGTCGGCAGGATGGCCCTGCTCCGGCTGGTGACCGAGCGCGGTCTGGAGTGCACGAACTGCCCGGTCCTCGCGTGGGTCATCGCCGAGGAGCCTGATCAGCCGCCCCGCCGCCGCGAGCACCGCGATCGCGCACAGCCCGGGCAGGACGACGGCGCGGAGCAACGGCATCCCCGCATCGTACTGACGCCACGGGGGTTGGCGTCGATCATCCACACCGCACTGCCTGGCGCATACTGCGTCGTCCGACGCTGACGCGCAACCCCCGGTGCCGGTTTCGAGGCGGCGCCTAGCCTCGACTCAGTGTCAGGGTGACAGTGCCGCGTTGCGGTGGTTGGATCCTGATCACCTGGCGTCTGGCTCTTAGCCTCGCTGCCGCCTTCGGGTTGGCGTGCATGCGTTTTGCCGGCGTCTGGTGTGATGGACCGGCCGGCGTGACTTGATAGGAGCGTGGCATCGCCCCCCGACTGAGGTTTGTCCGCCGACCGGCCCAACCTGTCCCATTCGGATTCAGGAAGGAGACGATTCCCATGGTGATCGTCATCGGCGCGGATGTCCACAAGGCCACACACACCTTCGTTGCGGTCGACGAAGTCGGCCGCAGACTCGGCGAGAAGACCGTGAGAGCCACGACTGGCGGCCACGAGGCGGCGTTGCGGTGGGCCAGGCGCGAGCTTCCCGGCGAGTTGCGGTGGGGTATCGAGGACTGCCGTCACCTGTCGGCGCGGCTCGAGCGTGACCTGCTCGCGGCGGGGCAGGACGTGGTGCGGGTGCCGCCGAAGCTGATGGCCCAGTCCCGCGCATCCAGCCGGGAGCGGGGCAAGTCCGACCCGATCGACGCGATGGCCGTGGCCCGCGCGGTGCTGCGTGAGCCCGGTCTCCCGGTCGCGTCGCACGACGAGTCGACCCGCGAACTGAAGCTGCTGGTCGACCGCAGAGAAGACCTGGTCAGCGAAAGGACCCGTCAGATCAACCGGCTCCGCTGGCATCTGCACGAACTGGATCCTGAGTTCGATGTTCCGGTGAAGGGGTTCGCGATCGGCAAGCAACGGCGACGGGTCGCTGACTGGCTGGACGGCCGCACCGGCCTGGTCGCTGAGCTGGCGCGTGACATCCTCGCCGATATCGGGCAGGGCAGCATCCGGATCGACGATCTCGAGAAGAGGATCACCGCGCTGGTGCAGGACCGCTACCGGCACCTTCTCGCGATCCCCGGCTGCGGGCCCCTCACCGCCGCGAAGATCGCCGGGGAGACCGCGAACGTCAACCGGTTCCGGTCCGAAGCATGCTTCGCGATGAACGCAGGCGTCGCACCGCTCCCGGTCTGGTCAGGGAACACCCGCGGCAGAGTCCGGATGAGCCGCACCGGCAATCGACAACTCAACGCAGCCCTTCACCGCATCGCAGTCACCCAGATCCGCCTCGACGGCCTCGGCCGCGCGTACTACCGCAAACGCCTCGACCACGGCGACTCCACCGTCGAAGCCCTCCGCTGCCTGAAACGCCGCCTCTGCCGCATCGTGTTCCACGCCCTTCACGCCGACCAACGACCCGCCCACATTCCCTCCAGCCTCCCCCTCACGGCCTGAAACTTGACATAGGAGAAACACATGCACCGCCTGATCTGCTCGTCTGCACTTTTGCGAACTCCTCGGACACGCCGAACGAGCGCATCGGCGGGGTGAGCCATGTCGGACCAGATCGCGGATCACCGCATCCTCATCATCGGCGGCGGCAACGGCGGAATCTCCGTGGCGGCCCGCCTCCGTCGCGCCGGCGTCGACGACATCGCCATCATCGAGCCTCGCGAGGACCACCTGTACAAGCCGCTGTTCTCGCACGTGGCCGGCGGCACGGCACGCGCGAGCATCACCGTGCGCCCGCAGCGCGAGGTGATGCCGAAAGACGTCCATTGGATTCAGGATGCAGTCACCGCGGTCCACCCGGAGGCGAATGCCGTCACGCTGGCAAGCGGCGACACGCTCACCTATGAGCACCTGATCGTCTGCCCCGGCATCCAACTCGACTGGGACCGCGTGCCGGGTCTCGAGGACGCGATACAGACGCCGGCCGTCGCATCCCACTACGAATTCGACCTGGCGAAGAAGGCGTCCGCTCTCCTGCGCGATGTGAAGGCGGGCACCGTCGTCTTCACGCAGCCGGACGGGCCCGCGTCGTGCGCGGGCGCGGCGCAGAAGCCGATGTACCAGGCATCCGACTACTGGCGGGCGACCGGTGCGCTCGACTCCATCCGCGTCGTGATGGTCGTGCCGACGGAGACGCCGTTCATGGCACCGTTCGACCGTGAGCTGGATCGGACGATCTCCGAGTACGGCATCGAGCTGCGCGCGAGCACGGTGCTGCTGCGGGTCGACCCGCAGGCGCAGGAGGTCGTGCTCAGTGCAGCCGAGGGGCCCGAGCATCTGCACTACGACGTGCTGAACGTCGAACCGCCACAGTCGGCACCCGACTGGCTCAAGGCTTCGACGCTGCCGGCCTCCGGATCCTCAGGCGGGTTCGTCGAAGTCGACCCCCGCACGCTGCGGCACCCGCGATTCAACAACGTGTGGTCGCTCGGCGACGCAGCCGCCACGACGAACTCCAAGTGCGGCGGGGCGCTCCGGAAGCAGACCTGGGTTCTGGCGAAGAACCTGTCCCGGGTTCTCCGCGGCAAGGAGCCGACCGCCTCCTACGACGGCTACGCCGTCTGTCCGTTCACGGTTTCCCGATCCACCGTCGTGTGGGCCGAGTTCGACGATGCCGGCAAGCAGAAGCCCAGCATCCCCTTCTTCACAGCGATGTACCGCGAGAGCAGGCTGTCGTGGCTCTTCGACCGGCACATCCTGCCCTGGGTGTATTGGAACCTGATCCTCATGGGACGCGTCTGACGCGCGAGGCTCGAAGCTCCGACGGCGGCGCTCACGACCCCCTGAACACGAGCGTCGACATCAGCCAGATCGTGCCCGCCGAGGTCGTCGCGCCCGCGTTCGCGGTCGCTCCCAGGGAGATCGGCTGATCCTCGACGAGCAGGTCCATGTCGCCGGCGTTGGCGATCTTCGCTCGAGCGGTGAAGCCGGAGCTCGGATTGGGGGACACCCCGAATCCGGAATCGGCGTAGAAGCCCAGAGCAAGACCGTTCGCCGTCGCAGCGGCGGTCGCGCCCGAGGACACGGTCGTGCTCGAGGTCGCTGTGCCGGTCGCCGTCTTCGACGCCAGGACGGCTCCTGTTCCCGCGGCGGTCGAGAGGCCGGTGTACTCCAGCGCCGCGATCCCGATGTCAGCCGATCTCGTCGCGGTCACGGTGATGGTCGGCTTGGATCCGCCGCCCGCGGTGATGGGGGTGCTCCAGACGCTCTGCTCGGTCTGATCCGACGCGGTGAAGTGGGTCAGCTCCGTGTACACGTTCCCGGCGGAATCGCTGACGCTGCTGATCGTCGCACTCGTCGATGACCACACGCCCACCTCGACGATGAGCCGATTCCCGACGGTGATCGCGTTGGCCGTCGTCACGGCACGCGTCGTCGTTCCCGCACCGTGCGCGGTCACGCTCTGCACGGACAGCGGCGTCGCGACACCGGGTGTGACGACGTTCGACCCGGCGGACGGCTGCCCCGCGCCCACCGCGTTGGCGGCCGTGACGGTGAAGGTGTATGCCGTGCCGTTCGTCAGGCCGGTGATGGTCGCCGTCGTGGCGGGCGGGTTGCCGGTGATCGTGGTGGGTGTCTGCGCGACGCCACCGATGTAGGGCGTGATCGTGTACGACGTGATCGGCGAGCCGCCGTCGGCGGGCGCCGTCCAGAACACTGTCGCCTGCGTCGTGCCGCCGGCTGCCGTGACGTTCGTCGGCGCGCCAGGCGCCGTGGCGCGCGCGGCCAGGTGGACCATCGATGCCACCGAGGGCACGCCCGCGCTGTTGACGATGAACATCATGTAGTCGCCGGGGGATGCGATCGCGGCACCGCTCGGCGCGGTGACCGACAGGCTCGAACTTCCCGTCGTGAAGCTCAGCGGCACGAACTGCTGGCCCATGTCGGCCTGGTGGGTGTCGGCGCCGAGCGAGACGAGATTGACCGCCGTGATGCCGGCCGCGTCGGGCGTGTTCACGGTGATCGTGTCGCCGAAGCTCGCCGTCGCCGTCGCGGAGCTGATCGTGGGCCTCGGGCCGTTGGAGAGGTAGGCGGGCGAGTAGATCTGGGCCGAGTACTGCCCCGGGTCTGACAGGCCGTTCTCGTGCCCGCCGCCCGCCACGAGGACGCGGCCGTCGGGCATCAGCACCGCGGTCGAGTGGTAGTTCCGGGCCGCCGACATCGAGGGCCCGGTCGTCCAGGTCTCCGTCGCCGGGTCCCAGATCTCCGTCGACAGCACTCCGGACGTGACGACCGTCTGATCACTGGTCGGCTCGCCGCCGACGGCGAGCACTTTGCCGTCGGCGAGCATCGTCAGCGTGTGGTAGACACGTGCGGTCTTCATCGGCGACGTGTGCCGCCAGGCCGGACTGGGTGCCGTCAGATCGATGACGGATGTCGCCGCCCCCGCCGTCGTGGTGCTGATCACGCTCGGCGCCCCGCCGCTGTAGAGGACCTTGCCGGGCCGGTACATCACCGAGGAGCCGTTCACCACACCGCTCGCACCGACCGGGGTCCAGGTCCGCGCGTTCACGTCGAGCACGTAGGAGACGTCCTCGGACGGCCCGATCGCGAAGACCTTGCCGTTCGGCATCAGATCCGCGAACGGGTACTCCTCCTCGTGGATCTGCGATGTGCTGACTCCGGACAGGAGCGTCCAGCTGTCGGTCGACGGGTTGTAGACCTCCGGCGTGTCCGCCCAGTGACTCTCGTCGGTCGAGTTGCCGCTCAGTGCGAGGAATCGACCGTCGGGCAGCTGCAGCACGGACGGGTACCACCGCGGCGCGTTCATGTCCGCAACCTTCGACCAGCCGCCGGTCGCCGGATCGAAGATCGACGTGGTCGTGATGCCGATCTCGCTGGTGCCGTGCCCTCCGGCGACGAAGATGCGGCCGTCCGCCATGTGCGTGTTGCTGGCGCAGAAGATGCTCGCCGGCGCGTTGACCGTGGTGAAGGTGTTGGCAACGGGATCCCACACCATCGTCGGCGTCGGATTCTGCCACCCGTCGAAGAGGAGGTACTTCCCGTTGTTCAGCTGGATGTTGTGGATCGCGACGAGCGGCCACGTCTGCAGCGACCCCCACTGGCCCAGACCGCCGCTGCCTGTTGTCGGCGTCACGCTGCCGGAGGGCGCCGATTCAGGGCCGGTTCCGACGCTGTTGATCGCCCTGACGGTGAAGGTGTAGGCCGTGCCGTTCACAAGACCCGTGACGGTCGTCGTCGTCGCCGGCGGCGTTCCCGTCACCGTCGTCGCGGGCTTGGCGATCGTCCCGACGTAGGGGGTCACGATGTAGCCCGTGATGGGCGATCCGCCGCTGTTCGGCGCCGTCCACGAAACGGTCGCCTGGCCGTTGCCCGCTGTGGCGGTGACTCCGGTGGGAGCGCCCGGCGCTGTCGGCGTGGTGCCGCCGGCGGCGGCGGTGAAGACGATCGTGGAGAGGAGCCAGACCGTGTTGGCACCCGTGGCCGCACCCGCGCTCGGAGTGGCTCCGGCGCCGATGGTCTGATCCTCGACCAGCAGGTCCATGTCGGATGCGCCGGTGATCGATGCCCGCTTGGTGAAGCCGCCGGCCGGAGTGGGCGACGTGCCGAACCCGGAGTCGGCGTAGAAGCCCAGTGCCAGTCCGGCGGTGGTGGTGGCGGATGTGGCCCCGGAGAACACCGTGGTCGCTCCGGAGGTGGTGCCGGTGGCCGACTTCGCAACGTCGACGGCGCCGATGCCGGCGGTGTTCGACAGGCCGGCGTACTCGAGTGCGGCCATCCCGACATCGCCGCTCGCGGTCGCGGTCGCGGTGATCGTGGGTTTCGTTCCTCCGCCGGCGGTGAGGGGTGCCGTCCAGACGGTCTCCTCGGTGCCGTCCGATGCCGTGAAGCGCGCGACGTTGGTGTAGGTGTTGCCGGCGCTGTCGGTGACGGAGCTGATGGTCGGGTGGGAAGCGGCCCAGATGCCGACCTCGACGATCATCCGGTCGCCGGCGGTGACCGCCGATGCGGGGATCACCGATCGCGTGGAGCCGACACCGTGAGCGGTGACCTGTTGGATGAACGCGATCGGTGGCGCTGTCCCAGGGACGACCGTGTTCGAGCGCGCCGACTCCGCGCTCGAGCCGATGCTGTTCGTCGCCCGCACCGTGAATGTGTAGCCCGTGCCGTTCGTGAGGCCGGTCACTGTCGCGGTCGTGGCCGGCGGTGCGCCGGTGATCGTGGTCGGCGTCTGCGCAGTCGTGCCGATGTAGGGCGTGATCGTGTAGCTCGTGATGGGGTCGCCGCCGTTCGCGGGCGCGCTCCACGAGACGGTGGATCGTCCATCGCCGGCGATGGCGTTCACGCCCGTCGGCGCCGCGGGCGCGGTCGGCTGCGAACCCGTGAGAACGACGTCGTCGAGATACATCCAGGTGTCGTCGGCCGGCTTCGCGCCGTCCTGGTGGACGTTGAACCAGAGCACGACCGTCTGACCGGCGTACGCGCTGGTGTCGAACGTGACGGACGTCCATGCTCGGGCATTGCTGTCGCTCTTGAAGACCGACGCCAGCGTCGTGCCCGACGTGCTGCGAATCTGCGCTTCCTGCCAGTCGTACACGCAGGCCGACCCCGCGCAGATCGTGTCGGTCGTGGCCGGCCAGTACCAGAAGCTCAGCGTGCTGGTGCCGCTCGGAACGGCCACGCGCTGGCTCAGCGTCCCGTCGCCGGTGGGCTCCGCCCCGGACACGCTGCCCAGCAGCGCCGACCCCGTGCCGGCGTGGACGAGGGTCGTGCTGGCCGATCCGGGCGGGGTTCCGGCGGCGGTCCAGAGGCTGACACCGGACTCGAAGTCGCCGTTCTGAACCACGGAGGCCGTCACGGCGGCGGATACGCCGCTCGAGCGCCCGGAAGCGGACCCTGCGCCGGTGATGTCGGACGCGGCGACCGTGAACGTGTCACTCATCGCGGTGGTCGCCACATCACCCGCTCCCGCCGCCTCGGAAGCCGTCGCGGGCGGCGCGATCGCGGGCGCAAGGGCCGCGATCATCGCCCACACCGCCAAGAGCACAAGACGCCGCCCTGCGTGCGACGAGCTGACCGATACACGAACCGACGAGCGACGCATGAGATCGCCTCCAACCCAGTGCAGGCGCGTGAGCACCCGCATCCCAAGTGCGGACGCATCGTAGGATTCCCCTGGCCCCAAGAATGAGGGATCACTGGTGCTGATGCGAGCGTAGGACCAGATGACCCGGACGTAAACCTCTCCGGATGGCGACGAGGGATCGCGTGTGGCCCTGCGGGGCGGGATGCCGGGTGTCGACGCTGTCGTCGATGCTCATCACCAGGTCTATTGTCCGATATAACCACCGCCAATGTCGGAATCGGACAAATGGTGGGATGCTGGGTTGAAACGTTCAAACCCCAGCCGGCACCCGCCGGCGACAATGACGTCACGAAAGGGTAGAGATGTCGCAGCAGACACGGACCGGAGCACTCCGGTGGCCACTCCTCACAGCGCCGGTGATCGGCGCCCTCCTCCTCGCCGGATGCGCGGCAGGCGGTGAATCCGGAGCCGATGGAGGAGACGGCGGCAGCGACCCCGCCGGCTTCTCGATCATGGTGGCCCAGTCGAACGACGCCGACGATTACTGGGGACAGTTCGCAGCGCAGTACACCGAGGAGACGGGCGTCCCGATCGAGGTCATCCCCTACCCGGGGGACGCCTACAACACCCAGGTCACGACGCAGCTGCAGGCCGGCAACGCGGCAGACATGATGATCCTCTCGCCCGGAACCGGTCAGGCGATCTCGGTCGTCAGCTTGGCCGAGGCCGGGTTCCTGGAGCCGCTCGACGACACCTCCGCCGCAGTCATCCCGGAGGGAACCGAGTCGCTCTACGAAGTGGACGGCGACATCTACGCTCAGCCCGCCGCGCTGAACCCCACGGGCTTCCTCTACAACGCCGCAGGCGCCGTTGACGTGGGCATCGATGAGTACCCCGCCTCCTACGAGGAGATGCTCGACGCGTGCGGCACCGCTCGCGACGGCGGCAAGTCCTTCACCGTGCTCGCCGGTTCGGCGCCGCCCAACAACGGCCTTCTCGCCATGGTGATCTCCGCGACGCAGGTCTATGGACCCACGCCCGACTGGAACCAGCAGCGCGCTGCCGGCGATGTCACATTCGCGGACAGCAACTGGAGGGACGTTCTGGAGACGATCGTCGAGATGAAGGAGGCCGGCTGCTTCCAGGACGGCGTCGAAGGAGGGACATTCGACTCCATCACACAGGGCATCGGCGGCCAGACGTCGCTCACGGCGAGCGTCCCCGGTTCGGCAGCCAAGTCGATCGGGGATGCGACAGGGCTCGACCTGACCGTGCAGGCGTTCCCTGCAGCTGAAGGCAAGGAGCCGTTCCTCGTGGCCTCCGCGGGCTACGCGTGGGCGATCAACGCCAAGGCCGACGACGCTGCGAAGGCGGCGGCGCAGGAGTTCCTGGATTGGGCTGCGGAGCCCGAGCAGGCTCAGACCTTCGCAGACCTGTCCGGCCTTGTGGCGATCACCGGCGTGGACGCCGCGAAGCTGCCGGCGCCCTACCAGCCCGTCGGCGATCTGCTCGAGCAGGGTTCGTTCGTGGACGCCCCGCTCGCGACATTCCCGAACCCGGGTGTCTACGACGCCCTCGCCGTCGGCGTCCAGGGCCTGCTGACGAACCAGAAGACGGTCGACCAGGTGCTCGACGAGATGGATGCCGCCTGGGACGCGTGACCGGCGATCATCCGCGGATGCCGCCCGGGGCCGGCCCCCGGGTGGCATCCGCCTCACTCGAAGAAGACCTCGCTCCCAGATTGGACGTGTCGTGACGACACTCGAGAACCTCCGCGTCGAGCAGATGGAACACCCGCTCGGACTCTGGACACGGCATCCGCGATTCTCCTGGCAGATCAGGACGTCTGCGACGGGGGTGATCCAGAGGGCCTACGAACTGGAGATCGAGCCCCTCGGCGAGCCCGAGACCCGGTGGCGCACGGGGCGGATCGAGTCACGCGACTCGGTGCTCGTGTCGCTCGACGGCTTCCAGGCGGACTCCGCCACGGCGTATCGGTGGCGCGTGCGATCGTGGGCCGATGGGACGCCCGACCCCACCCCCTGGGCCGAGTCGACGTTCGAGACGACTCTGCTCAGTCCGGACGATTGGCGGGCCCGCTGGGTGGAGCCCCGGCAGGTCGCCGTCCGCAAGGACGGCGCCGCCGACTTCCGGGAGCTCTTCTCGCTTCGAATCGACACCCCGCCGGAGGCTCGACTGCTGCCGACGCCCTATCTGCGCCAGCGGTTCCGGCTCGACGAGCGCCCGGTGCGGGCACGCCTGTATGCGACCGCGCACGGGATCTACGAGGCGCAGATCAACGGAACACCCGTGTCCGACGAGCTGTTCGCGCCCGGGGTCGAGAGCTACGACATCCACCTGTCGTTCCAGACCTACGATGTGACCGATCACCTGGTCGCGGGAGACAACGCGCTCGGGGTCGTGCTCTCCGACGGGTGGTACGCCGGCCGGGTGGGAATCCTCGGAGCGAGTCGGGGATACGGCGACACGCTGAAGGCGCTCTGGCAGCTCGAAGCGGAGTACGCCGACGGTCGGCGTGCCACGGTCACGTCGGACGACACCGGCGTGTCCTCGACCGACGGGCCCATCCGGTACGCCGACCTCGCTGTGGGGGAGCGATACGACGCCCGCATCGACTGGCAGGGGTGGAGCACCCCCGGCTTCGACGACTCGGCCTGGACTCCGGTCGCAGAACTCGAGGTCGAGCAGTCGCTCGTACCGTTCGTCGGCGAACCGATCCGGCGCGTGATGGAACTGCCTGCGACACGCATCCTGCACACTCCCGCAGGGGACACCGTCCTCGATTTCGGGCAGGTGGTCGCCGGCCGCGTCCGCTTCCGGGTGCAGGGTGAGCGAGGGCGGGTCGTTCGCCTCGAGCATTCGGAGGTCCTCGACCAGCACGGCGACTACTTCAGCAACATCGTCGGACCGAACAAGGACCAGACCGACGTGTACGTCCTCGCGGGTCACCCCGAGGGCGAGACGTGGGAACCCGCATTCACCTTCCACGGCTTCCGCTACGTGCGCATCAGCGGCTTTCCCGAGTCCGTGAGCGCCGAGGACTTCCGCGCGATCGTCACCTCCTCGGACCTGCCGGTCATCGGGCGCTTCGAGACCTCGGATGACCGGCTCAACAGGCTGCACGCGAATGTGCTGTGGAGCCAGCGGGCGAACTTCCTCTCCATTCCGACCGACTGCCCGCAGCGCGAGCGCTACGGCTGGACGGGCGATCTGCAGATCTTCGCCGCCGCCGCCGCGACGAACATGGCGGTCGGCCCGTTCCTGTCACGGTGGCTGAGGATCGTCCGCGACGATCAGCTGCCGGACGGGCAGATCATGAACATCTCGCCGAGCCCGCCGCAGCTGGACTACCTGATGGACGAACCCGCCCCCAGCTACGACGATCCGATCATGCTGCTGGCCTCGTCTGCCGGCTGGGGTGACGTGATCGCGATCGCACCGCTGGTGCTGTTCCAGCACTTCGCGGATCGCCGCGTGCTCGCGGAGAACTACGACGCGATGGCGGCGTGGGCTCAGTACCAGATCGACAGCGCATCCTCAGGACTGCCGCCTCGATTGCTCGGCGCCCCGCTCAGTGCCGAGCAGCGGGACAGGCAGCGGTTCCTCTGGAACAACGAGCCGAACTTCGGCGACTGGCTCGCGCCCAGCACCCTGCGAGGGCCCGACGCGAGTCAGATGAACGCCCCGCGACGCACGGGCGAGGTCATCGGCTCGCTGTATCACGGGCACCTCATGGACGTCATGGCCGAGATCGCCGGCATCCTGGGGCACACCGACGACGCGCGGCGATACTCGGAGAGGGCAGACGGCGCACGTGCGGCCTTCGCCGCGGAGTACATCGACGCCGAGGACCGCATCCCGGGGGGGCTGCAGGGTCCCTACGTCGTCGCGCTCGCCTTCGGCTTCGTGCCCGACGACCGCAAGCCGGCGGTCGTCGCGAGGCTCGTCGAACTCATCCACGAGGCCGACGACCACCTCGACACGGGCTTCCTCTCGGTGCAGTTCCTGTTGGACGTCCTGTGGGACAACGGCCAACGCGACCTCGCCCGAACCCTGCTCTTCCAGGAGACGGCGCCGTCCTGGCTCTACCAGGTCGCTCGGGGCGCCACGACGATGTGGGAGGGGTGGGAGGCGATCGCCCCGGATGGCTCCGTGACCGACCTCTCGTTCAACCACTACGCGTTCGGCTGCGTCGACGACTGGCTCTACCGGCGGATCGGAGGTATCCGGCTCGAGGGACCCGGCTACCGCGAATCGTGCATCGAACCGGACTTCGCGGGGCCTCTCACGAGTGCTGCCGCGCGAATCGGAACCCCCTACGGCGAGCTCGCCGCTCGGTGGGTGAAGACCGAAGCGGGCCGGGTCGAGCTGGTCGTCGAGGTGCCGCCGAATGCGACGAGCAGCATCCGGCTTCCGGATGCCGCACGCGACGTCCACGTCGACGGTCGAGCTCAAGGACCCGGGAGCACATCACTCCTTCCCGTCGGATCCGGTGAAGTGACGGTGTCCTTCACACTCGACTGAGCCTCGTCGCGACGAACGCGATCACTGCGCCGGAGACGCAGACCGCCATCGTGACCGCCATCGCGACGGGGCTGCCGCCCGCCCCGCTGTTCGCCGCGGGTGCGGCGAGCGCCGCAAGGCCGAACTGGGCGGCGCCGAGGAGCGCGGATGCGGAACCCGCCTCGCGCGTGGCCTGATCCATCGCGAGAGCGGTGGCGTTGCCCATGATGAACCCGAGGCAGGTCACCGACATCCACAGCAGGGCGAGCAGGAGAGGCGTCGTGAGGCTGCCGATCAACGCCGTGCCGACGAGGACCAGCACCACCGACGCCTCACCGACGAGACCGATCGCGAGGATCCGGCGGGGTGCCACGATGCGCACGAGACGGGCGTTCGCGAAGGAGGCGAGGGTCAGTCCGACGGCATTGGCGGCGAACGCGAGCGAGAATGCGCCGGGCGCCAGTCCGAATCCCTCCTGGAGGACGAAGGGGGATGCCGAGACGTAGGCGATCAGGGTGGCGTAGGCGAAGACGAGCACGGCCGTGTAGGCGATGAAGCGAGGGCGCCGCACGACGGTCCACAGCCGACGCATCGTCTCACCGCCGCCCGCCGCGCGACGACGCGTCGACGGGAGCGTCTCGGGAAGCAGCACGAGCGCGCCGAGAAGCATGAGCGCGGCGAACCCGGTGAGGGCGGTGAAGACGCCGCGCCAGCCCGTCGCCTGGGTGAGGATTCCGCCGAGGAGCGGTGCGACGACCGGGGCGATCGCGCCCATCGTCATGAGCAGTGAGAACGCTCGCGCGGCCGGCTTCCCGCGGACCGTGTCGGCCACCATGGCGCGGCCGAGCACGATGCCTGCGGCTCCCGCCACTCCCTGAACGAGACGCGCCGCGATCAGGATCTCGATGCCGGGAGCGAGCGCGCAGGCCGCCGACGCGACGACGCACACGCCCGCCCCGGCGAGCAGGACCGGTCGTCGCCCGACTCGATCCGAAAGCGGGCCGAGCACGACCTGACCCGCGGCGAGGCCCACCATGAATGCGGTGAGGGTCAGCTGGAGGGTCTGGGCATCGGTCGCCAGCTCGACCGCCATCGCCGGCATCGCCGGCAGGTACATCGCGGTGGCGAGCGGCGAGATGGCTGCGAGCAGGGCGAGGGTCAGCAGCTGGGGCGTCGCGAGACGGGCGGCCGAGGCATCCGTCCCCGGCATGTGCGGACGATCACGCATCGAGCGTCGCGGCGAGCCATCCAGCGGTGCGTTCGATGATCTCGGGGAAGTGCTTCGAGAGGATCTCGTAGTGCTGACCGGGGTACTCGATGAGCTCCTTCGGCTCGGGCATGCGGGAGAACATCTCACGCGCCTCCTCCACCGGCGCGACGGTGTCCTGCGAGGCGAGCACCATCAGCAGCGGCTGCGTGATCCGCTCGGCGTATGCCGTCACCTCCATCTCGAAGATCCGGTCGAGCGTCGAGATCGTGATCTCGTTGCGGAAGCTCGGGAGGCCGTGGATCGCGTTCTCGACGAACTCGAGTCCCTCCTGATCGCTGAACATGACGGGCCGCCCGGGTTCCGGCGCGCCGTGCAGGCGTATGGTCGCCGCCGGCTCGCCCCGCAGCCGGTTCTGACGGTCGACGGGGATGAGCGCCTCGAGCTCGGCGAGCGTCGCCTCGGGCTGCAGCTGTCGCGCACTCCACCCGCTCACGGGCGGGATGATGCTCACGACGGCCGATACCCGACGATCCATCGCCGCGGTGAACATCGAGTTGGCGCCGCCGATGCTCACGCCCCAGAGACCCAGCCGGTCTGCGTCGAGGTCATCCCGCAGAGTGAGGTGGGTGATGACGTCACGCAGGTCGCGGCATTGCTGCCAGGGGTCGAACTCCTGTCTCGGCTCGCCGTCGCTGTACCCCGTCGACCGGTGGTCGTACGAGAGGCAGGCGAGGCCGGCCGCCGTGAATGCCGGCGCCATCGGCCAGTTCGACTCCGCAGGGCCACCGAGGCCGCCCTGCAGGATGACGACCGGCGGCGGGGTCGCGGCGTCCGCGGGGAGGAACAGCCGTCCCCGCAGGGTGACACCGCCGACCAGGAACTCGACATCTTCTTCTCTGTGCATGCTGTCGCCTCTCGATGGGTGCGGGTCAACGGGTCAGGTCGGGCACGTGATCGCTGTGCACGGCATCCGGGTCGGCGGACGCCCGCATGATCGGGAACACCTCGGCGCGCATCCGCTCCTCGTAGTCGCCGATCGCCTCGAGCAGAGGCCGCCGGCCGTGCACGGCATCGTCCAGTGCTCGCGCGAGCGCGGCCGCATCGCGCAGCGCGGAGTTGGCACCCGCGCCGAAGCTGGGCGGCATCGCATGGATGGCGTCGCCCAGGAGCGTCACGCGGCTCGGCTGCCACGGATCGGCCACCTCGAGATATCGGATGGCGCTGGGGGCGATGGTGGACTCGTCGATGCGGTCGACGAGCTCGACGAGGCCGGGATGCGCACCGCTCATCGCGCGTCGGATGGCGCGGTGGAGCTCCGCGGGCGAGTCGTGCGCGAAGTCGGGCATGTCCGCCGCCGGCGCGGCGCCGAGATCGGATCCGTACGTCACCATGACGTACGGCTCGACGTGGTCGATCGCCGCTCCGGGTGCGAGCTCGGCCACCGCATCGGCGATGGGCCGCCGCGGGTCGTAGACGCCGATCGCGAAGATGGTGCCGTCGCCGCGTGTCACGACGGCGAAGCCGTCGAACAGAGCGCGCGGCATGACGGCGGCGAGATCGTCGGTGAGGGGAGCGATCGACCACATGCCACGCATCCCCGTGTCGACCACTCCCACCTCGGGGAGCAGCTGCGACCGGATGGGGGAGTGGATGCCGTCGGCTCCCACCAGCACGTCGCCGGCGACCGACGAGCCGTCGTCGAACAGCAGGCGCACGCCGTCGCCGTCGGCCTCGTACCCGACCGCGGTGCGGCCGAAATGGAGGACGTCGTCGAGGCCGGTCGCGAGGATCTGCCGAAGCGTGCGACGGTTGACGGCCGTGTGGGGGCGGTCGCCCTCGTTCGGCGGACCGATGTGGGGCCTCGTCCAGATCTCCGTGCCCTGCGTGTCGATCATGACCGACATCTCGCGCTCGGGGGTCCGGCGCGACGTCTGGAGGTACAGCTCGTACAGGTTCTCGGGAAGGCACTCGCGGAGAGCATCGCCGCCCAGCACGTTCATGTGCAGTCGGTAGCCCGCGGTGACGATGCCCGGGGCGCTCTCGTAGACGGCGCAGCTGATGCCCGCCTTCGTCAGGCCCTGTGCGAGGCAGAGACCGCCGATCCCACCCCCGGCGATCAGCACATGAAACGACGCCATCGTCGACTCCTTCGTCGTCGTCGCCGAACGCGGATCCGCTCGGCTCCCTCCGATCCTCCGATGTCGGTCTCTATCGGGGAAGCCGAATCTGACTATGGTCGCTATTGGCTTCTCCAATAACGAAGGGACCTCCGTGGGCGTCGATCTCAACCTCCTCGTCTCGCTCAACGCGCTGCTCGAAGAGCGCAGCGTGAGCCGCGCGGCGACACGGCTGCACCTCAGCCAGCCCACCTTGAGCACCGCCCTCGGTCGACTCCGGCAGCACTTCGGCGACGAGCTGCTCGTGCGCACCGGAAACAGCTACCGGCTCACGCCGCTTGCCGAAGAGCTCCTCGAGACGACGGGCCAGGCGCTCACGTGGACCGACCGCGTGTTCGACACGCGGCCGCGATTCCTGCCGGAGGTCGCGCAGCGCGAGTTCACTCTCGTGATGTCCGACGCACAGCTGCCGATCTTCGGCCGGGCGCTCGCCGAGCTCGTCGCGGACGAGGCGCCCGACATCAGGCTGCGCTTCGAGCACAGCACGGCGCGCATGATCTCACCCGGAGTGGAGTGGCTTCGTGACATCGACGCGCTCGTGCTTCCGCACGGCATCCTCGCGGACGCGCCCAGCCTCGACCTGTACCGGGACCGCTGGGTGTGCGTGGTGGCGGCGGCGACCGCTCGCCGTGGCCCGCTCTCGCTCGCCGAGATGAGCGAGCGGCCGTGGGTGACTCCCTATCACCCGCGCATGCCCGTGCTCTCGGCCCTGCACCGCATGCGCCAGTCGGGCGTGGAGCCGCGCGCCGCGATCAGCACCGAGGACTTCCTCGCCGTGCCCCACCTCGTCGCCGGCAGCGACCGGATCGGTCTCATGCCCCAGCGCGTGGCGCGCCTCGCGGTGGTCACCGAAGCCGTGGCGATCGTCGACGCGCCCTTCGAACTGGGGCTGCTCGTCGAGGCGCTCTGGTGGCACCCGGTCCACGAGCGCGACCCGGGGCACCGCTGGCTGCGGCAGGTCGCTGTCCGCGCGGCTCAGACCCTCGCCGGCCCGGAGGCGCCGCTCACCTCCGCGTGAGCCATCGCGCGAGGGGGATGCCTGTCGCGCTGCCGGCACACGCCGGCGCCGGACTCCCGGTGGCCGTATCGTTGCGCAGCATGGCAGTCTGGCCACATGCAGCGGAAGAACCACCGCGTCGCCGTGCTCGTGCTCGACGGGGCGAAACCCCTCGACGTCGGGATACCCGCGCAGATCTTCTCGACCCGGGAGAGCATGCCGTACGAGGTGCGGGTGTGCGGTGCACTTCCCGGCGTCGTCCGGGGCGGTGATGGGCTCTCGTACCACGTGGCGCACGGGCTCGAGGCGTTCGAGTGGGCCCAGACGATCTTCATCCCGGGCTACCGCCATCCCGACCAGGAGGATCCGCCCGCCGAGGTGATCGACGCCCTGCGCAGCGCTCACGCGCGCGGCGCCCGGCTGGCGGCGATCTCCACCGGCGCGTTCGCACTCGCGGCGTCGGGGCTGCTCGACGGATGCCGCGCCACGACGCACTGGCACTACACGCACGCGCTCCGGGCGAAGCATCCCTCGATCACCGTGGACGAGAACGTCCTGTTCGTCGACGAGGGGAGCCTGCTCACCTCCGCCGGTGCCGCCTCGGGCATCGATCTGTGCCTCCACCTCGTGCGACGCGATCACGGCGTCGCACTGTCGAATCGCGTGGCCCGGCGGCTCGTCGCCGCTCCCTACCGCAGCGGCGGTCAGGCGCAGTATGTGCCGCGCGCCGTGCCTGAGCCGCTCGGCGAGGTGTTCGCGGCCACGCGCCAGTGGGCGGTCGAGCGCCTCGAGGAGCCGCTGACGCTCGCCGATCTCGCACGCAACGCCAACGTGTCGCCGCGCACCTTCTCGCGCCGGTTCGTCGAGGACACGGGCTACACGCCGTTGCAGTGGATCCTTCGTGCACGGATCGACCTCGCACGCGAACTGCTCGAGCGCACGGACCTCGGCGTCGAGCAGGTCGCCGATCGCGTCGGGCTCGGCACGGGCGCGAATCTGCGGCTGCACTTCCACCGCATCCTCGGCACCTCTCCCAGCGAGTACCGGCACACGTTCGCAGAGCCCCGGGGGTAGGCCGCGGCGAGTTTGCCGCGCCGCTCGACAGCGCCGAGCCGCGTCTCTCGGGACTGGCGAGATCCTTGCGGATGCTGTCGCTTCAGCCACTTCTGCGGTCGGCGCGTCTCGGCGATCCTCGTGATGTATCACCGGGAACGAAAGGAACCCCCGCATGACCCGCATCGCTGTCAACGGCTTCGGACGCATCGGACGCAACACGCTGCGTGCCCTGCTCGAGCGCGACTCCGACCTCGAGATCGTCGCCGTCAACGACCTCACCGACCCGAAGGCGCTCGCTCAGCTGCTGCGCTTCGACAGCTCGCTCGGCCGGCTCGGCCGGCCGGTCGAGGTCGAAGGCGACGAGCTCGTCGTCGACGGCCGACGCATCCGGGTGCTCGCCGAGCGCGACCCCGCGAACCTGCCGTGGAAGGAGCTCGAGGTCGACGTCGTGCTCGAGTCGACCGGCCGGTTCACCTCCGCGGAGGCGGCCAAGGCGCACCTGGATGCGGGTGCACGCAAGGTTCTGGTCAGCGCTCCCTCCGACGGCGCCGACGTCACGCTCGCCTACGGCGTCAACACCGGCGCGTACGATCCCGCTACGCACATCATCGTGTCCAATGCCTCGTGCACCACCAACGCGCTCGCACCGCTCGCGTCCGTGCTCGACGATCTCGCCGGCATCGAGCACGGCTTCATGACGACCGTGCACGCCTACACGCAGGAGCAGAACCTCCAGGACGGACCGCACCGCGACCCTCGCCGGGCCCGTGCCGCCGGAGTGAACATCGTGCCGACCACGACGGGGGCTGCGAAGGCGATCGGCCTCGTTCTGCCCGCCCTCGACGGAAAGCTGTCGGGCGACTCCATCCGCGTGCCCGTGCCCGTGGGTTCGATCGTGGAGCTGAACACGACGGTCTCGCGCGAGGTCACCCGTGAGGAGGTGCTGGCCGCCTACCGCGCCGCGGCGTCGGGTCCCCTCGCCGGAATCCTCGAATACTCGGAGGACCCGCTCGTCTCGTCGGACATCACCGGCAACCCGGCGTCGTCCATCTTCGACGCGGCCCTCACCCGCGTCGACGGCAGGCACGTGAAGGTCGTCGCCTGGTACGACAACGAATGGGGCTTCTCGAACCGCGTGATCGACACGCTGGAACTGCTGGCGCGAGGCTGACACGGCTCCCCGAGCTGCCGGGTCGGCGGACATCAGACCGACCCGGCAGCCACCGGTCCCGTCCGACCGCTTCAGGCCGCGGGCGCCGGTCGTGGGGCGGGGGCACGATCGGTGACAGGCACCGTTCGGCCCGCCCGCCGCACTGGTCGGCGGCTCACGCCGGCGGCATAATGGGAGCATGCCCGACGAGGACGTCGGGGAGCTCGCCGAGTTGCGGCGCAGGGCCTACGGCCCCGCGGCAGACATCGACGGCGACCCCGTCGCTCAGGCGCGGCTGGCCCAGCTGGAAGCCGCGCACAGTTCCTCGCGGGCCGAGACTTCCGTCGTGACGCTGGCTCGGGATGCCGAGTCCGGCGACGAGCCGCCGGCTCCGGAGGCATCCCTCCCGCCCGACGGGGCGCCCGTCCCGGAGCCCGCCGTCGCTGCGGCACCGGACCGCTCACGGCTCCGCCGGAGACTGCCGTGGATCGCGGCCGCTGCGGGAGCGGTGGTCGCGGCGATGGGCCTGTTCGTCGCGGTATCGGACACGGCCTCGGGTGCCAGGCCCGCGGCCAGCCTTGCCGTCGTGGCGCGGCCGGACGCCGTCCTCGAACCCAGGCTCGACTCGGGAATGCTGTACTTCGTGGGGGCGGAGCGGGCGACCCTCAGGTACCACGGCATGGTCGGGACCGTCGACGTATGGACCGTCACAGGCCTCCGCGGATCCGCCTGCATCGTCCTCAGCCTGCGCGGAGGGCTCTGGGACCAGAACTGCGCGCCCAGCCCGCTGCCCGCGCTGCTCGACGTCAGGGCTGACAACGGCGCGCTGCATTCGCGCGTGCCGGGCATCGACATGCCGCCGGGGTCGTACGTGCGCTTCGCGTGGAGCGGTCAGAATGTCGACGTCTACGTCGTGCGCAACGGCCAGACGATCAGCAACTGACGATCCCTGCGCGGAGCTCAGGTGCCGACGCTCGCGGATGCCGTGCACTCGTAGAGCGACGTGACGGGCGCGTCCGCCGGCTTCGTGCAGTTCTGCTCGACCCACTCGAGGATCTGCGCCGACGTCCCGCCTTCCGCGCCGGCAAGGCCAGGACCCCGACCCGTCGCGATGACATAGCGCACGTCGCCCTCGGTCACGAGCTCCTGGAAGCGGTCCAGCGTCGGCACGGGGTCGCCGCCGTTGAAGCCGCCGATCGGCAGGAAGGACCCGCCGTCGGACGCGATGATGTAGCCCGCGGCCGATTGGGCGCCGAAGGTCGCGGCGAGGTAGGCGCCGCCGGTCGAATGCGCCCGGAGGTAGGCGATGAGCGCGCTCTCGTCGCCGGATCCGCCCATCGCGCCGCCCGGGAAGCCCTGCCCGCCGAAGCCTGGCGCCTGGTTCGGCTGCGACCCACCCGTCCGACCGCCGGCGAACGCGCCTGGCGCTCCCGCGCCGCCCCCCGGCGCCGCCTGCCCGCCGAAGCCACCCGGCCCACCGAATCCGCCCTGCGCGCCGAATCCGCCCTGCGCGCCCGGTCTGCCGAACCCGCCGCCCATGTCGGCCACCCCGCCCGCGACGGGGTTCGTCGAACTCGGGTTCGCGATCGCGACGGCCGACCAGACGAGCGGCGTGAGCACGAGCGCGGCCCCCGCGAGCACGGCGACGGCCCCGTGCAGGACTCGTCGACGCGCGTGCTCGACCGCGATCGCGGAGATGGCGAGGGCTGCGAGGACCGCCTGGGCGACCGCGACCGGGATGGAGTACCCGCCGTAGAGGAAGCCGATCCCGAGCGCGGTGACAGCGGCGACGGCGAGCAGGCTGATCTGCGCCCACGCCACAGTCCGGCGACGTGCGACGGCGAAGGCGAGACCGATCGCGAGCGCCATCGGGATCGCGAGGGCGGCCGTGTAGAACTGGTGCATCCCCGCGACGGCGGAGAACATCACCGTGAACGTCGCGAGCCAGACGCCCAGGAGCACGGTCACAGGGCGGGAGAAGCGCAGCATCCAGAGGATCACGATCGCAAGGAAGGCGGTCGGCAGCAGCCACGCGATCTGGCCCGCCAGCTGCTCGTTGAAGAGCCGGAAGAAGGCCGGGTCGCCCGAGAACGGCGGTGTGAACGAGCGGTACGCCGTGGCATCCGCCGTCGTGTCCCCGAAGCGACCGAGGCCGTTGTAGCCGAAGACCATCTCCCACGGGCTGTTGCCGAGCGTGCTGCCGATGTACGGCCGGGCCGTCGGAGGCACGAGCGACACGACGATGATCCAGGCGAGGGATGCCGCGAGGCTGACGACACCCGCGACGGCGAGCTGCCAGAGCTTCCGGCCCCACGGCATCCGCGTGAAGAGCCACGCCGCGGCGAGTGCGGGCCAGACCGCCCAGGCCTCGAGCATGTAGGTCTGGAACGAGAGCGCGACGAACAGTCCCGCGACGATGAGCCAGCCGAAGCTGCGCCGCGTGAGCGCCTTGGCCGCCGCCCACGCGACCGCCGCCAGACCGAGCACGAAGAACGTTTCCGGCTGATTCGAGCGGGCGACTGCGACGAGGATCGGCGTCGTCGCGACGACGGTCCCCGCGAGCAGTCCCGCCGTCGGGTTGAGAAGGCGCTTCGCCGTGACCGCCACGATCAGTGTCGCAGCGACCGCGGCGAGCGCGTTGGGCAGCACGACGGTCCAGGTCGAGAAGCCGAACGCCCTGATGAAGAGCGCGGGGATCCAGAACGAGCCGGGGATCTTGTCGAGCGTGACGGTGCCGGCGGGGTCGAACGCGCCGAAGAAGAAGTTGGACCAGTTCCGGCTCATCGACAGGGCGATGGAGGCGTAGTAGTCGGAGCGCGATCCCGTCCAGACGGACCAGATCGTGAGAAGCCCGGCGCCGATCGCGACAAGGACGAGCCCCGTGTGCCAGCGGGTCCACCGCGGAGGGCGACGAACTGCCGCAAGAGCACCCGGGGCAACCGGCTGGGCGTCGATCGTCGTGACCACGAGCAGAAGCTATTCTCGCGAGCCATCGGCCCGGTATGGCGATCCTATGAACTGCCTGATGGCCACCGCCTGCGCACGCGAGAATCCCGGCCGGGGGATTCGGCCTCCCCGGCCGGGACGCTCTGGCAGCGCGTCAGGGAGCGCGGTGCGGTTCGATGGTCCGCGACGTGATCGACGCGCCCAGCTCCTTGCCTCCGACGGTGTGCGTCGCGGTCACCGAGAGCGGCCGGTCGGAGATGATGTCGAGCACTCCGAACAGCAGCCCCGGACCGGCGCCCGCGATCTCGCGCAGGGCCACGCGGTCGTCGAAGGTCGCCTCACCGGCCTGCAGGACGATGGCGGCGAACTTCTTGGCGGGCACCTTCTCCGGCTCTCGGCCGATCACCTTGTCGCCGAGGATCAGCGGCGCGAACCGCTTCTCGACGTCGACGGCGCATGTGCCGGGGTTGTAGATCGTCACCGCTGTCGCGTACCGGCCGGGAACGAAGGCCGACTGGTCCCGGTCGTCCTTCGCGAGACCGGCGACGAACTCCACGGAGTAGTGATACCGGCAGGCCGGCACCACGACGCGCACCTGCTTCTGGGCGACGACGACGCCGTCGGCGACCACGTCGATCGTGCCTGTGAACACTTGATCGCGGTCGCGGCAGTCCTTCACACCGACCCAGGTCACCTCGAATGTCAGCACGTGCTCGGTGTCGCCGGGAAGCGGGCCGTAGCTCGGGGGAGCGATGGACTCGACGAACTGCGCGGTGGAGCCCGTCGGCACGAGCGAGATCGAGCCGATGGACGTGACCGCCGCCGCGATGAGCGTCGCGAGGGTCGAGACGATGTCCCCGGGGTTCACCCCCGTCGTGTGCGAGCCGCTGGTCGCCGCGGTGATCCGCGTCGCCTGTCCGGCGGAGCCCGCAGGAACGGACGGCGCATAATCGGCGGCGTCCGCATTCGGGTCGTCGTCGAGCGCCGCGGCGAAGCCGGTCGTCGTGCTCACGGCGATCACCGTGATCTTCGCGGCGGTCAGATCGGCCGTGGCGGTCGCCTCGGTGATGGCCGCCCCGAGACCGCTGAGCGTCGTCGGGATCGGATCGTGCCCAGGGGCGTCGCCGAACCACACGAGGATCCGCTTCGCGTCGGGTCGCCAGCCGATGGCCGGATCGGACGCGATCTGGTGCAGCGCGTAGAGCTGGCCCTCCGACCCGTCGGACCCTTCGTCGGCGTTCCAGGTGGAGATGGCGGCATCCGCCACCGCCAGGGTCGTCGTGGGGGAGACCTGGTGCGCGAACGCGTAGGAGTTGTGCGCACCGCCGTCGACGGGGAAGTCGCGGTAGTCGCCCACGCCCCACGCGACGTCGAAGCCCGCGAGCGCGGGGTTGTTGAGGATGACGCTCGCGCCCGCCTTCACCGACGCGAGCACGGGTGTCATGCTGCCGGTCGTGTCGGCCAGCAGGTAGACGTCGGCCTTCGGCGGTGCGGAGGATTTCGGGACCGTGACGGTGATCTTCTCGGCGACCCGCTCGCAGCGGCTGAGCCGCCAGTCGTTCGTCGTCGGATCGATCGTGATCGGCTCCTTCGGGCCTGTCGGCACATCGCGGAACGCCGGGAAATCGGGGAGGAAGAGCCTTCCACCCGGGAAGAGGCGCTCGAGCACGGGGAGCGGACGCAGTTCGCCCGATTCGGTCACGGTGACCTCGGCGACGGAGTTCGGCTTGGCGGGATCCGCCGCCGTCACGAGGCGCGCGAGCTCGCCCGTCGGCAGACGGGTCTCGGATGCCGCGATGAGCCGCGGCGTGGACGTGCCGAGTTCCCCGGCGAGGTGCGTGACGACGTCATCAGGCACGTCGCCGAGCGGGAAAGGATGAGGCATGACAGCTTCCTTCACTCTCGGGGTGCCGAATCGCCCAGTCGTCTGAGTCCCCTCGCATGGTGAGGAGAGGGAAGGGGGATGCCTGATACATCGCCGTCGCGGGTATCAGCGAGCGCCCGCCAGCCTCTTGAGTCGTGAGTGGAACACCGCTCCCGAGCAAGGAGGACCGTGATGAACCTGGACCAGACCGTCGACCACCTCGCCGACATCGTCGAGGGGCTGCTGCACGGTTCCGAGGAGTTCCTCTGCACGCTCGAGTTCACGCAGGCCGAAGCGCTCGCGGAGGTTCTCGACGCCGGACATCACACCTCGACGGCGGCGCGCCTGATGCACCGCTGGGCCCTGACCGAGCCGGATTGGGGCGAGGACGAGGAGCACGTCGCCACCCTCAGCCACTGGCTCATGCTCTCGGTCGCCGACGCTCCCGTCGGCGTCGCGTCCTAGAAGCCGCTGCCGTGCGCCTGGAACGGCGCCACGATGCCCGTAGCCTCGCTCGCCAGCGCCAGCGCCACGGCGGGCCGATCGCCCGCCGCGAGCCGCTCGTGCATCGCGGCGAGCAGGTCGCAGGCGACGTCGTCGGAGACGATGACGGGGGATGCCACGACGCAGCATGTGCCGGCGTGCAGCCAGGCGCGCGTCATCCCGATCGCCTCCTCGCCCCATCGCACCGACGAGCGTCCGAGCTCGCACGCCGAGAGCACGACAGTGTCGGGAACCCGCGGGATGAGGTCGATGTCGTAGCCGAACAGAGCACCGTCCGTCAGCTCGAGGCCGGAGAAGAGTGGATTCTCCGCCGCGTGCCGGCCGTGGGCGGCGAGGTGCAGCGTGCCCACGCGCGCCGCCAGCGCCTCGGTGCTGTCGACCGTCGCTGTGGAGGGGTTCAGGATCGCCGCGGCGTCCCACGCCGCGGCGGCGCGGGCGACTTCCTCCATGCCGCGTGACACGCGCGGCCCCGCGACGAAGCCGACCCCGGCACTCGTCCGCCCCTCGCGATCGGCGAGCCACTGGCTCGCCGAGGTGGCGATCGTGAAGGCGCGGCCCCGCATCGCCGGCAGCATCGCCCACGGGGTTCCGCCGAGCACTCCGGGCACGGTGATCGCGGTGCGGCGCCCGCCGATCGTCGGCGTGACGGGATCGAGGAGCGCCGCGGAGAGCGCCGTGAGCCTGTCATCGAGCGACTCCCGCACGAGGGCGACGAGCGGCCCCGACCGGACCGAGGCGCTGACGTCGAGGTCGGCCCGGAGCCCCGCGAAGAGCGGAGCGATCCGCGTCCACGCGCCGATCTCGACCGCTCGCGCGCCCTCGTCGGTCACGGCGACGGCGGTGAGGCCGAGCTCGTCGAACACGTACGAGACGAAGGCCGTGTCGGGAGGAAGCGACGTCCGCAGCTCCTCGAGCGCGACCCGCCGACGTGTCCCGGCCGCGCCCGTCGACGTCCACTGCCGGCGGCGCACGCGCTCGCTCAGCTCGGCCGCCCTCGGCTCGGCCAGCCAGTCCGCCGATCCGGCCTCGGAGCGCAGCATGCGGAGCTCGGCGAGATCGGCGGCGAGCGCCTCGTCGCGCGGCGGGCGCACCGGGATGGTCTGCCGGCTGAGCTGACGCGCCCGCTCCGACCAGTCGAAGAGGACGTCGGCCCGTCCCGAGCGCACCGCCGACCGCAGTCCCGCGAAGACCAGCCCGCGCCCGTGCATCACGAGCGAGGTCGTGAGGTCGAGACTCCCGAAGGACCGCTGCCACTCCGCGAGCGCATCCAGACCCGCGGCGGTGTGCCGCCGCACGTCCGACTCCGTGCCCTTCGCGGCGGCGCGCGCGGCGCGCACTTCCTGGGCGAGGAGGCGCACGGGAAGCGACGCGCCCGGGGGAGTCCGGACGGGCGCACGAGTGGCGGGCACCTGCCGCGAGGCGAGCCAGAGCTCGTGCGTGAGGCGGAGCGCCGCTGCCTCGCCCCGCAGATCCCTCTCCTCGAGGGCGGCGACCACCTCGTCGACCTCGTGCGCCGAGGCCGGTTCTCGGCGGCCCGGCGCGCCGTCGCGGGCGGAGAGGAAAAGGGCACGCAGTCGCACGGCGTCGGAGCGCAGCGCCCACCACTCACTGCCGATCGTCCGGAAGGTCCGCGTCGCGGCGGCAGCCGTCGCGGACGCCTCCGCGGGAGTGTGGGTCAGGAGGGAGCGTGCGAGGTGGAACTGCGCTTCGCCCTTCGCCTGCCGCATCCGGTGCGTGCCGAAGATCGCGATGACGCGCTCGAGGCTCTGCTCAGCCTCGCGGACCAGTCCGGCATCGCGCAGGACTTCGGCGCGGTCGAGGTCGCAGATGGCGGCGTTCACGGCCGAGGCCGCCGCCAGCGCCCCACGCGCCCGGCCCATCGTCTCGAGCGCGGCGACGAGGTCGCCCTCGAGCAGCGCGATGTACCCGGCGTTGTGCACCGCCATGGCTTGCTCGACCTCGCCGCCCACCGTCTCGTAGTCACGGGCGGCCGCCTCGACGTCGGCGCGCGCCGCTGCCAGCCGACCCGCCTGACTGTAGGCGACGCTGCGATTGACGAGCATGGGTGCCCGGTACTCGGCGTCGTCGCCGATGCCCGAGATGCCCCGGGTGAGGTGGGCGATCGCCTCCTCGAGGTCGCCGTGCTCGAGCGCGAGGAGCCCGAGCTGGCCGTGGAGCACGGCACCCGTCGCAGGGGAGACGCCGGGGAGGGCGAGCGCCTCGCGGCAGAGCCGGTCCGCAGCATCCGGATCCCCCTGCCTGATGAGCAGTGCCGCAAGCGACCCGGCGATGCGCGCCCGCAGGTCGGCGTCGTCGGTGCGCTGATCCGCGAGCACGAGCACGCGGCGCGCGGCGGCGTTGCGGCCCGCGTTCAGATGAGCGCGGCCCCGCCGGTGCAGCTCTGCAGCGGAAAGCCTCACCCTCCCAGAATGGCCGCCGGCTCACCCCATGCGCGACTGGTCCTCCTCTTCGAGCTCCTTCACGACCGACGCCGTGGCGGCCTCGGGGCTCTCGCCGGCGGCGATCCGGGCGGCGACGAGTCCCGCAACGACGGGCGCTGCGAACGACGTCCCGCTCCACACGCCGAAGCCGCCGCGGAAGTCGTCGGCGTCGAGCGTCTGGCGGAGGAGGCCGAGTTCGGGGTTGCTGGTGCCGGATTGGAGTCCGCCCTCGAACCCGATCGGCAGCGTCGACATGACCGACACGCCCGGCGCGTAGACCCGGACCCAGTCGCCGATGTTCGAGAAGAGCGCGACGGACCGGTCGGAGGGATTGAGCGCGCCGACCGAGACGTGACGACCCGGGTCGGTCGCGGGAATCGCCGCCGGATAGGTCGGCCGCGCCGTCGCGTCGTTGCCGGCCGAGCAGACCACGACGCACCCGCGACTGCGGACGTCGTCGAGCAGCTTCGCCATCTCGGAGACGGTGTCCGGGTCGTCCGGCGTCTCGTGGTAGTAGCTGAACGACAGGTTGAGCACCGAGACGTTGGGTCGTGCCGGGTCCTCCTTCGCACGGTCGTCCATGAACTCGACCAGCAGGCCGAGGGCGCCGAGCAGGTCGTCCTCGATGATCACGCCCTCGCCGTCGGCGACCCGGATCGGAAGGATGAGCGCCTCAGGGCACTTCTGCCGGATGATGCCGGCGATGAAGGTGCCGTGTCCTGCGGCGTCGTCGAAGATGCCGTCCAGCGGTTCGGCCAGCGACGGCTCGTCGTCGGGATTCCCGCGGGGATCAGGCGGCATGCTGATCGCCGCCGCGCTGGCGAGCAGCGGGTTCACCGCGTCCTCCAGCCAGGGATGCTTTCCGCATCCCGTGTCGAAGATCGCGACGATCGGACCCGCCTCGGGATCAGGGCCGAGCGGGGCAGGTCCCAGGTATGTCACGGGCTGCAGCCCGCCGAAGCCCGGCTCCGCGTAGCTGTCGATGCCGACTGTGCCGTTCGCCTTGAACGGGTTGGCCTTGAACGGATTCGCCTTGAACGGGTTGGCTTTGAACGGGTTCGCCTTGAACGGGTTGACGCCCAGGGAGTCGATCGAGAGCACGTGGTTGAGCCCGATTCCGCGCTTCCCCCACGAGGAGCGGCGCACCTCGCGGAGCAGGGCCCACGCGTCGGGAGTCGCCGCCACGCGCTCGCCCGTGCGCTCAGCCCGGAGGCGGACGGGCACGGTCGTGCTCGCGCCCCGGGATCGCGGGGCGGTCTGGCGGGAGGCGAATGCCGCGAGCTCGCGTCGGTCCTCCTCGAACTCGAGCCGCCAGCCCGCGGTCCCGGCGAGCGCGCGCAGACTGCGGAGCGCCTCCTCGTCCACCACGGCGGTGTCGATGAGGAGCTCATCCGTCACGTACACCGTCGAGTAGACGGAGTGCGGCGGCTCGCCCGCAGGGTCGAGCACCGAGAACCGCGGCACTCTCCGCCATCCGTTCGCATCGCCGGTCGCCCGCTTCGTCGCATCGCTCATGGTCGCTCCCTGCTCATCGGCACCATCCGTGGAATCCATCCCTCGCCTCAGACCTCGAACTGCGGCGTCCGGAAGTCGTGCACGTCGCCGTCCGACCCGCTCACCACGAGCCGCAGCAGCGAGACGCCGGGCGGAATGGAGTCGAAGGCGAATCGCCCGTGCTCGTCGGCCGAGGCCCCCCAGTCCCGGTCTCCCTGCACGAGACGGATCGCGAGGGGCGCGGCATCCACCCACCCGTCGATGCGGCGTGAGCCGTCCTCGGTCGCGGTCACGTGCAGCAGCACATTCGTCTCGCCGTCGCTGAACTGCAGCGTCGCGGTGTCGGCCTCGCCGCGGACGGCCGCCGGAGCGGAGCCCTCGACGAGCGTCAGCAGCGCGTACTCGCGCGAGAGGTCTTCGACGGCCACCGCCGCCACCATCCGGTCGGCGAGGTCCGCGGGCACCGGATCGGCCTCCTGCCAGGCCTCTCGCAATCGCTCGAACAGCGCCGCGTCGGCGCGTGCGTCGTCAGTGTCCATGATCTTCTCCCAAGCCCGCGCCCTCGAGTTCGGCGCGGAGTTTCGCGAGGCAGCGCTGTCGCGTCGGTCCGATGGAGCCGACGGGCATCGAGAGGTCTTCCGCGATGCGCGCGTAGTCGGGGCGGTCGTCGAAGGCCACGATCCGAAGCAGGTGCCGGCAGCGTTCGTCGAGCCGGCCCACGGCGGTCCAGAGGCGCCGGCGCTCGTCGTCCGCAGCCGCCGTCTGCTCCGCCGACTCGTGCACGGGCAGGTGCGGCTCGAGCGCCTCGGCCTCGGTCGGCGTGGCGAGCCGATGCTGCTTGCCGACGCGCCAGGCCTCTCGCCGCGCGCACATCGTGAGCCAGCCTGAGACGGCCAGCGGATCGGTGATCGTCGCGTGCCGGCGCACGAGCGTGAGCCATGTCGTCTGCACGACATCCTCCGCGAGCGACGCGTCCAGACCGTATGAGCGCACGATGTGCCAGAGCGGCGGCGTCATCAGCCGCACGAGCTCGTCCATAGCTCGGCTGTCGCCCTCCCGCCAGCGCACGAACAGCGCGGCTGCGCGCTCCCACCGAGCCGGTTCGACGGACTCGACGGAGGCTTCCGCGCCCGCGTGCGTCATAGGGCCCATTGTGTCCACGCTGGGAAGAGAGCGATAGAGCGCGCCTGATACATCCGAAGATCGCCCGATAATGGGGGCATGCCCGCGCAGCCCGATGCCGCCGTCGGCGAGCTCGCCGAACTTCGGCGTCGCGCCTACGGGCCCGAGGCCGACATCCACGGCGACCCCTCGGCGCAGGCGCGGCTCGCCGAGCTCGAGGACGCGGAGCGGGGCGGCCTCACCTTCTCGGGTGGCCCCGTGGCCGTGGAGCCACCCGCTCCCGAGGAGCAGGAGACGAGGGATGCCGCCCCCGAGCCGGCATCCACGAGCGACGTCGACGGGGTGCAGGAGCCGGCGGAGGAGGCATCCCCTCCCGTCGTCGAATCGCGCTTCCGCCGCCGCCTGCCGTGGCTCGTCGCGGCGGTCGCCGGCGTCGTGGCGGTCGCCTCCCTCGCGTTCGCCCTGACGGAGGCCCTCTCGCATCCTCGGCCCGAGGTGAGCCTCGCGGTGACGGCCGCGTCCGACAAGGTCGCCGTGCCCGACCTCGACCAGGGCATGCTCGACTTCCTCGGCGTGACGGCGTCCGCACTGGAGTACCGCGGGGCCGTCGGCTCGCTGGACGTGTGGACGGTCGAAGGCAGGCGCGACTTCTCGTGTCTCGTGCTGAGCACCGAGGGGCAGCTGTGGAATCAGAGCTGCGCCGTCAAGCCTTTGCCGACGATGCTCGACATCGTCGCCGACCGCACGACCCTGAGCCTGAAGAGCTCGGGACTCGACGTGCCGACGGGGTCGTTCGTGCGCTTCCTGTGGGACGGCGGCACGGTCGACGTCTACGTCGTGCGCGCGACCGAAGACGCCTGATCGCCCCGGATCTCCTCGAGCGTCTCGAAGCCGAGCTGCGCATAGCCGGGGTTGTCGTCGCTGTGCGCGAGCAGAAGCACGGCGAACGCGGCCGCCCACGCGCGAGCGCGGATCCAGGTCGCGGCATCGGCCCCGGCGGCGCGCGCGAAGAGCTCGCGGCCGTCGGCGTCGAACGCGATCCACGCGACCGCGAGGTCGTAGGCCGGATCGCCGGAGGTCACGTCGCCGAAGTCGACGATCGCGACGAGGGTGCCGTCGCGGGCGACGAGATTGCCCGGGTGCAGATCGCCGTGGATCCAGACCGGAGGCCGTGACCACGGCGCGGCGGCCAGGCCGCGGCGCCACGCCGTCGCGGCGACGTCGAGGAGACCGCCGGGGTGGCGCCCTCGCAGCAGTGCCAGCCGCTCGCCGACGATCGCTGCCCGGTCCGCGAGCGGCACGCCGCGGACGGGGTTGAGCGGTGCGTCCGGCGGCGCCTCGACGTGGAGTGCGTGGAGCGCGCCGGCGAGGGGCACGGCCCACGGCGAGCGGTCGGGACGCGGGACGTCGAGTCCGGCCACGCCCTCGAACCACGGCACGATCGACCAGGGCCAGGGGTAGGAAGGGACCGGCCGGCCCGCGACGAGCGGGACGGGAACGCGGATCCCGGTCGCCTCGACCAGCGGCCCGATGCGGGGGAGCGCCCACTGCTCGTTGACGACGAGCGGTGCCGCCAGGGCGCGCCGAGGGAGACGCACGGCGAGATCGGGGCCGAGCCGCCAGAGCTCGCAGTCCCAGCCGCTCGCGGCCATCGAGAGGGGGAGGCTCGCGGCATCCCGGATCCCGCTCTGCGCGACGACGAGTCGGCGCACGAGGTCTTCGCTCAGCCGCACCTCGGCGGCGGGCATGTCGGGCACTTCGCGAGGCTACCCGAGGCGCGCAGCCCGGTCATCTTCTTTTCTGTGGGAATGAGTTGTGTTGCGTGGGAGTGTGTTGTATCTTGGTGACACCTTGACGGTGAGGACCCACATGTACGCGACGGAGCGACAAGCTCAGATCACTCGGCACCTGGCCGAGCGCGGTCGTGTCTCCGTCGTCGGTCTGGCCGACGACCTGGGCGTCACGACCGAGACCATCCGCCGCGATCTCGCCGCGCTCGAGCAGCAGGGCCGGCTGCGGCGCGTGCACGGCGGCGCTGTGCCGCTCCGCACGGGGAGCGTCGCCGAGCCCTCCATCGCGGAGCGCATGACGGTGAACTCCGACGCCAAGCGCGGGATCGCGCGACGCGCGCTCGACGTCATCACCGACGGCTACCGCGGCGCCGTCGTCTTCGATGCCGGCTCGACGGTCGGTGCCGTCGCGGCAGGTCTGGGGGAGCGCGTCGCCGCCACGGGCGCCCGCCTCGACGTCGTGACGCACGCCGTGCCCGTCGCCCACGCGCTCTCGCTCCTCCCCGACATCGGCCTCACCGTGCTCGGCGGTCAGGTGCGCGGACTCACCGCCGCGGCCGTCGGCACCTCGACGCTCACGGCGCTGGCGTCGCTGCGTCCCGACCTCGCATTCATCGGAGCCAACGGCATCTCGGCCGACTTCGGGCTCTCGACCCCCGACCCCGCCGAAGCCGCCGTCAAAGCCGCGATCGTGCGGGCGTCGCGCCGCGTCGTCGTGGTCGCCGACCAGGCCAAGTTCGGCGTCGAGTCGTTCGTGCGCTTCGCGCAGCTCAGCGACATCGACGTGCTCGTGACGGATGCCGCTCCCGACGGGTCGCTCGGCGACGCCCTCGCCGCGGCCGACGTGGAGGTATGGACCGCATGATCGTGACGCTGACGGCCAACCCGTCGCTCGACCGCACCATCACGCTCGCCGGTGCTCTGCAGCCCGGTGAGGTGCAGGCGGCGACCTCGGCGCGGGAGGACGCCGGCGGCAAGGGCATCAACGTGGCCCGCGTCGTCGCCGCGGCTGGCGCCCGCTCGCTCGCAGTGCTGCCGCTCGCCGCCGACGACCCGTTCGACGTGGCGCTGCGCCACTCGGCCGTCGCCGCCCGGCGCGTGCCGATCCACGGCCGCGTGCGGGCGAACATCACGATCACCGATCCGGCCGGCGTCACCACGAAGCTCAACCTCCCGGGCGCCGCACTCGACCAGGCCGACACCGCCGCGGTCATCGACGCCGTCGTCGAGGCCTGCGCGGGAGCGCGCTGGCTGGCTCTCGCCGGCTCACTGCCCCCCGGCGCCGGCGACGCGTTCTACGTCGACGTCATCGAGGCGGTCCGCGGGCGCTTCGGCCACGACGCCCCGCGCATCGCGGTCGACACCTCCGGTGCAGCGCTCACCGCCGTCGTCGCCGACGGACGCCCCGACCTCATCAAGCCCAACGACGAGGAGCTCGCAGACCTCGCGGGCGTCGCGCTCGAGCCCGGCGCGGACCTCGCCGACGCCGTGCTCCCGGTCGCCCGCCGACTCGTGCCCGAGCGGGTCGGAGCCGCCCTCGTCACGCTCGGCGCGCACGGCGCCGTCCTCGTGGACGCCGACGGCGCGTGGGCGGGCACTCCGCCCCGGATCCGCGTCGCGAGCACCGTCGGTGCCGGAGACAGCTCGCTCGCCGGCTACCTCCTCGCCGACCTCGACGGCGCCGGCCCCGAGGAGCGGCTGCGCCGGTCGATCCGGTACGGAGCGGCCGCGGCATCCCTCCCCGGCACGCAAGCCCCCTCACCCGCCGACCTGCCGACGGGCGACGTGCCCGTGCGGTGCCTCGCCTGACCACCCCACCCATCCCCGACACCGCCACACCGACCAAGGAGGTCACCGTGTCCACCATCACACCAGAGCTCGTCAGCCTCGACGACGGCCTGGGCGGCGACAAGGCCGCCGTCATCAAGGCCCTCGCCGCCCGCGTCGTCGCGCAAGGGCGCGCGACCGACGCCGACGCGCTGTTCGCCGACGCCTGGGCGCGCGAGCAGAAGGACGAAACGGGGCTTCCCGGCGGCATCGCGATCCCGCACGCCAAGAGCTCCGCGGTCACCGAGCCCTCGCTCGCCTTCGCGCGGCTGAAGCCCGGCGTCGACTTCGGCGCGCCCGACGGCCCCGCCGACCTCGTGTTCCTCATCGCCGCCCCCGAGGGCGCGGCAGAGGCCCACCTCGCCGTGCTCTCCAAGCTCGCGCGGAGCCTCATGCAGGACGACTTCACGAGCGGCCTCCGCGCCGCGGCGACGCCCACCGACGTCGTCTCGATCGTGCGCCAGGCGATCGGCGAGGAGGAGGCCGCGCCGGTCGCGGCGACCGCCGCCCCCGCCGCCGCGCCCGTCACGGCGACCGCCGCCGCCCCCGCCGCGGCGAGCGTCGCCCCGGGCCTCGAGGTCGAGGGCCGCCCCGCCCGCCTCGTCGCCGTCACATCGTGTGCGACGGGCATCGCCCACACCTTCATGGCGGCCGACGCGCTCACCGCCGCCGGCAAGAAGACCGGCGTCGACCTGACCGTCGAGCCGCAGGGGTCGAGCGGCTATCAGGCGCTGCCGCAGCACATCATCGACAGCGCGGACGCCGTGATCTTCGCGACCGATGTCGACGTGCGCGAGCTGCAGCGCTTCGCCGGGAAGCCGGTCGTGCGCTCGGGCGTCAAGCGCGGCATCGAGGAGCCGAACGAGCTCATCGCCGAAGCCGTCGCCGCCGCCAAGAACCCGGCCGCGACGCGCGTCTCGGGAGCCGGCGGCGGCGCGGGCACGGCGGCGGTGGCGACCGAGTCGCTGTCGTGGGGCGCCCGCATCCAGCGCATCCTCCTCACCGGCGTCAGCTACATGATCCCGTTCGTCGCGGGCGGCGGTCTGCTCATCGCCCTCGGCTTCCTCCTCGGCGGGTACAACGTCACCGCCGACGCCGCGACCGTCATCACGCAGAACGCGCTGTGGAACCTGCCTCCCGGCGGGCTCGGCCAGTACCTCGGCTCGGTCGCGTTCATGATCGGCGCGACGTCGATGGGCTTCCTCGTCTCGGCGCTGTCGGGCTACATCGCGTTCGCGATCGCCGACCGGCCGGGCATCGCCCCCGGCTTCGTCGCCGGTGCCGTGGCCGTGCTCATGAACGCCGGCTTCATCGGCGGCATCGTGGGCGGTCTCCTCGCCGGTGTCACGGCGTGGTGGATCTCGAGCTGGCCGGCACCGCGCTGGCTGCGCGGCCTCATGCCCGTCGTCATCATCCCGCTGCTGGCATCCATCGTGGCCTCGGGCCTGCTGATCCTCTTCCTCGGGCGGCCCATCGCAACCCTCATGACGTGGCTCAACGACTGGCTCACCGCGCTCTCGCAGAGCGGCGTCGGCGCCATCGCCCTCGGCGTCGTGCTCGGACTCATGATGTGCTTCGACCTCGGCGGACCGATCAACAAGGTCGCGTACTCGTTCGCCGTCGCCGGCCTCGCCGCGGGCAGCGCCAGCAACCCTGCGCCGCTGCTCATCATGGCCGCCGTCATGTGCTCGGGCATGGTGCCGCCGCTCGCGATGGCACTCGCCTCGACCGTGCTCGCACGCAACCTGTTCACGCCGGTCGAGCGTGAGAACGGCAAGGCGGCGTGGCTGCTCGGCGCGTCGTTCATCTCCGAGGGTGCGATCCCGTTCGCCGCGGCCGACCCGCTGCGCGTGCTTCCGGCCTCGATGGTCGGCGGTGCGGTGACGGGCGCCCTGTGCATGGCGCTCAACGTCCAGTCGTACGCACCCCACGGCGGCATCTTCGTCCTCTTCGCGATCCAGCCCATCTGGGGCTTCCTGGTGGCGCTCGTGGCCGGTACCGTCGTGACGGCGTTCCTGGTGGTCGCCTTCAAGCGCTTCATCGCTCCGAAGGAGCTCGAGGCGGCTGAGTCCGGACTCACCGCGGCCGCCGTCCCGGCGTGACCCACCGAACCGCAATCGAGGAATGACAGAAGGAGCAGTAATGGCACAACGTCAAGCCACCATCGCGAGCAGCTCGGGCCTCCACGCCCGCCCCGCCAAGCTCTTCGTGCAGGCCGTGCAGCAGAAGCCCGTGCCCGTCACGATCGCCGTCGAGGGAGGGCCCGATCTGAACGCGGGCAGCATCCTCTCGCTCATGGGCCTCGGCGCCTCGAAGGGCACCGTCGTGACGCTGAAGGCCGAGGGCGACGGCGCCGACCAGGCGCTCGACGAGCTCGTCCAGCTGCTCGAGACGGATCTCGACGCGGAGTAGCCGAACAGACGGAATGACGGATGCCGCGGGCCCCGATGGGGCTCGCGCCATCCGTCATTCCCGTGGTGTCAGATGTCGGCTGCCTCGCCGGGCTCCAGGGCGAGGAACTCGCCGCCGTCCTGCTCGACCGCCCACTTGAGGCGAGCTCTGCCCATGTCGCGGCCGATGACCGACAGCGTCATGTCGTGCGTGCCGAACGCCTGCCGCGGCTTCACGGCCAGGACGAAATCCATCGCCTCGCCGATCTTCAGCCACGGCGCGCCGACGGGGGCGGCGAGCAGCGTCACCTTGGCGCCCTTCGGCACGGCATACGAGTCGCCCGGGTAGTAGAACTCGTCGTTGACGAGCACGCCGACGTTGTCGACGACGGGGATCGACTCGTGGATGACGTTGTGCTTGCCGCCGAAGAACGTCAGCGTGAAGGAGTCGAGCGTTACCGTGTCGCCGGGGTTCACGACGGTGATGTCGTAGCCGCCCGCCGCCTTCGCGACCCCCTCGGGTCCGTAGATCGGGATGCCGGGCGCGTACTGCAGGATGCGGTCGAGATGGTCGGCCGTCCAATGATCGGGATGCTCGTGCGTGATGACGACCGCGACGACGCTGTTGAGGTCGTCGAGGGGCATCGTGAAGCTGCCGGGATCGATCACGAGCTTCGCGCCGTCGTTCTCGATCGTGAGGGCCGCGTGCTCGAATTTGGTGACTCGCATGCCCCGAGTCAAGCGCCGCGAAAGGCCCGCGAGCAAGGGGAGAAGGCCCTTCCCGCCTCGATTTGGCGCACTGGAATCGCCATGGCATACTTGAACGGTTGCCTGACGGCCCCATCGTATAGCGGCCTAGTACGCCGCCCTCTCACGGCGGTAACGCGGGTTCGAATCCCGCTGGGGTCACCAACGAACGCGAAAGAGCCGGTCCTCCTGGACCGGCTCTTTCTGCGTCTGCTCCGCACGTCCGCCGGCACCGAGTGCCCGGCCCGGCGGTCCCGCATCCCACGATTCCTCGCCGAACTAGCAAACGCCTCGCAACCGGTCAAGCGGCTGGGCCTGCACCCACGATCAGGTCAGTATGAACAGACGGACCGTGCCGGGCTTCGTGCGCCCGCGGGCCCGGGTGAGTGAGTGCGATGAAAGATTTGTTGATCAGCGGGAGCCGGTTCCTCACGACGGACGACGTCGCGGACGCCATCCTGAACTACGCCAGGGCCCTGGCCCAATACGGACAATCCGACATCGTGCGCTTTCCGGCTCTCGTCGACGGCGTCGCGGCGACGTCGTGGCTCACTCTCGGGCCCGGATCCGGGTCGGTGCTGGCGGCTGTCTCGGTCGCGGATGCGCCGATCGGCTCGCTCGACGGGGCGCGTGAAGCCTCGGAGGACATCCGCACCCGGACGCTGCACCTCGAAGCCCAGAGCTGAGCCGGCTCACTCGGCCGGCCGCTCCGCCTTCCCCGTCGTCGCGGAACGCCGGGCTCGCCGCGCCCTGACCAGCCGCACGACGCCCCAGACGATGAGGGCGACGACGGCGGCGACGGCCAGCCAGGGGAGGAGGAATCCGAGCGCGACCACGATGCCGTTCAGGGTCGCGACGAGACCGTTCCAGCCCGCGGCGAGACCGTCGGTGAACCCCGCCGGGTCGGCCTTCACGGGCTCCGACGCAGGGGTCAGGGTGACCGTCAGCGACGACATGTCGACCTGACTCTGCAGCGATTGGAGCTGCTGCTGGTACGACTCGAGCGTCGCCTGACGCTCCGAGAGAGCCGTCTCGGCGGCGATGAGGTCGGACAGGTCGGCGGCCTGCGCCATGAGCTGCGTCAGCCGGTCGACGGATGCCTGGGTCGCGTCGACGCGCGCCTGCAGATCGACGGTCTGCTCGGTGACGTCCTGCCGGTTGATCGACGTGGCCGTCACCTCGCCGAGGTCGGACAGCTGGTCCATCATGGCGGTCAGCTGATCGGACGGCACGCGCACCGTGATCCAGGCCCCGTCGGTCTGCGGATACGGGTAGGTCGGGTCGGAGACGATGCCGGGCTCGACGGGCGTCGCCTTCCCGCTCTGGCCGACGCTCATGGACTCGACGTAGCCGCCGTGCGATTCCGCCGAGGCGGCGACGTCCCGGGCGGCCGGGGTCACGTCGTCGACGACGACCGTCGCCGAGGCGGTCATGATGATGTCGCGTCCCGCCGTCGCATCGTTCGCACCGGGGACGGATGCCGCGCCCAGCCCCGCGCTCTCGCGCGAAGACCCGTCGGCCGCGCCTCCCGACGTGTCCGGGGCGAGAGGTTCAGCGGGGGCAGGGCCGCTGTCGGTCGAGGTGCCGTCCGCCGTGCCGACCTCGCTCGAGGAGCTCCCGGCCGTGCCGGTGACGAGCGGCACGATCGCGGGGGAGATGACGGCTGCCACGACGACGACCGCCGCGGCTGCCGCTCCGCCGATCCACCAGCGGCGCCGACGGATGCGGGCGGAGGTGCGTTCCCGTCCGATGGCCGCGAAGAGCGACTCCTCGATCTCGGCGATGCGCTCATCGGGAAGCTCGGGAAGACGGTCGCCCTGAGCGGACGCCTCGTCGTGCGCGGTGTTCATGTGCTCTCCTTGACGGTCGTCCGCAGTCGCGTGCGGATGCGGGAGAGACGATTGCGCACGACCCCGTGGGCGACGCCGAGTTCGTCGGCGGCGGCCTGATAGGCGTACCCCTCGACGGCGCAGAGCCGGAAGATGTCGCGATCGATGGGCCCGAGGCCCGCGACCTCGCGCAGGATCCGCTCGGCGAGGTCGTCGTCGATCACCTGCTGCTCGACATCCACCGTCGCCGGAAGCGACTCGTCGGCCTCGCCGGCCGTCCGCTCCCGGTCGCGGCGCTGCCGACGGATGCGGTTCGCCGCCTGCAGCCGGGCGATCGTCGCGAGCCACGGGAGCAGCGAATCGCCGGCGAGCTCGAGCCCGCCGAGCTTGCGCCAGGCCGCGAGGAACGTCTCCTGAGTGACGTCCTCCGCGTCGGGCGCGTTGCCGACGAGCCCGTGCGCGATCCAGTACACGGGTCGCACGTACGCGCGGTACAGCGCACGGAAGGCATGCTCGCTGCCGTCCGCCGCCGCGCGCACGAGCGCGGCATCCGTCGTCTCGATGTCAGTCATCCCCGTCCGTCCGTCAGGCCGGCGCCTCATTGTCTCTCACCCGGATGGTGTCGCACCGGAGCGATTCGTCTCACGGTGCTCGGCGGCATCCTTCACCTCCTCGAAACACGGGCACGGCCGAGGGGCGGGTATCCTGATCGGGCGAGAGGGAGTATCCCACCTCGCGCGTCCGTCATCACGGGATCCCGTCGTGCATCCCCGGGCGCGCGCCGCAGCAGCGGGGGAGAGACTTTCGGCCCTTGGCGACCCCCTCCCGAAAGGCCTTCATGACCTACGAGATCCCTGTCTGGTTCGAGGTCGGCGCGCTCGTCGTGCTGACACTCATCCTCCTCGCCGATCTGCTCCTCATCATCAAGCGACCGCACATCCCGTCGCTCAAGGAGGCGACGCTGTGGGTCGTCTTCTACGTCTCGCTCGCGCTGATCTTCTCCGTCGTGCTCCTCTGGGTGACCCAGAGCCCGCAGGCGATGGGTGAATTCGTCGCGGGCTGGCTCACGGAGTACAGCCTCTCCGTCGACAACCTCTTCGTCTTCGTGCTGATCATGGCCCAGTTCGCCGTGCCCAGGCGCTACCAGCAGCAGGTGCTCATGGTGGGCATCATCATCGCGCTCATCCTGCGCGGCGTCTTCATCCTGCTCGGCGCCGCGCTCATCGAGAGCTTCAGCTGGATCTTCTACATCTTCGGCGCGTTCCTGGTCTTCACGGCGTGGCGCCAGGCGTTCCCGAGCAAGCACGAGGACGACGTGCAGACCGAGGCCGGGATCGTGCGATTCGCGCGTCGCTTCATCGACATCAGCGACCACTACGACGAGGGGAAGCTCCGCACCGTCGTGAAGGGCAAGCGGATCTGGACGCCCATGATCCTCGTGTTCATCGCGATCGGCGTCACCGACCTCATCTTCGCGATCGACTCGATCCCGGCGATCTTCGGCATCACGCAAAACCCGTTCATCGTGTTCACGGCGAACCTGTTCGCTCTCATGGGACTGCGACAGCTCTACTTCCTCCTGGGCGGGCTGCTGGATCGCCTCAAGTACCTCCACTACGGCATCGCCTTCATCCTCGGCTTCATCGGCGTCAAGCTGTTCTTCCACGCCCTGCACGTCAACGAGCTGCCGTTCATCAACGGCGGCGAGCCCGTCGAGTGGGCCCCCGAGATCTCGACCTGGACGTCGCTTCTCGTCATCGTCGTCTCGATGGCCGTCGCGACGATCGCGAGCCTCGTCTCGTCGTCCCGGGAGAAGAAGGCGGAGACGATGGATGCCGCGGCCGCGGCCGTCGCGGAGGAGAAGGGCACCCCACCGACGGTGGAGCAGCCGCCGGCCTCCGACGACCCTCGCTGAGCGGGGGCGCGCGACGAGCGCTTCGCACCCGGTGGTAGTGTGGCCGGGTGCGGATCGCTCGCCTTCTCCTTAGCGGCCGCGGCGAGATCTCGTTCTGAGCCCCTCCTCGTCGCGGAGTCCGTTGTGGGCTTGATCCCCCATCCGAGGAGAACGACAGAGCAATGAGCACCCCTGTTTCCGACGGCTTCGGCATTCCCGATCGTCCGCGCACCCTGGCCGAGAAGGTCTGGGACGACCACCTGGTCGTGAAGGGCGAGAACGGCGAGCCCGACCTCATCTACATCGACCTGCACCTCGTCCACGAGGTCACGAGCCCGCAGGCCTTCGACGGCCTCCGCGCCGAGGGTCGCCCCGTCCGCCGACTCGATCTCACGATCGCGACGGAGGACCACAACACCCCGACCCTCGAGATCGACAAGCCGATCGCCGACCTCACGAGCCGCACGCAGATCGAGACGCTGCGCCGGAACGCCGCGGAGTTCGGTGTGCGTCTGCACTCGCTCGGCGACAAGGAGCAGGGCATCGTGCACGTCGTGGGCCCCCAGCTCGGTCTCACGATGCCCGGCATCACGGTCGTCTGCGGCGACTCGCACACCTCGACCCACGGCGCCTTCGGCGCCATGGCGTTCGGCATCGGCACGAGCGAGGTCGAGCATGTCCTCGCGACCCAAACCCTGCCGCTCAAGCCGTTCAAGACGATGGCGATCACGGTCGAGGGCGAGCTGAAGCCCGGCGTGACGGCGAAGGACATCATCCTCGCGGTCACCGCGAAGATCGGCACGAACGGCGGCCAGGGCTACGTCCTGGAATACCGCGGGTCCGCGATCCGCTCCCTCTCCATGGAGGGACGCATGACGATCTGCAACATGTCGATCGAGGCGGGCGCGCGCGCCGGCATGGTCGCGCCCGACGAGACGACGTTCGCGTACCTCGAGGGTCGTCCGCACGCTCCCCAGGGTCAGGACTGGGACGACGCCGTCGCCTACTGGCGGACCCTGCCCAGCGACGAGGGTGCCGTCTACGACGCCGAGGTCTTCCTCGACGCGAACGAGCTCGAGCCCTTCGTGACGTGGGGGACGAACCCCGGCCAGGGGGTGTCGCTCTCCGACGTCGTGCCCTCTCCCGAGTCGTTCGCCGACCCCAACGAGCGGGCCGCCGCCGAGCGTGCCCTCGAGTACATGGACCTCGAGGCCGGCACCCCGCTCAAGGAGATCCCGGTCGACGCGGTCTTCATGGGGTCGTGCACCAACAGCCGCATCGAAGACCTCCGCGCCTTCGCCTCGATCATCGAGGGCCGCACCAAGGCCCCGGGCGTGCGCGTCATGGTCGTCCCCGGCTCGGCGCGGGTGCGCCTGGAGGCCGAGGCGGAGGGCCTGGACAAGGTCTTCGAGGAGTTCGGCGCCGAGTGGCGGTTCGCCGGGTGCTCGATGTGCCTGGGCATGAACCCGGATCAGCTCGCACCGGGGGAGCGCTGCGCGTCGACCTCGAACCGCAACTTCGAGGGCCGCCAGGGCAAGGGCGGGCGCACGCATCTCGTGTCGCCGCTCGTCGCGGCCGCCACGGCGGTGCGCGGCACGCTCTCGAGCCCGAGCGACCTTCCGGTGCTTCGACAAGCTCAGCAGGAGCGGGAAGGGGTGGCCTGACATGGAGAAGTTCACGACGCACACCGGAATCGCCGCGCCGCTCAAGCGCTCCGCGGTCGACACCGACCAGATCATCCCGGCCGTGTACCTCAAGCGCGTCACCAAGACGGGCTTCGACGACGCCCTCTTCGCCAACTGGCGGCAGGACCCCGAGTTCGTCCTCAATCAGCCCGCGTACGCCGGCGCGTCGATCCTCGTCGCGGGACCCGACTTCGGCACGGGGTCGAGCCGTGAGCACGCCGTCTGGGCGCTCCGCGACTACGGCTTCAAGGTCGTGCTCAGCCCGAAGTTCGCCGACATCTTCCGCGGCAACTCCGGCAAGCAGGGACTCGTGACGGGCGTCGTCTCGGAAGACGACCTCGAGGCGATCTGGGCGGCGATCGAGGCGGAGCCGGGCGCTCGGATGACGGTCGACCTCGAGTCGCGCACGGCGACGATCGGCCCCTCGGCAGGCTCGGGGACGGTCTTGGAGGTCCCGTTCGAGATCGACGATTACACTAGGTGGCGCCTTCTCGAGGGTCTCGACGACATCGGGCTGACCTTGCGCAACGAAGCCAGGATCTCCGAATTCGAGGCTCGTCGCGAGGCGTGGAGGCCTCGCACACTTCCGATTCCGTAAGCTAAGGCGTTCCCGCACCCTCGCCGGCGCCCCACCAGGGCGAGCCGCGCCATCCATCACCGACAAAGTGAGGTCCCACCGGATGAACACACTTCTCAGCGACTCGGCAGGTCCGAAGACAGGAGACAGAGAGTTGTCCGGAGAGACCCTCGCGATCCGCGGCGGTCGACCGCTGACGGGTCGCGTCGAGGTGAAGGGTGCGAAGAACCTCGCGACGAAGGCCATGGTCGCGGCGCTGCTCGGCGAGACGACCAGCACGCTGCGCGATGTCCCCGACATCAGCGACGTGCAGGTCGTCCGCTCGCTGCTCGAGGTGCACGGCGTGCGCGTCGACGACGGCGACGAGGAGGGCGTGCTCCACCTCGACCCGAGCGGCGCCGTGTCGGCCCACTTCGAGGAGATCGACGCGCACGCCGGGGCATCCCGCATCCCGATCCTGTTCTGCGGGCCGCTCCTGCACCTGCTCGGCCAGGCGTTCATCCCCGACCTCGGCGGGTGCCGCATCGGCGACCGTCCCATCGACTTCCACCTCGACGCGCTGCGCAACTTCGGCGCGATCGTCGAGAAGCTGCCGAGCGGCATCCGCCTGTCGGCCCCGCAGGGCCTGCACGGCGCACTCATCGAGCTGCCCTACCCGAGCGTCGGCGCGACGGAGCAGGTGCTGCTCACGGCCGTCCGGGCGAAGGGCACGACCGAGCTGCGCAACGCGGCGATCGAGCCCGAGATCATGGACCTCATCGCGGTGCTGCAGAAGATGGGCGCGATCATCTCGTACGAGCCGAACCGCGTCATCCTCATCGAGGGCGTCGACTCGCTGCGGGGGTACGACCACCGCTGCATCTTCGACCGCAACGAGGCGGCCTCGTGGGCGTGCGCCGCCCTCGCGACCGACGGCGACGTCTTCGTCGGCGGCGCCAAGCAGCAGGAGATGCTCACCTTCCTCAACGTCTTCCGCAAGGCGGGCGGCTGGTTCGACATCCGCGAGGACGGCATCCAGTTCCGTCGCGACGGCGCGCTGAAGCCCGTCGTCGTCGAGACCGACGTCCACCCGGGCTTCATGACCGACTGGCAGCAGCCGCTCATCGTGGCGCTGACGCAGGCCCCCGGCGTGTCGACCGTCCACGAGACCGTGTACGAGAACCGCCTCGGCTTCACGAAGGCCCTCGTGCAGATGGGCGCCGACATCGTCGTGCACCCGCACGGGCTCGCCTCCGCCGACCGCCGCGTTCCGCGTCGGGAGCTCGAGCAGGCCGCCGTCATCACGGGCCCGACGCCGCTGCACGGCGCCGACGTCGTGGTGCCGGATCTGCGCGGGGGCTACAGCTACCTCATCGCCGCTCTCGCGGCGGAGGGCGAGTCGGTCGTGCGCAACGTCGGCATCATCCGTCGCGGCTACGAGAAGCTGTTCGCCAAGCTCGACGCCCTCGGCGCCGACTTCGACGTCATCGGCTGACGCCGTGGCAGCCACCTCGCCGCGGCTGAAGGCGTCGACCGAGAAGTCGAAGCCGAGCGTCTTCTGGCCGCTCGCCGCCGTGATCGCGCCCCTCATCTCGCTGCTGTTCAAGCTCGACATCGAGGGCGCCGAGAACCTGCCGCGCGAAGGCGCGTACGTCCTCGCCCCCAACCACTACTCCGAGTCCGACCCGCTGGCCGTCGCGCTGGCGGTCTGGAAGGCGGGCCGCGCGCCGCGCTTCATGGCGAAGGAGTCGCTGTTCCGCGTGCCGGTGCTGGGCTGGATCCTCCGCATCACCGGCATGGTGCCGGTCGCACGCTCGTCGTCGGCGGCCTCGGCCCGGCAGACGCTCGAAACGTCCGAGACTCTCGTCGAGCTCGGTCGCGGGGTGATCGTGTACCCCGAGGGCACTCTGACGCGCGACCCCGGCATGTGGCCGATGCGCGGCAAGACGGGCGCCGTGCGGCTCGCTCTCGCGGGCGACATCCCGCTCGTCCCGATGGCGCAGTGGGGATGCCAGGCCGTGCTTCCGCGCTACGGCAAGCTCAAGCTCTGGCCGCTGCGGCGCCCCGTGCGGGTCGTCATCGGCCCGCCCGTGGATCTCTCGACGTTCCGCGCGGCCGAGAGTCAGCCTGCCGGTCTCGTGGCGGCGACGGACGTGCTGATGGCCGACATCGCGCAGCTGCTCTCGACGATCCGCGAAGAGCCGGCGCCGGCGGAGCGCTGGAATCCGGCCGAGCACGGGCAGAAGGAGACGGGGCGCCTTGAGCCGTAGGCCGGAGTCGCTGCCGCGGGTCGCCGTGGTCGGCGCGGGCAGCTGGGGGACGACGTTCGGCAAGATCCTCGCCGACGGCGGCGCGCACGTCACGATGTGGGCGCGACGGGCCGAGCTCGCGCACGAGATCGACGAGGCCAAGCGCAACAGCCAGTACCTCCCGGGCATCAACCTGCCCCGGGAGATGTCGGCGACGCACCACCTCTCCGAGGCGCTCGAGAACGCCGATCAGGTCTACCTGTCGGTGCCGAGCCAGACCCTCCGCGAGAACCTCAAGGCCGTGCGGCCGCTCGTGTCGAAGACCGACGTGCCGATCGTCTCCCTCATGAAGGGAGTCGAGCGCCGCACGGGGCTGCGCATGAGCGAGGTCATCCAGCAGGAGCTCGACTGCGACCCGGCCCGCATCGCCGTGGCATCCGGTCCGAATCTCGCGCTCGAGATCGCCCGCGAACAGCCCACCGCGGCCGTCATCGCCTCGACGAGCCAGGAGACGGCGGATGCGGTGGCCCGCCGCTCGCGCAACCGCTACTTCCGCTCGTTCGTCAACACTGACGTCATCGGCACCGAGTTCGGGGGCGTGCTCAAGAACCTCATCGCCGTCGCGATCGGCATCGTCGACGGCGTCGGCTACGGCGAGAACACCAAGGCGTCGATCATCACGCGCGGCCTGGTCGAGATGACCGACTTCGCGGTCGCGCAGGGCGCGCACCCCGAGACGCTGCAGGGCCTCGCGGGTCTCGGCGACCTCATCGCGACGTGCCAGTCGCCCCTCAGCCGCAACAACACCGCCGGGCGCCTGCTTGGACAGGGCTACCGCTTCGACGACGTCGTCAAGCAGATGAACCAGACGGCCGAGGGTCTCGCCTCGGTCGCGCCGGTGCTGCAGCTGGCCAAGGAAGCCGGCATCCAGATGCCCATCGTCGAGCAGGTCAAGCGCGTGCTCGACGGCACCATGGACCCGCGCGAGATCGCGCCGCACCTTACGACCGAAGACGACGAGCCGCAGGGCGAGAGGACGCAGAATGGACAAGCCGGCGGTGGTGGTGCTCTTTGGAGGTCGCTCCAGCGAACACTCGATCAGCTCCGCAACAGCGGGAGGCGTCCTCCGCGCGATCAACCGTGACCGCTATGAGGTGATCCCCGTCGGCATCACGCGCGACGGCGTCTTCGTCCTCGAAGACGACGAGCCCGACAAGTTCGCGCTCGACGCCGAGCGCCTCCCCGAGGTCATCGACAACGGCACGCGCATCCTGTGGCCCGAGGTGGGCGATCGCGAGCTGCGCGTGCGTCGCGCCGACGGCACGGTCGACGAGCTCGGCGCCCTCGACGTCGTGCTGCCGATCCTGCACGGCGTGCACGGCGAGGACGGAACGATCCAGGGCTTCTTCGACACCCTCGAGATCCCCTACGCGGGCGGCGGGGTGCTCGACTCGGCGCTGTGCATGGACAAGCACTTCATGAAGATCGTGCTCCAGGCCGCGGGAGTGTCGGTGTCGCCGTGGATCACGGTCACCCGCGCGCGGTGGGCGTCCGATCCCGAGGGTGTGCGGAGGGATGCCGCCTCCCTCGGCGACCCCGTCTTCGTCAAGCCCGCACGGGCGGGGTCGAGCGTCGGCGTGTCCAAGGTGCACGACCCGTCGGAGCTCGACGCTGGGCTCGAGCTCGCCTTCGCCGAGGACGACAAGGTCCTCATCGAGTCGGCGATCGTCGGCCGCGAAGTGGAGGTCGCGGTCCTGGAGGGTCGCGGGGGCGCCCCCACGCGCGCCTCGCTCCCCGGCGAGATCGTCCTCACGACGCGGGAGTTCTACGACTTCGAGGGCAAGTACCTCGGAGGCGACGGCGCCGATGTCGTGTGCCCGGCGGATCTCACCGATGCCGAGATCGCGGCGATCCAGGAGCTCGGCGTCCGCGCCTTCGAGGCGGTCGACGGGCGCGGTCTCGCCCGCGTCGACTTCTTCCTCACCGCCGACGGCCTCGTCGTCAACGAGCTCAACACGATGCCCGGCTTCACGCCGATCTCGATGTTCCCGAAGTGCTGGCTCGCATCGGGCATGACCTACCCCGAGCTCATCTCGGAGCTCGTCGACACCGCGCTCGAGCGAGCGTCCTGATCAGCCGGTGCCCGAGTCCTGCTCGTCGAGCGGGGCTTCGGGCGCCGTGCACTCGGCGGACTTCGGCAGCTGCGACACGGCCAGACGCACGTCGTCGAGCACGTTGTTGGGCGACACCGCCTGATTGTCGATGTACAGCTGCACGGCGGGCGTGCGCCCGTAGGTCGTCAGCCGGTAGTGGGGCGACTCGGATTCGTCGACGAGCCAGTCGACGCCGCCGACGGTGATGCACCGCAGGGTGGAGGGTCCGGGCGGCTCGACGCCGCAGGTGAGCAGCACCGATGCCGGATCGCCCCACGCCCCCGTGGCCTGCGCGTCGGTCCAGCGCCGCTGCTGCCCGTCGACGGTCTGGGGGAGGCGCACCGTGACGTCGGCGCAGCGCGGATCGTTCGCGTCCGGCGCGGCCTGCAGCGAGACCGTGCTGCTGCAGCCGGCGAGTGCCGCGGTCGCCACGAGAAGAGCGGTGACGGCTCCCGCAGAGCGGACGCGGCGGGATCGGATCACCCCTCCAGGCTAACCTGGCACGATGAGCTCTCCCGCCGCCGCATCCCGCGTCGGAGACCTCTCCGAGGGTGTGATCCTGCGGGCGATCCTCGACCGCCTCGGCCCGTCGTCGGCCCTCCTCGGTCCGGGGGACGACGCGGCCGTCCTCGCGGCGCCGGATGGACGGGTCGTCGCGACCACCGACACGCTCGTGCACGGGCCGGACTTCCGCCTGGCCTGGTCGAGCGCGTTCGACCTGGGCTGGAAGGCCGCTGCCGTCAACCTCGCGGACGTCGCGGCGATGGGCGCGCGTCCGACCGCGCTCCTCGTCGCCCTCGCCATGCCCGACGACACGCTCCTGACCTTCGTCGAGGGCCTCGCGGATGGACTGCGCGCCGCGTGCGAGACACTCGTCCCCGGCTGTGCGGTCGAGGGCGGCGACCTGACCGTGTCGGACACCCTCACGATCGCCGTCACCGCGCTCGGGTCGCTCGATGGACGCACGCCGGTGCGCCGATCGGGAGCGCGCCCCGGCGACGTCGTGGCCGTCGCGGGCGAGCTCGGCCGCGCCGCCCACGGCCTCGCGCTCCTCTTCGGTCGGTTCCGGGATGCCGCGGGCACGCCGATTCCCGTCGACCCCGACGTGCTCGCCCCGGAGGAGCGCGAGGCGCTGGCCGCGCAGCTGCGTCCGGCCCCGCCGCTCGCCCTCGGCCCTGTGGCCGCGGACGCCGGGGCGACCGCCCTCATGGACGTCTCGGACGGGCTCGTGCTCGACGCGCGGCGCATGGCCGACGCCTCCGGCGTGACGATCGTCCTCGACGGTCGCGCCGTCGGGCCCGAGCCGGCGCTGAGCGGGGGAGAGGACCACGCCCTTCTCGCGACGTTCCCCGCCGAAGCGGCGCTGCCCGACGGGTTCCGCCGGATCGGCCTCGTGACCGACCGTGGAGACCTGTCGGTGCTCGTCGATGACGCCGCACCCGCGACGGCCGGCGGCTGGGATCCCTATCGGGACTGGGACTCGGCGCGGGGCTGACCCCACCACATCGTCGTCTCGCCGTAGGCGCGATCGCGCAGCGCCTCGAGCCCGGCGGAGTGCCAGTCGGGCGCGGGGGAGCGTCGCGCCCGCTCCACGACCACCACGGCGTGCTCGGAGAGCAGCGGGCGCAGGGCGTCCAGAGCCGACGCGAGCTCAGCCTCGCCGAGGTCGTACGGCGGGTCGAGGAACGCGAGGTCGAACGGACCGGCGGCACGGGCGAGATACGCCGACACCGCGAGGCGATGCACGCGGATCGCGGCATCCCGTCCCATCGCCTTCGTCACGCGCGCCGCATTGCGCTGGACGACCGTCGCGGCGGGGCCCGCCCGCTCCACGAGATCGGCGGATGCCGCGCCACGGCTGACAGCCTCGAGGCCCAGGGCGCCGGAGCCCGCGTAGAGGTCGACGACCCGGGCGCCGATGAGGGCGTCGGCCGACTCGAGGGCGCCGAAGAGCGACTCGCGCACCCGGTCGCTCGTGGGCCGCGTGCCGCTGCCGGGGACGTCGAGGGTCGTCCCGCCGGCGCGGCCGGCGATGATGCGCGTCACGCTCCCACCCTACAAACCGCGGCGTCGGAGGCGTTGTCTAGAGTGGACGCATGCCCGGCCACACCCTCGAATCGCGCCTCGACGGCGCCGTCGGGGGCAAGACGGCCGGGGTGCTGGAGCGCGCGTTCGGCATGAAGACCGTCGGCGACCTCCTGGCGCACTATCCGCGGCGGTATGCGCGGCGCGGGGAGCTCACGCCCATCCCTTCGCTGCCCGTCGGCGAGCCGGTGACGATCGTGGCCGAAGTGCGCCGCGCCGCCGAGCGGCGCATGCAGGCACGCAAGGGGAACATCCTCGAGGTCGTCATCAGCGACGGCAACGGCGAGCTCTCGCTCACCTTCTTCAATCAGGCCTGGCGGTTGAAAGACCTGCGGCCCGGCCGACGGGGCATCTTCGCGGGCAAGGTGGGCGAATACCGCGGGGCGAAGCAGCTCGCGCACCCCGACTACGAGCTCTTCGACGACGAGGACACGGCGCGGCTGAACGCCCAGGCCTACGCGAACCTGCCGATCCCGATCTATCCGGCGACGTCGACGGTCGCGAGCTGGCAGTTCACGAAGATTGTGGAGCTCGTGCTCGCCGGGCTCGGCGAGATCGGGGATCCGCTGCCCGATGCCCTGCGTGCGCAGCACGGTCTGCTCGACGCCCGCACCGCCATCGAGCGCATCCACCGCCCCGACTTCGAAGACCAGATCGAGCAGGCCCGCGAAACGCTCCGATGGCACGAGGCGTTCGTCCTCCAGGCGGCCCTCCTCCAGCAGCGCCAGTTCGTGCGCGCCCTCTCGGCCACGAAGCGGCCGGCGGGCGCACTGCTGCAGCGCTTCGACGACGCGCTGCCGTTCCCCCGCACCCCCGATCAGATCACGGTCGGCGATCAGGTCGAGCGCGACCTCGTCGGCGAGTGGCCCATGAACCGCCTCGTGCAGGGCGAGGTCGGGTCGGGCAAGACGCTCGTCGCGCTGCGCGCCATGCTGCAGGTCGCCGAGAGCGGCGGCCAGTCGGCCCTCATCGCACCGACCGAGGTGCTCGCGGCGCAGCACGTGCGTTCCATCGCGCGGATGCTGGGCCCGCAGCTCGCGCCCGAGCTCATGCCCACGCTCCTCACCGGTCAGCTCACCGCCGCGGAGCGCCGGAAAGCGGCCCTGCGCGTGGCGTCGGGGCAGGCTCGCATCGTCGTGGGCACGCACGCGCTCCTCAGCGAATCGACGACCTTCGCCGACCTCGGCCTCGTCGTCGTCGACGAGCAGCATCGCTTCGGCGTTGAGCAGCGCGAGTCGCTGCGCGCGAAGGGGAGCTCGCCGCACGCGCTCGTGCTCACCGCGACGCCGATCCCGCGCACGGTGGCGATGACCGTCTTCGGCGACCTCGACGTGTCGACGATCCGCACGATGCCGCAGGGGCGCGCGGGAATCCAGACCTTCGTCGCGCCGCTCGCCGAGAAGCCGGCATGGTTCGCCCGCGTCTGGGAGCGCATCGCGGAGGAGGTCGGTCAGGGTCGCCAGGCCTTCGTCGTGTGCGCCGCGATCGACGCCGAGGCCGCCACGAAGGACGACACCGCCGACGAGAACGTCGAGCCCGAGGAGGGCTCCACGACCCGCACCAGGTGGGGGGTCGTGCAGGCGGGCGACCTGCTGTCCCGGCATCCCGCCTTCTCCGACATCCGCGTCGAGATCCTGCACGGCAAGATGCCCTCCGACGAGAAGGATGCCGTCATGCAGGCCTTCGCACGGGGCGACATCGACGTTCTCGTGGCGACGACCGTCGTCGAGGTCGGAGTCGACGTGCCCAACGCGTCGACGATGGCGATCCTCGAGGCCGACCGCTTCGGCGTCTCGCAGCTGCACCAGCTGCGCGGCCGCGTCGGCCGCGGGGGAGTGCCCGGTCTCTGCCTCCTCGTCACGGAGGCGGCGCCCGGCACGTCCGCCCGCGCGCGCGTCGAGGCGGTCGCCGCGACGCTCGACGGCTTCGAGCTCGCCGAAGTCGACCTCGAGCTGCGCGGCGAAGGCGACGTGCTGGGCGATGCCCAGTCGGGCGTGCGGTCGTCGCTGCGACTGCTGCGCGTCGTGAAGGACGCGGATCTCATCGCAGAGGCTCGGGATGCCGCCGAGCACGTGCTCGCGGACGATCCCGCGCTGCAGCGCCACGCCGGTCTCGCCACGGCGATCGAGCGCCGCGTCGGCATGGAGGAGCGCGCCGCACTGGCGAAGAGCTGACGCGACCGGCCTTCCGCGCAGTCCCATAGGCTGAACCCATGAACCGCCGGATCGCCGTCGTCCCTGGCTCGTTCGACCCGCCGACGCTCGGGCATCTCGACGTCATCCGCCGGGCCGCGGCGCTCTACGACCAGCTCCACGTGCTGGTCGTGCACAATCCGGGCAAGGAGGCGATGCTGCCGATCGCGCAGCGTCTGACGCTGCTCGAGCAGTCGATCGCCGAGAGCGACATCGAGGGCGACGTCGTCGTGGCCTCGTGGAGCATGGGCCTTCTCGTGGACTACGCGACCGATGTCGGCGCCGGGGTGCTCGTGAAGGGCATCCGCTCGCAGGTCGACGTCGCGTACGAGACGCCGATGGCGATCGTGAACCGCCATCTCGCGCACGTCGAGACCGTGTTCCTGCTGCCCGACCCCGCGCACGCCCTGGTCTCGAGCTCGCTCGTGCGGCAGGTGGCATCCCTGGGCGGCGATGTCTCGCCGTTCGTCCCGGCCGCCGTCGCACGGTTCCTCGGAACGCCGGCGGACGTCTGACTCAGGCCTCGCACATGCTGCCGCCGGTAGCATGGACGACCGTGAGAAAGCGCCATACGGGACCCTTCGACCTCCCCGTCCGAGACATCGTCCACCGCCCCGGTGAGATGCGGGAGTTCACTCTCGACGTCCCCGCGCCCGCGAAATGGGGCGAGGGACTCGTGTCCGTGACCGAGGGCGAGCCGATCGCTCTCGACGTGCGTCTGGAATCCGTGCACGAGGGCATCCTCGTCACGGGCGAGGCCGACACGGAGTACACCGGCGTGTGCGGACGATGCCTCCGCGACATCGCCGAGGGCCTCAAAGTCGAGTTTCAGGAGCTTTTCGCGTATCCTGGAGGGGAGACAACTGACTTCGAGGTTCAAGACGACCACGTGGATCTTGAAACTCCGGTCAGGGATGCGATCGTCCTGTCGCTTCCGTTTCAACCGGTCTGTGAGCCGGATTGCCCCGGCCTCGATCCGGCCACGGGTGAGCGACTCACCGCAAAGGCCGGTCCAGCGCCCAGCGCTCCCATCGATCCACGCTGGGCAGCGCTCCAGGACTACACCCAAGACCACGACGACGATGCGCCGCGCCCCGTGCCGGGCAGCTGACCCGTCGAGAACACAGAAGAGAGCTAGCCATGGCAGGTAACCCCCCGAAGCGGAAGGTCTCCCGCTCCAACACGCGTTCGCGTCGTGCCCAGTGGAAGGCGGCGCCCATCACGCTGACCACCACGGTCGAGAACGGCAAGGTCGTCTACAGCCGTCCTCACCAGGCCAAGGTCGTCACCGACTCGCAGGGCACCGAGCTGTTCCTGGAGTACAAGGGCCGCAAGGTCGCCGACGTCTGATCGCCCGACCGGCGACGTGACCGAGGTCACCCCTGATCGCGCGACCGACGAGCTCACCGCAGCTCCGCCGCGCACAGCACTTGCCGAGAAGCTCGGCGTCGACATCGACGCCGAGCTTTTCTCGCTTGCCCTGACGCATCGCTCGTACGCCTACGAGCACGGTCAGATCCCCCACAACGAGCGCCTCGAGTTCCTCGGCGACTCGATCCTCGGGCAGGCGGTGACCGTGCGGCTGTTCACGCAGCATCCCGAGCTCGACGAGGGCTCGCTCGCGAAGCGCCGAGCGTCCGTCGTCTCGACGGTGGCCCTCGCCGACGTCGGACGACGCATCGGGCTGGGCGCGCACATCCTCCTCGGGCGCGGCGAGCACCTGACGGGCGGGCGCGACAAGGACTCGATCCTCGCGGACACGCTGGAGGCGATCATCGGGGCGACGTACCTGTCGGCGGGGCCGGATGCCGCGACCGCCCTCGTGCTGCGGCTCATCGAGCCCCTGCTCGACGACCCCGAGCGCTATGGCGCCGCAATGGACCCGAAGACAAGCCTGCAGGAGCTCGCGGCTCGCCGAGGCGCGGCCGCTCCCGCATATTCCGTCGAGTCGACGGGGCCCGACCACGACCGGCGCTTCACCGCGACCGTCACCGTCGGCGACGTCTCGGCGCAGGGCGCGGGCACGAGCAAGAAGCACGCCGAGGCGGCCGCCGCCCTCAGCGCGTGGCGTCTGCTGAGCGGGCGTGCCTGAACTCCCCGAGGTCGAGGTCGTGCGCGCGGGTCTGGAGCCCGCGGTGTCCGGAGCCACGATCGTCGCCGTGACGGTGCTCGACGAGCGGGCGCTGACCCGTCACGCCGGCGGCGGGTCGCATTTCGAGGCCGCTCTCACCGGGCGCGTCGTCGAGGGCGCCGCACGGCGCGGCAAGTTCCTGTGGCTCCCTCTCGAACCGTCGGCGGGCGCCGACCCCGACGAGGCGATCGTCGGCCACCTCGGCATGAGCGGCCAGCTGCTGCTGCGGGCGCCGGGCTCGCCCGAGGAGCGTCACGAGCGCGTGCGGCTCGACATCCAGCATCCCGAGCACGGGGAGCTCGCCGTCGTGTTCGCCGATCAGCGCACGTTCGGCTCGCTCGCTGTCGACCCCCTCGTGCCCACGCCCGATGGGGCGCCGGGCGGCCGGGGGACGCGGGCTGCGGCGGTTCCGAGCCAGGTCGCGCACATCGCGCGCGACCCGCTCGATACGGCCTTCTCCGACCGGGGATTCCGCGAGGCTCTGGGCCGCAAGAACTCCGCGATCAAGCGCGTGCTGCTCGATCAGACCGTCGTGAGCGGTGTCGGCAACATCTACGCCGACGAGGCGCTGTGGGCCTCGCGCATCCATCCCGAGACTCCCGCTCTCGTGCTGTCGACGCGGGCGGTGAACCGACTCCTCACCGAGGTGCGCGCCGTGCTCGAGAAGGCTCTCGCCGAGGGCGGCACGAGCTTCGACGCCCAGTACGTCAACGTGAACGGACAGGCCGGCTACTTCGCGCACTCGCTCAATGCGTACGGCCGCACGGGACAGCCGTGTCCGCGCTGCGGCCGTCCCATCGTGCGCGTGTCGTTCATGAACCGGTCGAGTCACTACTGCGCGCACTGCCAGAAGCTGCCGAAAGGCGTGGATGCCGCGGTGCGGGCCGGCTGAGCCCGCACCGCGGTCTGCCCGTTACAGGTCGATGACCTTCTTCCAGGCGCCCTCGTAGGCGATCGGCACGAAGCCGATGGCTTCGTTGATGTCGAGCATCGGCCGGTTCTCCTCCGCGTTGTACGTCATGACCCGCGGCGAGTCGGGTGCGATCTCACGCCAGGACAGCAGTCCGGCGCACTTCACGAGCGTGCCGAGCTTGTGCCCGCGGTGCTCCCTGAGCACGAGGGTGTCCTCCTGCCCCGACGCGGCGGTGCGGTCCTTGCCGATCACGAGCTCGTTGAACGCGCACAGCTCACCGGTCTCGATGTGCTGCGCGGCGGTCACGAGCAGGTGCCGGCCGACGTCGGTGTACATGGCGTCGTGGATGCGCAGGCGCTCGGCGTCCCACACCTCCTCGTCCAGCTCGAGTCCGGCCGAGGGGGCGTCGGTCGACATGCGCGATTTCATCCACGCGTAGCCGTCGACGTACTCGGCCGGGGTCGGCAGCGTCCACTGGACGACGCGATAGCCGGCCGAGGCGGCCTTCGCCTCGGCGAGCAGCCGCTCGACCGCGTCGAACGGCGCCCGAAGGTCGAAGACGCTGTTGCGCACGACCTGCTCGAGCGAGTACCCGTTCGCGAGGTAGAAGCGCGCAGCGCGGTCGAGCGGGATCGAGCCGTACCCGGTCGGCGGGGTCAGCGCGGCGCCCGGCGCCGCCGGGTGCGGCGCCCAGGACTGCAGCACCGTGCGCCCGTACTCGCGGGCGACGTCCTCGATGAGCGCGTATGCGGCGCTGCCGATGCCCTCGCCCTGTGCGCTCTGGAGGAGTTCGATCAGCCAGTACGCCGCCTTCGACCCCTCTTCCCAAGGGATGTCGACGCCGATGCGGCCGACCGGCTCGCCGTCGCGCACGATGAGCCACAGGAGCCGGAGCTCGTACTCGTCGGGCCGGTAGATGCCGATGATCTCGTCGGCGGGCATGGTGTGGTCGTCGTGCCCGGAGATCTCCCGGTACACGCGGTTGCGCACGTCGACCATCGCGATGAAGTCGGCGTCCGCGGATTCGATGGATGCCGGGGTCGTGAGTTGTCGGAACTCGAGCCCGGTCATGGTGGTGGTGTTCATTTCTGCTCTCTTGTCAGAGGAAGGGATCGGTGTGGAAGGTCGGGGAAAGAGGGATCGCGGAGCGGCGGCGGGGGGACCGGGGGCGCCCGTGCGGCAGCGGGGATCGTCGCGAGACATCGCGAGGCGCCGGCGTCGTGCGACGGCCGGGGAGCGCCTGCGGGCGGAGTCCTCCTACGAGCGGATCAACGGTCCGCGAGGGGGAACATGCAGAAGGAGCCGGTCACCACGGCACGAATGCCTGTGAACGCTGGCGCTGTGGGCTGCGTACGGGCTTCCGTCATCATGGCGACCTCCTCTCGACTTCTGATGCGAACAGTGACGCTAGCGCAGTCCTTCAGCCTTCGTCAAGGTTTTCATCCGGCCCCTCCTGCGCGCCCCGGACCGGAACCTTGCATGCACCGCGCTCGGCATCCCCTGCGCGCCCGGCCCGGCATCCCAGTCGGGAGAAGGGTGTCGGGTACGGTTGTCGGGACAGCGATCGGTCGTGCGGAAGGCTCCTTTATGCACCTGAAGAGCGTGACGCTCAAAGGGTTCAAGTCGTTCGCGCAGCCGACCACGTTCGCCCTCGAGCCCGGCGTGACGTGCATCGTCGGTCCCAACGGATCGGGCAAGTCGAACGTCGTGGACGCGCTCGCCTGGGTCATGGGCGAGCAGGGTGCCAAGACGCTTCGCGGCGGCAAGATGGAGGACGTCATCTTCGCCGGCACGGCGACGCGCGGTCCCCTCGGCCGTGCCGAGGTGCAGCTCACGATCGACAACTCCGACGGCGTGCTGCCGATCGAGTACTCCGAGGTGAGCATCAGCCGCACGCTCTTCCGCAACGGGGCGAGCGAGTACGCCATCAACGGCGAGTCGTGCCGCCTCCTCGATGTGCAGGAGCTCCTCAGCGACAGCGGCCTCGGCCGCGAGATGCACGTCATCGTCGGCCAGGGCCGGCTCGACAGCGTGCTGCAGGCCTCGCCCGAGGACCGGCGCGGATTCATCGAGGAGGCCGCCGGCATCCTGAAGCACCGCCGCCGCAAGGAGAAGACTCTCCGCAAGCTCGAGGCGATGGAGGCCAACCTGATGCGCCTCAGCGACCTCGCGGGCGAGCTTCGGCGCCAGCTCAAGCCGCTCGGGCGGCAGGCCGAGATCGCGCGCGAGGCGGCGACGATCGCGGCCGTCGTCCGCGACGCCAAGGCGCGCCTGCTAGCCGACGAGCTGGTGGGACTGCGGACCGAGCTCGCCGATCACGCGCGCAGCGAGCAGGAGCGCCATGCCGAGCGCATCGTCCTGCAGGACCAGCTCGACAACGTCCGCGCCCGCATCGAGCTGCTCGAGGCCGATCAGCGGTCCGAGGCCGTCGACCGGGCGCGGAGCGTCGCGTTCGACCTCGAGCGGGTGCAGGAGCGCGTGCGCTCCCTGTACACGCTGGCGGGGCAGCGCCTGGCGCTCCTCGGCGAGGCCGAGGACGAAGACCCGACGTCGCGCGTCACGGTGACCCAGTCGACGATCGACGAGGCCCGCGCCGAGATCGACGAGATCGCCAGCGGACTGGGGGAGGCTCAGGATGCCGCGGCCGAGGCCGCGCGCGACGTCATCCGCGCACGTGCCGAGCTCGATGCCCTCGACGTCGACATCGCCGCGCAGAGCGCGCTCGTCTCGGAGCACGACATGCGCATCACGGCGCTGCGCGGCACGGCCGAAGCCGCGGCCTCCGCTCTGGCCGCGGTGCGGTCTGCGGTCGAGCGTCAGCAGAAGGCGCTGGATGCCGCGCTGCAGCGTCGCGCCGAGGCGGAGGAGACCCTGGCCGGCGTCGACCCCGACCTCGTCGCCGAGGGCACCTCCGCGCAGTACGCGGCCGAGTACGAGCGTGCGCAGCGCGACGCGACCGACGCGGAGACCGCCGTCGGCGCCCTGCGCGAGCGCCTGCACGCCGCGGAGCGGGAGCTCGAATCGCTCACCGCGCAGACGAAGGCCCTCAGCCGCGCGCTCGACGTGCGCAACGCCGCCGCAGACATCATCGCGCGAGGCGGCGACGGCATCCGGGGCCTCCTCAGTGACGCGATCAAGGTGAAGCCCGGCTTCGAGGCGGCGATCGCGGCCGTGCTCGGACCGCTCGCCGAGGGCGTGCTCGTCGACTCCCGCGACGCCGCGTTCGCCGTCGCCGCGACGGCGCGCGACGGCGACTTCGGCGTCGTCGACATCGCGATCGCGGACGCCCGCCGAGAGCAGACCGTCGCACCCGCAGCGGGAACGACGGCGGCCCAGGACGTCGTCACCGGGCCCGAGGGCGTGCTCGGCATCCTGTCCCGTGTGCTCATCGCCGACGACCTCGCTGCCGCGGCCGCCGTCGCGGCGGACGCCCCGGCCGGGGTCACCGTCGTGACGCGCGCCGGTGAGGTCGTCACCGCCCAGACCGTGCGCGCCGGATCGGGCCAGGGCCGCTCGCGCCTGGAGCTCGCAGCGGAACGGGATGCCGCGGCCGAGCGCCTCGCCGAGATCGAGGTCGTCGCCGATTCGCTGCGCGAAGCACTCGGTGGCGAGGTGCGCGGACTCGAGACGGCGCGGCAGCGGACGAAGGCGTCGCTCGAGGCGCTCCGCGCCCACGATGCCGCACTCGCGGCACACGCCGAGCAGGTCAACCGCGCCACCGTGCGCCACGAGGCCGCGATCGCCGAGTGCGACCGCCTCGCGGCGGGGCTCGCACAGGCGCAAGCCGCCGTGGAAGAGGCGACGGGCGCGGCGAGCGTCGCCGATGAACAGCTGACGGTGGCCCTGGAGGCGCCGCGACCGATCCTCGACGCGTCGGCGCGAGAGGGCCTGCTCGGGGCGCTCGATGCGGCGCGCGAGGCCGAGATGCGCACGCGCCTCGACGTCGAGACGCTCCGCGAGCGCGTGCGAGCGGGGGAGGCGCGGGTGCTGCAGCTCGAGAAGCAGCGCGAGCGCGAGCGGGAGGCCGCCGCCGAGGCCGCGCGGCGCGCCGTCATCCGCCGCGCGCAGCGCGAGATCGCCGCCGACGTCGCGGCGCAGCTCCCGCCGCTCCTCGACTCCGTCGACCGATCGGTCGCGCAGGCGCGGGTCGAGCTCGCGACCGCCGAGAGCGCCCGCACGGCCCTGACGCAGGAGCTCGCCGACCTGCGGGCGCGCGAGTCATCGGTGCGCGAGCGGCTCGCCGGCCTCACCGAGAGCGTCCACGGCCTCGAGCTGCAGATCCACGAGAAGCGCCTGCACGTCACGAGCCTCCTCGAGCGCGTCGCCTCCGAACTCGGCCTCGATGAGGATGTGCTCGTCGCGGAATACGGTCCGGATCAGTCGATTCCCGCCGACGTGACTGGCGACGAGGATGACGGGGAGGAGGCATCCACCACCCCCTACGATCGTGCGCAGCAGCGCCGACGGCTGCAGGATGCCGAGCGGAAGCTGACGCAGCTGGGGCGGGTCAATCCGCTCGCGCTCGAGGAGTTCGCCGCGCTGGAGCAGCGCCACAAGTTCCTCGTCGAGCAGCTCGCCGATCTGACGCAGACCCGCAAGGATCTCCTCACGATCATCGAGGAGCTCGACGAGCGGATGCAGACGATCTTCCTCGCCGCGTTCGAGGACACGAAGACCGCCTTCGGCGAGGTCTTCCCGGTGCTCTTCCCCGGGGGGACGGGGAGCATCTCGCTGACCGACCCGGACAACCCGCTCACGACGGGCATCGAGGTCGCCGTGCGCCCGGTCGGCAAGAAGATCGAGCGCCTCTCGCTGCTGTCCGGAGGCGAGCGCTCGCTCGCCGCCGTCGCGCTGCTGACGGCCATCTTCAAGGCCCGGCCGAGTCCCTTCTACATCCTCGACGAGGTGGAGGCGGCGCTGGACGACGCCAACCTCGGACGCCTCCTCGGCGTCTTCGAGCAGCTGCGCGCGTCGAGCCAGCTCATCGTCATCACGCACCAGAAGCGCACGATGGAGATCGCCGACGCCCTCTACGGCGTCTCGATGCGCCAGGACGGCGTCTCGGCCGTCGTCGGCCAGCGCGTGGGAGAGCGCGTCGCGTCGTGAGCAGGTGGTTGCGCGGCGCGCTGAGCGCGGCACTCGTCATCGCGGTGGTGGCGGGCGCGTCCGCGTGCACCGTCGCGCCCGGGGGCGGAGCGAGTGCCACGCCGACGCCGACGCCGATAGGGACTCCGTCACCGACCGTCGAGATCCAGTTCGCGGACGGCGATCTGCTCGACCCGACGCAGACGGCGTCGTGGGCCGACCCGCTGAAGGGCGCGGCGGGCTACACCGTCGTCACTGCGCGCGACGGGAACGGGTCGTGGTCGTACAAGAGCGACGCGATCGGCTGCACGATCGGCTACTGGGAGGGCCCGCTCACCGGGCTCGATCCCTCGTCGGACGACAAGGCGCTCTCGGATCAGCTGCTCGCCGCCCAGTTCGGCACGACCGCCGAGGAGATCGCGACGTACGTGCAGGACGACATCGCACCGTTCCGGACGCCCTCCGAGCGCGTGCAGACCCGGGCCGTCCCGGGCGCCGACGACCAGTCGGGGTCGACCTACCTGATCGCGGCGCGCGCCTTCGGCGCCCTCGGCCAGGGATTCGTCGCGACGCTGCAGTGTCCCGCCGCGACGAACGTCGGCGCCGTCTGGACCCTGCTGAGCTCGAACCCCAACGCCTTCGAGCTCGTCTTCAGTCCCGCCCAGGGCTGACCGCCCCGCCCCCGCGGCACTCCCGGGCGGGCGCCGCCGGGTCTATGATCCGGCCATGAATCACTCCGCGCAAAGGCGCGTGGGCGTGATCGCCCTCGCCTTCGGAATCGTCGTCCTCTCGGGATGTTCCGCGCTCATCCCCACCGCCGGCGCCTCGCCGTCCGCCTCTGCGACCAGGACGAGATCCCCGTCGCCGGCGCCGGCCGCCGCACCCGCCGACCTCACGTTCGACGCGGGAGAGTCCCTCGACGGCGGCGACTGGCAGATCGGCTGGGTCGACGTCTTCCAGAGCGACCCCGGCTTCACGGTCACGGCCCCCGACGAAGGGAAAGGCAGCTACTCGTACGCGGATGCCGAGACCCAGTGCCAGCTCTTCTACCAGGGCGCCGTCGGCGACATCGACATGAGCCGCGACGACCGGACGATCTCGGACGACTTCCTCGCCACGGTGCTGACGGGCACGGTGGCGGGCGCCACACGCGAGGACGTGACGGCGCACGCGTTCGACGACCAGGTGCTGCAGCATCCCGGCCCGGGCACGGCCGACACCCGCACCATCTGGGGCCAGTCCTCGGACGGCCGGACCTGGCTGCACTCGGCGCGGATGTTCGGCGCGAGGGGCGGCGGCGTCTACATCGGCATCACCTGCCCGTCGGGTCAGGATGCGTCTGCCGAGCTGCAGAAGGTCATGCAGGACGACGTCCGGCTCGCAGTGGCGCCGGCCGGCGGCGGATAGCGGGGTCCGGCGCCGCCTAGGCTGGAGGGCATGGCTGACAGCCCCTGGTCCCTTGTGCGCGTGCTGCGTCAGATGTTCGCGGCGCCCGAGATCACCGAGCTCACCTGGCTCGACCTCGAGTCGGCGCTCCTGACGGCCGACTTCGGGCCCGACACGACCGAGCGCATCGTCGACGACCTGCGCGAGAAGGTTGCGAAGTACCACACCACGGATCCCAAGGATCTGCACCGGATGCTGAAGGAGACGCTCGAGGAGCACTTCGCGAAGTTCGACACGACGCTGCGCCTCACCGAGCGCCCGGCGGTCGTGCTCGTCGTCGGTGTCAACGGCGTCGGCAAGACGACGACGATCGGCAAGTTCGCGAAGTTCCTGCAGCGGTACGGCCGCTCGGTGGTCGTCGGGGCCGCCGACACCTTCCGCGCCGCCGCCGTCGACCAGCTCGCGACGTGGGCGGAGCGCGGGGGAGCCGCGATCGTCCGGCCGCAGCAGGAGGGCCAGGATCCGGCATCCGTCGCCTTCCAGACCATCGACTACGCCAAGCGCACCGGCACCGAGATCGTGCTCGTCGACACGGCCGGCCGCCTGCACACCAAGGGCGGCCTCATGGACGAGCTGTCCAAGATCCGCCGGGTCATCGAGAAGCAGGCCCCCATCAGCGAGGTCCTCCTGGTGCTGGATGCCACGACCGGCCAGAACGGCGTCATGCAGGCCGAGGCCTTCCTCGAGCACGCCGGTGTGACCGGTCTCGTCATCACGAAGCTCGATGGCTCGGCCCGCGGAGGCTTCGTGCTGGCCGTCCAGGAGCGCACCGGCATCCCCGTGAAGCTTCTCGGTCAGGGCGAGGGGATCGGCGATCTGACGGGCTTCACGCCGCACGTCTTCGCGGCATCCCTCGTCGACTGACACGCCCGGGACGACATTCCGGGGCTTCGGTCTACCGTCGGGGCCACCGTGCTGGTTTCATGGGGATATGGCGATCGAGCACGACTTCTTCGGACTCCTCGAGTCCGGACCGGACGGGTCGATCTTCTGGTCCGAGAACGTCGAACTGGGTGATCAGACCGTGACGGTCGACCTCACGGCGCCCGACCAGGAGGACGTGTCGGAGGCGGCCCTCGACGTGGCCGCGGGGCTCGTCTCGTCGCTCGAGGCGATCGACCGCAGCGCCCGAAACGCCATGGTGTCGGAGCTGGACGACCGCACGAGCGAGGTGACGGAGTACATCCTGCAGCAGCAGGAGGTCCTCGGCGAAGACCTCGAGGAGATGCTCGTCGACATCTCTGGCGACACCCACATCGACGTCATCCGGTCGCTGCAGCTCATGAGCATGACGATCCTCGCCGACGAGCACGGCGGGTCCGAGCCGTTCGCCGTGCTCGAGTACGCCCTCGACCCCGATGCCACCGACGACGTGCTGCTGGTGAACCTCGGCTCGGACGGCGACGTGCTCGGCGTCACGAGCGCCGACTAGAGTCCCGACGCGCGGTCAGACCGCCTGCGCGAACCCGCGGTCGACGTGCACGTCGGCGGCGATGTGCGCGAGGTGGGGCGGGATCTCACGCCCCTTCGAGATCATCGACTGCGCCCACAGCCGCCCCGCTCGGTACGACGACCGGACGAGCGGACCGGCGAGCACCCCGAGGAAGCCGATGCGCTCCGCCTCCTCCTTGAACGCGACGAACTCGTCGGGCTTGACCCACCGCGCGACGGGGAGGTGGCGCGGAGTCGGTCGCAGATACTGCGTGATCGTGATGATGTCGGTGCCGGCGTCGTGGAGGTCCTGCAGCGCCTGGACGACCTCTTCGGGCTCCTCGCCCATGCCGAGGATGAGGTTCGACTTCGTGATGAGACCGGCATCCCGAGCCTGCGTCAGCACGTCGAGCGAGCGCTCGTAGCGGAAGGCGGGACGGATGCGCTTGAAGATGCGCGGCACGGTCTCGACGTTGTGCGCGAAGACCTCCGGGCGCGACTCGAACACGACGTCCAGGAGGGCCGGCTCTCCGTTGAAATCGGTCGCGAGCAGCTCGACGCCCGTGCCGGGGTTGAGCGCGTGGATCTGACGCACCGTCTCGGCATTGAGCCACGCACCGCCGTCGGCGAGGTCGTCGCGCGCGACGCACGTCACGGTCGAGTAGCGCAGTTGCATCCGCTGCACGCTCTCAGCCACGCGGCGCGGCTCGTCGATGTCGTAGTCGGCGGGTTTGCCCGTGTCGATCTGGCAGAAGTCGCAACGGCGGGTGCACTGCGACCCGCCGATGAGGAACGTCGCCTCGCGATCCTCCCAGCACTCGTAGATGTTGGGGCAGCCGGCCTCCTGGCAGACCGTGTGCAGCTCCTCGGTCTTCACGAGGGAATGGAGGGCCTGGTACTCCGGGCCCATCTTCGCCTTCGTCTTGATCCACTCCGGCTTGCGCTCGATCGGCGTCTCGGCGTTGCGCACCTCGAGACGCAGGAGCTTGCGGCCCTCGGGCCCGGCGGCGCTCACGCGGCGACCTCCGCGTAGTGGGCCTGGAAGATCCGCACGACGCTGTCGACGACGTCGACGGGCGAGACGTCTGCTCCGACGAGCTCGCTGAGGGTCGTGACGCCGGCATCCGTGATCCCGCACGGGATGATGCCGCGGAAGCCCGCGAGCGAGTTGTCGCAGTTCAGGGCGAAGCCGTGCATCGTCACGCCGCGCTGCACACGGACGCCGATGGCGGCGACCTTGTCCTCGCCGAGCGGCCGGCGCACCCACACGCCGCTCCGCCCCTCGACGCGATAGCCGTCGACGTCGAACTCGCGGAGCACCTCGATGAGCGCTCCCTCGAGGCGGCGGACGTGGCCCACGACGTCGATCGGCTCGTGGAGGCGCACGATGGGGTAGCCCACGAGCTGCCCGGGGCCGTGCCACGTGATCTTGCCACCGCGGTCCACGTCGACGACGGGCGTGCCGTCGGTCGGCCGCTCGTGCCGCGCGGTGCGCGCACCCGCCGTGTAGACGGGCTCGTGCTCGAGCAGGATGAGCGTGTCTTCGCGGTCGCCCGCGACGATCTCGGAATGGATGCTGCGCTGCAGTGCCCACCCGTCGAGGTAGGGCACGTAGTCGGGGGCGAACCCCGGGGTCACGACGTCGAGCACGCTGCTCCTTCGCTTGTGGCGACTTTCTGGATTGCGTCCAACAATACTCCCGCCCGGCGATGGGTCCTCGAATGCGGGGGTCCTCGTCTGACCGGGAAGCCACGTGCACCGGTTCGCCGGGATTCCCCGCCTCTCGGCTGGGGGTCCTGCGTAGGGTGGGGACGTGAGTCATGAGCAGCGGACCGGTCGCCCGCGCGCCTCCTCGCGCGAGACGCTCGCCGAGGCGGCGTGCGAGCTGTTCCTCGAGCGCGGCTTCGCCGAGACCTCGATCGCCGACATCACGTCCCGCGCCGGCGTGAGCCGCTCCAGCTTCTTCAACTACTTCGCCTCGAAGTCCGACATCCTCTGGTCGGGGCTCGACGAGCGGATCGGCGTCCTCGAGGACCGGCTGCGCAACGACACGGGACGGGATGCCGCGACCCGCGCCTCGCTCGGCGCGGGCGCCGCGTCCGCGATCTCGGGCGCGCTCAGGAGTCTGGGCGAGGACTTCGCCCCGGACAGCCTCGCCTTGGCTCTCGTCAACACGAGCGCCATGGGCCTCGAGGGCGAGCTCGAGCGGGAGGCATCCGTCCGCCGTGCTCGCATCGCCGTGGCGGTGTCGGAGCGCCTGCAGCGCGCGGGCGTCGGCGCCATCGAGGCCCAGGTCGGGGGAGCCGCCCACGGCGGCGCCGTGCTCGCCGCGATCGAGGCGTGGGCGCGGGAGGGAGCCGGCCGCGTGCCACTGGCGGCATCCCTCGACCATGCGCTGGTCGCCGCCGCGCGCACGCTGCCGTCGGCGGTGCGCCAGCTGCGGGTCGTCGCCCGCGCCGACGACTTCGACGAGGCCCTCGCCTTCTACCGTGACGCGCTCGGCCTCGTCGAGCGCGAATCGTATGAGGGCGACGGCGATGCCCGCGTCACGATCCTCGCGGCGGGCGAGGCGACGCTCGAGCTCTCGAACGCGGGCCAGGTCGCGCTCATCGACCGTGTCGAGACCGACGGCGACGCCCCGAGCGAGCCGATCAGGCTCGCGTTCGAGGTGGGAGACACCGCGTCGGTCACGGACCGGCTGATCTCGGCGGGCGCCGAGCTCGAAGCATCCCCTCGCCTGACGCCCTGGCGCTCGGTCAACGCGCGCCTGCGTGCACCGGCCGACCTGCAGATCACGCTGTTCCAGGAGCTCGGCCCCGACGGCCGACCCGGGGATCGCGAATCCTGAGCGGGCCCGCGGGCCCGTAGAATCGGGGGATCATGGCTACTTTCGGCACGCTCTCCGATCGGCTCACCGAGACCTTCCGCAACCTCCGCACCAAGGGCAAGCTCACGCCCGCGGACGTCGACGGCACGGTGCGCGAGATCCGTCGCGCCCTGCTCGACGCCGACGTCGCGCTTCCCGTCGTCAAGGACTTCACCGCGAAGGTGCGCGAGCGCGCCCTCGGCGACGAGGTCAACAAGGCGCTGAACCCGGCGCAGCAGGTCGTGCAGATCGTGAACGAGGAGCTCGTCGCGATCCTCGGCGGCGAGCAGCGCCGGCTGCAGTTCGCGAAGAACCCGCCGACGGTCATCATGCTCGCGGGCCTGCAGGGCTCGGGCAAGACGACCTTCGCGGGCAAGCTCGCGAAGCAGCTCGAGAAGGACGGCCACACGCCGCTCCTCGTGGCCGCCGACCTCCAGCGTCCGAACGCCGTCAACCAGCTGCAGATCGTCGCGCGCCAGGCGGGGGCCGCGGTCTACGCGCCGCAGCCCGGCAACGGCGTCGGCGACCCCGTGCAGGTCGCCCGCGACGGCGTCGAGATCGCCCGCCGCCAGCAGCACGACATCGTCATCATCGACACGGCCGGACGCCTGGGCGTCGACGCCGAGCTCATGAAGCAGGCGTCCGACATCCGCAAGGCGGTCGACCCCGACGAGGTCCTGTTCGTCATCGATGCGATGATCGGTCAGGACGCCGTCAACACGGCGAAGGCCTTCCAGGAGGGCGTCGACTTCACCGGCGTCGTCCTGTCGAAGCTCGACGGCGACGCACGCGGCGGCGCCGCGCTCTCGGTGGCCTCCGTGACCGGCCGCCCCATCATCTTCGCCTCGACGGGTGAGAACCTCGACGACCTCGAGCCGTTCTACCCCGACCGCATGGCGTCGCGCATCCTCGACCTCGGCGACATCCTGACCCTCATCGAGCAGGCTCAGCAGGCCTTCGACGAGGAAGAGGCGATGAAGGTCGCCGAGAAGCTCGCCAAGGAGCAGTTCACCCTTGAGGACTTCCTCGACCAGCTTCAGCAGATGAAGAAGATGGGCTCGATGAAGAAGATGCTCGGGATGCTCCCGGGCATGGGGCAGATGAAGCAGCAGCTCGACGACTTCGACGAGCGCGAGATCGACCGCACCGAGGCCATCATCCGCTCGATGACGCCGGGCGAGCGCCGCAACCCCAAGGTGCTCAACGGCTCGCGCCGTCTGCGCATCGCGCGCGGCTCCGGCATGACCGTGACCGACGTCAACCAGCTCGTGCAGCGCTTCGAGCAGGCCGCGAAGATGATGAAGACCGTCGCTCGCGGCGGTGTGCCGAACATCCCGGGCATGGGGCCGGTGCCCGGCGCCGGCCGTCCCGGCGCCTCGTCGAAGCGCGGCAAGCAGCAGAAGTCGAAGTCGGGCTCCCGCTCGGGCAACCCGGCCAAGCGCGCGGCCGAGAACGCGGGCATCGCGGCTCAGGCGGCGGCGGAGCCGACCGGCTCGGGCTTCGGCCTCGGCGGCAACGGCGCGAAGGGCGCACCCACCGCGGAAGACCTCGCCGAGCTGCAGAAGATGCTCGGTCGCGGCTGAGCCGCGGCATCCCGTTCGCGCGTGCAGCGCGGGCTGAGCGGGGTCAGTGGGGAAACTGGGCGAGGTGCTCGCGCAGCGTCGGACCCGCGCGGAACTCGCGGATCAGATGCTGCACGACCTCGCGGAGGTCGCCCTCGGCCGCGTCGGCCACGAGGACCTGACGGGCGTAGCTGGCGCCCTGCGTGAGGGTCGTCTCCAGCCCCGCGAACTCGCGCGCGCACTTGAGCTCGACGGCGACGTCGGCGAGACGGTCCATCGTGTCGCGGAGGTGCTCGCGCACGGGAAGCTGAGTGCCGTCGGCGTCCACGATGATGCGCGCGTCGAGGCCGTAGCGGGCGGCGCGCCACTTGTTCTCACGGACGAACCAGGGCGGGATCGTCGGAAGCTCGCGCCCCTCGTCGAGCTCGCGGGAGAGGTGCTCGACCAGCACCTGCACGAGCGCCGCGACCGCGGCGAGCTCCGGCAGGGTGGACATCCCGTCGCACGCGCGCACCTCGATCGTGCCCCAGCGCGGCGCAGGGCGGATATCCCAGCGCACCTCGGTCGCGTCGGCCATGACGCCGGTGCGGATCATGTCGTCCATGTAGCGCTCGAACTCGGCCCAGTCCTTGAGCGGCCAGGGGAGCCCCGCCGTCGGAAGCTGCTGGAAGACGAGGGCGCGGTTCGACGCGTACCCGGTGCGGTCGCCCGCCCAGAACGGCGACGAGGCGGACAGCGCCTGCAGATGCGGCAGGTACACGGCGAGGGCGTTGATGAGGGGGAAGACCTTGTTGACGTCCTCGACGCCGACGTGCACGTGGATGCCCCAGATCATCATGTTGCGCCCCCACCACTGGGTGCGCTCGATGAGCTTGTGGTACCGCGTCTTGTCGGTGACCTGCTGGTCGTACCACTGCGCGAACGGGTGACTGCCCGCGCACAGCAGCTCGATCCCGAGCGGATCGGAGACCTCCCGGATGGCGCCGATCGCGTCCGCGATGTCGTCGACCGCCGCAGCGACCGTGTCGCCGACGCCGCTCGTGACCTCGACGGTGTTCGTGAGCAGCTCGCCCGTGACGGTGTAGCGCTCGTGCGCGGTCTTCTCCTCGAGCACCGCGAGGATCTCCGGCGCGCGACCGACGAGGTCCCCCGTGGCGCCGTCCGCGAGCATGAGCTCCCATTCGAGCCCCACGGTGGAGCGGGCGGATGTCGCGAAAGGCACCGTCATGGGCACAGTTTCGCACGGGGATGCCGCGCCACGGCGTTGCGTGCGTCGGTTCGCGTCGTCGTGCGACATCGGGTCATGAGGGCTGCGGCCTGGTTCGCGGCATCCCGCGGGATGTGGGATAATTGTGGGTCGGACCGGGTGCTCGACCCTCTATCCAGCACACAGGTCCTCCTTCAGAGCTTCCGCCGGGTGTGCACCCCACGCTCCAGGCGATCGGTTCAATCACTTTCCACACATTCAGGAGAATCGTGGCTGTCAAGATTCGTCTCAAGCGCCTCGGCAAGATCCGGGCGCCCTACTACCGCATCGTCGTCGCCGACTCGCGCACCAAGCGCGACGGTCGCGTCATCGAGGAGATCGGCAAGTACCACCCGACCGAGGAGCCCTCGTTCATCGAGGTCGACTCCGAGCGCGCGCAGTACTGGCTGAGCGTCGGCGCGCAGCCGACCGAGCAGGTCGCCGCCATCCTCAAGCTCACGGGCGACTGGGGCAAGTTCAAGGGCGACGCGAACGCCGTCTCGACGGTTCGCACCGCCGAGACCAAGGCTGACTTCGAGGTCGACTCCTCGAAGAAGTCGGTCATCAAGCCGAAGGCCGAGAAGAAGGCCGACGAGCCCGTCGCCGAGGAGGCGCCCGCCGCCGACGAGGCCGACGCCGCTTCGGACGCCGAGTAATCCGTGCTGGCCGCCGCGCTCGAGCACGTCGTCAAGGGGATCGTCGATCACCCCGACGACGTGCGCATCGACTCCTCGACGTCGCCTCGCGGTGACGTCCTCGAGGTGCACGTGCACCCCGATGACCGAGGTCGCGTGATCGGGCGCGGCGGACGCACGGCAAAGGCTCTGCGCACGCTCATCTCGGCGCTCGCCGACGGACGACGCGTGCGCGTCGACGTCGCGGACGACTGATGACGCAGGCAGAGCAGCCCGATTCGACGACCCCGGCGGAGGCCAAGAGCCCTGCCCGGCCGCCGAAGCCGGCGAAGAACCAGCTTCGCGTCGGACGCCTCGTGAAGGCTCACGGCCTCAAGGGAGCCATCAAGCTCGAGCTGTACACCGACGACCCCGACGGGCGCTTCGTCCCGGGTGCGACCTTCACTCTGCAGGTCCCCGAGTCGTCGCCGTGGCACGGCAAGCCGCTGACTGTCCGCGAGTTCAAGTGGATGAACAGCCACCCGGTCGCCTTCTTCGAGGGCGTGGACGACCGCAACGCCGCCGAAGAGCTCATCCGCGCGATCCTCTGGATCGACGAGGACGCCCAGTCCGCCGCGGCCGAAGACGACGCCTGGTACGACCACCAGCTCGTGGGCCTCGAGGTCGTGCGTGACGACACGGTCGTCGGACGCGTGATCCGCGTCGACCACTTCCCGGCCCAAGATCTCCTGATCGTCCTCGCCGACTCGCTCGACGAGACGGGCGAGCCGCGCGAAGTCCTCGTGCCGTTCGTGAAAGCGATCGTCCCCGAGGTCGACATCGCCGCCGGGCGGGTCGTCGTGACGCCGCCCGCCGGGCTCTTCGAGGAGCTCGCCGGCGACGACGATGCTCCCGAGCCGGGCGACACCGACGAGGACGACGCCGCCGAGACCGAGTGACGGTCGAGGGATGCCGCGGCATCCCCTCACACCCCTGTCCTCGGAACCGTGAGATCAGTGTGATGCGTCGGTAACACGACGGCACACGAGGCGGAACATCGCTCCGGGATCATCGGAGCATGAGCCTGCTCGCCCCTTCGACGACGGCGCGGGCGGGCACGCCTTCGACCGAGGTCCGGGCGGTGTGCTCGTACTGCGGCGTGGGATGCGGCATCAGCGTCACGACCGAGGCCGGCGGGATCACGAAGACCGCGGGAGACAAGCAGCACCCCGCGAACGGCGGAAGACTGTGCACCAAGGGTGCGACGCACCTCGAGCTCATGCGTGCCCCCGGCCGCATGACCAGCGCGCACGTGCGTCCGTCCCGCGGAGAGGAGCCCGTGCCCGTCCCGCTCGATGAGGCCATCGCGCACGCGGGCACGAGGCTCCGGGCGATCGTCGACGAGCACGGCCCCGATGCCGTCGCCGTGTACGTCTCGGGGCAGATGTCGGTCGAGGCGCAGTATCTCTCGAACAAGCTCGTGAAGGGGTACCTGCGCGGGCTGCACATCGAGTCGAACTCGCGGCTGTGCATGGCATCGGCCGGCACGGGATACAAGCAGTCGCTCGGGGCCGACGGCCCACCCGGCTCGTACGAGGACCTCGATCGCGCCGATCTCTTCTTCGTCATCGGCTCAAACATGGCCGACTGCCACCCGATCCTCTTCCTGCGCATGGCCGATCGGCTCAAGCAGGGCGCGAAGCTCATCGTCGTCGATCCGCGCCGCACGGCGACGGCGGATCGCGCGGACCTCTATCTTCCGATCGCGCCCGGCACCGACCTCGCGCTGCTCAACGGACTCCTGCACCTGCTCGTGGCCGACGGCGCCATCGACGAGGAGTTCATCGCCGCGCACACCGAGGGCTGGAGCGACATGCCGGCCTTCCTCGAGGACTACGCACCGGCGCGCGTCGCCGAGCTCACGGGACTGCCCGAGGACGACATCCGCACCGCCGCGCGCTGGATCGCGGAGGCCGGCGAGTGGATGACCCTCTGGACGATGGGGCTCAATCAGTCGACGCAGGGGACGTGGCACACGAACGCCATCTGCAACCTCCACCTCGCGACGGGCGCGATCTGCCGTCCGGGCAGCGGTCCGTTCTCGCTGACCGGCCAGCCGAACGCGATGGGCGGACGCGAGATGGGCTACATGGGCCCCGGGCTCCCGGGTCAGCGCGCCGTGTTCAGCGCGGCCGACCGCGCGTTCGTCGAGGACGTCTGGGGGATCGAGCGCGGCGCGATCCGCGCCGAAGCCGGGGCGGGCACCATCGACCTGTACCGGCGCATGGCGGCCGGTGAGATCAAAGCCGCGTGGATCATCTGCACCAATCCGGTCGCCTCCGTCGCGAACCGCAAGAACGTCATCGCGGGCCTCGAGGCGGCCGAGCTCGTCATCGTGCAGGACGTCTTCACCGAGACCGCGACGAACGCGTACGCCGACGTGCTGCTGCCCGCGACGCTCTGGGTCGAATCCGAGGGCGTCATGGTCAACAGCGACCGCACCATGACGCTCGTGCAGCGAGCGGCCGAGGCTCCCGGCGACGCGCAGCCCGACTGGCTCACAATCTGCGGCATCGCGCGGGCGATGGGGTTCACCGAGGGGTTCGGGTTCGCATCCAGCGAAGAGGTGTTCGACGAGATCCGCCGGTTCTGGAATCCGCAGACCGGGTGGGACGTCCGCGGAGTCAGCTATGACCGCCTGCGCACGGGGCCCGTGCAATGGCCGGCGCCGCCGGACGACGCCCGGGAGCGGCATCCGATCCGCTACCTCAACGACGGGGTGAGCCAGAGCCTGCACCGCGAGGTGGACGGCAGCGTCCCGCGGCTCGCCTTCGCGACGGCGTCCCGACGCGCGCAGTTCCTCGCGCGGCCGCACCTCGGACCGCAGGAGCTGCCCGACGACGACTTCCCCTGGGTGCTGAACACCGGGCGCCTTCAGCACCAGTGGCACACGATGACGAAGACCGGCAAGGTCGACAAGCTCGTACGCCTCAACCCCGACCCGTTCGTCGAGGTGAATCCCGCGGACGCCGAGACGCTGGGCATCACCGCCGGCGACCAGGTGGAGATCTCGTCGCGCCGCGGCCGCGTCGTGCTGCCGGCCGTCGTGACCGACCGCGTGCGGCCCGGCAACTGCTTCGCGCCGTTCCACTGGAACGACGAGCACGGCGAGTACCTCACGGTCAACGCCGTCACGAGCGACGCCGTCGACGCCGCCTCGCTGCAGCCGGAGTTCAAGTTCGCCGCCGTGTCGCTTCGTCGCGTGGGTCCGGCGCCCAGTCCCGTGGGGGACGACGAGAAGGGGATGCCGCTCCCGGCCGGTGCGCGTGACGTGCTGACCGCGGCGGGCATGACTCCCGCACAGCCGCGGGTGACCGAGACGGAGGGCGCGTACCTCTCGGGCTTCCTCTCCGCCCTCGAGGCGGCCCCCCTCGAGGCCGGGCTCGTCCCGACGCTCCCCGCGAGCGCCCCGCTGGGTGCCGTCACCCGGGCCTGGTTCGACGGCATGCTCGCCGGTCTCTACTCGCGCACGAGCGCCGTCGCCTCAGACAACGCCGAGGGTCGAGAGGTCACGGTGCTGTGGGGATCCCAGACGGGCAACGCCGAGGAGGTCGCAGCCACGTGTGTCGCGACGCTGCAGGCCCGCGGCATCCCGGCCCGTGCCGTGAGCATGGTGGACATGAGCGTGGAGGAGCTGGCCACGGTCCGCTCGCTGCTCGTGGTGACCTCCACGTTCGGCGACGGCGGGCCGCCCGACAACGCCGCCGACCTCTGGGCTGCGCTGAGCGGCGAGTCCGTACCCGACCTGAGCGACCTGGAGTACGCCGTCTTCGCGATCGGAGACTCCAGCTACGACGACTTCTGCGGCCACGGCCGGAGCATCGACGAGCGCCTCACGGCGTTGGGAGCCACGGCGGTGCTCCCCCGTGTGGACTGCGAGCCCGACTATGCGGCGCCCGCCGCTTCGTGGCTCGATCAGGTCATCCCGGCGATCTCGGCGGGCGCGGCGGGGGAGGCGGCATCCACTCCCGCTCTCGAGCAGACGCCGACGAGGCGCCTCTTCACGCGGGCGAACCCCGTGCGCGCACGACTCGTGACGAATGCGCTGCTGAGCGCCGAAGGGTCGGCGAAGGAGGTGCGGCAGTTCGGGTTCGACCTCTCCCACGCCGGCGTCGCGTACGAGGCGGGCGACTCGCTGGGCGTCGTGGCCGTGAACCCGCCCGCCGTCGTCGCCGAGTGGCTCGAGCAGACCGGACTCTCGGCCCGTACGGTCGTGGAGATCGAGGGCGACGAGCGCCTCCTCGGCGAGGCGCTCACGACCCACCTCGACATCACGCGCATCACGCCCGACCTGCTCGCGTTCATCGGAGAGCGCAACGCCGACTCCACCCTCGCGACGCTGCTGCGCCGCGAGAACAAGAGCCGGCTGGAGCAGTACCTCTGGAGCATGCAGGCCGTCGATCTGCTGCGCGCGTTCCCCGTGAAGGCCGAGGCGGAGGAGTGGATGCCGGTGCTCAAGCGCCTGCAGCCGCGTCAGTACTCGATCTCGTCGAGCCCCAAGACGAGCCCCGATGAGGTGCAGCTCACGGTGTCGGTCGTGCGGTTCGAGACCGAGAGCGGTCTCGTCCGGGGCGGCGTCGCCTCGACGTTCCTCGCGGATCGCGGCGATGAGGTGCCCGTGTATCTGCAGAAGTCGCCGCACTTCCGTCCGCCGCTGGATCCCCGCGCGCGCATGATCATGATCGGGCCGGGCACCGGCATCGCGCCGTTCCGCGGCTTCCTCCACGATCGCCGCGCCGACGGCCACACGGGCCGCAACTGGCTCTTCTTCGGCGAGCAGCACGAGGCAACGGACTTCTACTACCGCGACGAGCTCCTCGGCATGCGGGACGACGGCTTCCTCACGCGCCTCGACGTCGCCTTCTCCCGCGACCAGCGCCAGAAGGTGTACGTGCAGGATCGCATGGTCGAGCACGGCCTCGAGCTGTGGCGCTGGCTCGAGGAGGGCGCGCACGTGTACGTGTGCGGCGATGCGAGCCGCATGGCGAAGGACGTCGACGAGACGCTCGACCTCATCGCGCAGCGGCACGGCGGGCTCTCCGCCGAGGCGGCCGCGGAGTACAAGAAGTCGCTCGTGGCGCAGAAGCGCTACGTCCGCGACGTCTACTGAGCTCGGCCGGGGCATACCCGGCCACAGCGTCGGGAATCGCCGCACCGTCGGACCGACATGAACGCATCCATCCGGCGGTGTGCGGATCTCCGACGCTGCGGTGCAGCGGGCGGCCGGGTCTCGGCATCCCGAACCTGAGGTGCACGACGAAGCGGGCCGCACCCCGAAGGATGCGGCCCGCGCGAGGCGCCGGGTGTCAGATGCGCTGACCGGCGAGCGAGCGCCGAGGCACGATGTACACCGCGATCGTGAGCGTCAGCAGCAGCGCGTAGGCGATGACGAAGCCGTAGAACGCGCCTGTGTACGCGCCGGTGGTCTGCTGCGAGAGGTTGAGCACCTGCGGGATGACGAAGCCGCCGTACGCGCCGATCGCCGAGATGAGGCCGAGCGCCGCCGCGGCCTTGCGCTGCATGCGCACCTTCGCCTCGCCCTCGATCCCGAGTGCGAGCGTGCGGGCCGCGAACACGTTCGGGATCATGCGGTAGGTCGAGCCGTTGCCGATGCCCGTCGCCGAGAAGAGCACGAGGAAGCAGGCGAGGAAGACGCCGAAGTTGTGGAGAGGCATCGTCCAGACGAGCGACAGGGCGCCGAGCGCCATGACGGTGAACGCCCCCACCGTCACCCGCGCGCCTCCGACACGGTCGGCGAGACGGCCGCCGTAGGGACGTGCCAGGGAGCCGACGAGCGCTCCGAGGAAGGCGAGCGAGACGGCTGCCTGTCCCACCTGAATCGTCGAGAACTCGGGGAACTGATCGGCGATGAGCTTGGGGAAGACGCTCGCGAAGCCGATGAAGGAGCCGAACGTGCCGATGTAGAGGAGGGCGAGGAGCCACAGGTGCGGCTCTCGGAGCGCGGCGGCGGAGGCCGCGGCATCCGACTTCGCGTTGGACAGGTTGTCCATGTAGCGCCACGCACCCCAGATGGCGACGAGGATGAGGGGCACCCACATCCAGCCCGCGAGCGAGATGTTGAGGGTCGCCGCCGCGCCGGCCGTCACCACGATGGGCACGGCGAACTGCGCGACCGCCGTGCCGATGTTGCCGCCGGCGGCGTTGAGGCCGAGCGCCCAGCCCTTCTCCTTCTGGGGGAAGAAGTAGGTGATGTTGGCCATCGAGCTCGCGAAGTTGCCGCCGCCGAAGCCCGCGAGGGCGGCGACCGCCAGCATGACGCCGAAGGGCGTCTCGGGGTTGCCGACGACGATTCCGAGCAGGATCGAGGGGATCAGGAGGAGTCCGGCCGAGATCATCGTCCAGTTGCGTCCGCCGAACCTCGCCACCATGAAGGTGTAGGGGAACCGCATGGTGGCCCCGACGAGGCTCGGCAGCGAGATGAGCCAGAACGCCTCGGAGCTCGAGAACGTGAAGCCCGCTGCTGGGAGCATCACGACGACGATGCTCCACAGCTGCCAGACGATGAAGCCGAGGAACTCGGCGAAGATCGACCAGCCGAGGTTGCGGCGCGCGATCGCGCGGCCCTCGGACTGCCAGAAGACGCCGTCTTCCGGGTTCCAGCCGTCGATCCAGCGGCCGGAGCGTCGGGTGAGCGTTACAGGGGTGGAGCCGGTTGCGGCGGCATCGGTGCCGACCTGGGGGGATGTCACGGACGTGGTCATCGCGCCTCCTCGGGAAGGTTATGAGGCGACGCTATTGAGCGCGTGTTTCGGCCCCCCTGTCGCGGCCGTTACCTCTGCGTCAATTGCGGCGCACCTCCGTCCGCGAGGCGGGTGAGACCTTCGTCACACGCTCGAAACACGGGTGGATGCCTAAACTCGGAGCCGTGCGCATCGACATCGTGACGATCTTCCCCGCCTTCTTCGATGTGCTCGACGTCTCGCTCATCGGCAAGGCCCGCGGGCGCGGCATCCTGGATCTGCGTGTGCACGATCTGCGCGACTGGACCCACGACCGCCACCGCACGGTCGACGACACGCCGTACGGCGGCGGCGCCGGCATGGTGATGAAGCCGGAGCCCTGGGGTGAGGCGCTCGACGAGGTGCTCGACGACGGCGCGCTGCTCATCGTCCCCTCGCCGGCGGGGGAGCGCTTCACGCAGCGGCTCGCGCGCGACCTCGCGGAGGAGGAGCACCTCGTCTTCGCGTGCGGACGGTACGAGGGCATCGATCAGCGCGTCATCGACCATTACACCGAGCGCGGGCGCGTGCGCAGCGTGAGCCTCGGGGACTACGTGCTGAACGGCGGCGAGGTCGCCGCGATGGCGATGATCGAGGCGATCTCGCGGCTCGTCCCCGGTGTCGTCGGCAATCCGGAGAGTCTCGTCGAGGAGTCGCACGAGGACGGGATGCTGGAGTATCCGAGCTACACGAAGCCGCCGGTCTGGCGCGAGCACGAGGTGCCCCCGATCCTCTTGAGCGGCAATCACGGCGCGATCGCCCAGTGGCGGCGCGAGCAGAGCCTCGAGCGGACGCGCGAGCGACGGCCCGACCTGCTCTAGCCGGCGGGGCTCGGTTCGAGCACGTTGAGGCGGTAGCCGCGCTTGACGACCGTCTTGATGAGGTCGGGCACGCCCAGCGCCTCGCGCACCCGGGCGACGGCCATCTCGACCGCGTGCGTGTTGTCGCCCGAGCGGGGCAGGGCGCACTGCAGATCGGCGCGGGTCACGACCGAGCCGTCGGCGTCGAACAGCACGCCGAGCACGTCCGCGCCGGTGCGGGAGAGGGGGATGAACCGGCCCTCGAGCACGGCGCCGCCGCTGCGCAGCTCGAGCCGGCCGGCCGGCGTCTCGCGGGCGGGCATCCGCCCTCCGCCGAAGTGCGTGACGACAGCGCGCACGAGCGAGCCGAGTCGGCCGCGGTCGGCGACGAGCGGGTCGAGGCCGACCTCCTCGAGCGGTCCCGCCGTGATGGGGCCGACCGCGGCGAGAAGCACGCGTCCGGTGCGGACGAGCTCGCGGATGTCGCCGAGCACGCCTTCGCGCCGCGCGGCGGCGACCCATTCATACGCGCCGGGCGCCGACGTGAAGAGCACGGCGTCGACTTCTCCGGACCCCGCCGAGACGACGGAGCGCCGGACGACCTCGGGGTCGGGCGGAGGGCCCCAGCGGTAGACGGTGAGACTCACGACGTCGGCGCCGTCGCCCTCGAACAGCTCGTCGAGGCCGTCGGCTCCCGAGCCGTGGTGCTGCACGGCGATGCGACGGCCGGCGACCCCCTCGGCCAGGAGGAACTCACCGAGCTCGGCCGAGGTCTCCGACTCGGCGACCCAGTCGGCCGTGAGCCCCGCCTGCTGGATCGCGCCGCGCGCCTTCGGCCCGCGCGCGACGATCTGCGCGCGGGCGAAGGCGGCGTGCAGGTCGTCGAGGAGGCCCGCCTCATCGGCCGCCTCCATCCACCCCCGGAAGCCGACACCCGTCGTCACGACCACGACATCGGGCGGGGTCTCGATGAGCTCTCGCGTGCGGGCGATGAGCGCCTCGTCGTCGATGTGCGGCACGATCGTCAGCGCCGGGGCGTGCCGGACCGTCGCGCCATGGCGCTCGAGCGCGGCGGCGAGCTCGCCGGAGCGCCGATCGACGGCGATGACGATCGTGCAGCCGTCGAGGGCTGCCGAGAGAGCGGGGCGGATCGGGTCGGTCACTGGCGGATGTCGCCCGCCATCAGTCCCGCGGGGAGCAGCAGGTCGGCGCGCGCGACGTCGCCGACGACGATGACCGCGGGGTTGCGGACGCCGGCGGCGGCGGCGTCGGCGGCGGCGTGAGCGAGCGTCGTGCGCGTCGTGCGCTGGTGGGGGGTGTGACCGTTCTCGACGATCGCGACCGGCTTGTCGGCGGGAGCACCGCCCGCGAACGCCGTCTCGACGAGTCGGGGGAGACCCGCGACGCCCATGAGCACGACGGTCGTGACGGCGGGATCGGCGAGGGCCGCGGCGGTCGCCGGCGTCGGCTCCGCCTGCCCGTTCACGACGTGGACGCCCGCGGCGACTCCGCGATGGGTCACGGGGATGCCGGCTGCCTGCGGCACCGACACGACGCTCGTGAGGCCCGGAACGACGTCGACCGGCACACCCGCGGCGAGACAGGCGGCGACCTCCTCGCCGCCGCGCCCGTAGACGAAGGGGTCACCGCCCTTGAGACGGACGACGCGTCTGCCCGCCTGGGCGTGCGCGACGATGATGCGGTTGATCTCGTCCTGCGGCACGGGATGGTGACCCGGGCGCTTGCCGACGTCGATCACCTCGACGTCGGAATCGAGCTCGGAGAGGACGTCGGTCGGGCCGAGTCGATCGGCGACGACCACGTCGGCCTCCGCGAGGAGACGCCGGCCGCGGACCGTCAGCAGGTCGACGGGGCCGGGACCTCCGCCCACGAGGTCCACCCGCCCCGCTGCGGTCGCGCGGCGCCGCCGCAGAGGAAGGCGTCCCTCGCGCAGCATCCCCGCGATGGCGTCGCGCAGGCGTCCCGCCCGGCGGGGGTCCACGCCCGCGTCGGACACGACGCCCACGAGCACGTCGCCGGCGCGGGTCTCGGCGGTGAGCCGGGCCGACCCGTGGGCGCCGTCGGAGGCGTTGACGCACAGGATGCGTCGGCGTTCGCACGCTGCCGCGATCCCGGCGTCGGCGCGGCCATCGCCCGTGGCCGTGTGCACGAGCCACGCGCCGTCGACATCGTCCGGCTCGGCGGCCCGCGGGATCCACTCGAGTCCGTGCTCGTCGACGAGCTCGCGGACCTCGTCGGAGAGTTCCGGCGCGATGACCCGCACGATCGCTCCGTCATCCAGGAAGCGGCGCATCCGCCGTGCCGCGACCGGTCCGCCGCCGACCATCACGACATCGCGACCGGCCAGCGAGACACCCAGCATCGTCGTCATGAGACCTCCTTGAGGTAGACATCGTCGTCGCGCACGGCGACGGGCCACACGGCCAGGGAGACCGGGTCCTTGCCCTGGGAGTCGAGGCACGCTCCCGTGCGGAGGTCGAACACCTGCTTGTACATCGGCGACGCCACGGTCGGGACATCCTGCCTGGTGCCGACGATGCCGCGCGAGATGACGTGCGCCCCGCTGTACGGGTCGAGGTTCGAGACCGCGTACACGCGTCCGCCGTGCGTGAGGAAGAGGGCGACCTGCGCCTCGCCGACGAGGGCGGCGCGCCCGCGCTCGACCTCGAGATCGCTCAGCGCGCAGATCCGCACCCACGTCACGGCATCCGTCACGGGATCCTCTACGAGTGTCATCGACGCACCTCCAGGGTCGTGCCCGCGATGAGCACGCGGCTGTCGTCGCGCTCCTCGGGCGTCGCGGGGCGGGGCTGCCCTCGCTCGACCGTGTAGGCGAGCGAGGGGTCGGGCGTCGTCGGCGCGTTGACGAACGAGGCGAACCGGCGGAGCTTCTCGGGATCCTCGATCGTCGCCTTCCACTCGTCCTCGTAGGCGCCGATGTGCGCCGCCATCGCGGCGTCCAGGTCGGCGCAGAGGCCGAGGCTGTCCTCGAAGATGACCGCCCGGAGCCCCTCGATGCCGCCGTCGAGGTCTTCGAACCAGGGCGCCGTACGCTGCAGACGGTCGGCGGTGAAGATGTAGTACATCAGGAACCGGTCGATCGCCGTGAGCAGCTCGTCGTCGCTCAGCCCCTCGGCGAGCAGCACGGCGTGGCGCGGGGTGAAGCCGCCGTTGCCGCCGACGTACATGTTCCAGCCGGCCTCGGTGGCGATGACGCCGACGTCCTTGCCGCGGGCCTCGGCGCACTCGCGCGCGCAGCCGGACACGCCGAGCTTGAGCTTGTGCGGCGACCGGAGGCCCCGGTAGCGCAGCTCGAGCTGCACCGCCATGCCGACCGAGTCCTGCACGCCGTAGCGGCACCACGTCGAGCCGACGCAGCTCTTCACCGTGCGCAGGGACTTGCCGTAGGCGTGCCCCGACTCGAATCCGGCATCGACGAGCCGCTTCCAGATGTCGGGCAGCTGCTCGAGCCGCGCCCCGAACATGTCGATGCGCTGGCCGCCCGTGATCTTCGTGTACAGGTTGAAGTCCTTCGCGACCTGGCCGATTACGAGAAGCCCCTCGGGCGTGATCTCGCCGCCCGGGATGCGGGGCACGACGGAGTAGCTGCCGTCCTTCTGCAGGTTCGCCATGACGTGGTCGTTGGTGTCCTGCAGCGTCGCGTTCTCGCCGTCGAGCACGTGGGTGCCGGTGAGCGTCGCGAGGATGCTCGCGAGAGCCGGCTTGCAGATGTCGCAGCCGCGGCCCACGCCGAACCGGTCGATGACCGCGCTGAAGGTGGTCAGGCCCGAGACGCGGACGGCGTCGAAGAGCTGGCGCCGCGACATGTCGAAGTGCTCGCACAGCGCGTTGCTCAGCGCCGCGCCGGACTTCGCGAGCTCGGTGCCGACGATCTTCTTGATCATCATGACGCACGAGCCGCAGGCGGCCCCGGCCTTCGTGCACGACTTGATCGCCGCGACGTCCGAGCATCCCTCATCGTGCACGGCGTGGCGGATCGTCCCCGCCGTGACGCTGTTGCAGGAGCAGACCAGGGCCTCGTCGGGCAGCTCGCCCGTCGGCGCGGCGACGCCGCCCTCGGGCATGAGGTACGCGGCGGGGTCTCCGCCGAGCGCGCCGCCCACGAGCGGGCGCAGCGAGCCGTACGCCGAGGCGTCGCCGACGAGGATGCCCCCGAGCAGCGTCTTGGCGTCGTCGGAGAGCACGAGCTTCTTGTACACGCCCGCCACGGGGTCGGCGTAGACGACGTCGAGCGCTCCCGGCGTCTCGGCGAAGGCGTCCCCGAAGCTCGCGACGTCCACTCCGCTGAGCTTGAGCTTGGTCGAGAGGTCGTAGCCGGGGAAGGATGCTTCGCCCCCGAGCAGGCGCGTCGCCGCGACCTCCGCCATGGCGTAGCCCGGCGCGACGAGTCCGACGCAGAGCCCGTCGAAGTTGGCGACTTCGCCGATCGCGAGGATGAGGGGGTCGGACGTGCGGCACTCGGCGTCGATGAGCACGCCGCCGCGGGGGTGGACGTCGAGGGAGGCATCCCGAGCCAGCTCGTCGCGCGGGCGAACGCCGACCGTGAAGACCACGACGTCGGCCGGGGCGTAGTCGCCCGAGCGGAACTCGAGCCCGACGACCTTGCCCGCGCGGTCGGCGTCGAGGCGCGTCGTGATCGAGTCGGTCTTGACCATGATTCCGCGGGACTCGATCAGGCGGCGCAGGGCGTTGCCGCCGGGCAGGTCGAGCTGCGCCGACATGAGGCGGTCCGACGACTGCACGACGGTGCACGCGACGTCGAGGCCCTGCAGGGCGCCCGCTGCTTCGAGACCGAGGAGGCCGCCGCCGATCACCATGCCGGTGAGCGGGCGGCCCAACTCGCGCGACCGGGCGGACACGAACGCGCGCAGCCGCTCGACGTCGTCGAGGGTGCGGTAGACGAAGCATCCCTCGTGTCCGAAGCCGTCCACCGCGAGTCGCGCCGCGTACGACCCGGTCGCAAGCACGAGACGGTCGTAGTCGACCTCGCGACCGCTCGCCGTGCGCACGCGCCGCGCCGTGCGGTCGATGCGCGTCACGGCGTCGCCGCTGAGGAACTGGACACGCGCATCGTCGAGCACCGTGCGGTCCAGGCTGAGGTCGTCGGCGCTCGCACCCGCGAAGAATCCGGTGAGGCCCACGCGGTCATAGGGATGCCGCGGCTCCTCGCCGATGAGCGTCACGCGAAGGTCGTCACCCGCCCTCGAGAGCAGGCTCTCGACGAAGCGATGCGCGACCATGCCGGCTCCGACGACCACGACGTGCGCGTCGGGTTCGACGGTGGTGCTCATGGCGTCACCGTACGCGGGCTGTGTTGCGCCGCCGTCAGCGCCATGTTTCGGTTTGTCGACGAGCTCCGCGCCGGAGCGGGCGGGTCGGGAGTGGTGCTCGGTCATGGGGTCTCCGATCGACGGGGTCCTCGGTGATCGCCACGGTAGGAGCGCGGTGTTTCGCCGCCCGTCCGGCTTCCGTTACTCCGATCGAACGTTTCTCTCACGTCCAGGACGACGCCGATGTGAGAACGCGGCCTGGCGGTCCCCGGCCGGATACGCGAGCGTTACCGAGGGGAAACCCACGCCCACCCGTCGATGAGCAAGACTGGCCATCACCCGACAGAAGGAGCGCCCATGCGTCGTGCGAAGATCGTCGCCACCCTGGGGCCGTCCACCGAGAGCTACGAGACCGTCGAGGCGCTCGTGCGCGCGGGGCTCGACGTCGCGCGCCTGAACCGCAGCCACGGCGACTACGCCGTGCACGAGCAGGCCTACGCGCACGTCCGGCGTGCGAGCGACGCGACGGGTCGCGCCGTCGGGGTGCTCGTCGACCTGCAGGGCCCGAAGATCCGGCTCGCGCGATTCGCCGACGGGCCGCATGTGCTCGAGCCCGGCGACATCTTCACGATCACGACGGAGGACGTCCCCGGCACGAAGGAGCTCGTCGGCACCACCTTCCCCCAGCTCGCGAAGGACGTCTCGGAGGGCGACATCCTCCTCATCGACGACGGCAAGGTGCGCGTGCGCGTGGTCGAGACCGACGGTGTGCGCGTGCGCACCGAGGTGCTTGTGGGCGGCGCCGTGTCGAACAACAAGGGCATCAACCTCCCCGGCATCGCCGTGAGCGCCGCCGCGCTCAGCGAGAAGGACGAGGCCGACCTGCGCTGGGCGCTTCGGCTCGGCGCCGACATGATCGCGCTGTCCTTCGTGCGCGATCCCAAGGACGTCCAGCGCGCTCGCGTCATCATGGCGGAGGAGGATCGCCGCGTCCCGATCATCGCGAAGATCGAGAAGCCGGAGGCGGTCGAGCACCTGCAGGAGATCATCGACGCCTTCGACGGCGTCATGGTGGCGCGGGGCGACCTCGGCGTCGAGCTGCCGCTGGAGGCCGTGCCGATCGTGCAGAAGCACGCGATCGAGCTCGCGCGCCGCTGGGCCAAGCCGGTGATCGTCGCGACGCAGATGCTCGAGTCGATGATCCACAATCCCGTCCCGACGCGCGCAGAGACGTCCGACGTCGCGAACGCCGTGCTGGACGGCGCGGATGCCGTCATGCTGTCGGGCGAGACGAGCGTCGGCGCCCACCCGGTCACGGTCGTCGAGACCATGGCGCGCGTCATCGCCTCGACCGAGGAGCAAGGCCTCGAGCGCATACCGCCCCTCGGCACGAAGCCCCGCACGCAGGGCGGTGCGATGACGCTGGCCGCGAAGAGCATCGCCGACTTCGTCGATGCGAGATACGTCTGCGTCTTCAGCCAGTCGGGCGATTCGGCCAGGAGGATGTCGCGCCTGCGCGATCGCGTGCCGATCCTCGCCTTCACCGACCTCCCCTCGACGAGATCCCGGAACGCGCTGCTGTGGGGCGTCGACACGTTCCTCGTCGAGCGCGGCGACACGACGGACGAGCTGATGTCGATCCTCGACGAGACGCTCCTGTCCAGCCACCTCGCCGAGCGCGGCGATCGCGTCGTCGTGACGGCAGGGGCGCCTCCCGGGATCGCGGGCTCCACCAACAACGTGCGCGTGCACATCGTCGGCACGGGCGGCAGCGAAGTCCTCGGCTGACGCTTCCGCCGCATTCCTCATCACACCTCGGGAGCCCGCGCAAGGGCCGATGGACGGTTTTCGCGCTCCACTAGGGTGGGATTCCCATCGAACCAGGAGGACTGCACGTGCAGGCATGGCCAGGGTCCGCGTATCCGCTCGGAGCGACCTATGACGGAAACGGCACGAATTTCGCGCTGTTCAGCGAGGGTGCGGAGCGCGTCGAGCTATGCCTCTTCGGGGATCGCGGGAAGGAGACGCGGGTCGAGCTGCGCGACGTCGATGCCTACGTCTGGCACGCCTATCTCCCGAACATCGGCCCCGGGCAGCGCTACGGCTACCGCGTGCACGGACGGTTCGACCCGTCCTCGGGCCAGCGGTTCAACGCCAGCAAGCTGCTCCTCGACCCCTACGCGAAGGCCGTCGAGGGCCAGGTCAAATGGAACCAGTCGGTGTTCGGGTACAACTTCGGCAAGCCCGACTCCCGCAACGACGACGACTCCGCGTCGTCGATGATGAAGGGCGTCGTCGTCAACCCCTTCTTCGACTGGGGCGGCGACCGCCTCCCGAAGACGCCGTACTCCGAGACGTTCATCTACGAGGCGCACGTGAAGGGCCTCACGAAGCTGCATCCCCTCATCCCCGAGGAGATCCGGGGCACCTACAGCGCGATCGCCCACCCCGCCGTCATCGAGCACCTGAAGAAGCTCGGCGTGACGGCGATCGAGCTCATGCCGGTGCACCAGTTCGTGAATGACTCGACCCTTCAGGAGAAGGGCCTCTCCAACTACTGGGGCTACAACACCATCGCCTTCCTCGCGCCGCAGAACACCTACTCGGCAACGGGCGACCGCGGACAGCAGGTGCAGGAGTTCAAGGGCATGGTGCGCGCCCTGCACGCCGCGGGCATCGAGGTCATCCTCGACGTGGTCTACAACCACACGGCCGAGGGCAACCACATGGGGCCCACGCTCTCGATGCGCGGCATCGACAACGCCGCGTACTACCGCCTCGAGGACAAGGACAAGCGGTACTACACCGACTACACCGGCACGGGGAACAGCCTCAACGTCGGCAATCCGCACGCCCTGCAGCTCATCATGGACTCGCTGCGCTACTGGGTCCTCGAGATGCACGTCGACGGCTTCCGCTTCGACCTCGCCGCAACACTCGCCCGCGAGTTCTACGACGTCGACCGCCTCGCCACCTTCTTCGAGCTCGTGCAGCAGGATCCGGTGGTCTCGCAGGTCAAGCTCATCGCCGAGCCGTGGGACATCGGCCCCGGCGGCTACCAGGTCGGCAACTTCCCGCCCCAGTGGACGGAGTGGAACGGCAAGTACCGCGACACCGTCCGCGACTTCTGGCGGGGCGAGCCGGCGACGCTCGGCGAGTTCGCGTCGCGGCTCACGGGGTCGGCCGACCTCTACGAGCACTCGGGACGCCGGCCTGTGGCATCCGTCAACTTCGTCACCGCCCACGACGGCTTCACGCTGCGCGATCTCGTGTCGTACAACGAGAAGCACAACGAGGCGAACGGCGAGGGCAACAACGACGGCGAATCGCACAATCGCTCCAACAACCACGGCGTCGAGGGGCCGACCGACGATCCCGACGTCCTGACCATCCGGGCGCGCCAGCAGCGCAACTTCATCGCGACGCTCATGCTCTCCCAGGGCGTGCCGATGCTCCTCCACGGCGACGAGCTCGGCCGCACGCAGGGCGGCAACAACAACGGCTACGCGCAGGACAACGAGATCACGTGGGTCAACTGGGAGGCGGCCGACCAGCCGCTCCTCGAGTTCGCGGCGGCGCTCGCGAAGATCCGCAAGGACCACCCGACCTTCCGCCGCCAGCGGTTCTTCAACGGCCGCCCCATCCGCCGCGAGGCGGGCGCACCCGTGCCCGACATCGTGTGGGGTCGTCCGGACGGATCGCAGATGCAGCCCGAGGACTGGGAGTCCGGCTTCGGCCGCGCGATCAGCGTCTTCCTCAACGGCAAGGGCATCCGCGAGCGCGACCGCCGGGGCCAGCCCATCGACGACCGCCACTTCATCGTGCTGCTCAACGCCGGCGACGACCCCGTCGACTTCCACATCCCCGAGGTCGACTTCAGCCCCCTCTGGGACATCATCGTCGACACCGCCGGAGAGCAGGCGGGCTTCGATCCGATCGAGCCCGGCTCGACGGTCACCGTGCAGGCCAAGGCGCTCGTCCTGCTCCGCGAGTTCGTCGCGCCCGAGATCGAGGCCGACCACTCGGTCGCCGCGTCTGTCGCGGCGACGCTGACGACGTCGGCCGACGAGGTGCCGGCGGCCGCGCCCAAGCTCGAGGTCCCGAGATAGCGAAGGAGCGATCCGTGCATCCGTCGTCGACCTATCGCCTGCAGATCACGAAAGACTTCGATCTGGATGCCGCGGCCGGCGTCACGGGCTACCTCCGCGACCTCGGGGTCGGGTGGGCCTATCTGTCACCGATCCTGCGGTCGACGGAGGGCTCGAACCACGGCTACGACGTGGTGGACCCGTCGCAGGTCGATCCGGCACGCGGCGGCCCTGACGCGCTGGAGAGATTCGTGGATGCTGCGCGCCGCGCGCGGCTCGGCATCCTGGTCGACATCGTCCCCAACCACATGGGCGTCGGTGAGCCGGCGCAGAACCCGTGGTGGTGGGACGTCCTGCTCCGCGGCCGCGGGTCGCGGTACGCCCGGGCGTTCGACGTCGACTGGGACCTCTCGGACGGACGGATCACCGTCCCGATCCTCGGGCGGGAACTGGATGACGCCCTCGCGGCAGGGGAGCTCGCCGCGGACCCCGCACCGGCCGCGCAGGCGCCGTTCGGCACGCTCCGGTACTACGAGCACGTCCTGCCGCTCGCCGAGGGATCGGCACCTGCGGAGCCGACGACCGATGCGGCCGCCGTGCGCGAGGTGCTCGCGCGTCAGCACTGGGAGCTCCTCTTCTGGCGGCGCCAGGCGGGGGAGCTCGGCTACCGCCGCTTCTTCGCCACGACGACCCTCGCGGGACTCCGCGTCGAGGACCAGGCCGTCTTCGACGAGAGTCACGCCGAGATCCTGAGGTGGGTGCGCGAGGGTCTCGTCGACGGCCTCCGCATCGATCACCCCGACGGGCTTCTCGACCCCGGTGGGTATCTCGAGCGGCTCGCCGACGCGACCGACGGCGCGTACGTCCTCGTCGAGAAGATCCTCGAGCACAGCGGCACCGACCTTCCCGAGGCGCTGCCTGCCTGGTGGGAGACCGACGGCACGACGGGGTACGACGCGATGGCGGTCATCGACCGCGTGCTCGTCGATCCGGCCGGGGAGGCGGAGCTCGACGCCCTCGACGCGGCGCTCCGCGCAGACACAGGGCTTCCTGCGCCGGTGCCCTACCCCGAGCTGATCCACGACACGAAGCGCATGATCGCCGACACCATCCAGGTCTCCGAGATCAGGCGGATCGCCCGCTCGCTCCCCGCTCCCGTCGAGGACGCGGAGGACGCGCTCGCGGAGCTCCTCGCCTGCTTCCCGGTCTACCGCTCGTATCTCCCCGCGGGTCGCGAGCATCTCGACGCGGCCGCAGCGGAGGCATCCCGTCGCCGTCCCGATCTCGCCGCGGCGATCGCCGGACTGCTGCCGGTGCTGGCCGACCCGGCGCTCGAGGCCGCACGGCGCTTCCAGCAGACGACGGGGCCGGTCATGGCGAAGGGCGTCGAAGACACCGCGTTCTACCGGCAGACGCGGCTCGGCACGCTGACCGAGGTCGGGGGCGACCCGGGCGTCTTCTCGGTGTCGGTCGACGGATTCCACCGCGCGTCGGCGGCGCGCCAGGCCTCGTGGCCGCTCGCGATGACGGCGCTCTCGACGCACGACACGAAGCGCGGTGAGGACGTCCGCGCCCGCCTGTCCGTGCTCTCCGAGGTGCCCGAGCGCTGGGCGGAGGTGCTCGAGCGGCTCCGCGGCATCGCGTCGACGGGTCACGGTCCGTTCGACAGCCTCATGTGGCAGGCCATCGTCGGCGCGTGGCCGGCGACGCCCGACCGGCTGCACGCGTACGCGGAGAAGGCCGCCCGCGAGGCCGGCGAGGGGACGGGCTGGTGGGATCCCGATCCGCACTTCGAGGGCCGGGTGCACGACCTCGTCGACGCCGCGTTCGGTCGCGCCGTCGCCATGGTGAACGAATTCGTGGGGGAGATCCGTCGGTACGGCTGGTCGAACGCGCTCAGCGCGAAGCTGCTGCAGCTCGCCGGTCCCGGCGTCCCCGACGTGTACCAGGGGTCGGAGCTGTGGGAGACCTCGCTCGTCGATCCCGACAACCGCCGTCCCGTCGACTACGACGCGCGCCGCGTGCTGCTCGCCGAACTCGATGCCGCCGTCTCCCGCGGCGAGCTCCCCACGATCGACAAGCACGGCGCGGCGAAGCTCCTCGTGACCTCGCGTGCACTGCGTCTGCGCCGCGACCGGCCCGACCTCTTCACGCGCTACACGCCCATGACGGTGGTCGGCGAGGCGTCATCGCACGCGATCGCGTTCGACCGCGGTGGCGCCCTGGCTGTGGCGACGCGCCTGCCGGTGTCGCTCGAGCGCCGGGGCGGCTGGGGCGACACGACACTGCTGCGCCACTCGGGCCCCACGGTCGACGTGTTCACGGGCCGCCGGTTCGAAGGCGGCGAGGTTCCCCTCGCCGACCTGCTGTCGATCTACCCCGTGGCGCTCCTCGCGACGGAGGAGGGCGCATGATCGAGGTGTGGGCGCCCCGCGCGCAGCGGGTACGGCTGCGCAGGCCCGACGGGGGAGTGGATGCCGACCTCCGCCGCCGCGACGGCGGATGGTGGACGGCGAAGGTCGACCTCGCCGACGGCGAGGAGTACGGGTTCGTGCTCGACGAGTCCGACGCGCTGCGCCCCGACCCGCGCTCGCGCCGGCAGCCGCGCGGGGTCCACGAGGCCTCCGCGTGGTTCGACCCGGACGCCCACGCCTGGGCCGACACGGACTGGACCGGCCGTCAGCTCGCCGGCGGCCTCGTCTACGAGCTGCACGTCGGCACCTTCACCCCCGAAGGCACCCTGGATGCCGCGATCGATCGCCTCGGACACCTCGTCGAGCTGGGTGTGTCCCACGTCGAGCTGCTGCCGGTCAACGGGTTCAACGGGGTCTGGAACTGGGGCTACGACGGCGTCCTCTGGTACACGGTGCACGAGGCGTACGGCGGCCCCGCGGCGTATCAGCGGTTCGTCGACGCGGCACACGCGGCCGGCCTGGCCGTCGTGCAGGACGTCGTCTACAACCACCTCGGCCCCAGCGGCAACTATCTCCCCGAGTTCGGTCCGTACCTCCGCGACACGGCCCGCAACACGTGGGGAGAGAGCGTCAACCTCGACGAGCCGGCCGTCCGGGCGTTCATCGTCGAGAACGCCGTCATGTGGATGCGCGACTTCCACGTCGACGGCCTGCGGCTGGATGCCGTCCACGCGCTGCACGATGAGGGTCCCGTTCACCTGCTCCAGGAGCTCGCCGAGGCGACCGACAGGCTGTCCGCCCACCTCGGGCGCCCGCTGACGCTCATCGCCGAGTCCGACCTCAACGACCCGAAGCTGATCCTGCCGCGCGAGGCGCGCGGCTACGGGCTCACCGCGCAGTGGAGCGACGACTGGCACCACGCCGTCCACGTCGCCCTCACGGGCGAGACGTCGGGCTACTACTCCGACTTCGCGGCGCTCGACGCGCTGCCCAAGGCGTGGTCGCAGGGCTTCTTCCACGACGGCGGGCATTCGTCGTTCCGGGGGCGCGACCACGGGCATCCCATCCCTCCTTCCGTGCCCGCGTGGCGACTGGTCACCTTCGCGCAGGACCACGATCAGATCGGCAATCGGGCCGCGGGCGACCGCCTCTCGCAGTCCCTGTCCTTCGAGCGCCTCGCCGTCGCGGCTGTGCTGACTCTCACGGCTCCGGGAACGCCCATGCTCTTCATGGGCGAGGAATGGGGCGCGTCCACACCGTGGCAGTTCTTCACGTCGCATCCCGAGCACGACCTCGGCGAGGCGACCGCCAGGGGACGTCTCGCGGAGTTCGCGCGGATGGGATGGGATCCGGCGCTCGTGCCCGATCCCCAGGACCCCGCGACCTTCCAGCGGTCGAAGCTCGACTGGAGCGAGGCATCCCGGGACGAGCACGCACGGCTGCTCGCGCTCTACCGCTCGCTCGCGCGGCTGCGCCGCGAGCGGCCCGAGCTGACCGATCCAGCGTTCGCGTCGCTCGGGGGAGAGGCCGCGGAGGCGCCGGGTGGGCGGGTGTACCGTCTGCGGCGCGGCTCCCTGCTCGTGCTCGTGAACCTCAGCACCGGGCCGGCGCGGTTCGCGCACGCGACCGAAGTGCTGCTGACGACGGATGCCGCGACCGCCGTCGTCGACGGCGAGCTCGTGCTCCCGCCCGATGCCGCCGCGGTCGTCGAGACGTCGCCGCAGTCGCGCTGAGGCGGATCAGCGCACGCCGAGGAACGACCGGTCGGTGAGCACGATCGGCCCGTCGGCGGTGATGGCGACGGTGTGCTCCGAGTGCGCGCCGCGCGAGCCGTCGACGCTGCGCAGGGTCCACCCGTCGGGATCGGTGACGAGCTCGTCGGTGGTGGCCAGCAGCCAGGGCTCGAGCGCGACGACGAGGCCGGCGCGCAGCGGATAGCCGCGGTTCGGCTTGCCGTCGTTGGGCACGTGCGGGTCGCCGTGCATGACGCGACCGACGCCGTGCCCGCCGAAGTCGGTGTTGATGCTGTAGCCGGCGGCGTGCGAGACCTCCGCGATCGCATGGGAGATGTCGCCGATGCGGTTGCCGACGAGGGCGGCGCCGATCGCGGCCTCCAGCGCCCGCTCCGTGGTGTCGATGAGGGCGAGGTCTTCGTCGCGGGCGGTGCCGACGACGAACGACACCGCCGAGTCGGCCACCCAGCCGTCGATCGACACGGCGAGGTCGAGCGACACGAGGTCTCCGTCGCGGATGTCGTAGTCGAAGGGCAGCCCGTGCAGGACGGCGTCGTTGATCGACGTGCAGATGACCTTGCCGAACGGGCTCGCCCCGAACGAGGGATGGTAGTCGATGTAGCACGACTCCGCTCCGGCCCGGCGGATGAGCTCGTGCGCGCGGCGATCGATCGCGAGCAGGTTCGTCCCGACCTTCGTCTCATCGCGCAGGGTCGCGAGCACCTCGGCCACGAATCGTCCTGCCGGTCGCATGGCCTCGATCTCGGCGGGTGTGCGCAGCTCGATCATGCCGCTCCTCTCGTCGGTCCATTCTGTCGGATCCGCGAGGAGGAGCCTGTGAGGATGCCGCGCTGACACGCGCGCACGCCCGCGGCGGGGTGCGACGGCGTACGATCAGGGCTATGTGGGTGCGTCGTGCGTTCTTCAGCTGGCTCATCCCGGCTGCGTTCCTGCTGCCCCTGTGGCTCCTGGTCGGCTGGGCGGTCTTCCGCGCCGGCGGCTGGGCCTTCCTGTGGGTGCTCTTCCTCGCGATCCCGATCGTCTTCTTCGGGCAGCTCATCCTCACGCTCCTCGTGCGCGCACGGGGAACGGTCCGCGCGGAACGGGCGGTCTCGTGGTGGGACGTGCTCGGCTTCAGCGCGTGGCATCTGCTCATCATCTCGCTCGGCTTCTACAACCCGGCGTGGTGGGCGCCCGCGATGGTCGTCACGATCATCGTCGGCGTGGGCCTGTTCTGGCTCACGCTCTGGCAGCTGTGGCGAGAGGCCAAGCCCTCGCGCATGGTGATGTACACGACAGAAGGCATCGCCTACCTCCCGCCCGACCCGACGGCGGGCGCCGCAGGTCCGTCGACATCCTCAGCGCCCTCGCCCTCGCCGAGCGAGGTCTTCGTCATCACGGAGAAGAATCGGCGCGACTCCGCCTGACCGGCGCGTTTTGGCCGGTCGCGGCATCCATGGCAGAATAGATGTTTGTGCCCTGAACCGGCTCTGCCTCAGGGGAGCCCGTCGTGCGGAAGCATCTCCGGCGGCCTCGGGCACACGACATCCTTTTCCCCTCTTTTGCGGTCGACCTGTGGCGGCTGCAGGAAGTGACGATCATGCAGATCCTCGACGCCGTCGACGCGGCCTCGCTCCGCTCCGACATCCCCGCCTTCGCCCCCGGCGACACCGTGAAGGTGCACGTCAACATCACCGAAGGCAACCGCTCCCGCATCCAGGTCTTCCAGGGCGTCGTCATCGGCCGCTCGGGCGACGGCGTGCGCGAGACCTTCACGGTTCGCAAGATCAGCTTCCAGGTCGGCGTCGAGCGCACGTTCCCCGTGCACTCCCCGGTGATCGACCACATCGAGATCGTCACCCGCGGTGACGTCCGTCGCGCGAAGCTCTACTACCTCCGCAACCTCCGTGGCAAGAAGGCCAAGATCAAGGAGAAGCGCGAGAACTGAGTTCTCTTCTTCCGACACCCCCGGGCGATCGCCCGGGGGTGTCGTCGTCTCCGGGTTGCCTCACCCGCCGCGCGTGGAACGTGACGCGTGCGAACGCCGGAGGCCATCGGATGTGCGACCCTTGAGTTGTTGGCCCACCGAACTCCCCGGCGAGCCCGGTGAAGGATCCAGAATGACGACCGAACAGACGGCTCCCGCGGAGCCGGTTCCGACTCCGCACTCGTCGTCCGACCCGAAGCAGCGTCGCCGCGGGTGGCTCTACTTCCTCCGCGACGTGCTCATCATCGTGCTCATCGCGGTGCTCGTCTCGTTCCTCGTCAAGACGTTCCTCGTCCGCTCGTTCTACATCCCGTCGGGCTCGATGGAGGACACCCTCCTCGTCAACGACCGCATCCTCGTCGACGAGATCACCCCTCGGTTCACGGGGTACGACCGCGGCGACATCGTGGTGTTCCGCGACCCCGGCGGGTGGCTGCCGCCCACGACCGAGGCGCCCCGCGAGCCGCTCGTCGAGGCCGTCGACTGGTTCCTGTCGCTCGTCGGCCTCTCGGCCCCCGACAGCGACGACCACCTCGTCAAGCGCATCATCGGACTGCCGGGCGATCACGTCGTCTGCTGCAATGCGATCGGACAGATCACGGTGAACGACGTGCCGATCGACGAGACCGGCTATCTGAAGCTGCCGAGCGGCGAGTCGGCGGCATCCGGCGACCCGTTCGACATCACGGTTCCCGCCGACCGCCTGTGGGTGCTCGGCGACAACCGGTACCGCTCCAAGGACTCCCGCTACAACCAGGACCAGCCGGGCAAGGGCTTCGTCCCGGTCGAGAACGTCGTGGGCCGGGCGTTCCTCATCACGTGGCCGCTCGACCGGTTCGGCATGCTCGACTTCCACCCGGAGGTCTTCGCGGGCGTTCCCGACGCGACCGAGGGCTCCGGCTCGGACCCCGGCGCCACGACGCCGACGGAGGAGAGCTCGGGACAGTGACCGTCGTCGAGCCGCGTCTGACACTCGAGCGCCGGCTGCTGCGCGAGCATCCCCTCGTCATCGCGTGCGACGAGGTCGGACGAGGCGCACTCGCCGGGCCGGTCGCGGTCGGCGCGGCAGTGATGACCCAGGCGGGAGCGCGGAAGCGCATCCCCGCCGGGCTCCGCGACTCCAAACTCGTCCCCGAGCCCAAGCGGGCGGACGTCGCAGCCCGCGCCGCCGCATGGGTGTCGGTCAGCGCCGTCGGCTGGGCGAGCAGCGTCGAGATCGACGAGATCGGCATCATGCGGGCACTCGGCCTCGCGACGCTGCGCGCACTCGCCGACCTGCGCGCGCACGGCGTCGTGCCGGAGGAGGCGATCGTCCTCCTCGACGGCAACTACGACTACATCACGCCCGCAGGGGGAGTGGGTCTGACCGTCAAGCCCGTGATCAAGGCCGACCGGGACTGCGCGAGCGCTGCGGCGGCATCCGTCATCGCGAAGGTCGCGCGCGACACGCTCATGACCGGGCTGCACGACGAGCTGCCCGCCTACAACTGGGCGAGCAACAAGGGCTACGCGAGTCCCGACCATCGCGAGGCGATCCGCGCGCACGGCATCAGCCGGCACCACCGGGCGTCGTGGTCCATCGCCGACGCTCCGACGCTCTTCTGACCCGCGGGCTCCGGACAGTGCTCTGAGCCCGGGTCTCCGGCTCAGCTGTCGAGCGAGAGCTCTTCGGGAAGGTGGAAGTCGCGGCGCGACAGCTCCTCGACGTTGACGTCCTTGAACGTCAGCACGCGCACGGATTTCACGAACCGGTCGGCGCGGTAGATGTCCCACACCCACACGTCGGTCATCGAGATCTCGAAGTAGAAGTCGTGCTCGGTGTCGCGCCGCACGACGTTGACCTCGTTCGCGAGGTAGAACCGCCGCTCGGTCTCGATCACGTACTGGAACTGCGAGACGACATCGCGATATTCGCGATAGAGCGCCAGCTCGAGTTCGCGGTCGTAGTCATCGAAGACTTCGTCATCCATGGTGCCTCCATCCTAGACAGGCTCGCCGGGCGCACGGTTCGGGCCTCACCCCGCCGGGGTCTCCTCCCCAGGCGCCGTTTCGCAGCGAGAGTGAACGGATGCCGCGGCAGCGCCGGATCGGCCCGGGTCGTCGCGCGACGATGCCGGAATGGCAGAGAAAGACGTCCTCGGACGCGCGGGCGAAGACCGCGCCGCGCGCTATTTCGAGTCACTCGGGTTCACGATCCTCGATCGCAACTGGCGCACACGGGGAGGGGAGCTCGACCTCGTCGTGGCATCGCCCGTCGAACTCGTGGTCGTCGAGGTGAAGACGCGCCGATCCGAGTCGTTCGGGCATCCGCTGGAGGCCGTCGGCGAGCTCAAGAAGGCGCGTCTGTGGCGTCTCTCGATGGCGTGGCTCGCTGCGCATCCCGGTGCGGCGCAGGGGCGGAGACTGCGCATCGACGCGGTGGGGCTCATCGGTCCCGACCCCGCGACGGCATCGCTCGAGCACCTGTCGGGCATCGTATGACCGTCGCTCGCACGTGGTCGGTCGCACTGTCGGGCGTCGACGGCGCCCTCGTCGACGTCGAGGCCGACCTCTCGAACCAGGAGCCGCGCTTCATCATCATCGGCCTCGCCGACAAAGCCCTCGGCGAGGCCGTGCAGCGCGTGCACAATGCGTGCGCGAACAGCGGCCTCGTCCTGCCCCGGCGCCGGCTCACGGTCAACCTGTCGCCCGCCAGCCTGCCGAAGCACGGCGCGTCCTTCGACGTCGCTGTCGCGATCGCGGCCCTCGCTACGGAGGGAGGGATGGATGCCGCGTCCATCGCGTCGACCGTCCACCTGGGCGAGCTCGGGCTCGACGGGCGCCTCCGTCCGGTGCCGGGTGTGCTCCCCGCCGTCGTCGCCGCCGCGCAGGCGGGCATCCGCCGCGTCGTCGTGCCGTGGGCCAATCGCGAGGAGGCCGAGCTCGTCGAGGGCGTGACGGTGCTCGGCGCCGCGAACCTCGCGGAGGTCGCACGCTGGCATGGAGCCACCGTCGAGGAGCAGCCGCACGAGCCCGTGACGGGCCCGGCCGCCGCGGCGGACCCCCTTCCCGAGACCGACCTGAGCGAGGTCATCGGTCAGCGCGAAGCCGTCGAGGCGCTCATCGTCGCGGCGGCCGGCGGCCACCACCTGCTGATGAGCGGTCCGCCCGGCGCCGGCAAGACGATGCTCGCGCGACGGCTGCCGGGCATCCTTCCCGAGCTCGACGATCGGGCGGCTCTCGCGACGGCATCCATCCGCTCGCTGTCCGGGGAGCCGGTGACGACTCTCAGCCGCACGCCGCCGTTCGAGGCGCCGCACCACTCGGCGAGCATGGCGGCCCTCGTCGGCGGCGGTTCCCGTCAGCTCCGGCCCGGTGCGATCGCGCGCGCGAGCGACGGCGTGCTGTTCCTCGACGAGGCGGGGGAGTTCAGTGCGAGCTCGCTCGACGCCCTCCGTCAGCCGCTCGAGAACGGCTTGATCGTGATCCACCGGGCCGGCGCGACAGCGGCGTTCCCCGCGCGGTTCCAGCTGGTTCTCGCGACGAACCCGTGTCCGTGCGGCAACTTCGGCGTCCCCGGCGGGGCGTGCGATTGCCCGGCGATGGCGATCCGGCGCTATCTCGGCCGACTGTCGGGACCGCTCCTCGACCGCATCGACATCGAGCTGCAGCTGCTTCGCGTCTCGGTGGCGCATGCCCGCTCGGCCGGACACCCCGTCACGACGACAGCCGAGGCGCGTGCGCGCGTCGCCGCGGCGCGGGCGCGCGCGGCGGAGCGGCTTGCGGCGACGCCCTGGACCCTCAACTCCCAGGTGTCCGGTGCGTGGCTGCGCGAGGGCCCACTCGCACCCGCATCCGCGGTGCGCCGCCCGCTGGACGCGGCCCTGCATCGCGGCGCGCTGACGCTGCGCGGGTACGACCGCGTGCTGCGCGTCGCGTGGTCGCTCGCCGACCTCGCCGGCCGCGACCTCCTCGCCGTCGAAGACATCGGCCGCGCTCTGTACCTCAAGAAGGGCATCACCCCATGACCGCATCGATCGCCTTCACGTCCGAGATGACCTGCCTGCTCGAGGTCATCGCACCTGGCGCCGCTGATCCGACGGTCGCGGCCGAGCGCCAGGCCCGCGTCGTGTGGAGTCACCTCGTCGAACCCGGCGACTCCACGGCGGGTCGACTGGTCGACGAGCTCGGCGCCGTCCGCGCGCTCGAGGTCGCGATCGCCGGCGCCGCCACGGCCACCGCCGTCGACCTCGCGGAGGGACGCAGGCGATGGATGCCGCGGCTCGCGCAGCAGGCCGTGCGCGACTCGCTCCTGCTCGCCGCCCGCGCGGGCGTCCGGCTCCTCGTCCCGTCCGATCCGGAGTGGCCGGTCCAGCTGGACGACCTGGGTCCGCACGCCCCGCTCGCACTCTGGGTGCGCGGCCGGCCCGAGGTGCTCGGGCGACCCCGCCCGTCGGTCGCGATCGTCGGCGCACGCGCAGCCACCTCGTACGGCGAGCACGTCGCGATGGAGCTCGCCGCCGATCTCGGCGGCTCGCGCATCCCGATCGTCTCCGGCGCCGCCTACGGCATCGACGGCGCCGCGCATCGCGCCGCCCTCGCCGTCGGTGCGCCCACGGTGGCCCTCCTCGCGGGCGGTGCCGACCGGCCCTACCCGGCGGGCCACGCGAATCTGCTCGAGCGCATCGCCGCCGGCGGGGCGGTGGTCGCCGAGTCGCCGTGCGGCAGCGCCCCCACGAAGTGGCGCTTCCTTCAGCGCAATCGGCTCATCGCCGCGCTCTCCGACGCGACCGTCGTCGTCGAGGCCGGCTGGCGCAGCGGCTCGCTCAACACGGCCAACCACGCCCTCGACATGGGGCGGGCCGTGGGCGCCGTGCCCGGCGCCGTCACGAGCGCCGCTTCGGCCGGATGCCACCGTCTGCTCCGCGAGGGAACCGCGGTCTGCGTCACGAATGCGGACGAGGTGCGCGAGCTGCTCGTGCTGGGCGAGGTCGGCATGGGGCAGCCGACCGGCGCGGACCGGCCGCTGACCGACGACACGACACGGGTGCGCGACGCCCTCAGCGCCCGCACCTGGCGCGACGTGGACGACATCGCCTGCCGAGCGGGCATGGCCCCGGAGCAGGTCGAGACGATCCTCGGGCTCATGCTGCTGATGCGGGAGGTGGAGCAGAGTCTCGTCGGCTGGCGCCGCCCGCACGACCGGTCGTGACGGGGCCGACCGCCCCGGCTGAGCCTCCAGGATCAGGGGCCGCGGAGAGTCGGGCGATGCCTCACGACCGGAACGCGGGATGCTGGCTGCATGCGGATCGACGAGGCGGCGGAGTCGTACACGGCCCAGCTGCGCGACGTCCGGCGGCTCTCCCCGGCGACCGCGCGGGCGTATCGATCCGACCTCGCCGACCTGGCCGCGAGCATGGGCGACGTCCCCGTCGAGGACGTGGATCTCGAGCACCTCCGCGAGTGGCTCTGGAACGCGACGAAGCGCGGCGACGCGCGGTCGACGATCGCCCGACGGACCGCGGCCGCCCGCGGCTTCTTCGCCTGGTTGACCGAAGCGGGGATCATCGCGTCTGATCCGAGCCTGCGACTCGTCGCACCGAAGCGCGGGCGCAGCCTCCCCGCCGTCGCGACGGCTCCCGCCGTCGCGACTCTCCTCGACGAGCTCGGTCGCGCCGCCGCGGCGGGCGACCCCGTCGCCCTCCGCGACCACGCGGTGCTCGAGCTGCTGTACGGGGCGGGAATCCGCGTGTCCGAGCTGTGCGGGCTCGACCTCGACGACCTCGACCGCGACCGGCAGACCGCCCGCGTGCTGGGCAAGGGGTCGAAGGAGCGGGTCGTGCCCTACGGCCGGCCGGCGGCGATCGCGCTCGACTCCTACCTCGTGCGCGCCCGCCCTGCGCTGCTCGCTCGTGCCGACACGACCTCCGGCGGCTCAGCGGCCGGTGCCGCCTCCGGAGTCGGCGCCCCGCCCACCCGCGCGCTCTTCCTCGGCGCGCGGGGCCGTCGCGTCGGCGCCCGCGCCGTCTACGACGTCGTCGCGCGGACTCTCGGTCCTGTCGTCGGCGGAGACGTCGGCCCGCACGCGCTCCGCCACTCCGCGGCAACGCACCTCCTCGACGGGGGCGCCGACCTGCGGACGGTGCAGGAACTCCTCGGCCACGCGAGCCTCGGCACGACGCAGATCTACACACACGTGTCGAGCGAGCGCCTCGCCGCGACGTACCGGCTGGCGCACCCCCGGGCGTGAGACCGGGGACCTCAGTCGCAGCACGGCAGCAGCACCGCCCGGGGGACGCCCCCGAGCAGCAGCAGGGGATTGATGTATTCGCCGTCTAGCCGCACCCCGAAATGCAGCGTGCCGGGCTCGGCGTGTCCTCCGACGGACAGCTCGCCCACGACGTCCTCACGATCGACCCTCGTCCCCGGCGTCAGCGTCGACGTCACCGGCTCCAGCGTGGAGACGAGCCCGCCGCCGTGATCGATCGTCACGATCGGGCGGCCGGCGACGTCGCCGACGAACGCGACGACCCCCGCAGCGGGCGCGCGGACGTCGAGGTCGCCGAGGGGCTCCAGGTCGATACCGCGATGCCCCGCCGCGTACGCGTTCGCGGGCTGCACGTAGGGCGCGGCGAGCCGGAACGGTGAGACCGGCCAGCTCCATCGCGCGGCGGACGCGGCACCCGGGGAGGGTGCGGCGCTCACCACGAGCAGAAGCGCGACGACGAGTCCCGCCCGCAGCAGGCGGCGTGAGGAGGTGGAGTGCGGCATACACTCACCCTGCTCGTCGCCGGGGTCGGGGAGCGGCCGCCCGGCAGGATCGGTGGGGGAGAGGGGCGCCCGGTCCGCTGGGGAGGACGCGGCGCGGCTGATACACTGGTGGAGCACCCCGCTCGTCGGGGTGACTCCGCGTGCCCAGAGCGCGACATCCTTCCGACAGGCTTCAGCCGACCGGAGGCGCGTCGCGCGGCATCCACTCCCAACGGTCTCCAGAGCGAACTGCGCTGCGAGCGGGCGTGTGCCGGGCACCAGGCTCGCCAGACCGTCCGGTCCGGCGCGAACAACCGCAAGGCGCGCGAGCGCCAGAACAGGAGAACGGCTATGGCCGTCGTCACGATCCGCCAGCTGCTCGACAGCGGCGTGCACTTCGGGCACCAGACCCGCCGGTGGAACCCGAAAGTCAAGCGCTTCATCCTCACCGAGCGCTCGGGCATCCACATCATCGACCTCCAGCAGTCGCTGACGTACATCGACAAGGCGTACGAGTTCGTCAAGGAGACCGTCGCCCACGGCGGCACGATCCTCTTCGTCGGCACGAAGAAGCAGGCGCAGGAAGTCCTCGCCGAGCAGGCGACGCGCGTCGGTCAGCCCTACGTCAACCAGCGCTGGCTCGGTGGCCTCCTCACCAACTTCTCGACGGTGTCCAAGCGCCTCGCGCGCATGAAGGAGCTCGAGGAGCTCAACTTCGACGACCCGGCGGCGAGCGGCTTCACGAAGAAGGAGCTCCTCCTCAAGAAGCGCGAGCTCGACAAGCTGCACAAGTCGCTGGGCGGCATCCGCAACCTCCAGAAGACGCCCTCGGCGATCTGGGTCATCGACGCCAAGCGCGAGCACCTCGCCATCGACGAGGCCAAGAAGCTCGGCATCCCGGTCATCGGCATCCTCGACACGAATGCCGACCCCGACGAGTTCCAGTACCCGATCCCCGGCAACGACGACGCGATCCGCTCGGTGAGCCTGCTCACGCGCATCATCGCCGACGCCGCGGCCGAGGGCCTCATCCAGCGTCACCAGCCGGCCGACGAGGCCGACGAGGCCGCCGAGCCCCTCGCCGAGTGGGAGCGCGAGCTCCTCGAGACCGCCGCCCCCGCGGCGGACGAGGCTGCTGCCGTCGCCGAGACGGCCGAGGTCGCTGAGCCCGTCGAGGCGACCGACGTCGCCGAGGTCGCGGCCGAGTCGGCCGACGACGCCGAGGGCGCCGAGGCGCAGGAGGCGGCTGTCGCCGCCGAGACCGAGGCGTAACCCCCACTTCACCGGCACGCAGGTTCGCCCTGCAGGATTCCGTCTCGGCGGGGCCGTCCTTCGACAAGTCCAGGAACCCCTGGCTTTCGCAGGCGGTCCCGCCGAGGCATCCACGAGAATTCGACAACAAGGAGCCGCCACCCATGGCAAACTTCACGATCGCCGACATCAAGACGCTGCGCGAGCAGCTCGGCACCGGCATGGTCGACACCAAGAAGGCCCTCGAGGAGGCCGACGGCGACCTCGAGAAGGCCGTCGAGATCCTCCGCCTCAAGGGCGCGAAGGGCAACGCCAAGCGCGCCGACCGCTCGACGAGCGAAGGCCTCGTCGCGGCCAAGGAGCACGACGGTCAGGTAACGATCCTCGAGCTCAACACCGAGACCGACTTCGTCGCCAAGAACGAGCGCTTCATCGCCCTCGCCGACAAGGTGCTCGACGCCGCTGCGGCCGTCTCGGCCGACTCGGTCGAGGCCGCGCTCGCCGCGCCCGCCGGGTCGCAGACCGTCGCCGAGCTCATCTCGGACGAGGCCGCGATCATCGGCGAGAAGGTCGAGCTGCGTCGCGTGCGCACGCTCTCGGGCGACAAGTTCGAGATCTACCTGCACCGCACCAACAAGGACCTCCCGCCGCAGGTGGGCGTCGTCCTCGCCTACACGGGCGACGACGCCGAGACGGCCCGCAGCCTCGCGCAGCACATCTCGTTCGCCAACCCCTCGTACCTGTCGCGCGACGACGTGCCCGAGGCCGAGGTCGAGAAGGAGCGCGAGATCGTCACCGAGATCTCCCGCAACGAGGGCAAGCCGGAGGCTGCCCTGCCGAAGATCGTCGAAGGCCGCGTGAACGCGTTCTTCAAGCAGGTCGCCCTGCTCGACCAGGACTACGCGAAGGACAACAAGCAGTCCGTCGCCCAGGTCGCGAAGGACGCCGGTCTGACGCTCACCGACTTCGCCCGCTACAAGGTCGGCGCGTAGTTTCACCGGGAAGGCCCGCATCGAATCATCGATGCGGGCCTTTTCCATGACCCCGGATCGACGCCCGCCGGTCGGGTGGCGTTCCGCGGCTTTCGATAGTCTGCATTCGCGACGAGAGGATCCCCACGTGATCGATGAAGCGACCGGACGCCGCCGCGTCCTCCTGAAGCTCTCCGGTGAGGCGTTCGGCGCCGGCCAGCTCGGGGTGAACCCCGACGTCATCGCCCAGATGGCGCGCGAGATCGCCGCCGCGGTCGACCGCGTCGAGATCGCCGTCGTCGTCGGGGGAGGCAACTTCTTCCGGGGCGCCGAACTCAGTCAGCGCGGCATGGACCGCGGCCGCGCCGATTACATGGGCATGCTGGGCACGGTCATGAACGCCCTCGCCCTCCAGGACTTCCTGGAGCAGGCGGGCGCCGCGACCCGCGTGCAGTCGGCCATCTCGATGACCCAGGTCGCCGAGCCGTACATCCCGCGCCGCGCCGAGCGGCACATGGAGAAGGGTCGCGTCGTCATCTTCGGCGCCGGTGCGGGCCTGCCGTACTTCTCGACCGACACCGTCGCGGCTCAGCGCGCGCTCGAGACGAAGTGCGACGAGATCCTCGTCGCGAAGAACGGCGTCGACGGCGTCTACACGGCGGATCCGAGACTGGATGCCTCGGCCACCCGCATCGACGAGCTGACGTACTCCGACGCGCTCCTGCGCGGCCTCAAGGTCGTCGACTCGACGGCCTTCAGCCTCTGCATGGACAACGGCATCGACATGCGCGTGTTCGGCATGGAGCCCGCGGGCAACGTGACGAAGGCGCTTCTCGGCGAAGCCATCGGCACGCTCGTCACGGTCTGACCGAGACCTGCCGACTAGACTGGTGCTCTTGAGCCCACGAGGGGAGTCACAGTGATCGCCGACGTTCTGTCCGATGCCGCAGTGCGCATGGACCGCGCCGTGGAGGCTGCGAAGGAGGACTTCGCCACCGTCCGGACGGGTCGGGCGAATCCGCAGCTCTTCCAGAAGATCCTGGTCGACTACTACGGCACGCCGACCCCGCTCGCGCAGCTCGCCTCGCTCAACAACCCCGAGGCCCGCACGATCGTCGTGACGCCGTACGACAAGTCGGCGCTCAAGGCGATCGAGCAGGCGATCCGCGATCAGCCGAACCTCGGCGCGAACCCCACGAACGACGGCAACATCGTCCGCGTGACGCTGCCCGAGCTCACGGAGGAGCGCCGCCGGGAGTTCGTCAAGCTCGTCCGCACGAAGGGCGAGGACGCGAAGGTGCACGTGCGCGGCATCCGTCGCAAGTCCAAGGACGACCTCGATGAGCTCAAGAGCGAGTTCGGCGAGGACGAACTGGTCCGTGCTGAGAAGGAACTCGATGCGCTCACGCGTTCGCACGTCGACGCCATCGACGAGGCGCTCAAGCGCAAAGAGGCCGAACTCCTCGAGGTCTGAAGGCTCCTATGTCCGACGCCACCGGTGACGGGCCCGATCCGTCGTCGACGGCCCCGCAGCGCAGACGCGACGCGGCTCGCGGGCGCCGTGATGAGCAGCACGACCAGGGTGCGGCGTTCGAAGCCCACGTGCGGGCCGCCCGCAACGGTATCGAGAACCAGGTCGCCCAGGCGCGCGCCGAGTTCGACCAGGCCAACGAGCGCATCAAGCAGCGCACGGGCCGCGACCTGATCGTCGCGATCCTCATCGGACTGGCCCTGGGCGCGGTCCTCATCCTGTCGCTCGTGTTCGTCAAGTGGCTGTTCCTGCTGTTCGCGATCGCGGCCATGGTGCTCGGCTTCATCGAGTTCGGTCGCGCGCTCACGGGCACCGGGCGCAAGGTCGACCTCTTTCCGCAGATCGGGGCGGGCCTCCTCCTCGTGCTCGCCGGCTACTTCGTCGACCCGTGGCTGCATTGGGTCTCGACGTTCGTCGCGGTCGCGGTCGTCATCGTGTGGCGACTCATCGCGCAGATGACGGCGCACGACGGCCGCGTCTACGGCGCCGTCCTCTCCGACGTCCTCGTCGCCGGCTTCGCCCAGATCTACGTCGCCTTCATGGCGAGCCTGTGCGCCGTTCTCCTGCGCCAGGAGGGCGGCGAGTGGTGGATCCTCGCGTTCATCATCATCGCCGTCGCCAGCGACACCGGGGCCTACGCGACCGGCCTCGCCTTCGGCAAGCACCCGATGGCTCCGCGCATCAGCCCCAAGAAGACCTGGGAAGGGTTCGCCGGGGCTGCCGCGGCAGCCCTCCTGGCAGGCGTGCTGCTGGGCATCTTCATGCTCCACCTGCCGTGGTGGGCCGGCCTCGTGATCGGCGTCGTGATCCTGCTCACCGCGACCGCCGGCGACCTGGCCGAATCCATGATCAAACGCGACCTCGGCATCAAGGACATGAGCTCGTGGCTGCCCGGCCACGGCGGCGTCCTCGACCGCCTCGACTCGATCCTGCTGTCGATCGTCGCCGCCCTCGCCCTGTACTACCTCCTCAACCCCCTGGCTGTGTGATGACCACCCCCGACACCGAGACTTCCCGCGCGCCCCGAACCGCGGCCTTCCCCGATGCGCCGCGCCGCACGAAGGGGTACGACAAGAAGGCCGTCGACGCGTTCCTGCTGCGGGCGAAGGCCGCCTTCGACGGCTCCGAGAGCGAGTCCCTCACCGCGACCGACGTGCGGCAGGTGGCCTTCCCGCTCGTGAAGAACGGGTACGCGATCGCTCCCGTGGATGCGGCGCTCGGCCGCATCGAAGACGCCTTCGCCGCGCGGGAGCGCCAGTCGGTCGTCACTCGGAAGGGCGCGAACGAGTGGGTGTCGCGCGCGAAGGACACCGCGCAGGTCGTGCTCGATCGCATCACGCGGCCGCGCGGTCAGCGCTTCGATCGCGTGAGCATCCTGCGCTACGGGTATCGCGTCGACGAGGTGGATCTCGTCGCCGACAAGATCTCGCGCTATCTCGAGACGGGAGACTCCGTCACGGTCGAGCAGGTGCGCGCTGTCGCCTTCCGGATGCAGCGCGGCGGCTACCGCGAAACCCAGGTGGATGCGGTCCTGGATGCCGTCGTCGAGGTCATGCTCGCGGTCGCATGACGCGGAGCGACGGTGGGATGCCGCGCGGATGGCACGCCTCGGACGTCGCCGCTAGACTCGGGGAACTGTGACTTCCGGCAACGAGATGATTCCCGTGGCGTCCCGGCGGATGCGTCGTCAGCAGGCGGCTTCACGCGCGACCGCCACGGTCGCGCCCTCGTCCGTCAGTCCGGCGCCGCCGCGTGCACACGCCGATCGGCCCCGCTGGTCGCGTCGCCGCGGTGTCGTGGGGGTCTTCGCGGCCGTCGCTGCGCTGGGCTTCGTGGCCGCGTACATCGGTCCGCTGGGCAACGCCCTCTCCGAGGCGAAGGCCGAGGAGGCTGTGCCGGTCACGCTGTATGCCACAGGCCTCGGCGACGTGCAGACCCTGGAGCTCGCCGCCTCCGACGGCGAGGCCGAGCCCGCTGCGCTCGACCGCGGCGGCTACACCGTCTACGTGACTCCCAAGCCGACGCCGACGGCCGCTCCCACCGTGAAGTCCTCGTCGTCCGGGTGGGCACCGCCCTTCATCACGCCCGACCCCGGGTCTGCACAGGCCATTGCGTACGACATGGTGCACGCGCGCGGCTGGGGGGATGACCAGTTCGCGTGCCTCGTGGCGCTATGGAACAAGGAGTCCGGCTGGCGCGTCAACGCCTACAACAAGGGCAGCGGCGCCTACGGCATCCCCCAGGCGCTCCCCGGCAGCAAGATGGGCTCGGTCGGAGCCGACTGGGAGACCAACCCGGCGACGCAGATCACGTGGGGCCTCAACTACGTCGGCGGACGCTACGGCACGCCGTGCGGCGCGTGGGGCCACTCGCAGAGCACCGGCTGGTACTGAGCCGATGCCGCGGTCGAACCGACGGCGGAACGAGCCTGCGGACGACGGCCTCGAGCGCCTCCTGGCAGGATGGAAGCGCAGCGAGACGCGTCGGGGCGTCGAGTGGACCGTCCAGCCCGTGAGCGCCGCGCAGGCGCTCAAGGAGTACACGTGTCCCGGGTGCGGCCGGATCATCGAACCCGGCGTCGCCCACGTCGTCACCTGGCGCGCCGACGGCGTGCTCGGCGATCAGGCCGATCTCGCTGCACGCAGACATTGGCACTCGCACTGCTGGAGGATCGGCTGACGTGGAGATCCGCGGACCCCTCATGCTGCCCGCTCGCCGGGAGGACATCACCCTCGAGACGCTCGACGGTCTGACACTCGTCGGCGAGCTCGCCCAGCCGCTCGAGCGCGAGCCCGCCGCGACGCTCGTGACGCTGCATCCCCTTCCCACCGCGGGCGGGTTCATGGACTCGCACATCCTGCGCAAGGCGGCCGCGCGCCTTCCCGCTCTCGCCGACCTCGCGGTGCTCCGCTTCAACACCCGCGGCACCGCCTCGCCGCGCGGCACGAGCGAAGGCGCGTTCGACGGTGGGCGTGCCGAGGCTTTCGACCTCGCCGCCGCGATGGACTTCGTGACGGAGCGTCGCCTGCCGCGTCCCTGGCTCGTCGGGTGGTCGTTCGGCACCGAGCTCGCCCTGAAGTACGGCCGCGATCACGGCGTCGAGGGGGTCATCCTGCTGTCGCCGCCACTGCACCGCGCCACCGACGAGGAGGTCGCGGCCTGGGCCCACGACCCTCGCCCGGTCATCGCCGTCGTCCCGGAGTTCGACGACTATCTGCGTCCCGATGCCGCGGCCGAGCGCTTCGCCTCCGTGCCGCACGCCGTGCTCATCCCCGTCGAGGGCGGAAAGCACCTCTGGGTGGGGGAGAGTCAGACCCGCCGGGTGCTCCGCGAGATCGTCGCGGCAGTCAACCCCGACGCCTTGCCGCTCCCGGATGAGTGGAACGGACCCGTCGGCGAGTAGGCGTCACCTCTCGTTCTGGCGCGGGATGACGACCTGGCGATAGATGATGAGGATGCTCGCCGCCACCGGGATCGCCACGAGCGCCCCGAGCAGGCCGAGCAGCGCACCGCCGGCGAGGGCCGCGATCACGACGACGGCGCCGGGCACCGACACCGCGCGGTTCATGATGCGCGGCGAAATGACGTACGCCTCGATCTGCATGTAGATCAGGTAGTAGATCGCCGCGATGATCGCGGTCGTGGGCGTCTCGGACAGGCCCAGGCAGATGAGCACGATGATCGTCGAACCCGTGAGCGTTCCGACGAGCGGGATGATCGAGAAGAAGAACGCGATGACCGCGAGGACGGCCGGGAACGGCGCCCCGATGATCGACAGGAAGATCGCGCTCAGCACGCCGTTGATGACGCCCAGGCTCAGCTGGCCCATGACGTAGTAGCCGACCGAGTCGGTGATCTGCTCGGCGAGATCGATGAAACGGGGACGCTTCGACGCCGGCACCAGCTGGTAGACGGACTTCTTGAGCGCGGGAGTGGATGCCGTGAAGTAGATCGTGAGGATCAGCACGATGAACGCGCCGGTGAGCCCCGCGAGGATCGTGAAGCCGACCGTTATGACGCCCTGGCCGATCGAGCCGCCGATGTTGGCGAGGTTGTCCTGGATCCACTGCTGGACCGCGGTGAACACCTCGTCCATCTTCACGTTGGGGAAGATCCCCTGCAGCCAGGCCTGGAGGTCCTGGACGGCGGTCCCGCCCTTCACCACCTCGGTGATGGCGGCGATGATCTGGCCCATCTGATCGAAGATGATCGGCAGCACCATGAGGATGATGCCGGCGAACACGGCGAGCACCCCGAGGATCGTGATGAGCACGGCGGCCCAGCGCGGGAGCTTGCGCCGTTCGAGCCATCCGACGACCGGATCGAGGCCGAGCGAGAGGAACAGCGCCGTTCCGACATAGAGCAGGATCGTCGACAGGGTCTGGATGCTGGTGATCAGCAGGAGGCCGAGTCCCACGCCGAGGGTCGCGACGAACGCGACGCGGAACGGATTGTGAACCTTCACATGGCCTCCTGACAGGAGCGGAATCTGTTCCGCCAGAATACGCAGGGCAGGCGCCCAGACCCGGGAACGACTCCTTTCGGGCGACTTTCAGGTGCTCTTCGCTAGTCTGAAATGTCGAATCAACGGTCCGCAGCCCCCGTCGCGGACCCGAGGAAGGTGTCGTTTCGTGCGTTTCGTGTGGGCCGTCGCGGCATTCGTGCTCGCGGCCGTGATGATCGGGGCGGGTATCGCCCAGCGGACCGTCTTCCAAGGACCGAAGACCGTCGCGACCGCGATCGCCGTCCACGACGACACCCCGTACATCCTCATCGACGGCGCCGTCCTCAACACGATGGGCGGCACGCCCACGTTCCGCGCCGCGGGGGACGGACCCGTCTTCGCCGCCTACGGCCGCACCGCGGACATGAAGGCGTGGCTTGCCGATGCCGACTACGAGTCGGTGACGATGAACCGCGCGGGCAAGATCAAGACCGCCCTCGTCCAGCCCGACTCCGCGACCGCGTCGGAGGGGACGGATGGCGCCACCCCCGCCCCGACCGACGCGGCAGCGCCCGCGGAGGGCGCCGCGCCGACAGACGGCGAGGCGGCCGCCGACGGCGAGGCAGCCGCCGACGAGGCCACCGGTCGCAATCCGGCCGGCTCCGATCTGTGGCTCGAGGAGTTCCAGCAGGACGACCTCCTCATCGCCCCGCTCTCGATCCCCGCGACCATGAGCGTGCTCGTGGCCGCCGACGGCACCGCGCCGGCTCCCACCGACCTCTCCGTCACGTGGCCCGTCGCCAACTCGACGCCCTGGGCGGGTCCGCTCATCGTCGGGGGCGGCATCCTGATGGCCCTCGGGATCGTGCTGTACATCCTCGGCATCCGGCACGTGCGCCGTTCGCGCGGACCGCGTCGAAAGGGTCTGCCGCTGCCCGTCACGGAGCCGATCGACCTCGCGGTCGAGGGGGCCGACAAGGGCGTCATCAGCGCCGGCCGACCCACCCGTCGCGCCCTTGCCGGGGGAGGCCGCCGCTCGCTCATCGTGATCCCGGCGGTCGCCGCGTCGGCGCTGCTGTTCACCGGCTGCTCGGCGGATGCGTGGCCGAACCTCGCCGGATCGCCGACGCCCTCGCCGACGCAGACCGTCGTGACGCAGGAAGGCCAGAACGACCCCGCTGTGACGGAGTCGCAGGCCGAGCGCATCCTCGCGCGGATCTCCGCGACGGTCGCGGACGCCGACAGCAAGCTCGACGCGGGCCTTGCCGCCTCGCGCCTCGACGGCCCGATGCTCGCCGAGCGCCAGACGAACTACACGCTGCGCGCCGCGATCCCCGACTACAAGGCGCCCCCGGCCATTCCGACGAAGCCGGTCTTCCCGCTCCTTCCCGAGGCGAACGACGGCTGGCCCCGCACCGTCATGGCCGTCGTCGCCGATGAGGACAAGAAGACCGCCAACATCATGCTCATGACGCAGCAGGATGCCTGGAGCGACTACAAGCTGTCCTACATGTCGGGCCTCGAAGCCGAGACGACGCTGCCCGATCTCGCGCCGCACTACATCGGCGCGCCGCTCGTCGCTCCCGACTCCCCGTTCCTCGTGATGCAGCCCGACGAGCTTGCGGCAGCCTACGCGGACGTCATCAACAACGGCGACGACAGCAAGTACGCCGCGATGTTCGACGCCACCGGCGACAAGTTCCGCACGAGCATCGCGGCGGATCGCCAGAAGCGTCTCGATGAGTTCAACGCGACGGGCGCCCAGACGGGGACGCTCACCTTCGAGTCGGCCGCCGGCGCCGCAGCACCCCTGGCGCTCGCTACGCTGGAGAGCGGCGCGATCGTCGCCGTGAACCTCACCGAGACCGACACCGTCAAGCCCACCACGGGCGACGCGGTCATCAAGGTCGGCGACAACCCGACCGTCAAGACGCTGGCCGGGGTGGATCAGTCCTCGACAGGGTTCACGACGACGTGGGGCGACCAGCTGTTCTTCTACGTGCCGAGCCAGGGCTCGACCGAGAAGATCCGGCTGCTCGGCTACGCCTCCGACATCCTCGACGCGAAGGTGATCAAGTGACCGATCCGGCTCCCGGCGCCGTCATGCGCGGCGCGGTGGACCTCTCCGCCCTCCGCAACCGACCCGCTTCTCCCGCCGCGGCCCCGGACGCGGGCGAGCCGGCGGGCGCCGTCGCCTCGCTCGTGATGGACGTCACGGATGCGACGTTCCCGCAGGCGCTCGAGCTCTCGCGCACCGTGCCCGTCGTCGTCGACCTGTGGGCCGAGTGGTGCGGGCCCTGCAAGCAGCTGAGCCCCATCCTCGAGAAGGTCGTGCTCGAACTCGAGGGCCGCGTCGTGCTGGCGAAGGTCGACGTCGACGCCAACCCTCAGCTGTCGCAGGCCTTCCGGGCCCAGTCGATCCCGATGGTGGTCGCCCTCATCGCCGGCCAGCCCGTCCCGCTCTTCACCGGCGCGGTTCCCGAGCAGCAGGTCCGCGAGGTCTTCGCCCAGCTCCTCCAGGTCGCGTCGCAGAACGGCGTGAGCGGGCGTCTCGAGGTCGCGGGCGGAGATGAGTCGGCCGAGGAGGCCGGCGAGCCGCCGCTTCCGCCGCTGCACGCCGAGGCGTATGACGCCATCGAAGCCGGCGACTACCCTCGGGCCATCGCCGCGTACGAGAAGGCTCTCGTCGAGAACCCCCGCGACGCCGACGCCCGCGCCGGCCTCGGCCAGGTGCGGCTGCTGGACCGCATCCAGGGCGCCGACCTGCAGGCCGCGCGCGCTGCGGCAGCCGCCGATCCGACCGGCATCGAGGCGCAGTTCGCCGTCGCCGACCTCGATGTGGCCGGCGGTCACGTCGAGGACGCCTTCGGCCGGCTGCTCGATCTCTTCGCGGCTCTGCCCTCCGACGAGCGCGGTCCCGTCCGGGAGCGCCTGCTCGAGCTCTTCGGCGTCGTGGGCGACGCCGATCCTCGCGTCGTGGCCGCCCGCGGCCGCCTCGCCTCTCTGCTGTTCTGACACGGGACGATCGGCCTCAGACGACGGAAGGGACCCGCTGCTCCGAGCAGCGGGTCCCTTCCTCGTCTCAGCCTCGCGTCGGCGACGGGATGTGCGCCTGCGGGTCGTGCCGCAGCCACAGCACGCCGAGCGGGGGCAGGATCATGGTCGCGCGTCCCTGGTCGTTCGCTGCGACGACTCCGAGGTTGCCGACACCCGAGCCGCCGTACTCCTGCACGTCGGTGTTGAGCACTTCGTGCCACACCCCGCTCTCCGGCAGGTCGAGCTCGTAGTCGTAGACGGGGACGCCGGAGAAGTTCGCCACGACGACGATCGTGTTGCCGTGCCAGTCCCGGCGGGCGAACGCGATGACGTTGGGGTTCCACGACGGCGCGCCGAGGCGCGAGAAGGCCGCCCCGTCGCTGTCGCGCGCCCACAGCGCCGAATGCTCGCGGTACACGCGATTGAGGGTGCCGACGAAGCCCTGCAGCTGGGCGTGGGACGGCTGGTCCAGCATCCACCAGTCGAGGCCACGGCCCTCCGACCACTCGGACATCTGCCCGAACTCCTGGCCCATGAACAGCAGCTGCTTGCCGGGATGCCCCCACATGTAGGCGAGGTACGCCCGCATGTTGGCGAGCTTCTGCCAGTGGTCGCCGGGCATGCGCGCGAACAGGCTGCCCTTGCCGTGCACGACCTCGTCGTGGCTGATCGGCAGGATGAAGTTCTCGCTGAACGCGTACACGAACGAGAACGACATCTCGCCCTCGTGGTGCGAGCGGTACATCGGGTCGCGCTTGATGTACTGCAGGGAGTCGTTCATCCAGCCCATGTTCCACTTGAACCCGAACCCGAGTCCGGCGCGGTTGGTGGGCGCGGTGACCCCGGGGAAGCTGGTGGACTCCTCCGCGATCATCGCGATGCCGGGGTAGCGCTTGTAGGCGGTCGCGTTGACCTCCTGCAGGAAGGAGATCGCCTCGAGGTTCTCGCGCCCACCGTGGACGTTCGGCACCCACTCGCCCTCTTCGCGCGAGTAGTCGAGGTAGAGCATGGAGGCGACGGCGTCGACGCGCAGGCCGTCGACGTGGAACTCCTCGAGCCAGTACAGCGCGTTCGCGACGAGGAAGTTGCGCACTTCGCGACGGCCGTAGTCGAAGATGTAGGTGCCCCAGTCCTTGTGCTCGCCACGGCGCGGGTCGGGGTGCTCGTAGAGCGACTCGCCGTCGAAGCGGGCGAGCGCGAAGGCATCCTTCGGGAAGTGCCCCGGAACCCAGTCCATGATGACGCCGAGGTCCGCCTGGTGCAGGCGGTCGATGAGGTACTTGAGGTCGTCCGGGTGGCCGAAGCGGCTCGTCGGGGCGTAGTAGCCCGTGACCTGGTAGCCCCATGAGCCGCCGAACGGGTGCTCGGCGAGCGGCAGGAACTCGACGTGGGTGAAGCCCTGGGCCGTGACGTAGTCGACGATCTGGTCTGCCGCGTCACGGTAGGACAACCCAGGGCGCCATGACCCGAGGTGCAGCTCGTAGATCGACATCGGCTGCGACAGGGCCTCGGTGCGGGCCCGGCGGGTCATCCACTCGTCGTCCGTCCACGCGTAGGCGGAGTCGACGACGACGGATGCCGTCGCGGGCGGAACCTCTGCCCAGCGCGCCATGGGATCGGCCTTGATGACCCAGTCGCCGCGGCGGGTCTGCAGCTGGAACTTGTATGTGGTGCCGGCGCTCAGGGCGGGGACGAAGAGCTCCCACACGCCGCTCGAGCCCATGGAGCGCATCGCGTGCCCCTGGCCGTCCCAGTTGTTGAAGTCCCCGACGACGCGCACGGCACGGGCGTTCGGAGCCCACACGGCGAAGGAGGTGCCCCACGCGCCGTCGTGCTCGCGCACGTGCGCGCCGAGCACCTTCCACAGCTGCTCATGGCGTCCCTCGCGGATGAGGTGCATGTCGAGCTCGCCGAGCACGGGGCGATGACGATACGGGTCGTCGGCGATGTAGTCGGGCGCGTCCGCGTACGTCGTGACGAGGTGGTACGAGCCGGGGTCGCCGGCGCGCGAGCCCTCCCAGATGCCGCTGCGCACGTGTTCGAGGGGAACCTCCGTCCCGTCTGCGAAGACGGCCGTCACACTGTGCGCGAGGGGGCGGCGGGCGCGGACCGTCCAGGTCGTCTCTCCCTGCGCGTCGGTGTCGGGATGCAGGCCCAGCACCGAGTGCGGGTCGTGGTACGCGCCCGCGGCGACGTTGTCGAGCAGCTGGTCGTCGAGAGGGCTCATCGGGACTCCTTCACGTGCAGGATGTGTACGGGCTCGTAGAAGGCATCCAGTCGGACGTAGTCGTGATCCGACCACGTCCACGTCTGGCCCGTCAGGAGCTCTTCGACCTCGAACGCCTCACCGGGCTCCACGCCCCAGATGCGGGTGTCGAGGTGGATCATGGTCTGCCGCACGGAGTGCGGGTCGACGTTCGCGACGACGATGATGGTGTCGCTGCGCCCCGTCGGCGAGAGCTCGGCGTCGAGGTGCTTGGAGTAGACGAGGATCGCGTCGTCGTCGCTCCAGTGCGCGCTGAAGTTGCGCAGCTGCCGCAGTGCGGGATGGTCTCGCCGGATCTCGTTCAGCTTCGTGAGGTACGGCGCGAGCGAATCGCCGGATGCCTCCGCAGCCGCCCAGTCCCGGAGCTTGTACTCGTACTTCTCGTTGTCGAGATTCTCTTCGGACCCGGGCCGGGCGACGTTCTCGTAGAGCTCGTATCCCGCGTAGACGCCGTAGAGGGGAGCCGCCGTCGCCGCGATCGCGGCACGGATCTTGTAGCCCGGCCGGCCGCCGAACTGCAGGTACTCCGTGAGGATGTCGGGCGTGTTCACGAAGAGGTTCGGCCGCATGAAGTCGGACGTCTCGCTCGAGACGGCGCCGAGGAACTCCTCAAGCTCCTCCTTCGTGTTCCGCCAGGTGAAGTACGAGTAGCTCTGCTGGAACCCGGCCATCGCGAGCCCCTGCATGGGCGCGGGACGCGTGAAGGCCTCGGCGAGGAAGATCACGTCGGGGTCCTCGGCGTTCACGGTCGCGATGAGCCACTCCCAGAACTGCAGCGGCTTCGTGTGCGGGTTGTCGACGCGGAAGATCTTGACGCCCTGTGCGATCCAGTGCCGGACGACGCGGAGGACCTCGGTCTTGATGCCTTCGGGGTCGTTGTCGAAGTTGATCGGATAGATGTCCTGATACTTCTTCGGCGGGTTCTCGGCGTACGCGATCGAGCCGTCCGGAAGCGTCGTGAACCATTCGGGATGCTCCCTGACCCACGGGTGGTCGGGCGCGGCCTGCAGGGCGAGGTCGAGTGCGACCTCGACCCCCTCGGCCTTGGCGGCTCGCACGAACGCGCGGAAGTCGGCGAGCGTGCCGAGGTCGGGGTGCACCGTGTCGTGACCGCCCTCTTCCGCACCGATCGCCCACGGGGAGCCGGGATCGCCGGCCTCGGTCTCGAGGGTGTTGTTGCGGCCCTTGCGGTTGAGGCGGCCGATCGGGTGGATCGGGGGGAGGTAGAGCACCTCGAAGCCCATCGCCGCGACGGCGGGAAGGCGCTTGGCCGCGGTGCGGAAGGTGCCGCTCTTGATCGTCCCGTTCTTCTGGCGCTTGGCGCCCTCGGAGCGGGGGAAGAACTCGTACCATGCGCCCACTCCGGCGCGCTCGCGCTCGACCAGCAGCTCGTGCGTCTCGCCGATGGTCAGGAGGGACGTCAGCGGGCGATCGGCGAAGAACGCGGCGATCGCGGGGTCGCGAACGATCTCGAGCGCCGTGACGTCCTCCACCGAGGCATCCCGCAGCCGATCCGCGGCGTTCTTGAGGACGCGCCGCTCGGCCGCGGGGCGGTCCTTCTCGACGCGAGCCCGATCGAACAGGCGGGCGCCCATCTCGCGCATGAGCTGCGAATCGACCCCGGCCGCGATCTTGAGGTCGGCCGCGTGCTCCCAGGTCGCGAAGTCGTCCGCGAAACCCTCGTAGCGGAACGACCACACGCCCTGCTCGAGCGGCGCCACGAGGGTGGCCCACCGGTCGAAGCCGTCGCCGAGAGCCGTCAGGCGGTGCAGCGATTCGTCGCCCGACGGCGAGAAGAGCCGCACATGCACGCCGATGCGGTCATGCCCTTCGCGGAATGCCGTCGTGCGGAACGGCACGACCTCGCCGGCGAACGCCTTCGGCCGGAAGCGACCGCCGGGCGTTGACGGGGAGGGGAGAGCGAGCGGGATGCGTCCGGTCTCGGTCTCATGTTCGGACTGCCATGCCGTCGCCGCACGGAGCGGAAGGGCGGAGGCACTACGCCAGGGGCGGGGCTGCGCGGCGCGCTTCGGGGTGACCACGCTCCGAACCTACCGCGACCCCCGATGGCAGGACAGGGAGCCGCGCCAGGTGAGGCATCCGGCGTATCATTCCGCCCGGAACAGATGCATCGACGTCCCCTCGACCGGCACGATGTCGCCCGGCAGCAGGAGTCGCTCGACGTGGGACGGACGCTCGTCCGCGCTCGACCAGAGCGAGACGAATCGCTCGACGCCCTCCACCACGGGGAGCGTCACCTCGATGGGCCGCTCGTTGCCGTGGACGATGAGCAGGATGCGGTTGAAGTCCTCGTTCTCGGGCGTCGAGGCGGCCACGTACTGCAGCGTGCGGTGGGCGGGATTGGTCCATCGGTCGATCGACATCGTCTCGCCGTGCTCGTCGTACCACTCCATGACCGAGGCGGACGGCGTGCGCTGATCGAGCCGCGCGAACCGGCTGGGCCGCAGCGCGGGGTTGTCCGCGCGCAGCGCCAGGAGTCGCTGCACGTGCGCGAACAGGTCCTCCTGCCACGGCGCGTGCTCCCACGACAGCCAGGTGAGCGGCGAATCGTGGCAGTACGCGTTGTTGTTGCCGCGCTGCGTGCGGCCGAACTCGTCGCCGGCGGTGATCATCGGGATGCCGGCGGAGAGGAGGAGCGTGCCGAGGAGGTTGCGCATGGCCTTCCGGCGGATGGCGAGGATGCCCACGTCCTCGGTCGGCCCCTCCGTGCCGTGGTTGAACGAGCGGTTCGTATCGGCGCCGTCGCGGTTCTGCTCGCCGTTGCCCATGTTGTGCTTGACGTCGTACGACACGAGATCGCGCAGCGTGAACCCGTCGTGCGCCGTGACGAAGTTGATGCTCGCGAGGGGCCCGCGCTCGGTGCTGAACGTGTTGGAGGACCCCGCAAGGCGCGTGGCGAAACCGCCGATGCCGACGGGTGCCGTCGAGGCCCGGCGGGCGTAGTCGACGTCGCTCAGCCAGAAGTTGCGCACACGGTCGCGGTAGCGGTCGTTCCACTCGAGCCAGCCGTCGCCGAAGTTGCCCGTCTGCCAGCCGCCCATGCCGACGTCCCACGGCTCCGCGATCTTCTTGACGTCCGCGAGGAGCGGGTCCTCGACGATCGCACGCAGCAGCGGGTGGTCCGGCGTGAAGGTGTGCGCGGCATCCCTCCCCAGCGTCGCCGCGAGATCGAAGCGGAACCCGTCGACCTGCACCTCGTTCGCCCAGTACCGCAGCGAGTCGAGCACGAGCCGGGAGGCGGCATCCGTCGAGGTGTCGACCGAGTTGCCGCAGCCCGTCACGTCGATGTACGCGCCCTCGTCCGTCTGCCGGTAGTACGAGCGGTTGTCGATGCCGCGCAGGCTCGTCCGCGGGCCGCCGATGGCCTCTTCCGCCGTGTGGTTGTAGACGACGTCGAGGATGACCTCCAGCCCGGCCGCGTGCAGGAGCTTCACCATGCCCTTGAACTCCCGCAGGATCGCCTCGGGCCCCTGCGCCCGGTTGGCCTCCGTCGCATACGCGGCGTGCGGCGTGAAGAAGTTCAGCGTGTTGTAGCCCCAGTAGTTCGCCAGCCCGTGCTGGAGGAGGCGCGGCTCCGTCGCGAACGCGTGCACGGGCAGCAGCTCGATGCTCGTGATGCCGAGCGAGTGGAAGTGGTCGATCATCGCGGGGTGCGCGAGACCCGCGTACGTTCCGTGCAGGGCAGGCGGGACGAGGGGATGCCGCTTGGAGAGGCCCTTCAGATGACCCTCGTAGATGACGGTCCGATCGAGTGACACGCGCGGCTTGTCGACGCCGCCCCAGTCGAAGGATCCATCGATCGCGACCGACCGCCAGTCGCCGAACCCGCCAGCGACGAGACCTCTGGAGTACGGCTCGACGAGGAGTGTCCGGGAATTGAAGGTGTTCCCGCCGCCCTGCGGTCCCTGCACGCGGATGGCGTAGCGCACGCCGGCCCGCAGGTGGGGGCTCGACACCTCCCACACGCCGCCGCCCACGGGCTCGAGGGGGACGGCGTCGATGATCCAGTCGAGGTCCGTGTCGTCGAAGACGACGAGCTCCACCCCGTCGGCATGCCCCGACCAGACGCGGAGGGTGCCGCCGTCGGGCGCGAGAGTGACGCCGAGCCCGTCGAGATCGGGGCTCAGAAGGCCGGATGAGGCGATGGTTGCGAGGGAGTCCGTGCGGGACATGCGTTCTACAGTAATGACGACATGAGTCCCACGGGTCACGGGAGGAGGGGAGTGTCCGGTATGGGTGTCTATCTCGATCACGCCGCGACCACCCCGCTGCGGCCCGAGGCACGGGAATCCTGGATCCGTGCGACGGAGTCTCTCGGCAACGCATCCTCGATCCACGGCGCGGGTCAGGCGGCGCGCCGCCTCCTCGAGGATTCCCGCGAGCGACTCGCGGCGGTGCTCGGGTGCGACCCCATCGAGGTCGTCCTGACCTCGGGCGGGACCGAGTCGGTGAACCTCGCCGTCAAGGGACTCTGGTGGGCGCGACGCCCCGAGTCGGACGCTGTCGTGCTGCCCGACGGGGAGCACCACGCGACGCTCGACGCCGTCGACTGGCTCGTCGCGCACGAGGCCGCTGCGGTGCGGCCGGTCGCGCTCGATGCGCTCGGACGCATCCCGACCGACACCTTCGCGGCTGCGCTCGACGGCGGTGCCCTCGCAACGGCGCTCGTCGCCAACAACGAGGTGGGCACCCTCAACGACGCCGTCGGGCTGTCGTCGGCCGCCGCGGCGGCGGGAGTCCCGCTGCACCTCGACGCCGTCTCGGCGTTCGGCCACGTTCCCGTGGAGTTCGCCTCGTGGAGGGGGGATGCCGGGGGACCGGCCGGGCTGGCCGCCCTCAGCGTCTCGGCGCACAAGATCGGCGGACCCGTCGGTGTCGGGGCGCTCGTCGTGTCGCGGCACGCCGCCCTGACGCCGATGCTCCACGGCGGAGGGCAGCAGCGCGGGCTCCGCCCGGGCACCCAGGATGTCGCGGGGGCGAGCGCCTTCGCGACGGCGGCCGAGATGGCCGTCGCCGAGCTCGTGGCGGAGGGGCAGCGGCTGACGGCACTGCGCGATCGGCTGGTGGCCGGCATCCTGTCGTCCGTTCCGGATTCCGAGCTGCTCGGTCACCCCTCCGCGCGCCTGCCCGGCAACGCGCACGTGCTGTTCCCGGGTGCGACGGGGGAGACGCTGCTGTTTTTGCTCGACCAGGCCGACGTCGCCGTCTCGACGGGCTCGGCGTGTCAGGCGGGCGTCCCCGAGCCGTCGCACGTCGTGCTGGCTCTCGGGAGGACGGATGCCGAGGCCCGGCAGGTGCTGCGATTCACCCTCGGGCGCACCTCGACCGATGCCGACGTCGAGCGGGTGCTGGCCGTGCTCCCCGCCGCCGTCGAGCGCGCGCGGGCATCCGCGGCGCGCTGAGCCCGTCGAACCCTCAGCCGCCGCTCGTAGACTGGACCGATGCGCATCCTGGCGGCCATGTCGGGCGGAGTCGACTCCGCCGTCGCCGCCGCGCGCGCCGTGGAAGCCGGACACGACGTCGTCGGCGTGCACCTCGCGCTGTCGCGGGCGGGCGGAACGCTGCGCACCGGCAGCCGCGGCTGCTGCACGATCGAGGACGCGATGGACGCCCGGCGGGCGGCGGATCGGCTGGGCATCCCCTTCTACGTGTGGGACTTCTCGGAGCGGTTCCGCGACGACGTCATCGACGACTTCATCTCGGAGTACCAGGCGGGCCGCACGCCGAACCCGTGCATGCGCTGCAACGAGAAGATCAAGTTCGCGGCGCTCCTGGAGCGCGCGCTCGAGCTCGGGTTCGACGCCGTCTGCACCGGCCACTACGCGACGCTCGTCGAGGGCGCCGACGGTCTCGAGCTGCACCGCGCGTCGGACGGCGCCAAGGACCAGTCGTACGTGCTCGGGGTGCTGACGGCGGAGCAGCTCGCACACACGTACTTCCCGCTCGGTTCGACCCCGTCGAAGGCGCTGGTCCGCGCCGAGGCCGCCGAGCGCGGCCTCACTGTCGCGCAGAAGCCCGACAGCCACGACATCTGCTTCATCCCCGACGGCGACACGCGCGGCTGGCTCGCCGAGAAGGTGGGCACGGCCTCCGGCGACATCGTCGACCGCTCCGGCGCCGTCGTCGGCTCCCACGAGGGAGCGCACGCGTACACGGTCGGCCAGCGTCGCGGCCTTTCGCTCGGCATCCCGGCGCCCGACGGCAAGCCGAGGTTCGTGCTCGAGGTGCGTCCCGTGTCGAACACCGTCGTCGTCGGGCCGAAGGAGGCGCTCGCGACAGCCGAGATCGCGGGGGAGCGGTACACGTGGTCCGGTCGCGCGCCCGAGACGTCGTCGTTCGCCTGCGACGTCCAGATCCGCGCCCACGCCGACCCCGTGCCGGCGCTCGCGACCCTGTGCGACGGCGTGCTCACCGTGCGGCCCGAGTCGCACTTCGACGGCGTCGCACCGGGGCAGACGGCGGTGCTCTACGACGGCACACGGGTCATCGGGCAGTTCACGATCGACCGCACCGTGTCGGCCGTGCCCGCCGAGGTCTGAGGCGGGTTGATCCGCCGATGGCCGGTGTCGGACCCCCCTTCTAAACTGACGGGGTGACGGATGCCGCACCCCTCGATCTTCCCGACCTCACGCTCGACGAGGCCCGCGCCGAGGCGCAGGGGCTGACCGACAGGATCATCGAGGCTCGCGACGCCTACTACGGCCGCGATGCCGAGATCGTCGACGACGCCACGTACGACGGGTGGATGCGGCGGCTCGAAGAGCTCGAGCGTCTGCACCCCGAACTGCAGACGCAGGACTCACCGACGCTGAACGTCGGCGCGGCGACCTCGACGCTGTTCGCGCCCGTCGAACACGCCGAGCGCATGCTGAGCCTCGACAACGTCTTCAGCGAGGACGAGCTGCGCGAGTGGTGCCGCAAGGCTCAGGATGCGGCGGGCCGCCAGGTGCGCTGGCTCACCGAGCTCAAGATCGACGGGCTCGCGATCAGCCTCCGCTACGAGAACGGCGTACTGACCTCGGCGGCTACGCGCGGAGACGGGCGCGTCGGCGAAGACGTCACGGTCAACGCGCTGCGGGTCGCCGGCATCCCGCAGCGACTCGCCGGCACGGGGCATCCGCCCATCGTCGAGGTGCGCGGCGAGGTCTTCATCCCGGTCGCCGCGTTCGAAGAGCTCAACGCCCTGCAGGCCCGGCTGCGGGAGCGTGTCTACGACGAGTCTCGTGCGCGCGGCGCCGACGAGGAGCGCGCTCGGCGCTCGGCCGACCGGCGGTTCCCGGCCTTCGCGAACCCGCGCAACGCGGCGAGCGGCGGCCTGCGACAGCAGCTCGACAAGAAGGACGGGCTCGAGCTCGAGGCGGGGGAGGCGCGGGTCGCGTCGCTTCGTCTCTTCGTGCACGGCATCGGCGCATGGCAGAACCCGCCGGTCGCCTCGCAGAGCGAGGTCTACGCGCTGCTGGCGGAGTGGGGCCTGCCCACGAGCCCCTACTTCCGCACGACCGAGACGATCGACGGCGTCATCGATTTCGTCGCGCACTACGGCGAGCACCGGCACGACGTCGAGCACGAGATCGACGGCATCGTGGTGAAGGTCGACGAGCTGGCGCTGCACGACGAGCTCGGGGCGACGAGCCGCGCGCCGCGCTGGGCCATCGCCTACAAGTACCCGCCGGAACAGGTCAACACGAAGCTCCTCGACATCGTCGTCTCCGTCGGGCGCACGGGCCGCGCCACGCCCTTCGCCGTCATGGCGCCGGCTCGCGTCGCGGGCAGCGTCGTGCGGCAGGCGACGCTGCACAACCAGGACGTCGTCCGGGTCAAGGGCGTGCTCATCGGCGACACCGTGGTGCTGCGCAAGGCGGGCGACGTCATCCCCGAGGTCCTCGGGCCCGTGGTCGAGCTGCGCGACGGCACCGAGCGCGAGTTCGTCATGCCCGCCGAGTGCCCGGAGTGCGGCGCCCGACTCGCACCGGCGAAAGAGGGCGATGTCGACCTGCGCTGCCCGAACACCCGATCGTGTCCCGCGCAGGTGCGCGGCCGGGTCGAGCACATCGGATCGCGCGGCGCTCTCGACATCGAGGCGCTCGGCGAGGTGACCGCCGCGGCGCTCACCCAGCCCTCCGTTCCCGACTCTCCGCCGCTGCCGACCGAGGCGGGCCTGTTCGAACTCACGCTCGAGCAGCTCGTGCCCATCGAGGTCGTCGTGCGCGACGCCGAGACGGGCGAGCTGAAGATCGACGAGAAGACCGGTGAGCCGGTCCGGCGCGCGCCCTTCCGTCGCAACCCCAGCGCCGCCGAGAAGAAGGAGGGGCTCACCGGGCCTCAGCCGTCCGCGCAGGCCGTCACCCTGATCGACGAGCTCGAGAAGGCGAAGACGAAGGACCTGTGGCGCTTCCTCGTCGCCCTCAGCATCAGACACGTCGGCCCCGTCGCGGCGCGCGCGCTCGCGCAGTGGTTCGGGTCGCTCGCCGCCATGCGGGCGGCATCGCGCGACGAGCTCGCGTCGGTCGAAGGAGTCGGCGGGATCATCGCCGACGCGCTCACCGACTGGTTCGAGGTCGACTGGCACCGCGAGATCGTCGAGCGCTGGGAGGCCGCCGGCGCCCAGCTCGCGACGCCCGGCCACCCCGGTCCCGGTGCGGCCACGGTCGAAGGGGGAGTGCTCGAGGGGCTGACGGTCGTCGCGACCGGCTCGCTCGA